>NZ_CP023818.1:0-140000 GCF_002587065.1 Aeromonas sp. CA23
TGAGCATCATTTTTAGGGCTGCCCCGCCTGCTGGGCACTGATTAATATTCATTGTTGGATCGCTTATGCAAGATTTTTCTGCCATTTTCGAGGCCCGCCATCGGCGATGCCGAGATAAGTGCTGTCTGTGAGGTGCTGAAATCGGGCTGGATCACTACCGGCCCGAAGAATCACGAGCTGGAGCAGCAATTCTGTGACACATTCGGCTGCCAGCATGCGATCGCGCTCTGCTCTGCCACCGCCGGCATGCACGTCACCCTGATGGCGCTGGGGATAGGCCCGGGGGATGAGGTGATCACCCCCTCCCAGACCTGGGTCTCCACCATCAACATCATCACCCTGCTCGGCGCCGAGCCCGTCTTCGTCGACGTGGACAGGGACACGCTGATGACCAGCGCCGAGCTGATAGCGCCGCTCATCACCGCCAGGACCAAAGCCATCATACCGGTCCACTACGCCGGTGCCCCGTCGATCTGGACCCTATCCTCGACCTGGCACGCCAGCACGGCATCCCCGTCATCGAAGATGCGGCCCACGCGGTCGGCACCCGCTACCGGGAGCGCTGGATTGGCGCCACCGGCACCGCCATCTTCTCCTTCCATGCCATCAAGAACCTGACCTGCGCCGAAGGGGGCATGCTGGTGACCGATGACAAGGAATTGGCGGACAAGGCCCGCATGCTGAAGTTTCACGGGCTGGGGGTGGATGCCTTCGATCGCATGAGCCTGGGCCGCAAGCCGCAGGCGGAAGTGATCACCCCGGGCTTCAAGTACAACCTGGCCGACATCAACGCAGCCATCGCCCTGGTGCAGCTGGCGCGCCTGCCCGAGCTCAATGCCAGGCGGGCCGAGCTGGTGGCCCGCTATCAGGAAAAACTGGCCGGCCTGCCGCTGATGCCGCTCGCCGTGCCCGCCTATTCCCATCTGCACGCCTGGCACCTGTTCATGGTGCGGGTCGACCCCGAGCGCTGTGGTCTGGACCGGGATCGGCTGATGCAGGCGCTGCAGGAGCGCGGCATAGGCACAGGGCTGCACTTTAGGGCCGCCCATACCCAGAAATACTACCGCGAGCGCTACCCGACGCTCAGCCTGCCTCATACCGAATGGAACTCATCGCGCCTGTGCACCCTGCCACTCTTCCCGGACATGACGCTGGCCGACGTTGACCGTGTGGTCGCGGCACTCATCGACATATTGGAGTAACGACACGTGAACAACACAGACATCAAGCTGGTTTCGGTGATCATCCCCGTCTACAACGAGGAGGCCAGCCTGCCCGTGCTGCTGAGCCGGGTCACGGCCGCCTGCGAACTCCTGCCCCAGGATTACGAGGTGATCCTCATCGATGACGGCAGCCACGACGGCTCCACCGAAATCATCAGCGAGGCCGCCGCCAAAGACGGCAGCAAGCTGGTCGGGGTGCTGCTCAATCGCAACTATGGCCAGCATGCCGCCATCATGGCCGGCTTCGAGACCGCCAAGGGGGATCTGGTGATCACCCTGGATGCGGATCTGCAGAACCCGCCGGAGGAAATCCCCCGTCTGGTGGAGGCCGCCATGCAGGGTTATGACGTGGTGGGGACGGTGCGTCGCAACCGCCAGGACTCCTGGTTCCGCAAGACCGCCTCCCGCCTCATCAACAAATCGGTGCAAAGAGCCACCGGCGTGCACATGAGCGACTACGGCTGCATGCTGCGGGCCTACCGCCGCCACATCATAGACGCCATGCTCTGCTGCCAGGAGCGCAGCACCTTCATCCCCATCCTGGCCAACAGCTTCGCCCGTCGCACCATAGAACTGGAAGTCGGCCATGCCGAGCGGGCCCACGGGGAATCCAAATACGGCCTGATGCACCTCATCAACCTGATGTATGACCTGGTCACCTGCATGACAACCACCCCCCTGCGGCTGCTCAGCATAGTCGGCAGCGTGGTGGCGGGCATAGGTTTCACCTTCTCCATCCTGCTGATCCTGATGCGCTTCGTGATGGGCGCAGACTGGGCCGCCGATGGCGTCTTCACGCTCTTTGCCATTCTCTTCACCTTCGTCGGCGTACAGCTGCTGGGCATGGGGCTGCTGGGGGAATACATAGGCCGCATGTACACAGACGTGCGCGCCCGTCCCCGCTACTTCATCCATCAGGTCGTGCGCAGCGCCTCCACTCCTTCGCAACAGGAAGCTGAATAATGAAAGTTGTCGTCTTTGCTTATCACGATATCGGTTGTACCGGTATCGAGGCCCTGCTCGAGGCAGGCTACGAGATCCAGGCCGTCTTCACCCACGCCGACGATCCCGGCGAGAACCGCTTCTTCGGCTCGGTCGCCCAGCTCTGCGCCGAGCACGATCTGCCGGTCTACTCCCCCGAGGATGTCAACCATCCGCTCTGGGTCGAGCGCATCAAGGAGCTGGCGCCCCAGGCCCTCTT
The DNA here is from genome assembly GCF_002587065.1 of Aeromonas sp. CA23. Lineage (NCBI taxonomy): Bacteria > Pseudomonadati > Pseudomonadota > Gammaproteobacteria > Aeromonadales > Aeromonadaceae > Aeromonas > Aeromonas sp. CA23. The sequence goes on from NZ_CP023818.1 coordinate 2,425, forward strand.
CTCCTTCTACTATCGCAACATGCTCAAGCAGGCGATCCTGGACATTCCGACCGTCGGTGCCTTCAACCTGCACGGCTCCCTGCTGCCCGCCTACCGCGGCCGCGCGCCCATCAACTGGTGTCTGGTCAACGGCGAGACCGAAACCGGCATCACGCTGCACCAGATGACGGCACGGCCCGATGCCGGCGCCATCGTCGCCCAGCAGGCCGTCGAGATAAAAGACGCCGACACTGCGCTGACCCTGCACGGCAAGGTGCGTCTCGCCGCCAGGACCTTGCTGGAGGCCGAGCTGCCGAAACTGCGCGCCGGCGACATCTCGCTCACCCCGCAGGATGAGAGCAAGGCCAGCTACTATGGCCGCCGCACTCCGGCCGATGGCGAGCTGCACTGGGATAACCCGGCACGGGCGCTCTACAACCTGGTGCGCGCCGTCACCCAGCCCTATCCGGGCGCCTTCAGCTTCGCCGGCGATCGCAAACTGACGGTGTGGAAGGCAAATCATCTCGAGCAGACCAGCGACAAGCTGCCCGGCACCATCCTCAGCCAGGATCCGCTGCGCATCGCCTGCGGTGAAGGGGTGCTGGAAATCGTGGCCGGCCAGGCGGAAGGCGGCCTCTATGTGCGTGGCGCCCAGCTCGCCCGTGAACTGGGTCTGGTGGCCGGCATGCGGCTCGGCCCCAAGGCCAGCAATGCCCTGCGCAAGGAGCGCCTGACCCGGGTGCTGATCCTCGGGGTCAACGGCTTCATCGGCAACCACCTGACCGAGCGCCTGCTCAAGGATGGCCGTTACGAGGTCTATGGGCTGGATATAGGCGCCAGCGCACTGGAGCGCTTCATCGGCCACCCCAACTTCCATTTCGTGGAAGGGGACATCAGCATCCACACCGAGTGGATCGAGTATCACATCAAGAAGTGCGACGTGATCCTGCCGCTGGTGGCCATCGCCACCCCCATCGAATACACCCGCAACCCGCTGCGCGTGTTCGAGCTCGATTTTGAAGAGAACCTCAAGATCGTTCGCTACTGCGTGAAGTACAACAAGCGCATCATATTCCCCTCCACCTCCGAGGTGTACGGGATGTGCGACGATCACAGCTTCGATGAAGACGAATCCCGTCTCATCGTCGGCCCCATCAACAAGCAGCGCTGGATCTACTCCGTCTCCAAGCAGCTGCTGGATCGGGTGATCTGGGCCTATGGCAAGAAAGAGGGGCTCAGCTTCACGCTGTTCCGTCCCTTCAACTGGATGGGCCCGCGCCTCGACAGCCTGGACTCCGCCCGCATCGGCAGCTCCCGCGCCATCACCCAGCTGATCCTGAACCTGGTGGACGGCACCCCGATCCAGCTGGTGGATGGCGGCGCCCAGAAGCGCTGCTTCACCGACATAGAGGACGGCATCGAGGCCCTGTTCCGCATCATAGAGAACAAGGGCAACCGCTGTGATGGCCAGATCATCAACATCGGCAGCCCGGACAACGAGGCCAGCATCCAGCAGATGGCCGAGGTGCTGCTCACCAAGTTCGAGGCACACCCGCTGCGCCACCACTTCCCGCCGTTTGCCGGCTTCAAGATGGTGGAGAGCAAGTCCTTCTACGGCGATGGCTATCAGGATGTCTCCCACCGTCGTCCGAGCATCAAGAATGCCCGCCGCCTGATCGACTGGGAACCGACCATCGAAATGGAAGAGACCATAGGCAAGACCCTGGACTTCTTCCTGCAAGGGGCGGTCACCACGGGAGTCGAGCATGATTGATGTGGGTCTGCGGATCGACGTTGATACCTTCAGGGGGACCCGTGACGGGGTTCCCCGCTTGCTGCAACTGCTCGACAAGCATCAGGTCAAGGCCAGCTTCTTCTTCTCGGTCGGCCCCGACAACATGGGGCGCCACCTGTGGCGCCTGCTCAAACCCCGCTTTTTGCTGAAGATGCTGCGCTCCAACGCAGCATCCCTCTATGGGCTGGACATACTGCTGGCCGGCACCGCCTGGCCCGGCAAGTCCATCAGCAAACAGCTGGGCTCCCTGATGCGCGACACCGACAGCGCCCGCCACGAGGTGGGGCTGCACGCCTGGGATCACCACGGCTGGCAGGCCAACACAGGACGCTGGGGCGAGGCCGAACTGATCCGCCAGACCCGGCTCGGGGTGGATGCACTCAACCAGATCCTGGGACGGGAGGTGGACTGCTCCGCCGCCGCCGGCTGGCGGGCAGACCCGCTCACCACCCAGGCCAAGGAACATTTCGGCTTTCGCTACAACAGCGACTGTCGCGGCAGCGGCCTGTTTCGGCCCCTGCTGCAGGATGGGCGGCTCGGTACGCCGCAGATCCCGGTCAATCTGCCCACCTTCGATGAAGTGGTCGGCCCCGAGGTGACGGCGTCGCAGTTCAACGCTTTCATCCTGGGCAAGCTCTGTACACCGCCGCAGGTGGCGCCTCACGTCTACACCATTCACGCCGAGGTGGAAGGGATCGTCATGGCGGAGCAGTTCGATGCCCTGCTGAGCGAAGCCAGGGCGCGCGGCATCCGCTTTGTTCCGCTGGGGGATCTGTTACCATCCGACCCCGCTCAGCTGGGCGCCGGGCGACTGGTACGCGGCACCCTGCCAGGGCGAGAGGGCTGGCTTGGCTGCAAGGCCGACGCATAGACCAGACACAACAAGTCAGGCCACCAGACAGTGGCAGGATGAACCATGACGCAGCACATCGGGCCCCTGAGGGCGGCATGATGAACCATTGCGCTCACCACACAATGCTACAGAGGATGTCATGACGTTGACCAAGTGGGCACTGCCCCTGTTCTTTCTCTTCTTTTACCTGCTGCCGCTCGACCAGCGGCCGCTATGGAGCCCCGACGAGAACCGCTACGCCGAGATAAGCCGGGAGATGGTGAGCACAGGAGACTGGGTCGTGCCCCACTTCCTGGGCTTGCGCTACTTCGAGAAGCCCATCGCCGGCTACTGGTTCAACAGCATCAGCCAGCAGCTGTTCGGTGACACCAACTTCGCCGTGCGTTTCGCCTCGGCCGCCGCCACCGGCCTGAGCGCCGTGCTGATCTTCTGGTTCGCGCTGCAGCTGTGGCAGTGCCGGCGCAAGGCCTTCCTCGCCAGCCTCATCTATCTGTCGCTGTTGATCGTCTACGGCATAGGCACCTACAGCGTGCTCGATGCCATGGTCACCCTCTGGCTCAACGCGGCCATGGTCAGCTTCTACATCATCCGCAAGGAGGGATCGCTGCGCAGCCGGATCGGTGGCTACCTGCTGTTCGGCCTCGCCTGCGGCATGGGCTTTCTCACCAAGGGCTTCATCGCCCTGGCGGTGCCCGTCATCGTCATAGTGCCCTACGTCCTCTATCAGCGCCGTCTGCTCGAGCTGGTGCGCTTCGGGCCGCTGGCCATACTAAGCGCTGTCCTGCTGACCGCCCCCTGGGCCATCGCCGTGCACCTGCGCGAGCCCGACTACTGGCACTACTTCTTCTGGATTGAACACATACAGCGCTTCGCGGCGGACAACGCCCAGCACAAGGCGCCGTTCTGGTACTACCTGCCCATGGGGCTCCTCGGCACCCTGCCCTGGCTCGGCCTGCTGCCCGGTGCTCTGCGCAAGGGCTGGCAGAATCGCAAGATAAGCCCGGAGACCCTCTATCTGCTGGCCTGGGTCATCTTGCCGTTCCTCTTCTTCAGCATCGCCAAGGGCAAGCTGCTCACCTACATACTGCCCTGCTTCGCCCCGCTGGCCATGCTGATGGCCGCCAGCGCCGTCGACCTGCTCAAGGAAGGTAAAGAGCGAGCTTTCAGGGTCAATGCCTGGCTGAACGGCCTGTTCGGCCTCATCTGCCTGGCGGTGCTCGCCGTGCTGGCCTTCTCCCCCAGCCACGCCGTCTACGGCGAAGAGGATCATGGGGCGCTGGCGGTGGCCATGGTCATCTTTGCCGGCTGGGCCCTGCTCGGTTTCATCCAGTTGAAGGATGTCAGCCGCCGCTGGACCCTGAGCGCGCTCTGCCCCATGGTGCTGGCCATAGGCCTGCCCTGGGCGCTGCCGCAATCCCTGATCGACTCCAAGCTGCCGGAGCGCTTCATCGAGGCCAACCAGGCCGTGCTGATGCAGTCCGGCACCCTGCTGGCCAACGATGTGGGGCTGGCTTCCTCCCTCGCCTGGGAAACCCGGCGCAGCGAGATCACCCTGTTCGACAGCAAGGGCGAGGTGCATTACGGTCTCGGCTACCCGGATGCCGAGGGGCGCTACGTGGCGCGCGCCGACTTCCCTGCCTTGCTGGCAGAGGCGCGCAAGAAAGGTCAGGTGGCCCTGTTGATGAAGACGGATCGGGACGGCAACACGGGCCCAGTTCCCCCCGCTGACGAGACGATCGTGAGTCATCGGCTGACCCTGCTGATCTACCACGGGGTCCAGTGATGGACATACTGCTGCTGCTGCTGGTGTGCCTGCTGACCTGCGGCGGTCAGATGCTGCAAAAGCAGGCGGTCATCAGCTGGCAGCGTCAGCCCTGCAGCCACTGGCAGAAGCTGTTGTCACCCTGGCTCATCGCCAGCGTGGCGGCCCTCGGCAGCGGCATGCTGCTCTGGATCTACCTGTTGCAGCGGCTGCCGCTGAGCATGGCCTACCCCATGCTCAGCATCAATCTGGTGCTGGTGCTGATAGGCTCGCGGCTGTTCTTTCACGAGCAGATCACCTATCACAACTGGCTGGGGGCTGGCGCCATCATCATTGGCGCCCTCTTGCTGGGAGGCTTGCTATGAGTGGGGTTGGCAAAGCACCTGAGGTGACGGGGAAGCCCGCGCTCAAGGGCTATCTCTATGTGCTCGGCAGCATACTGCTGGTGACCCTGGCCCAGCTCGGCATGAAGTGGGGGGTGATCCAGTTGCCCGCCTGGCAGGCGGATCTCGCCGTCATGCTGGCCCATCCGCTGCCGCTGCTGGTCATCCTCGCCGGGGTGGGTTGCTACGCCCTGTCGCTGCTCTGCTGGCTGGCGGCGCTGCACTCCACCCCGCTCAACATCGCCTATCCCCTGCTCAGCACCAGCTATGCGCTGGTCTATCTGCTGGCGGTCAGCATACCGAGCTTTGCCGAATCGCTGGAGCCGGGCAAGGCGGTAGGGGTGATCTTCATCCTGCTGGGGGCCGTGCTGGTGGGGATAAAGCCGGTGAGCAAGCAAGGCGCCAGCTAGCCCTGGCTACACGAAACGACGGCGCGTCTGCGCCATCTCAATAAGGGCTGCATCGTCAGCCCTTTTTTTGTGGCGCGACTCCCCCTTCATCACTGAGTACCCGATAACAAGTGTCACGCCAGGCTGCCTGTTGCAAGAGAGTACCGACAAGCGGCGCACTTGACCGCACTCGGAACATGCCTTTATAACGGAACTCCCAAGGAAGAGATAATTCTATGTCGGCCAAGCATCCCATCATTGCGGTTACCGGTTCGTCCGGTGCCGGCACCTCCACCTCCACCAACGCCTTTCGCTCCATGTTTCATCAGCTGGGGTACAAAGCGGCGGTGGTGGAAGGGGACAGTTTTCATCGCTACACCCGACCGGAAATGGACGTGGCGATCCGAAAGGCGCGCGAACAGGGGCGCCACATCAGCTATTTCGGCCCCGAGGCCAACGACTTCGGCCTGCTGGAGAGCTTCTTTCAGGAGTACGGCCAGAACGGCAGCGGCCAGTATCGGCGCTACCTGCACAGCTTCGACGAGGCGGTGCCCTTCAACCAGATGCCGGGCACCTTCACCCCCTGGCAAAACCTGTCAGCCGACACAGACCTGCTGTTCTATGAGGGGCTGCACGGCGGCGTGGTCACCGAGGATCACAACGTGGCCCGCCACGTGGACTTTCTCATCGGCGTGGTACCCATCGTCAACCTGGAGTGGATCCAGAAGCTCATTCGCGACACCTCGGAGCGCGGTCACTCACGCGAGGCGGTGACCGATTCGATCGTCCGCTCCATGGACGACTACATCAACTTCATCACACCGCAGTTTTCCCGCACCCACATCAACTTCCAGCGGGTGCCGACCGTGGATACCTCGAACCCCTTCAGTGCCAAGGTGATCCCGAGTCTGGACGAGAGTATGCTGGTGATACGGTTTCGTGGCATCAAGCAGGTGGACTTCCCCTACCTGCTGTCGATGATAGATGGCGCCTTCATGTCACGGATGAACACCATAGTGGTCCCGGGTGGCAAGATGGGCTTCGCGATGGAGCTGATCCTGCGCCCGCTGATCCAGCAGTTGCTCGAAACCGGCAAGATCACCTGAGCCAAGGAGTTTATGATGCGGTTAGCGTTTCTCTCTGTGGTATTGGCCGCCCTGCTGGGCGGTTGCAGCAGCGGCCCCGCCGCCCCGACCGTCGAGTCGGGCACCATGGTGGTACGACCGGCGGCCAGCTGGCCGTTTGGGGCGACGCCGCGCTACGCGCTGGCCGAGCAGTTCCAGTATGCGGGTGACAGTGCCGAGGGCTGGCTGGAGCCGGTGCAGCAGGCGGTCAACCAGGAGCTGGGCAGCAAGGGCTGGCAGAGCGTGCCGCTCGCCGAGGCCGATGTCTGGGTCGCCATCGGCGTCGCGGGCAGCAAGGATCTGAGCGATGGCGAGATCTTCGCCCGCCTCGGCATGACGCCCGGGCTGCAGGCCAAGGCCGGCGATCGTAAGGGTACCCTGGCCATAGTGCTGCTCGACCGGCGCACCCAGCAGGCGGTGTGGAGCAGCGCCATCTCACTCGCCAGCGACGTGGCCATCCCGGAGGCGTCACGCCGCCAGCTGAGCCAGCAACTGGCCAGCCAGATGCTGAACGCCCTGCCGACCCGCTGATACAGCGCCCTTCCCCATAAAACAAAACGGCCTGCGCGAGCAGGCCGTTGCGATCACACCATGACGATCACTTGCGCTGACAGGTCAGCAGGGTCACCCCTTTTTGCGTGAGGAGGGCCTGCTTCTCCTGATTCCAGAAGGTGGTGACACCGTCGGAATACTTGGCACCGGATTCCGCTTCCACCCGGCCCAGCTTGTGATACACGCCGGCATAGGGGAACTGCACCATGTCGGCCTGGGCATCATAGGTCACGGCCAACAACTCTTCCCCGCACTGGTACTGGCTGTACTGGTACTGGGTCGGTTGCGGCATGCTGCAGGCCGCCAGCCCCAGCAGGGGAAGTAACACGATCATGTTTTTCATTGCACTTTCCTTATGTCATGGTGTTATTCAATCGGAAGAGTCACGGCTATCAGGCTTCAAGAATTTGATAACTATGGGTAATTTCTACCGCTTTTTCCAACATCAGGGAAACGGAACAGTACTTTTCCATCGACAGATCCACGGCGCGGGCCACCTGTTTCTCCGCCAGCCCCTTGCCGGTCACGACGAAGTTGAGGTGGATCTTCTCGAATACCCGCGGCACCGACTCCACTCGCTGCCCTTCCAGCTCCACATGGCAAGCGGTCACGGATTGACGCGCCTTCTCCAGGATGGAGACCACGTCGATCGAGCTGCAACCGCCTACCGCCAGCAGGATCATCTCCATCGGGCTGGCACCTTCGCCGGGGTTGGCGCCGTCCAGGGTCACCTGATGACCGGACTCACTCTCGCCGACAAACTTCATGCCTTCCACCCAGCTGACCTTGGCTTTCATCTCACATTTCCTCTTATATGACGACAGATCTGACTGACATAGCATACCCCAGACGGAGCTATAGCGGCACATGTCAGCCATTTTCGCGAACTTGCAGGCGAACTAGATCAAAATCAACATCTGATGCCGCCATCTTCCCTAAAATGGGCGGGATAGCGCAGCAGGCAACAAGGGGATCTGGCAAAAGCCCTCAAAGCCTTGTCAGCACAGACAAAGGCTCTTATCCTACTGCGACTAATACAAGGAATGGCAAGGTTGGCAGCTTGCCCGGACGCACGAGTCCATAAAAAGACACTACAGAGGAATTCTCATGGTCATTGGCAAACCGCAAAGCGATCCCACCCTGGAATGGTTCTTGTCGCACTGCCACATTCATAAGTATCCCGCCAAGAGCACCCTGATCCATGCGGGTGAGAAAGCGGAAACCCTCTACTACATCGTCAAGGGCACTGTGGCCGTCTTGATCAAGGACGATGAAGGCAAGGAGATGATCCTCTCCTATCTGAACCAGGGCGACTTCCTGGGCGAGATGGGCATGTTCGAGGAGAGCGAGAATCCGGAGCGTTCCGCCTGGGTTCGCGCCAAGGGCTCCTGTGAAGTAGCCGAGATCTCCTACAAGAAGTTCCGTCAGCTGATCCAGGTCAATCCGGAAATCCTGATGCGTCTCTCCGGTCAGATGGCGACTCGACTGCAGCACACCAGTCAGAAAGTCGGCAACCTGGCCTTCCTGGACGTCACCGGCCGGATCGCCCAGACCCTGCTCAATCTGGCCAAACAGCCGGATGCCATGACCCACCCGGATGGCATGCAGATCAAGATCACCCGTCAGGAGATAGGCCAGATCGTTGGCTGCTCCCGCGAAACCGTAGGCCGGATCCTCAAGATGCTCGAAGAGCAGGAGCTGATCTCCGCCCACGGCAAGACCATAGTGGTGTTTGGCACCCGCTGACAGGGTTCCCTGACGGCTCAGCACAGGGCCGTTGGATAAAAAAGGCTGCCACGGCAGCCTTTTCTGATCGTCTCCCCTATAATCCTGCACGCCCTTCCCCGGCCTCAACCAAGCGAGTGTGTATGCATCTTCAATGTCCCCTTTGCCGCAGTCCCCTGCATCTTCACGAAGCATCCCGCGGGGTCTATTGCGACAACAAGCACCATTTCGATCCGGCTCCGGAAGGCTATCTGGATCTCATTCCCGGCAAGAAGAACCCCAAGGACAGTGACAGCCGCGCCCTGATGCGCGCCAAGCGCAACTTCCTGGAACAGGGTCACCAGGCGCCGCTGGTGGATGCCATGGCGGCCCTGCTCGCCCCGCTCGGCCCCCGCGAGCTGATCCACCTGGGTTGCGGCGAAGGCTACTACTGCCGCGCCCTGGCCGAGCGCCTGCCGGGTTGGCAATTTGCTGGCGTCGACATCGCCAAGAACACCATCTTCGCCGCCAACAAGGCACAGCCGGACGCTCAGTTCGTCATCGCCGATCCGGCCCGCGCCCCTATCCTGCCGGGTACGGCCCAGGTGCTGCTGGTCAACGACCTCAAGGTCAAGACAGAGCAGCTGGTCAGCTGGCTGGCACCGGGCGGTTATCTGCTCTACCTGCAACCGGGCCCGCGCCACCAGTGGCAGTTGAGGGTCAGCCTCAACCCTGTGAGCATGGAACACCCCCTCAGCTGGCCCACCCTCGGCGGTCTCACCCCACTGGGCCAGGAACGTTGCCAGTTCGCCATGACCATGGATCAGTCCCTGCGCAGCTTCATCCTGGAAACCAGCCGCCTTGGCTGGCGCGCCAGCGGTGAACAGCGCCACGCCTTTACCCAGCAGGGACCGGACGAGCTGGAACAGGATCTGCTGCTGAGCCTGTGGCAAAAGCCGCTCTGATGGCGCGTCCTCCCATGAAAAAAGGCCCTGACGGGCCTTTTTTATTGAACGAATACAGACGTCACAGCTTGATCCAGGCATCCCCCCAGGCCGTGCCCTTGCCGGGCTCATAGGCCCAGGCAGCGCCCGCGCACCAGCCGGTGTAGGGGTGCGGCTTGCACTGGTAGTTGCCCCCCAGATTGCTCACCTTGTCACCGGCCTTGTAGGCCGTACCTGCTTTGTAGGGCGGGTTGCCATCGGGCGGCGTGGTGCCGCCGCTGCCCTTGATCAGGATCTCGTGGGTCGCACTGCGGCTGAGCCCCTTCTCGTCGGTCACCTTGAGCACGAAGCCGTAGCGGGTGTCGCTGACCGGGGTAGCCGGCAGGGTGGCACTCAGGGTGGACTGGCTCAGATCCGAGGCGCTGGCCCCGGCGGGCAGAGCCCAGGCGTAGCCGAGCGGCTTGCCTTCCGGATCGCTCGAGCCCTGGCCGGAGAGCAGCACGGTCGCACCGCCCAGCGCCTCGCTCGGGCCGCTGATATTGGCCACCGGCGGCAGGTTGGTGCCACCGCCGTTGTCCTCGATCACCACCTCGGGGAAGAAGTGCTGCACGCACTGGCTGTAGTCCCGCGCCTTGAAGGCACTGAAGCGGGTCTGGTAGCCCACCAGCTTGCAGGCGTAGCTCTTGCCGCCGTTGGGGTTGCCCGGCACATAGCTCCAGTCGTTCTCCCAATAGATGGGCAGGGCGCCGGCGCCCGCCTCGTCAAAGTACTTCATGTTCTTGCAACCGAGCACCTCGTCTGCCGGCACGGGTACCCCCAGATACTGGGCCTGGGCCTGGTAGTAATTGATGCGGTTCTGGGACTGGGCGTGCTCGGCCGCGCCGCCGCACTCCACCCCGCCGTTGATGATCTGGGTGGTCACCCCGAAGCCCGGCACCAGGCCGTTCTGCCGGTCGTGGGCATTGGGCTGCCAGGTGCCGTCGATCACGTGCAGCATGGAGGGCTTGGGCGGCTGCGGATAGACGAAGAAGAAGACGGCGCTGGCCAGGTTGAGCCAGGTGTCCGCCACTTTCTCCGGGTTGTCCAGCAGGGTGCGCACTGTGCCGAACATGGCCTCTGAGAAGGGACCGTAGTTGTAGTTGTACGACAGCTGCTTGGCGCCACGGCCGAAGTAGCTCTTGAACTCGCCGTTCTCGAACTTGCCGCACGGCCACTGCTGGCCCTGCCACACATCCGGCCGGCACTCGGCGTTGTAACCGCCGCGCATCTGCTCGGTCCAGCCCATCTCCCGCACCCACACCAAACCCTGGCGCCACTCGGGCTCGGGTCGCCAGCTCTCGTGACCGCCGGTTTCCTGGGCGAAGTGGGCGAACATCGTGGCCAGCGACTTGCGGCAGATGGCCTCGGCGTTGCGCCCGTCGCTGTAGTCGCCGCAGAAGGCCGGGAACTTGGCCACCGCCTGCAGGAAGCCGCGATAGGTGTATTCCGGGGCCCGCAGCGGGAACAGGAAGTTGAACTGCGACTCGCTGATCAACCCCTCGACCCGCTTGACGTTGGCGGGATTGAGCGGCAACCCTGGGGCCACCGCCTCGACCACGGCGTTGTCACGGGTCGCGATGGAGGCCTTGACTGCCGCCATGGCCGGGAAGTCGGTGAGCGCTTTCTCCTTGGCATCCAGCTCGCTCTGGCTCAGGTAGACGGGCGAGCCTTCGGTGGCACCGCTGCCCCCCTCCGCCGGGGGCGTGACGCCAGCGCCGCCATCGGGCGGGGTCGCCTCGCCGTCACCCATCAGGGCCCACGGAGAGTCCCACTCGTTGGCGACCTGCAGCCCAGGGCTCTGGCCCGGATTGGCGTACCACTTGGCTTCATAGATCTTGCCGTTGAAACTGACCTGGCTGCCGCCACCGTATCCCTGATTGATGTCATACAGGGCGGCGGCCCACAGCTGACCGCTCAGACAGAGTCCGGCCAGCAGGCTGGCCACAGAGGACTTTCTTATCATCATCGTTACCTCTTGCTAGATAAAAGGCGGGGCTTGGCCCCCGCCAGTGGCACCTCGCGTTGCGCGAGAAAAAAACGTCTCAGCGCACCGCCAGCGGCATGCCGTTGACCGTGTAGCCGAGCCCGGCCGGTGCCGGCGCGAGCTGGGCCTCGTTCTGCTGCTGGTTGCGGCACAGCAGGCTGGCACTACGCGGCTCGCTGGCGGTGGGCACGTTGACATGGAACTTGTTCATCACGTTGGCGCTCAGACGGTGATTGGCGAGCCGGAAGCGCAGCAGGCCATCGCGGGTCTCCACCTGCAGCTGGCAATCCCCCGTCCCGAGTCGCTCGCCGTCATCGCCATAGGCAAAGCCGTAGGCGCCGTGCAGCGCCGGATAGAGGTAACTCGGCAGTTGGCCCTGCGGATCGTAATAACCGACCAGGGTCGTCACCGGCACCCCGAAGGCCACGGGTTTGCGATCCACCGCCAAGTCCGCCGGCGGCCCCTCGTTCCAGCGGCTGCCGTCCGAGCGGTAGCTCTTCTTGAAGCCGCGCGAGACGGTGATCTGCTGGCCATTGACGAAGAGGGTGCTGTTGTAGCCGGCGTCGTGATCGATGCTGACGACGCGGCCGCGATTGACCGCCGAGGCCGGCGGCAACTGGATGTTGCGGGTCCAGTTGCCATCCCACATGGCCACCTTGACCAGATCGTACTCAGCCAGCAGGGCCGCCAGCCTCACCTCGCCCAGATCACTCACAGGTGCCGTGATCTGCTCGGAGAGATCGACCCTGTGCCGGTAAGGCTCCATCCTGGCCTGGCTCTCGTTCCACTTGCTGAAACCCGTGGACGAGCCGGCATCGAACACCGCCTTGCTCTCTAGGAAGCGCTGGATGATGGCCGCCGAGTTGGGGGTGTAGAGGGTGAAGCGGTTGAAGCCGGAGAGCGGCGCCCCGCCGGCCATGGCATCCAGGCCAAACGTGCGGTCATGGAAGGGGGCCTGGCACTGACCGTCGAGGCAGGTGCTCTGGCCGCTGCGGGTCGCGAAGAAGTTGGGGATGAAGCGATTCTTGTCGCCATCCCAGCCCCAGGTGGCATTGATCTGGTCGGCGCTGCGATGCACAGAGCCGGCAAAACCGCCCACGTAATGGCCAAGGCCGTAGTTGTGGCCCACCTCGTGGCTGAACTCGTTGCCAAGGGATGCGTCCAGGGTGACTATGCCGCCCCCGCCGGAGCCACCATGCACCTGTACCCCCTTGGCGTACTTGCCACGGCTGTTGTGGGCGGCCAGCTGGGCCACCACATAGGGATGGCTGCTCTCCCCCTCACCGGCCGTACTGTTGATGCCGTAGTTGGCATTGTCGATGCCAAGGGAGATGAGCTCCTTGCCGATGCGCTGACGCATGGTGCCCTCGTGCCAGCCCCCCTCGCTCGGATCGAAGTCGGTGAGCAGGGTGCCATCCGGCAGCATCACCTCCGGCAGTGACAGGGGTGCGTACTGGCTGACGATGAGCCGGCTGGCGGGAATGGTCTGGAAATACTCACGCTGGGCCTCTTTGTCCTTGGCAAACGCAAACTGGTCGCGCGGACTGGTCAGCATGCCGATGTCTATGGTGTGGATCAGCAGCTCACCCGGCGCCCCCACCTTGAGGTCCGTCAGCTCGCCGTGAAGCTGGTTATGACTGAACCACAAGCTGAGTCCAGGTACTATCCATTTGGAGGGCAATACCCCGCTCCAGGCATCGCTGGCGTAAGTGATGCCGTTGTTTTCCAGTTCGCCATCGCGGATCCACTGGCCACGCACGAACTTGAACTGCTGGCTCTGGCCGCGGGAGAGGGTCACCTGGCGGCCGCTGAAAAAGACGGTCGAGTCGTAGCCGGCATTGGAGGCGAGGCGCACCATCTTGCCTTCCAGCGTCCCATCCGTCGGCAGATACATGTTGCGCACCCAGCGCCCGTCTGCGGTCTGGATGGACACAAGCGCATGGACTCGCAACTTGCTCAGCAGGAAGGCGCCACCCGGATCGCCCAGCTGTGCCAGTTCGCTGCTGCTGTTGATGACGCCCGTGGTGCCCGGGCCCGGAGTGAAATCGACCCCTTCCTCGGGAGAACCCTCCAGGTAGTAGGCGGTTTTGGGTAGTCGAGAGGGGGGGTTGAGACCCATAGAACCAAGCAACTTACCCGTCCCATCATAGGCCATCACCACCATGGGAGCTGTGCTGTCGGCTTGCATCGGTCTGACCAGCAACAGGCTCTTGCGCAGGGCGGTGAGATGGGGCTGATTGTCCCCCTCACGCGGATGGGCGGGCAGGATCTGGCTCTGGGCAAACTGCACCCTGGCGGCCAGCGAACCTTGCAGATCGTTCTGTGGCTGGGTGCCGTCGAAGATCAGGGCAGGGACAGCCTGAGTAGCGGCCAGCAGAGAACCGCTTGCCAGCACTGCGGTGATCAGGCTGGCAATACGGGTAGTGTGTATGGTCATCATGACGCTCGCTGTTGTTGTGGGAAAAAGAAGGGGCATGCAAGCATGCCCCGGTTGGTTCACAGAAAGGCTAGTTGACAAAGAAGTTAATTACAGCTGGCGGCGCCTGCATCCTGCCAGACGTCGTGCTTGCCGGGCTCATTGCCCTTGGTCCAGTACTGGGCCTTCCACTTGCGACCGTTGTGGGTGGTCAGGTCACCGGCGTTGTAGGCCACACCGGCATCCCAGCCCAGCTGCACCTGGCTTGTCAGCTTCCACTGATCGGCGGTGCGGCTCGGTTCATTGCCCTGGGTCCAGTACTTGGCCTGCCACACCAGCTGGTTGTGGCTCACCTTCTCGCCACCGTTGTAGGTGGTCGCGGCCTTCCAGGCCGGCCAGTTGGCGGCATCGGGATCCGTGGCACCACAGTCGCCACCACCGCTGACCGGGGTCACGGTAAGGCGGGTCTTGCCCTGGGCATCCAGGGCGCCGTCGGTCACTGTGACCGTGAGGTCATAGCCGGTCTCCACTGTCACGGCAGGGCCAGTCACCACCAGGGTCTTGCTGTTCTGACCGCTGGCGGTCAGGCCTGCCGGCACGCTCCACTGATAGCTGAGGGTGTCACCGTTGGGGTCGGTGGCGCTGGCGGTGATGCTCACCTGCTTGCCGGCCTGGACCGAGACCTTGTCCTGCACAGTCACCACAGGCGGCAGGTTGGGTTGCGGCGCCTTGTTGGTCACCACCACCTGATCCTTGGCACTGAGGTTGTGATCGTCGGTCACCGTCAGCTCGAACACCAGATTCACGTCCTGGCTGACCGCATCGACACTCACCTTGGCCTTGGCCTGGTTGGCATCGCTCAGGGTCGCCTTGGGACCGGAGATCTGGGTCCAGCTGTAGCTCAGTACGGCCCCTTCCGGATCACGGGATGAGGAACCATCCAGCACCAGCTCGGCCGGCCCCGTCACCGCGAGATCATTGCCTGCGTTGGCCACAGGCGGCTTGTTGACCGGCGGTGTTGTGCCTTCGCCGTTGCCCAGCCCCTCGTGTATCGCATTGAGGATGTCGCCGTTGTCGGCGTCGATTTCCCAGGCGAACATGCCGCCGAGCTGGTTGGCCAGCACGTACTGCCCCTTGGCCTTGACCGAGCGATCGTCATCGAAGGTGATGAGCTCGCCGGTGGATGCCTTGAACACATAGGGCGCCTCGGCCACCTCGTCGTAGCTGTACTGCCAGTCACCGGCCATCTTGCCCTTGGCGATGCCGCGGTAGTCGATGACCCCCTTCTCCCAGATCCCTTCCGCTTCGCTGCCCGCGATGGGGCCTGTGGCGGTGCCGGTGAAGGGGTTGTTGCCCTGATACCCGCTGACGCCGGTCCAGCCACGGCCATACATGGCCGCGCCCACCACGACTTTGCCCGGATCCACGCCCTGACCCAGCAGCGCCTTGACCCCCTTGTCGGTGGTGTACTTGGTGTTGGGATCCCAGCTCGCCTCATAGAGCGCTGTCTGGTGGCCCAGCCCGGTATTGGTCCAGGCACCGTTGAAGTCGTAGCTCATCAGGAAGATGTGATTCATGTATTGCTGGGCGGCGCGATAGTCCACCTTGGCAATCTTGTCGCCGCCGGCGCTGATGGCAGAGGTGAGCTCGTAGGTGCGACCCGTCTCTGCGCTCAGCTCGTCGAGCATGGCGCGCAGCTCCTTCATCAGGAGCACATAGGTCTCGCCATCGGAGGCGCTGCCGAGGTTGGGGTTGGCCCCCAGACCGCCCGGGAACTCCCAGTCGATATCCACCCCGTCGAAGAATTTCCAGGTCTGCAGGTACTCCTTCACCGAGGCGACGAAGGTGTCGCGCTTGGTCTTGTCACCGAAGAAGAAGAAGGGGTCGGAGAGGGTCCAGCCACCGATGGAGGGGAGAATTTTCAGGTCCGGATAGGCCTTCTTGAGCGCCATCAGGTTGCCGAAGTTGCCCTTGTAGGGCTCGTCATAGGCGGTGAGATTGCCCTGCCCCATCTGGATGGCGGCCCAGGGATCGTGGATGGAGACCTTGAAGTCTTCGCGCCCGGCGCAGGAGCGTTGCAGCGCCTCGAAACTGCCCGCGATCTCTTTCAGGCTGTCATTGATGCCATTGCCGCCGCAGATGGGAGTAAAGCCGTAGAGGATGTGGGTCAGGTTCTGGGCCGGGACCTTGTCCACGGTGAACTTGCGACCATAGACGCCCCACTCCACATAGTAGGCCCCCACCACCTTGCCGGACTTGTTGGCGTAAGGCTTGTTGTTCTCCTGCAGCGGCGCCTTGAGCGGCACCAGGTGGCTGCCGTCGGTATCGGCCACCAGGATCTCTTTCTTGTCGGAGAGGGTGCAACCATCGGCGTTGCACAGGGCCACCTGCATCTGGTAGCGACCCCCCTTGGTCACCTTGAAGTTGGCTGTGCCGGCGGCGGAGGCGGCACCTGACCACACCTCCTTGCCATCGAGCAGCACCTTGGCGGTCTGGCCGACATCACCGGACCAGAGGTTCCAGCTCACGCTGACCGGCGCGCCATCGGCGTGTACCTTGACCAGCTTGTTGTAGGAGGTAGCGGCTTGATCCACTTCGACGATGGCGAACTTGGTTTCGCCCCAGCCTATGGTGGGTTTGCCGGGGGCGGCAGCGAAGGCGGAGGAGGCACACAGACCCCCGACCAACAACGCCAGTACTGAGGGTTTTGGACTTAACATAGTTGAATATCCTTATTTCGTTCTTGGAATAAATAACGAAAAAGGCAACGCCAACCTGACAGGTAACGCAGACAACATCGCTCCATGGCTTGGCCCATGGACGAAACAACCTGTGGTGGCCCCGCTATCTTAGGTACTGCTGACCCTTAGACCGGAAGCTTTGCGTCCCGGACTTTCGTCCGGTTTGCCTTTTGCACAACTTGATTTGCGACAAAAAATAATCGCGACCTGACTATAAGGGAGTCAAAGGAGGGAGAGCAAACCCCAGATAGGTTATTAATAAACCACTTTTTATCTAAAAAGAGCCTCAAACGAGAAGAAAAGGCACCTTATCGTGTCAGAAAGTGCCGATCTTGCCGCCTGAGGGGCCGAGATTAAAAATCAGATGAATTACTTGTTTCGTGATCATCATCAAGTTTGGCCGGCTGCAATATGCTGTTCATCAGCGCTCGCAACTTGAGCGGCTTGACCGGTTTGCTGATATAGCCGTAGCCGTGTTCTCGGATCTGCGCCTGCAACTCGCTCTTGCGATCCGCGCTGATGATGATGCCGCCTATGTCGTTGCCATGGGCGAGGCGCAGCATGTGCAGCGCCTGCAAGCCTGTCTTGCCGTCATCCAGGTGGTAATCGGACAGCACCAGCTGCGGCAGGAAGCCGCCGGCGATGAGATCTTCCGCCTGAGCCTGACTCTGGGCACAGACCACCTCGCAACCCCAGCGCCCCAGCAGGGAGTGCATGGCGATGAGAATGTCGCTCTCGTTGTCGATGCAGAGCACCCGCACGCCCTCCAGCTGGCTGTCTCGCAGGGCGGGGGCCGCCACCTGTGTCGTTGCGACAGGACGGGTCGCCAGATTGAGGGTGATGGCAAACACGGAGCCCGCCCCCGGCCAGCTGCGCAGGGTCAGGTTATGGCCCAGCACCAGGGCGATGCCGCGGGCGATGGCGAGCCCCAGCCCCAACCCCTGCTCCTTGGCGGTGCGGGAGTGATCGAGGCGGGAGAATTCGTCGAAGATGGCCTCCTGCTTGTCGGCCGGTATGCCTGGGCCGTTGTCCCACACCTCGATGCGCACCTTTTCCCCCAGCCGACGGCAACCGAGCAGCACACGGCCGCCCGGGTTGTAGCGAAACGCATTGGTGAGGAAGTTTTGCAGCACCCGCCGCAACAGGCGCACGTCGCTGTACACGGCCAGCTTGCTCTCCACCACAGAGAACTGTATGCCCCCCGCCTGGGCCAGCACCCCGAACTCCGCCTTGAGGTTGTCGAACACGTCGTGCAGGGCGAAATCGAGCTTTTTAGCCTTGAACTTGCCCGCCTCGAGCCGCGAGATGTCGAGCAGATCCGTGATGAGATCCTCGGTCGCCCCCAGCGCATCGTCGATGTGACGGGCGATGCGGGCCGTCTCATCCCGGGGCGGCAGCATCTCCAGCAGGGAAGAGGTAAACAGCTTGGCGGCGTTGAGCGGCTGGGTCAGATCGTGGCTCACCGCCGCCAGGAAACGGCTCTTGGAGTGGTTGGCCCGCTCCACCTGCTGGTTCACCAGCAGCAGCTGGCGGTTCAGCTCGGAGAGCTCGTGGGTGCGTTCGGCCACCCGCGCCTCCAGGTGTTCGTTGGCTTCGCGCAGCACCCGCTCGGCGTCGCGAAACGGGGTTATGTCGGTAAAGGTCATCACGAAACCACCGGCCGGCATGGGGTTGCCCTGCATCTCTATCACCCGCCCATCGGGGCGCTCCCGCGCCGAGATGTGGGGGCTGCCGCGCAGCATGAAGGCGACCCGCCGCGCCACATGGGCCTCGATATCGCCCGGGCCGCACAACCCCTGCTCGGCGTTGTAGCGGATGATCTCCTCGATGGAGCGCCCCATCTGGATGAGGCCGGGCGGGTAGTGGAACAGCTCTATGTAGCGCCGGTTCCAGGCCACCAGCTTGAGCTCCCTGTCCACCACGGAAATCCCCTGCCCCATGTGCTCTATGGCCCCCTGCAGCAGGCCGCGGTTGAAGCGAAACACGTCCGAGGCCTCGTCCACTATGGTGGCTATCTCTTCGAGCTGCATGTTGCGCCCCTGCAGGGCCGAGGCCAGCACCAGCCGGGCGGACGAGGTGCCGAACACCCCGGCCAGCAGCCGCTCTGTGTGGGCGATGAGCTCGGCCGAGGCCTGCATCTGGGGCGCCAGGGTACCTCCCCGCTCGCCGGCGAAGCGGCCGAAGGCGCGCTTGACCCGGCTCGAGCCGACGAAGCGGGCCGCCAGCATCTCCAGCTCCTTGACCGAGACCCGCGCCTGATAGAGGGCCGTGGTGTCGCGGCTCGGCTTGCCGACGAAGTTGGCCGCCTGCAGTCGCTCGCTCACCGCAGCCCGCGACAGCAGGGAGCCCGCCACATAGCCGAGCAGGTTGAGCAAGAGGCTCAGGAAGATGCACCAGGCCCCCAGGCTCAGATCACGCACCGCGGGCCAGTCCGGCGGCGCCAGCAGGGCTTCCAGCGGCGAGCCGGCCAGCAGGCCGCTCTCCGCCAGCAGGGTCGCAAACCAGAGGCTGACCCCGAGGGCGAGGCCGAGATAGACCCCCTTGCGATTGCCGTGCCGCCAGTAGAGGCCGAGCAGCAGGGCCGGCGCGAACTGGGCCACGGCACCGAACGACAGATAGCCGATGCGCGACAGGCTGGTGAGATCCCCGAGCCAGAGGTAAAGCCCCCAGGCCGCCAGCAGGATCAGCAGGATGGCGCCGCGGCGCACCTGCAGCAGCAGCCTAACCAGCCGCTCGTCCCGCCCCTGCTGCCAGAAGCGGCGCAGCAGCACAGGCAGCACCAGATCGTTGCTGACCATGATGGCCAGGGCAATGGTGCAGACGATCACCATGCCGGTGGCCGCCGAGGTACCGCCGAGAAACGCCAGCATCGCCATGCCGTCGAAACCGAGCGACATGGGCAGGCTGATCACATAGGTATCCGAGGCCATGCCGGCCCCCACCCACTGCTTGCCCGCCAGCGCCAGCGGCCAGATGAAGAGTCCCATCACGAACAGGTAGAGCGGGAACAGCCAGCGCGCCCAGTGCAGATCCTGGCCCTGGTTGTTCTCCACCACGGTCACGTGAAACTGGCGCGGCAGGCAGATGACGGCGCACATGGCGACCAGGGTGTAGATGGCAAGCTCCAGCAGACCGCCCGGCGTCACCGCCACCACGGCATCGAGAAAGTCGCTGGCCACCAGGGTGCGGGCCTGGCTCGGCTTGCTCAGGATCAGCCAGAGCGCGAAGCCCCCCACAGTCACGAAGGCGAGCAGCTTGACCACGGATTCGAAGGCGATGGCCACCACCATGCCTCTGTGGTGCTCGGTGGCATCCAGGTTGCGGGTGCCGAACAGTATGCTGAACAGCGCCAGCAGCAGGGCCACGCCGAGGGCCAGCCCGGCGGTATTGCCGGTGGGGCCGGCAGACACAGAGTTGGCCATCAGCAGATCCAGCCCGGTCACTATGGCCTTCAGTTGCAACACCAGATACGGGAGTATGCCCATGATGGCGATCAGCGCTATGACCATGGCCAGACGCTGGGACTTGCCGTAGCGGGCGGCGATGAAGTCGGCGATGGAGGTGATGTGCTCGCGCTTGGCCACCAGGATGAGGCGGGCCAGCAGTCGCCAGCCAAACAGAAACACCAGCATGGGGCCCAGATAGATGGGCACAGGTGACCAGGGGGATTCGCTGGCCTGACCGACGGTACCGAAAAAGGTCCAGGAGGTGCAGTAGACCGCCAGCGACAGGCTGTAGAGCAGGGGTTGCCCCTTGAGGCGACGGCGCTTGTTCTTGTCCGCCACGTAAGCGATCAGAAACAGCAGCCCCAGATAGGCGAGCGACAACCCGATCAGCAGCCATCCCTGGTGCATCTGTAACCTCTTGTCCATGTTGAATATTTAAGCGCGGCAGCTGCCAGTCTAGAGAGGTGCCCGGAAAATGTCATCTCCTTCTTGTGCATCACGCCTTATCGTTTTTCAATAAAAAACCCCTTGACTGAATATCGAAAAACGATAAACATTGGCGCCGAGTTATCGATAAACAGTAAGCAAATGCCGCACTGTGCGGTCCATGGCATCTATCACGAGGTAGTTAGGATGAAATACAACAAGCTCGAACGCATGAGCAGCCTGATCGAATGGATCCTGCTGTTCGCCCTGCTGGCCACCCCGATCATGACTGTGCTGGGCACCTGGTCCCATCTGCTCGGTGGCAGCGACTACCTGCAGGACGAGCTGATCAGTGCGCTGGCTCAGGAGGGTGACAAGGTGCTCAACGGTGTGCCGCTGACCATGGGGGAGGCTACCGCCGCCCAACAGGCCGTCCCCACCCCCTCGCTCAGCGACTATCCGCTTGACCTGGGCACGCGCCTGCTGGCTACCCTGGTCATGCTGCTGCCGGATCTGGTGTTCATGCTGATCCTGTGGCAACTGCACCAGCTGTTTCGCGGCTATCGGCACGCCATGCTGTTCACCTTCAGCCAGATCCGCCGCTACCGGTTGATCGGCCTGCTGCTGTGCGCCAGCTTCGTCACCAAGATCATCACGACCCCGCTGCTGGACACAGTGCTCACCCTGCCAGGCCCCGAGCTGCACGGCACTATCAACATAGGCTCATCTGACTTCCAGTTGCTGCTGGCCGGCTTGATTGTCTCGGCACTGGCCCTGGTGATGCGCGAGGCCAAACAGCTGGCCGATGAACAACAACTGACGGTGTGAGGATCCCATGCCCATCATAATCCGCCTCGATGCCCTGCTGGCCGAGCGCAAGATGACAGCCCGTGAACTGGCCCAGCGGGTCGACATCACAGAGGCCAACCTCTCCATTCTCAAGAACGGCCACGCCAAGGCGGTCCGCTTCTCCACCCTGGAAGCCATCTGCCGCGAGCTGGGCTGCCAGCCGGGCGACCTGCTGGGCTATGAGCAGGAGCGCTAACCCGCAGGAATACCGCCATGACCCTTGATACCGTCATCCAGAGTCTGTTGCTGCTCCCCTTGTGGGGAGCGGCCGCCGAGGGCATCCCTGGCCCAAGCTACCAGCTCGTGGCCGGCGCCAGGCCCGACACCCTGCTGGTTCGCTTCACCCCGGAAGGGACGCAGCCGTTCACCCTGCTGCCCGCCCGTACCCTGAGTGGCACAACACAGCGGGCGCTGCCTACCCTCACCTGTCTGGAGAGCGGCGCCAGAGTCACGCCGGATCAGCCCATCAAGTGCCGCGAGCTGAGCTGGCAGATAACGCTCAAGCCCGTGCCAGCCACCGGGGCTGATGCCTCGGCACAGCAGAACCTCTACTTTCCGCAAGGCGGCTGGCTGGTCACCGAATGGGGCGATTTTCCACGCCAGCAGGGCGCAGAACCGGGCCGGGTCTGTCTGCCGGATGGCCGGTGCAGCCCCCTGCCCGGCATGAAGGAGCCGCCGCTGATCCTGCCCTTCGCCCTGCCCGCGACAGCCCGGTTGCGGCAGGGATCCCGTCTGCAAATTCATCATGATCGGATGGCCGACGCACTGGACATCCCACAGTTGCAAAAGCAGCTGGAGGCCATTGTCGATTACCTCGCCTTCCAACTCGATGCCCCGCCCGCGCGCCAACCCTGGCAACTGGTGTGGCTGGCGCGCGACATCAGTACCCACTCGCTGGGGGGCGCCGCCGGGGCCGGGACGATTGTCGCCAACTATCCGGTCAGCGACAACCAGCCCACCGCCGATACCCCACTGCGCCTGCTGCGTACCAGTGCCCACGAGGCGGTGCACATGCTCGACACCCGGGCCAGACCGACCTGGGTCGCCGAGAGCCTGGCGGAATACCTTGCCATCAAGTCGCTGCGCCGCTTCCGCCTGCACAGCACCAAGGCCGCCGACGAGCTGGCGCAGCATGGTGCCCGCTTGCCCCATGCCGATGCGGGCCTATATCGGGCCAA
This sequence comes from Aeromonas sp. CA23, assembly GCF_002587065.1. Lineage (NCBI taxonomy): Bacteria > Pseudomonadati > Pseudomonadota > Gammaproteobacteria > Aeromonadales > Aeromonadaceae > Aeromonas > Aeromonas sp. CA23. Next base: position 24,989 of record NZ_CP023818.1, read on the forward strand.
TGATGCGGTCAAGGCGGGGGATCTCTCCTACTATCCCCTCTTCTACCTCAAGGGGAGCGCCTTCTGGGAGGCACTGGAGCTGGCCCTGCAACCTCATCACCGCACCCTGTCGGCACTTTTGCCACGCCTCTCCTGGCAAGAGGACGGCCGCTTCGATACCTCCTCCAGCGCACTGCTGGCGGGTACCCTGGGCAACGAGGTCTGGCAATCCCTGATCCGCCGCTATCTGAGCGGGCAGGAGTGATGCAAGCACCATGAAAAAAGGGGAGCATATGCTCCCCTTCTCTCTGGCTGGCGCCTTCATCTTCCACCGGGATCAGGCTGACGCCGCCTCGCCAGTACGCAGCCGCAGGAAGAAGACGGGCGCCACCACCAGCACCATGATGAAGAAGATGCCGCCACCCAGCGGCTCGAACAGCAGGCCGCACAGGGTCATCAGAGCGGCCACCGTCATGCCGAGACCGAGCGCCGCGTAGAGCGCCTGGGTGGGGATCAGCTGCTCGGCCGGCAGCTGGCGGGTCATGAAGCGCACGGCGCCGAGGTGGCTGACGCAGAAGGTGACCGCATGGAGCAGCTGGCCCGCCACCAGCACCAGGATCTCGGTGGAGGCACCGAGCAGGATCCAGCGTACCACGCACCCGATCGCCCCCACCAGAAACAGGGTCTGGGCGCCGAAGCGGTTGAGGAAGCGCTTGTCGGCGGCGAACATGCCGATCTCCGCCACCACCCCCAGCGCCCACAGATAGCCTATGGTGGTGCCGCTGTAACCCGCCGCCTTCCAGTGCATGGCGCTGAAACCGTAGTAGGCGGCATGGCTGCCCTGCAGCAGGGCCGAGATAAGCAGGAAGCGGCGCACCGAGGGGGACTTGAGGGTATCGAGCAGGGAGGCTTTCGCCCGCTCTCCCTGGATGTCCCGCGGCGCCGGATGCAGCGGCAGCCAGCTGAGCAGCAACATCATTACCAGCCCTGCCACCATGGTATGCAGCACCCAGTCGCTGCCAAAATTGCCCACCAGAGCCCCGACCAGGGTCGAGGCGACTATGAAGGCAAAGGAGCCGCACAGCCGCACCTTGCCGTAGTCGAGGTGCGCCTGCACCACCATGCGGGTGGCCAGCGCCTCCCCCACCGGCATCAGGGTCGGGTAGATGAAGTTCGCCACCAGAGTCAGCCCCACCAGCCACCAGAGGCTGTGACTCAGATAAAAGCCGAGGAAGGCCAGCAGGCTCAGCAGACAGAGCAGCCGGGTAACGGGCAGCAGGTGCCCGGCCCCCTTGATCTGCCCCATTACCAAGAGGTTGCCGGCAAAGCGGATCGCCATCCCGGCCCCCAGCAGCAGACCTATCATCTCGGCGCTCACGCCTATGCCCTCCAGCCAGAGCGACCAGAACGGCAGGTAGGCGCCATAGACGAAGTAGAAGGCGCCAAAGAACAGGGCTAACCAGGAGAAGGCGGGCATAGATCCTCGACAACGAGCAGAAGGGGCACAAATGATAACCGATTTTAGGACGGGGATCCTGCGAGCCAGGCGCAAGCCGAAATGAAAAACATCAATAAAATTGAACTATTGCCGCAAGGCCGGTGTCTATTGAGTAACACCTCCTCCTGGTTAGTGTTGCAATCCTTCCACCCGCTTCCGGCGGGTTTCTTTTTGGCTGCCATTTAGCTGGCATGGGCCGGTTTCACCCCACGAAAAAGGGGCCTGACGGCCCCCTGCTCAATGTATTGCCGTGCTGTGGGATCAGAAGATGTACTTGACCCGTGCGCTCAGGTTGCGGCCCGGCTCTGTCTGGTTGCTGGTGTTGGCGCTGGCGCTCTGACCTGTGATGCTCTCGTAGCTGACGTACTCCTTGTCAAACAGGTTGAAGACACCGACGTTGAGCTGCAGATCCTGCATCGGCTTGAACTGGGCATAGATGTCCACCACGCCCCAGCCCGCGCTCTTGATGTTGTCGTTGCCCTTGGCATCCTTGCCCACCTTGTCCATGTCGTCGGCAAAGCGCAGCGCCGTGTTGATGTTCCAGTTGGGCTGTTCCAGCCGCACACCCAGGCTGCCGTTGAGCGGGCTCAGGCTGTTGATGTAGTTGCCGTCGCCATCCTTGCCCTCGATGTAGGCCAGATTGCCCCAGACGTTGACCAGATCGTTCAGCCAGTAATCCGCCTTGGCCTCGGCCCCCTTGGTGGTCGCCTTGTCCAGATTCTGATACTGATACAGCGCGGTACGGCCCTCGGTGCCGATCTCGGTCAACTCGATGAAATCATCGAACTTGTTGTAGAAGGTCGCCACTTCATAGCTGAAACCACCGGCGCTGCCGCGCACCCCCAGATCGATGCCGTCGCTGCTCTCGGGCTTGAGGTTCGGGTTCGGCTCGATGCGATAACCGTATACCTGATGGTTCAGGGTGGAGAAGGCGTTGTCATACATGGGCGCCTTGAAGCCGTGGCTGTACTGGGCGAACAGGTTGGCCGCCTCGTGCGCCTTGAACACCAGCCCCAGCTTGGGCGAGAACTCCCCTTCGGAGAACTGCTTGAGCTTCTCACCCGTGTAGGCGGGATCCTCATCCGGCGTCATCTGGTAATAGTCGTAACGGGCACCCGGGGTCAGCACCCAGCGCTCGCCAAACTTGATTTCGTCGAAGGCCCACAGGGCGCCGTGCTCGCTGGTGGTGGAGGGGAAGCTCAACTCGTTGTAGCCGACGAAATCCCCCGGCACGGTCGGCGCCTTGAAGCGGGTCCGCTCGTTGTCGGTGTGCTCATACTCCAGGCCCCAGGCCAGACGCTGGCTGGCCAGCGCCTTGCTGAATTTCACCTGGGCGCCCAGGCTCTTCTGCTCGAAGCCGTTGCTGTCCAGCGAGTTCTTGGTCACATAGGGGTTGGTTGGCTTGACCGGGTACTTGGACGAGGCGTACTGATCCAGGGTCTGCTTGGTGCGGGCGTAGTAGAGCTTGCTGTCGATGCGATCGACCCAGGGCGCGTTCAGGGCGATGCCGTGATCCAGCACCAGCGAGAGGTTGTCCGTGTCCTTGTCGGTGATCGGCTGATTGAAGACGGAGGCGGCCTTGGTGAGATCGACGGCATCCGGATCCTGCCCCTCGCTGAAGTAGTCGACGGTCAGCTTGAGGAACTGATCCTCGCTCAGGTTCCACTTGCTCTTGAACAGCACGGCCTGGCTGGCGATGTCGAATTCGTTCTTGTCACCGTCGTAGTTCTGGGTCACGCCGCCGTCACGCCAGGTGTAGCGCAGCAGGTTCTCGAACTCGCCGCTGCGCAGGGCGCCGGTGAAGCCGGCCATCTTCTGGTGACTGCTGGAGGCATAGCCGGTGGTGGCATCCAGATAGCTGTCGCGGCCCTTCAGGAAATCGCCGGCATCCTTGGTGGTGATGGCGATGACGCCCCCCAGCGCATCGGATCCATAAGCCGCAGAGGCGGGACCCTTGGCCACCTCGATCTGCTTGATCATGTCGGTGTCGAAATAGCTCTGGCCCACGCCGCCGTTCTTGTAGGCGTCGTTCTGGCGCACGCCGTCACGCACTATCTTGACCCGGTTCTCACCCATGCCGCGGATGATGAAGGTCTGGGCATCTCCGGCGCCGCCGAGGGCGGTGACGCCCGGCTCGTAACGGAACAGGTCGGCGACGTTGCTCACCACCTGCTCTTCAATCTGTTCGGCCGTGATCACCGAGATGGGGCCGGAGACATCCTCCAGTTTTTGCTCCATCCGTGAGCCGCTGACGACCATGACTTCATCTGCTTTCTTGTCCGCCGCGAAGACCGGGGAAGCGAGACCGGCTGCCACAGCAAGGGCAACCAGCGATAGGGTGTTGTTATGGGCCACTGCAAATCCTTATTGAGAACTGTTATCAAACAGCTGGCATATTACTCAGCCCGCAACAAAGATCAATAATAAACGGAATCATTCTCATTTTCTTTTGTCGTGATTAGGTTCTACACTATTCCCCTCTGTTTTCCGGCCCGCCATGCTGCCATTGTATGGCTCTGGCTCTGCTTCGTTGTGAGATACCATGACTCGATTACTGCCCCTGTTCACCCTTCCCCTGCTGCTGGCCGCCTGCACGACAGTGCCCGATGACGATGCCGGCACCCTCTACCACTATCGGCTCAGCGCGGGCCAGACCGATGCCGGCCAAGGTGAACTGACGCTGACCCAGGCGGTGGCCAGGGTGGCGGACGCCGACATAGTGCTGGTGGGCGAGCTGCACACCCATCCGGCCGTGCACCTGCTGCAGGCCCGCCTGCTGGCGGGGCTGGCCAACACCTCCCGGGTCGATGGTCGCGGGCTGGCACTCTCCATGGAGCAGTTCAGCCGCGCCGATCAGCCGGTGCTCGACGCCTATCTCGCCGGACGCATCGGCGAGGCCGCCCTCATTCGCGATGGCAACGCCTGGCCCAACTACCAGAGCGACTATCGCCCGCTGGTGGAGTTCGCCAAGGAGCAGCACCTGCCGGTCATCGCCGCCAACGCCCCCAAACCGCTGGTGAGCTGTATCGGCCAGGAAGGGCCCGCCTGGCTGGACAAGCTGCCCGCCAGTCGCCGCAGCCAGCTCGCCCGCGAACTCACGCTCACCGACGATCCTTACCGCCAGAAATTCATGGCCTCGCTCCACCACGGTGATGCCGACGGCAATGCCCGTCGCTTCGCCGCCCAGACCAGCTGGGACGACACCATGGCCGAGAGCATGGTGGACTACCTGCGCAGCCACCCGGGCCAGCGCATCATGCACATCGCCGGCAACTTCCACATCGAGGGGGGGTTGGGGCTCGCCAGCCGCATCGCCAGCCGCAACCCGGCGCTCAAGGTGGCGCTGGTCGTGCCAGAGACAGAACCGCAGAGCGATGCGCAGGCACCCGCCGGGCGGACCGCCGACATCCGGGTGCGGATCAGCCCCCTGCCAGAACGCTGGCTAAATGCCGATGAAATGAAGCAAGATATGGGCGCACTGCATCAATCCCGAAGCCGTGACTGCAGCCAGTGGCTGCAACCCTGAAAATTGCCTAAGGATTTCATATGGATGTGTTACTGGTCATCGACATGCAACAGGGGTTGTTTACCGACCCCCGCCATCAGGACGTGCAGGTCATCGCCAACATCAACCGCTTGGCAGACAACGTGCGGGCCAATCAGGGGCGTGTCATCTATGTGCAACACGACGCACCGGGTTCTGAACTGGAACCCGGCAGTGCAGGCTGGCAGCTTCACGCCGATCTCACCCCGGGCCGCGGCGACAGCCGGGTACGCAAGACCGCCTGTGACAGCTTCCTCGATACCGAGCTCGGTTTCCTGCTGGCGGAGCAGGCAGTGGACAGGCTGCTGATCAGCGGCTGTGCCACCGATTTTTGCGTCGACACCACGCTGCGCAGCGCCGCAGCGCAGGGGTTCGACGTGTTTGCGGTGACGGATGCCCACACCACGGCGGATCGCCCTCACCTGAGCGCTGAGAAGATCATCGAGCACCACCACTGGATGTGGCAGCATCTGAGCCTGCCAAAGGGCAGAACCGTGACCCTGCTCACCACAGATCAGCTGCTCGAGGCCATCCAGCCCGAGCTGGCGTGTTAATCTGCCTCTCTTGAAGTGATCACCCGATTGGAGTCTTGTGTGCGTCTACTGTCTGCCGTTGCATTCATGCTGTTGTTACCGGCAATCACTGCCTGCTCCGGTTTGCCGGGGCAGCAGCCGGATGGCCCGGCCCCCCTGTTTCGAACCCATATCAACGAAGAAGGGAGCAAGCGCTTCACCTTCGAAGCCGCGCCGCTCGACACCCTGCCCACCCGGCTGCAGGAGAACGACGGCAGTCGCCTCAGCCGCAGCAAGAGTCTGCTGGAACGGCGTGATGCGCTGCAGGATGCACAGTTGACCCAGACCCTGGCCGAGCAGAAGTATTGCCGCGATGGCTATATCGTCCTCAGCCAGACCTCCTGGAAGATCCGGGGCGAATGCAACGAGACGGCCAATCAGGCCGATCGGGATGCCTTCCCCAACAAGGCCTCCTGGCAGGATTAGCGCTCAGAGGGGTGACACGCAATAAAAAAACGGGCAGCCCAGGCTGCCCGTTTTTTTATGCGATATGGTCGCCGTCAGACTGGCGCATCGGCCGGGCTGGTCAGCTCGGCACCGTTGTCGACCCGCTTGTGCCCTTCCACCAGATGGACGAAGTCCACCAGCTCGTCACCTGAGACCCGAAACGCCTGACCGAAGCCCTTGACGAACAGCCCCTGCTCGGGCTTGAGCCGGAACAGCACGAAATCCTTGAGGTTGGAGAGCCCCCTGACGATGTCGCCGAAGCGCCCTTCCAGCGCGGCGATCGCCTGCCCCCAGCGCACGTCGTCGCGGGCCACCACTTCGGCCAGCGCGTCGAAGGTGAGCCGCTTGCGGGCAAACAGCTCGCGGGCACCGGTTTCGTCCTCGATCAGCATCAGCGACACCTTGGGCACCTGTTGCAGGTTGCGGGCGTGGCGGGCGATCTCGGAGATGAGCACATAGTAGCCATCCTCCTGCAGCACGAAGGGGGCATAGCTGGCATTGGGGTTGCCTTCACTGTCCACCGTCGCCAGCTGCAGGGTGCGGCAACCGTCGCGAAACTCGCGGATCTCCGGTTGCAGGCGATTCTGCAGACGCTCCTGACGTTCACTCATGCTTTGACTTCCTCTTGATACTGGTGGCGCAAGGCCATGAAGCGTTCCACCTGGGCTGGCAGCAGCTGGCGCTGCTCGTCACGTCCCAGATAGACCTTGAAAATACAGCGGCCGCTGTGGCCGAAGAACTGGAAGGAGTGCCCCTCCTTGCCCATGAACAGCTTGCTGACCAGCGCCATGCCGACCACGTTGTCGAGCTTGAGGTGACCGTGCATCTCGCCGTCGCGCCCCATCAGGTTGTAGTAGCCGCGGGCGCTCTTGCCCTTGGGAAACGGCGCCTTCACCTCGAAGATGGAGCCATCAGATTCGACGATGGTGGTCACCTGACCCCAATCAGCCAGATCCGCCAGCAGGGCTTCGGCCCGCTCGCCGGGTACCAGGGTCACCAGCTCGGCAGGCAGGTGGCGTACCACCTCCCACTCGCTGACCGCCAGCTGGCTGGCAATGGTGGAAGGATGGGCGCTGGGGTCTTGTTCCAGCAGCTCATGAATGCGTTGTGCAATGCTCATAGGTTCTCCCTTGGGATGCGCGCTGCATCCCTCTCCTGTCATGGCGAATACTCTAATAAAGCACCAGAGCCAATGCAATTGATAATCGCTTTCATTCTCAGTGCATTTTTTTCACCGGCTTGATATTCTCGGCGGCAACCCAACTTCATTCACCCTTCGGAGGTTAGCATGGGCCGTCGTTTTGCCCTCGCACTCAGCCTGCTCGGCTGCTCAGCCCTTTCCCTGTCTGCTGCCGCACAGGAACGTATCGTCAGCATAGGCCCGGCCACCACGGAACTCATTCTGGCACTGGGCGGTGAACAGAGCCTGATCGCCACCGACATCAGCAGCACAGAACCGAAAAATCTGCCCAGGGTCGGCTATCACCGCGCCCTCGCCGCCGAGGGGATCCTCAGTCTGGCGCCGACCCGGCTGATCGGCAGCGACGAGATGGGGCCGCCGCCGGCGCTGGAGCAGCTGCGCCGCGCCGGAGTCGAGGTGGACGTGCTGCCGACCGCACCGACCCTCGCCAACCTCAACCAGCGCATCGATACCCTAGCCGGCCTGCTCAATGACCCGGCCGCCGGCACGCGATTGAAGACCGAGATCCAGGCCCAGACAGCGCAACTGGCGGCGCAGGCGAAGCAGAACAAGCCGCTCAAGGTGGTCTTCCTGCTGCTGCACAAGGGGCAACCCACCAGCATAGCCGGCGGCAATACCACCGCCAGCGCCCTGCTCACCCTGGCGGGCGGCGTCAATCCGGTGGCCCAGTTAAGCGACTACAAGCCCGTCTCTGCCGAAGCCCTGATCGAGCTGCAACCGGATCTGGTGCTGGTGAGCGGCCGCGACTGGCAGCAGTATCAGGATCCGGAAGCCGTGCTGAGCCAGGTACCCGCACTCACCGCCACCCCAGCGGGGAAAAACCGGGCCATCCACGCCATCGACGGCCACGCCCTGCAAGGGGGCCTCAGCCTCACCTCGTTGCAGCAGGCGAACCAGATCGCCAAGTGGATCAAGCTGGGTTCATGATGCGCCTGCCTCTGCCCTGGCTTTTCGCGCTCACCGGCGGCGCGCTGGCGCTGCTGCTGGTCGGGTCGCTGGCGACCGGCCCCATGGCCCTCTCTTTCGGCGAGAGCCTGCGTGCCCTGTTCGCCGGGCAGGAGAGCGGGATTGCGGCCCACAAACTCTTGATCGTGCAGGAGATCCGCCTGCCACGTACTCTGCTCTGCATCGCAGTGGGGGGCATACTCGGCCTCTGTGGCGCCGTCATGCAGGGGCTGTTTCGCAATCCGCTGGCCGACCCCGGCATCATAGGGGTCTCCGGTGGGGCTGCGCTCGGCGCGGCGCTGGCCATAGTGCTGCTGGCCCCCCTCGGCCAGCAGTGGCAGAGCCTGCTCGGCATAGGCCTGCTGCCCCTGCTCGCCTTCCTCGGCGGCGCGCTCACCACCACGCTGGTATATTTGCTGGGCACCCGGGAAGGGGGCACCTCCGTCACCGTCATGCTGCTGGCGGGGGTGGCCATCACGGCACTGTCCGGCGCCGTGATAGGGCTGCTCACCTATCTCGCCGACGACCAGATGCTGCGCAACCTGAGCCTGTGGCAGATGGGCACCCTGGCGGCGGGCAAGCCGGTGGACGTGGCGTTGGCGCTGGCCACCCTGATCGTCCTGCTGCTGCTGTTCATTCGCGATGCCAATCCCCTCAACGCCCTCTTGCTGGGGGAAGGGGAGGCCCGTCATCTGGGGGTCAATGTGCAATCCCTCAAGCGGCGCCTGATCCTGCTCACCGCCGCCGGAGTCGGCGTGGCCGTCGCCGTGGCGGGCATGATCGGCTTCGTCGGTCTGGTGGTGCCCCATCTGGTGCGGCTGCTGGCCGGCCCCAACCACGTCAGGCTGCTGCCGCTCTCTGCCCTGCTGGGCGCCGCCCTACTGCTGGGCGCCGACATGCTGGCCCGCACCCTGCTGGCACCGGCCGAGCTGCCGGTCGGCATCATCACAGCCCTGCTGGGCGCCCCCTTCTTCATCTGGCTGCTGGTCAAGGGCCGCCGGACGCTTTAACCGGAGGTCTATCTTGCCTGCATCAATGCCCCTGCTGCGCTGTCACCAGCTCAGCCTCACCCGAGCTGGCCGCCCCATCCTGGACAGGCTCGATCTCAGCCTGCAGGCCGGCACGCTCACCGCCCTGCTCGGCCCCAACGGCGCAGGCAAGAGTTCGCTGCTCAAGTGCCTGACCGGCGAGCTGGAACATCAGGGGGAGATAAGCCTGTTTGGCCGGGAGCGGCAAGCCTGGCCCGCCATGGAACTGGCCCACAGCGTCGGCGTGCTGCCGCAGAGCTCGTCTCTCAACTTTCCGTTTCTGTGCGAAGAGGTGGTCGCCATGGGGCGCCTGCCCCACAGCGAGCCCGCCAGCCGGCGCGACCAGATAGTGCGGGCCGCCATGACCCATGCCGGGGTCGAGCACCTGGCCGGCCGCCTCTATCCCGGCCTCTCCGGCGGGGAGCGGCAGCGGGTGCAGTTCGCCCGGGTACTGGCCCAGATCTGGCAGGCACCGGACGAACCGCAGCAAGCGCGGCTGCTGCTGCTGGACGAGCCCACCTCGGCGCTCGACCTCAAGTACCAACACCAGCTGCTCACCATGGCCCGCGCCCTGGCCGCCCGCAACACAGCCGTGCTGGTGGTGCTGCACGATCTCAACCTGGCGGCCCGTTACGCCGACCGGCTGGTGATGCTGGAGCAGGGCAGACTGATGGCCGACGGCACCCCGGCCGAGGTGCTGACTCCGGCCCTGATCGATCGCCTGTATGACTACCCAGCCCAAGTGATCCACCATCCAGAAACCGGTCTGCCCATGGTGGTGTGACGCCAGGATCATCGCCTTCCCGGTAGCACGACTACCCGATTCGGGTACTCCCCCACCCAGAAACCGGTCTGCCCATGGTGGTATGAGAGGGTTCAGGATCCCGGATAGCAAAAGAGCGCCATCAGGCGCTCTGTTTTGTTTGCATGAAATATCTCGACTCAGGCTAGCTGATAGCAGCCCGGCTTGTGTCGTTGAACGTCAACACCCGATATGCATATCGGATGAGTGCAATATCGGATGAGTGCAATATCGGGATCTCACGCTATCTGGTAGCGGCCCGGCTTGTGATTGAGTGTCAACACCAGGTTACAGATGATGGCCGCCACCACGGAGAGCGCCAGGATCCAGGGCTGCACCACGAAGCAGGAGGCGATGACTATGGTGCAATCAAGCCCCATTTGCAGCTTGCCGGCGCGGATGCCGAAGCGGTCCTGGATAAACAACGCCAGTATGTTGAAGCCACCCAGACTGGATTTGTGGCGGAACATGATGAGCAGCCCCATGCCGATCAGGGTGCCGCCGATCAGGGCCGCATAGACGGGTTCTATCTTGCCGATCTGCAGCACGGCGTTGAGGTGATCCGTCATGAAGGAGACGGCCGCCACAGAGACGAAGGTGTTGAGGGTGAAGCGCGGCCCCATCCTGAACCAGGCCAGGGCGTAAAACGGCAGGTTCATGCCGAAGAACAGCAGGCCGAAGCTCAGCCCCGTTACCTGTTGCAGCAGCAGCGCCAGCCCGGCGGTGCCGCCGGTGAGCAGGCCGACCTGATGAAACAGGAAGATGCCGAGGGAAACGAAACCGGCTGCAGTCAGCAGGGCGAGTACATCTTCATAGAGGGGATGCGCAGAACGGGCTGAGCGCGCAGAGCCTGGGGTGTTGTCCATAACCTGTATCCAATAGCGAAGTGAAAAGAGTGTCTTGTGTCCGCCAGGGGGCGGACGCGAGCCCTGTCCGCAGGGCTTCGTTATGGGATCCAGTCTATTTTTTGCGACCATGATCACAATAGCCCCGGGAAACGCCCCGTTTTGGTGCCTGTCATTCTCCATTGACAGCCAGTGCACCAAGATGCAGCATGCCGCGCCTGACGAGCCAGCCCTCGTCCACCATGGCGCCGCCTCCATGTGGCGCCGGTGCCCGCGCTCTGGTACAAAGCGCCCAGCCCTTTTTCAGCCCCCACTCAGGACCACAGGCCCCCATGATCAGCACAGGACAACACTCATGAAGTATCTGGTGACAGGCGCCGCCGGCTTTATCGGCTTTCACGTCGCCAGGAGGCTGTGCGAGGCGGGCCATCAGGTGGTGGGACTGGACAACCTCAACGACTACTACGAGGTGAGCCTGAAACGGGCCAGACTGGCACGGTTGGTCCCCTTTCCCCATTTTCGCTTCGAACAGCGTGAGCTGGCGGATCGCGATGGCATGGCGGCCCTGTTTGCCGAGAGCGGGTTCGAGCGGGTGATCCACCTGGGGGCCCAGGCGGGGGTGCGCCATTCGCTGGAGAACCCGTTTGCCTATGCCGACAGCAACCTCACCGGCATGCTGACCGTGCTGGAGGGGTGTCGCCAGCACGGCATAAACCATCTGATCTACGCCTCCTCCAGCTCTGTCTATGGCCTGAGCGATCAGATGCCCTTCTCCACCGAGCAGCCGGCGGATCACCCCGTCTCCCTCTATGCCGCCACCAAGAAGAGCTGCGAGCTGATGGCCCACGCCTACTCGGCGCTCTACGGCCTGCCCACCACGGGGCTGCGCTTTTTCACCGTCTACGGCCCCTGGGGTCGCCCCGACATGGCCATCGCCAAGTTCACCCGCGCCATCCTGGCCGGCGAGCCCATTGATGTGTACAACCAGGGCCTGCTCAGCCGCGACTTTACCTACATAGACGACATAGTGGACGGCATACTCGCCGTCGCCGAACTGCCGCCGCGCGCCAATCCGCACTGGCGCGCCAGCCAGGGCAGCCTGGCCGAAAGCGCCGCCCCCTACCGCCTCCTCAACATAGGCAATGGCCAGCCGGTGCGGCTGCTCGACTTCATCGAGGCGCTGGAGCAGGCGCTGGACAAGCCCGCCATCAAGCGGATGCTGCCCATGCAGGCCGGCGACATGCACGCCACCTGGGCCGACAGCGAGCCCCTGCACACCCTCACGGGCACCCGCCCCGCCACCCCGCTCAGGCAGGGCGTCGCCGAGTTCGTGCGCTGGTATCTGGCCTACCACCAGATCGCCGATTGATCCCGCTCAGGGCCTGCCGGAGCGCACCCTGACCGATCCCAGCACCATCACCACCATGGTCAGCATCACCCCGAGCACGCCCCAGCCCACCTGATGCCAGACCACCAGCTCCCCCGTCAGGCTGCTGAACAGCAGCACCAGCACGGGGATCAGATAGGTGTAGGCCGAGACCTGCTCCGGCTGCAGTACCACGCTGCCCTGCTGGAACAGAAAGAAGCTGAGCGCGGTGGCAAACAGCGCCAGATAGCCCATCCCGAACCAGAGCGGCAGCGACACCTGGCCCCAGTCGGTCGCCAGCAACCTGGGCGCCGTCACCAGGGTGAGCAGCAGGGTGGCGCAGATCAGGGTCCAGCAGGTGAGATGAACGAACGACTCCCCCCGGTAGTAGCGCTTGATCAGGATGGGATTGAGAGCCATGGCCACACAACCGAGCAGATAGATGCGATTGCTGGGGGTAAGGCTCAGGCTCGCCACCTGTCCCAGTTCCCCTCGAAAGATGATGAGGGCGGCGGCCACCATGCCCCCCAGCAAAGCAAACGCCATCGACCAGCCAATGCGACGCTGGAAGATCAGCATGCTGGCCAGGGCGCTGATGAGGGGAACCGTTGTGTAGAGGGCGCTGGCATCGAGGGCGCTGGTCTCCTGCAGCGCTACGAACATGGCGACGAAGTAGCAGAGCGCCGGCAGCGAGATGAGGGTATAGCGCCCCAGATCCCGCAGTGATGGCAGTTGCAGTCGCCGCTGGCAAGCCAGCAGAGTCACGAAAGTGAGCGCCGCCAGCAGGTAGCGCACCCAGGTGACCACCAGGGGATCCAGCACGGCGGTGAGCGCGCTGCCGATGGGAAACGACAGGCTGATGAGCAGGGTGAACAGCAGCACCTTGCCGTGGGCCTGAACGAAATGAAAACGGGGATGGGACATGCAATTCACCTGTGATGACGGGCGCCCTGCAGGACGCCGGTCTGGCTGGGGGTTGTCGTTCAGTAACCGCGGCCGACAACGGCCGGGGTCTCGCCGTCCAGGGTCGCCAGCAACTGGCCGAGCAGACTGGAGGCGCCGAAGCGAAAGTGGTCGGCATCGAGCCAGGCTTCGCCACAGCATTCGGCCGCCATGGCCAGATAGTCTGCCGCCTCCCGGGCACTTCTCACCCCGCCCGCCGCCTTGAACCCCACATGCTCCCTTGCCCCCAGCTCGGCGATGGTCGCCAGCATGATGCGACTGGCTTCAGGCGTGGCATTGACCGGCACCTTGCCGGTAGAGGTCTTGATGAAGTCGGCCCCCTCCTCGATGGCGAGCATGGAAGCCGTGCGGATCAGGGCCGGGTCTTTCAACTCGCCTGATTCGATGATCACCTTGAGCAGTCGCGCCCCGCACAGCGCCTTGCAACCACGCACCAGTGCCCGGGCGCGTGTCTCGTCTCCCGCCTGCAGCGCACGCCAGGGGATCACCAGATCAATCTCGTCGGCGCCATCGATGAGAGCTGTACGGGTGTCGGCCAGCACGGCCTCAAGCTCATCGTCGCCATGGGGGAAGTTGACCACGGTCGCCACCTTGATTTGCGGGGTGCCCTGGGCCGCCAGGGTGAGCTTGGCCAGCGCCACGAAACGGGGATAGATACAGACGGCAGCCGTGTTGCCAAAGGGGGTCTGCGCCTGTCGGCAGAGCGCAAGGATACGCTCGTCGTTGTCATCCGGGTTGAGGCTGGTGAGATCCATCAATCCAATGGCTCGAACGGCGGACTGGGTCAGGTCCAGGGGGGTGTAAGAGGTCATGAGAAGGCTCCGAATTGCGATAATGGGTGATGAAAAGGGGCGCCGCAGCGCCCCGTAGAGAACCTGAGGCTCACTCAGACCAGGGAGAAGAAGACCCCGGCGATGGCGGCGCTCATCAGGTTGGAACAGGTGGCCGCCAGCACGGTGCGCAGGCCGTGGCGGGCGATGAAATCGGTACGGGACGGGCAGAGGGTGCCGAGGCCGCCGATCAGGATCCCCATGGAGGCCAGGTTGGCAAAGCCGCACAGGGCGAAGCTGATGATCACCTTGGACTTCTCCTCCAGCACCTGCAGACCGGCCGCCGTCACAGTGCTGGCGTCCTTCAGGTAGGGGGAGAGATCGCTGTAGGCCACGAACTCGTTCACCACCAGCTTCTTGCCGATCATGGCGCCGGCGATGCCGATGTCCGCCACCGGTACCCCGAGCAGGAAGGCGAGCGGCGAGAAAATCCAGCCCAGGATGATCTCGAGGGAGAGCTGCATGCCCATCATGTCCCCTACCCCGCCGAGCAAGGTGTTGACCAGGGTCACCAGCCCTATCATGGCGATCAGCATGGCGCCGATGGCAGCAGCCAGCTTGAGGCCGCTGCTGGCCCCCTCCCCGGCTGCCGCCAGCACGTTCTCCGGCTTCTTGCCATCAAACTGGATGCTGTTGTCGAAGGCATAGTCCGGCTGGCTGGTTTCGGGGATGATCAGCTTGGCAAACAGGATCCCGCCGGGCGCCGCCATGAAGGAGGCCGCCAGCAGGTACTGCATGTCCACCCCCATCATGGCGTAGCCAGCCAGCACAGTGCCGGAGACCGAGGCCATGCCGCCGCACATGACGGCGAAAAACTCGGAGTCGCTCATCTTGGGCATGTAGGGCTTGACCACCAGCGGCGCCTCGCTCTGGCCGACGAAGACGTTGGCCACCGCCGACATGGATTCGGTCTGGGAGGTGCCGAGCAGGCGAGCCATGGCGCCACCGATGAAGCGGATCACCAGCTGCATGATGCCGAGGTAGTAGAGCACGGCGATCAGCGCCGAGAAGAAGACCACCAGCGGCAACACGTTGAGGGCGAACACGAAGCCGATGCCGTCCACCGAGAAGTTGACCAGGTTGCCGAACAGGAAGTGGATGCCCGCCTTGCCGCTCGCCAGCACGGCGTCGACCCCGTGGGCCATCCCCTCCAGCGCCCGCCGCCCCAGCGGCACATAGAGCACCAGGGCACCTATGGCCACCTGCAAGGCCAGCGCCAGCCCCACTGTGCGCAGGCGAATGGCCCTGCGGTTGGTCGAGGCGAGAATGGCGATGAGGATCAGCGCCGCCATGCCGAGAAATCCTGCTGCAAACATAGGTGACCTCCTGGTCGTTCCTGCTTACTGGAAGTGGTGCTGGATGAAGGCGTTGATGAGGCGGATGAAGTCCGCTTCCGCCAGCTTGGCGCACTTGAGGGTCTGCTCATGGGAGAGCTGCACGTCGCCGAGCCCCTCCGCCATGTTGGTGATGGCGCAGATGGCCAGCACCGGCAGACCACAGTGGGCAGCGCTGACCACCTCGGGTACCACCGACATGCCCACCACGTCGCCGCCGATGATCTGCATCATGCGGATCTCGGCGGCTGTCTCGAAGCAGGGGCCGCTGTAGGAGACGAACACCCCCTGATTGACGGCGATCCCCTCGCGCCCGGCCAGCGCCAGCGCCTCGCCCCTCAGCTCCTTGTCATAGGCATTGGCCAGGCTGAAGAAGCGCGGGCCATAGGCCTCGTCGTTGGCGCCCGTCATGGGGGTGCCCGGCATGGTGTTGATGTGATCGTTGAAGATGACCAGGGAGCCGACCCCGATCCGCTCCGGACGCAGCGATCCTGCGGCGTTGGTCACCAGCAGCAGCTCGCAGCCCAGGTGCTGGAAGGTACGCACAGGCGTGGTCATCACCTTCATGGTTTCGTGTTCGTAGTAGTGGCCACGCCCCTTCATGCAGACCACGTCCACCCCGTGCAGCTTGCCGAGCACCAGCTCGCCGCTGTGACCGGCCACGGTACTGACCGGGAAACCGTCCAGCTCCTCGTAGGGGATGGTGACCTTCTCCTCCAGCCCGTCGGCCAGCACGCCGAGGCCTGAACCCAGGATCATGGCGGCGCGGGGGGCAAAACCCGGCTTGCGGGCGAGAATGGTGGCGACGGCGTTGAGTACCGGATCTTGTTGCATGAGCTGCACCTCTTGAGGCTGTAAATGGGACATGGGGCTCACTCTAGGGGAGGTATTCGGCGATAAAAATCGCTAAAATCGGCCTGACTGTCCCGTTTTTCAGAACAATCAGACGAGCGATAGCAGGCATAGGGTGCCCAAACGCGCAGAAACGGCGCTGATTGGCCCTTATTGTCAACCAGTCGGCGCGCTGGCCGCAGAAAAGCGGTGGCGAGAGTGTGAGCCGGATCGACCAGGCGCCGTGCACGGGCCCCGCTGCCAGCACAACCCGATGCGCAATCTTTGACGGGGATCGCACCCGGCTCCCCATACTGACAGGAGATCAGCTTGTCCCTCGACAGTCACTGGCGCGATCGCGTTACCCTCAAGATGCTGCGCTACTTCCATGCAGTAGCCTGCCACGGCCACTTCAGCCGGGCCGCCGAGCAGCTCAATGTTTCAAAGTCTCCACTCAGCGCCCAGATCAAGGAGCTGGAGAGCGTGCTGGGGCTGGCCCTGTTCGAACGCCACACTCGCCAGGTGAGCCTCACCGCCACAGGCCGTCTGCTGCTCGATGAGTGTGCCCTGCTGTTCGACGTGCTGGAGAGCGGCCTCAACAAGGTGGTGCAGGCGGGGCGCATGGAGCGCAACCAGATCCGCATCGGGCTGGTCAGCTCCATCTTCTGGGCGGGCTTTGGCGAGGTGATCCGCCAGTGTCACAGGATCCATCCCGAGTTCGAGATCTCCTTCACCGAGCTGTCGCCGGAGAAGCAGAAGCAGGCGCTGGCCAGCAAGGAGATAGATCTCGGTCTCGCCCGCTTCGCCGACACCTTCAACATCCATCCGCTGCAGGCCGAGAGCATCTATCGCGAACCCATGGTGCTGGCAGTATCGGATGAGCACCCGCTGCGGGATCGCAAGCGGGTCTCCCTCACCGAGCTGGCGGGCGAGCGCTTCGTGCTGATGAGCCGGGCCAACTCGGCCTCCACCGACCTCATCATCAACTCCTGCCTGGTAGAGGGCTTCTACCCCCACCTCAGTCAGGAGGTGGTCGAGCCCAATACCCTGATGGCTGTGGTGGCCACCAGCCAGCAGGTTGCGCTCGCCCCGGCCAGCTACGGCCGCCAGAAATGGCCCCATGTGCGTTTCATCCGGCTGGAGCAGCAGATCCCGGCCGATCTCTGCGTGCTCTATGTCCCGCACAGTGCCGAGCAGAGCGCATCGCCCGTGATCCGCCACTTCATCGATACCATGAGCGAGCAGATGAACCTGGCGCCCGATGAGTGATGAATGAATCAGATCGCCCTGTCTCGCCCGGCGCATCAGGATACGCGCGGTGACCACCACATATGGACACAGACACGCGCAGGCACGGCGCGGTATACTGCCGGGCGTGGCGTCATACGGGAACAGCTTCCGGGCCATGCCAGATCACCATGATGAGAAGGAGTCACCTCATGATCCGAACCCTGCTGTTGCTGGGCGCCGCCCTCGCCGCCTGTGCATTGCAACAGAGCCATACCCTGCTGCCCCTGCTCAGCCTGCTGGCCCTGCTCTCGGTCTGGGTGGCAAGTGAAATCGGTCTGATGTACCGCCAGTTGCCCGCCGCCAGCGAAGATGAGCAGACGCATCATCTCGACGTCTAGCTGCAACGCCACTGACAACCTCTGCTCCCAACCCTTTGCTCGGCCAGTGCCGCCCGGAATAGCCATGACCCAGATCCGCCCCCTGTTATCCCTCCTGATACTGCTCACAGGCCTGCATGTCGTCCCAGTCCTGGCTCAATCCCCCTGCCCGGCAGGCACGGACTGCGCAACCCATGCCGCTGCCAATGACAGCAATATGGAGGATGAGAACGGGACCGATGGAACCGACGGAGCAAATGGAACCGACGGAACCAATGGAACTGACGGCGCCAACGGAACCGATGGGGCTAATGGGGCCGATGGAGCCGATGGAGCCGATGGAGCCGATGGAGCCGATGGAGCCGATGGAGCCGATGGAGCCGATGGAGCCGATGGAGCCGATGGAGCCGATGGAGCCGATGGAGCCGATGGAGCCGATGCTAACCACTAGAGGCGTGTCTGCAACTCTATTTTCTACCCATAACGCCTGGATGGCACAGTCGCAGCTCCTGCCGTGCCTGCATTTCACACTGGTTCCATACCGTTTTGATCTCTGGAAGAGTGGATCCATAACAACAGGATCCACTGGATTAATGGCGGAACGGGCCATGTTCCCCTATATCTTCTGTACCCCAACAGGAGAGAATCCATGTCGAGCCTCAGCGAAAACAGGCTGTTTTTGCTGCTTTTTTTATCGCTGTTGCTGGCCGGTACCGTGCAGGCAGCGGCGCAAAGCAGGGATTTCAGACAGGCGCCCAAGGCGCTCAGCGCACTGAAAAAAGGCCAGGTGGCACAGAGTCAGGGCAACCTGACCCAGGCCATCCACTTCTACTGCGCCGCCGCCACGACGGGCAATCCGGAAGGTTACTTCCGCATCGGCCGTCTGCTCGCCACAGGCCCGGGCTCGGTGCGCAACCCCAGGATGGCCAACGCCTACCTCGCCATGGCGATGCGTCTTGGCAACCAGCAGGCCACTCGCTACTACAACGCCCGCATCGGCAATGCCGTCATGGGGGATCAGTGTGGCGCCGGGGTCGGCGGGGGTGGCGGCTACTTCGCCGAGATCCCCAGTACCCCCTTCAACCTGGATGCCTATCTGGCCCGCCAGTCCCCGGCCAAGCAGAAGCTGGTCATCATGCTGCGCAGTGCCGCCAAGCGCCACCGCATCGATGAGCGGCTGGTGCTGGCCATCGCCATCGCCGAATCCAATCTCAACAGCAGCGCAGTCTCCCCCAAGAACGCCCAGGGGCTGATGCAGCTCATCCCCGAGACCCAACAGCGCTTCGGCGTCACCCGCCCCTTCGACCCCGAGCAGAACATCAAGGGCGGGGTGGCCTACCTCAAGTGGCTGCATACCCACTTCGACGGCAACTGGACCCTGATGTCGGCGGCCTACAACGCCGGCGAGAAATCGGTGGAGCAATACGGGGGCATACCCCCTTATCAGGAGACCCAGCAATATGTGCGGCGGGTCCTCTACTTCGCGGGTCACAAGCAACCCTGAGATATGCCGCCAGCGGCGGCATTTATTGACAACATTCACATCCGCGTTTGCGCAACCGTTTGCCTTTCGGTAGGATCCTGCGCTTCCTCGCAAGACCAACAGGTAACCCATGAACTTCATCAAACGCTGCTCGCGTCTGCTCACACTGTGTGCCCTCCTCTCCTCTGCCGTCACGGCGGCCAGCCCGGCCCCCGCCCCCATCCTGATCCAGGGGGCCATGGACGTCGAAGTAGAAACCCTGGTGGCCGCCCTGAAAGACAAGAAGGAGCTGACCGTGGGGGCCTGGACATACTGGCAGGGCACTATCGCTGGCTATCCTGTGGTCATCTCCCGCACCGAGGTGGGGCTGGCCAATGCCGCTGCCGCCACCACCCTCGCCATGGAGCGCTTTCAGCCGCGCCTCATCATCAACCAGGGCACGGCGGGCGGCCATGATCCGGCGCTGCACCGGGGAGATATCGTCATAGGCACCAGGAGCTTCAACATGGGCGCCTATCGCAGCGACCTTGCCCCGGCCGAGCAGGGGGTCGACCCGAGCAAATGGCACAACTTCGATGTGACCATGCGCCTGCGGGACAAGGGCAAGCTGGTGGAGCACAGCTCGTTTGCCGGTGACCCCGATCTGGTCGGCCGCGCCCTCGGCATGGTCGAACGCTATCAGCACGGTCGCGTAGTCCCTGGCATCATAGGCACCGCCGACGAGTGGAACCGGCAGGTGGCCCGCATCAACTGGCTGCACCAGACCTACAACACCGCAGCAGAAGAGATGGAGACCTCCTCCGCCGCCCTGGTGGCCGAGGCCTACAAGGTGCCCTTTGTCGGGATCCGGGTGCTCTCCAACACGGATCTCCACGGTGAGGAGTTCGATCCGCAGACCGCCATCCACTGCCAGCAGTTCGTCATCGATTACGCAAAGGCGCTCATCAACGGCTTCAACAAAGCCTGATACGCCAAAGAGGCCGCCACAATGGCGGCCTCTTTGCCTTGCCTACCCAGATCCACCGCCAAACCCAAACCAGCCGCAATATCCCGCACTTCCATCAAGGTCCTGACCGGGCCAGCCTGCAACACGGCAACACGGACCCGCATATGACTAGCTAACACACGCCTTGCGCCCATGGTGGCGGTAGTAACCCACCAGATTGCTGACCATGAAGAGCCCCTCCATCAGTGCCGCCACCGGTGAGCCCACCAGCAGGTTGTTGGTCAGCCAGCAGAGGGTGCCGAGCAGCATCCAGCGCCGCAGCAGGCGATCATCCTGGCAGAAGGCGGCCCGGGTTTGCAGCAGACTGCCCAGCAGGCCAAGCAGCGCCAGCGGCCCCTGATAGGTCGCCAGCACGGCGGCGCAGGCCAACCCCATAAATAACCACATCAGGACGCGGCTCGTTGCCAGCATGCTGACCAAAAAACGCACGCTGGCCAGCAGCAAGAGGCTGGCGGCCGACGCTTGCCCCAGCAGCGCGAAATGGCCGGCATTGAGGGCGCAGGAGAGGGCCAGACAGGCCAGGATCCCCCTGCGATCCCGCAGCTGAAACGACAATAGATCCAGCAGCAAGGCCAGGCTCACCACCAGTTGCGACCACAAAAACAGCGACATCATCCATCCCTCCAACCACCTTCGAATGGCGCAGCATGAGGGGATGACAAGGGGGCGGCATTAACTCCTGTTAATGCGCCGGCGGATCCGCGACAGGGTGACCGGGCTGATGCCGATGTAGTTGGCGAGCTGCACCTGAGTGAGCCGCGCCGGCCAGTGGGGGAAGGTGTGGCAGAGCTCCTGGTAGCGCTCCTCGGGGGAGTGCAGCAGCAAAAAGGCCTCCTTGCGCTCCTTGTAGCCCAGCTGCTGGCGCAGCAGGGCCAGGCAGAGGGGCTGAAACGCCGGCTCATCCAAGAGGGCGAGCGGCACTCGCACCACCTGCAGCGCCGTGAGTGCCTCCAGCTGGTAGCGGGCAGGTGTACCACTCAGCCAGCTGTCATAGAGCAGGCAGAGTTCCTCTTCGAAATAGAACTCCTTGCAACGCTCCTGCCCGTCCCGGGTGTAGTGACAGGCGCGGGCTATGCCCTGTTCGACATAAAACGCCGCCTCTTGCCGTGCCCCTTGCGCCAGCAAAACGTGACCGGCGCTCAGGGTCAGTCGTGGCAAGCGCTGGCAAAGGGCGTCACTCACAGCCGCGTCCAATCCCATTGCGGTGAGAAAGGCCGACAGTGAGGGTGTCTGGGGGGATGCGGTCATGACGGCTCCGGGACAAAAAGAAGCCCACATGATGCCAAGATTGCGCGGCTGATGCAGCAAGACGTGACCGCCTCGGCAAAGGGGGGCGCCAACCGGGCGCCACCTTTGCCCACCCCTGTCCATTGGTTTACAATCGACGGGTTTTTTGGAACCGGGTTGGCGGCGTGCCGACCTGGCCCCACCACGACATCAGTCCGTTAGTGCCAAGACATTAACCTGCTGAAAAGGAAGAGAATTAGCCAATGGCTCAATTTATTTACACCATGAACCGGGTCGGCAAGGTAGTGCCGCCCAAGCGTCATATCCTCAAGAACATCTCCTTGAGCTTCTTCCCGGGCGCCAAGATAGGCGTACTGGGTCTGAACGGTGCCGGTAAGTCCACCCTGCTGCGCATCATGGCCGGCATAGATACAGAGATCGAAGGGGAAGCCCGTCCGCAGCCCGGCATCAAGATCGGCTACCTGCCCCAGGAGCCGAAGCTGGATCCGGAGCAGACAGTCCGCGAAGCGGTGGAAGAGGCGGTCGGCGACGTCAAACGCGCCATGGCCCGTCTCGACGAGGTCTATGCGGCCTACGCCGATCCGGATGCGGAT
This sequence comes from Aeromonas sp. CA23, assembly GCF_002587065.1. Lineage (NCBI taxonomy): Bacteria > Pseudomonadati > Pseudomonadota > Gammaproteobacteria > Aeromonadales > Aeromonadaceae > Aeromonas > Aeromonas sp. CA23. The sequence continues at coordinate 47,111 of NZ_CP023818.1, forward strand.
TTTGACAAGCTGGCCCGCGAACAGGGCGAGCTGGAAGCCATCATCCAGGCCCAGGGTGGCCACAACATGGAAAACCAGCTGGAGCGCGCGGCCGATGCCCTGCGTCTGCCGGCCTGGGACGCCAAGATCCAGCACCTCTCGGGTGGTGAACGCCGCCGGGTGGCGCTGTGCCGCCTGCTGCTGGAAAAGCCGGACATGCTGCTGCTGGATGAACCGACCAACCACCTGGATGCGGAATCCGTGGCCTGGCTGGAGCGCTTCCTGCACGACTACGAAGGTACTGTGGTCGCCATCACCCACGACCGCTACTTCCTCGACAACGTGGCTGGCTGGATCCTGGAGCTGGACCGCGGCGAAGGTATCCCGTGGGAAGGCAACTACTCCTCCTGGCTGGAGCAGAAAGATGCCCGTCTGGCCCAGGAAGCCAGCTCCGAAGCCGCTCGTCGCAAGTCCATCGAGAAGGAGCTGGAGTGGGTTCGTCAGAACCCGAAAGGCCGTCAGGCCAAGTCCAAGGCCCGTATGGCTCGCTTCGAGGAGCTCAACACCAACGACTACCAGAAGCGCAACGAGACCAACGAGCTGTTCATTCCGCCCGGACCCCGCCTCGGCGACAAGGTGCTGGAAGTGGCCAACCTGCGCAAATCCTACGGTGATCGCGTGCTGATCGACGATCTCTCCTTCGCCATTCCGAAGGGGGCCATCGTCGGCATCATAGGGCCTAACGGGGCCGGTAAATCCACCCTGTTCCGCATGATGTCGGGTCAGGAGCAGCCGGATTCCGGTACCATCACCCTGGGCGATACCGTGGTGCTGGCCTCGGTGGATCAGTTCCGCGACAGCATGAACGACAAGAAGACGGTGTTCGAAGAGGTCGCCGACGGCCAGGACATACTGCGCATCGGCACCTACGAGTTCCCGAGCCGCGCCTATATCGGCCGCTTCAACTTCAAGGGCGCCGATCAGCAAAAACGCGTCGGCGAGCTGTCCGGTGGTGAACGTGGCCGTCTGCATCTGGCCAAGCTGCTGCAGACCGGCGGCAACGTGCTGCTGCTGGATGAACCGACCAACGATCTGGACATCGAAACCCTGCGCGCCCTCGAGAACGCCCTGCTGGAGTTCCCGGGTTGTGCCATGGTCATCTCCCACGATCGCTGGTTCCTCGACCGTATCGCCACTCACATCCTGGATTATCAGGACGAGGGCAATATTGCCTTCTTCGAAGGCAACTTCACCGAATACGAAGAGTGGAAGAAGAAGACCTACGGCGCCGAGGCAGTCCAGCCTCACCGCGCCAAGTACAAGCGCATCACCAAATAAGGGTGACGGCGTCACAAGGGGAGCTCAGGCTCCCCTTTCTATTGCCTTTTGGCTTACAATCCAAGACGGATGCCTTTGCATGGATGTAGCAAGATGACGACCCAGACCCCCACAGAGAAGAAACTCACCATCCAGATCCGGGTCGAGCCCGGCTGCCTGGGGCCGGATGGCAAGGAGCATATCGAGACCTTCTGTGTCGCCGCCGCCAAGATTTTCTCTGTCATCGATCCTGACCTGGTGAGCTGGGTGCTGATCCCGCGCTACGACAAGCAGTTGCCGGAGCAGGAGTTCTTCATCGAGGGACGCAAGCTGACCGAGGAGCAGGCCAGCCTGTTCCTGCGCCGTGTCGGTCGGGAGCTGGGAGAGGTGCAGGATAGACTCGACTCTGTGCTGGCCCAGCTGGTGGAGCGTTACTTCAAGACACTTTAAGTCCCCTCTTCCCGAAAAAAGGTTCTCTAGCGAGAACCTTTTTTCATGCTCAAATAGCAAACGTTTGAATTTTTGCTCTATTCATTGATCCGCTTCGCAGATCCGGGGTTTGTAAACGGCGCCGCCTGTGTGAAAATGTGCGCGCTGTCACGGTATCAGGACGAGTCTGGTCACTTAACCACCAGAAACAGGGCAACCACTCCCGCATGGATGGGATGGCCCTTTCCCCTGCTGCTTATTTCACGTCACCTATTGGAATCCAACATGAATCAACCACACCAGGCCCCCACACAGGCCGCCGGGCAAGGATTGCTTGAGCGTCTGTTTGCCCTGCAAGGCCATGGCACCACGGCCCGCACCGAGGTCATCGCCGGCATCACCACCTTCCTGACCATGGTCTACATCGTCTTCGTCAACCCGCAGATCCTCTCCAATGCGGGCATGGACACCCAGGCGGTGTTCGTCACCACCTGCCTGATCGCCGGTATCGGCAGCATACTGATGGGCCTGCTGGCCAATCTGCCCATCGCCCTGGCCCCCGCCATGGGGCTGAACGCCTTCTTCGCCTTCGTGGTGGTGGCGGGCATGGGGTACTCCTGGCAGGTCGGCATGGGCACCATCTTCTGGGGCGCCATAGGTCTGCTGATCCTGACCCTGCTGCGGGTGCGCTACTGGCTGATCGCCAACATACCCCTCACCCTGCGGGTCGGCATCACGGCCGGTATTGGCCTGTTGATCGCCCTGCTCGGCCTGCACAACGCCGGCATCGTAGTGGCGAGCCCCGCTACTATGGTGACGGTGGGCAACCTCACCTCCCTGCCCTGCCTGCTGGGTCTGCTCGGTTTCTTCCTGATCTGCATCTTCTCCGCCCGCGGCGTTCACTCCGCCGTGCTGATCGCCATAGTGGTGACCACCACCCTGGGCTGGTTGTTTGGCGACGTCACCTTCAAGGGCTTCGTCTCCATGCCGCCGAGCATCAGTCCGGTATTCGGCCAGCTGGATCTGATGGGGTCGCTGGACATCAGCCTGGCGGGGATCATCTTCTCCTTCATGCTGGTCAACCTGTTCGACTCGTCAGGCACCCTGATCGGCGTCACCAACCGCGCCAAGCTGGCCGATGACAAGGGCCACTTCCCGCGCATGAAGCAGGCACTGCTGGTGGACAGCGTGAGCTCGGTGGGCGGCGCCTTCATGGGCACCTCCTCGGTCACCGCCTTTATCGAGAGCAGCTCAGGCGTCGCCGTCGGCGGACGCACCGGCCTGACCGCCATAGTGGTCGGCGTGCTGTTCCTGCTGGCCATCTTCTTCTCCCCCGTCGCCGCCATGGTGCCGGCTTACGCTGCTGCAGGAGCCCTCATCTATGTGGGCGTGCTGATGTGCTCCGAGCTGACCCGGGTGAAGTGGGAAGACCTGACCGAAGCGGTACCGGCCTTCATGACCGCAGTCATGATGCCGTTCAGCTTCTCCATCACAGAGGGGATCGCCGTGGGCTTCATCTCCTACTGCGTGATGAAGGCGGGCACAGGCCGCTGGCGCGAGATCAACCCCTGCGTGCTGGTGGTCGCCCTGCTGTTCGTGCTCAAGTTCGTCTGGGTCGACAGCCACTAAGCCGCAACGCACAAACACTGCGCACACAAAAATGCCCGTCATCGACGGGCATTTTTTATGGCTGACAGATAACGGCACTCAGCGGATACCGCGCGCCTCGCGGATCCACTCCCAGGCCTGCTGTATCTCCTGGGTCTTCTCCTTCGCCATCTCCATCATCTCGGGCGGCAGCCCCTTGGCGGCCAGCTTGTCCGGGTGATGCTTGCTCATCTCCTTGCGGTAGGCGCGCTTGATGTCCTGATCGCTGTCGCTCTCGCTCACTCCGAGCAGCTGGTAGGCATCCTTGAGGCGATCCTTGGAGGGCGCCTCCTGCCGGTACTGCTGTCCGCCGTGCCCACCGTCCTGATACTGACCACCGTGAGCCCGGTTGAAGAAGTTCATCTGCGCCTCGGCCATGGCCAGGATGCGGGCCAGCTCGATGCGGCTGAAACCCAGCTCATCGGCGATGGTGTGCAGTATGGCGCGCTCGTTGGCTTCGACCTTGCCATCGGCAAAGGCGGCCTGCAGCTGCACCTCCAGGAAGAAGCGCAAAATGTCGCGCTGCCCCAGGCTGGCACGGCGGAATTCGGCCAGGGTTTCCTGCAGCGGGAACCCGGCCTCCTTGCCCAGCCGGAACGACTCCTGGGCGCGGGCCCGCTGATCGCCCACCAGCCGCATCCGATCCATCAGGTTGGACGCGACCCGGATCTCCTGCTCAGTGACCTGGCCGCTCGCCTTGGCGATATGGCCCATGACGGCGAAGGTGGCGTGGAAGAAAACCGCCTGCTGTTGCTGACTGGGGCCACGCTGGAACGCCCCCCGAATACCCATGCCCCGATCGAAACGATGGCCGATCCAGAGGCCAAGCAGGGCACCAAAGATGTTGCCGAGCAGAAAACCGAAGAAGGCGCCAAGCACCTTACCCCAAATACGCATGGTTCAAGACCTCGTGATGTTAATGAGAGTGCCCCAGCAGCTGGTCATCCAGCTCGCGCAGCCGCGAGACAGAGCCTATGTCCCGCCATTCGCCGGCCAGCATGGTGCCACCGACCCGGCCTTGCGCCATCCAGTCGCGCAGCAGGGGGGCCAGCTTGCGCGCACCCGGCGACAAGTCGGCAAAAGCGGTGGGGTCATAGAGCCCGACTCCGCTGAAGGTGAAGGCCGGCGCATCCTGTACCCGACCCGCGTTAAGAGAGAAATCCCCGCCTGGATGCTGGGGTGGATTGGGCACCAGCCAGAGGTGGGCCAGATCCTCCCCCAGTGGCTGGGTCACCAGGGTGCGATAGTCCAGGTCGAGCCAGGTATCGCCGTTGATCACCAGAAAAGGCGCAGGGCCGAGCAGGGGCAACGCCTGCACTATGCCACCGGCGGTTTCCAGCGCACTCGCCTCTGCCGACCAGTGAATCTGGACCCCGAACGCACTGCCGTCACCGAGCGCCTCCACCAGCTTGTGGCCGAGCCAGGCATGGTTGATGACAAGTGTGGTCACCCCGGCCGCCGCAAGCTTCTCGATATGGTGCACTATGAGCGGCTTGCCCCCCACCGCCAGCAGCGGCTTGGGCAGGCTGTCGGTGAGCGGGCGCATGCGCTCGCCACGGCCGGCGGCCAGGATCATCGCCTTCATGGTGTCACCTGCGCTGTGCGGTTGATCCCGGGCAGCACCACCTGCTCCAGCCACAGGCCGAAACGGGCCAGCACGGGATAGGTGGCGCCATGCTGGTGGCACGTGTCCACCACATAACCCAGGGTGCGGGGAATGTCCTTGAGGTAACCGGATTTGCCGTCGCGATGGTAGAGGCGGGTGAAGATGCCCGCCGCCTTCAGGTGACGCTGCATGCCGGTCAGGTCGGCATGACGACGGAAACTGGCATAGTCGAGTTCGCCAAGCAGTCCCGCCTGCTGCAGGGTATCGAAGCCCTGCCGCATGCCCTGCTCGATCACCGCATCCGGCCAGCGCACGTAGCAATCCTTGAGCAGGGAGACCAGGTCATAGCTAAGAGGCCCGATGACCATGTCCTGAAAATCGATGATGGCCAGGGTGCTGGTCTCGGGCCTATCGCCACCACACACCATCAGGTTGCGGCTGTGAAAATCCCGGTGCATCACCCCCTGCGGCTGGGCCAGGTTGTTGGCGGTGAGGCAGGCGAAGGTGTCATCCAGCAGCCGTTGCTCGGCCTCGCTGAGCTGCAATTGCAGGTGATGACCCAGCAACCACTCGGGGAATATGCTGTTTTCACGGGCCATGAAGGCTGCGTCGAAGGGGTCCAGCACCAGATCCACAGCCCCCAGCCGGGGCAGCAGGGCGATGGCCTTGCCATACCAGGCCTGCACGTTGTGCGCGTCCAGACAGCCGATAAGCTGGGTATCCCCCAGATCCGTCACCGCCAGCAGGCCCTGCTCATAATCCACAGCCCTGACCTCGGGCGCCAGCAACCCCATGGCATGCAGGGCGGCTGCATTACGAACAAACTCATGATTTTTTTCAGTTTTCGGATTGGCGTCCACCCACACCAGGCCGGCGCCACGGTGGTAGCGGCGAAAACTGGCGTCACCGGAAATCAGGGTCAACTGAAGGTTGGCATCACCGGAGATCCGGCGCGCCCATTGCAATAGCAGGGAATCGCGATCGTACATAAGTCGGGGACCAAATTGGAAAGCAGCACTTGGCTGTTAGCCCTGGCCGCAATAATGCTTTATCATTGCCGGCTAACATAAAGCAATGACATGCAATGTCAACTCGATGAATCCTGTCGTAAAATGCATGTCTTGAATCAGCCGTAGCTACCACGGATTGCGCGAGTCTTTCACATGACAAAATGGACACTGGGGTACGCTTATCCCATCGCCCTGACCATCAGCCTTGTTCCAGCCCTGACCCCTGCCATGGTGCAGGCGGCACCGCTGACGCCGCCGCCCGCCACCGGGATCCTGGACGGGCTCTGCTATGACTATGTTCCCAAGATAGAGCGGCTGGCCCCGGACAAGGATGCCAACGCCCAACCCGTCGAAGTGGATGCGGATCGGCTCGAGGCCAAGCAGGGCGGCACCGCCGTCTATCAGGGCGACGTCAAGGTTCGCCAGGGTGTGCGCAAATTTGACTCAGATTATGCCGAGCTCGACCAGAAGAGCCGGGATGTCATCGCCATCGGCAACATCTATTACAACGATGGCCAGATCACTGTCACCAGTGACAAGACCCTGAAATCCAACCTGGATACCAAGAATTCCGAGCTGGAAGAGGGCAAGTATCAGGTGCATGGTTCGCCGGTGCGCGGCTCCGCCGACCGGGTCACCATGACCAACAACAACCAGAACATCACCCTGGAAGGGGCCCAGTACACCACCTGCCCGCCGGGCCAGGAAGTGTGGACCCTCAAAGCGGGCAGCATAGACATAGACCAGACAGAGGTGTTCGGGGAAGCCTGGAACGCCAGCCTCTGGCTCTATGACTATCCGGTCTTCTACTTCCCCTATATCAACTTCCCCATCAAGGATGAGCGCAAGACGGGTCTGCTCTACCCGGGTTATACCCAGAGTTCCCGCAACGGCATGGACATCACCCAGCCGTTTTACTGGAATATAGCGCCCAACTACGACGCTACCATCACCTCCCGTTTCATGGACAAACGGGGCCTGATGGAGCAGGTCGAGTTCCGCTACATGCCGGATCCAGCCCACGTCGGCAGTCTCTATTTCGAGAACCTGGCAAACGACAAGCAGTATGATCCGACCGACCCCAGCTTCACCGGCCTGGATGACGGTCATCGCTACCTGCTCAACGCCCGCCACACCTCGCTGTTTGCCGACAACGCCATGCGGGTCTCGGTCGACTACACCAAGGTGCGGGATCGAGATTACAACTACTACAACGACTTCTCCCCCAAGGTGGGTACCCAGGTCGAGAACCAGTTGCAGCAATCCCTGATGGCCGGCTACTTCCAGCCCAACTGGAACATCAATACCGAGGTGCGGACCTACCAGATACTGCTGGCCAGTGCCCAGCAGCCCCACGAGCTGATGCCGCGCATCGACCACAACTACTATCAGCAAGGCAGCTGGTACGATCTGGCCTGGAACACCGAGATCACCAAGTTCGGTTACAACAATGCCCAGGCCATAGAGCAGAACCAGGGCAGCGCCTACACTGGTACCCGGGTCTACACGGCCCCGACCCTGACCATGCCGCTGATCGACGAGGCGGGCTATTACCTCGACAGCCAGTACAAGCTGATGTACACCCGTTACGATCAGGAAGTGCCGGACAACATGAGCCAATCCTTCCGTGACAAATTTGATCCCAACTCCAAAGGTGTTAACACAGGAACAGGCAAACAAGAAAACGTCACCCTGGACGAAGGCATCATCACCCGGACCCTGCCCTCCTTCCGCCTCAAGGGCGGCATGACCTTCGAGCGCAACCAGAACTGGTTTGGTGACGATGCCAACCAGACCCTGGAGCCCGAGTTCCAGTACCTCTATGTGCCCTACAAGGATCAGGACAACATAGGCGTCTATGACTCCACCAACATGCGTCAGGACTACTACAGCCTGTTCAGCGATCGCCGTTATGCCGGTCTGGACCGCATCAGCGACTCAAATCGCGTCTCGCTCGGTGTCACCACCCGGGTCTATGATGCGGCTGGCGATGAACGAATTCGGCTGGCCGTTGCCCAAGCTTTCGATTTTGTTGCGCCCAGGGTCAAGCTCTACCCCAGCGAATCCTTGGCCACCAACACCCGCTCTCCGCTGTCGTTTGAGGGGGATGCCAAGATCAATGAACAGTGGTTTGCCCATGCTGGTGCGCAATATGATATGGATCAGAGCGAGATCAGCTCGGCCAACAGCGCCATCGAGTATCGCCGCGAGAAGCTGATCAGCCAGCTGAACTACCGCTTCGTACGCGATGCCAACTACGACCTGTCCAACACCAACCAGGTCGCTGACCTCAACCAGGTCGGCATGCTGTTGACCACGCCGCTCAATGATCAGTGGCACCTCTACGGTGGCTACTATCAGGACCTCGATCAGGGGGTGAAGGTGGATCGCAAGGTGGGTCTGAAATATGACTCCTGTTGCTGGAGCATCAACTTCAACCTGGAGTGGGTCAACACCCCGGATAACGTGACCATGCGTCCGACCTCGGAGCGCAGCCTGGGCATTCAGTTTGAAATGAAAGGATTGGGTAGCGTGGGTACCGGCTCCAAGGGCACCTCCCTGGATACCGAAGCACTGCCTTACATTCGTCCGTTTAACCTGCGAGACCAGTAACCGGTCTGGCAAACGCCTTGAGAGATGGATATGAAGAAGACGTTGATTTCCCTGCTGACTGCAGGCCTGTTCGGAGCCATGAGTCAGGGTGCCTTCGCCGCCCCCGAGCTGATGGACAAGGTGCTTGCCGTGGTCAACAAGGACGTGGTGCTGGCCAGCCAGCAGGAAGCCCTGGTACAGAAAGTCAAAAGCTCGGCCCAGGAGAGCGGTCAGTCCCTGCCTGACGATGCCACCCTGCGCAAGCAGGCGCTGGATCGCCTGATCCAGGAGAGCCTGCAACTGCAACTGGCGGATCGTCAGGGCCTCAAGATCAGCGACACCCAGCTGGAGCAAGCCATCCAGAGCATAGCCGCCGACAACAAGATGACGGTGGAGCAGCTGCGTGCCCAGCTGGCCCGCGAAGGGCTGACCTATGCCCAGTACCGGGAAGAGGTGCGCCGCGAGATACTGATGAACGAGGTGCGCCGCAACCAGGTGCGCCGCCGCATCAACATCTCCGAGCAGGAGGTCAAGCAGGTGGTGGACATACTCGCCAAGCAGGGCCAGCAGCAACAGCAGTACCATGTCGGCCATATCCAGATTGCCCTGCCAGACAACCCGAGCGCCGAGCAGCTCAACGCCGCCAAGAGCAAGATTGAACGCATCCTGGCAGCCCTCAAGCAGGGGGCCGACTTCCGCAAGCTGGCCATTGCCGAGAGCAACGGTCCCAAGGCGCTGGAAGGGGGCGACTGGGGCTGGATGAGCCCGCAAGAGATGCCGACCCTGATGGCCGAAGCGGTACAGGGCGCCAAGAAGGGTGATATAGTGGGTCCGCTGCGCTCAGGCGCCGGTCTGCACATCATCAAGGTGTTCGATGCCAAGGGTCAGCAGCAGGTCGTGCAGACCGAAGTGCGCGCCCGCCACATCCTGATCAAGCCCTCCATCATCCTGAGCGAAGAAAAAGCCAAGGGCATGCTGGATGGCATACTGCACGACATCAAGAGCGGCAAGGCCAGCTTCGCCAGTCTGGCGGAGAAGTATTCCGAAGATCCGGGCTCTGCGGTGCAGGGCGGCGAACTGGGCTGGTCTGATCCCAACGTCTACGTGCCGGAATTCCGCGACATGGTCAACCGCCTCAAGCCGGGTGAGCTGAGCGCCCCCTTCCGCACGACCCACGGCTGGCACATTGTCCAGCTGGAAGAGCGTCGCAGCCAGGATGCCACCAACAAGGCCCAGGAACAGCGCGCCTATCAGCTGATCTTCAACCGTCGCTTCACCGAAGAGTCCCAGGCCTGGCTGGACGAGCTGCGTGACGAGGCCTACATCCAGATCGAAGGCGCCGGCAGCTGATGAGCTGTCGTCGTCTCGCCGTCACGCCGGGTGAACCGGCCGGGATAGGCCCGGACCTGGTGCTGCAGATAGCCCAGCAGGATTGGCCCCACCAGCTGGTGGTGATCGCCGATCCCGCCCTGATGCTCGAACGGGCCGCCCTGCTGGGGGTGCCCATCGAGCTGGAACCCTATGATGCCAAGGCCCCTGCCCAGCCGCAGCGGGCGGGTACCCTGACCCTCTGTCCGGTCACCCTGGGCGCCCCCGTGGTGCCGGGTGAACTCGATGAAGGCAATGGCGCCTATGTGCTGGCGACCCTACAGCGCGCCTGCGACGGCAACCTCAGCGGCGAGTTCGCCGCCGTGGTGACCGGCCCGGTGCACAAGGGGATCATCAACCAGGCGGGTGTCTCGTTCAGCGGTCATACCGAGTTCTTCGCCCAGCAGTCGGGCACCGCCGATGTGGTGATGCTGCTGGCGACGGAAGGCTTGCGGGTAGCGCTGGCGACCACTCACATCCCGCTGGCCTACGTGGCGATGGCGATCACCGAAGATCGTCTCGGCAAGGTGATCCGCATCCTGGATGCGGATCTCAAAACCAAGTTTGGCATCGCCAAACCCCGAATTTACGTCTGCGGCCTCAATCCCCATGCCGGGGAAGGGGGCCATCTCGGCCGTGAAGAGATTGACGTGATCGAACCCGCCCTGGCCAGCTTGCGCCAGGAGGGGATAGATCTGGTCGGCCCGCTGCCGGCTGATACCCTGTTCCAGGACAAATACCTCAAGGATGCGGATGCGGTACTCGCCATGTACCACGACCAGGGACTGCCCGTGCTCAAATACAAGGGCTTCGGCAGTTCGGTCAATATCACCCTTGGACTTCCTTTCATCCGCACTTCGGTGGATCACGGCACTGCGCTGGATCTGGCAGGCAAGGGCCTGGCGGATCCGGGCAGTCTGATCACCGCGATTAACCACGCCATCAAGATGGTAGAGAAAAAAAGATATGAGCAGTAAGGTGCAGAGCAACAAGGTGCACATGGGCCACACGGCCCGTAAGCGTTTCGGTCAGAACTTCTTGCACGACCGCTATGTGATCGATCAGATAGTGGCCGCCATCAATCCGCAGCCGGGTCAGAACCTGGTGGAGATAGGTCCAGGTCTGGCCGCGCTGACCGAACCGGTCGCCTCCCAGATGGACAAGATGACCGTGGTCGAGCTTGACCGGGATCTGGCTGCGCGCCTGCGTGAGCATCCGACCCTCAAGGACAAGCTGACCGTGATCGAGGCCGACGCCATGCGCTTCGACTTCGGCACCCTGATGGGGGAAGGCAAGGGGCCGCTGCGCATCTTCGGCAACCTGCCCTACAACATCTCAACCCCGCTCATCTTCCATCTGTGCGATTTCGCCGATCGGGTAGAAGACATGCACTTCATGCTGCAAAAGGAAGTGGTCCTGCGGATGTCCGCCGGTCCGGGCAGCAAGGCCTATGGCCGCCTGAGCGTCATGGTGCAGTACTACTGCCAGGTGATCCCGGTACTGGAAGTGGGCCCCGGCGCCTTCAAACCGGCACCGAAAGTGGATTCTGCCGTGGTCCGTCTGGTGCCGCACAAGAACCCGACAATCGTCGCCAAAGACATCCGCTGCCTGAGCCGCGTCTGTACCGAAGGCTTTGGCCAGCGCCGCAAGACCATCCGCAACAGCTTCGCCAACTTCATCACGGACGCCCAGCTGACCGAGCTTGGCATCGATGGCAACCTGCGCCCGGAGAATCTCTCCCTCGAGCAGTTCGTCATGATCGCCAACTGGCTGGCGGATCAGCAACAGGCCTGATCCCGTGGCACACCCGCACATAGTGATCCGCCCATACCCCAGTTATGTGGCGGATACCCAAGACCCTTACCAGTTCCACTATCTGATCGAAATTGAGAATCTGGGGCCCGGCCCGGCGCAGCTGCTGCACCGGCGCTGGCTCATCACGGATGCCAATGGCAAGATGCTGGAAGTCGAGGGCCCCGGCGTCGTCGGGGAGCAGCCCCTGATTGCGGAAGGGGAGACCTTTCGCTATCAGAGCGGCGTGCCACTCGCCACCCCGCTGGGGGTGATGGAAGGGAGCTACACCCTGCAAGATGCGTCGGGACAGCAGTTCGAGGCGCCCATAGCGCCTTTTACGCTGGCCGTCCCCCACATTATCAACTGAGGTTTCATGGCGAACTGTTTTATTGGCGATATCCAGGGCTGTTATGACGACTTGCGCCGTCTGCTGGATCTGGCCGAGTTCGATCCCGGCAACGATGTGCTCTGGCTCTGTGGTGACCTGGTCGCCCGCGGCCCGGACTCCCTCAACACACTGCGCTTCGTCAAGTCACTGGGAAGCCGCGCCGTCACGGTGCTCGGCAACCACGACCTGCACCTGCTGGCGGTGGCCGATGGTGTCGCGCCGCTCAAGAAGAAAGACAAGCTGCAAGCCCTGATGGAGGCCCCGGATCGGGATGAACTGCTGGAGTGGCTGCGTCATCGCCCCCTGCTGGCGGAGCACCCTGACCTGCCCATCATGATGGTGCATGCCGGCATCTCCCCCGCCTGGGACGCCCGCACGGCGCGCAACTGTGCCCGTGAAGTGGAGAGTCTGCTGCGCGGCGATCAGTACAGCTGGCTGCTGCACAACATGTATGGCGATCTGCCCGATGGCTGGAGTGAGGATCTGTCCGGTATCGAGCGTTACCGCTACATCATCAACACCTTCACCCGCATGCGCTTCTGCTATTTCGACGGCCGGCTCGAGTTCAAGTGCAAGAAGGGCCCCACGGAGTCCACACCCGGCCTGCGTCCCTGGTTCGAGCAGCGTGAACACCACGTGGATGACCCCATACTGGTGTTCGGCCACTGGGCAGCCCTGATGGGCAACACCGGCAAGCAGGATATCAAGGCGCTGGATACCGGCTGCGTCTGGGGCAACAGTCTCACCCTGTGGCGTTATGAAGACGATGCCCTGATAGCGACACCCTGCCCCACTCACGCCAAGTGATGCAAGGAATTTGAAATAGAACGGGCTCGGCATCTGCCGGGCCCGTTTTTATTGGTCATGACATACGAACCTGTTACAGCTTGCGTCCCAGCCGTTTCTCTATCTGACGCCGTTCCCACTCGGGCCCGAACAACTTGAAGGGCTGGAACAGATTGATGGCATGGGAGATCAACCCCAATCCCCAGCCCAACGCCGGCCACCAGGCCCAGATATAATCCGGATTGCTGAGGTAGTTGATGACAAACAACCCGCAAATTACCAGCACATAGCTGGCAATATGGTAGTAGAAGCCCTTGAGCCCCTCCACATAACGCATGGCCGCCCGCTCCTCTGCCGACACCTGTACCGCATCCTGACCCATGGTTTCATTCCCTCTCATCTCGCGCTCCTGTTGTTGCGTCCCGTCTAACTGAGCCACATCAAGTTCAAAGACGGAGGCCAGGGCCTTGAGAGACTCCAGTCCGGGCTGCTGACCCTGTTCGATCCGCTGTATGGTGCGAACGCTCAGGCCAGTCAGGGTCGCCAATTGATCCTGGGACCAACCCCGCTGCAATCTCAACTTCCTGACGATCATCATGAGCTCCTTGTGGTGATTGACAGGGCCAGCATAGGGCCTGAGTGGAGGGCGGTGACACGACAGATGCCCGACATCAACCTGACTATCCTTTAAAATCAATACGTTGAAAACATGTTATGAGCACTGTTGTCAATCGGCGGGCCAAGCACCTGGCTCGACCCGCCACAGTGACAAGCCCTGCCTGCCAGCTTACAGGCTATTCATCAGCTCGGCCGCAATCTCGAACGAGCGCAGACGGGCCTGATGATCGACGATGGGGCCGTTGAACATCAGCTCATCGGCCCGGGTCTCGGCCAGCAGCGCCTTGAGGCCGTGACGCACCCGCTCCGGATCGCCGACCAGGGAGCGGGCCAGGGTCTGCTCCATCGCCATCAGTTCGCGGGGGGACCACTCTTCCCCCAGCTCGACCACGGGCGCGGGCAGCTTGCCCGCGTCACCGCGGTAAAGGCGCAGGAACTGCTGCTGCACAGTGGTGAACTGGAAGCGGGCCTCCCGCTCGCTGTCGGCGGCGATCATGTTGATGCAGACCACGGCATAAGGCTTGGGCCAGCGCACCGAAGGGCGGTACTGGGTACGGTAGATCTCCAGTGCCCGCAACAGCAGGGCGGGGGCGAAGTGGGAGGCAAAGCCGAATGGCAGCCCCATGGCCGCCGCCAGCTGGGCGCTGTAGAGGCTGGAGCCCAGCAACCAGATGGGTAGGTGCAGTCCCTGACCCGGCACCGCCTGTACCGCTCCCGCCTCGTCCCCAAAGTAGCTCATCAGTTCGCGCACATCCGCCGGGAACTCGTCCACCTCGCCGCTGCGCTGGCGCCGCAGCGCCTGCATGGTGCGCTGATCTGTGCCGGGCGCCCGGCCCAGCCCCAGATCGATGCGATCAGGGTAGAGCGAGGCCAGGGTGCCGAATTGCTCGGCGATCACCAGCGGCGAATGGTTCGGCAGCATGATGCCGCCAGCGCCGATCCGCAGTGTGTTGGTGGCACCCGCCAGGTGGCCGATCAGCACAGAGGTGGCGGCGCTGGCGATGCCCGGCATGTTGTGGTGTTCGGCCAGCCAATAACGCAGGTAGCCCCAGCGCTCGGCATGTTGTGCCAACTCACGCGAACGACGGAACGACTCGGCCGGCTGGGATCCTTCGGGGACGGGCACCAGATCGAGCACGGAATAGGGGATGGCAGACATGGGTCACTCCATTGATTCACAGACCAGTAACAAGGAGGGCAATGTAGCACGAGATACCTGAATGAATCACGCATCGGGCCGGCGAATTGCCCCGCTCAATCTCTGGCAGGCCGACAACCGAAAGCGTCACACAGGCCGCACACCTGATTTACCCTGCCCTGGCATCAGGTGGGGTGGCGCTATGCCAGCCCTGACGGGGCGTCAACTGACAAGTTGCACAGTTACTCTCTCCGGCCGCAGGCGCTAGCATGCTGTGGCTCGTCGTCTGGTTGTGAGCTACACCCACCCTCTTCTTGCAGGAGAATACAGGCATGAATGCAATCACAGACACCAAGACCGGCCTCTTCCTCGCCTCTTTCGAGATTGGCAAAGCCATGCCGGGAGCACAACTGCTGCACCTGAACCTGGCCGTCTATACCCCGGGGGAGACGGTAAACGGCGTCGCTCACCTGACCCAGGCAACCAATCCACCGCTGGACATGGCCTCCGAACTGAAGGGCCAGTACACCTATATGTGTGTCATGCCCAAGCTGTGCCATATCCTGGTAACCGCTCAGGGTTATCCCATCATCAAGTGGCCGCAGGGTGGCGGGATCGGCCCCGTGATCCAGCCCAACTTCGAGCTGCGCATGGTGCTCAGTGAAGACTGGAAGTCAGGCACGGCCAACTACAAGTACCAGGACAGCCACCTGGTGTGGCACGAGGTGAAAGACGCCCCCGTCAAGCTGGTCCCCGCCGCCGTATTGGCGTGATCCCCAAGACGGCCCCGCCAGGGGCCGTCACATCCGATGCCATATCCTGATACCGCTCAATCATTTATTGTGTTTTCTGTCATCCTGTTGGCACACTGGTAGTTGATCGTCTCTGCAATCGCCCGTGTGACAAGGATGCGTCCATGACAAGTGCCAGGCCAGGTCGTAAACCCTTCTATGTGCATATCGCCACCCTCTTCATCCTGCTGTTTACCCTGCTGGGCAGCGCCCTCATAGCACTGCAGTTCCAGCAAGGGGCGCGCCAGGGGCTGGAGCATGAGCGACAGAACTTTCTGCAATACCGGGAACAGTTGTCCCTCGCGCTCCAGCTTAACGAGCGACCGGCCCGCATGTCGCTCAGCCTGCTGCGCAGCGGCCAGCTGGCGGCCATGACCAGCCTGGATGCTCGCCTGGGCTACCTGCCGCAACTGGCGGAGGTACTGGCCAACAGCCCCAGTTATGGCGCCGTCTACGCCGGCTATGAGGATGGCGACTTCTTCCTGGTGCGCAAGCTGACCGGACGGGCCAGAGCCCAGCTGGACAAGGTGCCTGCCGCCAGCACCCTGCTGGTGCAGAGCCTGCATCAGGGCAAGGGGGAGTTTCTCTACTTCGATCAGCGGCTGACCCTGCTCGAACGCCGGGCCATGCCCCTGTACCAGTTTGATCCCCGCAGCCGCGACTGGTACAAGCAGGCACGCTGGCGCACGGGGATCGCCACGACCAGTCCCTATCTCTTCTTTACCACCAAGGAGCCTGGCATGACGCTGGCGGTGGAGAGCGATGACAGACGGGCGGTGATCGGGCTGGATACCAGCGTCGAGGGGCTGTCGGCCCTGATCGGCAAGCTGCGCTTGCCGGCGCAGAGCCAGGTGATCCTGTTCGACGAATACGCCACCCTGCTGGCCGCCGATCCCAGGCATCTGCCCAGCTTCGAGCAGCTGAGCCAGCTGCCCACGCTGTCGGCGCTATCCCATCCGGTGCTGACCCGCCTGCAACAGCAGATCAGCCGCCAACCCGCCCTGCTGAGCAGTCCGGTGGAACTGAACCTGACCGCCGCCGATGACAGCGACTGGCTGGTCAACCTCTCCCCCCTCGGCGAGGGTTCCCCCTTCCATATCGCCCTGCTGGTGTCGGCCGATCTGCTCTACCAGCAGGCCCGCGACGAGGCACTGGTCAATCTCGGCTGGGCGCTGGCGGGCTTGTTGTTGTTGTTGCCGGTGATCTGGCTGGTCTCCCGCCGTACCGCCACCCCACTGCTGGCCCTGACCCAGGAGGCGGAGCGGATCCAGCACTTCGACTTCGGCGAGAGCCGGGTGCCTGAGTCGGCGATCCGCGAGATCGACGATCTGGCCCGTACCATGTCCGGCATGCGGCTGACCCTGGGCAACTTCATGAACATGGGCCGGGCGTTGGCGGCCGAACACCGCTTCGACTCCCTGCTCAGCCGCATACTGCAGGAGACCATAGCCGCGGTGCAGGCCCAAGGGGGCTGCCTCTACCTGGCGCAGGAGAAGAGCATGGTGGCGGTCCAGGCGAGCTGGCGACAGCAAGCCCTGCCTGCCGGGCAAGTCCCCTGGCAGGAGGCGCTGCTCGGCAAGCTGGCCCAGACAGAGCGGCTCACCCTGGCCGTCGACGAGCGCGGCTGGCGGCAGCATCTGGCGAGCTGGGGCCCCTTCCCCGGCCCCTGCCAGCTGGTGGCCGAGCCCCTGCGCAACCATAGACAGGAGCTGATCGGCTGCCTGCTGCTGATCCTGCCCGACTGCTCCGCCCGCGAGCTGGCCTCGCGCATCAGCCTGATCGAGGCGCTGGCGGGCACCTCGGCCTCCGCCATCGAGAACCAGCGGCTGCTGGAGGAGCAGAAACAGCTGCTGGAGTCCTTCATCGAGCTGATGGCCGGCGCGATCGATGCCAAGAGCCCCTACACAGGGGGTCACTGCCAGCGCGTGCCCGAGCTGACCCGGATGCTGACCGAGGCGGCCTGTACCCAGCAACAGGGCCCGTTCGCCGGCTTTCGGCTCAATGAGGAGGAGTGGGAGGCCATCCATATCGCGAGCTGGCTGCACGACTGCGGCAAGGTCACCACGCCGGAGTTCGTGGTCGACAAGGCCACCAAGCTGGAGACCCTCTACGACCGGATCCACGAGATCCGCACCCGCTTCGAGGTGCTCAAGCGCGACGGTTACATAGAGGCGCTGGCGGCCCGCCTGCCGGCGTCCGAACGGGAAGCGGCCAGAGCGGAGGTGGCACCGCTCTGGAGCATCCTGGACCAGGAGTTTGGCTTCGTCGCCGAGTGCAACCTGGGGGGCGAGTGGATGGCGCCGGAGAAGCTGACACGGCTGGATGCCATCGCCAGCCGCACCTGGCTGCGCACCCTGGATGACAGACTCGGCATCAGCCGGGAGGAACTCAAGCTGCGCCAGAGCGAGCCCGCCGCGCCGCTGCCCTGCGTCGAGCCGCTGCTGGCCGACAAGGCGGCCCACCTCATTCCCCGCCCCGTCCACGACCGCCTGGATGAGCACAACCCCTGGGGTTTCAAGGTCAAGGTGCCCACCCATCTCTACAACCGGGGGGAGCGCTACAACCTGGCCATAGGCCGCGGCACCCTCACCGAGGAGGAGCGCTACAAAATCAACGAACACATCATCCAGACCATCCGCATGCTGGAGCGGCTCCCCTTCCCGCGCCACCTGCGCAGCGTGCCCGAGATCGCCGGCGGTCACCATGAGCGCATGGACGGCAAGGGTTACCCCCGTCAGTTGCTGGGGCAGCAGATGAGCATTCCGGCCCGCATCATGGCCATCGCCGACATCTTCGAGGCGCTGACCGCCAGCGATCGCCCCTACAAGTCGGGCAAGACGGTGGCCCAGTCGCTGGCCATCATGCAGAGCATGGTGCGCGAGCAGCACATAGACCCGGCGCTGTTTGCCCTGTTCGTCGGCAGCGGCATCTGGCGCGACTATGCCGAGCGTTTTCTGGCGCCGGAGCAGTTGGACCAGGTAGATGAAGCCGCCCTGCTGGCCACACTGGCCTAGGGGGGGGGGGGGGGGGGCGGGATCATATTTTCTTACATTTGTGCGCTGGTCTGAGCGGACCGGCTTGGTTATAACTGTGCCCCTATAGCGAAGGGGAAGCAAAAGACTCCCCCTCACTCTTTGTCACACCACACTGTTCAGGTTATCCATGTCAAAACATCTCATCATGCTGGGCGCACTGGCGCTGTCCGGCTGCTCCCTGTTGTCGCCTCCCCCGCCCACAGTCACCCCGGTGCACCTGGCCGATGCCAGCCAGCACGGCTTCTATATCGAGTGCAGCAGCATGGCGGCCTGTTTCAATCAGGCCAACCAGACCTGCCCCCAGGGTTACAAGGAGACGGATCGCCGTCAGCAGACGCTCTACTCCACCCAATACACGACGGGCAGCTATGACGAGGAGAAGAAGCTCTACAAGGCGGGCAAGCCTTATCGCGTGGCCAGTACAGTCCATTCGCTGACCATTCAGTGCCCCACTGACTTGAGCATCACGCCGCGCTAGCAAGCAGCCGGCAACGAAAAAGGGCCCGCGGGCCCTTTTTTATCGCACCAGAACCGCCTCAGCGCGTCGCCTCGACATGCTGGCGGGCCAGCTCATCGCTCATTGCCTCCCGCATCTTGAACTTCTGCAGCTTGCCGGTCACCGTCATGGGGTACTCCTCCACGAAGCGGATATGCCTGGGTACCTTGAAGTAGGCGATGCGGGCCGACAGGAAGTGCTTGAGCTCCTCCTCGCTGACCTCCTGCCCGGGCCTGAGCTTGACCCAGGCGCACACCTCCTCGCCATAGCGCTCGCTGTCGACCCCGAACACGGCCGCATCCTGCACCGCCGGATGGTCGTAGAGCCGCTCCTCTATCTCGCGCGGATAGATGTTCTCGCCACCACGGATGATCAGCTCCTTGCTGCGCCCGACGATCTGCACATAGCCCTCTTCGTCCATGATGCCTATGTCCCCCGAGTGCAGCCACCCCTCCTCGTCTATGGTCTCCGCCGTCTTGGCAGGATCCTGCCAGTAACCCTGCATCACCCCCTTGCTGCGACAGCAGATCTCCCCCCGCTCGCCGATGGCCACCGTTTCTCCACTCGGGTCAACCAGTTTGATCTCGGTGTGATCGAGGGCGCGGCCGACCGTGGTGACCCGCTTGTCCAGCGGCGCATCGATGGCGGTCATGTGGTTGATGGGACTGCACTCTGTCTGGCCGTAGGCTATGGTCACCTCGGTCATGTGCATCAGGGTTTGCACCTTGCGCATCAAGGGCTCGGGGCAGATGGCCCCGGCCATGATGCCGGTGCGCAGGGAGGAGAGATCAAACTCCGCAAAGCCGGGCAGCTCCAGCTCGGCGATGAACATGGTCGGCACGCCGTGCAAGGCGGTGCAACGCTCCTCGCTCACCATCTGCAGGGCCGCCACAGGGTCGAACGCCTCCGATGGAAACAGGGCGCAGGCCCCCACGCTGATGCAGACCAGGTTGCCGAGCACCATGCCGAAACAGTGATAGAGCGGCACAGGTATGCAGAGCCTGTCCTGCTCGCTGAACGCCATGCCCCGCGCCACCTGACGGCCGTTGTTGAGTATGTTGCCGTGGCTCAAGGTCGCGCCCTTGGGGTTGCCCGTGGTGCCCGAGGTGAACTGGATGTTGATCGCATCGTCCGGCTTGAGGCCGGCCGCCACCTGGGCAAGCCGGGCCGGATCCTGCTCGTCCCCCAGCGCCAGCACGGCACCGAAGTTGAGCATGCCGGCGCTGGCCTCCTCCCCGAGCCGGATCACCATCGCCAGGCTCGGCAAGCGGGCGCTGACCAGCTGCCCGGGCGGCGAACTGGCCAGCTCCGGGGCCAGCTCATTGAGCATGGCGAGGTAGTCGCTGCCCTTGAAGGCACTGGCACAGATGAGGGCACGGCAGCCCACGTTGTTGATGGCAAACTCCAGCTCGTAGCTGCGGTAGGCAGGATTGATGCAGACCATGATGGCGCCGATGCGGGCGGTGGCGAACTGCACCAGACACCACTCTATGTTGTTTGGTGACCAGATGCCGACCCTGTCTCCCGGCTGGATGCCGAGCGCCAGCAAGCCCAGCGCCAACCTGTCTATCTGGGTCAGGTATTCGCGGTAGTTCCAGCGGATCTGCTGGTGGCGCACCACAACGGCGGGCCGTTCGGGAAAGCGGTCGGCTATCTCTTGCAGGTATTCGCCTATGGTCTGATGAAGCAGGGGCTGATCGCAGGGACCGGCCCTGTAGCTGAGCAGTGAGGTCATGGGGTGACTCCTGGCCACGTTCGATTTGAATTGCCTACTGCTCGGCTGGCACGCTTTTTTCAGCTTGTTACATTAATGTAAAGCCCCACTATTAAAAAGACTCACTTTGGTCTAATGCCGACCACAAAAAACGGCCAACCTATGTTGACCGTTTTGCATCCAGCACAACTGCCCTAGAACAACAGATGCGCCACACCGGCGATGACCGGCAGCGTGACCAGGGTGCGCAGCAGGAAGATGACAAACAGCTCCCACAGCTTGACCGGGATCTTGCTGCCCAGCAGCAGGGCACCCACTTCCGACATGTAGATGAGCTGGGTGACCGACATGGCGGCGATCACGAAGCGGGTGATGTCGCTCTCTATGGTAGAGGCCAGCACGGCCGGGATGAACATGTCGGCGAAGCCCACCATGATGGTCTTGGAGGCGGCTTCCGCATCCGGCAGTTGCAGCAGCTCCAGCAAGGGC
The DNA here is from genome assembly GCF_002587065.1 of Aeromonas sp. CA23. NCBI lineage: Bacteria > Pseudomonadati > Pseudomonadota > Gammaproteobacteria > Aeromonadales > Aeromonadaceae > Aeromonas > Aeromonas sp. CA23. Next base: position 68,308 of record NZ_CP023818.1, read on the forward strand.
ACAAAGGGCGCCCCCAACCAGTTGAAGATGGAGGTGTGCTCGGCCAGCATCAGGGCACAAGTCCCTATGGCCATCACCACAGGCAACACGCCGAATACCATGTCGAGTGCGTTCTTCACACCTTCTCGCGCCACCGCGCCCATGTCCGTCATGCTTTCGGCCTTGGTCAGCGCCCGCTCATAGCCGTAGCTCAGCACGCTGTGCTCATGAGGCACTGACTCCTGCTGACGGCACAGGGGGGTGCCATCGGCATAGACGTCCTGCTTCCAGGAGAGCGGCGGCAGGCGCGGCACGACTATGGCAGCCACCACACCGGCCAGGCAGACGGTCAGGTAGAAGGGCACGAACATGTGTTCCAGCCGGACCTGGGAGATCACCACCAGACAGAAGGTAATGGAAACCGCCGAGAAGGTGGTACCTATGACCGCGGCTTCGCGCTGGGTGTAGAACTTGCCTTCGTACTGCTTGCTGGTCAGCAGAATGCCGACGCTGCCATCCCCCAGCCAGGAAGCGAAGCAATCCACGGCGGAACGGCCTGGCAGGCGGAACACGGGGCGCATGATGCGGGTCATCATGGTGCCGACGAACTCCAGCAGACCGAAGTCCAGCAGCAAGGGCAACAGCAGACCGGCGAAAATGAACACCGAGAACAGCACAGGCAGCAGATCGTGCAGCACCAAACCACCGGTGGCACCGGAGCGCAGTGCCTCGGGCCCGATTTCGAAGAAGGTCAACAGCACGAAGATGCCGCCCAGTACCCGTACGCAGGCCCAGAAGGGGGAGACGTTGAACAGGCTGTTGAGGAAGGGGCGCCTGACCAGGATGGCCGGCTTGAACAGCCAGGCTACCAGCGTCATCAGCATGGTGGTGGTGATGATGGCGCTGACCATGGCCACCAGATAATCGGCAAACACCGTCTGTACCAGCTTCGCCAGCACAGCCACGGGTATGGTGACGTTTCCGTCATAGATGACGGGGGTCATGAACAGCAGGATCCCGATGAGTGACGGGACCAGGAACATCAGCACATTGCGGCGGGTATTGAGCGCAGGTGCTTGCAGAGTCTTTTCCAGCATGGTCTACAGCCTTAATGTTACTTTTCCTTAGCCAGGCAAACCTGCATATCCATGCTCTCGCCCGGCAAAACGGGCGCAAGAATACCCCAATAAAATGCACAAACAAGCTCTTAATGGATCATTTCAAGCATAAATATTTTCACAGGCAAACCTTCCATAAGAATGCACGCAAGCAGATACGCATATCAATTCATTGCAATTGGTTAGCATATTGTTTCGACAAGGTTACATTCAGGTGCGCAGTATAATCAGTTGCGGTTGGCAGGCAATAAGTGACATAAGAAATATATCTATATGATGATCGGGCCAGCCGGATGAGCCCCATAAAAAAACCGGAGTCTGTTGCCAGACTCCGGTTTTTCTCATCGATGGGCCAGGATGCCACACCGATCAGGCAGGACAGGGTGATCAGTCACGAACATAGATGACTTCAACGCCATCATCTTCGTCATCATCCCAGTCGTCGTCATCGTCGAGGGTCGCATCGAAGGCCAGGGAAGCCGCTGCGGCCTCAGCTTCGGCCTGGGCCAGCTGGTTCTTGTGGTAATCGTCCCACTTGAACTCCACCTTCTCGATGGCGTCCTTGGCATCTTCGACCAGCGTGCGTGGCATGGTATCCAGCAGATCCAGGATGTCGTAGCACACCTTCTTGGTGCCTTCCTTGCTGATGGCCGTGATCTGGTAGACAGGGCCTTCGTATGCCAGCGCAGCCTTGACGCGCTCCATCACCTCGACCGCTTCCTCTTCCAGGATCAGATCCATCTTGTTGAACACCAGCCAGCGCGGCTTGCCCGCCAGCTCGGGGCTGTATTTTTCCAGCTCCTTGACGATAGTCACGGCATTCACGGCCGGATCGGAGCCATCTACCGGGCAGATATCCACCAGGTGAAGCAGCACGCGGCAACGCTCCAGGTGCTTGAGGAAGCGGATCCCCAGACCTGCGCCTTCGGCGGCACCCTCGATCAGACCCGGAATGTCAGCGATCACGAAGGAGCGGGAGTTCTCGCCACGCACCACGCCCAGGTTGGGCACCAGGGTGGTGAAGGGGTAGTCAGCCACTTTCGGACGGGCCGCAGAGACGGCGCGGATAAAGGTGGACTTGCCCGCGTTGGGCAGACCCAGCATGCCGACGTCGGCCAGCAGCAGCAGTTCCAGCTTCAGGGTACGTACTTCACCCGGCGTACCGCTGCTCTTCTGGCGCGGCGCCCGGTTGACGGAGCTCTTGAAGCGGGTGTTGCCCAGACCGTGGAAACCACCCTTGGCAACCATCAACTTCTGACCATGAGTGGTCAGGTCGCCCAGTCGCTCACCGGTATCTTCATCACTGGCGCGGGTTCCGACAGGAACGCGCAGTACCTTGTCTTTGCCACGATGACCGGTACAGTTGGCACTGCGGCCGTTCTCACCGCGCTCGGCCGCATGGAAGCGTTCGAAACGGTAATCGATCAGGGTGTTCAGGTTTTCATCGGCAATCAGATAGACATCGCCGCCATCGCCACCGTCTCCGCCATCCGGACCACCGTTGGGAATATACAACTCCCGGCGAAAACTGACACAACCGTTACCACCGTCACCGGCATCGACTCGAATCTGGACTTCATCAACAAACTTCATAGGTAACCGTCACCTTAATTCGAAAAACCGATACGCAATTATAGTGGTACAGGCCCCTGCGGGCGATACGCATCTTAGCGATGAATGCCTCGTGCAACACCAGGCACATCTGCGTTCCGTTTTTTCGTAAACTGCGTCAGAAAAACAAAAGCCCCGCCTGTTGGCGGGGCTTCGGATCCTTGCGGTCCGTAATTACTCAGCAACTATGCTAACGTACTTACGATTCAGCGGACCTTTAACTTCGAACAGGATCTTGCCAGTCGCTTTCGCGTACAGGGTGTGATCGGTGCCCAGACCAACGTTGGTGCCAGCGTGGAACTTGGTACCACGTTGACGAACGATGATGCTGCCTGCCAGAACTGTTTCGCCGCCGAAACGCTTAACGCCAAGGCGTTTAGCTTCAGAATCGCGACCGTTGCGGGATGAACCGCCAGCTTTTTTGTGTGCCATCTATCGGACTCCTCTAATTAAGCGCTGATGCCAGTGATTTTGACTTCAGTGAACCACTGACGGTGGCCCGCTTGCTTACGATGGTGCTTACGACGGCGGAACTTGACGATAGTCACTTTCTCGCCACGGCCGTGAGCCACAACTTCAGCTACAACCTTGCCACCTTCAACGAAAGGAGCACCTACTTTAAAAGTGTCGCCTGCAGCAACCATCAGAACTTCGTTGAAGTCGATGGTAGCGCCAGTCTCAACGTTCAGCTTTTCCAGACGAACGATTTGACCTTCGGCCACACGGTGTTGTTTTCCGCCGCTTTGGAATACCGCGTACATTTGATTAACTCCGTAAAGGCGTGTCTTTTGCTCAAGGCCAGACACGCGCAAAAACCTATAACAATGGGCCGGCATTCTACGCAAATCGATTTGCTCAGGCAAGGCCAATTTAGCAAAAAGTTTATTTTGTGCGCATATCTGCCGCCGTGAATAAACGCTTAACTGTAACCCATTGTGAAATCGTGTAGAATCCCCGCCATTACTAAAACCGCAGTTATTGCTGCCGTCACGTTACGAGACTTATGGACCAACAGACTATCCGTGCGCTCTGTGCCGCCGACATGACGGCGGTGAATGAACTGATCCTGGCGAGACTTCAATCCGATGTCAGCCTGATCAACCAGCTGGGTTTCTATATTGTCAGTGCAGGCGGGAAACGGATGCGCCCCATGCTGACAGTGATGGCCGCCCGCGCATTGGGATACGAAGGTCAGGATCATCTCAAGCTCGCCGCCATCATAGAATTCATTCATACCTCTACCCTGCTGCACGACGACGTGGTCGACGAATCCGACCTGCGCCGCGGCCGGGAGACGGCCAACGCCCTGTTTGGCAATGCCGCCAGCGTGCTGGTGGGTGACTACCTCTACAGCCGCTCCTTCCAGATGATGAGCGAACTCTCCAACCTCAAGGTGATGGAGATACTGTCGGATGCCACCAACACCATAGCCGAGGGCGAAGTGTTGCAGCTGATGAACTGCAACGATCCGGATACCACGGAACAGAGCTACATGACGGTCATCTATTGCAAGACCGCCAAGCTGTTCGAGGCCGCCACCCGCCTCGCTGCCGTGCTGACCCATCAGCCCGAGCCCGTCGAGCAGGCCATGACCGACTACGGCAAGTATCTGGGTACCGCCTTCCAGATCATCGACGACGTGATGGACTACTGCTCCCAGAGCGATGAGATGGGCAAGAACGTCGGTGACGATCTGGCCGAAGGCAAGCCAACCCTGCCGCTGCTGCGAGCCATGGAAGTGGGCTCGCCCGAGGAGCGTCAGCTGGTGCGCGATGCCATCGAGCACCGCAACGGCATGGAGCATCTCGACCGGATCCTGGCCATTCTGGATCGCACAGGTGCGCTGGAGTACTCCCGCATGCGTGCCCGGCAAGAGGCCGACAAGGCCATCGCAGCGCTCTCCGTCCTGCCGGACTCCCAGCACAAGCAGGCGCTGGAAACCCTGGCCCAGATGGCGGTACAGCGCAGCGCCTGAGTCAACGACTCCTGCTGGATGAAAAAAGAGGCCCTGGGGCCTCTTTTTTATTGTCTGCGCTTTGCTGGTAGCCCGAGCCGGCCAGATGGCTCAATGGCTCAGCATCCAGAGGATCACGGTGCCCGCCACCACCAGCGAACCACCGATGCGGCGCAGCTGCTCGGGTGGCTGATCACTGAGCAGCCGCAGCATCTGCTGCCAGGCCTTCGGCATCAACAGGGGGCCAAGCCCTTCAAACAGCAATAGCAGCCCCAATCCCATCAAGATGGATGTCAACATTCCCGCTCCTTGCACAAAAAAGCCGCCCGTATCGACGGGGTCTGGCGCCATAAAGCAAAAGGGCCTGAATCATCAGGCCCTTTGGTCTTATTGCTTGTCCCTTACTGCTTGGTGCCGTGAGGAGACTTGAGGTAGCGGAAGAACTCGCTGTCTGGTTTGAGCACCATCAGGTCGTTGCCACCGGCAAAACTCTTGCGATAGGCCTCCATGCTACGCACGAAGCTGAAAAACTCGGGGTCTTTCTTGTAGCTGTCGGCATAGATCTTGGCGGCTTCGGCATCCCCTTCACCACGCAACTGACGCGCATTACTCTCGGCGTCGGCGATCATGACGGTCACCTTGCGGTCGATGTCGGCACGCAGGATTTCGGCCTGCTCGCGGCCCTGGGAGCGATGCTCACGGGCCACGGCAGTCCGCTCGGCACGCATCCGCTGATAGATGGAGCTGGAGACTTCCACCGGCAGGTTGATCTGCTTGATCCGCACATCGACCACCTTGATGCCGAGCTCGGAGGAGCGCGCCATCTTCATCAGCGCATCTTCCATCACGGTACTGCGCTCACCAGAGACTATGTCCTTGATGGTGCGGTTACCGATCTCGGAACGCAGACCGTTGTTGATCTTGCGCTTGAGCAGGTCTTCGGCCTGGATCTTGTTGCCACCACCGGTTGCCAGGTAGTACTTGGAGAAGTCCTCGATCTTCCACTTCACGTAGGAGTCGATGATGAGGTCTTTCTTCTCCGAGGTGACGAAGCGATCCGCCTGGCCTTCCAGGGTCTGGATGCGGGCATCCATCTTGCGAACCTGGTCGATAAGCGGCACCTTGAAGTGCAAACCAGGCTCATAGAGCCGCGGCTCGCCGGATTCAACCCGCTTCACCTTGCCAAACTGCACCACTATGCCCTTCTGGCCTTCATCAATGATGAAGATGGAAGAGAAGCAGACCATGGCGGCCACAGCGATGACACCAATAGCTATTTTTTTCATCTATTAGTTTCTCCCTGAGCTGAAACGGTCACCGCTGCGCAGCGGGGTCGGTGTGGAGTTGGCCCCTTCGTTGGACGGCGTGGTCGATTCAACTACCGGCGTGCCAGCCGGACGAGCCGGTTGTACCGCATTCGCCTTGCCAGACAATTTGTCGAGCGGCAGATAGATCATGCTGTTGTTACCCGCCGGCATGTCCACCAGCACCTTGTTGGCCTGTTGATAAAGCTCTTCCATGGTTTCCAGGTAGATACGCTCGCGAGTCAACTCGGGCGCGGCCTGATACTGGGGCAGCAACTCGTTGAAGCGAGCCACTTCACCCTTGGCCTTCAGCACTATCTGAGACTTGTAACCTTCGGCTTCCTGTTCCAGACGCTTGACCGAACCGCGGGCCTTTGGCTCCACTTCACGGGCATAGGCTTCCGCTTCACGAATGAAGCGCTGCTCATCTTCCTGGGCGGAGATGGCGTCATCGAAGGCGTCTTTCACCTCTTCCGGCGGACGCGCCGGCAGGAAGTTGACGTCGACGATCTGCAGACCCATGTGATATGGCTCCACGATACTGTCGATCACCTGCCAGGTTTCCTGACGGACCTTTTCACGACCCGTGGTCAGCACATCGTCCATCCGGGTGTGACCCACCACATAGCGCAGGGCGCTGTCGGTGGCCTGACCCAGACTCTCGTCAGCATTGGTGACGCTGAACAGGTACTGCTCGGGATCGACCACGCGATATTGCACGTCCATCTCGACCCGCACCACGTTCTCGTCCTGGGTCAACATGAAGCCGGAGGCCGGCAGGGAGCGTACAGACTCGACGTCCACCGGGATCACCCGGTCGATGAAGGTCGGTTTCCAGCGCAGGCCCGGATCCACGTTATGGGAATACTCCCCAAAACGCAGCACCACGCCCCGCTCGGCTTCGCGAATGGTGTAGAAGCCGCTGACGACCCACACCACCACGGCCACGACCAGTGCGATAGAGAGACCAAAACGGCCCATCTCGCCACCTGACTTGCCACCACCCAGCAAACCACCAAAACGGCGGCTTACCTTGCGCAACATCTCGTCCAGATCAGGGGGTCCCTGATTCTTGCCGTTGTTCCCCCAAGGGTCACGGTCTTTGCCGTTGTTTCCAGGCTCATTCCAAGCCATCAGCATCTCCATTAATACAAGCGGATGGATATCAACTCTATCTGGCCATCAATCGCTGATGAAGCCTGTAAGCATTCATCTTCATCGACGAATCAATGCCTGATAAAGCGTTGTAAATTCTCGCCTTCCTGTTTCACGAGGCGGTTCCAGTCGGCAAGCTGCAAGCGTACCTCCAGGACAAAATCCCCCTCCTCGCTGAAACCTTCCTGTTCAATGCCCTTCAGACGATAGAGCGCACTGCGCAATCTGGCGGCCGAAGGGGGCAACTGCAGGGTGTGATGCACCATGGAGCCGGCCAGCAACTCGGTCAGGGCCGTAAACAGGTATTCACAGCCTTCACCCGTCTGGGCAGACAACCAGAGCCGCACCGGGCGCCCCTCATCATCCCGCTCCAGACCCGCCGGACGATCAGCCAGCTTGTCGATCTTGTTGCAGATCATCAGCTGGGGTCGGTCGTCGGCCTCAATCTCGGCCAATACCTGCTGCACCGAATCGATATTTTCCTGCATCTGCTCATCGGCGCAGTCCACCAGGTGCAGCAGCAAGTCAGCTTCACGGGTCTCCTGCAGCGTCGCCTTGAAGGCCGCGACCAGATCATGGGGCAAGTGTCGAATAAATCCAACTGTATCCGCCAAGATCACATCACCCACATCCCGGATCACCAATTTACGCAGGGTGGGATCCAGTGTTGCGAACAATTGGTCGGCAGCATACACGCTGGCAGCTGTAAGTTGGTTGAACAAAGTGGACTTTCCGGCGTTGGTGTAACCCACCAGTGAAACCGTCGGCACCTCATTGCGATTGCGGGCGCGACGGCCCTGCTCCCGCTGTTTGGCCACTTTGTCGAGCCGACGCAAAATCGCCTTGATGCGTTCACGCAACAGGCGGCGGTCGGTTTCCAGCTGGGTTTCGCCCGGGCCGCGCAGACCGATCCCGCCCTTCTGACGCTCAAGGTGGGTCCAGCCTCGCACCAGGCGAGTAGAAAGATGGCGTAACTGGGCCAGTTCGACCTGCAACTTGCCTTCGTGGGTACGGGCGCGCTGGGCAAAGATATCCAGGATCAGGCCGGTTCTGTCCACGACCCGACACTGGAACAGGCGTTCCAGGTTGCGCTCCTGGGCAGGGGTCAGGGCATGGTTGAAGATCACCACGTCTGCGCCCAGCATCTGCACCTGGGACGCGATCTCTTCAGCCTTGCCGCTGCCGACAAAAAATTTGGCGCTGGGTGCACTGCGGTTGGTGGTGACCACCCCCAACGCATTGACCCCGGCCGAGCTCACCAACATCTTGAGCTCTTCCAGATCCTCCCGCTCACCCTCATCGCTGAAGTTGACATGTACCAGAACGGCCTGTTCGCCGGCTTCATAACGGTCAAACAAGCGCTTGCTCCTTGACAGGAATCATGATGAATCTGGGTTGGCGAGTCGTCTCGCCTCGGGATATCACGCCTCGGCTTCACCCTGTTCTTCGCCAGCTGCGCCTGGGACGTGCTGGTGATGGTTGACGGCACGGGCCGGCACCACGGTGGAAATGGCGTGCTTGTAGACCATCTGGCTCACGGTGTTCTTCAGCAAAATGACAAACTGGTCAAACGATTCGATCTGACCCTGCAGTTTGATGCCGTTCACCAAATAGATAGAAACAGGAATCCGCTCACGGCGCAGCGCATTCAAAAACGGGTCTTGGAGAGATTGCCCCTTAGCCATCTTCTTTTCCTTATAGTTTGTTGTTTTTAAACACCGGATATCAATATAACAACCTGATTATACAGGAGTGTCAAGCCACTCCGGCACGGGCAACGACCCTTGCCAGATTGCCAGACTCACCAGATTCCAACCAGGTGACTTCAGGCCAACCGCGCAACCAGGTCATTTGACGCTTGGCCAACTGGCGGGTGGCAACAATTCCGCGATAGCGCATCTCATCATACTCCACTTCCCCTGCCAGGTAGTCCCACATTTGGCGGTAGCCAACGCAGCGAATAGCGGGCAAGTCGGGGGTGAGATCGCCCCGCTCATAGAGCGCCCTGACCTCTTGTTCGAACCCGCTTTGCAACATCTTGTCAAAGCGCTGTTCGATGCGCTGGTGCAACAGGGCGCGATCGCTCGGGGCGATGGCAAATTGATGCACGCGATAGGGTAATCCTTCCCCCTGTACCTGGGTCAGCTCGGTGAGCGTCTTGCCACTGATGCGATAGACCTCGAGTGCCCGACTCAGACGCTGCGGGTCATTGGGATGGATGCGCGCCCCGGCAACCGGGTCTATGCGCACCAGCTCCTCGTGCAGCGCCTGCCAGCCGAGGCGAGCTGCCTCTTCCTCAATCCCGACACGAATGACAGGGTCGGCGGATGGCAGCGGCGAGAGTCCCTCCAGCAGCGCCTTGAAATAGAGCATTGTGCCCCCCACCAGCAGCGGAATGCGGCCACGGGCGACTATGCCGTCCATCTCCCGCAAGGCATCGCGGCAAAAATCCGCCGCCGAATAGCTCAAGGCAGGATCGAGCATGTCGATCAGCTTGTGGGGTGCCAGGGCCAGCTCGTCGGCCGTCGGCTTGGCAGTGCCTATGTCCATGCCGCGATAGATGAGCGCAGAGTCCACGCTGATGATGTCGCAGGGCAGGGCCTGACAAAGATTGATGGCGAGATCCGTCTTGCCGGAGGCCGTCGGCCCCATCAGAAAAATTGCAGTCGGCAAGTCAGCCACGTGAAAAACTCCCCTTGCATGGTCGCCACCGGAGCGGGCGCACCTGCAAAAACTTATCTATTGGTCGAAGAGGCGGTCATCCCGCCCCTCAGTTGCCATCGGCAAACTCGGCCAGCACGCTCGCCAACGACACGGGGCGCACCATGCGCGTGTCTGCCAGTTGGTCACCGTAATCGGTCACAAGTTCCGTCAGCAAACGACTGGCAGTTGAAAAATCATATACTTTTTCGCGGCTTATCCCCTGCTCCACCAACCATTGGCATAATACTTCAGCCAGCTGACTCGCATCACTGTCAGATCCGCTCTCGATAATTTGCAACAATTCGGGTAATAACCGCACCAGATCGGTCTGGCGCAGCAAGGCTGGCACCCGAGTCAGGATCATGGTGTCGCGCCCCCCGTTTTTCAACTCCAGCCCCATGCGTTTGAGCAAACGTTCCTGCTCTTCAACCAGCGCTATCAGGTTCTTTGGCAACTTGAAGGAGACCGGCAGCAGCAGCGGTTGCGCCGCCAGTCCCTGCCCCCAGGCCTCCAGCAGCCAGTTGCGCAGCAGCAGGCGCTCGGCCCGCACCAGCGAGAGCAGTGCCAGCTGGCCGTCTCGCGCCAGCAGCAGATAGGCCTGCTCCACCAGGGTGAGCGCCCGCCAGACGCCTGGCGCGGCCTGAACGGCTGCGTTGGCGGTCACCGCCGAGGTGACGGGTACGACAGGCGCGGGCACAGCACCGGGCAAGGTGGTGAGCAGCGCGCCCATGCCACGCATCGCCTCCCGGCTGGGGGGCTCGGGTGGCTGATAATTGCCGGCCCGCCCTGCACCGCCCCCTTCCCGCACTTCCTGGGCCGGCGCCCGATAGTTGTGCTCGGCGCCGTACCACTCGGGACGGGGCGCCTGGCCCGGGTATTCAATCTGCCCGCTGACCGGCAGCTCGACCAGGGTCTCGGCCAGCGGCTCGCCCTGTTCGGCTCTGGCGGCCGCCTCCCGGTGCAGGGCGGTGAACAGCGCCTGAAAGATGAAGTCGTGGATGAGGCGCGCCTGATGGAAGCGCACCTCGTGCTTGGCCGGATGGACGTTCACATCCACCTGATGGGGATCCAGCTCGATATAGAGCACATAGGCGGCAAAGCGGTCGGCGGGCAGCAGCTCATCATAGGCCTGGCGGATGGCGTGATTGATGAGCTTGTCGCGCATCATGCGGCCGTTCACATAGGTGTATTGCAGATCGTTTTGCGGTCTGGCCCCCTGCGGGGTCGCCAGCCAGCCCCACAGGCGCACGTCGCTGTGCTCGCTTTCCACCGCCAGCGCGTGGTGCATGAAGGGGGTGCCACAGACGGCGGCCAGGCGGCGCTCCTGCTCGGGCACCGTATTGGCGGCCTTGTACTGGCGCATCACCTTGCCGTTGTGGCGCAGGATCAGGGTGACATCGAAACGGGAGAGCGCGATGCGGCGCACCAGCTCGTCGATATGGGCGAATTCGGTCTTTTCGCTGCGCATGAACTTGCGCCGCGCGGGGGTATTGAAGAAGAGGTCCACCACCTCCACCGTGGTGCCCACCGGATGGGCCGCCGGCTTGACGGTGACCTGCATCTCGCGCCCTTCCGCCTGGGCTTGCCAGGCCTCGGACTGATCCTGGGTGCGGGAGGTGAAGGTGAGACGGGAGACAGAGCTGATGGAGGCGAGCGCCTCGCCGCGAAAGCCCAGGCTGCAGATCCCTTCCAGATCATCCAGAGTCGCCACCTTGGAGGTGGCGTGGCGCGACAACGCCAGCACCAGCTCATCTTTGGCGACACCGCAGCCATTGTCACGGATGCGGATCAGCTTGGCGCCGCCCTTGTCGATGTCGATCTCAACCCGGTCGGCCCCCGCGTCCAGGCTGTTTTCCACCAGCTCCTTGACGACCGAAGAGGGCCGCTCCACCACTTCGCCTGCGGCAATCTGGTTGGCCAGAATGGGCGGTAAAATACGGATCGGCATGGCTTGCTCCTGACCTTTAGTCTTGCGGGATCCAGACCCAGTCACCACTGAGCAGGGCCGCTCCCCCTCTCTCCTGCGGCAATCTGGTTGGCCAGGAAAGGCGATAAAACAGGGAGCGGCTTGGCTGCCCACTGTCTCTATTCTTGGGGGATATAGAGCACCTGCCCTATCTGGATATCCCGTGATTTGAGTTTGTTGATCTCCACCAGGCGCGCCTGGCTCACCCCGAACTTCTCGGCGAGGCGAGAGAGACTCTGGCCGCGGGTGACCACATGGCGGATCATCCTGGCCTTGTCGTTGCTCTGCACGCTGCTGACAGGCACGCTCGGCTCCTTGGCGGCCACCACATAGGGCTTGATCACACCGGCGCCGGACGAGCTGCTGACGCTGCTGACCGGGGCGCCGCCATCACTGCTGCGGTTTGGCTCGGTGGCCGGCATCCGGTTGGTCACCACGGGCTGCGACTGCACCTGCGCCGGTTTGCTCACGGCGGCAGGCTTGCTCACCGCCACGGGTCTGCTGACCGCCGCAGGCTTGCTGGCCTGCCCCTTGCCGGTCAACATGGCGCCCTTGGTCGGGTGGGCACGGTAGTAGTTGCGGATGCCTTCGAAGATGGCTCGAGCCAGCTGATCCTGATAGGCCGGGGTCGCCAGCAGCTTCTCTTCTGCGTGGTTGGAGATGAAGCCCGTCTCCACCAGCACAGAGGGGATGTCCGGCGCTTTCAGCACCGCCAGACTGGCGTGCTCCGGCGCCTTCTTGTGCAACCTGGCCACCTTGCCCATGGAGCGCAGGATCTGGCGGCTGACGTCGTAGCCCTCGGCGCGGGACTTGTCCATGGAGAGATCGAGGAAGGTCTGCGCCAGATAGGGGTTGGGATCGGATTCGGCCAATACCTTGCCCACCCCGCCCAGCAGTTCGCCCTGTTTCTCCTGCTTCTCCAGCCAGCTGCCCATCTCGCGATTGGCACGGTTGGTCGACAGCACCCAGACAGAGGCACCGCGCGGGGTGGAATTGTGGAAACTGTCCGCATGCACCGACACCAGCAGGTCGGCCTTGGCCTTGCGGGCTATCTCGGAGCGCTTGTTCAGATCGACGAAGTAGTCGCCACGACGGGTCAGCACGGCGCGCATGCCGGGTTCCCTGTCGATGAGTGCCGCCAGCTTCTGGGAGACAGCCAGGGTGACCCGCTTCTCATAGGTGCGGCGCGGACCTATGGAGCCCGGATCTTCCCCGCCATGGCCCGGGTCTATGGCGATCACCACCCCCCGGCCCTTGCCGCCAACAGGCGCGGCCTGCACGGCGGCGGAGGCTTTCTCTTCATAGGGCAGGTCGATCACCAGCCGGTGGCCATAGGGGCCAGCCGGCGCCAGCGGGAACACCACCGGCTTGATGGTGGAGCTCAAGTCCAGCACCAGTCGCAGGCCGCCCTTCTCCAGCGGAGAACTCTCGCGGATCTTGCGCACCAGCTCGCTGTTGTTCTCGATGCGGGCCAGATTGGTGACGTTGTTCGCCCCTTTGAGGTCGATCACCAGCCGATCCGGGCCTGTCAGGGTGAAGTAGTTGTAATTGGGGGCGCTGCTCATGTCGAGCACCACCCGGGTGTTATCCGGCGATGGCCACACCCGCACACTCTTGAGCTGATTCGCCCAGGAGGGTAAGGCCATCAGAGAGAGGGCAATAACAAGGATCAAGCGCACGTAGATGACAACCGTTCCAGAATGGCTTCGCCAATCGCAGTGCGAGCCTCTATCAGAGCCTCACGCTGCTCGTTTACATAAGTCAGGGTAATGTCGAGATCGGGCGCCGGCAGCCAGCCTTCACCCTTTTCGGGCCACTCCACCAGGCAGAGGGTATTGGCGGCAAAGTAGTCCCGAATGCCCATGAACTCCAGCTCTTCCGGATCGGCCAGGCGGTAGAGATCGAAGTGGTAAACCTGCCACTCGGCCAGTTCATAGGGCTCGACCAGGGTGTAGGTCGGGCTCTTGACCTTGCCCTGATGGCCCAGCCCCTGCACCCAGCCACGGGTCAGGGTGGTTTTTCCGGCCCCGAGGGAGCCGTGCAAGAACACCGTGGTCGCCTGCTGGCAGGCGTGTGCCAGACGGCCACCCAGTGCCACTGTTGCTGCCTCGTCCGGCAGTGTCATCATCAACTGTTTTGCCATGTTCTTCTTTAACTTGTTATGGTGTCGGGATTAACCAGTCGACGGATAAAAGGCAGCAGGTCCGATGCCAGCATGCCCCGCTCTCCGTCTGCGGCGGCCAGATCGGCCGCTTCCCCGTGGATCACTGCGCCCAGCCGGGTTGCCTCGACGGCAGACCAGCCCTGGGCCAAAAGGGCGGCGATTATACCAGATAACAGATCGCCCATGCCGCCACTGGCCATGCCGGGATTGCCCTCGTCACAGAGCGCTATCCCCTTGCCGTCACAGATGAGCGTTCCCGCCCCCTTGAGCAGCACGACACCGCCAAAAACTTGCTGCAAGCGCCGCACGGCGGCAAAACGATCTGCTGCAATCTCGGCAATGGAGCAGCCCAGCAGGCGGGCCGCCTCACCCGGGTGAGGCGTAAGCACCCAATTATCCTGATGACGGGGACATAGCGCCAGCCAATTCAATCCATCGGCGTCCAATACCAGCCGTGTCCCCTCATTGACCAAGGACTCAAAATGGCGGCGACCCCATTCGTCCTGACCGAGTCCCGGCCCCACCAGTCGCACCGAGGCCCAGTGCTCATCCGTATCGACCTGCGTATTCATCAACTCGGCTTGATAAAGGCTGACGGAACCATGACTCGGGTGCTGACATACCCGTACCAGCCCGGCTCCTGCCCGCAGGCAGGCAAGACCCGCCAGCACTATGGCGCCCTGCATGCCCACATTGCCCCCCACCAGCAGCACCTTGCCGTGAGAACCCTTGTGGGCCGAGCGCTGGCGCGGTGTCAGCAGGTGTTTGAGGCCGGGGTAATCGATCCGTTCGGCAGCCGCTTGCAGGCCAGCCTCCGGCGTGACGCCGAGGGGATCGCAATCGAGCCGGCCGACACCATCCACCCCCTCGCCGGTGAGCATGCCCTGCTTGATGCCGATGAAGGTGAGGGTGCGGCTGGCACGGACCAGGGCCCCCATGGCACGGCCCGTGTCGGCATCGAGGCCGGAGGGCAGATCCACCGCCAACACCGGCGCTCCCAAGCTATTGATTGTTGCGACGATCTTTGTCAGAAGCGGCGAGAGGGGGGTATGGACACCTGTGCCGAGCAGTGCATCTATCACCAGATCCGGCGGCGGCAGTGAATCAAGCTCGCTCGCGCCGGCCATCAGCACTGTCCCGCCCTGCGCCAGCCACTCATCGGCGGCCCGTCTGGCATCCCCCTTCAGCCCGGCGGGATCCCTCGCGCCGATCACCTGGGGCTCGAGGCCGATCTGCCTGGCGAGGCGGGCCAGCACATAGCCGTCACCGCCGTTGTTGCCCGGGCCGACGAAGATCCACCAGTTGCGGCTCTGCGGCCAATGGTGGGTGGCATAGGTGCGCAGCGCCGCACCGGCCCGCTCCATCAGGGCGTAGAGCTCCTGCCCTTCGCGCTCGGCCCAGCGCTGCTCCAGCGCGCGGATCTGTTCAGTCCGCCACAGTGATTGTGGTAAACTGCGCACCTCTTTCCCGCTGATAGCATCCCCGATGACCTGTACCATGATGGCTCCTGACTTTCATCCATTGGCCCTGGCTGACACGCGCCGGGCACCCGATGCGACATGACCACAGCTGATTTTCACTGCCGGTTGACCCAGGACATCCCGCCTTTGGGACCGGATGCAGCATGAGCGCGCCTGAGTTTCACCGCAGGTTGACTCAGGACATCCAGCCCTTGGGACCGGATGCAGCATGAGCACGCCTGATTTGCAGCAGTTGGCCCACGATATCAAGCTATGGGCGAGCGAGCTAGGATTTGACCAGATCGGCATCACGGACACGGATCTCAGCCTCGAAGAGCCCAGGTTGCAGGCCTGGCTGGATGCCGGCCATCACGGCAGCATGGACTACATGGCCCGCCACGGCATGATGCGGGCCAGACCCCACGAGCTGCTGCCGGGCACCCAGCGGGTGCTGTCGGTGCGGATGAACTACCTCCCCTTCGAGGCCGGCTTCGCCGCCACCCTGCGCGACCCGACCCTCGGCTACATCAGCCGCTATGCCCTCGGCCGCGACTACCACAAGGTGCTGCGCAACCGCCTCAAGCAGTTGGGCGATCGCATAGAACAACGCTGCCGGGAACTCTGTCAGGCCACGGGAGAGTGGCGCCCCTTCGTCGACTCGGCCCCCATACTGGAGCGGCCGCTGGCCGCCAAGGCTGGGCTGGGCTGGATCGGCAAGCATTCGCTGCTGCTCAACGAGTCGGCGGGTTCCTTCTTCTTTCTGGGAGAGCTGCTGATCAGCCTGCCGCTGCCGCTGGATGCCCCGGTGGAAAAAGAGCAGTGCGGCAAGTGCGTGGCCTGCATCAATATCTGCCCGACCGGCGCCATAGTCGCGCCCTATATGGTGGATGGGCGCCGCTGCATCTCCTACCTCACCATAGAGAACGACGGCCCCATCCCGGAAGAGTTCAGACCGCTGATGGGCAATCGCATCTATGGTTGTGACGACTGCCAGCTCATCTGCCCCTGGAATCGCTATGCGGATGTGAGCCCCGAGCCCGACTTCAGCCCGCGCCCCAACCTGCACCGCCCGCCGCTGCTCGAATTGTGGCGCTGGAGCGAGAGCGAGTTTCTCAAGCACACTGAGGGGAGCCCGATCCGGCGTATCGGCTATCAGCGCTGGCGCCGCAACCTGGCGGTGGCACTCGGCAACGGCCCGGCCACCCCAGACGTCATAGCCGCGTTGCAGCTGGCGCAGAACGAGGCAGAGCCCATGGTGGCCGAGCACATAGCGTGGGCGCTGGCGACCCTGGCCCGGCGCCAGCAGGATGACAGCAAAAAAACCCGCTTGTTGATCCGTTGCATCGAAAAAGGTCTGCCGGATCACGCATAAGTGATCTGCCCCTTGCCGGATACACGTCATTTTTTCATGCTCTGCCGACGGTTAACCGTCGGCACTATAAAAGGAACAATCTGATGCAGATGTTGGGAGTGGATATCGGTGGCTCAGGGATCAAGGGATGCCTGGTCGATACCGAAACGGGCGAGCTGATTGGCGAGCGCCATCGTCTGGTGACGCCGCAACCGGCCACCCCGGCCGCCGTTGCACATACCCTCAAGGCACTGGTGGAACATTTCCAATGGAAGGGCCCGGTGGGCTGCGGCTTTCCCGCCACCATCCACAACGGCATCGCCAAGAGCGCGGCCAACATCGACAAGAGCTGGATTGAGACCGATGCTGCCCACCTGTTTGCCGATGTGACCGGCCTGCCCTGCCACGTGATCAACGATGCCGATGCGGCTGGCCTGGCCGAGATGCGCTTCGGGACCGGCAAGGATCGCAGCAAGGGTGTCATCATCCTCATCACGGTCGGCACCGGCATAGGCACAGCCGTGTTCGTCAACGGCCAGCTGCTGCCCAACACCGAGCTGGGCCATCTGATGCTGGAAGGCATGGTTGCCGAGCACTACTGCTCGGATGCGGTGCGCAAACGCGAGGATCTCTCCTGGAGCCGCTGGGGCAAACGCTTCAACAAATACCTGGCCAGACTGGAGTTTCTGTTCTCTCCCGACCTCTTCATCCTGGGGGGCGGCAGCTCCTCCAAGCTCGACAAGTTCATCGACAAGATTGAGACCCGGGCCCCCCTGGTGGCGGCCGCCAACCTCAATCAGGCCGGCATCATAGGCGCCGCCCTCCATGCCGCCGAGCTCAGCCGGGAACAGGCCCCCCGCTGAGCCGGACGCCTGGCAGAGAATGAGAGAGGCCCGGCAGATGCCGGGCCTCTCTCATTGCCTCTGTGCTAGATATCGTCGAGTCTATGCACCCCGTGCACCAGCCGGGTCAGGCGGGTCTGCTCCAGCGATGACAGCGCACTCAGCAGGGCGGCCGTCTCTTCCGTCGGGCATTCGCGGGCCAGGTGGCCCAGCTCGCCGATGAGTTTCTCCTCCTGACGGCACACCTGCTGCACTATGTCCTGAGTCTGGGCCGTGGCAGACAGTGACAGCCGCTGGATGTCAGGCAGCAGATCCTCGCTGAACCCTCGCTCAAGCCAGGTCTCCCTGATCCCGCCCCCCAGCTGGCCCAGGTAGTCGTGCAGATGGGCCCTGGCCGCTTCCTCCCGCTCTTGCAGATAGGCCAGCAGCATGCGGCTGCGCTCGCCATCCACCTCGGCCATCAGCCGCCCGTAACAGAGCCCGAGCTGGTGATGAACCAGTTCCAGATACAGCAGCAAGTCCTTGATCTGTTGAAATCGCATTGCTCTGCCCTCCTGCATACCATGCCCTTTCAGTATAAAAAACAGGCAATTGCAATCCAAGCCCAAGCGTGGCGCTTGTTGCGCTGCATCAAGACGCAGGCCAAGAAAGCAGCGATCAGAACAAAGTGGAATGATTTGTGCCGATCCGGGTGCGATAGCAGCATGACCAGGTAAACCCGACTCGAGACTAATAAAGAAGGAGATAAGACCACATTTGCCATGTGATATTCGGCGATATGGCTACACTGCCAAATACAATATTGATGTGAGCGAGATCACCGTCCGCGTTAGTCGGCAGACGGGAATCCTTAGCACTTTTTTAGACGTCTAGAAGTATAAACACGCGTTGACACAGCCATCCAGACATCTTAGCATCATCCTCCATGATGACAGAGCAACCCAGTGGAACCTCTGCCCAATTCACCCGCCTGTAGCGCCCTGTGCTTTAAGGCTGTTAGCACGGAAGAATCCATGATTAAGTTGAACGGTCTCAACAAAGTCTACGGTAAAGGCAGTGATGCCGTGCACGCCCTGCGTGACGTGAGCCTGCATGTGCCACAAGGCAAGATTTTCGGGGTGATCGGCGCCTCGGGGGCCGGCAAGAGTACCCTCATTCGTTGTGTCAACCTGCTGGAGCGCCCGACAGAGGGCCAGGTCATCGTCGATGGCCAGGATCTGGTCGCCCTGCCGGAGCGGGAGCTGACCCAGGCCCGCCGCCAGATCGGCATGATTTTTCAGCACTTCAACCTGCTCTCCTCCCGTACCGTGTTCGCCAATATCGCGTTCCCGCTGGAGCTGGCAGGCTGGAGCAAGGCCCAGATCCAGGCCAGAGTCGACGAATTGCTGGCCCTGGTCGGGCTGGAAGCGCGCGCCCACGCCTATCCGTCCGAGCTGTCAGGCGGTCAGAAGCAGCGCGTCGCCATCGCCCGCGCCCTGGCGCCGGCCCCCAAGGTACTGCTGTGTGACGAGGCCACTTCGGCCCTGGATCCGCAGACTACCCGTTCGATCCTGAGCCTGCTCAAGGAGATCAACGTCAAACTGGGGCTCACCATCTTGCTCATCACCCACGAGATGGACGTGGTGAAGGGGATCTGTGATGACGTCGCCATCATCAGCGACGGCAGCCTGATCGAGCAGGGCGAGGTCGCCTGGTTCTTCAGCAACGCCAAGACCCAGCTGGCACGGGACTTCATCCACTCCACCATACATCTGGAGGTGCCGCAGGAGTATCAGGACAGGATGAGTGCCGAGCGGGTGGCCAACAGCTATCCGCTGGTAAAGCTCGGCTTTACCGGCAGCACGGTCGATACGCCCCTGATTTCCGAGGCGAGCCGTCGCTTCAACATCGACATCAGCATTCTGAGCGCCGATATCGAGTACGCCGGGGGCGTCAAGTTCGGCTTCCTGCTGGCGGAGCTGTTCGGGGATGAGGCCCAGTGCGAGGCGACCCAGCAGTTCCTGATAGACAATCATATTCAGCTGGAGGTCATGGGTTATGTCCGCAGCAATGACTGATCTGCTCATCACTGCCCTCAAGGGCTGCCAGACGCAGTCCCTGATCACAATCACATTCAGCTGGAGGTAATGGGTCATGTCCGAAGCAATGATTAATCTGCTGGTCACAGCGCTCGGCGATACCCTGCTGATGGTGTTTGCCTCCGCCCTGTTTGGCTGCCTGCTCGGCCTGCCGCTGGGTGTGGCACTGCACGTGACCAAGGTGGGCCAGATCCTGGCCAACCCGGCCCTGAACAAGTTGCTCGGCATCCTGGTCAACATTGGCCGCTCAGTGCCCTTCATCATTCTGCTGGTCGCCATCATTCCGCTGACCCGGCTGATCGTCGGCACCAGCATAGGCACCATAGCCGCCATAGTGCCGCTGACCATAGGTGCCGTGCCCTTCATCGCCCGTCTGGTGGAAGGAGCCCTGATGGAGGTGCCGGACGGCTTGCTGGAAGCGGCCAAGGCCATGGGTGCCAAACCCTTGCAAATCATTACCAAGGTGCTGCTGCCCGAGGCCCTGCCCGGCATAGTCAACAGCGTCACCATTACCCTGGTCACGCTGGTGAACTACTCCGCCATGGCCGGTGCCATCGGAGGCGGTGGTCTGGGTGATGTGGGTATTCGCTACGGCTACCAGCGCTTTGACCCCACCGTCATGCTGGCAACCGTCGTCATTCTGGTTTTACTGGTTCAACTCATCCAGAGCGCAGGTGAGCGCCTGGTCAACACATGTGATCATCGTTAATCGTCGATTTCTGACAGGAGGTTTTTATGAAATTTGGCATTAAATCCGTTGCGGCTGCCCTGCTGGCTGGCCTGGTTCTGGCCGGTTGTGGTCAGAAAGAAGAGAACAAGACCCTGAAAGTGGGCGCCATCGCCGGGGCGGAATCCCAGCTGGTGGAAGCCGCGGCCAAGGTCGCCAAGGACAAGTACGGTCTGACCGTCGAAGTCGTTACCTTCTCCGACTTCGCTACCCCGAACGTGGCCCTGAACGATGGCAGCATCGATCTGAACGCCTTCCAGCACAAACCGTATCTGGATAGCCAGGTCAAGGATCGCGGCTTCGATCTGGTGCCGGTCGGCAACACCTTCGTCTACCCCATCGCCGGCTACTCCAAGAAGATCAAGGCCCTGGCCGATCTGAAAGAGGGTGCGCAGATCGCCGTGCCGAACGATCCGACCAACCTGGGCCGTTCCCTGATCCTGTTGCAAAAGCAGGGCCTGCTGACCCTGAAAGAGGGTACCGGCCTGGAAGCGACCGTGCTCGACATCGCCAGCAACCCGAAGAAGCTGAAGATTGTTGAACTGGAAGCGGCCCAGTTGCCCCGTTCCCTGGAAGACGTGGATCTGGCCATCATCAACACAGTCTACGCCTCCCAGATCGACCTGCTGCCAAGCCGTGACGGTCTGTTCGTGGAAGACAAGGACTCCCCCTATGTCAACCTGATCGTCTCCCGTGGCAACAACAAGGATGACGCCAAGGTGAAGGAGTTCGTCCAGGCCTTCCAGAGCGACGAAGTCTACAAAACTGCTGACGAACTGTTCAAAGGCGGCATAGTCAAAGGTTGGTAATCACTCACTCTGCAAAAAAGGCCACGCCAAGCGTGGCCTTTTTTATTGCCGCGGTTATCATAACCGGGAGCACGGCAACACGAACGTAACAGAACATGAAAAAATGGTATCTGGCCTACTGCAAGCCAAAGGAAGAGGCCCGCGCCCGCGCCCATCTCGAAGCCCAGGGGATTGAATCCTATTACCCCATGGTCGAAATCGAGAAGCTGCGGCGGGGCAAGCGTGTCCCGGTGCGGGAACCCATGTTTCCCAACTATCTGTTCATCTATGTGGATCTGGAAGAGGTCACCCCCGTCACCCTGAAGTCGACCCGTGGCATCAGCCGCATCATCCACTTCGGCAAGGAGTGGACCTCCATCAGCAGCCAGCTGGTCTATCAGTTGATGAGCCGCGACGACAGCGACGAGGCGAGAGCCAGCTACGCCAACCTGCCGACCCAGGGCGACAAGGTGTTGATCGAATCTGGCCCTTTGGCCGGATTCGAGGCCATCTATCTGGAACCGGATGGGGAGAAACGCGCCATCCTGCTGGTCAGCCTGCTGAACCAGGAGACCTCCAGCAGCTTCGACAACCAGTCTTTCCGCCGGCTGGACTAAGCCTCATCAGGCATCCATGGCGAGCAAGGCCTCACGCCTGCTGGTCAGCCTGCTGAACCAGGAGACCTCCAGCAGTTTCGACAACCAGTCTTTCCGCCGGCTGGACTAACCCGGCGAGCAAGGCCTCGCTCCTGCTGGTCAGTCCGCTCAATCAGGAGACATCCAGCAATTTCGACAATCAGGCCTTCCGTCGCCTGGATTGAAAAACGGGGCAGGCCCATCGGCCTGCCCCGTTTTTTTGCCGTCTGGTGCCGCCTCAGGCATCCAGCTCGAAGCGGCTGATGA
The DNA here is from genome assembly GCF_002587065.1 of Aeromonas sp. CA23. Classification (NCBI taxonomy): domain Bacteria; kingdom Pseudomonadati; phylum Pseudomonadota; class Gammaproteobacteria; order Aeromonadales; family Aeromonadaceae; genus Aeromonas; species Aeromonas sp. CA23. The sequence continues at coordinate 90,410 of NZ_CP023818.1, forward strand.
CGGACGTCAGCCGCCCCGTATCCTGCGCCAGTCTGGCCACTATCTCCTCCCCCTGCTGGCTGCGCTGACTCGACTGCCGGCTGAGCCCGGCGATCTCCTCCACAGTGCCCGCCACCTCCTGGGCAACCCGGGACTGCTGCTCGGTGGCGGTGGCGATCGCCCCCAGCTGACCGGACAGATCCTGCACCAGCTGCAGCATGGCACTGAGCGTCTCCGTCACAGACGCGACCGCATCCCGGCCCTGTTCCACCAGCTGGGTCCCGCTGCCGACCGTGCTCACCGTCTGGCGAGTCTGTTGCTGAATGCTGGCGATGGTCTGGCTGATCTCGGCCGTCGACTGGCTGGTACGGCTGGCGAGCAGGCGCACCTCATCGGCCACCACGGCAAAACCACGCCCCTGCTCCCCCGCTCGCGCTGCCTCGATGGCGGCGTTGAGCGCCAGCAGATTGGTCTGCTCGGCTATGGTGGCGATCACCTCGGTGACGCGCCCCACCTGCTCGCTCTGGGTGCTGAGCAGCCCCATGGCCTGATTGGCCTGGGCAATCATGGTCGCTATCTCCTTCATGGTGGCGGTCATGCGGCCGAGGGCATTGCCCCCCTGCCGCGTCTGCACCTCGGCCTGCTGGGCGGCCCGGGCCGCGTCGGCTATGTTGCCCGCCACATCCCGGGTGCTGACCGACATCTGTTCGATCGCCGCCGCCACAGTGTCGACCCGCTGATTCTGGCTCGCCAGATCGGTGACTATGGCCCGGGTGGTGTCGCCGACCTCGACGCACGCCCCCTCCACCTGCCCCACGGCCCCCTGGATCTCGCCGACCAGCTGGCGCAGCTGCAGGGACATCTGGTTGATGGAGCCCGTCAGCCCGCCCAGTTCATCCTGGCTCTGCACCGGCAGAGGGCGGGACGGCAGACGGCCGTTGGCCACCAGATCGGCCCGCACCACCAGGCTGGCGATGTCCCGGGTCAAGCGGCGGCTGAACAGCAGGGCCACCAGGGTGCCCAGCACTATGACGGTCAGGGTGGCCAGCAGCAGGGTACGGTTGATGGTTTGTCCGGCGCTGGCCATCTTGTGGCCCATGCTGTCCACCTCGGCGCGGGTCTGGGTGACCTGGGCCGCCAGCTGGCCGGCCAGCTGGGTCAGTGCAGGCTCGATATCGGTCGCCATCAGGTAGTTGGCCTGATCCCAGTCCGGCGCCTGACGCTTGCTGATCACCTGACCCACCAGCTCGGCGAAGGGGGCGGACATCTCTTCAAACAGCGACCAGAGGCCCTTCTCGGCCTCGGTAAAGTTGGCCTGCTGCTGTTTCACCTCGGCGACGCGCTGCTGGTGGAACTGGTAGTAGTCCTGATATTTGGTGCGATATTCGGGATCACCCGAGATGAGGAAGTCGCGCAGGGCGGAGAGCGCATTGGAGAGGCCGTTGTAGGCATCCCCCACCTGCTTGAGCAGCAGCCGGCGATCCCCCGGCAGCTGATCCTGCGGGGTGGCCACCTCTTCATTGGCAAAGGATTGCAGCTGATCGAGGGCCGATTCCGCCAGCGGGCCCGCCTCCAGCAGCATGAGTGTGTGGGCGGGCAGGTTCTCCTCGGTATGGGCGATGGCCCACACCTTCTCCTGATTGCCCTTGAACGCCTTGAGGGACTGGGCGAGGGCCGGTGTGAACGGCTGCCGTTCGATGGCCTGCCAGGCCCCTTCCCACTCCTGCTTGAGGCGGGCGGCCTGGGCCGGATCCTTGCCAAGGATGAGGTAACCGCGCAAGGAGGAGACGGTCGCCACCAGCGCCTTCTGGCTCGCCTCATCCCGCTGCAGGGCGGGCAGCGCCTGCTCCAGCAGATTGGTTTCGGCCTGCCCGATCCGGCCAAGCTGGTGATAGACCAGGGCGGAGGAGAGGAACACCAACAGGTTGATAAAACAGAAGCTGAGCAATAACTTGCTTGAAATTTTCATGAACGTCCTTGTTCAACTGCGGGCATGCTGCCCGGCACTCAGTCCCCGATCAGACCCGGTAACCGTTCGCGCCAGGTGTCATGCCACCCCATCAATTCATCGCGCGGCATGGGCCGGGCGGAGAAGAAGCCCTGACACACGTCGCACCCCAATCTGGCCAGCAGTCGCCAGGTCAGTTCATCCTCAACCCCCTCGGCGACCGACTTGAGCCCCAGTTTGCGGGCCAGTTCGATACTTGACTCTATTATGGCCAAACGTGAGGGGTCCTCATAGCAGCGATCGACGAAGGACCTGTCCAGCTTGAGCTCGGTGAAGGGCAGCAGGGCCAGCTGCTGCATGGAGGAGTAGCCGGTCCCGAAGTCATCGATGGAGAGCCCGAAGCCGTGCATTCGCAGCCGGGTCAGCACCTCCAGCGACTTGCCCAGATCCTTCACGAACGAGCTCTCGGTCACCTCCAGGGTGATGAGCTCGGGGTTGATGCTCCAGCGCTGGCACTGGTTGATCAGGGTGTTGCAGAGATCCCCCTCGATGAGGGAGGTGGTGGAGAGGTTCATCGACAGGTTGAGGGAGAGCCCGGTCTGCTCCCACAGGTGGCCATCGCGCAGGGACTTGCTGATGATCACCTCGGTCAGCTGGTCGATGAGACCGTTGTGCTCCGCCAGCGGGATGAAGCGAGCCGGCGAGATGAGGCCGTAGTCCGGGTGCTGCCAGCGGGCCAGCGCCTCCATGCCGACCCACTGGCCCGAGCCAAAGCTCACCTTGGGCTGATACCAGGGCAGCAACTGATCCTGCTCCAATGCCTGACTCAACTCATCCAGAGTCAGGCTGTGGCCGTCCTCCTCCTGGGCCCGCTCCTGTTGCGGCCGCCAGGCACCGATCAGCTGGCTGATCTGCTGCTGGCTGGAGGGCTTCTCGATGCGCCCCAGCACCTGCAGACCATAGGCGGCGCTCATCCGCAGCACGGCTTCGACCACGTCATCTTCCAGCGCGCTGGAGAGGATGATGCCACCACGAAAGCCGCCAAGGGAGAGGCGGCGCAGCAATGCCATGCCGTCCATGCCGGGCATGCGCAGATCGCAAAACAGGATGTCGACCTGATGACGCTGACACATGGCCAGCGCCTCCAGCCCGTCCTGAGCCTCCAGCAGGGAGAGATAACCGAGCCCACGGATCTGGTGCATCAGTGCCTTGCGCTGGAACGCGTGGTCTTCCACCACCATGATCACCAACTCATGCTGTGTCTTGTTCATCGAGCCATAGTCCAATTTCGCGTGTAATAGAGTTCATCAGCGCCTGTACTGTCTGACTCAACTCGGTGAGTTCTTCCAGCTGCTTCAGACGGGCCGCCGCTTCGAGTCGAGCCGCTTCCTCTGCCAATGCCAACTGCCCCACCATGCGGGCAGCGCCCTTGATGCGGTGCGCCGTCTCCACCAGGGCATGGGTATCCTGGCGGGCCACCGCCTGCATCATGTCATCGCCATCCTGGCGGTTGGAATCCAGGTACTCCCGCGCCATGCTGCGGGCCACCTCCTCATCCCCGAACAGCGAGATCCAGCACTCTCCCTGCTCTTTGGCCGGTTCGGGCGGTTGTGGCACCGCCTCGTCCACCGACACGACCACCGGCAGCCAGCGGGCCAGCATCTGGCGCAGGGTATCCAGGGTGTAGGGCTTGAACAGCATGTCGTTCATGCCGGCCTGCTGCATCTGCAGGCCGGCCCCTTCCGACGTATCGGCCGTGACCCCTATGATGGGAGCCTGCTCCCCCTGCGCCCGCAGGGTCCGGGTCAAGCTGTAGCCATCCATCACCGGCATGTGACAGTCGGTCAGCAGCAGGGAAAAGTCCTGCCCCTGCCAGGTGCGCAGCGCCTTCTCGCCATCGTCCACCACCTCGGCATCCACCCCGAGAATGGCAAGCTGGCGCGCCAGCAGGGCGCGATTGATGGGATGATCGTCGGCCACCAGCACGCGCCCCTGCAACTGAGCGGCATGGGCCTGCACCGGATGGATCGCTTTTTCCCCCAGCAACTGGTGGCAGGTCTCCAGCAACAGATCGGGGTAAAGCGGGGATTGACCCAGGCGCCACCAGGCATCCGAACCCATGCGGCCACGCAGCGCTTCCAGCGGGGAGAGCACTATGCCCTTGAGGGCGGATTGCTGCAAACGCGTCGACCACTCGCTGCCCAGCGCCTGTTCGAGCCAGCTCTCTTCCGCTAATAACAAACCACTCACCGGCTGCTGCCACTGCTGCGGGTCCAGACGATTCAAGCTGGCCCCCAGCCGCAGCATGGCAGACTGCAGGGCCGCATCCTCGCCAAACAGCCACCAGTGCTGGCCTGCCAGCGGCGGCGCATCCCATTGGCACTCCGTCAGCGGGAAACCGAACGTCAGCCGGGTTCCCTGACCCGGTTTGCTCTCAAGGGCCAGGCTGCCCCCCATTTTCTGGGCCAGCTGATGACAGATAGCCAGCCCCAGCCCGGTGCCACCGAAGCGTCGGGTTATGTCGGACTCCACCTGCTCGAACGGGGTAAACAGGCGATCCTGCTTCTCTTCGGCAATGCCGATGCCGGTATCGCTGACGGCGATGAACAGTTGCTCGGCGCGATAGCTGACCTGGATGCGGATCTCGCCCCGCTCGGTGAACTTGACCGCATTGTTGAGCAGATTGGAGAGCACCTGCCCCACTCGCACGACGTCGATGCGGGCCTGATCCGGCACCTCGGGCGCCCACTCCAGCGTCACCTTCAGCCCCTTGCCATGGGCCAGGGTGGCATGACCGCGGATCACGTCGCAGATCACGGAGGCGAGGCGACCATCCTGATAATGCAGCTGCAGCTGGCCCGCCTCTATCTTGGAGAAGTCGAGCACGTCGTTGACCAGATAGAGCAGGTTGTTGGTGGAGGTGATGACGTTGCGCAGCATGTAGCGCTGATCTTCGTTCAGCTCGCTCATCTGCAGCAATTCCAACATGCCGTGCATGCCGGAGATGGGGGTTCTGAGCTCGTGGCTCATGGTGGCGAGGAAGCGGCTGCGCACCTGCATCGCCTGTTCCGCATAGGCGCGCGCCTCTCGCAGCTCGTTCTCCTGACGCTTGAGTGCCGTGATGTCCTGGATCACCCCGTTGAGGATCAGATCCCCCTCTTCCTGCGGCACGAAACTGCCGCGTACCTGCAAATAGCGATCCCCTTCGGGGCGCACGACCCTGACCTCCAGATCGAGCGGCGCCAGCGTCTCGGCATGATTGGCCACCTTGCTGACAAAGTCCTGCAGCGCCTCTTCGGTAAAGCCGAACACCTCGCCCCCCGACTCGGCCGACATAATATCTTGCTGACTGGCGCCCAGGATCTCGCTCGCCCCCTGGGAGGCATACAAGAAGCGGCCCTTGCCAGGCCCCTGCCACAGGTATTGATAGACTATGCCCGGCATGCTGTCGGTGATCTGGGTGAGCCGGGTCTCCGCTTTGCGGGCCCGCTCCTCGGCCTCCTTGATGCGGGTCACGTCGGTGAGCACGGTCAGTACGCCCAGCATGTCACCGTTCGGAGAACGATAGGGGCGCTTGGCATAGATGACGTGGAACATGGCACCATCCTGGCGGCGGCTGTACCCCGCCCCTTCCAGCTGCTCACCGCGCTGCCACACCGCCAGCTCCTCCCTGAGCACCCGCTCCCGCTCCTGGGGCGGCATGCCGTCGAGATCGTCGCAATCATCGCCGACCTTGGCCCCGATGAAGGCATCCCGATAGGCCTGATTGCAGAGGGTGATACGCTGCTCGCGATCCCGCAGCGCCACCATGTTGGGCAGGGAGTTGAGCAGGGTCTGCACGAAGGTCAGCTGCTCGTTCAACTTGTGCTCGGCCAGCTGGCGCTGGACTATCTGGCGGCGCAGCGTGCGGTTCCAGCCGATGAACAGCAAGACGCTGAGCAGGAAGGCGCCGATCCCGAAGGAGGACCAGAGCAGTACGGTCGCCGGATTGATGCCGGTCTGTATGCTCAAGGAGAGCCATTTGTGCTCCAGTTTGGCCAGTTCCTCCGGCCGGATGGAGATCAGCACCTTGGTCAGGATCTGCTGCAGCATGGGATCTTGCTGGTGCACCGCCATGGCGACAGGCACCCGCAGCTCGTTGCCGGAGAAGACCACCTGATAGCGATTGTTGAACCCCTTCTGCAGCGCCTGCTCCAGGGTCGTCATGCTCATCAGCACATAGTCGACCTCATGCTGATCGAGCAGGGGCAACAGCCTGGTGTCGCTGCTGACCGTCACCGGATAGGCCCCCACCTCCTCAAGTATCAGCTCCTCGACCGAACCACCGACTATGCCCACCTTGTGGCCCTTGAGTGCGTTGAGGTTTTCCAGCTCCTTGCCCCCCTGCCTGGCGGCGATCACCCTGTGAATGAAGGCGTAATCCGGGGTAAACAGTGTGTACTGGCGCCGCTCGGCTGTGGGGGTAATGGCCGGAATGAGATCCAGCTTGCGCGCCTTGAACAGCGCTTGAGTCTCGGCCCAGCTGCTGGTCGGCACCAGGGTGAATTTGAGGCCGGAGCGCATGCTGAGCAGCTTGAGCAGATCGGCGAGGAATCCCTTGAGCTGACCATTGCCGTCAATTTCACTCACCGCCGGCCAGTCGGGGGCGACGCCGAATCTCAGGGTCGGGTGCTGCGCCAGCCACTCCAGCTCGCTCTGGTTGAACACTATCTGACGGGGGCCGTTGGCCAGTTCGTAGTCGACTATGCCGCCAGTCTCCAGAATGCGGCGTCGTTCATCGAGAGGGATATCGTTGAGAGCCAGCTCCAGCAGGCCCAGCAGACCCTGATTGTTGGGGCCTACCGCCATGGCCAGCGAGGTATCGGTCACCCACTCCGGGGTGATCACCTTGAGCCCGGCCTGCTGTTGCAGGCGCTGCAAGCGAACCAGGGCGGGCAGATCCGCCAGATAGGCATCCGCCAGACCTTTCTTCACCATGAAGACAGCCTCGTCGCTGCTGTCGGCCTCCACCAGGTGCGCCATGCCAAGCTGCTCCAGTTCCTCACAGGAGCTGAAACCGTGTTCACACACCCAGCGCAGTTGACGGGCCGCCGGCAGGGTCAGCTGGTCATCTCCCTTCGCCAGCAGGATGCCACGGGGCAGCCCCATGAGGTCCGAGGTAAAACGCATCTGTTGCTGCCGGGAGTGGCTGGGGGTCACGCCGATCAGCATGTCGACCTCGCCATCGAGCAAGGCCTGCTGGGCTCCGGCATAGTAGGGATAGGTCTTGTAGCGCAGGGTCAGTCCCAGCCGGCTCGCGACCAGGGAGGCAAAATCGTCGAGCGGGCCGCTGAAACCACCCCGGCTATTGGCATAGACATAGGGGGGCCAGGCCACCGAGGGCATACCGACCACCAGGTCGCTGCGCGAGGCGAGCCACAGCCGCTCGGACAGCCCCAGTCGATCCTTGTCCAGACCGGTTTCTGCCGCGGCGGCAAGGCTCCAGCAGGCAAGCCAGCACAACAGGAAGGCGCGATAGCAAAGACGCAACATGGACAACTCCTGAACAGATCGGAGAGCGATGATAGAGATTTTGGCAAAATGTGCGAATGAAAATTCGTAACCAAACTCAACCGGATACGAAAAATGGCAGGCCTGAGCCTGCCATTTTCCTGCAAGAAGGGGGCCAAGCCCCACATCATCAGGTTATTCGATTCCCAAGCCGGAAGCCGGTTTGATATTCCTGCTCACGGACGTGGGCGATCTGCACATTTTGCCCTTCCAGACCTATGTCTTTCAGCAAGGCAGGCGAGAGGTGCAGGTAACTGGTGCGGCGTTCCAGCCGGGTGATCCGCTTCTGAACCAGGGATTCGACGGTGCGCAGCAGGATCAGTTCGATAGACATAATATTCTCCAGTTGAACGTGCGGTTCTCCCGGAGAGGGGGCATCACCCTGCGGGACAACCGCGGGTGATGAAAAAGCAGGTGTTACCTGTTTCCTCCACGCGGCAGAAAAAGAGCACGAGTCTTCGCGCTGCTGATGCAGCGGTCGAACGCAACGTTTAGCATTGAATGTTGCATATCCGTCTCCTTACCGAGTGAAAGTTGAACAAGTTGCCACAGTCTAAAAAAAGACCGAATTTTATACAAGAACCTCACCCCCCATATGGGGAGTGAGCCATCTATCAATATCCAGACGAGACACAGGTCTCTCGCCCGTCAGCCGCACACATCCGCTCCCGGACGGCACGCACAGGATTTGCCTGGCGCGAGTCAGATCCCGGACAAGAGGCGGAACTCTTCCAGCGCATAGGTATCCGTCATGCCGCTTACATAGTCGAGCAGCAGCCGCACCCGGTAGTACCACTCCTGTTCGGCACCCTTGTCGAAACGGGGATCCCGGTTGGCCACCGCCAGCCGGTATGCCTTGAGATGACGGGCCGACAGGCGGTGAAACAGGCGGCGGGCGAAGAACAGCTCGCTGCCCCCCTGCCCGGCCAGCAGTCGCTCGAACTGGCTGGCAGGCAGCGCCAGCAGGCAGGCATAGGTGGAGAGCACGCCACGCAGGGCGGCATAGCCTTCCAGCTCCAGCGCCTCCACCTCGGGCCGCATGAACACCTGCTCGCGAGCCACCTGCTTGAGGGTGTCGAGCACCTGCGCCGCCGGCGCCTGACCGTGCAGCAACGCCTGGGGATAGGCGCCACTCAGTATGATGTCGTGCTCGCTCACATAGGTGTGGGCGGCCAGCGCGATCAGATCCCGGGTCAGCTGCTGGCGAAAATGGGGGAAGAAGCCTCTGTCAGAGGCGGTGGCATCCGCCAGCAAGCCCGCCATGTAGGCGCCCTCATCGGCCAGACGCAGCGCCTGTTGCAGCTCGCTCAGGCTGAGAATGCGCCTGTCCACCGCATCTTCGAGATCGGCGATGCAGTAGGAGATGTCGTCGGCCGCCTCCATGATGTAGACCAGCGGGTGGCGGCAACCGGGCGCCAGTCCCAGGCTCTGGCTCAGGGAACGGTAGAGGGGTTGTTCACTGAAGAAGATGCCGCGCTTGCTGGCCCAGCCATGATGCTGACCGTCGTGCAGGGGCTGCTGCGGATACTTGCACAGGGCGGCCAGCTGCCCCAGAGTCAGATTCAGCTCGTGCAGGCTGTGCACCAGCCGCAGGCTCTGGGCGTTGCCGTCGAACACCAGCAGATCCTGGCGCAGTTCGGCCCACTGCGGGCTGGGCGCCTGGCCAAGAGCAGCGGCAAACAGATCATCCAGCGCCTGTGCCAGCCACTGGCTCATCACCTGCTCGCCAAAGTGGCCGAACGGCGGGTTGCCGACATCGTGCAAGAGGCAGGACATCTCCACCAGATTGATAAAGGCCCCCTCGCACACCGAGCCCGCCGGCAGCGCCGCCAGAACGCGGCGGCTGATCTGGCGGCCGGTCTCCTGCACCTCCAGCGAATGGGTGAGACGGCTGCGTACCGAGGCCTTCACATCGAGCGGAAAGACCTGGGTCTTCTGCTGCAGTCGACGCACCGGCGCGGCCTGCACTATGCGGGCGCGATCCAGCTCGGTCGCCTCCAGCAGCGCTTCGTCGCCCCAGCGATGGATGCGCCCAGGGGTAATCAAACGGCTATACATGTTGCGGCTCCTTGCCTGCGGCTCGCGTCTATGAGAGCAGCCAGCGCTTCAATCTGGCGATATCACCCGGACACTCGCGGCGCAGCGACTCTATCCAGTCCTCCACGTTCTCCCACCAGGCGGGGTGATCCGGGCTCTGGATCAGCTGGGCCAGCTGCTGCAGCCGGCGCAGACCGATGGAGCCGGCCGCCCCCTTGATCTTGTGTGCCTCCTCCACCACGCCGGCCTGATCGCGGGCGATCATGTTGGAGTCGAGCACCGCCATGTAGTCCGGCATCATCTTCTCGAACAGATCGACGCTGGAGAGCAGCACCGGCTTGCCCACCGTATCGGCGTAGTCGGTGAGGAAGGGCAAGTCCAGCAGCTCATCCTGGCTGCCCGCATCGGCTTGCTCGTCCGCCTCATCGTCGGCGAGATCCGCAAACAGGTGGCCAATCACCTCCCGCACAGCCCTGGAGCCCAGCGGCTTGTTGATCACATCCTGCATGCCGTGATCCCGATAGTACTGGCGATCGCCGGTGGCGTTGGCGGTGAGCGCCACCATGGGCGGCAAACTGTCGCCGTAGCGCTCAAGCAGCTGGGCCGCCACGTCGAAGCCGGTCATGTCCGGCAGCTGGATGTCCAGCAGGATCAGGTCAAAGTCATCGGGATTGGCCATGGCCAGCGCCTGGGCACCGTCCCGTGCCACCTGCACCTGATGACCGAGCTTGTTGAGCAGGGCGCAGGCCACCGTCACGTTCAGCTCAACGTCCTCCACCAGCAGGATATCCAGGGAGGGCATCTCGGGCTCGGCATCGGCGGCCTGAGGCTCGACGCAGTCCACCTCCAGCTCGGCAGTGAAGCAGGAGCCCTCACCCGGATCGCTGTCCACGTAGAGCTGGCCGCCCATGGCCTGTACCAGCTGACGGGAGACCGCCAGCCCTATGCCGGTGCCGGTGGCGTGTTTCTTGCCCTGCACCTGATAGTACATGGCGAAGATCTTCTCCTGCTGGGCGCGAGGAATACCGACGCCGGTATCCTCCACCTCGAAGTGCAGGGCCAGCTTGCCCGGCTCATCGGCCGCGTGGGAGAGGCAACGTACCGTCACCCCGCCCTCATCGGTAAACTTGACCGCATTGCCCACCAGGTTCCACAACACCTGGCGCAGCCGGGTGCCATCGGCCATCACGAATTGCGGCATGTCGCCGTCCCGGTCGAAATGCAGATAGAGCCCCTTCTGCTCCGCCTGGATGCGCGACAGCGTCTCCAGCTCGTCGAGGAAGGCGGGCAGGTCGATGGGGGTCGGCGCAATTTCCAGCCGGCGCCGGTCGAGTTTGTCCAGATCTATGATGTCATTGAAGATGTTGCCGAGCGTCACCGCGCTCAGGTGGATGGTCTTGAGCTGCTGATGCTGCTTGGGATCGAGCGGCGTATCCATCAGCATGCGGCTCAGCCCCACTATGCCGTTGAGCGGGGTGCGCAGCTCATGGCTGATGGTGGAGATGAAGGTGGTCTTGTCGCGGCTCGCCTTCTCCAGCTTGTCCTGATACTGCTTGCGCTCGGTGATGTCGCGGCCAAAGCCGAGCAGGCCGAGCCGCTTGCCGAAGCGATCGAAGAAGGGCACCTTGCGCAGCTCGAAGTAGGCCTTGCGACCGTCGGGGTACTCCAGCCACTGCTCATAGGTGAGCGGCTCGTTGCTGGCAAAGACCTGCTTGTCGGTCTCCACCACCTTGTTCGCTATCTCCTGCTTGTAGACGTCGAACGGGGTCAGCCCGATGAGTTCGGCCTCCACCTTGCCGGTGAGCTCCTCCATGGCGCGGTTGCAGCCGGAGAACTGTTCGTCTTCGTTGCGGTAGTAGACCAGATCGGGGGAGCAGTCGATGAAGGAGCGCAGCAGGGCCGTGCGCTCACCCAGATGCAGCTGGGCCTTCTCCCGCTGGAACACCTCGTTCTCCAGATCCTCGATCGCCTGCTGACGCAGGGTCTCGGCCCGGTTGGTCTCGGCGATCTGGGCGTTGAGACGGCTGATATTCTCCTGCAACTGGCTGTTGAGCTCCAGATCCCGCTCGCGCATGTCTTGCAGCTTGCGCACCATGCGGGTCAGCCGCTGGCGGGAATCCTCCAGCTGATCCACTACGATGGAGAGAAAATAGACGGCCCAGGGGGTGACCAGCAGGCCAAAGAAGACAGAGCGCACCAGATCGACAACGTCCACTGTGCCGCGCAGAAACAGGGTGACCCCCATCTGGATGGAGACGGCCAGCACTATGATGGCGGTGGCCAGGAACATGCTGAAGCGCACCAGCCCCAGCTTGGTCATCAGGTCGACGTAATATTGCGCCCAGGATTTGATTTGTTTCATCTTGTTGTTTTCTCCCCCATATTCGCCGAACAGAATACCAGCACGGCGCGCCGAACTCTTGTGCCGTCGCACGATAAATTATCGATTAACCTCCTCCTTGCACTGGGGTAGCATGCCGGAGTCAATTCGGTCAGCCCGAGTTAAGCCTGGCTGGCTATAATGTCCGGCTGTTCAATTCAACCATCTGATATTTCAGGAGTCTCATCGATGCGCAATCTCACCCTGCTGAGTCTTGGTCTGCTGGCAGCCAATGCCGCCCACGCCGATCTGGGCGAGATCCCCAAGCAGTCCGGCTGGTCCGGCTTTCTGCTGGGCGGGGTCAACGCCGTCAGCTACAAGTCCAACTTCTATGCCGGCGATGACAACCACAGTCGCATCGATGACCTCGGCGCCCCCGACAGCGAGAGTGGCCTGACGCCGCTGCTCAACGCCGACATCCGCTACACCTTCGCCGATACCCGTACCCAGATCTTCCTCGGCAACCTGATCCAGGATGCGGTGCGCTTCGACTTCACCCAGCAGCTCGGCCTGCGTCAGGAGATGGGTGACAAGGGCATAGTCGCTACCTCGCTGGTGTTCAACGTCATGCCGGTCGAACTGTGGAGCGATCCCTTCGCCACCGGGGTGGATCGCAGCTCCACCGATGTGAAGTCAAAAGGGGTGCGTTTTGCCTGGGACAAGATCTGGGGCAGCAACTTCTACGGCACCCTGACCACCCGGGAAGTGGACATGGATGAGGAGCGCAGCGGCCAGCAGTATGACCAGAGCCACGGCACCCACTACGCCGATATGCTGGATCGCAACGGCAAGATGCACGACATGGAGCTCTCCTACCAGTGGCACTTTGGCGGCAACCAGTTGCTGGAGCCCGCCATCGTCTACAAGGAAGCCCGCCTCGACGGCAGCGCCGAGAGCTTCAAGAACACGGGTCTGAAGCTGACCTACGCCCAACGCGGTCCCCAGTGGTCCATCGTCAGCAACCTCTATGCCGGCAAGCGCAAGTATGACGAGGCAAACCCTCTCTTCGACCAAAGTGCCGATGCGGACGAGTTTGCCATCAACGGCACCTTCTTCTGGCACAAGCTGTTCGGCGTCGATGCCCTCGCCGCCACCTTCACTGCGGCCTATTCCAGGGCCAACTCCGACATCGGCTTCTACGACAGCCAGTCCAGCCGCGTCAGTACCGGCCTGCTCTACAACTTCTAAGCCCGCCCCCGGCAACAAACAACAAGGCCACCCATGGGTGGCCTTGGCATCTTCAGCGTTGGGCTGACGTCAGATACCGAGCGAGTCGAGCAAATCGTCATGCTCGTTGGCGACCGGCGCGGCCACCGGGGCCGGCTTGGCGGCCGCCAGCTTGGTCTGGGCGATCAGGGCATCGGGATCCAGCTCCTCCTCATCCATGCCATCGTTGTGAATGCGGATGAACTCTGTCCTGTCCATCGCCAGCTCCAGATAGAAGATGTTGTTGCGGGCGGTGAAGAAGGTGACCCGGCGCGCTTCCGGGTTGTCGAGGTTGGTATCGACGCTCAGCATCACCTGCTTGTTCAGCGCCAGCATCTTTGGCTGGTTCTGGGTGATGTGAGTCTGCAGATCCCGGCCCACCTTGACGGTGAAGCTGCCGACTATCTGGTTCATCAGCTCGCCCATGACGTTGCTCACCTCGTCCGAGGTGTGGGAGATGGCGAGATCTTCCTTGGAGAGGCCCATGCTGAGCATGTAGCTCTCATAGAGCTCCATGGCCGCAGAGGCGGAGAAGTTGATCACCACCAGGCCGGAGAAGCCGCCATCAAACAGCACGAAACAGCCGATATCCGGCTTGAGGCAGGTCTTGCTGATCCGCTGCACCATGCCGGAGAAACGCACCTGACTCTGGGTCGCCGCACTCAATACATCCGTAACCGAATGACACAGACTCAGCAGCACATCTTCTGTGGTCAATACGGCATCGTTGTCGGCTCTTGTCACTATCATGGGACCTTCCTGAACATCGAAAATGGGCTTATCTATACCATAACTCTAACAGATAGCGCGGCTTGGGCTTCGAAATAGCGAGCCGCCTCTCACTTGACTCAATTATCAGCGGCAAGCGGAATGAAACCGGCCAGATGGCTGAGCTTGAGGCGCCAGCCGGCGGCCTCCTGCTGCAAGCTGGCCTCGTCATGAGGCAAGGAGGGATGCGCTCCCCAGATGGGACCTGGCCATGCCCGATCCGTGGTAAAACGGGCGACATGATGCAGATGCAGTTGCGGCACCAGATTGCCGAGCGCCGCCACGTTGATCTTGTCCGGCCGCAGCGCCTGCTCCATCAGGGTGGCCAGGGCGCAGGACTCCTGCATCAGCTGTTGCTGCTGCGCGGGCGCCAGATGGTGAATCTCCCGCAAGTTGGCGACCCGTGGCACCAGGATGAGCCAGGGATACTGGCTGTCTTTGGCAAGCAGGACACGACAAAGCGGCAGATCCCCGAGCAACTGGGTATCCGCCTGCAGGCGAGTGTGCAATTCAAACATGAAGACCTCGTTGGATAAGGTGGGCGCAATGCACGAAGAGAGCCCCCACGTTACTGCAACGGGCCGCAAACTTAAAGTCGCGGCACGGCCCAGCCGATGAAGCGCTTGCGAAGCTCGGGATCCGCTTTGAGGAACAGCTGCTGCAACTGCCCTTCCAGCTCGCGGGTAGCCAAGGCGGGAGCCGTGGCGCCTGCGGTTGCAGTGGTGGCCACGGCGGCTGTCGTCAGCGCCGCCTTGCCGGCGCCGCGATTGTACTCATCGAGCCGGGCACGCCAGTCCATGCCGAGCAGCATGCCGCTGGTCACCAGCGCATCCTGCTGGATGGAGAGCGCCCGGCCATCCGCCTGCAACGCCACCACGGGGGCCCTGGCATAAAGCTGCATCCCCTTTTCGGTGGCCGGTACGCTGGCCACCAGTTGCAGGCGCTGTTGACTGGCCTGATAGCGCAGCACCTGCGGCTCGGATCGCACCTGCCGATCGTTCTCGCTGCTATTGCGGCTCGGGATCACCCCCTCATAGCGCACCAGCAGTTGCTGCTCTCCGTCCGCCAGGGTGGCGTGCTGCTCATCCTGCAACTTGCCACTGCTCACCGCCAGGATCTGGAAATCCGTTGGCACCGCCACCTCGACCTCGGCCTGCGCCGTACTCATGCCCGTCGCCGCGCACAGCAGCGTCAATCCAACCCAACCCTGATAACCCTTCATGCTCGCTCATCTTCCTGATCGCTGTGATGGGCGCAGGGTAACAGCCGAAGATGACAGAAAAATAACGGCGCAGAGCCCTCACAACAGGTAGTGGGGCCGCTCGGCAAACCACTGGGCCAGCACCTGCTTGAACAGCCGGATCTTGCGCGGAACCCGCCGCTGCTGGGCATGCAGCACGTGCAACGGGTGCAGACCTGTCTGCCACTGATCCAGCACGGCCACCAGCTCGCCGCTCGCCAGCCAGGGCTCCACCAGCATCAGCGGACACTTGGCGTATCCCATGCCCGCGCGGGCCAGTTGCAGTACGGTACTGTAGTGATTGGCCCGCACCTTGCCCTGCACCAGAATGTGGGCCTCCTCCTCTCCCTTGCGAAAGTGCCACTGCTCCCAGGCCGGGTTGTGGCCCTGCAACAGGCAGGGGCGACCGCTCAGTTCATAGGGCGTGGCGGGGAGGCCTTCCCGCGCCAGCAGGGCGGGACTGGCCACCACCACGTCCTTGAGCTGACCGAGCGGCAGCGCCACCAGGTTGTCGGGTATGCTGCTCATGGCGCGCAGGGCTATGTCGTGCTCTCCCTGGCTCATGTCGACCATGGCGTTGGTAAAGTTGAGCTCGACCTGCACTCCCGGGCAGAGCTCTGCAAAGCGGCCGAGCAGCTCGCTCACCATGCGATCCCCCGTGCTGACCGGGCAGGTGAAGCGCAGCCGGCCACTGTCCTCCTCGGTCAGCGCCTGTATGTCCTGCTCCGCCTGGCGGGCCAGTGCGAAGATCTGCCCCGCCTGCAAGTAGAGGGTCTTGCCCGCCTCGGTCAGGCTGAGGCGGCGGGTGGTGCGCTGCAACAGCTGGGCATTGAGGGCGGCTTCCAGGGCGCTGACATGGCGGCTCAGCATCCCCTTGCTCACCCCCAGGGCATCGGCGGCGGCGGAAAAACTGCCCCGCTGCACCACCTCGTAAAAACTGGTCAGATGGGAGATATCCATCATTAGCTCCAATATGGAAACAATGCGTTTATTTTACGCGCTTTTTCTCCCTTTTTATCGCGCTAGAATCAACACATCCCAACCAGGAGTGAAACAGATGAAGATTGTGATTGTGGGTGCCTCCGGCACCGTCGGCTCGGCCGTCAGTGAGTTGCTTGCCAAAGACCACCAGGTGATCCGGGTCGGTCACAGTCGTGGCGATGCCACTGTCGACATGCGTGACCCCGCCTCCATCAAGGCGCTGTTTGCCAAGCTGGGGACGTTCGATGCACTGGTGGTGGCCAGCGGCAGCGTGGCCTTCAATGGCCTGACCGAGATGACGGACGAGCAGTGGCAAGTGGGGATAGAGAGCAAGCTGATGGGCCAGATCAATCTGACCCGTGCCGCTATCCCCCACCTGAATGACAAGGGTTCCATCACCCTGATCAGCGGCATTCTGAGCGAGGAGCCCATCAACTGGGGGGCCAGTGCGACCACCATCAACGGCGCCATAGAGCACTTCGTCAAGGCGGCAGCCTGCGAACTGCCCAAGGGGCTGCGCATCAACGTGGTGAGCCCGACCGTGCTGACCGAATCGATGGACAAATACGCCGCCTTCTTCCCGGGCTTCGTGCCGGTGCCGGCCGCCCGGGTGGCCCAGGCCTACCAGAAATCCGTGCTCGGCGTGCAGACCGGCCAGGTGTTCAAAGTCAATGGCTGACGCCTTGCCAACACAGTTGAAAAACCAATAAAAACGGGCCCCGCACTGGGGCCCGTCTGTTTGTCGGCTGTTCCTTTCGCCACCGGCAAACGTTTGTTTCCCGGCGACAAAAAAAGCGGCGATCCTCAGTCGATCAGACCGTACTGCTCCCGCAGCACCTCGATGATCTCCTGCTTGGGATTGGCACTGCGCACCAGCGGCTGACCAATGATCTTCTCGGCGATCCCCACGTAGGTGTTGGAGATATCCATCATCACCTCGGTCGGCAACTTGTTGTCACGGGCCAGGGCGAAGCGTTCCGGCATGCGGTGCTTGTTGAGCAGGATATCCGGATCCGGGAAGTGGTTGAGCAGCCACTGACGGAAACCCTCTTTGGACTTCTCGACGATCTGGCCGTCGCGCAGGGCGGCGCCATCCCAGATGCGGGAGCTGTCGGGGGTACCCACTTCATCCATATAGATGAGCTTCTCGTTGCCGACCGCGTCCTGGACATAGCCAAACTCGAACTTGGTGTCGACGAAGATCTGATCCAGCTCGGCCAGGGCGTCACTGATGACGTTGAAGCCTTCCTTGAGCAGCACTTCGTAGCGGTCGATATCGGCCAGCTTGCTGAAGTTGAAGCCCTGGTAGTGACGCTCTATATCGGCGCGGGAGACGTTGACGTCATCGGCCTCAGGCACGCCATCCAGCCCTGTCAGCACACCCTTGGTGGAGGGAGTGATGAGGATTTCCGGCAGCTTCTGATCCTTCTTCAGGCCTTCCGGCAAGGTGATGCCGCAGAACTCGCGCTCGCCATCCTTGTAGGCACGCCACATGGAGCCTGTGATGTACTGGCGGGCGATCGCCTCGATCATCACGGGGCGGGCTTTTTGCACGATCCAGACGAAGGGGTGCGGGATGTCCAGGATATGGCTGTCGGCCAGTCCCTTCTCCTTGAACAGCTTGAACCAGTGGCTGGAGATAGCGTTGAGTGCCGCCCCCTTGCCAGGTACGCCGTTCAGCCCGTCCACACCTTGCCAGATGCAGTCGAAGGCAGAGATGCGGTCACTGATCACCATGAGGGCAAGCGGCGCATCGGCTGGCACATCATAGCCTTTCTCCTTGATGAGCCGGGCACTGTCTGCGGGGGTCAACCAGTAGACGCTGCGCACTTTGCCGGAATGGACAGGTTTATCGGTACGGATCGGCAAATCGTCATTCACCGCCAATACTTGATCTGCAAGACTCATGGCTAATAACACTTCCTGTTTGTGGGAGGAATAAAACGGGAGCACAGGGCCCCTGTTTCTGGGGGTTAACATATCAAGCGCATCAGACCCTGTATTTACAGGGGGATTAACCTAACAAAACAGGGGCACTAGGCCCCTGTTTCTATTCTGTTTTTGCTGCCTGGTCAGCCAGGCCCTTGGCGAATGCCTCGGACAGGCTGATGTACATCTGGGAGATGACACCGGACGACACTGGCTTCTTGTCCTTGTCGAACAGTGTGATGGAGGTCTTGCCCCCAGCCATCTCGCCAAGCTGGAAGCGATACTTTTCCTCTTCCAGTTTGAACGGCTCGCTGCCCTTGGCCTTCCAGAAGTCGCTGCCCGGCTCGTCGTACTCGACGTCGATCCAGCCCAGAGACTGCTGGGTATCCTTGATGGTGAAGCCATAGCCAGGCAACACCTGGTTGAGGCGACGCCACACCTGATCAAAGGAACCGTCGGCAATCCAGGCACTCAGCTCGTTGTTGTCCAGCCCCAGCTCCAGCCCCATGCCATCGTTGGCCTTGTGCTGTTCGCGGGACTTGAGCTGCTTGTCGTAATAGAGGGAGAACTGGTTCAGGGCGCGGGTGGCGTAGCGCTGGGCATCGGCCGGCGTCAGCACAGTGCTGGTCTCGCCGTCTATGGTCTCTTCGTGATCCAGTACCCGCACCGACATGTTGACGGCGTGACGCTGGACATCGTTGCGCAGGGTGAACTGGTAACGCTGACGGATGTTGAAGTCGTCATCCTCTTCGCTCCAGCCGTCGAGGGCCTTGGTGTTGTCAAACCAGCCGGTCTGCAACACGCCGGCCTGCTGATCCAGCTTCTCAGTGGTCACCTTGTACTGGGCCAGGAAGTTCATCAGGAAGGCCCAGGTATCGCGCTCCACGCTCTGGGAGGTGCTCAGGGCATAGAAGGCCACTGTGGGCTCGCTGGCATTGGGCACCACCTGGCTGCCCGGTACCACGGTCAGCAGCTGGGCGGGCGGGCGCACGTCAATCTTGGCGCCGAGGGCACCTTCGCGGCTGCTCTCGGGCAGCGCCGGGATGTCGAAGCTGCTGTTAAAGGCGGGGGTACTCAACCCGGCCGGCACCAGGAACGCGCGGCCTTCAAGGCGGGCATCCTCGTACTCGAAACCACGGTTGGCCATCTTGCGCTCTTGGGGTGAGCTACAGGCTGCCAGCACGGCAACGGTCGCCACACTCAGCACCAGGCGCACTGCATTTCCCTTTCCATTTGCTTTAAACACTCGCCATCAACTCCGCAGTGGTCAGTGCTCGCGTCATCGCTTGTTCGCCCTCGGGGGTGAGGTCGGTGAGCGGCAGACGCAAGGTCGCCGTCGCCATCAATCCCAGTCGGGCACAGGCCCACTTCACAGGGATGGGACTCGGTTCGCAGAACAGAGTCTGATGCAACGGCATCAATCGATTGTTGATGTCATGGGCCAGACCGGCATCACCGGCCAGCGCTGCACGACACATGTCGGCCATCTGGGCCGCTGCAATATTGGTGGTGACCGAAATGACTCCGTCGCCACCTTGCAGCATAAAATCACATCCACTGGCATCATCGCCACTATAAAGCGCGAATTCCGCTCCGCACAGCTCACGCAGCAGCGGAGTACGGCTCAGATCCCCGGTGGCCTCTTTCAGACCTATGATGCCGGGCACCCTGGCCAGTCGGGCTACCGTCTCCGGTTTGAGATCGCAACAGGTGCGACCGGGCACATTATAAAGAATTTGGGGCAGACCACTAGCCTCGGCGATCGCACAATAGTGACGATAGAGGCCTTCTTGGGTGGGTTTGTTGTAATAAGGGGTAACCGAGAGACCCGCCACCACGCCCGTTTCGGCGAATCGTTTGGCCAGGGCGATGGCATGGGCAGTATTGTTGGAACCGCAACCGGCGATGACGGGAATGCGTCCGGCGGCCAGTTCCACGGTTTTTTCCACGACGGCAATGTGCTCCTGCTCGCTCAGGGTCACCGATTCCCCCGTGGTGCCAACCGCCACTATGGCGGTGGTGCCTGCGCTGACATGATAATCGACCAAGGCGGCCAGACTGGTCCAATCGACTTCGCCTGAAGCCAGCATGGGGGTAACGAGGGCAACGATACTACCGCGTAACATGGATATTTCTCCCGATTTTCAGGGGCGTTATGGTAAAGCTGCCCCCTTGGAAAAACAAGGGAGGCAGGGGGCAAGCCGTGATACCATTCTGCACAAAAAGCGGTGCGCGAGCGCGACGGCCTGCGCCAATCCCGGGTCTTCTCGACTCGAGACAAGGCTCGCGGCCACGGCATTCTTACAAGGTTGCCATGTACCAGCGCAGGGAATGGCCCAAGGCCGGCACCCGGTCAGGGCGACGCCCACTGCGCTCACATTCGCAACAAGCTAATGGACGAGAGAAGATTTATGACTCACTACCTGGTCGTAACGGCCATAGGCACGGACAGGCCTGGCATAGTCAATGAGGTCACCCGCCACGTCAGTGGCTGTGGTTGCAACATTGTCGACAGCCGTCTTGGTATCTTCGGTAATGAATTCACCTTCATCATGCTGCTGTCCGGGGACTGGAACAGCCTGATGCAACTCGAGATAAGCCTGCCCCTGCGCAGTCAGGAGTGGGATCTCATCACCATGATGAAACGCACCGAGCGCCACCACTCACTGCAGTACGACATCAGCGCCAACGCCGAGATCCTGATCCGTGACCAGCCCGGTATCGTAAGCCAGTGCACCCAGTTCTTCAGCGACCACGGCTGGGACATCCAGGCCATGCAGACCATTACCCTGGAACAGCAACCCTTCAACCTGCTCAAGGCGAGCTTTCAGCTCAATCTGGCCAAGCAGGGAGAGACCGCCGGCTCGGAAACGGCCTTCGCCGGATTCTGTCGCGAACTGGGCGCAGAATCGTTCGAATTCATCGTCAACAACAAACACGCCTGACGGCGTTCGGAGACCCCATGCAACCACTACAGGCTGGTACCCAGGCCCCCGACTTTTCCCTGCCCGATCAGGACGGCAACCCGGTTCGTCTTGCCTCCTTGCGCGGCAAGAAGGTGCTCATCTATTTCTACCCCAAGGCGATGACCCCGGGCTGTACCACGCAGGCCTGCGGTCTGCGTGACGTCAATAGCGAGCTGGCGGCCCTCAACGTGGTGGTGCTCGGCATCAGCCCGGATCCGGCCAAGCGCCTGAAGAAGTTCGAGGAGCGCGACAGCCTCAATTTCCGCCTGCTGGCCGATGAAGAGCACGCGGTGGCCGATGCCTTTGGCGTCTGGGGCCCGAAGAAGTTCATGGGCAAGGAGTATGACGGCATTCACCGGCTGAGCTTCCTCATCGATGAAGAGGGCAAGGTCGCCCACCGCTTCGACAAGTTCAAGACCAGCGACCACCATCAGGTGGTGCTCGACCTCATCAAGGGTTGAACCCGCCCGGCCTGAAAAACACCCAATACAAAAAGGGCCTGCAACTGCAGGCCCTTCGCTTGTCCGCTCGCCAGTCTCGCTGCGTGATGACGGCATCAGCCAGCGCATCCCGGCGGGGCGCCATCTCGGCCGCCCTTTCCTTGCCCCGTCGGCCAGAACCTGTGGTCACGGCGACTGAGTCCTGGTTGTGATGGTCATGCATGCACCTGTATTGGGGCCTTGGCGAGTCCGTTGATACAAGCCAAATGACACCCACATTGTTGCCAGCTCAGGCCGAAACACAAGTGCGCAGCCGCTACCATTAATTAACCCGTCGCAGAACCGTTTTGAGTTCCCGACCCGGCTTTCTCGCCAACCTCCCCTGCCAGATCAAAAAATTCATCTGAGATATGGGTTAACGTGACCCCAGTTTCATTTTCCAGTGAGAAAAGCCCATGAACATGAGCCACACCGAACGCCTGATCCTGAGCAACCAGTACGAGATCCTGGCCAAACTCAATCCGGAGAAAGCGGCGTCTTACCAGCGGGCCAGCACCATCATAGCGCGCGGCTACTGCCTGCAGATCCTCGAACTGGAGAAGAGCTTCGGTCATCTGGATCTGGCCACCTGCCAGGAGGTGATCGACACCCTGGAGCTGCACCATGCGCTGGCCATCTCCTGGGGCAACCTGGATGGCGCCGATCAGGGTGAAATCAATGCCAGCCGGCTGGAGTTCAACGGCTACAGCCGCAGCCAGGAGCGGGAGCTGGCCGACTACGTCTGCTTCCTGCTGGAAGTGGACAAGCGCTTCCCCGAACTCAAGTGCCCGTGCGACGAGCTCTCCAGCGACATCGCCATGCGTGACAAGTACCAGCGCATGCTGACCGTATGGCGCCAGTGCCCCCGTCAGTACAAGCTCTCCATCCAGGAGATCCGCAAGGTATTGGCGGCCTGATCGACATGGATGGAAAAGGCGCCTCTGGGCGCCTTTGTCTGATTGGAGAATCTTGTTCGCCTATTCGTAGAGAAAGGATTTGTCCAGCTGCTTGAAGGCGGCATTGAGGGTATCGGCCAGCTCTTCGTAACGGGGCTGGGCCACCAGTTGGCGATGTCCGCCCTGCTCGTTCATCTTGCCGTTGATCTCGCGATACCAGCTGGCAAGGGAAGGAGGCAGGCGGGTATCGGCGCGCTGACCGAGCCAGTAGTAACCTTGCAGCGGCAAGCTGAGCAGAAACAGCACAGAGGCCATGACCGATGGCCAGTAGTGCAGCTCACCAAGCTGGAACTGCAGCATGACGCTGAGCACCGCCAGTGCCGGGATGATCTTGAGGGCGAATTCGGTGGCCTTGATCACCCGGTTCTCGGGAAACATGGAATTAAGCTCGGGACGGCGGGGCCAAAGGGTCATATAATGACGGCCTTGCTGTAATTTAGTTCCAAAAATGTTCATGCTCATGCTACCTCCGAGCTTTTTTTGAACGTATTAACGGCAAAACCTCGACTATATTTGATGTGCAATAACAAAGGTTGAGGATGACTTTGTTATTTTTCAACAATCGGGTTATCCTTTGTACGCCCAATTTTTGCGCCAACGGCCTGCCGTTGCGCTGTCAGGGACGTCTGGATTTCGGGTCTTGTATCACTATACAAGGGGCAAGCAACAGATTGCCAACCCTCATAAGGATAAGTTGAAAGTTTTTGGACGCAACGCGTCCAACGCATCCTCCTACACAACCCAATCTGCGATAGGATTTATTCATGAGTAAGCTGGTTCTTGTACTTAACTGTGGCAGCTCGTCCCTGAAGTTTGCTGTCATTGACGCAACCACCGGTGATGATCTGTTGTCCGGCCTGGCCGAGTGTTTCAACCTCGACGACGCCCGCATCAAGTGGAAACTGAATGGCGAGAAAGGCAGTGCCGATCTGGGCGCTGGTGCCGCTCACCAGGAAGCGCTGGACTACATCGTCAACAAGATCCTGCCGCTCAATCCGGAACTGTCCAAGAATCTGATCGCCATCGGTCACCGTGTTGTTCACGGTGGTGAGCGCTTCACCTCCTCCGTCGTGATCTGTGATGACGTGATCGCCGGCATCGAAGCCGCCGTACCTTACGCACCGCTGCACAACCCGGCTCACCTGATCGGTATCCGTGAAGCCCGCCGTATCTTCCCGGCCCTGGCCGACAAGAACGTGGCCGTGTTCGACACCGCCTTCCACCAGACCATGCCGGAAGAAGCCTTCCTGTACGCCCTGCCGTACAAGCTCTACAAAGAGAACGGCATCCGTCGCTACGGCGCGCACGGCACCAGCCACTACTACATCAGCCTGGAAGCAGCCAAGCAGCTGGACAAGCCGGTGGAAGAGCTGAACATCATCAACTGCCACCTGGGCAACGGCGGTTCCGTCTGTGCCATCAAGAACGGCAAATCCGTTGATACCTCCATGGGTCTGACCCCGCTGGAAGGCCTGGTCATGGGTACCCGCTCCGGCGATCTGGACCCGGCCATCATCTTCTTCCTGCACGACAAACTGGGCATGAGCGTGGCGGATATCAACACCATGCTGACCAAAGAGTCCGGTCTGCAGGGTCTGACCGAAGTCACTTCCGACTGCCGTTTCGTTGAAGACAACTACGACAGCAAAGAAGAAGCCAAGCGTGCCATGGACGTTTACTGCTATCGCCTGGCCAAGTATATCGGCGCCTACGCCGCCGCCATGGACGGTCGTCTGGATGCCGTGGTCTTCACCGGTGGTATCGGTGAAAACTCCGCCCCGATCCGTGAAATCACCCTGAACAAGCTGGGTCTGCTGGGCTTTGACGTCGATCACGACGCCAACCTGAAGGCTCGTTTTGGCAAGGGTGGCGAGATCACCAAGGCTGGTTCCACCAAGGCCCTGGTTATCCCGACCAACGAGGAGTGGGTCATTGCCCACGATGCGCTGGAACTGGTCGGCGCATAATTTCGCTGTAGAGCAAGGCCGCCCCAGGGCGGCCTTTTCCTGATCCCAAAAAATGAGCAAGGGGTATTAAGTGGCACGCACTATTATGCTTATCCCGGTCGGCACTGGTGTCGGCGTAACTTCCGTGAGTCTTGGCGTTGTCCGCGCCATGGAACGTCACGGTGTCAATGTCAGCTTCTTCAAACCGGTCGCCCAGCCGCGTCCGGGTGAAACCGGTACCGAGCGCTCCACCGCCGTGATCCGCGCCGCTGCCAACATCAACCCGCCCGAGCCGTTCGCCCTCTCCTACGCCGAGAACATGATCACCTCCAGCAACACAGATATCCTGCTGGAAGAGATAGTGGCCCGCTTCGAAGAGCACGTGAAAGCGAGTGGTGCCGAGGTGCTGGTCATCGAAGGCATGGTCCCGACCGACAAGCAGCCGTTTGCCAACAAGCTGAACTACGACGTCGCCAAGGCGCTGGATGCCGACATGGTGTTCGTGACCCATCCGGGCAACGACTCCAGCCAGAAGCTGAAAGAGCGCATTGAGCTGGCCTGCTCCAACTTCGGTGGCGTCAGCAACCCCCGTATCGTGGGTTGTGTCATCAACAAGGTTGGCGCTCCGGTTGACGAGCACGGCGTGACCCGCCCCGACCTGACCGAGATGTTCGAGGCGCACCACCACACCTCCGAAGCGGCTCACAATCTGGAAGTGCTGCAGGTGTTCGGCAAGAGCCCACTGCGCATCCTGGGTTGCATCCCCTGGAATACCCAGCTGATCGCCCCGCGCGCCAAGGATCTCGCCAAGCATCTGGCCGCCAAGATCCTGCACAAGGGTGAGCTGGACAGCCGTCGCCTGCAGACCGTGACCTTCTGTGCCCGTTCCATCCACAACATGGTTGAGCACTTCCGTCCGGGCAGCCTGCTGGTGACCTCCGGCGACCGTTCCGACGTCATCGTCTCCGCCTGCCTCTCCGCCATGAACGGCGTCAAGCTGGGTGCCCTGCTGCTGACCGGCAACTATCATCCGGAACCGCAAGTGCTGGCCCTGTGCCAACAGGCCATGGCCACCGGCCTGCCGATCATGATCACAGGTACCAACACCTGGCAGACCGCCGTCAGCCTGCAGAACTTCAACGTCGACATTCCGGAAGATGACCGCGAGCGTATCGAACTGGTGCAGGACTATGTGGCTGGCCACATCGACAAGCACTGGATCGAGTCTCTCTCCGCCAAGTCCACCCGTTCCCGTCGTCTGAGCCCGCCGGCATTCCGTTATCAGCTGACCGAGCTGGCCCGTCAGGCCAACAAGCGCGTCGTGCTGCCGGAAGGCGAAGAGCCGCGTACCATCAAGGCTGCCGCCATCTGTGCCGAGCGTGGCATCGCCCGCCCTGTGTTGCTGGGCAACCCGGAAGAGATCCGTCGCGTCGCCGAACAGCAGGGCGTGGTGCTGACCGACCGTGTCGAGATCATAGATCCGCTGGAAGTGCGTGAGCGCTATGTGCCGCGTCTGGTCGAGCTGCGCAAGAACAAGGGCATGACCGAAGTGGTTGCCCGCGAACAGCTGGAAGACAACGTGGTGCTGGGCACCATGATGCTGGAGCGTGGCGAAGTGGACGGTCTGGTATCTGGCGCCGTGCACACCACCGCCAACACCATACGTCCGCCGATGCAGATCATCAAGACAGCCCCGGGCTCCTCGTTGATTTCGTCGATCTTCTTTATGCTGCTGCCTGATCAGGTGCTGGTGTACGGCGACTGCGCGATCAACCCGGATCCCACTGC
Source organism: Aeromonas sp. CA23 (assembly GCF_002587065.1). Lineage (NCBI taxonomy): Bacteria > Pseudomonadati > Pseudomonadota > Gammaproteobacteria > Aeromonadales > Aeromonadaceae > Aeromonas > Aeromonas sp. CA23. Next base: position 116,563 of record NZ_CP023818.1, read on the forward strand.
CGAGCAGCTGGCCGAGATCGCCATCCAGTCCGCCGACTCCGCTGCCGCTTTCGGCATAGAGCCGCGCGTCGCCATGATCTCCTACTCCACCGGTACCTCTGGCGCCGGTGCCGATGTAGAGAAAGTACGTGAAGCGACCGAGCTGGCCAAGGCCAAGCGCCCCGACCTCATCATCGACGGCCCGCTGCAGTACGATGCGGCCATCATGGAGAACGTGGCCAAGTCCAAGGCACCGAACTCACCGGTTGCCGGTAAAGCCACCGTGTTCGTGTTCCCGGACCTGAACACCGGCAATACCACCTACAAGGCAGTACAGCGCTCCGCTGACCTGGTTTCCATCGGCCCCATGCTGCAAGGCATGCGCAAGCCGGTCAACGACCTGTCCCGTGGCGCCCTGGTTGACGACATCGTCTACACCATCGCCCTGACCGGTATCCAGGCAGCTCAGGCCGAGTAATCGACCTTCAGCCGACCCTATGAAAAACCCGCCGAGAGGCGGGTTTTTTTATGGCGGACGGGCGACATGTTGATCCGCAAGATCAAATCAGGATCCTGACAGGATCCCAATCCTCATCGCCAGCGCCTGCCTGGCAAGGGAGAGAGGATAAGCAAACACTCACACCCGCCAGAGTGGATTGCACAATTGCACCCCAGCAGAGATCAGATCCAAATACCCCTTTAAGATCAGCTAACTAACGCTAGACACACCGCTAATCTACAGAGTTTTCCACAGCTTTTGTGGATAGTTTACTGATCATTTGAAAGAAAATGACAGACTCGCACTTCCCCCTTGCTCACCTTGCGCCCATGAAAAAGGGCTCCGCAGAGCCCTTTTGGAATAACAGCCTCATCGGCGAAACAATCAGGGGCGCAGTGCCTTGTCAGCCCGGGAGATACCACAAACCCCCGAGCGCACCACCTCGATGATCTCGTTGGTCTGGGCCGCGGTCTTGATGAAGGCGTCCAGCTTCTCGCTGGTGCCCACCAGCTGTACCGTGTACTGCTCCGGAGTCACGTCGACGATCTGGCCACGGAAGATGTCCGCCAGCCGTTTCAGCTCGTCGCGAGCGCCACCGGCGGCACGCGCCTTGATCAGTGCTATCTCCCGCTCGATATGCTCACCCTCGCTGAGATCGCACACCTTGAGCACGTCCACCAGCTTGTGCAACTGCTTCTGGATCTGCTCCAGCACCCGCTCGTCGCCCATGGTCACTATGGTCATGCGGGACAGAGTAGGATCCTCGGTCGGTGCCACCGTCAGGGTCTCGATGTTGTAGCCGCGCTGGGAGAAGAGACCTACCACGCGACTCAGGGCGCCGGATTCGTTCTCCAGCAGTACTGAAATGATATGCCTCATCAGGTCCTCTCCGTCTTGCTCAGCCACATCTCGTCATTGATGGAACCAAACTTGAGGTCCCTGAGTACGACCGAAATAATGTGCCCCATTGTCAGGTCCTCTCCGTCTTGCTCAGCCACATCTCGTCCATGGCGCCAAACTTGATCTGCATCGGGTAGACATGCTCATCCGGATCGACCGAGATGTCCATGAACACCAGCCGATCCTTCATGGCGAAGGCCCTCTCCATGGCACTCTCGAGCTCCGCCGGATCGCTCACTGCGATGCCGACGTGGCCATAGGCCTCCGCCAGCTTGACGAAATCGGGCAGGGATTCCATGTAGGAGTGGCTGTGACGGCCGCCGTAGAACATCTTCTGCCACTGCTTGACCATGCCGAGGGCGCGGTTGTTGATGGAGATGATCTTGATGGGCACACCGTACTGCAAACAGGTGGAGAGTTCCTGGATGTTCATCTGCACCGAGCCGTCACCGGTGACGCAGCAGACCACGGCATCCGGGTTGGCAAACTGGGCGCCCATGGCGGCCGGAATGCCGAAGCCCATGGTGCCGAGGCCACCGGAGTTGATCCACTGGCGCGGCTTGGCGAACGGATAGTAGAGCGCGGCAAACATCTGGTGCTGACCCACGTCGGAGGCGACGAAGGCCTCCCCCTTGGTCACCTTGTAAAGCGCCTCTATGACCTGCTGCGGCTTGATCAGGGTGGGATGGGTTTCATAGGCCAGACAATTGCGGGAGCGCCACTGGGCGATCTGGCTCCACCAGTCCGCCAGCGCCTGCTTGTCGTTGTCGAAGCCGCACTCGCGGATCACTTCCAGCATCTGCTCCAGCACGGTTTCCACCGAGCCGACGATGGGCACATGGGCCTGCACCGTCTTGGAGATGGAGGTAGGATCGATATCGATGTGAACTATGGTGGCGTTGGGACAAAACTTGGCCACGTTGTTGGTCACGCGGTCATCGAAGCGGGCACCCACGGCGAAGATGAGATCCGCGTTGTGCATTGTCTTGTTCGCTTCGAAGGTACCGTGCATCCCCAGCATGCCGATGAATTGCGGATGAGTGCCGGAGAAGGCCCCCAGCCCCATCAGGGTGGTGGTCACCGGCAGGTTCAAGAGCTCCGCCAGCTTGGTCACCAGATGATCCGCATTGGCATTGATGGCGCCGCCGCCCACGTACATGACGGGGCGCTGCGCCTCCACCAGCAACTTGGCGGCCCGCTTGATCTGGCCCTTGTGTCCGGCCTTGGTCGGATTGTAGGAGCGCAGCGAGACGGTCTCGGGATACTGGTAGGGAAATTTCTCTTTCGGGTTCTGCACGTCTTTGGGCAGATCTACCACCACGGGCCCCGGGCGGCCACTGGCGGCTATGTAGTAGGCCTTCTTGATGGCCTCGGGGATCTCGCTGGCCTTCTTGCACAGGAAGCTGTGTTTCACCACAGGACGGGAGATGCCGATCATGTCAGTCTCCTGGAACGCATCCTCCCCGATCATGCTGGTCGGCACCTGGCCGGACAGGATCACCAGGGGGATGGAGTCCATGTAGGCGGTCGCGATCCCCGTGATGCAGTTGGTGGCGCCGGGACCCGAGGTCACCAGCACTGTGCCCACCTTGCCGGTGGAGCGGGCGTAACCGTCCGCCATGTGCACCGCGGCTTGCTCGTGCCGCACCAGGACATGCTCCATCTTGCCGTTTTCAAAGAGAGCGTCATAGATGTCGAGCACTGAGCCACCAGGGTAGCCGAAAACGTGCTCAACTCCCTGATCTTCCAGCGCTCTAACCACCATCTGGGCGCCTGATAACATCTCCATGATAAAGCCCTCCAGGCTTTGCTCCGTTAAGCGAAAGCTATCAACAGTCCGCTGCTTCCCGGCAGCGCCGGTCCGTGTTTTGTTGTTGTCTGAATACGGGCCAGGCGAGTTCGGTGCCGTCGATAGTAGAAAAATAGGTTTTTTCCATCATTCACCCGCAAAGCGGGTGAAAAACCAACTTAACCCGCTTGTGAACGCTTGTCCACGGCTTTGTCTGACCATAACAGTCATAAATTTCAAACAGCTATTAACATTCAGTGACTTGGTGAAATGGGTGGGAACAATGCTGGGAAGATGGGGGACTGGCTAGCGGATCATGCTGTCACAACGAGGCAATCTGGAAAAAAATAGCCCGCCCCATGGGGCGGGCCGCCGAGCAGAGCACAGACTTACTGTTCGTCTTCCGGCTCTGCCAGCCAGATCTGCTGATCCGGGTCCGTCTCTTCGCAGACAGAGATGCTGACCCCCATGTCCAGCAATTCGTGCAGGGTCAGGTTGTCTGCCAGGGTCATGGTGTCGCCGTTTTCATTGGTAAAGCGCATGGTGTCCGTCCTCTCCTTGGTGGGATCGCTTTCAGTCTAGTCAAAGGCGCTCACTTGCGATAACCAACTGCTGCTCAACGGGCATCCGCCTTCCAGCTCGCTCAAGCGATCACACACCTCTTCCGGAAACAGGGTGCGAACCCACAGCCGGCGCGAGAGCTCGGCCACGCTCTCCTTTGCCCCGTCCGCCAGCCAGCCCGCCAGTTCGCCCGCCACATCGGGATAGAGGATCTGGCCCGGGGCCGAGGCATCCAGCCAGGCCCGCACCGCATTGGCATCGAGTGCATCCATCAGCCGGGCCAGCCCCATCAACTCCAGCGTCTTGGCGTTGGTCAACTGCTCGAACTGTCCCCCCAGCGGCTTGACCAGCAGCTTCTTGCCGAGCATCAGCGCCTCCGAGGCTAGTTCGAAACCGCCGTTGGTGATGACGCCGCGACAGCCGGCCAGCACCTGCTTGAAGCTTTCCCGCGCCTGCGGCTCGAACGCTATGTTGCGCCACTGGCTGGCGCTGCGAATGGCCGGGTGAAAGCAGACGAAGCGCTGCTGGTTGAAGCGCGACAACAGGGCCGCGATAGCCTCGGTCTGCTCAAACGGCAGATAGACCAGGATCTGCTGATTGTCGTGGGCCTGGGCGATGGGATCTATGATGGGCGGCAGCAGCGGCTGGCCGAAGTGAAACCAGTGCAGTCCGAGGGACTGGCAGACCGGGGCGAAGTGGCGCATCAGCTGGCGATTGAAGCCGCTCTCGCCCCAGCGCGGGATCGGCCAGTCGAAGCTGGCCTGATGGCTGATGGTGAGGCTGGGCTTGCCCCAGCGACGGGCAGCATGGGCACTGAGTGGCTCGAAGTCGCTGATCACCAGGTCGTAATCGCGACAATCCAGGGCCCGCATGTCCCGCCAGAAGCGCAGCGGCGAGAGCCCCTTGAGGGTACGCCAGCCCGAGATGGCACCCTCGTGGCTGACGAAGGTGATGCCGGCAAAGGTGCGATAATCGCCGAACTCGGCCATCTCGAAATAGCCGTCGGCGGGGCGACCGCTGAACAGGTAGTCGACCTCAAGCCCACGGGCGCGCAGCGCCCGCGCCAGGGTGCGACTGCGGCTGATGTGACCGTTGCCTGTGCCCTGAACCCCGAACAGTATCCTCATCCCTGACTCCAGCTGAGCGCCAGCAGGGCGCAGCCACCACCGAGCAGGGCCCCGGCCACCAGATCGCTCAGATAGTGCACCCCGAGCAGCAGGCGTGATGCCCCTACCAATGCGGCCCAGGCAAACAGCAAGGGCGCCCAGAGCGGGAAGCTGGCGTCCAGCACGGTCGCCATCAGGAAGGCGGCTGCGGTATGGCCGGAGGGCAAGCTATAACGATCGGAAGGGGTGATGAAGACCGGCAGGCCTGCCGGTCGCTGACGTTTCAGCGCGTTCTTGAGCAGCAGATAGAGCGGCAGTTCGATGGCAAACGCCAGCAGGGCCACCCCCACCAGCTCACGCTCCGCCTCCCCCTGCCACCAGAGCAGGGCGGCCAGCACGGCGTAGAGCGGGCCGTCACCGGTACGGGAGATGAGTCGGCTGATCCTGGCCTGCGGCCGGTTGTAGGCGTGGAGCAGGCAGATGCGGCACACCTGCAGGTCCCATTGCTGGATCTTGTTCATAACCCCTCCTTCCCTGAAGTCTCAGTGCAGACTAGGGCGGCGAGGTGACACTTGGTTGACGGTCAGATAACAGATTGATGAAAAAAAGGGCCGAATGGCCCTTTTTTACGACAAGCGCGGCAAATGATCAGTTCAGGGTGCCGCGCAGGCCACTCTCCATCAGCCGGCAGTTGTGATCCGCCAGACGGGCCATGAAGTGCTCATCCACTGTCAGGCCAAACACCTGCTCGTAGAGATCCTTCATCACGAATGGTTGCCACATCATGCTGAGGAAGGAGATCTTCAGCATCTCGGGATCCAGGTTGTCACCCAGTTCACCGTTGTTCTTCATGGACTCCAGCAAGGCATCGAACTGGGGCAGTTGACGCTCCAGCAGACGATTCAGCACAAAATCCCGACCCGGGCTCTTCTCGGTCGATAATGCGCTGGAGATGGCGGAGGTCAGTTCGCTGTTGGGGGCCATCACCTGATAGTAGGTGTTGAGCAGATCATTGAGGCTGCGATTGCCGGTCTCATCATGCCAGGCCTGGTCCAGCGGCTCGGCGACATCGCCCAGCACCGCCTTGTAGAGGCCCTCTTTACTGCCGAAGTAGTAATGGATCATCGCCAGATTGGAGCCAGCCAGCTCGGCGATCTCGCGGGTAGTGACCTTGCTGTAGGGCGTATTGAGAAAACGCTCACGAGCAGCGGAAAGCAACTTGTCACGAATGTCAGAACGCCCGACCGGACGACCAGGTCTACGTTTTTCCATTGAATACCTCAGATAATTCAGCAAAAACTGATAAGTCGATCTGATTGCGCAGGTGATCGAGTACAGCAGGAATGACCAGATAATCGGGCAAGGGCCGAATATGGGACAAGTAAATTTGCACTCCTTTACAATCCGATTAAATAAACCAGCGGATTGAACCTGTGAGTTCGGGTTGACACAGCATAAAAATCTCGATATTGGTAAAAGCGTTATCGACTGGAAGGATTGACTCATCATGCCTATTGCCGCTCCGCTACTACTACTCTCCCTAATCGCGACCAGTCGCGCGGGATCCTTGTAGCCGGGCTCAGGCATAGCCGGAATTTACAAAAACCCGTGCACCCTGCACGGGTTTTTTTATGCCACCGCAGGATGCACGTCACCGAACTTAGGAAGAGGGAAGTCACATGTCAGATAGGGTCATCATATTCGACACCACCTTGCGTGATGGTGAGCAGGCCCTGGCGGCCAGTTTGACAGTCAAGGAGAAGCTGCAGATAGCCCAGGCGCTGGAGCGGCTCGGTGTCGACATCATGGAGGTGGGATTCCCAGTCTCCTCCCCCGGTGATTTTCAATCCGTGCAGACCATAGCGCGCCACATCAAGAACAGCCGGGTCTGCGCCCTGGCCCGTGCCCTGCCCAAAGATATAGACGCCGCCGGCGAAGCCCTGCGGGTCGCAGAGGCCTTTCGCATCCACACCTTCATCTCCACCTCCTCCATCCATGTGGAGAGCAAGCTCAAGAAGAGCTTCGAGGATGTGCTGGAGATGGGCATCAGCGCCATCAAGCATGCCCGCCGCTACACAGACGATGTGGAGTTCTCCTGCGAAGATGCGGGGCGCACCCCGATCGATAATCTCTGCCGCATGGTCGAGGCCGCCATCAAGGCGGGTGCCCGCACCATCAATATTCCGGACACCGTCGGCTACACGGTGCCGACCGAGTTCTCCGGCATCATCCAGACCCTGTTCAACCGGGTGCCGAACATAGATCAGGCCATCATCTCGGTGCACTGCCACGACGATCTCGGCCTCTCGGTGGCCAACTCCATCGGCGCCGTGCAGATGGGGGCCCGCCAGATCGAGTGCACCATCAACGGCATAGGTGAACGGGCAGGCAACTGCTCGCTGGAAGAGGTGGCCATGATACTGAAAACCCGTGCCGATCTGCTCGGGGTGCACACCAACATCCGCCACAGTGAAATTCATCGTACCAGCGCCCTGGTCAGCCAGCTCTGCAACATGCCGGTGCAGCCCAACAAGGCCATCGTCGGCGCCAACGCCTTCTCCCACAGCTCCGGCATTCATCAGGACGGCGTGCTCAAGGCGAAAAATACCTATGAAATCATCACCCCCGAGAGCATCGGCCTGACCCAGAACAACCTCAACATGACCTCCCGCTCCGGCCGCCACGTCATCAAGCACAGAATGGAGTCCATGGGCTACGCCGAAAGCAGTTACGATCTCGACGACCTCTACGGCAAGTTCCTGACCCTGGCCGACAAGAAGGGGCAGGTGTTCGACTATGACCTCGAAGCGCTGGCCTTCTTCAGCCAGATCCACGAGGAGCCCGAGCACTTCAAGCTGGAGTACCTCGGGGTGCAGAGCGGCAGCTCTGTGATGGCCACCGCCTCGGTGAAATTGAAGGTGGGCCAGGAGATCGTCAGCGAAGCGGCCACCGGCAATGGCCCTGTTGACGCCGTCTACCAGTGCATCAATCGCATCACAGGCTACGAGATCCGCATCGACAAATATGAACTCAAGGGCAAGGGCGAAGGCAAAAACGCCCTCGGCCAGGTCGATATCGTCGCCGAATACAAGGGCCGCAAATTCCACGGCATGGGCCTGGCCACCGACATCATAGAGTCCTCGGCCCAGGCGTTGATCCACGTGATCAACAGCATCTGGCGCGCCGATCAGGTGGCTGAACAGATGGAACGCAACGTCACAAAAACAGACAAGATCAATACGGAGAGTGTGTGAGTATGAGCAGTTATCGGATCGCAGTGTTGCCGGGTGACGGCATAGGCCCGGAAGTGATGGCCGAAGCCGTCAAGGTGCTGGAAAAAGTGCAGGCCAGATTCGGCTTCGCCCTCGACTATGATCGCCACGACGTCGGCGGCATCGCCATCGACAACCACGGCACCCCGCTGCCACAAAGCACCGTCAAGGGCTGTGAAGCGGCCGATGCAGTGCTGTTCGGCTCGGTCGGCGGCCCCAAGTGGGAGCACCTGCCACCGAACGATCAGCCGGAGCGCGGCGCCCTGCTGCCCCTGCGTGCCCACTTCAAGCTGTTCTGCAACCTGCGCCCTGCCCGCATCTACACAGGTCTGGAGCAATTCTCGCCGCTGCGCGCCGACATATCGGATCGGGGCTTCGACATCGCCTGCGTGCGCGAGCTGACCGGCGGCATCTACTTCGGCCAGCCCAAGGGGCGTGAAGGTAAAGGGGCGAACGAGAAGGCGTTCGACACCGAGGTGTACCACCGCTTCGAGATAGAGCGCATCGCCAAGATTGCATTCGAATCGGCCCGGGTGCGCCGTAGCAAAGTCACCTCCATCGACAAGGCCAACGTGCTCGCCTCCTCCATCCTGTGGCGCGAGGTGGTGACGCAAGTCGCCAAATCCTACCCGGACGTGGCGCTGAACCACATGTACATAGACAACGCCACCATGCAGCTCATCAAGGATCCGTCCCAGTTCGACGTGCTGCTCTGCTCCAACCTGTTCGGTGACATCCTCTCCGACGAGTGCGCCATGATCACCGGCTCCATGGGGCTGCTCCCCTCCGCCAGCCTGAACGAAGCGGGTTTCGGCCTGTTCGAACCGGCCGGTGGCTCGGCGCCCGATATCGCAGGCAAAGGGATCGCCAACCCCATAGCCCAGATCCTCTCCGCCGCCCTGATGCTGCGCTACAGCCTGGGCCAGGAAGCTGCCGCCCAGGCCATAGAGCAGGCCGTGGCCCAGACCCTGGCAGAGGGTTACTTCACCGCCGACCTGCATCAGGCCAGCGCCCACCATCCGGTGCAGAGCACGTCCGAGATGGGCAGCCAGATCGCCGCCCGGATCTGAGCCGCACAACAGATAACAAGGAAGAGAGAAGCAATGGCCAAGACCCTCTATCAGAAAGTATTTGACGCCCATGTGGTGCGTGAAGTGGCAGGCGAAACGCCGCTCATCTACATCGATCGTCACCTGGTGCACGAAGTGACCAGCCCGCAGGCATTCGACGGCCTGCGCGCCATGAAGCGCCCGCTGCGTCGCCCGGATCTGACCTGGGCCACCATGGATCACAACGTCTCCACCACCACCAAGGACATAGCCGCCTCCGGCGAGATGGCCCGCATCCAGATGGAGACGCTCGCCGACAACTGCAAGGAGTTCGGGGTTCGTCTCTACGATCTGAACCACAAATACCAAGGCATAGTCCACGTGATGGGCCCCGAGCTCGGCATCACCTTGCCCGGCACCACCATAGTCTGCGGCGACTCCCACACCGCTACTCACGGCGCCTTCGGCTCGCTGGCCTTCGGCATCGGCACCTCGGAAGTGGAGCACGTGATGGCGACCCAGACCCTGAAACAGGGCCGCGCCAAGACAATGCGCATCTCGGTCAACGGCAAACTGAGCGATGGCATCAGCGCCAAGGACGTGGTGCTGGCCATCATAGGCAAGGTCGGCCACGCCGGTGGTACCGGTTACGTGGTGGAGTTCGCTGGCGAGGCCATTGCGGGCCTCTCCATGGAAGGGCGCATGACGGTGTGTAACATGGCCATAGAGCTGGGAGCCAAGGCGGGCATGATAGCCCCCGACCAGATCACCATCGACTACATCCGTGGCAAGGAGTTCGCCCCCAAGGGCGAGTCACTGGAACAGGCCATCGCCTACTGGCAGAGCCTCAAGAGCGACGAAGGCGCCCGCTTCGACGCCGACGTGGTGCTCGACGCCGCCGACATAGCGCCACAGGTGACCTGGGGCACCAACCCTGGGCAGGTGATCGCCGTCAATGAGCCTATCCCTGCACCGGAATCCTTCGCCGATCCGATGGAGCAGCAGTCCGCCCGCAAGGCGCTGGCCTACATGGACTTGCAGCCGGGCCAGAAGCTCACCGATGTCGCCATCGACAAGGTGTTCATCGGTTCCTGCACCAACAGCCGCATCGAGGACTTACGCGCCGCCGCCGCCATCGCCCGTGGTCGGAAAGTGGCCACCGGGGTACAGGCGCTGGTAGTGCCGGGCTCAGAGCAGGTCAAGGCCCAGGCCGAGGCCGAGGGACTGGACAAGATCTTCCTCGAGGCGGGCTTCGAGTGGCGTCTGCCGGGTTGCTCCATGTGTCTGGCCATGAACAACGACCGGCTGCAACCGGGGGAGCGCTGCGCCTCCACCAGCAACCGCAACTTCGAAGGCCGCCAGGGCCGTGCCGGCCGCACCCATCTGGTGAGCCCGGCCATGGCCGCCGCCGCCGCCATCACAGGTCATTTCGCCGACATACGCGCACTGTAAGAGGGAGTTAACATGACAGGTTTCAAGCAACACAAGGGGATCGTCATCCCCCTCGACAGCGCCAACGTCGACACCGATGCCATCATTCCCAAGCAGTTTTTGCAGAAGGTGAACCGCATCGGCTTTGGCAAGCACCTGTTTAACGACTGGCGCTTCCTGGATGATGCCGGCCTGCAGCCCAACCCGGCGTTCGTGCTCAACCAGCCGCGCTATGCCGGTGCCAGTATCTTGCTGGCCCGGGAAAACTTCGGCTGCGGCTCGAGCCGCGAGCACGCCCCCTGGGCGCTGGCGGATTACGGCTTCAAGACCATTATCGCCCCGAGCTTCGCCGACATATTCTATGGCAATGCCATCAACAACGGTCTGGTGCCGGTGCGTCTGAAAGAGGAAGAGGTTGAGGCGCTGTTCCAGCTGGTCGCCGCCCACCCAGGCCTGCTGATCGAGGTGGATCTGGAGGCCAACCAGGTGCGAGCCGGTGAGCTCAGCTTCGGGTTCGAGATCGACGAGTTTCGCCGCTACTGCCTGCTCAACGGGCTGGACGCCATCGGCCTGACCCTGCAGCACGAGGCGGCCATCAGCGCCTTCGAGGCCAAACAACCGAGCTGGATCTGAGCGGCCCCCTCACAAGCGCAAGGCCGCCCTCGGCGTCTTCGAGACTGTGCAAGAGAACCGAGCTGGATTTGACGCGCCAGCGGCAATAAAACGAGTAGAATCAACAGGGAGCCTTGGCTCCCTGTTTTATTGTCCGGCCACGCCGCCCACCACGCATGGCTGGCCATCACGGCGCCACAGAGAGGAAACCTTGATGAAGAGAACGAGCAACATCCTCCTGCTCTACTGCCTGTGGTTCGCGCTCCCGGCCAGCGCCGGGCAGACCTATTTCAACAGCCACGGCGGTCAGCTCAACGTCGGCTGGCAGAACAAGGATGGCAAGGCGCAGCAGCTCACCTACCGGCTGGAGTCGGGCAAGTTGCCGCCGCTTATCGCCTATAGACCCGCGCGAATGCAGGAGGAGGTGTTGCAGAGCCTGCTGCAACAGGCCGCCACCGAATTCCCCGCCGTGCAGATCGCCCTCTCCCGTCCCGACATGGAGCTCAAGATCAAGGGGCGCCAGCCCGACCAGGTCAACAAGGCACTGGCCTGGCTCACCCAACAACGTGACAAGCTGGAATCCGAGTGGCTCAAGCAGCATTACTTCCAGCCCTTCACCGCCCCCGACGGCGTCGCCGCCATCAAGCAGGACCATGTGCGCATCGCACTGGAGAGCCGGACCGAGCTGGCCCCGCTGGCCGATCAGCTCAAACAGGCGGGCACCACAGAGACGGAGGCCCGCCAGAAGACGGTGGCCCATATGCTCGGCTTCATCCAGGCCATCCCCTATCAGCTGCTCGACAGCCAGTCGGGGCGCTCGGGCAAGGGCTTCCTCAGCCCGCGTCAGGTGCTGGAGCAGAACCGGGGGGATTGCGACAGCAAGGTAACCCTGATGGCAGCCATGCTGGCCCAGCTCTTTCCCGAGCTGAAACAGGCCATGGTGTTCGTGCCGGGGCATGCCCTGCTGGGGGTAGCACTGCCGGCCAAGCCGGGTGAGGCGACCCTGAGCTGGGAGGGCGAAACCTACCTGCTGATGGAGCCGACCGGCCCGGGTCAGTTTGCCATGGGCCGGATCGCATCGACCAGCCAGACGCTGGTTGATAGCAAGCAGTTGAGCGTGCAGCCGGTGCAGGCCAGGGAGTGACACTCGGGCCAAATACCAAAGCCCAAAATGGCACAAGCCAGCGAACTGCTGGCCTGTGGTAGACGGTGGGTTCTGTTGTTGGCTCAGGCCTGGGATTGAAACTCGATGGCCAGCAGCAGGCCCTCTTCCTCTTCCAGCACCCGAATAATGCGGGCCTGGGCCTCGAACGGCGGCAGCAGGTTGTTGTTGGTGGCCAGGCTCACCCGGATGGGCTGGCTCACATCGAGCCGATGCTCGGCGACGGCGATCCCCATGCCATTGGCGCTGAGATCCCGACAGATCCCCTCCAGCACCTGCTGTTGCTGGACGACGGTGACGGGGGCGTTGATTATCATGCGCTGGAAGGCGCGTCTTTCCTTGGTACTGGTGATCACGCGAACATCCTCTGTTGTGCTGACGCCATCTCGGTGGCCCGCAGGAACAATTGTGCTGGCCTCCCCCCAAGAACGTTAATACAATGCGGTTCGTTTCTCAAACGGGGTGCGGTTTACCGCTGAGATTATACCCGTGTACCTGATCCAGATAATGCTGGCGGAGGAATTTGAGGCATGGCGCTCATTTTTTGCGCCCTCATCCGCTGGCACCTCATCATTAACAGGGAGTGCCACTTGATGAAAACCCTGCTGCTGGTTGCCACCGGCCTGCTCAGTGCCCAGGCCTTCGCGGCCGACACCCTCACCGTCTATACCTACAGCTCCTTCACCGCCGAGTGGGGACCCGGTCCCAAGATCAAGCAGGCGTTCGAGAAAGAGTGCGGTTGCAACCTCAACCTTGTGGCGCTGGAAGATGGCGTCGCCATCCTCAACCGGCTGCGGCTGGAAGGCAAGCACAGCAAGGCCGATCTGGTGCTGGGGCTGGATGATGCCCTCATCAGCGAAGCCAAGCAGAGCGGCCTGTTCGCCCCGCACACCACCAGACTGGATGGCATCAAGGTGCCGGGCGGCTGGCAGGATGACACCTTCGTCCCCTATGACTACGGCTACTTCGCCTTCGTCTACAACAAGGACAAACTCAAAGCGCCCCCCAAGAGCCTGAAAGAGCTGGTAGAACGCCCGGATCTCAAGGTGATCTATCAGGATCCGCGCACCTCTACGCCGGGTCAGGGGCTGATGCTGTGGATGAAGTCGGTCTACGGGGATGAGGCGCCGGCAGCCTGGGCAGAGCTTGCCAAGAAGACGGTCACTGTCACCAAGGGCTGGTCCGAAGCCTATGGCATGTTCCTCGATGGGGAAGCGGACATGGTGCTCTCCTACACCAGCTCCCCCGCCTATCACCTGATCGCCGAGAACAAGCCCCAGTATCAGGCCGCCTCCTTCGAGGAGGGTCACTACCGTCAGGTGGAAGTGGCTGCCAAGCTGAAAAGCGCCAAACAGGGCAAGCTGGCCGACCAGTTTCTGCAGTTCATGATAAGCCCCGCCTTCCAGCAGGAGATCCCTGCCGGCAACTGGATGTATCCGGTGACAGATGCGCCGCTGCCCAAGGGCTTCGAGCAGATGATCACAGTCAGCAAGCCGCTGAGTTTCACCAGCGATGAGGTGGCAGCCAATCGCAAGAACTGGATCCGCGAGTGGCTGCAAGCCGTCACCCAGTGAGCCGTCTCTTCGTAAAACCACAGGTTCGCCCCCTCTGGTGGCTGCCGGGTAGCGCAGCCACCCTGTTGATCCTGCTGTTATCCCTGGGGCCGCTCGTCGCCCTGCTGTGGCAGGCCGGTTCGCTGGCCCCCCGCACCCTGCTGGCCGATCCCTATCTGCGCCATGTGTTGGGCTTCAGCCTGGGGCAGGCGCTGCTCTCCACCCTGCTGAGCCTGGGGCTCGCCATTCCGGTGGCAAGAGCGTTGGCGCGGCGCCGCTTCATAGGTCGACGCCTGCTGCTCAAGCTGTTTGGCCTCTCGCTGGTGCTGCCGGTCATCATCGCCATCTTCGGCATAGTGGCGGTGCACGGCAAACAGGGCTGGCTGTCGCAGCTGCTGCGCGGCCTGGGGCTGGATCCCGGCAACTACCTGTACGGCCTGTTCGGCATACTGCTGGCCCACGTCTTCTTCAACATGCCGCTGGCGGCACGCCTCATGCTGCAGAGCATAGAGAGCATCCCCGAATCGAGCTGGCGTCTCGCCAGCCAGCTCGGCATGCGCTCTTCCCATATTTTCCGGCTGCTGGAGTGGCCGCTCATTCGCAGCATACTGCCGGGGCTTGCCAGCCTCATCTTCATGCTCTGCTTCACCAGCTTCACCACTGTGCTGGCGCTCGGCGGCGGCCCCAGGTCCACCACGCTGGAGGTGGCCGTCTACCAGGCGCTGCGCTTTGACTTCGACCTCGCCACCGCCGGCGGCCTGGCGCTGGTACAGCTGATCCTGACCGCTACCCTGCTCCTGCTGCAACACAAGCTGCAGACCACACCGGCCAGCCGGATCAGCAGCCATCACCCCTGTCTACGACCGGATCGCCATCAGCCGGGGGCAGGCCTGGTAGATGCAGTGGCGCTCTGCACCGGGCTCGCCGTCTTCCTGCCCCCGCAGCTTGCGATCCTGGTGGCCGGTTTCAATCCCGGCCTGCTGACGGCGCTGGCCTCGGCGCAGCTGTGGCAGGCCAGCGGCCAGTCGCTGCTGATCGCGCTGGCGGCGGGAACCCTTGCCACCCTGCTCGGCAGCGGTCTGCTGCTCACCAGCCGTCATCTCAAGGTGCGCACCCGTCAGCGGCGGGCCGCCGCCATGTGGGAGGCCAGCGGCTCCATGATCCTGATGATACCGGCGGTCGTGCTGAGCACAGGCCTCTTCATCATGTTCATGCCCTTTACCGATGTGTTCGCACTGGGGCCCTGGCTGGTGGTACTGGTCAACGCCCTGATGGCGTTGCCCTATGTGCTGCGCACCCTCTCAGCTCCCATGCAACTGGTGGTGCGCCAGTACGATAGACTGGCCGACAGCCTGGGGGTGCGCGGGCTGCATCGCCTGCGGCTGGTGGAGTGGCCCCTGCTGCGCCGCCCGCTGGCACTGGCGATGGCGCTCTCCATGATCCTCTCGCTCGGGGATCTCGGTGCCATCGCCATGTTCGGCAGTCAGGAGCTCACCACCCTGCCCTGGCTGCTCTATCAGCAGCTCGGCAGTTACCGGCTGACCGAGGCGGCCGCCACCGCCCTGCTGCTGCTCATTCTCTGTTTTTCCCTGTTCTGGCTGGTAGAACGCGGGCTTGGAGGAAAAAATGCTGAACATTGATGGGCTGGTCACCAGCTACCCCGATTGGCGAGTCAGCTTCAGCGCGACCCTGCCCAAGGGAGAGATCACCGCGCTGATAGGGCCAAGCGGAGCTGGCAAGTCCACCCTGCTCGGCATGATCGCCGGTTTCGTGCCGGTGGAGTCCGGCACCCTCAGTTTCGATGGGGAAGATCTGCTGCCGCTGGGGCCTGCCGAGCGGCCGGTCACCACCCTGTTTCAGGATCACAACCTGTTCCTGCACCTGTCGGTGTTCGACAACATCGCCATCGGTCTGCATCCGGGCCTGCGTCTGAGCCCGGCTCAGCGGGCACAGGTGAAGCAGGCCGCAGAGCGGGTCGGCCTTGGCGACATGCTGGCGCGGCTGCCGGAGCAGCTCTCCGGCGGCCAGCAACAACGGGTCGGGCTGGCGCGTGCCCTGGTGCGTGGCAAGCCATTGCTGCTGCTGGATGAGCCTTTCTCTGCGCTCGATCCCGCCCTGCGCCGGGAGATGCTGGCAGAGGTGGCCCGCCTCGCCTGCGAGCAGGGCATCACAGTGCTGATGGTCTCTCACAACCCGGAGGATGCCCAGCTCATCGCCGACCAGGTGCTCTTCATCGACGAGGGGCGCATCGCCCTGCAGGGCAAACCCGACATACTGCAAAACCGCGATCACCCCGGCCTGCTGCGCTACCTTGGGCACACGCAAGGGTCATGACCGGCGACGGGATCAAAAAAGGGGAAGCCGCTTGGCTTCCCCTTTTTCATATGAAGACAGTCAGTTAAATCAGAGATTTTCCTCGGCGAAGGAGGCGAGCTTGCTGCGCACCACCCCGTTCAGGAAGATGTTGGCACTGCCGTCGAAATCCTTGAAACGCTCGACTATGTAGGTCAGACCCGAGGTCACAGGGCTCAGGTAGTTGGAGTCGATCTGGGCCAGGTTGCCGGAGCAGACTATCTTGGTGCCCTCGCCGCAACGGGTGATGATGGTCTTGATCTGGGATGCGGTCAGGTTCTGGCACTCATCCAGCAGCACGAAGGTGTTCTGGATGCTGCGCCCACGCATGAAGTTGACCGATTTGAACTGGATGTTGGCCTTCTCCATGATGTAGCTCAGCGAACCGCTCATGTTCTCGTCCTGCTTGTGCAGCACCTCCAGGGTATCTGTCACCGCCGCCAGCCAGGGCATCATCTTCTCTTCTTCGGTGCCGGGCAGGAAGCCGATGCTCTCGGCGATTTCCGGGGTGTTGCGGGTGACGATGACTTTCTCGTAAATCCCCTTCTCAATCACCAGTTCCAGCGCCGCGGCCATGGCCAGCAAGGTCTTGCCGCAACCGGCCGGGCCGGTCAGGATCACCAGATCGATGTGCGGATCGAGCAGGGCATCCAGCGCCATGCCCTGATAGACGTTCTTGGGATGGACACCCCAGGCCTTGCGCGACATCAACCGCTCGCGGCCCAGATCCTTGATGCGGATCTTGTGGCCATCGTTGCTCAATACCCTGGCGGCGAAGAAGTTCTCCTCGTCGAGCAGGTACTGGTTGACGTGCACCCCCTCCAGCAAGTTCGAGTCGATCACATGGACGGTATCGCGGCCATGGGTTTCGCTGTCACACTCGCCGACCCGCTCCCAGAAGCTGCCGGGCACCACCTGAAAGCCTTTGGCCAGCAGACGGATATCGTCGATCAGCTGGTCGCTGCGATAATCTTCGACGTGCGCCAACCCGGCCCCCTTGGCCTTGAGGCGCATGTTGATGTCCTTGGTGACCAGCACCACCTGGCGTTTCATCTCATGCTTTTGCAGATAGAGGGCCGCGTTGATGATGCGGTTGTCCGCCTCCTTGTCGGTGAATACCTCGGCATCCTGGGGCAGATGGTGGTCACTGAAGATACAGATATTGCCGCTCGCCTCACCCGCCAGCGGTACGCCCTGGGTGATCTGCTCCGGCGTTGCATCGCGGAACACGTCTTCCAGCGCACGAATGGCCACCCGCGCGTCGCGGCTGACATCCTTGTGGCGATCCTTGATGTTGTCGAGCTCTTCCAGCACCGTCATGGGGATGAGCACGTCGTGCTCTTTGAAGGAGTAGATGGCGAGGGGTTCGTGAAGCAGAACGTTGGTATCCAGGATAAACAGCTTTCGGTCCGTATTGTCCATAAGCATCCTCCTTGGCACTGAAGGTGCCACGTGTGTGAATCTCAGATGTCATTGAAACCACACGAGCGTGACAGTTTTATTACCCCCAACGCTACGCCCGATTTTACCATCACGCAACAAATCGCTTGAGCCGCAGAATCGATCGAACAGAAAAGCAGCAATAAAAAAACCGGCTCTGTGGCCGGTCTTGTTCAAGTGCTCGGTGGCTTGTCAGCCACACTTGGAGTCACCGCAGTTGAGACAGGTCATGCAGCCATCCTTTTGCACCAGCGCCTTGGTATTGCACTTGTAGCAGAGTGCCGCACTGGCCGGGAAGCCGCTGCCTGACTGCTGGGCATCAGCCTCCTGTTCGGCCTGAATCTGTGCCTGCTTCTCGGCCAGAAACGCCTGCTGATGCTCATCCAGCCCCGGCAGCGTGATCATGCCGATCTCGGTGAGATGGGTCTCGATCACGTTGCCAATTTCGGCGATAAGGGAGGGAACATACTTGCCCTTGTTCCAATAGCCGCCCTTGGGATCGAACACGGATCTCAGCTCCTCCACCAGGAAGGTGACATCCCCCCCTTGCGAAACACGGCTGAGATGATGCGGGTCAGCGCCACTATCCACTGATAGTGTTCCAGACTCTTGGAGTTGATGAAGATCTCGAACGGGCGGCGGGTCTCGTGAACCGTGCCCTCGTTGAGAATGATGTCGTTGATGGTGATGAACAGCGAGTGCTCGGAGACATGCTCCGGCGTCTTCAGCTTGTAAGTGGTGCCCATTAGCCGCTCCGGGCGCAGCACGGTTTCGTGCATGTGCACCACGTCATCCTGCGGGGCCAGATCTTCCTGTGGCTCATCCCGGATTTTCACCTTGTAGGCGACGATTTTCTTGTCGATCTTCTTGACCATAATCTGTTCTCAGAATTTACCGTAATAGCCTTCTTTCAAGGCGTCATAAAGGTTGGCGGCGGTATGCAGCTCGCCATCGTATTCGATCTCTTCGTTACCCTTGACGGAGATGACAGAGCCATCCTCCAGGGTGAACTCGTACTGAGTGTTCTCCAGATCCTTCTCCTTCACCAGCACGCCCTGGAAAGCCTCAGGGTTGAAGCGGAAGGTGGTGCAGCCCTTGAGCCCCGAGTCCGAGGCATACATGTAGATGTCCTTGAACTGCTCGAACGGGAAATCGGTCGGCACGTTGGCCGTCTTGGAGATGGAGGAATCAATCCAGCGCTGGGCCGCGGCCTGAATGTCCACGTGCTGGGCCGGACTGATGTCGTCGGCCGTGATGAAGTAGTCAGGCAGGCGGCTTGCTTCGTCCTCCGAGTAAGGCATGGCGCCGGCGTTCACCAGCTCACGGTAGGCGAGCAGCTCGAACGAGTAGACATCCACGCTCTCCTTGCTCTTCTTGCCCGGCTTGATGACGTTGCGGCTGTAGTGATGGGCAAAGCTCGGCTCGATACCGTTGCTGGCGTTGTTGGCCAGCGACAGGGAGATGGTGCCGGTCGGCGCTATGCTGCTGTGGTGGGTGAAGCGACCCCCCACCTCGGCCAGCTCGGCCACCAGGGCGGGATCCACCTCGGCCACCTGCTGCATGTAGCGGCTATAACGCGCATGCAGCACCTTGCCCTTCACCTTGTCACCCAGCTTGATGCCATCGGCCGCCATCTCGGGGCGCAGTCGCAGCATCTTGCCGGTCACCTCGAACTCCTGCTCCATGATGGGAGCCGAGCCCTTCTCCCTGGCCAGACGCAGGGACTCCTGCCAGCCGGTCATGGCCAGCTCCTGAGATACCTGCTCGGTGAAGGCGACGGAAGCAGCAGAGCCATATTTTATCTGCAGCATGGTGAGGGTCGAGCCGAGGCCGAGGAAGCCCATGCCGTGACGGCGCTTGGCTGTGATCTCCTCGCGCTGCC
The DNA here is from genome assembly GCF_002587065.1 of Aeromonas sp. CA23. Lineage (NCBI taxonomy): Bacteria > Pseudomonadati > Pseudomonadota > Gammaproteobacteria > Aeromonadales > Aeromonadaceae > Aeromonas > Aeromonas sp. CA23. The sequence goes on from NZ_CP023818.1 coordinate 136,150, forward strand.
TGGGCAAAGGCAGCTGGTTGATCTCCACCACGTTGTCCAGCATGCGGGTGAAGATGGCCACCACCTTGCGAAACGCCTGCCAGTCGAAGGTCGCCCGCTCGGTGAAGGGGTCACGCACAAACCGGGTCAGATTGACCGAGCCCAGCAGACAGGCGCCATAAGGGGGCAAGGGCTGTTCACCGCAGGGGTTGGTGGCGCGGATCTCCTCGCAGAACCAGTTGTTGTTCATCTGGTTGACCTTGTCGATCAGGATGAAACCGGGCTCCGCATAGTCATAGGTGGAGCTCATGATGACGTTCCACAGCTTGCGGGCAGGCAGGGTCTTGTAGACCTTGCAGGCCACCTGCCCCAGCGCGTTGATGACCACACCTTCCTTGTTGGGCCAGTCGGCCCAGAACACCACTGCGGGATCGCCCAGCGCAATACCATCCTGCTCCACCTCTTTGGCGGTGTAGGGGAAGATAAGCTGCCAGGGGGCATCCGCCTTCACCGCCTTGACGAAATCCTCGGTGATCAGCAGAGAGAGGTTGAACTGACGCAAGCGGCCATCTTCGCGCTTGGCCTGGATGAATTCGATCACATCGGGATGACGGATATCCATGGTGCCCATCTGGGCGCCACGGCGACCACCGGCTGACGAGACGGTAAAACACATCTTGTCATAGATATCCATGAAAGAGAGCGGGCCCGAGGTATAGGCACCGGCACCCGAGACGAAGGCGCCGCGCGGGCGCAGGGTCGAGAAATCATAACCGATGCCGCAGCCCGCCTTCAGGGTCAGGCCGGCCTCGTGCACCTTGCCGAGAATGTCATCCATCGAATCTTCGATGGTGCCAGAGACGGTGCAGTTGATGGTCGAGGTCGCCGGCTTGTGCTCGAAGGCACCCGCATTGGAGGTGATACGCCCCGCCGGGATGGCGCCGTTGCGCAGCGCCCACAGGAAGGGCTCATACCAGGCATCAGGCTCCAACTCCTGCTCGGCCAGGGCGCGGGCAACCCGCTGGTAGGTCTCGTCGATGGAGCCATCTATAGGGGCCCCATCCTTGCTCTTAAGACGATACTTGCTGTCCCAGATCTCGAGGGACGTTTCCTGCAGGGGGATGAGGCGGGAGCCGAGTTCACTCTCCTGCACCGGGTTGGATTTAGCCATTTTCAATCAACCTTATGTGAATGCATCGACGTCATGACAGCGACAAAAACACAACCAATAGTGACATCTATAAAAAATAACACAATATATAGTACATCTACTGCCATGAGGGCGCCGATTCTATCCTAAAAAAATGCCCCGGCCAGCAGGTTTCTGGGCCGAGGCATTTAACTGATTCATTTCCTGAAAGATTTAGCGATCAGGAAGCACTCAGGGTTTCTTGACGTACACGGTCGGCGTCTCGCCAGCCATATTCAGATAGAACTCGTAGACCCCATCCGCATCCGGCGAGAACTTCATGTCCTCATACTTGGAGCAGGGGTTGACCGGCACGGCTTCTCCACCCAACACGGCAACACCGTCACTCGGGCTCTTGTAACCGAAGTTGGTGCCACAACTCCAGCCGGAGTCGGCAAACTTGAACTTGTAGGGAGCCCACTCTTTCTTGAGCGTGCCTTTGGCCATGTAGAGCTTGTCAGCGACCTTGACCACCTTGCTCGCATCGGTTGCCATCCAGTCGTTCATCTCCCCACGCAGGTAGATGGACTTGCCACCGAAATCGCTGTTGTCTGCCGCCTGTTCTGCACCACCATGGGATGCGCAACCGCCTAATACCAGGGTTCCCGCCGCCAGCATCATCGTTACTGTTCTTTTGAACATGTGTCCATTCCTCAAATTATTGTGATTCCTTGGCCCATCGAACGTGAGCAGACGAATTAAAGCAGAGCGGGCATCACAAGAAAGGTAGAGGCATCACATTCTGTGCTTTTTATATTCAGACAAGCGACATGGACGGGGATATATAACGCTGGATGGCGCAGCCATCTGGAATAGAGCGGGGGAAAAACAAACAAATGAGGGGGGCAAAAGGAAAGCATCACCTGGCTATTGCAACCCGGCGCTTAAATGTCAGGCAATAAAAAAACCCGCTCAAATGAGCGGGCTTTCAATGTTGGGTGCCTGGCAGTGTCCTACTCTCGCATGGCGAATGCCACACTACCATCGGCGCTACCGCGTTTCACTTCTGAGTTCGGCATGGGATCAGGTGGTTCCACGGCGCTATGGCCGCCAGGCAAATAACTTCAATCTTGGAAAGCTGACGTGAGTAACGACTGATGCCTTGGGCTTCGTCGCTATCACTGAATTAGGTAAGTAGTCTCGCACTTGCTACAAGTCTCAGAACACTTCTTGGGTGTTGTATGGTTAAGCCTCACGGGTAATTAGTATGGGTTAGCTCAACACGTCGCCGCGCTTACACACCCCACCTATCAACGTTGTGGTCTCCAACGGCCCTTTAGGACCCTCAAGGGGTCAGGGATGACTCATCTCAGGGCTCGCTTCCCGCTTAGATGCTTTCAGCGGTTATCGATTCCGAACTTAGCTACCGGGCAGTGCCACTGGCGTGACAACCCGAACACCAGAGGTTCGTTCACTCCGGTCCTCTCGTACTAGGAGCAACTCCCTTCAATCATCCAACGCCCACGGCAGATAGGGACCGAACTGTCTCACGACGTTCTGAACCCAGCTCGCGTACCACTTTAAATGGCGAACAGCCATACCCTTGGGACCGACTTCAGCCCCAGGATGTGATGAGCCGACATCGAGGTGCCAAACACCGCCGTCGATATGAACTCTTGGGCGGTATCAGCCTGTTATCCCCGGAGTACCTTTTATCCGTTGAGCGATGGCCCTTCCATTCAGAACCACCGGATCACTATGACCTACTTTCGTACCTGCTCGACCTGTCCGTCTCGCAGTTAAGCTGGCTTATGCCATTGCACTAACCTCCTGATGTCCGACCAGGATTAGCCAACCTTCGTGCTCCTCCGTTACTCTTTGGGAGGAGACCGCCCCAGTCAAACTACCCACCAGGCACTGTCCGCGATCCCGATTCAGGGACCTGCGTTAGAACATCAAACATACAAGGGTGGTATTTCAAGGACGGCTCCAGCGCAACTGGCGTCACGCCTTCAAAGCCTCCCACCTATCCTACACATGTAGGTTCAATGTTCAGTGCCAAGCTGTAGTAAAGGTTCACGGGGTCTTTCCGTCTAGCCGCGGGTACACCGCATCTTCACGGCGAATTCGATTTCACTGAGTCTCGGGTGGAGACAGCATGGCCATGGTTACACCATTCGTGCAGGTCGGAACTTACCCGACAAGGAATTTCGCTACCTTAGGACCGTTATAGTTACGGCCGCCGTTTACCGGGGCTTCGATCAAGAGCTTCGCTTGCGCTAACCCCATCAATTAACCTTCCGGCACCGGGCAGGTGTCACACCCTATACGTCCACTTTCGTGTTTGCAGAGTGCTGTGTTTTTGATAAACAGTCCCAGCCATCTGGTCACTGCGACTCCCAACTGCTCCATCCGCGAGGGACTTCACTGTCAAGAGCGAACCTTCTCCCGAAGTTACGGTTCTATTTTGCCTAGTTCCTTCACCCGAGTTCTCTCAAGCGCCTTGGTATTCTCTACCCGACCACCTGTGTCGGTTTGGGGTACGATGACTTGTAATCTGAAGCTTAGAGGCTTTTCCTGGAAGCAGGGCATCAATGGCTTCACCACCGTAGTGGCTTCGTCTCGTGTCTCAGTGTTGTGTCTCCGGATTTGCCTAGAAACACCACCTACGCACTTTCACCAGGACAACCGTCGCCTGGCCCACCTAGCCTTCTCCGTCCCCCCATCGCAATTACAAGTCGTG
>NZ_CP023818.1:145000-270000 GCF_002587065.1 Aeromonas sp. CA23
GACCCCGGATCAGCTGGGCCACCAGAGCCACTTTGCCCGTCTGCGCCTGCTCGATCCCGAGCGCTTCTACGACTACGACGCCTTCCTCGTCGAGGAGCAGGCCTATGGCCAGGTCGCCAGCGCAGCCCAGGAGCTGCTGGATGGCGAGAGCCTGAGCGACGAAGCCAAGCAGATCCTCGCCAGCCAGCTGGAAGGGCTGGATTTGAGCGATGCCGCCGCCCGCCAGCAGGCCGTCGCCACGCTGCTGGATCAGCACGGCACTGGCCGGGTGCTGTTTCGCAACAGCCGCGCCAATATTCAGGGCTTCCCGGAGCGTCACCTCAACGTCTACCCCATGCCGCTGCCGGAGCAGTACAAGACCGCCATCAAGGTGATGGGCATGATGGGCGGCAACGGCGGTGAGCTGCAGACTCGCGCCCTGCGCTACCTCTATCCAGAGAAGATCTTCCAGCAATTTGAAGGTGAGAACGCAACCTGGACCCAGTTTGATCCCCGCGTTGACTGGCTGCTGGAGCTGCTGCTCTCTGCCCGCCAACAGAAGGTACTGGTGATCTGCTCGGAAGCGGCTACCGCCATCGCGCTGGAAGAGGCGCTGCGCACCCGTGAAGGGATCCGCGGCACAGTATTCCACGAAGGAATGTCCATTCTGGAACGAGACAAGGCCTCCGCCTATTTCGCCCAGCAAGAGAGCGGTGCCCAGGTGTTGCTCTGTTCCGAGATAGGTTCAGAGGGTCGCAACTTCCAGTTTGCCAGTCATCTGGTGCTGTTCGATCTCCCCCTCAACCCGGATCTGCTGGAACAGCGCATCGGCCGTCTGGACCGCATCGGTCAGCAAAATACCGTCGAGATCCACGTTCCCTATCTGGAAGGGACTGCCCAGCGTGCCTTGCAGCTCTGGTACCACGACGGGCTGGATGCATTCGAGCAAACCTGTCCGACCGCCCGCCCGGTATTTGAAGCCGTGCGTGACGAGCTGTTCGAACTGCTTGCCGCCAATACGGGTGATCAAGCCGCTCTGGATGCCCTGCTGGCCAGGACACGGGAGATCCACGAGCCGCTCAAATCTCGCATGGAGCAAGGCCGTGATCGTCTGCTGGAGATCCACTCCAGCGGTGGCGTGGCTGCGCAGCAACTGGTCGACAAGCTGACTGCCGAAGACGATGACACCGGCATGATCTCCTTCGCGCTCAAGATGTTCGACGAGATCGGCGTCAATCAGGATGACCGTGGCGAAAATGCGCTGGTGCTGACACCGGGGGATCACATGCTGGTCTCCAGCTTCCCGGGCCTACCCCAGGATGGCATGACCATCACCTTCGATCGTCCAACCGCCCTGTCGCGGGATGACATGGCGCTGCTCTCCTGGGATCACCCCATGATGCGCGGTGGCATCGACCTCATCCTGGGCTCCGAGATCGGCGCCACTTCGGTGGCTCTGCTCAAGAACAAGGCGCTGCCGGTCGGCTCCATCCTGCTTGAGCTTATCTTCGTGGCCGAGTCTGCGGCTCATCCCCAGCTCTACCGCTTCATGCCGCCGACGCCAATTCGCCTGCTGATGGACAAGAACGGCCAGAACCTGGGTGAAAAGGTGGCGTTCGATGCCTTCAACCGCCAGCTGACCCCGGTCAACCGCCACCTTGGCAGCAAGCTGGTAACCGCTTCCCAGCCGGTGATCCACGGCCTGATTGGCAAGGGCCAGCCGATTGCCGAAGAGCTGAAAGCCGGGATTGTCGACAAGGCACGCACCCAGATGGCGCAGACCCTGCAGCAGGACCTGGATCGTCTCGAAGCACTCAAGGCGGTCAATCCGAACGTGCGCGACAGCGAACTGGATTATCTGCGCAATCTGCAGGCAGAATTGCACCACCTGATCGATCAGACCCAACTCAAGCTGGATGCCATCCGCTTTATCGTGGTCACCCATAACTGACGCGATACTGAAGAGACATGACCGGCTCACGCGGGATCCCATGCCCTTTATGATTGTGGTTACCCATAACCGATGGGGGCTTGCCCCCACCTTCTGATGCGAGACATTTATGTTTGAATACTCACCGCCTCTGGAACCCTGGCTCGATATCCTGTTCAAGGACAAGGACATCATGGTGGTCAACAAGCCCACTGGCCTGCTGAGCGTCCCCGGGCGCGGCCCCGAGAATGAAGACAGCGTCCTGCATCGGGTGAAACAGCAGCACCCCAAGGCGGCGGCAGCCCATCGCCTCGACATGTCGACCACGGGGGTCATTGTCATCCCTCTCACTCCCAATGCCCATCGGGAGCTGAGCCGGCAATTTCGCGAGCGGGAGACCGAGAAGCACTACCTCGCCTGGGTATGGGGCGAGCCGGAAGCGGACTCGGGTCAGGTAGATCTGCCGCTCTGTGTCGACTGGCCCAACCGTCCGAAACAGAAGGTGGACTTTGAGGAGGGGCGCCACGCCCTGACCCTGTGGCAGAAACTGAAGGTGGAGAACGGCAACAGCCTGATCAAGCTGACCCCCATCACGGGCCGTTCACACCAGTTGCGCGTCCATATGCTGGAGCTGGGGCACCCTATACTGGGTGACAACCTCTATGCCCATCCGGACGCGCTGGCGGCGGCCCCCCATCTCTACCTGCATGCGGCCATGCTGACCATCAGCCACCCGCGCAGCGGCGAGCGGATGACCTTTGAAGCTCCCGCACCTTTTCCGCTATAGGCCAGATCCTGGACATAAAAAAGCCCCCATCAGTTGATGGGGGCTTTTTCATTATGATCAGACGCGAATATCGATTTTACTCCCCAGTGTGGAGCTGGCCGATGTCGCTGCGGTCGGGGCTGATTGAGCAGCCGTCTGGAGCAGTTTCAAAGCGGCTTCACCATCCTGGGTTTGCTGTTTTTTGGCCAGACTGGCTGTCAGCAAAGCAGAACCAAATGACGTTGATGCAGAACTAGATATATCCATGGTGTACCTCCTGCCCTAAGACTATCGGCCATCCTGTGCCAGACATGAATCATTTTGGCTAAATTAAATACGTCTTGTTGGGTTGACGCCGCTCCAGCCACTGCTCTTCCATCTCCAGCAAGGTCTGATAGACCTTCTCTGCCTGCTCGGGGCGACTGAACAGATAGCCTTGTCCGTAAAGATGAATGTCGGTGAGGGTGCGCAGCACATCGAGCTGGGCCTGGGTTTCGATTCCCTCACACACCAGACTCTTGCCCAGCATGGAGCCCATGCGGCAAATGTTGGCGACCAGCTCCGAGGCTTCTACCGAGGTATCGATCCCCTGAATGAAGGAGCGATCTATCTTCACCTTGCTGACCGGCAGTTTCTGCAGATAACTGAGAGATGAGTAGCCGGTCCCGAAGTCATCCAGTGCCAGCTGTACCCCCTGCTGATTGAGATCCTGCATCAGCTGCAAAGAGTTTTTCACCTCGCGCATGGTGGTGTCTTCCGTCACTTCCAGTACCAGGCTGGCAGCCGGGATATGGTGCTCCATCAAGGCCTTGGCCACCAGCTTCAACAAGTTGCGCTGGTACATGCCAGGCGAGATGTTCACGCACATCTGCAAGTCGACCAGCCCGAGCTGCTGCCACTGATAGAGCTGCTCACAGGCGGTATTCAGTACCCAGCTGCCCAGTTTCTCGGCCAGCTGGAACTCTTCCGCTACCTGGATCACCTCATTGGGCGGAATGAAACCCAATTCAGGATGGCGCCAGCGCAGCAAAGCTTCGACCGCCTCGCAGCGGCCACTTTCGAGATTGACGATGGGCTGGTAATAGAGCTCGAGTGCGTTGTGCTCCAGCGCCATTATCATGTCGCTGGCCAGATGCTTGCGACGCGCCGTCTCATTGAGCAGCGAATTGTCATAGATGACATAAGGGACATGGGTCTTGCGACTGTGGAACAGCGCCTGCTCGGCCCGACTGAGCAGCTCCTGCGTCAACTTGCTGTCCATCGGGAAGAAGGCGATGCCGATCCCCACCTCCAGCCGGAACGGATAATTGTCGATGATGATGTCCTGCTTGAGTGCATGGAGCAGACGGGCCACCAGCTCCCTCACCTGCCGCAGGTCACTGCTCTCGCGCTGGATCATGGCAAACTGATCGCCCCCCAGGCGCGCTACCCACTCGCCGTTTTCACACAGGCTGCGGATCCGCTTTGCCAGCTCCTGCAGCAGGAAATCACCTGTGTTGTAGCCGAACTTGCTGTTGATATCGCGAAAATCGTTGATATCCACCAACACCAGCCCGAACGGTGTCTCCTTGGTCGCGTAGGACTCCATCTTCTCCAGCAACGCCAGCCGGTTGGCCAGCCCGGTCAGGGGATCGACCCGTGCCGCACGGAAGTGCCGGCGAGCCTCGCGGATCAGCAGGCCACTGAGCAGCATCACCGACAGCACCAGGCCGGATACCATGAACAGCAGGGCATTGCGCAGCTGGCCGAAACGCTTGTCATTGCCCGAATAGACGTTGATGTTCTTCTGCATGACAGACGCAAGGGAGTAAGAGAGTGGTTCCTGCAAGGGGGCCAGTCGCATCATTATTTGCTGATAGTCCGGCGTGCCAGACTTCAACTGGGTGATGTTGGGCTCCATCTCGCGGATATTGCTTTCGATCAGCTGCACCAGCCGCAGTGTCTTCTGCTTGTCTTTCATGCTCTGGCGCAGCTGGCCACTGAGCAGAATGGGCGTGCGGCTCCAGAGGATGTCGTAACGCAGCATCAGGGTGTCGTGATCGATACCGCCATAATGATAGATCTCGACGGAGTTGAGGAAGCGCCCCAACTCCAGCTGCAGTTGCATCAGGGCCCAGGAGACATCATAGGTATATTTCTCCATCACCCGGGTCGCATTCTGTATCTGCGCGAGGCAATACAAGGTACTTCCCGTGAACAACAGGATGGATAGATAAAGCACCACAAGTAAAGGCCACGCCTTGGTCTTTGCTTTCACCCGCACTCCCGCAAACCATTCTATCAATGCTGGATATCAACCGAACTCAGTTGCCAGATCATCATGTCGGTAAATTCTGACCGTTTCAGCTCAGGATACTGATCCAGCGGTAGGATAAACCAAAGCGGCCCCTTATTCCGTACCCGCATGGTAACCCCGTCATCCTGCCAGGCCAGAATGGGATCATATTGTTTGACCTTATCCCAGTTGATCCTGATCTGGAAACTGTTCAATGCGGTCAGAGTAATGGCCTTGCCATCCGCCCCGACGGCAGTCAGCACATCTGCCAGTTTGGGCCCCACATACTTGTGCGGTTTGTCGACCCAGGGGTTGCTCGTCACTATCTCGTGCTGTGGCAGCGCCTTGAGCATGGCCAGATCGAAGGCAACGACCCCCTCGGTCGCCTCGGCGGGCATCACATTGCCGGTCACCTTCAAGATGACGGGTCCCTGCGGCGCCTCCAGGGCCATGGCTGGCATTGCCAGAGAAAACAGTAATGTAATCAAACCCAGTACACGCATATTCACCTCAGATAAAGTTGCCAACGATAGACTCAGTTTAGTCGCCATAAAAAAAAACGGCTCGCAAAAGCGAGCCGTTTGGTAACCATGGCCGAATTACATCATGCCCATGCCACCCATGCCGCCCATGTCAGGCATGGCAGGGGTATCTTTCTTCGGCAGCTCGGTGATCATGCACTCTGTGGTGATCATCAGGCCGGCGATGGAAGAGGCGAACTGCAGCGCAGAACGGGTCACCTTGGTCGGATCCAGGATACCCATGGCCAGCATGTCACCGTACTGTTCGGTGTAGGCGTTGTAACCGAAGTTGCCTTCACCATTCTTCACGGCGTTGGCAATGACGGAGGCTTCTTCGCCGGCGTTGATGACGATCTGACGCAGCGGTGCTTCCATGGCGCGCAAGGCAACCTTGATACCCACGTTCTGGTCTTCGTTGTCACCGCGCAGATTGGCCAGCTTGGCAGCGACGCGCACCAGCGCGACACCACCACCGGCAACCACACCTTCTTCTACGGCAGCGCGAGTTGCGTGCAGGGCATCGTCAACGCGGGCTTTCTTCTCTTTCATCTCGACTTCGGTAGCGGCGCCGACCTTGATCACGGCAACGCCGCCAGCCAGCTTGGCTACGCGCTCTTGCAGCTTCTCACGGTCATAATCGGAAGAGGTATCTTCGATCTGCTGACGGATCTGGGCCACACGGCTCTCGATCAGGGCTGCATCACCCACGCCATCGATGATGGTGGTGTTTTCTTTGGTGATGACGATGCGCTTGGCACGGCCCAGGTCTTCCAGAGTCGCTTTTTCCAGCTCCATGCCCACTTCTTCGGAGATCACGGTACCACCGGTCAGCATGGCGATATCCTGCAGCATGGCCTTGCGACGGTCACCGAAACCGGGTGCCTTGACGGCAGCCACTTTCACTATGCCGCGCATGGTGTTGACCACCAGGGTCGCCAGCGCTTCGCCTTCCACGTCTTCGGCAACGATCAGCAGCGGCTTGCCAGCTTTGGCAACGCCTTCCAGCACCGGCAGCATCTCGCGGATGTTGGACACTTTCTTGTCAACCAGCAGGATGAAGGGATCATCCAGCTCGACGGAACCGGTTTCCGGCTTGTTGACGAAGTAGGGAGAGAGATAGCCGCGATCGAACTGCATGCCTTCTACTACAGCCAGCTCGTCGTCCAGGCCCTGACCGTCTTCAACCGTGATGACGCCATCACGACCGACTTTGTCCATGGCTTCGGCAATCAGCTTGCCCACTTTCTCATCGGAGTTGGCGGAGATGGTACCCACCTGAGCGATGGCATTGTTGTCGGCACACGGCTGGGACAGCACTTGCAGCTCGGCAACGGCAGCGATGACGGCCTTGTCGATGCCGCGCTTCAGATCCATCGGGTTCATGCCGGCGGCAACGGCCTTCAGGCCTTCGTTGACGATGGCCTGAGCCAGTACGGTCGCCGTGGTGGTACCGTCACCGGCGGCATCGTTGGCCTTGGAAGCAACTTCCTTGACCATCTGGGCACCCATGTTCATGAACTTGTCTTCCAGCTCGATTTCGCGAGCAACGGAGACGCCATCCTTGGTGATGGTCGGGGCACCGAAGGACTTGTCCAGTACCACGTTGCGGCCTTTCGGGCCCAGGGTGACCTTGACGGCATCGGCCAGGATGTTGACGCCTTCGAGCATCTTGATGCGGGCTTCGTTGCCAAACTTGACTTCTTTAGCTGCCATTTTCTTCAATCCTTAAATCAATTCGGGGAAAAGGGTGAATTACGCTTCGACAATCGCCAGGATGTCGGTCTCGGACAGGATCAGTACATCCTGACCATCCAGCTTCTCGGTCTTCACACCGTAGCCTTCGTTGAAGATCACCTTGTCACCCACCTTGACGGCGAGGGCTTTGACGTCGCCATTGTCCAGAATTCGGCCAGTCCCCACGGCAAGTACTTCACCACGGGTGGACTTCTGGGCCGCAGTACCAGTCAAGACAATGCCGCCAGCGGATTTGGCTTCAGCTTCGATGCGCTTGATGATGACGCGGTCGTGCAGTGGACGAATTTTCATCGATAACTCTCCCAAAATGAGTCTCTGTGTTGCTTTGAGGAATGGCCATTCCTGGCCAAATTAGATATGCCTCTGATGTGGGGCGTTTTTGTTAACCCTTCAAGGGCAAATACAAAAAAAATATTTTCACGTACTATGAATATCTTCGATGGATCGCCCGTGTCCCGGTCAGGAAACCGGATTTGCGCTGCTTGCAGCCAGAACGCACTTCGCCAGATGCAAGAGACGAGCCCGTGACCCGACCCAATCCCATGCTGACCGCCCCCATGACCTCCGTGTTGTTGCGCATGACGGGCCCCATGATACTCGGCATAGTCGCCATACTGGCGTTCAACCTGGTCGACACCTTCTTCATCGGCATGCTGGGCACCCAGGCGCTGGCGGCCATCAGTTTTACCTTCCCGGTCACTTTCGTGGTGACCTCGCTGGCGATGGGGCTGGGGGCCGGGCTCTCGGCCGTGATTGGTCACGCACTCGGCCAGGGCCGGCATGACGAAGCCGCCCGCATCACCACCGACAGCCTGTTTCTGGCCGTGGTGCTGGTGACCCTGCTCTCTGTACTGGGCGCCCTGACGATAGTTCCCCTCTTCACCCTGCTCGGGGCCAGCCGTGAGCTCATCTCGCTGATCCACGACTACATGCTGATCTGGTACCTCACTGTGCCTCTGCTGGCGCTGCCCATGGTGGGAAATGCCGCCATCCGGGCCACAGGCGATACCAAGACCCCGAGCCTGGTGATGGGGGTGGCGGGACTGGTCAACGGTGTGCTGGATCCCCTGCTCATCTTCGGCATAGGCCCTTTTCCCGAGTGGGGGATCCGCGGGGCTGCCATTGCCACCTCGATCTCCTGGTTGATGGCCATGCTGGTCAGCCTCTATATATTGCGCCATCGGGAAGGCCTGCTGTTGTGGCGCCTGTCATCCAGGCCAAGACTGCTTGCTCACTGGCGCGCCCTGTTGCACGTGGCGGTACCGGCCTCCTTGACCAACATACTCAACCCGCTGGCCAATGCCGTGTTGATGATCATCTTCGCCGGCTTGGGCACCGAGGTGGTGGCCGCCTATGGCGCCGCATCGAGAGTGGAAGCCTTGCTGCTTATCGTGATGATGGCGCTCTCTTCCGTGCTGGCCCCCTTCATTTCTCAAAACTGCGGAGCGGGCAACCCGGCCCGCGCCAAGGCGGCACTGCAGTTCTGCATGCGCTTCGCCCTGCTGTTCCAGCTCGGCGTCTACGCCCTGACCTGGCTGCTGGCACCGCTCATCGCCAACCTGTTCAGCGATCACCCGCAGGTGGTGCGTCTCATCATCCTTTATCTGCATCTGGTGCCCATAGGTTACGGCTTCCAGGGCATGGTGATGCTGCTGGCCTCGGCGCTCAACGGTGTCAGGGCCTCGAGCGTCTCGTTTCTGTTCAACGGGTTGCGACTGTTTGTCTTCTTGCTGCCAGGAGCCTGGCTGGGGGCGGAACTGGGTGGGGAACAGGGGGTCTATCTGGGGATACTGCTGGCCAATCTGGCGGCGGGCATACTGGCCTGGTGGTATGCCCGTCACCGCTTCGAACGGCTGTGCCATCAGGGCAGGCCCTGACAGGCACAGTCTCAATACTGAGGTTTATTCTTTACGTTCAAATTCGCCTTCTATGGTGGTCCCGCCACGATTGGCCTCACCCGGTTGTTCCTCACCAGGACGCGCCTCGAACGTAGGCTGCTGCGCCTGAAAACCGCCCATCTGCATCCTGAACTGGCCGCTGCCCACCAGCTTGTCGGCCAACCTGTTGCGCAGCCAGGGCTGCAACAGCAAGATACCGAAGATATCGGTCACAAACCCCGGAATGATCAGCAGCAAGCCGGCCAGCGCCAGCATCATGCCCCCTATCACCTCGCGGCCCGGCATCTCGCCCTGCTGCATCTTTTGCTGCGCATTGAGCAGGGTCTTGATGCCTTCACTGCGCACCAGCGATGACCCGATCACGGCGGTCAGCACCAGCAAGCCGACGGTTGGCAAGGCGCCAATCACTGAACCCACCTCGATCATCACGGTTAGCTCGAGCAGCACCAGACCGACCAACAACAGAAATAACTTGCCCATAACAACCTCAGTGCGGGTGAATTTGAATGAATCTCAGGTCGGTGGCAGCCACCGAAATAATCTTGCTGCCAACCCACCATGATATAGGTCCTTGATAATTAAAATGGGGGTACCCCCTCGTTTTTCAAGTCTGAAGGGTGATAGCACGCCGGATATTCAGAAAAAACGGCCTGCTGGACTGTGATTGAAGTCCTTGTTCTGTCAAAGTAAATCGTTCGATTGCAATATCTGTTTAATGACCACAAGTTATTTGAGGTTGTCTCAAATTTAGTGATCCAGGTCTAATATCAGATACCTCAATTGAGGTAATATCGACGCCAGTAATTAAGGGAGCAAAAAAGCCCCCAACTGCCCCACTCGATGTGTGGTGCTTCAGGATGAGCCGTGCGTAAGGAACTCGCGACCACTCGGTGAGGATCGTTTCCATTTATCTGATTTCTGAGGCATTACAATGAGCGACATCAAGAACGTCCGCATTGAAGAAGACCTGCTGGGCACCAAAGAAGTTTCCAATAATTTCTACTACGGTGTGCACACCCTGCGCGCTGTCGAGAACTTCAAGATCAGCTCTCAGAAGATTTCTGACGTTCCGGAATTCGTCCGCGGCATGGTACTGACCAAGAAGGCCGCCGCCATGGCGAACGGCGAACTGGGCACCATCCGTCCTGAGATTGCTGACAAGATCGTAGAAGCCTGCGACCTGATGCTGAACACCGGTAAATGCTTCGACCAGTTCCCGGTCGACGTTTATCAGGGTGGTGCCGGCACCTCCGTCAACATGAACACCAACGAAGTACTGGCCAACATCGCCCTCGAGATCATGGGTCTGGCGAAAGGCCGTTACGACGTCATCAACCCGAACGACCACGTCAACAAGTGCCAATCCACCAACGACGCCTACCCTACCGGTTTCCGCGTTGCCGTGGTGAACAGCACTGACACCACGCTGCATGCGCTGGAAGCGTTGATCGCCGCCTTCGATGCCAAGGCCGCCGAATTCAAGAGCATTCTGAAGATGGGTCGTACCCAGCTGCAGGACGCGGTTCCCATGACTCTGGGCCAGGAATTCCACGCCTTCGCCGTCACCCTGCGTGAAGAGATCAAGTCCATCAAGCGTTGCCAGGAGCTGCTGCTGGAAGTGAACCTGGGCGCGACCGCCATCGGTACCGGCCTGAACACCCCGCCCGAGTACTCAGCCCTGGCCATCAAGCGCCTGGCCGAGATCACCGGTCGTGCCTACGTACCGGCTGAAGATCTGATCGAAGCGACCTCCGACTGCGGCGCCTACGTGATGCTGCACGGCGCCATCAAGCGTCTGGCCATGAAAATGTCCAAGATCTGTAACGATCTGCGTCTGCTCTCCTCCGGCCCGCGCACCGCGCTCAAAGAGATCAACCTGCCGGAAATGCAGGCCGGTTCCTCCATCATGCCGGCCAAGGTCAACCCGGTCATCCCGGAAGTGGTCAACCAGAGCTGCTTCAAGGTATTCGGTAACGACGTCACCATCACCTTCGCCGCCGAAGCTGGTCAGCTGCAGCTGAACGTCATGGAGCCGGTGATTGGTCAGGCCATGTTCGAATCCCTGAGCCTGATGGAAAAAGCCTGTATCTCCCTGCGCGAGAAGTGCGTCGAAGGCATCACTGCCAACCCGGAAATCTGCATGAACCACGTGCTGAACTCCATCGGTATCGTGACCTACCTGAACCCCTTCATCGGCCACCACGAAGGGGACATAGTCGGCAAGATCTGCGCCCAGACCGGCAAGAACGTCCGTGAAGTCGTGCTGGAACGCGGCCTGCTGACCGCAGAGCAGCTGGATGAAATTCTCTCCATCGAGAACCTGATGAACCCGCAATACAAAGCCAAGCGCTACACCCGCGAAGCCACCGTATAAGCGAGCAAATGGGCCGGGTTTATCCCGGCCCATAAAGTCAGTTCCCGATCGGTCTCACCCAGCCCCATCGGGAATTGGCTTTTCTGCCAAATAAAACCTAAAAAAACTGGAAAATGGAGTGTTCACTATGATTGTTATCGAGTTACTTGTCGTGCTCGCCGCTATCTATCTGGGAGCCCGGATAGGCAGTATCGGTATCGGCTTTGCCGGTGGTCTGGGTGTGCTGGTACTGACCTGGGGCCTGGGGGTACAAATTCCGAGCGACCAGCTGGTCACCTTCATCCCCTGGGACGTGATCATGATCATCGCGTCCGTCATCTGTGCCATTGCCTGTATGCAACTGGCCGGTGGCATGGACTACCTGGTGTCGCTGGCAGAAAAGGCCCTGCGCAAGAATCCCAAGTACATCACCTTCGCCGCCCCCATAGTCACCTATCTGATGACCATGCTGGCCGGTACCGGTCACACCGCCTTCTCCACCCTGCCGGTGATCGCCGAAGTGGCCAAGGAGCAGGGCATTCGTCCTTCCCGTCCGCTCTCCATCGCGGTTGTCGCCTCCCAGATCGCCATCACGGCTTCCCCGATCTCCGCGGCCGTAGTTGCCTTCTCCGGCATGCTGGAGCCGTTCGGTGTCGACTACCTGACCCTGCTGGCCATCTGCATTCCGTCCACCTTCCTCGCCTGTATCCTGGGTGCCTTCATTGCCAACATGATGGGCAAACCGCTGGAGCTGGATGAAGTCTATCTGGAGCGTAAAGCCAAGGGGCTGATCAAGCTGCGTGGCACCACCAAGCTGGAGCTGAAGCCTTACGCCAAGGTTTCTGTCTGGATCTTCATCGCCGCCATCGTGGCCGTCATGGCCTATGCCACCGCTATCTCGGGCAAAGTGGGCCTGATCGCCAATCCGCCGATCCCCCGTGACGGTGCCATCATGGGCATCATGCTGGCTGCTGCCACCATCATGACCCTGGTCTGCAAACTGGACGCCACTCAAGTGACCAACATGCCGACCTTCAAGTCCGGTATGTCCGCCTGTATCTGCGTACTGGGTGTGGCCTGGCTGGGCAACGTCTTCGTGAAAGGCAACATGGACACCATACAGCTGATCGCCGGCGACCTGCTGAACCAATACTCCTGGCTGCTGGCCGTGGTGCTGTTCTTCGCCGCCATGCTGCTCTACTCACAAGGCGCCACCACCAAGGCCCTGATGCCGGCCGCACTGGCACTGGGTGTCAGCCCGCTGACCGCCATCGCCTCGTTCGCCGCCGTGAGCGCCCTGTTCGTACTGCCGACCTACCCGACCCTGCTGGCCGCGGTCGAGATGGACGACACCGGCTCGACCCGGATCGGCAAGGCCGTGTTCAACCACCCCTTCTTCATCCCCGGCACAGCGACCATCGCTTTCGCCGTGGCACTGGGCTTCTTCTTCGGCGGTCTGATACTCTGATCAGCATTTCATGCCATAAACCTTCAAACGGCCCGCTCTGGGCCGTTTTTTATGCCTCGTTTTTACGTCAAATCATTAATTAATCCTCATGCGCTTCAGTTTCTATCAAGGTTCGCAGATCTACTCTGGGGTATCGGAACAGAGACCGATCAACAGGGCCGAGCACAGGTCCGACAGTGTTTACACCAGAGGAATGAACAATGAAAAAGACCGCATTGACTATGGCCATCTCCAGCGTGCTGCTGGCCGGTGGTGCGCAAGCCGCTACCGTCTATGACCAGAATGGCACCAAACTCGAGATCGGTGGCCGTGCTCAAGGCATGTACTACGGTACCGATGACAACGGCGCCGAAGGTGATCAGAGCTACTTCCGTCTGCACGTTGCCGGCGAAACCAAGATCGACAACGAGCTGACCGCGTTCGGCTTCGCTGAATACAACCTGCCGGTCTCCGGCTCCGACAACGACGAGCTGCGTTTGGCTTACGCCGGCATCAAGCACGATCGTTTCGGTGCCTTCAGCTATGGCCGTCAGGATGGTCTGTTCACCAAAGCCGTGAACGACTACACAGACGTGCTGCCTGAGTGGGGCGGTGACGGCCTGGGTAAAGACACCGAAGTGTTCGGCACCGGCCGTACCAACGGCCTGGCCCAGTACATCTACACCTATCAGGGTCTGACCCTGGGTGCCCAGTTCACCGGCAACAACGATCCGCAGAACGCCGACCGTTCCATGATGCACGGCCCGAACAGCAACTGGAATTCTGAAGGGTCTGCTGAAGGCTTCGCCCTGTCCGCCAACTATGACTTCGACATGGGTCTGAGTCTGGGTGCCGCCTATAACCAGGCTGGCAAGACCGACGAGCAGGCTGACAACGCCGCCTTCGGTGGCGACCGCGATGCCAAGCTGTACGGCGTGGGCGCCAAGTACGAAGCCGGCGATCTCTACCTGGCCGCGACCTACTCCCACGGTGAAGACCACCTGTTCGTCAACAACGGCTACGCCGAGAAGATGGATGGCTACGAAGCCGTGGCCCAGTACACTGTTGGCAAGTTCAAGCCGTCCCTGGCTTACCTGCGCACCGACGTGAAGGACAACGCTCGCGGTATCGATGACACCGCCACCGAATACGTATCCATCGGGGCCTGGTACAACTTCACCGACAACTTCAACGCCTATGTTGATTACAAGATCAACCTGTTGGACAACGTCAACGGTACCCACACCAACTCGCTGGGCAAGAACACCGACGACGTGGTCGCCGTGGCCCTGCAGTACAACTTCTAAGTAATTGGAAGTCAGTTATACCCTGTGATACCAATGTCTACTGTTTGAATTACTTCCGGCCGCCCTGCGGCCGGTTTTTTATTGCCCGTCAGATGTTGACCCGCGCCAGACTCGGCTCGCGGTGAAAGCAGTTCACCAGCAGCAGCAAGGTCGTCACGCCGACCGTCCCCAGCACCAGCCAGGGTAACCAGGGCTGCCCCTGGGCATTGGCGTAATCATGCAGGGCACCGCCCCCCACGTATCCCGTCATGCCACCGAGCGCCAGCCCCAGCCGGCTGAAGCCCATGTAACTGCCACGCGCGCCCGGCTGCGCCAGCTTGGTCATGAGGGTCTCCCGCGCCGGCTCGGCGATGACGATCCCCAGATAGAAACAGGCAAGCAGCATGAAGACGGCGGGCAACGTAGTCGCAAACGCCACCAGCCCGATACCGGCCGTCATCAGCAACACGCCCGCCATCAGCCGGCTCTCCAGCTTGAAGTGCTTCTCGCCATAACGGGCGAGAGGGTAGAGCAGCGCCAGCGAGATGGCGGTCTCCAGGGTATACATCCAGCCCACCGCCGTGGTGCTGCCCGCCATCTGTTTCACCAGGATGGGGAAGATCAGCATCACCTGCACCCAGAGCGCGTAGTAGCCGCTCAGGATCAGCACCAGCCGGCAGAACGCCTTGTCCGCCAGCACTTGGCCGAGGCCGGCCCGGATCGGCGTCGGCCGCTGCGAGAGCTTGTAGGGCGGCAGGATCAGCAGGTTGCACAGGGCCGCACAGACAAACAGACCGGCCCCCAGCAGGCAGACATACTCGAAGTCGAAGTTGAGCAGCCAGCTGCCGAGCAGGGCCCCCACCACGGCGCCCGCGCTCTCCAGCATCATCAACAGGGAGATGTAGCGACCCCGCTGGCGCGGACGGGTGAACTTGATCACCAGGGCGGCGCGGGGTGGGTCGAACAGACAGCCCCCCAGTCCCGAGATGATGCAGGAGAGGATCAGCTCAAGCCCGCTCTGGGCATAGGCCAGACTGGCAAAGCCCGCGGCCCGCAACAACATGCCGCCCACTATGAGTGGCCGGGCGCCAAACTTGTCTGCCAGCGAGCCCCCCAGCACCCCCAACCCCTGCTGGGTCAGCTGACGCAGCCCCAGCGCCAGACCGACCACCCCGGCCGCCCAGCCAAGCTGATCCACGAAGCGCAGGCTGATCATGGGCATCACCACGAAAAAACCCAGGATCACCAAGAGGGAATCCAACGCCAAAAACCACCGCCCCAACCGCCTCGCCCGCTCTACCATGACTGCCTGACCCCTGCTTCGCTAATGACATCCAACTCGCTCGTCTCATCGCCCGGATGACGCCGTCGCCAAACCGGGTCAAGGGTGACTGCAACCCTCTGACCCGGCATGGCAATATGCCAATGCACAACGATTGATACTGCTATTCTGGAAGGCCGCCAGATATAGTGGTAGCCGACAACTGGCTATATTTCATATTGGATTACGTTATGGCTATGACCCTGGATGACTTGCAATTACTACTGGATGTGGTCAATCGCGGCAGCTTCAGCAAGGCGGCGGCCATTCGCGGCTGGTCACAACCCATGGTCAGCCAGCGGATCGCCGTGCTGGAACAGGCGCTGGGACAACCCCTGTTTCGCCGCCACAGACGCGGCGCCACGCCCACCCCAGCCTGCGAGCAGTTTCTGCCTGCGGCGGCGGCGGCCCTGAGTGCACTGGAAGGGGGACGCCTGGCGATGCAGGGGGCGCCTGCCCTGCCCCGCATCAAGCTCTCCTGCCTGCCCTCCCTGACGACCGTGGTGTTTGGCCCCCTGCTGCTGGCGCTGGTGGATGAAGCGTTCGAGATCCGCTGCAACACGGATCACTCCGGCATCATAATGCAGGAGCTGCTGACCGGTGAGACAGACGTCGGCTTCATCCTCAAATGCCCGGCCATCGCCGGCATCCAGCTCGAACTGCTCTACCGCTCCCCCATCATAGCGGTGGCCTGCGCCACCCATCCGCTGGCCGGGCGGCAGGGGCTGACCTTGCAGGACATAGCCAACGAACGGCTGGCCCCCCAGCAATGGGGCACAGGCTGCGACGAGCTGATCCTGCAACTGCGACTGCTGCGCCAGGTGGCGAGCCCGCTGCACGCCATCCAGCCCGCCAGCGCGGCACGGGAGCTGGCGCTGGAGCACGGCTTCATCACCCTGATGCCGGCGCTCGCCATCAGCCGGGACCTGGAGTTTGGCCGCCTGGTCCAGCTGGATGTGGTGGATCTGCCGCAGGATCACTGGGATGTCATGATGGCCTGGCGCAGCGGCAAGCGGCCCAACCCCGCCAAGGAGCGGGTGCTGGAAGCCGCTCGCACCCTGGCCCGGCGCTGGTCGGGCAAACCTGCATAAAAAAGCGCCGGACAAGTCCGGCGCCAAACGCTAGGTCACATCAAGCAGGGATCAGTAGGTCGCCTTGAGGGTCACACCGGAGAAGGCGCTGAAGCCGCTCAGCTGCACATACCAGGTACCCGCCTTGGGCGAATTCAGGGTGCAGGTCTCGGTGTTGCCACTCTTGTAGGGGCGGCAGTCATAGCTGGTGCCGGTCGGCAGCGCCCCGAACTTCACATAGAGATCCGCATCGCCTGTGCCGCCACTGCTGGCAACTACCAGCTGGCTCTTGCCGGCCGGAACGTCGATGGTGAAGTTCACCTTGCCACCCTTGGCGGCGGAGAGCCCGCTCACCGGGACCCCGTTTTGCAGCACGCTGCCGGGTGGTGGCGGTGTGGTACCGCAGGAGGCGTTGACCCCGACAGTGGTAAAGGCTGCTGCCACGTCAGTCAGGCTGTAGCCCAGATCGGTGGCCGCCTTGGTCACGCCGCAGGCGCCCTGATCGTAGGTGGTGTTGGCGCCCCAGTAGAGGCGGTTGGCCAGCACGAACACTTCGAAGGCCTTGCGGGTATTCCAGCCACTGGTGTTGGCCAGCAGGTAGAAGGCACGGTTGTAGACACCCGAGCTGTGGTGCACATCGATGCCGTCATAGTAATCGCTGGCATGACCGATGGAGCTGCCATCACGAGTCGGATCCTCGAAGTAGCGCAGCGAGCCGTTGCCCTTGAAGATCTGGGCCCCGACCAGCCAGTCGTTGCTGCCCTTCATGTAATTTTCAGCCGCTTCCCCCGCCATGTCGGAGAAGGCCTCGTTGATGCCGCCCGATTGGCCCGAGTAGACCAGGCCCGAGTTCTGCTCGGTGAAGCCGTGGCTCACCTCGTGGGCGGCCACGTCCAGGCTCACCAGCGGGTAGAAGGTGGTGGCGCCATCGCCAAAGGTCATCTGGCTGCCGTCCCAGAAGGCATTCTCGTAGTTGCGGCTGTAATGCACCCGCATCTTCAGCTTGAAGCTGAGCGGCGCCGTGTTGTACCAGTTGCGGTACATGTCGAACACCACGTTGCCGAAGTAGTGGGCATCGTTGAGTGGCGAGTAGGCACCGTTGATCTCCTTGACCGTGTTCTCCGGGCAGGTGAACTGGTGTACGGCACCACCCGTGGTGGCGTGATTCATGTTGACCGTGTCCACGTTCGGGCTGGTCATGCGGCAGCTGTCGTCCACCAGCAGGGGGCCGAAGTCGGAGCCGTAGAAGTATTTGCCGGTCTTGACGTTGCCACCCGGGCCTGTGGCGTCCTTGTGGTTGATCCCCTCCCAGCGCTTGAGCTCGGCCCCGCTCTGGGCATCGATCACCACGAAGGGACGGCTCGGCTGCTCGCTTGCCGCCAGCCAGGAGACCAGATAGACCAGACGGGCCTGACCAGCCTCATCCTGCATCACGAACAGCTTGACCCGCTCGTTGCTGCCCTTGGCCCCGGCACGGGCCTTGCCAGCGGCATCGGCCGGTGACAGGGCGGCAGTCGGGCTGGCCACGTCGGCATCGATCTGGCGCAGGATCTGGCCGGAGACCTGGCTTATCTGACCACCGAGGGACTGTTCGGCCACCAGCACCTGGCCCCAGACCGGGATGCCGTGCCAGGTCTGCTCATAGCGCACCCGCTGCTGGCCATTGGGCAGCTTGACCGCCCTCACCTGACGAAACTCGCCATCCCCGGCCAGCGCGCTCACCCCCGCGGCACCGCTCGGTGCCCCCTGAATGCCCGCCACCTGATGTACGTCAACCTGTTCTGCAGCCAAGGCTGCGCTTCCCCAGCAGGCCAATACCACGGCCAAATAGACTTTGTTCATCTCGTCTTTCCTTAAGTCGATGAAGATTGCACGCCGGGTCCGTTGCCCGGCGTTCCTACACTAGTTGGCACGATCGAAATTGCTGCCTGTCATATGTGACAGCGCAGCACGAACCGGTAGCAGGATCTGCTGTTTCATATGTTTGGTAGCGAAAACATAACCAAAGGCAGTGAATGACGCTAAAAAAGGGCGGAGAATGACAAGGCCTCGTACAACTCCCAGTACAGGCCCCTCCATATGGGGATAGCGAACGCAGGCGAGAGACTGAAAGTCCTTGGCGCACAAGGGGTTGATTGGCTACATTGGCTGTTTGGCGGCCCGCACCGGGCCAAGACGCGGCAGGGAGGTAAGGATGTTTTCATGGCAACTGGACGATGAGTTGGCGCTGCTGTTCCTGCAGCCCGACATGGCCAGCGAACTCTTCGGCCTGTGCCGGGAGAACCGCGACTACCTGACCCAATGGCTACCCTGGCCCCCCTACATACAGCAACCGGCCGACAGCGCCACCTTCATCCGTCATGCCATCGAGAAATTTGCCCGTGGCGAGGGGCTGACCACCGCCATCGAGTATCAGGGCGAGGTGGTCGGCGTCATCGGCTACAACCAGATCGATCCGGCGCTGGCCAAGGTCACCATAGGCTACTGGCTGGCGGAGCGCTGGCAGGGCAACGGCATCATCACCCGCGCCTGTCAGGCCCTGATCCACCACGCCTTCGAGGAGATGGGGATGGAGAAGGTCGAGATCAGCGCGGCGGTGGAGAACGAGCCCAGCCGGGCTGTGTGCGAGCGACTCGGCATGCAGCAGGAGGGGATCAGCCGGCGGGCCGAACGGCTGGCGGACAGGGTGGTGGATCACGTCCATTACGGCCTGCTGCGCGATGAGTGGTTAAGGCAACGAGATCACTGATGGCCGCGGCCGCCCTGGCCGGCACCATGCTTATGAATCCACAGAGGGAACCTTGATGGCACTACCGCACCTCAGCACGGCCCGTACCCGACTCACCGTATTGCCGCCCGAGCGGGCCGACCTGATGCTGGATTTCTATCTGCGCAATCGCGCTCACCTCACCCCCTGGGAACCCAGCCGGGACGAGAGCTTCTATACCCTGAGCCATTGGCATGGCCGCCTGCGCGACAGCTATGGCCAGTTCTTCAACGGCAGCGCCGTTCATCTGGTGGCGCTCGATCCCCAGGGCGAGCAGGTGATCGCCACCTGCAACTTCACCCACATACTGATGGGCATGTTCAAGGCCTGCCATCTTGGCTATGCCATCGATCAGGCCCATGAAGGCCAGGGCCTGATGCAGGAGGTGGTCGAGGCCGGCATCGAGTACCTGTTTCGGGAGCACGGCCTGCACCGCGTCATGGCAAGCTATATGCCCACCAATCGGCGCAGCGGTGCCCTGCTCGAGCGTCTCGGCTTCGAGCGGGAGGGCCTGGCCCGGGACTATCTGATGATCAACGGCCGCTGGGAGGATCATGTTCTCACCGCCCGGCTCAACCCGGCGGTCTAGGCAAGAAGGGGCTGGCCAACCGCGGGGACCTTGCCCGTCAGACATAAAAAAACGGGTCCGGAGCTTGGCTCCGGACCCGTCTTCAGCAGAGGTGCAGGCTTAGTTGGCCTTGGCATCGCTCACTGCAGCTTCAACCTTGGAGGCAGCTTTCTCGACGGTTGCAGTCGCTTCGGAAGCAGCCTTCTCTACGGTAGAGGTGGCTTCGCTAGCGGCTTTCTCAACAGTTGCAGCAACGTCGGCGGCCGGAGTAGCAGCCGGAGCGGCGGCTTCTTCTTTCTGACCACAAGCGGTCAACATCAGACCCAGGATACCGGCTACCAGTACTTTGTTCATGTGCATACCCTCAAAAAAATATGGAGAGATGGTTCGTTCAACCATCACAGTGCGTCCTTTCACCCGGTTAGAAACCCATAGGCCGGGAGCCAAGAGGCGCGCGAAATATATCCCCATACGCGCCCAATGAAAACGAGTATCACAATGATATTTTCTCGTTGGCTGGATGAAAAGAACTGCTACAACGACAAACATTAATACAAAACACTCGCCATTCAGTCAACCTGTACAATAAAACACCGCAACTGGCGTGATTACTGGCGATAAACGGCGATTCTCCCCATTCGGGTGAGAGGCGAGATATGCATCTCAGTCAGACAAGTTCTGACAAGCCAGCCGTTTCCCTTGCTGGTGGCTGTCACGGGCCAGATCCAACAGCGCCATCACCGCCAGTGCCTCGCTGGCCGGCACCGGATTCTCTCCCTCCCCCTTGATGGCGGCGCAGACGCCGCGATAGTAGGCGCCGTAATCCCCGGCCTCACCGACCACAGTCTGCTGCTGGAGCTGACCATCCCGAATGCGGCTGAGCTGGCCGGGTTCGCTGTCGAGGCCCCAGTCCGCCGCCGGTGGCCGCTTGCCGAGCTTGAGCTGATCTTCCTGCACATCCATGCCGAACTTGATAAACGAGCCTTCACTGCCGTGGATGACGAAACGGGGCATGGTGGCCGACACCAGACAGCTGCCGTGCAATATCACTCTCAACTCGCCATAGCCCAGCACCAGGTGGAAGTAGTCATCCGCCAGGGCGCCTGGGCGCTGCTGCGCCAAATCCGCCTGCAGCCAGTCCGGTTGGCCGAACAGTTGCAACGCCTGATCCAGGATGTGGGGACCGAGATCGAACCACAGACCCGAGCCCGGACCGCCCGCCTCGCGCCAGCGCTGGCGCACTTGTGGACGATAGCGATCGAAGTGGGATTCAAATTGGGCGATCTGCCCCAGGGCACCTTCAGCCAGCAGGCGGCGCACGGTGAGAAAGTCTCCGTCCCAGCGCCGGTTGTGAAAGATGCTGAGCAGCCGCTGCTGCTTCCCTGCCAGCTCCACCAGGGCCTTCGCCTCGGCCAGATCCAGCGCGAACGGCTTGTCGATCACCACGTGTTTGCCGGCCAGCAGCGCCTGACGGGCTATGGGGGCATGGGTATCGTTCGGCGTGGCGATCACCACCAGATCGACGTTCGGATCGGCCAGCACCTGCTCCAGAGAGCCGACCCGGCAACCGGGCAGTTCGGCCTGCACCTTGGCGGCGTCCCGGCTCACCACCCAACCGAGGGAGAGCCCCGGAGTGCTGGTCAGGAAGGGGGCGTGAAAGGTCTGGCCTGCGAAGCCATAGCCCACCAGGGCGGCGTTGAGAGTCTGGCTCATCCGGTTTTCTCCACGGGTCTGTCATTAGGGTCAGGCGAGGTATCGCCTGCAAAAGAGAAGGGGGCTCATGGCCCCCTGAGTGTGCCCATCAGAGCACAGGATTTATTGCAAACACAAGCGCCGGCCCTGCCGGGTCAACAGCAGCAACAGCGGCGGCAACAGCAGCCACATGTGCAGCGCCAGCTGATTGAGCGGATCCGGCATCAACCAACCTGTGATCCCCACCAGGGCGCCAGAGCCGCTCATCTGGAACAGACCGAGCAGGGCCGCCGCCGTCCCGGCGCAGTGGCCGAAGGGGGCCAGTGCCATGCCGGCTGCCGCCCCCAGCACCATGGCAAAACCGATGCTGGAGAAGAACACGGGCCCCATCATGGCCAGCGGATGCTCGACGTGCTGCACCAGGGTCAGCGCTATGGCCGACAAGGTGATCACCAGCAGGCCGATGCGCAGCGTGCGTCTCGGCCCCACTCTGGCGATGAAGCGGGGCGCCAGGAAGCAGGCCAGTATGTTCAGCGCCGCATTGGCGGTGAACCAGTAGCTGAAGCCGCTCATGTCCAGCCCCAGCTTCACCATCAGCTGCACCGGCGCCGCCGTGACATAGGCCAGGATCACCGCCATCGCCAACATGCAAAGAGATGCGTTGAACAGAAAACTCGGGGAGCGCAGCACAGGGCTGTAGCGGGACCAGCTGATGAGCGGACCGCTGCTGCTGGTCTCGTCCGGGCGGGTCTCCGGCATGCGCCACAGCAGCCAGCTGCCGACGACGACCGCATAACCGGCCATGAACCAGAAGTTGGCAGACCAGCCCGCCTTGGCGGTGAGCCAGCCGCCGAGCAGCGGCGCCAGCGCAGGAATGAAGCAGATGGCGCCGTTCAGGTAGGAGATCATCTGGCCGCTCTTCTTGGGGCCATAGCTGTCACGCACCACAGAGAAGGCGGCGACCGAGGTGGCACAGGCACCGAAGCCTTGCAGCACCCGCGCCAGCATCAGCTCACCCAGGCTGGCGGCAAAACCGGCCGCCAGTGCGCTCAGGCCGTAAAGCAGCACGCCACCCAGAGCGATGGGCTTGCGGCCATAACGGTCGGCGAGCGGCCCTACCAGCAGCTGACCCAGTCCCATGCTGAACAGGAACCAGGTGATGGTGCCCTGCATCAGGGTCACTTCGGCACCGAGCTGCTCGGCCATCTGCGGGATGGCGGGCAGGTAGATGTCGATGGCCAACGGACTGAACAGCACCAGCAGGACAAGCAGAAGAATCAATGGCATCAGTCACCTCAAGCCGTAAGGGAAAATCGATTGGGGCGCGAGTCTACTGACTCACAGTAATGAATTGAAATGGTATTTAATCACTTTGGTTATTCCTATATGGAAACATGCATCTTGTTCGCATCTCCACCGGGGCCACAGGAGTGGCAAGCCAGGGTGGTATTGAGGGCAATTGGCGCTTTTACTCAAGGCGTGCCCCGCATAGAATGCGCAGATTATTTTTGCGGAGGTGCTCGATGAACAAGCTTGTCCTGGCAACAGGTAACCAGAAAAAGGTGAAGGAATTGGCCGCCATGCTGGCCGATATGAAGATCCAGGTGATCCCACAGAGCGAGTTTGCTGTGCCTGATGCCGAAGAGACAGGCACCACCTTCGTCGAGAATGCCATCATCAAGGCCCGCCACGCCGCCCGCATCACGGGTCTGCCCGCCGTCGCCGACGATTCGGGTCTGGAAGTGGATCTGCTGCACGGTCGCCCCGGCGTCTACTCAGCCCGCTTCGCCGGCGAGCATGCCAGCGACAAGGATAACATCGAGAAGCTGCTGGCCGAGCTCAAAGGCGCCCCCGATTACCTCAAGAGCGCCCGCTTCTGGTGCGTGCTGGTCTACATGCGCCACGCCGACGATCCCACCCCCATCATCTGCCAGGCGAGCTGGGAGGGGATGATCATCGACGAACCGCGCGGTCAGCACGGCTTTGGCTATGATCCCGTGTTCTTCGTGCCCGACCATGACTGCACCTCGGCCCAGATGCCGAGCGAGCTGAAAAACCAGCTCAGCCATCGCGGCCAGGCGCTGGCCAAGCTGAAAGCCGCGCTGGCTGCGACTCACTGAGTTCGTAGCCCCTCGCCAATCAAGCATTGTCATCTACAATGGGGGCCGTCAGCCCCCGTTTTTATTTTTGATTATTGGAAGCCCCATGCTGCAACTGCCGCCCCTCTCCCTCTATATCCATGTGCCCTGGTGCGTCCAGAAGTGCCCCTACTGCGACTTCAACTCCCACGCCCAGAAAGGGGAGCTGCCTCACCTCGAGTACGTGGCCGCCCTGCTGGAGGATCTGGATCAGGATCTGAAGTGGGCCCAGGGGCGTCCGCTCTCCTCCATCTTTATCGGTGGTGGCACCCCCAGCCTGTTGACGGTAGAGGCGATGCAAACCCTGCTGGATGGCGTACGGGCCCGCATCGCGCTGACCCCGGATTGCGAGATCACCATGGAGGCCAACCCGGGCACGGTTGAGGCGGACAAGTTCGCCGGCTTCCAGCGGGCAGGCATCAACCGCATCTCCATCGGGGTGCAGAGCTTCCAGCAGGAGAAGTTGACCCGGCTCGGCCGCATCCACGGCCCCGAAGAGGCGCGCAAGGCCGCCGAACTGGCCCACGCCATCGCACTGCCCACCTTCAACCTGGATCTGATGCACGGCCTGCCGGATCAGAGCCTGGACGACGCTCTCTATGACCTGCAGCAGGCCATCGACTGCGCACCGCCGCACCTCTCCTGGTATCAGCTCACCATAGAGCCGAACACGGCGTTTGCCTCCAAGCCGCCCACCCTGCCGGAAGATGACACCCTGTGGGACATCTACGAGCAGGGCCACGCCATGCTCACCGCCCAGGGCTATCAGCAGTACGAGATCTCGGCCTATGCCAAGGCGGGCTATCAGTGCCGCCACAACCTCAACTACTGGCGCTTCGGCGATTATCTCGGGATCGGCTGCGGCGCCCACGGCAAGATGACGGATCTGGCCTCCGGCCAGATACTGCGCAGCGCCAAGGTGAAGCACCCGAAAGGCTATCTGGATCCCGACCGTCCTTATCTGGACAAGCAGTGGCAGGTGAGCGAGGACGAACTGCCGCTGGAGTACTTCATGAACCGGTTCAGGTTGTTCGAGCCGGCCCCCAAGGCGGAGTTCGAGGCTTACACCGGCCTGGGCCTGGAGCGGGTGGAGACTATGCTCGCGATTGCCCAGACCAAGGAGTTGATCGAGGATCTCGGCGACAGCTGGCAGCTGACGTCCCTCGGCCATCGCTATCTGAATGTGCTGCTCGAGCTCTTTATGGATGAATGATCGCTGGATGACCTTGAGCACAGCAAGCAGGTGAACCGGTTACAGAAATAAAGAAGAGTTAAGATGGCAAAGACAAGCGGTTTTGATTGGGCAGTATTGGGGGTGATTACGCTGGTTGGTTGCGGTGTAGCCTATCTGGCCATGCCTACCAAGCAGCAGGTTAATATCAGCATTCGCGGCAATCATGACGGAGTCGACCGCACCGTAGCCGTCAAACAGGGGTTTGGCCAGCTGGCCCAGCTCTGCCCCGCCATCGTCAAAGCTAAATCGGTAACGGTCACGTATGAGCAAGGCGAGTTCCTACTGTGGCGTAATGAGCAGCTCGGTTGGCAAAACGATTACTACTTTCAAGCGGTGGACCACCGTGGTGAAACTCACCAATTCTACCTGCGCGATGATGGCAAGAATGAGATGCTTATCAACGGCAAGCAGTCCAGCCTAGATTGGTGCGGTATTAAGCAGAAGATGGATGGTTACTATGTTATTGCCTTCTAGTTCCTGAACAGGGGGACAACAGTCACTGCGTTATCATATCGACAACAGGGGCGCCAATGGCGCCCCTGTTGTTTTGGTTCTACGGCAGAAACCCGCTCAGCAGCAGACGCTCATCATCTGCTGTTGGCCGGGCTCCCACCGCTTGCCGTGCTTGGCCTTGCGCTGATAACTGCCCTTGCCCTTCTTGCTGGGCTCAACCCTTGCCTGGAACAGGGGGGAGGTCACCAATGCCTTGAGGTGATTGTCCTGGATGACCCCGCGCTGATGATCGTGAGCGGGCTCTGTGGTGGCGATGGCCACCTTCTGCTTGGCCATATCGGCTCCTTTGCGATGGCTGACTCTAATAAGCGATTGTTCAACGCCTGGCCGAAGTGGATCCCCAGGTGGCGAAAAACGCGCCGATTGTGCGCCTCCCCGAAGCCCAGTGCAAGCGGGGGTGGCGCAAGGATTCACGCGGTGGGCGGCAAGGATCCCGGCCGGTAGACGACCCGCACCAGACCGCTCGGCAGCAGAGTGCTGGAGACGGGGTTGAGGCCGCCGGGCAGGACGCCCGCAAACAGCGGCACGCCAGCCCCCAGGGTGACCGGCACCCAGAACAGGGTCAGCTCGTCGACAAGCCCGGCTTGCAGGCCCTGGCGCACCAGATTGCCGCCGTCCAGATAGAGGTGGCCCGCCCCCTCCTGCCACAGCTCGCTCAGTACCTGTGCCAGGGCGCCTTGCCGGAAAGAGACGTTCACAGCCGGCTCGGCCGGCCTGTGGGTCAGCACTACTACCGGCTTGTCGCCGTAGGGCCACTCCGGGAAGGCGCGCACGACATCGAAGGTGTTGCGCCCCATCAGCAGTGCATCCACGCTCGCCATTAGGGCGTTGTAGCCGGTCTCCTCCGGCGAGTCACCGGAAAAGGGGGCCAGCCAGTCGAGACTGCCCCCTTCCCCGGCGATGAAGCCGTCGAGGGAGAGCGCCAGGAAGGCGGAGATCCGGGGGCGCTGCTTGGTGCTGATAGATTCAGTGCTCATGATCGTGATGCTCGTGGCGGGACGGGGCTCCGGACTCCAGGGTCTCGAGGATGGCGCAGTGCTCCGCCGAGCGCGGGCCGCCACAGCAGATGTTGGAGAGCTCGCGCAGGTTCTCGCGAAAGCGGGTCAGCTCCATGATCTTCTGCTCCACCTGGGCCAGCTTGGTGTCGGCCACCGCCTTTACCTCCTGACAGGTGACTTTGGCCTTGTTGGTGTCCAGATCCAGCAGCTCACCTATGTCGGCAAGGGAGAAGCCCACCGACTTGGCACGTATGATGAACTCCAGTCGCCGCCTGTCCTGCTCGCCATAGAGGCGGTAACCGGACTCGTTGCGGATCCCGGGCGAGATGAGGCCGTTCTTCTCGTAAAAACGCAGGGTATCCGCCTTTACCCCGCACGCCTTGGCCAATTCCCCGATCCGATACATGCCCTCTCCCCCATTGGATTTGCCGTTCAAAAAACCGGAACCCACTATCGCCCCTTTGCCAATGGATTGCCAGCCAGGGGCAGAAAACGGGCAAGCAAAAGGTGCCGCGGTCACTTTTTTCCATCAAAACACTGAAAAGACAAACGTTTCACAAAAAACCACCGGAAAACGTTTAACACCGCACCAGGCAAGGCTTTGTCACCTTAAAAAATCCACCACGGCTCACATTTTTTGTGTAGAATACGCGCCCACAAGAGAGCGTCGCGTCAAGCGGGCATTTCCTAAAACACGTTTGCCAACAGCAGGTCTTTTTGGCGAGAGTGGTTTGCGAAATCCCCCACTTCCATTTATTTGGGGACTCTCTGTGTTGAGCCTCGTCTCCCATGGAACGGTCCCCGTTATGCTGAGGACGATAGTGTGATGGAACAAGCTCGACCCATTCGCCGTGCACTGCTGAGTGTGTCTGACAAGACTGGCATCCTGGAATTTGCCAAGGCACTCAACGAACGTGGCGTGGCCTTGCTCTCCACCGGCGGCACCGCCAAGCTGCTCGCCGACGCGGGTCTGCCGGTGACCGAGGTCTCCGACTACACGGGTTTCCCCGAGATGATGGATGGCCGGGTCAAGACCCTGCATCCCAAGGTCCACGGCGGCATTCTCGGTCGTCGCGATCAAGATGACGCCATCATGGCCCAGCACGCTATCTCCCCCATCGACATGGTTGTCGTCAACCTCTACCCCTTCGCCGCGACCGTGGCCAAAGCGGGCTGCACCCTGGCCGATGCGGTCGAGAACATCGACATCGGCGGCCCGACCATGGTTCGCTCCGCCGCCAAGAACCACAAAGACGTGGCCATCGTCGTCAAGGCAGCCGACTACGCGCGCGTGATCGCCGAGATGGATGCCAACGGCAACAGCCTGCAGCTTGCTACCCGTTTTGACCTTGCCATCGCCGCCTTCGAGCACACAGCCGCCTATGACGGCATGATCGCCAACTACTTCGGCACCATGGTGCCTAGCTATGGTGACAACAAGGAAGGCGATGCCGAGTCCCGCTTCCCGCGCACCTTCAACAGCCAGTTCATCAAGAAGCAGGACATGCGCTACGGCGAAAACAGCCATCAGGCTGCCGCCTTCTATGCCGAAGAGCAGGCCGCACCGGGCTCAGTCGCAAGTAGCCAACAGCTGCAGGGCAAGGCGCTCTCCTACAACAACATCGCCGATACCGATGCGGCGCTGGAGTGTGTGAAGGAGTTCAACGAGCCGGCCTGCGTCATCGTCAAGCATGCCAACCCCTGTGGCGTGGCCATAGGTGACGACCTGCTGACGGCCTACGATCGCGCCTACCAGACCGATCCCACCTCCGCCTTTGGCGGCATCATAGCCTTCAACCGCGAACTGGATGGGGCCACCGCCGCCGCCATAGTCGCCCGCCAGTTCGTGGAAGTGATCATAGCTCCGAGCGTCAGCCAGGCAGCCCGTGACGCCGTTGCCAGCAAGCAGAACGTACGCCTGCTCGAATGCGGCCAGTGGACTGCGCCGGCCCAGGGCTTTGACCTCAAGCGGGTCAACGGCGGCCTGCTGGTGCAGGAGCGGGATCTTGGCATGGTGACCCAGGACGACCTGAAGGTGGTCAGCAAGCGCCAGCCGACCGAGGCCGAGCTGAAAGACCTGCTGTTCTGCTGGAAAGTGGCCAAGTTCGTCAAATCCAACGCCATCGTCTACGCCAAAGAGGGCCAGACCATAGGGGTCGGCGCCGGCCAGATGAGCCGGGTCTACTCCGCCAAGATCGCCGGCATCAAGGCCGAGGATGAAGGGCTGACGGTGGCGGGCTCCGTCATGGCCTCCGATGCCTTCTTCCCGTTCCGCGATGGCATAGATGCCGCCGCGGCCGCCGGCATCGCCTGCGTCATCCAGCCGGGTGGCTCGATGCGCGATCAGGAGGTGATCGACGCCGCCGACGAACACGGCATGACAATGGTGTTCACCAACATGCGCCATTTCCGTCACTGATGGGTCAGGGTCGCCGCTGGCGGCCCTTTTGTTGTCTCTTTTCCACTGACTATTTTCAACCGGCGACGCGCCATCTGCGGGCCGAGCCGGTTACCACGAATAGAAGCGAGCGATACGATGAAAGTACTGATCATTGGCAACGGCGGTCGTGAACACGCCCTGGCCTGGAAGGCCAAACACTCCCCACTGGTACACCACGTCTTCGTGGCACCGGGCAATGCAGGCACCCAGCTGGAGCCGGGCGTCGAGAACGTCGCCATCGAGGCGACCGACATCGAGGGGCTGCTGGCCTTCGCCAGGGAAAAACAGATAGGCCTCACCATAGTCGGGCCGGAAGCGCCGCTGGTGAAAGGGGTGGTCGATGCCTTCCGCGCTGCCGGTCAGCCCATCTTCGGCCCGACCGCCGCCGCCGCCCAGCTGGAAGGCTCCAAGGCCTTCACCAAGGATTTCCTGGCCCGTCACGCCATTCCGACCGCCGACTACCAGAACTTCACCGAGGTGGAGCCGGCACTGGCCTACCTGCGTGAGAAGGGCGCCCCCATCGTCATCAAGGCCGATGGTCTGGCGGCGGGCAAGGGCGTGATCGTCGCCATGACCCTCGCCGAGGCGGAGGAAGCGGTGCGCGACATGCTCTCCGGCAATGCGTTCGGGGAAGCGGGTGCCCGGGTAGTGATCGAAGAGTTTCTGGACGGGGAAGAGGCGAGCTTCATCGTCATGGTGGATGGCGAGCACGTGCTGCCCATGGCCACCAGTCAGGATCACAAGCGAGTCGGCGATGGCGACACAGGCCCCAACACAGGTGGCATGGGGGCTTATTCTCCGGCCCCCGTGGTGACGGCTGACGTGCACCAGAAGGTGATGGAGCAGGTGATCATGCCGACCGTGCGTGGCATGGCGGCCGAAGGCAATGTCTACACCGGCTTCCTCTACGCCGGCCTGATGATAGATGGCCAGGGCAACCCCAAGGTGATCGAGTTCAACTGCCGTTTCGGCGACCCGGAAACCCAGCCCATCATGCTGCGGATGCAATCCGATCTGGTGGAACTCTGCCTGGCCGCCTGCGCCGGCAAGCTGGATCAGAAGGAGGCCATCTATGACCCCCGCGCCGCCATCGGCGTGGTGCTAGCAGCGGGCGGTTATCCCGGCGACTACAGCAGCAATCGCCCCATCAGCGGGCTGCCGGTGGATGAAGTGGCCGGCGAGAAGGTATTCCATGCCGGCACCCGGCTGGAAGGGGATACCAGCCTGACCCAGGGTGGCCGCGTACTGTGCGCCACCGCCCTCGGCCATACCGTCGCCGAAGCCCAGCAGCGGGCCTATCAGCTGGCGGCTCGCATCAAGTGGGACGGCCTCTTCTACCGCAAGGACATCGGCTGGCGTGCCATCGAGCGCGAGCAGCAGCAGTAATTTCCACCTGTGACACACAGATTATCATCAGGGCCTGCGGGCCCTTTTTCATATGGTGCGACCGACTGGATTTGTTAACGGCTCTCACCCTTGCCCCAGGGGGATCCCTCGCCACCGCCCTCACATTTTCCCCTCTGGCGTTACCATTTGTGACAAAAAACAGCAATTTTCACAAACAGTTCACGGTGGCTCATGGCATCATGCCTGACATGAACGCCAAATAAGGGTTCATAAGAAACCAATCTAAATTGATAAGCATGTCGTTAAATAAGGAAATCCCATGTTGAAAACTGTTCGCCCCCTGTTGCTGCCCCTGATGTTTGGCCTGATGACCCTGCCCGCCATGGCCGGCGAGCTGGAACAACCGATGAAGAAGATCGGCTTCAACTACAAGCAGGCCGTCAAGGCCGGCGACGCAGCCTCCATGGAGAAACACATCAACGAGATGAAGGCTCAGCTCGACGTCGCCAAGCAGAAGAACATGCCGGCCGCCAAGAAAGAGAAGTTTCTGGAAGGGATGAACGAGGTGCAGACCGAGCTGGATGCCAGCCTGGCAGCCCTCAAGGCGGGTGACGAAGCCAAGGCGCGTGAGCACCTGGCCAAGGTCAATGACCTGAAGAAGGAGTACCACAAATATGCCAAGCAAAAAGGCTGAGCCCTTTCACTGGGATAGTCTGGTCCGCCTCACCCACTGGGGTGTGGCGGCCGCCTGTATCGGCAACCTCTGGCTCAACGAGGCCGGGGAAGAGTGGCACGAATGGCTGGGGTATGCCGCCATGGCACTGATCAGCCTGCGCCTGGTGTGGGGGCTCTCTTTCGCCAGGGGCCATGCCCGGCTGCGAGCCCTGATCCCGAGCCGGGCAGATTTTCGCCAGCAGGCCGTGGAGTTGCGTGAACGCACCCCGGCGACCCCAGGCCATCACGGCAGCGGCAAGCTGGCGGTATGGGCGCTCTGGCTGACCGTACTGGCCACCGCCGGTAGCGGCTGGTTCCAGAACACAGAGCTGGGTTTCGAACTGGGAGCCGACGACTGGCACCTCTGGTGTACCTGGGTGCTGCAAGGGCTGATCGCGTTGCACCTGACGGCCCTCGCATTCACCTCCTTGCGCCAGCGCAGCAATCTGGTGGTGCGCATGTTGCCTGCGGTACGCGGCGCACGCCCGCAGCAAGCGCCGGCGCGTCAGGATCAGCACTCCTGACATGTCAGACAGACCCGCGCCTCGGGTCTGTCCCTTGTTGAGTCACCATTGCCCTCTATGCCGCCGATCTGGATCTAGGTTGGTAAATAGCCAGAAACAAAAAGGCCGCTCATGATGAACGGCCTTTTTAATGAATTTGGTGGCCCCTGCCCGACTTGAACGGGCGACCAATCGATTATGAGTCGACTGCTCTAACCAACTGAGCTAAGGGGCCAGATTGTTGGTTTTGCGGCGTGGATTATAGGGGATGTAGAGAAGCCAGTCTATAGGTAGATCAACCACTTGGCGACATTTTGTCCACTTTCCTGCCAATATTCCTGCCAACCCGCTTACGTCCCGTAAAGTCCGGATAAAACAAAGCCCCGCATGGCGGGGCTTTTGAGACGAGGCTCTGGGCACATACCCGGGACTATTCGTCCAGGAAGCTACGCAGCACTTCCGAGCGGCTCGGGTGGCGCAATTTGCGCAGTGCCTTGGCTTCGATCTGACGAATACGCTCACGGGTGACGTCGAACTGCTTGCCCACTTCCTCGAGGGTGTGGTCAGTGTTCATGTCGATACCGAAACGCATCCGCAATACCTTGGCTTCGCGGGCGGTCAGGCCGGCCAGCACTTCGCGGGTCGCGTTGCGCAGGCTTTCGCTGGTCGCCGCATCAGCCGGCAGAGCGAGCGTGGTATCTTCGATGAAGTCGCCCAAGTGGGAGTCTTCATCATCGCCGATGGGCGTCTCCATGGAGATGGGCTCCTTGGCGATCTTCAATACCTTGCGGATCTTGTCTTCCGGCATGCCCATGCGCATGGCCAGCTCTTCCGGGTTCGGTTCACGACCCATCTCCTGCAGCATCTGACGGGAGATACGGTTGAGCTTGTTGATGGTCTCGATCATGTGTACCGGGATACGGATGGTACGGGCCTGATCCGCGATGGAGCGGGTAATAGCCTGACGGATCCACCAGGTCGCATAGGTCGAGAACTTGTAGCCACGACGGTATTCAAACTTGTCTACCGCCTTCATCAGACCTATGTTGCCCTCCTGGATCAGATCCAGGAACTGCAGACCACGGTTGGTGTACTTCTTGGCGATGGAAATAACCAGACGCAGGTTGGCCTCGACCATCTCTTTCTTGGCGCGGCGGGCCTTGGCCTCACCTATGCTCATGCGGCGGTTGATATCCTTGATCTGGGCAATGGAGAGACCAGTCTCTTCTTCGATCTGCTGCAACTTGCCGATGGAACGCAGCACTTCTTCGTCCATCTCGACCAGACGCGGAGACCAGGCTTTGCCAGCCTGTTTCTGGTATTCAAACCAGGCAGTTTCACACTCGTTGTTGGTGAAGGCCGCGACGAAGGTTTTCTTCGGCATCTTGGCCTGCTCAACGCAGAGTTTCATGATGATGCGTTCCTGTACGCGGACCCGCTCCATCATCTCGCGCATGTTGTTGACCAGGCGATCGAACTGCTTGGGCATCAGACGGAATTGACGGAACACATCGGCCAGCAGGGCAATCGCAGCCTGGGTATCTTCGTGCGCGCGGCCATTCTTCTGGATGGAGAGGCGCGTTACCTCATACTGGGCACGCAGCTCGCCAAACTTTTCGCGAGCGACTTCCGGATCCGGACCACCGTCACCATCGTCGTCCGAGCTTTCGCCGTCTTCGTCTTCATCTTCGTCTTCATCTTCGTCTTCGTCGGCCAGATCGTCTTCGCCGAGTTCAGAACCGATGTGAGTCGCGGTCGGCGCGACGTCATCGGTCTCGTTAGGATCGATGAAACCCGAGATGATGTCGGACAGACGAAGCTGTTCGGCTTCATATTTATCATACTGCTCAAGCAGATAGGTAATTGCTTCCGGGTACTCGGCAACGGAGCTTTGTACCTGGTTGATACCGTCTTCGATCCGCTTGGCGATGTCGATTTCGCCTTCGCGGGTCAGCAGTTCGACGGTACCCATTTCCCGCATGTACATGCGGACGGGATCGGTCGTACGACCAATCTCAGATTCAACAGATGCCAGTGCCTGGGCAGCTGCTTCGGCAGCGTCCTCATCGGCGGTACCACCTTCAGCCATGATCAGGTCATCGGCATCCGGGGCGTTTTCAACCACCTGAATACCCATATCGTTGATCATCTGGATGATGTCTTCGATCT
This sequence comes from Aeromonas sp. CA23, assembly GCF_002587065.1. Lineage (NCBI taxonomy): Bacteria > Pseudomonadati > Pseudomonadota > Gammaproteobacteria > Aeromonadales > Aeromonadaceae > Aeromonas > Aeromonas sp. CA23. The sequence goes on from NZ_CP023818.1 coordinate 178,685, forward strand.
GGTCAGAGTCGACAATGTCTTGCGGGAGGTGATCGTTCACCTCGGCATAGGTCAGGTAGCCCTGTTCTTTACCTTTGGCAACGAGGAGTTTAAGCTGAGACTGCGGGGTTTGCTCCATAGAACTCATCCGGTTGGTGTTGCTAGGTTGCGCGTACAGTGCGCTGCTGCGCAAATAGCCAATTCTAATAGAAAACCGCCAGACATGCTATGTCTGGTTGCGGCGTCGGTCATGAGAAACCCCTGCCCGCAGTATTGTCGGGGCCAGGCGGTTATAAAATTTTTGCTTTTAATCCCGTCGATTCGGGCAACGGTATTCATATTGGGACTAATCACTCAAATATCAAGCCCCACTCTCATTTCTTTTCTCAATCTGTACCTCTCTGATCAGCATCATCAGCTCCTGCGTTTCCTCAGAGCTTAGCCCTTCCTGAGCCACCTTGGCCTGCAGTTCTTCAATTCGTTGCTTCAGAAACTGGTTGATGAAACCGACGAAGGTATCCTGCAGCTCTCCCAGAATATCCGGCTCCTGGTCGAGCTTGATCTCTTCAAACAAGTCGTGCATCGCCAGCTGGGCGAGGATCTCGCCCTCTTTGGTGCCGCGCCAATGCTCCAGCAAGATGCCAGTAGTGATCCCGGGCTGGGCCAGGATCTGCTGATGCAGCTGCAACAGGAACTTGATGCCTTGTACCCGCAGCCCCGCCAGCTCAGGCATGGCCGGCAGTTCGGCCGTCACCGCCGGATATTGCACCATCAGGGCCAGTGCCCGACGCAGCGGCGTCAGCTTGGCAGCCTTGGGTTTGGTGAGCTCGGCCTTGGGCTGGCTATTGCGGGCGAACAGTTCGGCAATACGCTGCTTGTTCTCACCCCAGCGCATCATGCTGGAGAGACGGGTGATCAGCCCCTCACGGGTAAACCCCTCCGGTACCCGGCGGATCAGTTCGGCAGCCTTGTTGGCCACCTCGAACTTGCCCGCCTCACCGGACAGTGCCGCATCCCGCCCCAGACGCTCGAACATGAAGTCGGCGAAAGGCTGTGCCTGATCCAGCAGGGCCTCGAAACCCTCCCTGCCAATCTGGCGGACCAGCGAATCGGGATCCTCACCATCGGGCAGGAATACGAACTTGAGTTCACGCCCATCCTGCAGATGAGAGAGGGCATTATCCAGCGCCCGCCAGGCCGCCTCACGGCCGGCCTTGTCGCCGTCATAGCAGCAGACCACTTCGGCTGTGGTACGAAACAGGGTGTGAATATGGTCAGTGGTGGTGGCAGTACCCAGTGCAGCCACTGCATAATCGATGTCGTACTGACCCAGCGCAACCACGTCCATGTAGCCCTCCACCACCAGGATCCGGCGAGGATCCTTGTGTGCCTGCTTCACCTCATAGAGACCGAACAGCTCCCGCCCCTTGTGGAAGATGGGGGTTTCCGGCGAGTTGAGGTACTTGGGCGTACCCTCTCCCAGCACCCGGCCGCCAAAACCTATGACCCGGCCTCGCTTGTCCCGGATAGGGAACATGATGCGATCGCGAAAGCGATCATAGCTGCCGGGGCCACTGTCACGCGTGATCAGCATGCCACCCGAGATGAGCAGCTGCTCGTGATCCCGGCTGGCACCAAAGCGGCGTCTCACCTGATCCCAGTCTGCAGGGGCATAACCGATATTGAAACGCTTGACCACTTCACCAGTCAGACCGCGCCCCTTCAAGTATTCCACCGCCTGGGGTGCGCTCTTGAGATTGCTCTCGTAGAAGCGGGCGATCTGGTTCATCAGCTCATAGAGATCCTTGCTGACGGCCGGTTGGCTATTGGTCGAGCCACCAATGCTCTGCTCGCGAGGCACCTGCATGCCCTGCATGCTGGCGAGCTCTTCGATGGCATCGGGGAATTCGAGGCCGTCGTACTCCATGACAAAGCCGATGGCGTTGCCGTGGGCGCCACAACCGAAGCAGTGATAGAACTGTTTCTCCTGGCTGACGGTAAAAGAAGGACTTTTTTCGTTATGAAAAGGGCAGCAAGCCTGGTAGTTCTTACCGGCTTTTTTCAGCCGCACTCGCGAGTCGATCAGCTCGACTATGTCTGTGCGTACGAGCAGATCATCGATAAAGGATTGTGGGATCCTGCCTGCCATAACCGTCCTGTTTCACTGCGTAGAAAATAAAAAAGCCGCGCATTCCCAGGGAAGCACGGCTTCTTCGACCAAACAAGAGAGTTGCCTGTTACGCCAAGCGGGTTTTCACCTGAGCACTGACGGTGCCGACATCGGCACGCCCCTGAATTTTCGGCTTCAAGACAGCCATGACCTTGCCCATATCAGCCATGACGGCAGCACCACTTTCAGCGATGGCTTGCTCAATCAGTGCGGCAATTTCGTCTGCGGTCAGCTGTTGTGGCAGGAATTCCTGCAGCACAACGATCTCTGCGGACTCTTTGTCGGCGAGATCCTGGCGACCGGCAGCTTCAAATTGGCTGATGGAATCGCGGCGCTGTTTGACCATTTTGGTCACGACAGCGAGGATATCCTCATCATTGAGCTCGATACGGGAATCAACTTCACGTTGCTTGATTTCTGCCATCAACAAACGGATCGCCCCCAAGCGAGCCTTATCTCTGGCAAGCATGGCGAGTTTTTGTTGATCCTTGAGTTGATCCTTCAGAGACACGGCATTATCTCCCGATTAGTACAGGCGGATACGACGTGCGTTTTCGCGAGACAGCTTCTTGGCGTGACGCTTTACAGCAGACGCTTTGGCGCGCTTACGAATGGTAGTCGGCTTCTCGTAGAACTCACGGCTACGAACTTCAGACAGGATACCGGCCTTTTCGCAAGAACGCTTGAAGCGACGCAGAGCAACGTCAAACGGCTCATTTTCACGGACTTTGATTACTGGCATGTGCCTTTCACCTCAGTGATATATTGTTAGCTGACCATCAGTCGATCAGCATGTCTTAAAATGGTGCGAAATTATACTCTGGACAGGGAATGAAAGTAAACCCGCAGAGATCGCTCTGGTTTAAAAAACCCGCGAAGGTTACCATAGCCGTCTCATTTTAGCAGTGAAATTTTTTAGCAATGCGTGTATTGGGCATAGAGACATCCTGTGACGAAACCGGGATCGCGATCTTCGACGATCAAAAAGGGATCCTTTCCCATCAGTTATACAGCCAGGTCAAGCTGCATGCGGACTACGGTGGCGTCGTCCCCGAGCTCGCCAGCCGGGATCATGTTCGCAAGACGATCCCCTTGATCCAGGCCGCATTGCAAGAGGCGGGACTGGATAAAGATGACATAGACGGCATCGCCTATACCGCGGGTCCAGGGCTGGTTGGCGCCATTCTGGTAGGGGCCACCATAGGCCGCTCGCTGGCAATGGCATGGAACAAACCGGCCATCGCCGTGCATCATATGGAAGGCCACCTGCTGGCTCCCATGCTGGAAGAGAGAGCACCCGAGTTCCCCTTCGTGGCGCTGCTGGTCTCCGGCGGTCACTCCATGCTGGTGCGGGTCGACGGTATCGGCAGCTATCAGCTGCTGGGCGAGTCGATCGATGATGCCGCCGGTGAGGCGTTTGACAAGACCGCCAAGCTGATGGGGCTGGACTACCCGGGTGGCCCCCTGCTCTCCCGGCTGGCCGAGAAAGGCGCTAGCGGCCGCTTCCACTTTCCCCGCCCCATGACCGACAGGCCCGGACTCGACATGAGTTTCTCCGGCCTCAAGACCTTTGCTGCCAACACCATAGCCGCCAACGGCGACGATGAGCAGACCCGCGCCGACATAGCCCGTGCGTTTGAAGATGCAGTGGTCGATACCCTGGCCATCAAGTGCCGTCGGGCGTTGAAAGAGACCGGCCTCACGCGGCTGGTGGTCGCCGGTGGCGTCAGCGCCAACCGTCACCTGCGTGCCCAGCTGGCCGAGCTGATGGAGAGCCTCAAAGGCGAGGTGTTCTATCCACGCACCGAATATTGCACCGACAATGGCGCCATGATCGCCTATGCGGGCATGCAGCGCCTCAAAGCCGGTGTATTCGAGCCGCTGGCGGTCAAGGCCGTGCCGCGCTGGCCGCTGGACACCCTGGATCCGGTGTGATCCTGCGGATCCGGTTGCAATGAAAAAGGGGCTCATGGCCCCTTTTTTGTTGTTGTCAGCCGCGCCAATGCGCCCTGATTGGTACTCGCTAATTGGTACGAAACAGCGCCTCGATGGAGAGTCCCTGCCCCAGCAGGATCTCCCGCAGGCGGCGCAGTCCTTCCACCTGGATCTGGCGTACCCGCTCCCGGGTCAAGCCGATCTCGGACCCCACATCTTCCAGCGTGGCCGGTTCATAACCGAGCAGACCGAAACGACGCGCCAGCACCTCGCGCTGCTTGGGATTAAGCTCCTCCAGCCAGTGCACTATGCTGGCACGCATGTCGTCATCCTGCGACTCCAGCTCGGGCCCCATGCCACGTTCGTCAGAGAGCACATCCAGCAGCGCCTTGTCGCGATCGCCGCCGATGGGGGTATCCACAGAGGTGATCTTCTCGTTGAGCTTGAGCATGCGATTCACGTCGTCTACCGAGCGATCCAGCGCAAAGGCGATGTCTTCTGCGGTCGGTTCATGATCGAGGCGATGAGAGAGCTCACGAGCGGTGCGCAGATAGACGTTCAGCTCCTTGACCACATGGATGGGCAGACGAATGGTGCGAGTCTGGTTCATGATGGCCCGCTCTATGGTCTGGCGGATCCACCAGGTGGCATAGGTGGAGAAACGGAAACCGCGCTCGGGATCAAACTTTTCGACCGCACGGATGAGACCGAGGTTGCCCTCTTCGATGAGATCCAGCAGCACCAGGCCGCGGTTGTTGTAGCGACGGGCAATCTTGACCACCAGTCGCAGATTGGACTCAATCATGCGCTTGCGAGCGGCTTTATCACCTCGCAAGGCACGACGAGCGTAATAGACTTCTTCTTCGGCGGTGAGCAGGGGGGAGAAACCTATCTCCCCCAGATAGAGCTGGGTGGCATCCATCACCTTGTTCAGTTCCGGTGCCATCAGTTCGTCGGAAATAGTCTCTTCGACCTCGGCCGCGACTTCCCGAACCTCTTCCTCCTCGTGGGTCTCCAGCTCCTCATCGAACTCTAACTCTGCATCCTGCATAACCAGTTGTTCTTGGCTCATGGCGTGTCTCCCTGACCTGAACCAGAGTAAGACTTAACTCTCTGGGGTTAACGCTTTGGCAAATGGCTCATCGGGTTTATCGATTTGCCTCGATACCGGATTTCAAAGTGCAATCGCACATCCGGTGCGTCCGTGCTACCCATGTTGGCAATGACTGCTCCGCCTTTGACGCTGTCCCCTTCCCTGACCCGCAACTCATCGTTGTGAGCGTAGGCAGAGAGGTAGTCATCATCATGCTTGAGGATGATCAGCTTGCCATAACCCCTTAGTGCGCTACCCGCATAGACGACCTTGCCGCCACTCGCTGCGTAGACGGGTTGTCCCTTCTGACCAGCGATATCTATGCCCTTGTTTCCCTGTTCTGCAACGGAGAAACCCTCGACGATCCGGCCTTGTGTCGGCCAGTGCCAAGAAAGTCTCGACTGAGGCTTATTGTCTGTTTTTTGTTCTTTGATCTGAGCGTATTCTTTTGAAGATGGCTGAGCAATCGTTTTCTGTTTGATAAATGGGGTGGTCGTACCTGATGGCGCTGTCGCCAGAGGTTTGGGGCCGGTACTTTGTGGCGTGACCGGACGGGTCGCGGCGACCATCTGGTTCTCTCCCGTGCTGGCAGACTGCACATTCAGCACCTGGCCGACGTGGAGTGCATAGGGAGCCTGCAGACTGTTGCTCTGTGCCAGCGTCTGATTCGACATGCCAAACTGACGGCCTATGCTGCTCAGGGTATCACCGCGCCGTACCTGGTAGGTGCCGGCACTGCGGGCAACAGTCTGACTGCCGGCGGATGAATCGAACCGGATCTGTTGCCCTGGATAGATATTATAGGGAGGGCTGATGCCGTTGAGGCTGGCCAGAGACGGCACATCATTGCCCGAGTTAAAGGCGATGGAGTAGAGGGTATCCCCTTTTTTCACCGTGTAGCTGTTGCCCTGAATGGCCGGCTGAGCCGACCCCTGACGAGTCGGTACTGTGGAGACGAGGCGATCATTGCCCAATCCCTGTACCGGAGCAGCAGTCTTGCTGGAAGAGCAAGCGAGCAGCAGCCATGACAACACGACGATACTGCTTCCTTGCCAAACACGCGAACGCATAGTGGATCCTTAACGACTAAACCAGAAATAGGCCATAACGGCCAAACCAATACAGAGCCAGCCCAGCACATCCACATAGTGCATCAGCTTGCGCTCCATCTTCTCACCGCCCCAGCGCATCAGGCCTGCCACCAGGAAAAAGCGCATGCCACGACCGATCAACGAGGTCACGATGAAGGGCAACAGCGCCATTTGCAGCAGGCCTGCCGTGACGGTAAACACCTTGTAGGGGATCGGCGTGAAGCTGGCAATAAAAATCACCCAGATGCCCCACTGCTCGAACCACTGCCGGGCCAGGCTAATTTTTTCTTCATATCCCACCGAGGCAACCAACGGCTGCACCACTGGCTCCCACAGGGCATAGCCGAGTGCATAGCCAAACAACGCCCCCAATACGGAGAAGGTTGTCGCCAACCCGGCGTAGTGCCACGCCTTGTGCGGCCTGGCCAGCGCCATGGGTGCCAGCATGACGTCCACCGGGATCGGCCAGAACACAGACTCGACAAAGGCGGTGATCGCCAGATAATAAGGGGCGTACCTGTGGCGGGCCCACTGCATCACCAGCACGTACAGACGAGAAAACAAGGTCACTCAACATCTCCGTCGATCAGGGGAACAAACCGCACCGGCTCCAGGATCTTGCTGGTCAGCTGGGAGCCGGATCGCTCGATCAGCTGCAGCGTCTGCTGGCTATCCCCCACCGGCAGTACCAGACGGCCGCCATCGGCCAGTTGATCGGTGAGGGCTGTGGGCACCTCGCTGGCCGCCGCCGTCACCAGGATCGCATCAAACGGCCCCTTGTTGGGCCAGCCCAACCAGCCGTTGCCATGCTTGGCGGAGACATTGTGCAGATCGAGCTGCCGCAGCCGGCGTCTGGCCTGGAACTGCAGCGACTTGATCCGCTCCACCGTGTAGACATGCTCCACCAGATGGGCCAGCACCGCCGTCTGATAACCGGAACCAGTGCCGATCTCCAGCACGTGGGCTGGATCATTCTGGATCAGCAACTCTGTCATCCGCGCCACCATATAAGGCTGGGAGATGGTCTGACCGTGGCCTATGGGCAACGCCGTGTTGTCCCAGGCCTTGTGGGCCATGGCTTCATCCACAAACAGCTGGCGCGGCACTTTCGCAATCGCCGCGAGTACGCGGAAATCACGAATGTCCTGTGCGATCAGCTGGTTTAACAGGCGCTGTACTATCACACCTTCATCCCTGCAGGTCTAACCAAGCCCCCAGACCCGCCAGACTGCTGTAGGCAGTCATATCGATGGTCAGGGGGGTGATCGAGACGTAGCCCTGCTCGATGGCGGCGAAATCCGTGCCTTCTCCCGCATCCTGCTGGCTGCCGGGGGGGCCGATCCAGTAGATGGGCTGACCACGGGGATCCTCGCTGCAGATCACAGATTCCGCCCGATGACGGTTGCCAAGGCGAGTCACCCTGATCCCCTTGATCTGATCGAGGGGCAGGTCCGGCACGTTGACGTTGAGGATCTGATCGGCAGGCAGCGGGTGCACCATCATGCCCTTCACCAGCAGGGCCGCATAGTGGGCCGCGCTGGCGAAATGGGTCTTGCCTACCAGCGAGATGGCCAGCGAGGGAAAGCCGAGGTGACGCCCTTCGGTCGCCGCCGCGACCGTGCCCGAGTAGATGACATCATCCCCCAGGTTGGCACCGTGGTTGATGCCAGCCACCACCATGTCGGGTTCAGGGCGCACCAGTTCGTTGACCGCCAGATGCACGCAGTCGGTCGGCGTCCCCTTCACCGCATAGCTCTCGATCCCATTAAAACCGGTTTCGCTGAGACGGGTAACCCGCAACGGCACCTCCAGCGTCAGGGAGTGACTCGCGCCGCTGCGGTTGCGATCCGGCGCCACCACTATGACTTCGCCACAGGCCGTCAGCGCAGCGCTGAGGGCTAGGATCCCCTCGGCATGCACGCCATCGTCATTACTGACCAGAATTCGCATCGGACTGATTCCTGAAACCATGATCGGCCTCTTCGGCCTGCATTAATTCGCGTACCACGCTGGTGGCAAAGGCACCGGCCGGCAGGAAGAACGACAGGGTCAAGGCCTCGCCGTCCAGCTGCCAGCTCATCTGTTCCGGCTTGAGCAGGAGCGGGCGGCGGTCCTGATCCAGCCCGGCCTTCTCCAGACCTGCGCACCATTCGGGGTAAGCGGCCAGCACTCCCTGCTCGAACTCGGCCGCCGCCCCCTGGCTGGCCAGCCGGCCACGGCCCCACTGGGGAGCGGTCAGCTGCACGTCACCGGAGGCGAGACGCGCCTCCAGCTCCGGGGTCAGCAACTCTTCGCTGAAGATGGAGTGGCTGCCCTTTAGCATCACGCAATCACCGGCCAGCAGCTGATGAGCCAGCCCCTGCTCGATACGGGCACTGACGATGGCATTGAACAGCATGCTGCGAGCGGCGGAGAGGTAGAGGGAGCGCTTGTTGCGATCATTGATCCGCTTGCCGGCAAACATCGCTTTGGCCGCTTCCAGATTGTTGCCACCCCGGCCAAAACGCTGCTCGCCGTAGTAGTTCGGCACCCCCTGACTGGCGATGGCCTGCAGGCGGGACGCCAGTCCCTCGGTCTGTTCCAGCCCGGTCAGACGCAGGGTGAAGTGGTTGCCCTTGAGATAGCCAACCCGCAGCTTCTTGTTGTGGCGCTTCACCTGCAGGATCTGGATGCTGTCACTCTCGATCACCGAAAGGTTCGGCTCTGCCTTGCCCGGCAGGTGAATGCCGAACCACTGCTCGGTCACGGCGTGGCGATCCTTGAGGCCAGCCCAGGTCACAGCGTTGCGATTGACCCCGGCCGCATCGGCCAGCAGGCCCGCCACCCAGGCGGTGTTCTCGCCAGTTTTGCGCACCCGCACGAAAATGTGTTCACCCTCGCCGCAGGGCTCGAAGCCGAGATCCTCAACCACCACGAAATCACTGGCCTCGGCCTTGAGGATGCCACGGGCGGCGGGCGCTCCGTGCAGATAACTGAGTTGTTCCAACATTATTGTTTCACCAGTAAGACGACAGCTTCGGTGGCGATCCCTTCCTTGCGCCCCGTAAACCCGAGTTGTTCTGTGGTAGTCGCCTTGACATTCACCCGGTTCAAATCACACATCAGGTCGGCGGCCAGCACGGCGCACATGGCGTCGATATGGGGTGCCATCTTGGGGGCCTGGGCTATGATGGTCACGTCCAGATTGCCGATGGCATAACCCGCCTTTTTTACTCGGGCAAACACGTCCCGCAGCAGGATCCGGCTGTCGATCCCCTTGAATTGCGCGGCGGTATCGGGAAAGTGGCGGCCTATGTCACCGGCGCCTATGGCGCCAAGCAGGGCATCGCTCACCGCGTGCAGTACCACATCACCGTCGGAATGTGCCAGCAGGCCCTGTTCATACGGCACGGCGACGCCACCCAGCATGCAGGGACCAACCCCACCAAATTTGTGTACATCAAAACCATGTCCAATTCGTATCACGCCTGACATCCTCCAAACACGCAGGAAACTTCTCTGCCTAAACCTTGTTCACCTCAAGATCGGCCTGACATCCTCCAAACAGGCAGGAGACTCATCCACCCAAACCCTGAGCACCTCAACCGCATGTCCCATCCGGATCATGCTCGCTCCTTGTCTGGGTGTATCGACTTATGCCTGCTGGCTTAAAAACAGCCCCGCCAGAGAGAGATCCTCCGGCCGGGTCACCTTGATGTTGTCGGCTCGTCCTTCCACCATCCGGACGGTGAAACCGGCACGCTCCATGGCGGAGGCCTCGTCGGTGATGGTGGCCCCCAGCGCCAGCCCCTCCTCCAGCGCCCGCAGCAGAGTGCGGGCGGGGAACATCTGCGGCGTCAGGGCATGCCAGAGCTGCTCGCGATCGACGGTGCCGAGTATGTTGCCCATGGCGTCTGAACGCTTCATGGTGTCGCGCACCCGGCTGCCGAGAATGGCACCACCACACTGGATGGCGGTGGCGATGAGCCGGTCGAGATCGCCGTGGGTCAGACAGGGACGGGCGGCATCGTGCACCAGCACCCACTCCCCCTCTGCCACATGCAGCGCATTGAGAACGGAAAAGGCGCGCTCGGCGCCCCCCTCTACCCGCAGGACACGCGGGTCGGTCGCAACGGGCAGGGCATCAAACCAGCGATCGTGGGGCGCCAGCGCCACTATCACCCGGGCAATGGCCGGGTGTGACAGCAGGGCGCCGAGGGTATGCTCGAGAATGGTCTGTCCCGCCAGCTGCAGATACTGTTTCGGACAATCGGCGCCCATCCGGCTGCCAATCCCGGCGGCGGGGACTATGGCGGTCAGCCCGGTCTGGCGATCAGTCATCGTAGGCTGCGTCTCCCGAGCTGGAGCCCTTGTCCTTATCCTTGGGGATGATCCGGTAGAAGGTCTCGCCCTGCTTGATGTAGCCGAGATCGTTGCGCGACAGCTCCTCTATGGCCTCAAGGCCCGAGGTCAGATCGTCAATCTCGCGATAAATCAGGTTGTTGCGATCCTTGAGTACCAGATTGTCCTGCTGCTGCCGGGAGATGGCGTCGGACAATTCGTGATAATCGGACAGGCCATTCTTCCCCAGCCAGAGGTCATATTGAAGCCCTCCCAACAGGAAGAGCAGGATAAGAGTGAGTAGCCGCATGCACTGAGTCTCCTTCAAGCGGCCTAGTTTCCCATATTCGCAGGCAAGACAAAAGGAAGCCTGTGTCCCGGATGGGCTGGGCCGGAATAAAAAATGCAGAAACCTCACCCGGCGATGACGGAAACGAAAAAGCCCCGCCAGATTGGCGGGGCTTTGAGCAGATTAAGGGCGGGCTGGAATTAAGCCTGGTTTTTAACTTCTTTCAGACCGCGGAAAGGAGCTTTGGCACCCAGAGCTTCTTCGATACGGATCAGCTGGTTGTACTTGGCAACACGGTCAGAACGGCTCATGGAACCTGTCTTGATCTGGCCAGCAGCGGTACCAACAGCCAGGTCGGCGATGGTCGCGTCTTCGGTCTCACCGGAGCGGTGGGAGATGACGGCAGTGTAGCCAGCGTCTTTGGCCATCTTGATGGCAGCCAGAGTTTCGGTCAGGGAACCGATCTGGTTGAACTTGATCAGGATGGAGTTGGCAACGCCGTTGTCGATACCGCGCTTCAGGATCTTGGTGTTGGTTACGAACAGGTCGTCACCAACGATCTGGATTTTCTTGCCCAGTTCAGCAGTCTGGTAAGCAAAACCGTCCCAGTCAGATTCGTCCAGGCCATCTTCGATGGAGACGATCGGGAACTTGGTGGTCAGGTCAGCCAGGTAGTCAGAGAAACCGTTGGAGGTGAAGATACGACCTTCGCCTTTCAGGTTGTACTCTTTCTTCTCTGCGTCGTAGAACTCGGAAGCAGCACAGTCCATGGCCAGGGTGATGTCTTTACCCAGGACATAGCCAGCAGCAGCAACGGCTTCTGCGATCACTTCCAGCGCTTCGGCGTTGGATTTCAGGTTCGGAGCGAAACCACCTTCGTCACCAACAGCAGTGTTGTAGCCCTTGGACTTCAGCACTTTGGCCAGGTTGTGGAACACTTCGGCGCCCATGCGAACGGCTTCTTTCAGGGTCTTGGCGCCAACCGGCTGGATCATGAACTCCTGGATGTCGACGTTGTTGTCGGCGTGCTCACCACCGTTGATGATGTTCATCATCGGCAGCGGCATGGAGTAAACACCGGCAGTGCCGTTCAGCTCGGCGATGTGAGCGTACAGCGGCATGCCTTTGGCGGCAGCGGCGGCTTTGGCGTTAGCCAGGGAAACAGCCAGGATGGCGTTGGCGCCAAACTTGGATTTGTTCTCGGTGCCGTCGAGGTCGATCATGATCTGGTCGATAGCGGCCTGGTCCTTGGCATCTTTACCCAGCAGAGCTTGAGCGATCGGGCCGTTGACGGCTTCGAGGGCTTTCAGAACGCCTTTACCCAGGAAACGGCTCTTGTCGCCGTCACGCAGTTCCAGCGCTTCGCGGGAACCGGTGGACGCGCCAGACGGAGCGGCTGCCATACCAACAAAACCACCTTCCAGGTGAACTTCGGCCTCAACGGTCGGGTTACCACGGGAGTCGATGATTTCACGACCGATCACTTTAACGATCTTGGACATGTGTATTTCCTCAGGTTTCGTAAAAAAACAACAAAAATATGCCAAAAAAAGCGGCTGTGGCACAGAGCCTCAACCGCATTTATTTTCAATTACTTCAGATTACGCTTCTGATACTCGCCTGCCGCCTTCACAAAACCGGCGAACAGGGCGTGGCCATCACGGGGAGTCGAGGTGAACTCCGGGTGGAACTGCGCCGCCACGAACCAAGGGTGATCCGGGATCTCGATAATTTCCACCAATTTTTTGTCGGCGGAGAGACCGGTCACTTTCAGACCTGCCGCTTCAATCTGCGGCAGCAGCTTGTTGTTCACTTCGTAACGGTGACGGTGGCGCTCGTAAATGGTCGGGCTGCCGTACATCTGACGCACCTTGGAACCTTCGACCAGGTGGCAGAGCTGGGAGCCCAGACGCATGGTGCCGCCCAGATCAGACTTCTCGGTACGAGTCTCGACGTTGCCTTCGTCATCCACCCACTCGGTGATGAGACCGACGACCGGATAGGCGCAATCTTTCTTGAATTCGGAGGAGTGAGCCCCTGTCATGCCCGCCACGTTGCGTGCAAATTCGATCATGGCAACCTGCATGCCGAGGCAGATACCCAGATAAGGGATCTTGTTCTCACGGGCATACTGGGCCGCCTGGATCTTGCCTTCCACGCCGCGCTCACCGAAGCCACCCGGCACCAGGATCGCGTCCAGGCCCTCCAGCAGCTCGGAGCCACGGGTCTCGATGTCCTGGGAGTCGATGTACTTGATGGTGACGGAGAGACGGGTCTTGAGGCCACCGTGCTTGAGCGCCTCGTTGACGGACTTGTAGGCATCCGGCAGGGAGACATACTTGCCGACCATTCCGATGGTCACTTCCGCAGTCGGGTTGGCCTCTTCGAAGACCACCTGTTCCCACTCGGACAGGTCGGCCTCCTTGCACTCCAGACCGAAACGCTCGGTGAAGTAGGAGTCCAGATTCTGGGACTTGAGCAGGGCCGGGATCTTGTAGATGGAGTCGACGTCTTTCATGGAGATGACGGCGCGCTCAGGCACGTTGCAGAACAGGGCAATCTTGGCACGCTCATTGGCCGGAATGGCACGGTCGGAGCGGCAGATCAGCACATCCGGCTGGATCCCGATGGAGAGCAGCTCTTTCACCGAGTGCTGGGTCGGCTTGGTCTTCACCTCGCCGGCGGCGGCCAGGTAAGGTACCAGGGTCAGGTGCATGAACATGGCGCTGTTGCGGCCCACTTCGGCAGCCAGCTGACGAATGGCCTCGAGGAACGGCAGGGACTCGATGTCGCCCACGGTACCGCCCACTTCGACGATGGCAACCTGATGGCCTTCGGCACCGGCAATCACCCGCTCCTTGATGGCGTTGGTGATGTGCGGGATGACCTGAATGGTGGCGCCCAGATAGTCGCCACGGCGCTCTTTGCGCAGCACGTCGGCGTAGATGCGGCCAGTGGTAAAGTTGTTGCGGCGAGTCATCTTGGTGCGGATGAAACGCTCGTAGTGGCCCAGATCCAGATCGGTTTCGGCCCCGTCCTCGGTTACGAATACTTCACCGTGCTGGGTCGGGCTCATGGTGCCCGGATCCACGTTGATATAGGGGTCCAGTTTCATGATGGTCACATCCAGACCACGGGCTTCCAGAATGGCTGCCAGAGAAGCTGCGGCAATGCCTTTGCCGAGGGATGAAACAACGCCACCAGTTACAAAAATATATTTTGTCGTCATGCTGAACCTGAAAGAAGTTTAGGGAATTTTAAGGGGTGCTTCGGGGATGAAGCAGGACGGGGAAACAGTATACCAAAACCCCCTCTCCCAAACAATGAACAAAAATCTATCAGGCTCACCGCCCCCTCATCTTGCGCCAAATCAACTTTGTTCGGTTTCCTTGGCCTTGTCCCAGGCTGCGTCCAGCTTTTCCAGCGAGCAATCGGTCATTTTCAGCCCTTCCGCGGCGATAAACTGCTCAACCTGACGAAAGCGACGTTCGAACTTGCTGTTGGCGCCCCGCAGCACCTGCTCAGGATCCTTGCCAAGATGACGAACCAGGTTGACGGTGGCAAACAGCAGGTCGCCGAGCTCATCACTCACCCGCGCCTCGTCCACGTCGGCCATCAACGCCTCTTCCATCACCTCGTCGATCTCTTCGTGGATCTTGTCCACCACAGGGCCCAGCGTCTTCCAGTCGAAGCCCACCGTGGCACAGCGCTTCTGGATCTTGGCGGCGCGGGTCAGGGCCGGCAGCGCGAGCGGTATGTCATCCAGCACGCTCTCCTTGTCGAGCGCGGCCCGCTCTTTGGCCTTCTCGGCCTCCCAGTTCACCTTCACCGCCTGCTCGTCACCAAGATCCGCATCGGAAAACACGTGGGGATGGCGACGAATGAGCTTCTCGCTCACCGTATCCACGATATCGGCGAAATCGAACAGCCCCTGCTCCTTGCCCAGCTGGGCGTAGAACACTACCTGGAACAGCAAATCGCCGAGTTCCCCCTTCAATCCCTGCCAATCGCGGGTTTCGATGGCATCGGCAACCTCATAGGCCTCTTCCAGAGTGTGCGGCACTATGGTCTGGAAGCTCTGCTTGAGATCCCAGGGGCAACCCTCTTGCGGGTCACGCAGGCGAGACATGATATCGAGCAATTGAGAGAGGTCGTAACGTTGAGACATGAGCTACTCACTTTCGATTCGTTAAATGGGGATGAAGCGACATCAAGCCGCGCAGCCGATCAATCTCATGTCGATCCGTTGGGGCAGGTCGTAACGTTGGGACATGGGAGATCCGCTTTCAGGTCGTTCAAACAGGGGAAAAGCGACCGGCCACCCTGGGCCGGTCGTTAGGTATCAGAGGCGCTTGGCGCTGATCACGTCGTTGAGCTGGCTGAGCTTGGCCAACGCCCGGTTGAAGGCGTTGATGTTGTAAATCTCCAGCTCCATGTCGATCTCGGCGGTCTGCTCGCGCACGTTGGAGCGCGAACGCACCCCCATCACGTTGATCTTCTCGTTGGCCAGCACTGTAGTGATGTCCCGCAGCAGACCCGAGCGATCGTTGGAGAGGATGCGAATGGTGAGGCCATAACCACCCGAGTAGTTCTCCCCCCACACCGCATCGATCAGTCGTTCCGGGTTGCGACGGGAGAGCTCCTTGAGCTGCTCGCAATCATCCCTGTGGATGGATACCCCGCGCCCCATGGTGATGAAGCCCTGAATGGTGTCGCCCGGGATGGGCTGGCAGCAGCGGGCGATGTGGGTCATCAGATTGCCGACCCCTTCCACCACTATGTGATCCTTGGGCTTGGGCCGGAACGGGGTATTGGCCTTCTGCTCCAGTTTTTCCAGCACACGGCGATCTTCTTCTTCCGCCGTCGGCTTGTTGTAACGGGTGTCCAGGTAGTTGAGCAGCTGGTTGATGCGGATGTCGCCGCTGCCGATACCGGCCAGCAGGTCTTCCAGCTCCTCGGCGTGGAAACGCTCGAGCACCACCTTGTCCACCTTGGAGAGGGTCAGGTTGTGTCTGTCCAGCTCCTTCTCCAGCAGCTCCTTGCCGGCGGCTATGTTCTTGTCCCGATCCAGCTTTCTGAACCAGGTGGCCACCTTGGCCCGCGCCCGGCTGGAGCGCAGGAAACCCGAGTTGGGGTTCATCCAGTCGCGGCTCGGGTTCGGCTCCTTCTGGGTGATCACCTCCACCTGGTCGCCGGTTTGCAGCGCATAGGTGAAGGGCACTATGCGACCGTCAATCTTGGCGCCGATGCAGCGGTGGCCGATCATGCTGTGCACGTGATAGGCGAAGTCGAGCGGGGTGGCACCCGCCGGCAAGTCGATGACATCCCCTTTCGGGGTGAACACATAGACCCTGTCCTCGAACACCTGACTGCGCAGATCCTCGAGCAGGGAGCCGCTCTCGGAGAGATCCTCCTGCCAGGCGAGCAGCTTGCGCAGCCACTCGATCTTGTCTTCGAAGTTGTTGGCCTTGTTGGCGGCCTGGGCCCCTTCCTTGTAGCGCCAGTGAGCGGCCACCCCCAGCTCGGCATCCTGATGCATCTGGTCGGTGCGGATCTGGATCTCCACCGTCTTGCCTTCCGGCCCCACCACCACTGTGTGGATCGACTGATAGCCGTTGGGTTTGGGGTTGGCGACATAGTCGTCAAACTCGCGGGGAATATGGTGGAAATGGGTATGGACTATGCCGAGCGCCGCGTAGCAATCCTGCAGCCGCTTGGTCACCACCCGCACAGCGCGCACGTCGAACAGCTCGTTGAACTCGAGGTGCTTCTTCTGCATCTTGCGCCAGATGCTGTAGATGTGTTTCGGACGGCCATAGACTTCAGCCTCCACATCCGCTTCCTTGAGGGCATCGCGCAGGGACTGCACGAACTCGCGGATGTAGCGCTCCCGGTCGAGGCGCTTCTCGTCGAGCTGCTTGGCGATCTGCTTGTAGGTGTCCGGGTGCAGGTAACGGAAGGCAAGATCTTCCAGCTCCCATTTGAGCTGACCTATGCCGAGCCGGTTGGCCAGCGGGGCATAGATGTTGGTGATCTCCTGGGCCATCAGCACCCGGGTCTCTTCATCCGCCTTCTTCGCT
Source organism: Aeromonas sp. CA23 (assembly GCF_002587065.1). Classification (NCBI taxonomy): domain Bacteria; kingdom Pseudomonadati; phylum Pseudomonadota; class Gammaproteobacteria; order Aeromonadales; family Aeromonadaceae; genus Aeromonas; species Aeromonas sp. CA23. The sequence goes on from NZ_CP023818.1 coordinate 195,642, forward strand.
TCCCGCAGGCAGGCGATCCGCTCCGCCAGCTTGATGACCACGGCACGCACATCCTCGACCATGGCGAGCAGCATGCGGCGCACGTTGTCGACCTGTTCCGGCGAGGTCTCGCTGCGGTGCAGGGTCTGCAGGGAGCGGATGGCTTCCATCTCCAGCACCCCTTCCACCAGCTTGGCGATCTTGGGACCGAAGTCTTCGTCCATCCGCTCCTGGCTGATGAGGCCGGCTTCGACGAAGGGGTAGATGATGGCGGCCTTGAGGGTGCCGAGATCCATGCTGAGCATCAGCAGAATGCCCGCCATCTCGACGCCACGCACCAGCAGGCGGTTGGTGAGCGCCTCGTCACCGAGCGTCAGACAATACTGGTAGACGGTTCGCAACTGATCCTTGTCACTGTCACTCAAGGAGAGCGAGCTGACCCACTCTTCCAGGGTGAAGTTGTCTTTCAAATGAATATCGCGAACCGCAACCATGGTATCAATCCTTTAAATTATTGGGCCGAAAGCTACCGCTTCCTCCCCCTCACCTGATGAGACTGCCTCAGATGGGGATATCTGGAGAACTTTTCAAGGCATATTGTCAATAAAGACAATAGAGTTCTCCAACAGGCCCAGCCGATTTACGAGGGGCTAGATTACCCCAATCACTCCCGCTCAAACAGCCTGATGGACGCCAGATACACCAGAATAAAAGAACATATCCGGCCCCCAAACACATCAGACCAAGGGGCTGGATTACTCAGTTCACTCCCGCTCAAACAGCCCGATGGACGCCGGATACACCGGGATAAAAGAACATATCCGGCCCACAAACACATCAGACCAAGGGGCTGGATTACTCAGTTCACTCCCGCTCAAACAGCCCGATGGACGCCAGATACACCAGAATAAAAGAACATATCCGGCCCCCAAACACATCAGACCAAGGGGCTGGATTACTCCGCTCACGCCCGCTCAAACAGCCTGATGGACGCCAGATACACCAGAATAAAAGAACATATCCGGCCCCCACGCACATAAGACCAAGGGGCTGGATTACTCCGTTCATTACCGCTCAAACAGGGCCATGGACTCCAGATGGCCGGTGTGGGGGAACATGTCGAGCATCCCCAGACGTACCAGTCGGTAGCCCCCTTTCACCAGCACCTGGCTGTCACGGGCCAGGGTGACCGGGTTACAGGAAACGTAGACCACTCGCTTGGGTGAAAGTTTCACGACGTGACCCATCACCTCCAGCGCACCGGGGCGGGCCGGATCCAGCAGCACCAGATCGAACCCTTCCCGCGCCCAGGACATGCCGACTATGTCACCGCTCAAGTCCGCCTTGTAGAAACGGGCATTGTCGATACCGTTGCGACGGGCGTTCTCCTCGGCGCGGGCCACCATGGCCAGCTCCCCTTCCACGCCCACCACTTCCCGGGCCTGACGGGCCAGTGGCAGGGTGAAGTTGCCTATGCCGCAAAACAGATCCAGCACCTTGTCATCCTTGCTCGCCCCGAGCCACGCCAGCGCCTGGGCCACCATGCTCTGGTTGATGGGACCGTTGACCTGAATGAAGTCACCGGGAGCAAATGCAAGAGACAGGCCATCCAGTGAGTAGGATGGCTGGAATACCTGATGCAACGGCTCGATGCGTTCATCGGCAGCCTGCAGATAGAGGTCTATCCCCTGCGCCTGCGCAAACGCCACCAGCAGGGCGCGATCCGCCTCGTTGGGACGACCCGTATGGCGCAGCAGCATCATGATCCCCTGCTCGGCCTGAATGAGTTCGGCATGGCCCAGCTCACGCTGGCTCTTGAGGCGATTGAGGCAGTCGCGCAGAGGGTTAATGAGGGCAGAGAGCGGCTCGGCCAGCACGGGGCAGCCCTCGATCTCCACCAGGTCGTTGGATTGGCGACGACGAAAACCGACCCGGGTGCAGCGGCCATTCTTGTCAAACTTGATGGCCAGCCGGCAGACCCGGCGGTAGGCGCGAGACTCCCCTGTCAGCACGGGCTCCAGCGCTGGCGCCTTGATCTGTCCCAGCCGCTCGAACAGGCTGACCAGGCCGGCCTCTTTGGCAGCCTGCTGATCCGCCTCGCCGAGATGCTGGGCATTGCAACCGCCGCACTCGCGGTAGTGGCTGCAGAAGGGGGCGATGCGATTGGCCGCCGGGGTCACCACCTGTTGCAAGGCGGCGTGGGCATACTGCTTCTTGTCTTCGAGGATGCGGGCCTTGACCTGCTCGCCGGGCAGCGCCCCTTCGATGAAGATCGCCTTGCCCTGATGACGGCCGATACCGACGCAGTGGTGATCCAGACTGTCTACCGTAAATTCAATACGTTGGGGCTGGGTGGATTTCTTTTGGGGCTTGAAAAACTGGGCCATAAAACTTGGTGCCTATAGGTGGCTATGTCATGATTGTGGAATCTGCAGCAGGCTATTGTCCCACAAGAATAATAGTATGACCAAATCCGGCCTGCGGGCCCGCCCACTGTCGTTTGCCCTCTTGCCAACCCTGCTCTTCGGGGGACTATCCGCATGACCCAATCCGGCCTGCGCGCTCATGCCGTGCCATTGACCATCTTGCCCACCCTGATGATCGGGGGACCATTCGCATGACCAAGTACGGCCTGCGAGCCCGGGTGCTGGCCTTTACCATATTGCCGACCCTGATCATTGGCGGCCTGATGGCCGGCTATTTCACCTTCCACCGCTACCAGCAGCTGGAAAACAACCTGATCGATCAGGGCATCAACATCATAGAGCCGCTGGCCATCGCCAGTGAATACGGCATGACCCAGCACAGCCGGGAGTCGCTCAAGCGGCTGATTGGCCTGACCCACCGCAAGAATTCGCCGCTCATCAAGTCCATCGCCGTCTTCACCCAGGACAACCAGCTGTTCGTGACGTCCAACTACCACAGGGACTTCACCCGGCTGCGGCTGCCCGATGGCAGCCAGATCCCCGAGCTGACCAGCGTCACCCTGTACGGTGACGACATCATATTGCGCACCCCGATCCAGGCCGAGACCAGCATGGATGGTTTCCCACTGCCCAGCGATGTGGAGCCGCCCATGATCGGCTACATCTCCATGCAGATGACCACAGACAGGGCCATGATCCTGCAGTATCGAGACACCTTCTTCGCGGTGATCATGGTGCTCATCGGTCTGGCCGTCAGTACCCTGTTTGGCTTCAGGCTGGTCAAGAGCGTGACCCAGCCCATCACCGACATGGTGCAGGCGGTGCACAAGATCAGGGAGGGGCGACTCGACACCCGGGTCAGCGGCCAGCTCACCGGCGAGCTGGACATGCTGAAAAACGGCATCAACGCCATGGCCAAGGCGCTCTCGGAATATCACGAGGAGATGCAGCAGAACATCGATCAGGCGACCTCGGATCTGCGGGAGACACTTGAACAGATAGAGATCCAGAACGTCGAGCTCGACATGGCCAAGAAGCGGGCGCAGGAGGCGGCGCGGGTCAAATCCGAGTTCCTCGCCAACATGTCCCACGAGCTGCGCACCCCGCTCAACGGCGTCATCGGCTTCACCCGCCAGCTGCTCAAGACGGCGCTGACCCCGAGCCAGACCGACTACATGCAGACCATAGAGAAGTCGGCCCGCAACCTGCTCGGCATCATCAACGACATCCTCGACTTCTCCAAGCTGGAGGCGGGCAAGCTGCAGCTGGAACACATACCATTCAGCCTGCGCGACACCCTCAACGAGACCATGCACCTGCTCGGCCCCAGCGCCCACGACAAGCAGCTCGAACTCTCCCTGCAGGTGGATGCCGAGGTGCCGGACTACCTCACCGGCGACCCCATGCGCCTGCAGCAGGTGCTGACCAACCTCACCGGCAACGCCATCAAGTTCACCGAGCGCGGCAACGTGGATGTGCGCATCGAGCAGACAGGCGGCAGCAACGGCAACAAGGTGCGGCTCAACGTGCTGATCCGCGATACCGGCATCGGCATCTCGGAAGAGCAGCAGCGCCAGCTGTTCCAGGCCTTCAACCAGGCCGACTCCTCCATCTCGCGCCGCTACGGCGGCACTGGCCTCGGCCTCGTCATTACCCAGAAGCTGGTGCAGCAGATGGGGGGCCAGATCCGTTTCGAATCCGAACTGGGCAAGGGCTCCGTCTTCTCCTTCAGCCTGGACATGGACGTCTCTCCCCTGCCCCAGACCGACAAGCTGCCGCTGGATCGCATCCAGGGCAAACGAGTCTGGCTGCTGGAGCCGGATCCCTTCAGCCACTCCTCCCTCTGCGCCCTGCTGGCGGAGTGGCAGCTGGATGTGCAGTCGCTCGCCATCGACACCATCTGGCCCGAGATGAGCAACCAGGACATGGTGATCATCGGCAGCAGCACACTGCACACACCTCAGCAGGTGATCGCCCGCCTCGACGGGCTGGACGGCCAGCAGAACACCATAGTGCTGCTCAGCAGCCACGAGCCTGCGCTCTATGATGCCATGCTGGCCCACGGCGCCCAGCACTGTCTCTCCAAGCCCACCAACCACCGCAAGCTGCTGCACGCCCTGCTCTCCCCCGAGGCAGCCAAGAGCGCGCCGCTGCCCGCCCCGACCCAGCGCCAGGTGCAGCAAGTCAAGGTGCTGGCGGTGGACGACAATGCGGCCAACCTCAAGCTGATCGCCGCCATGCTCAAGGAGATGGTGAGCCAGGTGGTGGTGTGCAAGAACGGCAAGGAGGCGGTCAGACTGGCCCAGAGCCAGCCATTCGACATCATCTTCATGGATATACAGATGCCGATCATGGATGGCATCAGCGCCACCCAGGCGATCCGCAGCCAGTCCCTCAACACAGAGACGCCGATCGTGGCGGTGACCGCCCACGCCATTCCCGGCGAGCGGGAGCGGCTGATCCGGCAGGGGATGGATGACTATCTGGCCAAGCCCATCGACGAGAGCATGCTGGCCCAGCTGATCACCGACTTCGCCCACCGTCGCCACCAGAACCACGCGGATCAGCAGATAGACTGGTCTCTGGCGGTGCGTCAGGCCGCCGGCAAGCTGGATCTCGCCAAGGAGATGCTGACCATGTTGATGGCCAGTTTCGACGAGGTGGATCCCGTGCTGGAGGCGGCCCTCGCCGGTCAGGTGGAGGATGCCGAGGTGCTGGCCCAGCTGCACCGCCTCAACGGCGGCTGCGCCTATTCCGGGGTGCCCGGCCTGCAACGGCTGCTCTCCCAGCTGGAACAGCAGCTGCGCGACGGGGTGCCGGTCAGCGAGCTGGAACCCGAATTGCTGGAGTTGCAGGATGCGATGGAGCAGGTGCGTCAGGAGGCGCCACGCTACCTCGTCTGAATGAGCGGGATGCAGGGCTGCCCGCCATTGGCAGCAGTCCCTTGCCCCCTTTTCCTGACAGGGCCTGCCCCGCTTTTTCTGACGCGGGGCGCGCCAGATGGTAAAGTTGCGCCGTTTCTACAGGAGTCAACATGACCAACAACGATATTCTGCGCCGTCTGCGCTACGCCCTCACCATCAGCAATGACCAGATGGTCGAGATGTTTGCCAAGGGCAACCTGACGGTCACTCACGCCCAGCTGCACAGCTGGCTGATGAAAGAAGCCGCCGAAGGGGAAGAGCAGGAGGCTGGCTATGTCGCCTGCCCCGATGCGGCCCTGAGCCAGTTCCTCGACGGCTTCATCATAGCGCGCCGCGGTGTGCGGGAAGATGCCCCGGCCCAGGTGATCCCGAACCGGATCAACAACAACATGATACTGCGCAAGCTGCGCATCGGCCTGAACTACAAAGAAGAGGACATGCTCGGCACCCTCAAGCTCGCCGACTTCAACCTCTCCAAGTCCGAACTGAGTGCCCTGTTCCGCTCCAAGGATCACAAGCACTATCAGGATTGCGGGGATCAGATCCTGCGCAACTTCCTCATCGGCCTCACTGCCAAGTACCGCGCCTGAGTCATGGGCCAGCGTCTCCGCTCACTGTCAGCCCGCCTCTCGCTGGTCAGTGGGCGGCGCTGGCCGTTGCGCCTTCCCGCTCCGGGCGCGAACAGGGCCAGGTGGCTGCGATTATGGCCACTCTGCCTCATACTGCTGCTGAGCGCCTGCCAGCCAGCCCCCTATCAGCTCTCGTCCCGTTACCCCAGCGCCAACCAGAATGAACGCATCGCCTTCCTGATCCTGCACTACACGGATGAGGACGATGCCCACTCACTGCGCCTGCTGACCGAACCGGCCCACCAGGTGAGCGCCCACTACCTGATCCCCCGCGACACCGACCAGACGCCGCTCCCCGTCTACCAGCTGGTGCCCGACAGCCAGCGCGCCTGGCATGCGGGCCGCAGTCGCTGGCACCAGTATGCGGGGCTCAACGCCAGCTCCCTCGGCATCGAAATCGTCAACCTGGGCTATCCGCCGGAAGATGAGCTGCTACCCGCCCACCAGCGACGCTGGCAGCCTTACACCCGGGCGCAAATTGCCGCCATCGGCGCCCTCACCCAGGAGCTGGTGCAGCGCTATCAAATACCGCCAACCCAGGTGCTGGCCCACAGCGATGTCGCCCCCGAGCGCAAGCAGGATCCCGGCCCCCACTTCCCCTGGCGCGAGCTCGCCCTGCACTACGGGGTCGGTGCCTGGCCAGACGAGGCCAGAGTCACGGCCCTGCGCCAACAACCGGCCCCCGCCTGGGATGCCCTCACCTGGCAACAGCAGCTCGCCCGTTACGGCTATGGGGTCGCCTCAAGCGGCGCCTGGGATGAGCAGAGCCGGGCCGCCCTGCGCGCCTTCCAGCTCCATTTCCGCCCCGCCCTGGTCAGCGGCGAGCCCGATGAACAGAGCCAGGCCATACTCACAGCCCTGCTGGAGCGTTACTTCCCCGAGCCGGGCTGAGCGCCTCTCCTGACAACGAAAGAGGGACGCCATGGCGTCCCTCTTTCTCAATCCCTTTTCGCGGCCCGGATCAGGCTGGCACCAGCAGCACCTCTATCCCCGCCTGGCGCAGCCCGGCCAGGGTCTCGGCCGCAATGGCGTCATCCGTGATCAGGGTGTGGATGCGCCGGGTGTCGACTATCTTGTGCAGGCTCAAGCGCCCAAACTTGCTGGAATCCGTCACCACTATGATGCGCTCGGCCACGTGGCACATGCAGCGGTTGAGGCGCGCCTCATCCTCATGATGGGTGCTGACGCCGCGCTCCAGATCGATGCCATCCACCCCGAGAAACAGCAGGTCGAAGTGGTAGTTCTGCAGGGACAAATCCGCCTGGGCGCCGTAGAAAGAGAGCGACTTGCGGCGCAGGTGCCCCCCCGTCATCAGCAGCTCCACCCCCTCAGCCTCCAGCAGGGCATTGGCCACGTTCATGCCGTTGGTCATCACCACTATCTCCTGATGCTCGCGCAGATGACGCGCCACCTCCAGGGTGGTGGTCCCCGAGTCGAGAATGAGCCGACTCCCCGCCTGCACCAGGCTCGCCGCCATGGCACCGATACGCTGCTTGACCGGGGTATTGAGCACGCTCTTGTCGGCTATGGTGCGCTCGGGCACCGCCTGATTCGGTTCGCACAAGAGGGCGCCGCCATAGGCGCGTACCGCCACCCCCTGCTTCTCCAGAAACGCCAGATCGTTGCGAATGGTGACTGTGGATACCTGATAGTGACTGGCCAGCTCGTTGACCTGGACGCTGCCATTACTGCGCAGTTGCTGAATGATGCGTTCCCGCCGCTCGCTGGTGCCGAGCACGCTTTTTTCGGTTGTTTGCATAGTCTCTCTGCCGGAGTGCTGTGGTGAAAACCGGGGCTTTCACTTCGTTACGTTTGCCTATTAACACCCAGCCTTTATGCCAAATCAAGCTTTCATTGGTTTAAAAAGCCTCACGAGACTCTTCCGGAACGTCAAAAACCTTTCGATTCATTTCTTTTTGTGATCTTGCTCAAGATGCGAGCACGCTTTTGTTTCGTTAAAGGGGCGAGACGCCTAGGGGGGGGTAGGGTAAAGAAAGACATCGAAAGATTAAAATCGCATTCAGCCATGAGGAAGAGGGAAATGAAATCAATGCTGGCACTGATCGCACGACACAAGCAGGGGGAACCGGTCGGGATCCATGCCGTCTGCTCTGCCCACCCGCTGGTGCTGGAGGCCGCCCTGCGGCTGGCGGCACAAGGAGATGATCTGCTGCTGGTCGAGGCCACCTCCAATCAGGTGGATCAATTCGGCGGCTATACCGGCATGACACCAGTGGATTTTCGCGATCGCCTGCACCGGCTCGCCGCCGAGTGCGACTTTCCCTTGCAGCGACTGGTATTGGGAGGCGATCACCTGGGCCCCAACCGCTGGCAGAGTGAGCCGGCCGAGCAGGCCATGGAACACGCCGAGGTGCTGATCGCCAGCTATGTCGCCGCCGGCTTCAAGAAGATCCACCTCGATTGCAGCATGTCCTGCCTGGGGGATCCTGTGCCGCTCCCCGATGAGCTGGTCGCCGAGCGGGCCGCCCGGCTGGCCCTGGTCGCCGAGCAGACCTGCCAGGCCGAGTTTGGCTGTTGCGATCTGGTCTATGTGATAGGCACAGAGGTGCCGGTACCGGGCGGCGCCCATGAGCAACTGGCCGAGCTGGCCGCGACCACACCGGAAGCCGCCCGCCATACCTTGAACACCCACCAGCAGGCCTTCGCCAGGGTCGGGCTCGACGCCATCTGGCCCAGGGTGATCGGTCTGGTGGTGCAACCCGGGGTGGAGTTCGATCACACCCATGTCATCGACTACCGATCCGACAAGGCCGCCCCTCTCAGCCGGATGATCGAAGCCTATCCCCATCTGGTGTTCGAGGCGCACTCCACCGACTACCAGACACCGGACGCCTACTGCCAGCTGGTGCGCGATCACTTCGCCATCCTCAAGGTCGGCCCGGCCCTCACCTTCGCCCTGCGGGAGGCGCTGTTCGCCCTCGCCGCCATCGAGGAGGAGCTGGTGGTAGCCCGCGCCTGCTCGGGTCTGCGCCAGGTGCTGGAGGAGACAATGCTGGATCGCCCCGACTTCTGGCGCAGCCACTATCAGGGCAATGCCAACGAGTGCCGGCTGGCCCGCGGTTACAGCTATTCCGACCGCATTCGCTACTACTGGCCCGACAGCCGGGTCGACGACTGCTACGCCCGGCTGCTCGCCAACCTGGCCGCCGAGCCCATTCCCCTGCCGCTGCTCAGCCAGCATCTGCCGCTGCAATACCGCAAGGTACGCCAGGGCACGCTGTCGGCCAGGGCCCACGACCTCATTCTCGATCAGGTGCAGGAGGTGCTGCGCCAATACGCCCATGCCTGTGGCACCACCCCCGCCAGTCATTCCCGGCTCACCCCGGTTGCATAAGGAGTTGTAGAGATGATCCTCGGTTATCCAGAAGAGACACTGCGCAAGGCCAACGGCCTGGCCACCGCCCGCGAAATCCGCCAGCAACCCGCCGCCTGGCGGGAGACTCTCACCATGGTGGAAGAGTGCCGCGCCACCATAGAACGCTTCCTGCTGCCCCTGCTGTCCCGGGGCAACCTGCGGGTGATCCTGACCGGCGCCGGCACCTCCGCCTTTGCCGGCCGGGCCCTGGCACCCTACCTCTGCGCCAGACTCAATGGCCGCTTCGAGGCGATCGCCACCACCGACATAGTCACAGACCCTGGCGAATACCTGGCGCAGGATTGCCCGACCCTGCTCATCTCCTTCGCCCGCTCCGGCAACAGCCCGGAGAGCGTGGCCGCGGTCGAGCTGGCCAGCCAGCTGCTGAGCGAGTGCCACCACCTGGTGCTCACCTGCAACGGCGAGGGGGAACTCTATCGTCGCTGCCAGAAGGATGCCCGCTCCCTGGCGCTGCTGATGCCGCCCCAGACCCACGACCGCAGCTTCGCCATGACCAGCAGCCTGACCAGCATGATGCTGAGCTGCCTGGCGGTGTTCCTGCCGCGCCAGTTCAATCCCGCCGCCAGCCAGCCGCTCATCGCCCTGGGGGACGCCATTCTGCCCCAGGCCGAACTGAGCGTGCCCGAGTGGAATCAACCGCTGCCGGAGCGGGTCATCTACCTCGGCAGCGGCAGCCTGCAAGGAGTGGCCCAGGAGGCCGCGCTCAAGCTGCTTGAACTCACCTCGGGTCAGCTGATGGCCATGTACGACTCCCCCACAGGTTTTCGCCACGGGCCCAAGTCGGCCATCAACCGCCAGACCCTGATAGTGCTGATGATCTCCAACGATCCCTACACCCGCCAGTACGATCTGGACCTGCTCGGCGAGCTGCGCCAGGAGGGCCACGCCGCCCGGGTCGTCGCCCTGGCCGATCGGCACCATCCCGCCATCGAGGAAGGCGAGCATATCTACCTGCCCACCCCCCTCAACGGCGACGATGCCGAACTGGCGTTCTGCTACCTGCTCTACGCCCAGTACTACGCCTTCCACACGGCGCTGGCGCTGGGCATCACCCCGGACAATCCCTGCCCGAGCGGCCGGGTCAACCGGGTCGTGCAGGGCGTCAACATCTATCCGTTCAACCAGCAAGGAGGCGTCTGATGCCCAACATAGTGCTGAGCCGTATCGACGAGCGCCTGATCCACGGTCAGGTCGGGGTGCAATGGGTCGGGTTTGCCGGCGCCAACCTGGTGCTGGTGGCCAATGACGAGGTGGCGGAAGACCCCATACAGCAGAACCTGATGGAGATGGTGCTGGCGGAGGGGATAGCGGTGCGCTTCTGGCCGCTGCAGAAGGTGATCGACAACATAGGCAAGGCCGCCGATCGCCAGAAGATATTGCTGGTGTGCAAGAACCCGACGGATTTTCGCACCCTGGTCGCGGGGGGCGTGCCCATCCCCCGCATCAACGTCGGCAACATGCACTACGCCGACGGCAAGCGTCAGATCCACAAGACGGTATCCGTGGATGAGACGGACATAGCGGCGTTTCGCGCCCTGCAGGACGCCCACGTCGAGTGCTTTGTCCAGGGAGTGCCGACCGAACCGGCACAGGACATTTTCAACCTGATCTGATTAAGGACAATTGTGATGGAAATCAGTTTATTGCAAGGGCTCTTGCTGGGCATTCTGGCGTTCTTCGCCGGACTTGACCTGTTCAACGGCCTGACTCACTTCCACAGGCCCGTGGTACTGGGTCCGCTGGTGGGCCTGATCCTCGGCGACCTGCCCACCGGCATACTGGTGGGCGGCACCCTGGAGCTGGTCTGGATGGGGCTGGCACCGCTGGCGGGGGCGCAACCACCCAACGTCATCATAGGCACCATAGTCGGCGCCACCTTCGCCATCACCACCGGGGTCAAGCCGGATGTGGCGGTCGGGGTTGCGGTGCCGTTCGCGGTGGCGGTCCAGATGGGGATCACCTTCCTCTTCTCGGTGATGTCGGGGGTCATGTCCCGCTGTGACCGGATGGCGGAAGCTGGCGATACCCGCGGCATAGAGCGGGTCAACTACCTAGCCCTGCTGGCGCTCGGCACCTTCTACTTCCTGTGCGCCTTCCTGCCCACCTACTTCGGGGCAGAACACGCCAAGACCGCCATCGACGTGCTGCCCGCCCGCCTCATCGACGGCCTCGGGGTCGCCGGCGGCATCATGCCCGCCATCGGCTTCGCTGTGCTGCTCAAGATCATGATGAAGAACGTCTACATCCCCTACTTCATCCTCGGCTTCGTCGCCGCCGCCTGGCTCAAGCTGCCGGTGCTGGCCATAGCCGCGGCCGCTCTGGCCATGGCCCTGATCGACTTCATGCGCAAGGACCCGGCGCCGCAAGCCCGCCCCACCCAGGAGGAAACTGAAGATGGTATCTAACAATACAGCCCGGCAGATCGCCCCGGCGGCCGAGCCGCAACCGACCCGCACCGTCTCCGACGACGTCTACGAAGATCAGCAACTGGGGGCCGAGCTGACCCGCCAGGACATCAATCGCTTCGCCTGGCGCTCCCTGCTGTTGCAGGCCTCCTTCAACTACGAGCGGATGCAGGCATCCGGCTGGCTCTACGGCCTGCTGCCGGCGCTGCAGAAGATCCACACCAACCCCAAGGATCTCTCCCGGGCCATGAAGGGGCACATGGGCTTCTTCAACACCCACCCTTTCCTGGTCACTTTCGTGATGGGCATAGTGCTGGCGATGGAGCGATCCAAGCAGAACGTCAACAGCATACAGAGCACCAAGATCGCGGTCGGTGCGCCGCTCGGCGGGATCGGGGATGCCATGTTCTGGCTCACCCTGCTGCCCATCTGCGGCGGGATCGGCGCCGATCTGGCGCTGCAGGGCTCCATCATGGGCGCCGTGTTCTTCTTCCTGCTGTTCAATGTGGTGCACTTCGGCCTGCGCTTCGGGCTGGCGCACTACGCCTACCGCATGGGGGTCGCCGCCATTCCGCTCATCAAGGCCAACACCCGCAAGGTGGGACATGCCGCCTCCATCGTCGGCATGACGGTGATCGGCGCCCTGGTCGCCACCTATGTGCGGCTCGGCACCACCCTGGAGATCACCGCCGGTGATGCCGTAGTGAAGCTGCAGGCGGACGTGCTCGACAAGCTGATGCCAGCCTTCCTGCCGCTGCTCTACACCCTGGCCATGTATGCGCTGATCCGCCGCGGCTGGAGCCCGCTACGCCTCATCGTCATCACGGTCGCGCTCGGTATCGTCGGCAAGTTTGCAGGCTTCCTCTAATCCGGTGCCGGCGACAGGCCGGCCCCCCTTTGCTGTAAAGGAACACCTTATGTTGGGCATCATCATTTGCGGTCATGGCGGCTTCGCCAGCGGCATGGAGCAGGCCATGAACCAGATCCTCGGCGAGCAGGAGGCGGTGGTCGCCATCGACTTTCCGGAATCCTCCACCACGGCCCTGCTGCAGGGCCAGTGCGAGGCGGCACTGGCGCGGGTCGACCGTGGCGACGGCGTGGTCTTTCTGACCGACCTGCTGGGTGGCACCCCGTTTCGGGTCGCCTCCACCCTGGCGCTGCGCCAGCCAGACCGGGAAGTCGTGACCGGCACCAATCTGCAGTTGCTGCTGGAGATGACCATGGATCGCGGCGAGCTGACCCCGTCCCAGTTTCGCGAGCAGGCCCTGTGCTGCGGCCATCGCGGCCTCACCAGCCTGGTGGACGAGCTGGCGCGCGAGCGGGCCGAATCGCGGGTCGAGGAGGGTATCTAGATGGCAACACGGATCCGGGCCCGTCGCCTGCTGACCGAGCAGGGTTGGCTGGAACATCAAATGCTTGCCCATGAGGACGGCATCATCACCGCCATCGCCCCCATCCCGGCCGACGATCCGGTGCGGGAGGTCGAGTTGCTGGTGCCCGCCCTCATCGATGGCCACGTGCACGGCGGGGCCGGCGTCGACGTGATGGACGAGGAGACCGGCGTGCTGGCCCGGCTTTCCCTCGCCAAGGCGGCGGAAGGGGTCGGTGCCTTCCTCGCCACCACTGTCACGGCACCGCTACCCGCCATCACACGCGCCCTGAGCCGGGTCGCCGATGCCATGGAGAGCGGCATGCCGGGCGCCCAGCTGCTCGGCAGCTATCTGGAGGGCCCCTACTTCACCCCCGACAACAAGGGCGCCCACGATCCTGCCCTGTTCCGGGAACTCGACCTGGCCGAGCTGGCGCAGTTGCAGCGCCAGGCACGCGGCACCCTGAAGGTCGTCGCCCTCGCCCCCGAGAAGGCCAACGCCCTGGCGGCCATCTGCCACCTCAAGGCGGCCGGCATCCGGGTCATGCTGGGTCACTCCGCCGCCGGCCACGACACCACACAGGCGGCACTGACGGCCGGCGCAACCGGTCTGGTGCACTGTTTCAACGGCATGCGCGGACTGCACCACAGGGAACCCGGCATGGTAGGGGCCGGCCTGGTGCATCCCACCGCCTGGCTGGAGCTCATCGCCGATGGCCATCATGTGCATCCAACCGTACTCAAGCTGTGCCATCGCTGCGCCGGGGATCGCCTGCTGCTCATAACGGATGCCATGCGCGCCGCCGGCATGCCGGACGGCCACTACCTGCTCGGTGACTACCGGGTGGAGATGAAGGACGGAGTGGTGCGCACCGCCACCGGCGGCCTGGCGGGCAGCACCCTCACCCTGCTCGGGGCCGTGCGCAACATGGTGCATCTGGCCGGAGTGCCCCTTGCCGAAGCCATCCAGATGGCATCGCTGGCCCCCGCCCGCATGCTCGGCATCGACGACCAGCTCGGCTCGCTGGCCGTCGGCAAGCGGGCCAACCTGCTCGCCCTCACACCTGCCCTCTACCAGCAACATATCTGGGTCGCCGGCAGGGAGATAACTCCCGCCAGCGCCCCCGCCTCTTTCTCTGAACCCGACGCTACTCAAGGCGCCAAGGAGTCCTCATGTATCTGATCTCGTCCCACGAAATGCTCAAAGATGCCCAGCGCCGCGGCTACGCGGTACCGGCCTTCAACATCCACAACCTGGAAACCGTCGAGGTGGTGGCCCGCACCGCCGCCCAGCTGAGCTCCCCCGTCATCCTGGCCGCCACACCGGGCACCTATCGCCATGCCGGGGTCGAATACCTGGTCTCCATCTGCGCCTCGGCGGCCCACCAGTACCGCATACCGCTGGTGCTGCACCTGGACCACCACGAAGATGAACAGGATATCCACTTCAAGGTCGAATCCGGCATCCACTCCGCCATGATCGACGCATCCCACCTGCCATTCGAGGAGAACGTCGCCAAGGTGCAGCGGGTCGTCACCTTCTGCCACCGCATGGGGGCGAGCGTGGAGGCCGAGCTGGGCCAGCTCGGCGGACAGGAGGATGACCTGATAGTGGACGCCGCCAACGCCCATCTGACCGATCCGGACAAGGCGGCCGAGTTCGTGGCGCGCACCGGCATCGACTCCCTCGCGGTGGCCATCGGCACGGCCCACGGTCTCTACAAGGAGGAGCCGCGCCTCGACTTCGATCGCCTCGCCGCCATCCGGGACCGAGTCTCCATTCCGCTGGTGCTGCACGGCGCCTCCGGCATTCCCGACCGGGACGTGCGCCGCTGCATCGAGCTCGGGGTGTGCAAGGTCAACGTGGCCACCGAGCTGAAGATCGCCTTCTCCGACGCCATGAAGGCCTTCCTCGCCACCCACCCGGATGCCAGCGATCCGCGCCAGTATCTGGTGCCCGCCATGGCCGCCATGGAGGAAGTTGTCGCCGCCAAGATCCGCATGTGCATGAGCGACGGCAAGCTGTAACCGGCCTGCGGGCTCGCCAGCCTGGTGAGCCCGCACCAGATCCCGCAAATCCACCAGCCTCAGGAGGACGCCAAGCCCCATCACCCCAGTCACACCGCCATTCATCATCTATACGGAGATAAATATGAACGCACGTACCGCCATGACGCTGCTGGTCCTGCTGACCCTGCCCGCCCTCGCCCGGGCCGAGGTGATGTCGCTGCAGGGCAACCAGTACCAGATCAGCGTCAAAACGGATGCCGGAAAATTCCAGGAGATCACCTTCACCAACAGGGCGAACGGGGATGTCATCCGCTCGAATACCCTGTTCGATATCAAGGGGCTGGATGACAGGCTGACCTCGTCGGCCGACTTCACTGTAGATGCGTTTGCCAAAGAGCAGGACCACATTGACATCGCACTGAGCAACGCCGACTTCCTGATCAAGAGCGAGATCCGGCTGGCCAAAGACAAGCGCTACGCCAGCATCGACTTCTCCCTTGACACCCTCAAGAATGGCAAGCGGATCAACGGCTTCTCCATGCTGCCGTTCCACTCCCAGGCACCCTTTGTCTACGGCGCCATCAACAGCTCGCCCATCGTCAGCGACAGCTTCTTCATCACGCCACAGAATCCACTGGTCAACACCCGCGCCTACGAGGGGGGCGTCAGCCAGCTGATCCCGCTCACGCTGCCGCTGGAGCAGGGCAAGCCGCTCACCTATCGCACCTATGTCGGCACCTTCGACGAGGGTCAGCTCAGACGTGACTTCAACGAGTTCATCAACGACGCCCGCGACAGACCCTACGCCCCCTATCTGCACTACAACTCCTGGCTCGACATCGGCTTCTTCAACCCCTACACCGAAGCCGACGCCCTGACCCGCATCAAGCAGTTTGGCGAGGCACTGGTCACCCGGCGCGGCGTGACCATGAGCGGCTTCCTGTTCGACGATGGCTGGGACGATCGCAAGGGCAACTGGGGCTTCAGCGAGGACTTCCCGGACGGCTTTCGCAAGCTCAAAACCGCGGCCGAGCAGTATCACGCCCAGCTCGGCATCTGGTTCTCTCCCTGGGGTGGCTACAACAAGCCGAGGGATGAACGGGTCTCCCATGCCGCCGAATTCGGCTACGAGCTGAGCGATGGCAAGTTCGCCCTCTCGGGCCCCGTCTACTACAAAAATTTCCATCAGAAGGTGATGTCGCTCATCCAGGATCAGGGCGTCACCCATTTCAAGTTCGACGGCACAGGCAACGCCAACAAGCAGATCAAGGGCAGCCAGTTCACCAGCGACTTCGATGCCGCCATCCACCTGATCTCGGATGCCCGCACCGCCAACAAGGAGGTCTTCATCAACCTGACCACGGGCACCACGGCCTCCCCCTCCTGGCTCTTCTTCGCCGACTCCATCTGGCGCGGTGGCGATGACATCAACTTCTATGGCCCCGGCTCCAGGGTCCAGCAGTGGATCACCTACCGGGATGCGGAGACCTACCGCTCCATCGTCAAGCAAGGCCCGCTGTTTCCGCTCAACTCCCTGATGCTGCACGGGCTTGTCTATGCCAAGCAGGCCAAACATCTGGATCAGCAGTCGCCACAAGATTTTGCCGATCAGGCCTGGAGCTACTTTGCCACCGGCACCCAGCTGCAGGAGCTCTATATCACCCCGGAGCTGCTGAGCGGCGAGAACTGGGATCTGCTGGCCAAGGCGGCGCTCTGGTCGCAGCAGAACCAGGCCGTGCTGTTTGACAGCCACTGGATTGGCGGCGACCCCACCCTGCTGACCGTCTATGGCTGGGCGGCGTGGAGCCCAGCAAAGTCTTTCATTACCCTGCGCAACCCTTCGAGCCAGCCTCAACAGTTCTTCCTGGAACCGACTCGCCAGCTTGAAGTGCCCACCACAGAGGCGAAAGGCTTTAATATCAAACCGCTATATGGCGACAACAAAACCGTGCCGACGTCAATCAGCGATGGGATGGTCATCAAGCTGGCGCCACTGGAGCTCATCACCCTGGAGCTGACGCCCATCAAATAAGCATGGATCCAATCAGCCGGTGGCTGATGCCATACAAAAGGGACGCCGCGGCGTCCCTTTTTCATCTCTCATCAACCAGGTCGGTCAGATCCCCTGACGGGCTTCCTGCATCAGCAGGCGCATGTCGCTGACTGCCTTGGTCAGGCCGTCGAAGGCGGCGCGGCCTATGATGGCGTGGCCGATGTTGAGCTCATAGAGCTCGGGGATGGCGGCGATGGCCTTGACGTTGTGGTAGTGCAGGCCGTGACCGGCATTGACCTTGAGCCCCTTGCCGGCGGCATAGGAGGCGCCGGCGGCGATGCGCTTGAACTCGGCGTTGCGCTCGGCATCCGTGCTGGCATCGGCGTAACGGCCGGTGTGGATCTCGATGAAGGGGGCGCCACTCTCGGCGGCCGCATCGATCTGGTGCGGATCGGCATCGATAAACAGCGACACCTGGGCGCCGATGGCCGAGAGACGCGTCACCGCATCCGTAATTTTGTCAAGCTGACCGGCCACGTCCAGACCGCCCTCTGTGGTCACCTCGGTGCGCTTCTCTGGCACCAGGCAGACGAAGTGAGGCTTGATGCGACAGGCAATGCCGATCATCTCCTCGGTCACCGCCATCTCCAGGTTCATCCTGGTCTGTATGGTCTGGCGCAGCACCTCGACATCACGGTCAGTGATGTGGCGGCGGTCTTCCCGCAGGTGGATGGTAATGCCGTCGGCACCGGCCTGCTCGGCCACGAAGGCGGCCTGCACCGGATCAGGATACTGAGTGCCACGGGCATTGCGCAGGGTGGCGATATGATCGATGTTCACACCCAGATAGATTTCGCTCATTGATGACTCCTTGAAACACTTCATCTGTTAACTGTGCGGCTGCCGCCTTGGCGTCAGCGCGGATATCCATATGTCACTGTGTGCTGGCTTTGCGCTTCAAGAACAGCTCCCGGCTCTTCAACTGGCGTTTTCCCAGATAGGGCTGCAGCGCCAGCCGGCTGAAACGCTTGGCCGCCTGCAGCAAGGGAGGCGTATCGAATCGCCCCTCGGCAAAGGCCAGCAGGTGGGCACCGAGAAACAGGGTACGGGGATCCGGCGCCCGCTCGCAAGCAACAAAGCCCAATTCGCGCTCGAAGCCATAGAGCAGCTCGGGCTGGATCGCGGACTCGTCGTCGGCGGCGTATTCGAAGTCCACCGCATAGCCGAGCGCCTGCAGCAAGAGGAACTCGAAGCGGCGCAGCGGCAGCTCAGGCGTCTCGCCATCAGCCAGCGCCATCAGGGCACGGGCATAGGCGTCAAACACCTCGGGAAAGGGAGTGTGGGCTTCCAGCAGGTAGTAGACCAGCTCGTTGAGGTAGAGGCCGTAGAAGAGGCGATCGCCACCGAGTCGCAAGGAGTGATCCGGACATTCGACCTGGGCGAGATTCTTGAGATCCCCCTTGCCACGCCAGCTGATGGTGAGCAGGGAAAAAGGTTGAAGCAGCCCCTTCAGAGGGGAGCGTGGCCCGCGAGAACCGCGAGCCACCAGGGTAAATCGGCCACTATCCTGGGTAAACACCTCGACCAGCTGACTGGTCTCCCGATAGGGCCGACTGTGGATGACGAAAGCCGGACTCAGCAATCAGTCATCGCCATAGCCGAGACTGCGCAGGGCGCGCTCGTCATCGGCCCAGCCTGCCTTGACCTTGACCCACAGCTCAAGGAACACCTTGTTCTGGAACAGGCGCTCCATGTCGATGCGAGCCTCTGTGCCTATGGTCTTGATCTTCTCGCCCTTGTTGCCGATGACCATCTTCTTCTGGCCATCGCGCTCCACCAGGATCAGGGCGTTGATGTGATAGATGCCGCTCTCTTCCACCTTGAAGCGCTCGATCTCCACGGTCACGGAGTAAGGCAGCTCCTCACCGGTGAAACGCATCAGCTTCTCGCGGATGATCTCGGAGGCCATGAAGCGGGAAGAGCGGTCGGTCACGTAGTCTTCCGGGAAGAAGAAGTTGTTCTCCGGCAGCAGATCCTTGGACCACTCGCGGATCTTCTCCACGTTGGTGCCCTTCTCGGCACTGATGGGCAGGATATGGGAGAACTTCATCTGCTGGCCCAGCCATTCCAGGTGGGGCAGCAGGTCTTCCTTGTCCTTGACGTTGTCGATCTTGTTGACCGCCAGCACCACGGGACAAGGCAGATGGCGCAACTTGCCGAGCACCATCTCGTCATCCTTGGTCCAGTGGGTACCGTCAACCACGAACACCACCATGGCCACATCCCCCAGCGAACTGGTGGCGGCGCGGTTCATCAGGCGGTTGATGGCCCGCTTCTCTTCGATGTGCAGACCCGGGGTATCCACATAGATGGTCTGATGGTTATCCTCGGTGTCGATCCCCAAAATCCGGTGACGGGTAGTCTGGGGTTTCTTCGAGGTGATGCTGACCTTCTGGCCGAGCAGCTTGTTGAGCAGGGTGGACTTGCCCACGTTGGGGCGGCCCACGATGGCGACAAAGCCGCAATAGGTGGTATCTGTATCTGTCATGACAGTTTTTCCAATGCCTGTTGTGTTGAAAGACCGCGGCCTCTTGCATCAATAGCAGTCATGACAGTCTTTCCAATGCTTGCTGCGCCGCCGCCTGTTCGGCCTTGCGACGACTGGTACCGACCCCGACCAGCGGACCATCCAGGCCTTCTACGTCGCACTGGACTGTGAACTCCTGGTTGTGGGCCTCGCCCTTGACGTTGGTCACTGTGTAGGTCGGCAGGGATTTGCGGCTTCCCTGCAAAATTTCTTGCAGGCGGGTCTTGGGATCCTTCTGCTCTATGCCTGGTTTGATTTCGTCCAGACGGCTGGCATACCAGCTCAGCAGCAGCACCCGCACCGCCTCAAGATCAGTATCCAGATAGACGGCGCCGATCACCGCCTCGACCGTATCGGCCAAAATGGATTCGCGGCGGAAACCGCCGCTCTTGAGTTCGCCGGGCCCGAGGATCAGGTGATCCCCGAGGTCAAACTCCCGGCCCAGTTCGGCCAGGGTCTTCTCGCGCACCAGGGTGGCGCGCATCCGGCTGAGATCCCCTTCCGCCGCTTGCGGGAAGCGGTGGAACAGAGCATCGGCAATCACCAGACTCAAAATGGAGTCTCCCAAAAATTCCAGTCGCTCATTGTGACGGGAACCGGCGCTACGGTGAGTCAGCGCCCGGGTCAACAATTCCTGATCGCGAAAGACATGCCCGAGACGGGACTGCAGTCTGTTCATTTTGATATTCATTTACTTGATTCCGCCAATGCGGTTGAAGCGCACACCTGTCGGTACCCAACTTGGCAGCAGGGAGCCTTCTTCGCGCTCGAATTCAAAACTTATCCAGATGGCGACCGCCTTGCCGACCAGGTTCTGTTCGGGCACAAAGCCCCAGAAACGGCTGTCGGTACTGTTGTCACGGTTATCACCCATCACGAAGTACTGACCTTCCGGCACCACCCACTCGTCGGGGTAGGTGCCGGGCTGGCGATAATAACGGCCGACCATATCGGGCATCAGCGGGTTGCGAAGAGTCTCGTGAGACACCTCACCCAGCTGCTCGGTATAGCGGTCAAGCGGGATCCCCATCTGGGTAAATTCACCCCTTTGTTCAAACTTGACGTCGAGCTTCTGGAAGCCCGGGCACGTTTTCCCTTCCTGCTCCTCGCACTTGGGCCGGATCATCAGCTCCTTGTTGCGATAGATGACCCGATCACCCGGCATGCCGACCACCCGCTTGATGTAGTCCACCCGGGTATCCAGCGGATACTTGAACACCACCA
The DNA here is from genome assembly GCF_002587065.1 of Aeromonas sp. CA23. Taxonomy (NCBI): domain Bacteria; kingdom Pseudomonadati; phylum Pseudomonadota; class Gammaproteobacteria; order Aeromonadales; family Aeromonadaceae; genus Aeromonas; species Aeromonas sp. CA23. Next base: position 216,585 of record NZ_CP023818.1, read on the forward strand.
CATCGCCGCGTTTGGGTTCGCCAGTCTCGAGGAACTTGGTGTTGGTCACCGGATCCTTGAGGCCATAGGCAAACTTCTGCACCAGGATGAAATCGCCCACCAGCAGGGTGGGCATCATGGAGCCAGACGGGATCTGGAACGGTTCGAAGATGAACGAACGCAAGATCAGCACGAGCGTGATGACCGGGAAGACACCCGCGGTCTGTTCGATCCAGACCGGCATGGGGGCAACCTTGGCCAGGGTTTTCTCATCCAGATGGGCGCCGCCATGGGCACGGGCCACGGCAATCTTGGCGGCCCGCTGCTTGGACCAGATCATCTTGTCCAGACACCAGATAACACCGGTGATCGCGCAGACCACCACCAGGATCAGGGAAAACGTGCTTGCCATCGATTAATCCTTTCCTACATGGAGAATTGCGAGGAACGCCTCCTGCGGCACGTCGACACGGCCCAGGGACTTCATCCGCTTCTTGCCTTCTTTCTGCTTGTTCAGCAGCTTCTTCTTCCGGCTCACGTCACCACCGTAGCACTTGGCGGTCACGTCCTTGCGCAGCGCCTTGACGGTGCTGCGGGCGATAATCTGGTTGCCGATAGAAGCCTGAATGGCGATATCAAACATCTGGCGCGGGATCAGCTCACGCATCTTCTCCACCACCTGGCGACCGCGATACTGGGCGTTCTCCTTGTGGGTGATGATGGCCAGCGCATCGACGCGCTCACCGTTGATCATGATGTCCAGACGCACCATTTCGGAGGTTTCAAAGCGCTTGAAACCATAATCCAGCGAGGCGTAACCACGGCTGGTGGATTTGAGGCGATCGAAGAAGTCGAGCACCACTTCCGCCATCGGGATTTCATAGGTCAGTGCGACCTGGTTGCCGTGATAGACCATGTTGGTCTGCACGCCACGCTTCTCGATGCAGAGGGTGATGACGTTGCCCATGTACTCCTGCGGCAACAGAATGTTGCACTCGGCGATGGGCTCACGCATCTCCTTGATGTTGTTCACCGGAGGCATGGCGGACGGGCTGTCGATGTGGATGGTGTCGCCATTGTTCAGCTCGATTTCATAGACCACGGTCGGCGCCGTGGTGATGAGATCCAGATCGTATTCCCGCTCCAGACGCTCCTGGATGATCTCCATGTGCAGCATGCCAAGGAAGCCACAACGGAAGCCGAAGCCCAGCGCGGTGGAACTCTCAGGTTCGAAGAACAGGGAAGCATCGTTCAGGGACAGTTTGTCGAGGGCATCACGGAACGACTCGTAGTCATCGCTGGAGATGGGGAACAGACCCGCATACACCTGCGGCTTCACCTTCTTGAAACCCGCCAGCGCTTTTTCGGCGCCGTTCTTGGCTTGCGTCAGGGTATCGCCCACAGGGGCGCCGTGGATGTCCTTGATGCCGCAGACGACCCAACCTACCTCGCCACAACCCAGGCCCTGAGTATCCACCTGCTTGGGCGTGAAGATACCGATACGATCGACACCCCACACCTGACCGGTGCTCATTACCTTGATCTTGTCGTTCTTCTTGAGCGAACCGTTTTTGATCCGCACCAGAGAGACGACGCCCAGATAGGAGTCGAACCAGGAGTCGATGATCAGCGCCTGCAGCGGTGCATCGGGATCACCGACCGGCGCCGGGATGCGAGCCACTATCTCTTCCAGCACGAGATCGACACCCAGGCCAGTCTTGGCGGAGCAGCGCACCGCATCGATGGCGTCGATGCCGACTATGTCTTCGATCTCCTCGGCAACCCGCTCGGGTTCTGCGGCCGGCAGGTCAATCTTGTTCAGCACCGGCACCACTTCCAGCTCCATTTCCATGGCGGTGTAGCAGTTGGCCAGAGTCTGTGCCTCAACCCCCTGGCCGGCATCTACCACCAGCAGCGCCCCTTCACAGGCCGCCAATGAGCGGGAGACTTCGTAGGAGAAATCTACGTGGCCCGGGGTGTCGATAAAGTTCAGCTGGTAGGTGTTACCGTCTTGTGCCTGGTAGTTCAGGGTCACACTCTGTGCTTTGATGGTAATGCCGCGCTCGCGCTCCAGGTCCATGGAGTCAAGCACCTGAGCCTGCATCTCGCGGGAGGACAGGCCGCCGCAAGTCTGGATCAGACGGTCCGACAGGGTCGATTTACCGTGGTCGATGTGCGCAATAATCGAAAAGTTACGAATGTGTTTCATCGAGCAAGAATCACTCAAAATTAGGTTAGGGCCGGATATGGAGGCAGGATTTTACTGGATAACCCGGTCGACGGCCAATCTTTAGTCGACGGAGCACCAGAAATACAGGCCTGCACGGTCAGGAGAGGTTGCGGGTATGGAGTACCACACCCAGCATGCGAGGGCCATATGCCCCCTGATCGAGTCGAGTGGAAAAGTAACGAACCAGTGAAAATCCGACTAGGCCACCCAGCAGGCAGCTGAGGATGGTGATCCCCTCCCCGCCCGCCAACAAGGGTGCCAACCAGAGCTGACCAAGCAGGGCGCCCGCCAGCAGACAGAACAGTGGCAACACATAAACCAGGGCGGCGCCCCGCAGTATGCTCGCCTGGGGAATGCCGAGCCGGATCTGCTGACCGACGCTCACCTCGGCGGTAAGGGCAACCCGCAGCCGTTGCTGCTTCATCGGAAACGCCTTGGCAACCGTGCCGGTACCGCAGTTGGACTGTTGATGACAACCGCTGCAGGCGGAGCGCCGTTCGCACTCCACCCAGGCATGTTGTCCATCAATGGCCACCACGGTCGCCAGCTCTTCGCTCATTTCACTCACAAGACGTTTCCACAATAACGAGGGACAGATTGACCCAATCTGAACATGACTGCCCCGCTTGAGCAAGCGGGAGTGCAAATACGACTACTGTACAGTCTCATTGCGGGCCAGAGGCTGCACCGACTCGGCGATGCGTTTTGCCGTTTCGGCCGGCACTTCGCCCACCACGGTAATCTCGACCCCCACGTCGTTGACGTAGCTCACCAGCGAGGTCGCCCCCTGGCGGATCAACTGCTGGCGCACCGCCTGCTTGGGATCGACCCTGGCCACATAGACGGAGAGATCCACCAGACCATCGGAGAGCATCATGTAATCCACCGGCAGGCTGGTGGTCACCAGCTGGTGCCTGTCCTGAGACAATACCTTGAAACCATCCGGCAACCAGGTGAGATGCCAGTTCAGCGTCTGCTGCGGCGCCGGGTAGGCATCCTCCAGCGCCAGTGCCTGGGGCAGCTTGCTGCCGGCCAATTTCACCAGCCAGGGCGCGGGGGCATTCTGCCTGTCCAGATCCACGCCCAGCACCTGCTCGACCAGGTTGCCTTCCCGATCCACCATGTCCACCCGCAGCAACAGCTGGCTCTGCTCATCGACCCAGAGCACGAAGCCATACTTGTCCGCCTCTTTGGGCACCAGCCTGACCACCTGCGCCACCAGACCGGCTACCCGGCTGCGACCGGCCAGCACGGGGTCATAGCTTTCCAGCACACGAGGCAGCGGCATCTTCACCAGAGTGGCCCAGACACCGGGGAAACGGGCGCCCTTGAGGGTGTAGGGTTCGTGGGTATTTTCGAAGAAGGTGAACTCGTCCTGACGCTGCAGGTACTCTATGGTCTTGCCGTCCAGGTAACTCAGGTGGGCCACCTCCTTGCCATCGATCACCCCATGACTGAAACGCATGGGTTCGAGGCGCCCCTGACGGGCCTTGACCATGGATAATTCGAAATTCTGTTGTGATACGGCACTCTGCATCTGCTGCAACAAGGCCTCGGCCGACTTATCGTCGGCCGAGGCCTTGGCACAAATCAGCAGGAGAGAGGCCAGCAAAATACGGCTGGACTGGCGCACGATCTGATCCCTAAAAATGCGTTATTCCTGAATCTGCTTGTCTTGCAGCAGACGCTGTTGCAACTGATGGTCACGCAGGAAGGCATTGATGCGCTCACGCTGCTCCTGCATCTGTTGCTCACTCAACCCTTGCTGGCGGGCGGTCGCCCGGTTGCCATCCTGCGGGTAGTGCACGCTCACCGGCGAGGCACTGCCACCGACAGGAATGGTGTTGAGCACAGGGTTGGTCGGTATGCCGTCATGGCCCTGATACTGCTGCACCCCGAAGATGACGGCGGCGGCGACCGACGCGGCGATGGCGTATTGCCCCACCTGTTGACCGACCCGACGAAACAGCGGAACCACCTTGGCGCCAGTATGAACCTGCGGTGCAGCTGGCTTGCTCTCCACCGGCTTGGGCGCCAGTATGGTGGGCTCATCTTCCAGCGCAGCCATTATGCTGTCACTGAGATCCAGCTGCAGATTGACCGGCAGGTCCCCCCGCATGGCATCACCGATCAGGTGGTAACGAGACCAGGTATCTTGCAGCGCCGGATCCATTCCCAGCTCGCTCAGAACCTCAACATCGCTCAAGTCACCATCCATCAGGGCCGAGAGTTGCTCTTTAGTTGCCATAAGTTAACCTGTCTTTCCCCAGTTAATTCTCGATCAGAGGTTTCAGCTTTTTATCGATTGCTTCCCTCGCCCGGAAAATACGGGATCTCACCGTACCCACAGGGCAATCCATGATTTCGGCAATCTCTTCATAGCTCAGCCCTTCCAGTTCACGAAGGGTGATGGCTGTCCTCAAGTCTTCAGGCAAAGCTTCTATGGCGGAAAACACGGTGCGCTTGATCTCGTCGGTCAGCGCCAGGTTTTCCGGTGTTGCGACCTCTTGCAAGGCTTCGCCACCACCATAGTATTCTGCCTCGTCCGCCTCTACATCACTGCTGGGCGGCCTGCGCCCCTGAGAGGTCAGATAATTTTTGGCCGTATTCACGGCGATTCGGTACAACCAGGTGTAAAACGCGCTCTCGCCACGGAATGTCGGCAACGCCCGGTAGGCTTTGATAAATGCCTCCTGCGCCACATCCGGCACATCGCCCGGATTGTTGACATACCTGGCAACCAGGTTGACCACTTTATGCTGGTATTTTTTTACCAACAGGTTGAATGCATTTTTATCGCCACGCTGGACCCGTTCAACCAGCTGTTCGTCCAGTAGATTCTGGTCGCTCATCAGAGCCGTAAAACCCCCATCAGGTTATCGTTTTTCTTTTCCGGCCCTTCCTAAGCGCACAAGTTCAGACAGGAGGAATCAGGGAAAGTTCGGTTGCATTGAAAAAAATGTGACGCAGGCTGCATCACCGCCCTCGCTTGGGCTACCATGGTGCCAGTTCTTAATCCAGGCCAATGATACTTATGAAAGCAAGTGTTGAATACCTTTGCGATGTACTGATCATTGGCAGCGGTGCCGCTGGTCTGTCCCTCGCGTTGCGGTTGGCAGACCAGGCCAAAGTCCTGGTTCTGAGCAAGGGGCCCATCAGTGAGGGGGCCACTCTCTATGCGCAAGGAGGCATCGCTGCCGTTTTCGACGAAACCGACAGCATCGAATCCCACGTGAGCGACACGCTCAACGCCGGGGCCGGGTTGTGTGACCCGGCCGTGGTAGAGTTCACCGCCCGCAACGCCCGCGAATCCATCCAGTGGCTGATCCAGCAGGGGGTTCCCTTCGATCAGGAGGAGGACGCCGAGGGCGAATCCCACTATCACCTGACCCGCGAAGGGGGCCACAGCCATCGCCGCATCTTCCACGCGGCCGATGCCACCGGCAAGGCGGTGCAGCTCACCCTGATCGATCAGGTGCGCTCCCACCCCAATATCCAGCTGATGGAGCGCTTCAACGCAGTCGACCTCATCACCACCCGCAAGCTGAATCTGCCGGGCAACAAGGTGCTGGGCGCCTACGTCTGGAACCGCAACGCCGAGCAGGTCGAGGTGATCCGCGCCCGCTTCGTGGCGCTGGCCACCGGCGGCGCCTCCAAGGTGTATCAATACACCTCCAACCCGGACGTGAGTTCGGGCGACGGCATCGCCATGGCATGGCGCGCCGGCTGCCGGGTGGCGAACCTGGAGTTCAACCAGTTCCACCCCACCAGCCTGTTCCACCCCGATGACCCCAACTTCCTGCTGACCGAAGCCCTGCGCGGGGAAGGGGCCTATCTGCGCCGTCCCGACGGCAGCCGCTTCATGCTGGAGTTCGACGAGCGGGCCGAGCTGGCCCCGCGGGACATAGTCGCCCGCGCCATCGACCACGAGATGAAACGCCTCGGTGCCGACTGCATGTATCTGGACATCAGCCACAAACCGGCCGACTTCATCATCAAGCACTTCCCGACCATCCACGAGCGCTGCCTCGCGGTCGGCATCGACATCACCAAGGAGCCGATGCCCATAGTCCCGGCGGCCCACTACACCTGTGGCGGCGTGATGATCGACAACAACGGCCAGACCGACATACCCGGTCTCTACGCCATAGGTGAAGTGACCTATACGGGGCTGCACGGCGCCAACCGCATGGCCTCCAACTCCCTGCTCGAGTGCGTGGTCTATGCCCATCAGGCGGGAGCCGACATCATGGCCAAGCTGCCCATGAGCGTGGAGCCGCCCCATCTGCCCGCCTGGGATGAGAGCAAGGTGGACGACTCGGACGAACAGGTCGTGATCCAGCACAACTGGCACGAGCTGCGGCTGATGATGTGGGACTATGTGGGGATAGTGCGTACCAACAAACGCCTGGCCCGCGCCAAGCGCCGCATCGATCTGCTCAAGCAGGAGGTGCAGGAGTACTACGCCCACTTCCGCGTCTCCAACAACCTGCTGGAGCTGCGCAACCTGCTGCAGGTGGCCGAGCTCATCGTCAACTGCGCACTGCAGCGCAAGGAGTCCCGCGGTCTGCACTACAACCTGGATTATCCGGACATGCAGCCGGACTCCAAGCCGACGGTGCTGACCCCGGAGCGGGAGTGATCTGCACCAGTGATGAGCCAAGGGAGATTCGCAACCTGCACCCCATATCCCGGACTACTCGGACATGCAGCCGGACTCCAAGCCGACGGTACTGACCCCGGAGCGGGAGTGATCCTGCACCCCATATCCCGGACTACCCGGACATGCAGCCGGACTCCAAGCCGACGGTGCTGACCCCGGAGCGGGAGTAATGGCCCGCTAGCCGTCACCCAGATGACCTCGCACCGGCGGGGTCATTTGTTATGAGGGAGAAGGGGAGAAACAGGCGACACGATTAACGGGCGGGCGGAGCGAGCCGGATGGCACGGGCCAGTGCCCTGTAGTGTTCCGGCGCGAGCGCATCGGAGAAGAGCCAGAGACGAGCATAGAGCCCATCCCCTGTCACCAGTTGCAACCAGAGTGCCCCTGGCAGGATGCGGCTGCGCGCGCCTAGCTGGTAGCGATGGCCCTGCCATTCCAGCCATTGCCCATCCCACGCCAGCGAACCGGCACTGTGACGGGTGCTGCGCCAGGCCAGCCAGCCCCCTATCAGCCAGCAGGGCAACCACAGAGCCCACTGCCAGCCATGGATCAGACTGGCAACCGGCCACCACAACAGCAGAAACAGGATCAGCAGCAGGACGCGCTGCTGCCGGGAGGGAATGACGGGCATAACCACCCGCATCCGGGATCAGCTCAGGCTGTCGTGGCGCGCCTGATTGCGCTCCAGGATCAGCGGGATCATGGCGGCAAAAGCGGGGTCAGCCGGAACGCCGTGGCCCATGCACCACTTGAACAGGTCAGGGTCATCGCTCTCCAGCAAACGGATGAAGGTCTGCTGCTGCTCATCGCTCAGGCTGTCGAACTCGTGTTCAAAGAACGGCATAAAGATCACATCCAGCTCGAGCATGCCACGACGGCAGGCCCACTTCAGGCGGGATTTTTCAATTGGGCTCAACATGGAACTCTCCTTACAAAGACCCGGGGATGGTAACAGCTGGATTTTCCGGCTGACAAACATTCCTTACGTCTTTACCATGCAGGTCACATACTTTCTGTCTCTGGAATACCATCGTGAGCCTGCAAACGCCTGTTTTTCCTGCCGAGCCAACCCTTTTCTCCCTGACCGACCTGGCCATCACCAGCCTGACCGGTGCGGATCGCGTCAAGTATCTGCAAGGCCAGGTCACCTGTGACGTCACTGCCCTGCAGCCGGGTCAAAGCACGCTGGGCGGCCACTGCGATGCCAAGGGCAAGCTGTGGAGCGACTTCCGTCTGCTCTGCCTGAACGATCGCCTGCTGTTGCTGACCAAGCCCTCAGTGCTGACGCGTCAGTTGCCCGAGCTCAAGAAGTTTGCGGTATTTGCCAAGGTCGAGATAGGCGAGAACCATGGTCAGGCAGTCGGCGTGGCCGGTCAGGGGTCGGATGGCTGGATCGCCACCCGCTTCGGCCTGACCGAGAGCGGGCTCATCGAGGGGGGCATGGCGGTACGGGTCGAAGCGGATCGCTGGCTGCTGGTGAGCGAGCAACCGCTGGAGCTGGACCTGCCTGCCGGCAGCGAATCACTCTGGTGGGGGCTGGATATCAAGGCCGGCATCCCTCATCTGGAAGCCGTGCATCAGGGGGAGTACATACCCCAGATGTTGAACCTGCAGGCACTGGATGGCATCAGCTTCACCAAGGGCTGCTACATGGGGCAGGAGACAGTCGCCCGCGCCAAGTATCGCGGTGCCAACAATCGCGCCCTGTTCGTGCTGGCCGGCACCGCCAGCGAGCCCGTCGCCTGTGGCGATGCCCTGGAGATCCAGCTCGGTGACAACTGGCGGCGCAGCGGCATGGTGCTCAACGCCTGGCAACAGGCTGGTCAGGTGTGGATCACGGCCGTGCTGCCCAAGGATACAGAGGCCGATGCCCGTTTTCGTTTCAAGCAGGAGGAGGCCTCCAGCCTCGCTCTGCAAGCCCTGCCCTACCCTCTGAACGACTGACCCGAACGGCAACAAGAGGCACTAGCGAGGCACCCGCGCCAGCAGTGCCTCCTTGAGCCAGCGCCCCGCCTGCCCGAGCGGGCGGGCGCGATGCCACTGCAATTCCAGCTCCAGCTCCAGCGCGGCCTTGGCGATGAAATCCGGCTTGAGCACCACCACCTCCCCCCGCGCCAGCGGCCGATGCAGCAGAAAATCGGGGATCGCCGCCCACCCCAGTCCCAATTTGACCAGCTCCAGAATGCCGAGATCCCCCTCGATCCACCACACCTGGGGCGAGAGGCGGAAGCGGTGGCGCTCCGTGCCCTCCCGCCGCCCCGTCACCATCAGCTGGCGGGCCCCTTGCAGATCGCTCTCTCGCAGCGGCGTCCTGTGGGCCAGCGGATGATCGGGGGAGACTACCAGCGGCATGCCGACGGAGCCCAGCGAACGAGAGGCTATCTCCCGCTCCGGCAGCTCCTTCTGGTAGCTGATGCCAAGCTGGGCCCGACCGCTCTTGAGCAGTTCGGTCACATCCTCCATCAGGGGAAACAGCAGCTCCAGTTCGACCCCCGGGTAACGAGTGGCAAACTCCTCCAGCAAAGAGCCGAGCCAGGGCAGGTGGGAGTCGTCGTCGATGGCCAGGGTGAGCCGCGACTCTATGCCTGCGGCCAGCTCCCCGGCGATCGCCTGCAATCGCTCGCTTTGGGCCAGCAAGATGCAGGCTTCCTGGTGGATGCGGGTGCCCGCCTCCGTCAGCACGGGATAGCGGGCCGAGCGATCAAACAGCTCCAGCCCGAGATCTATCTCCAGGTTGGCGATGGCGGTGCTGACCACCGACTGCGCCTTGCCCAGCTTGCGGGCCGCCGCCGAGAAGGAGCCGGTCTCTGCCGCCGCCAGCAGCGCCTTGAGTTGTTCCAGTGAAGGGTTCATTCGATTGCTCCTGTCATGACCTGGCAGCACGCCAATCTATCTATTTTAGCGATAGATACCAACGTGAACCTATCAGAGATTCGCGGTAAATTAGCCGCCATAAACACTCAGACACAGATAGATAGAGAGAGACAGACCATGCGTAATACCCGTGACCGCCTGCGCCACGCCATTGGCTTCGAACTGATTGGCCTGCTGATCGCCGCCCCCCTGGCAAGCTGGATCACTGGCGTAGGACTCAACCATATGGGGCCGCTGGCGTTGTTCTTCTCGGTGCTCGCCACCGTCTGGAACTACGTCTACAACATCGGCGTGGACAAACTGCTGCTCAAGTATCAGGGCCACACCCACAAGACGATGTGGCAGCGGGTATGGCATGCCATGGGCTTTGAAGGGGGCCTGCTGTTTGTCGCCCTGCCGGTGATGGCCTGGTGGCTCGAGATCAGCATGCTGGAGGCACTGGTGCTGGATCTCGGCTTCGTGCTGTTCTACCTGGTCTACGCCTTCATCTACAACTGGAGCTATGACAAGGTGTTCCCGATACCGGGTCAGGTGCAGCAGAACGCTCTGGGTTAAACGACAGGAAAACAGGGCAGGAACAAGGAGGCACCATCATGCGACTGGCATGATGGTGCTGGAGGAGGGCAAGCCAGTCGGGCCTGCCGCAGCCTTCAGGCTTGCGCCTTCAGCTCTTCGGTCGGGGCATCCGCCTCGGCCGACTCCTGGGTCAGCATGGCCTCAAGGTCGCTCTGGTACTGGTTCAGCAGACGCTGGGCCGCCACCATGTCACCCTTGTGCAGACGCTCGAACAGATGGTGTTGCACCACGCCGTTGAGATACTCCACCGTGACGGGTTGCTCCAGGGCAGCCAGCAGCTCCTCTTTTTCCAGTTCGGCATTGATTTCATCGGCACTGGTACGCAGCAGACCGGCCAGTTGTACCAACATACGGCGCTCACCTTCGCGCAACAGGCTCAACATGCGGTTTCTCTGCTGCTCATTCTGTTGGGTCATACATTTCCTTACGTCGAATGGGAACAAGCCCGCTCATTCTGCCCTGTCCCTTTGACAGCGTCTATCTCATGCCCCCCACTTATTTTCATGTCGAGCCGATAAAGGCCGCCAGATGCTATTTGCCCCGTCGCTAGGTATAGTAGCCACTGGTTTACGGGCGCCTGGCCGCCCCGCACGGACGAGAAATTTCACCATGACAGATGCCATTCTGGTGCTCTGCACCTGCCCGGATGAGGCCAGTGCCGACCTCATCAGCGAACAACTGCTGAACCAGCGGCTGGCGGCCTGCATCAATCAAGTGCCCGGTCTCACCTCCGTCTATCGCTGGCAGGGGAAGATCGAGCGGGCGCGGGAGATCCAGCTCATCATCAAGTCGCGGGCCTCCCTGTTCGAACTCTTGCGCCAATGCATCCTCAGCCATCACCCCTATGAGGTGCCGGAGATCCTGGCACTCCCGACAAGCCAGGGCCATCAGCCCTATCTCGACTGGTTAACACAGGAAACCTCATGACGCTGTCTCGCCTGCTCTCCCCCCTGCTTGTGCTCTCCGCTCTGCTGCTGTCCACCCTGAGTGCGACGCCGGTTCAGGCCGGCAGTGACAGTCTGCTGAGCGCTCTCGGCATCGAGGCCAACGCCCAGCCCAAGTTTCTGAAAGTCGACGACGCCTTCGTGCTCGAGAGTGAACAGCAGGGCAAGCAGTTGCTGCTGACCCTGCGCATCGCCGATGACTACTACCTCTACCGCCACAGCTTCCGTTTCAAGGGCGAGAACCTCGCCTTCAGCGAACCCGTCTTGCCCGCAGGTGACGAGCATCAGGATGACTTCTTCGGCAAGACCCGGGTCTACTACCGGGAGGTGCAGATCCCCGTCACCCTGACCGAGGCGGGCCAGCAGGCCAGCCTCACCGTCAGCTATCAGGGCTGTACCGACGGCCTCTGCTACCCGCCCACCGACAAACAGATTGCGGTGCAGCCCATGGTGACCAGCACCAGCGATGTCGTGCAGGCCAGCATGGATGAAGCCGCCGGTGCCCCGGCCAGTAGCCAGCAGGATCAGCTGGCCGCCGCCCTCGGCAGCCAGGGATTCTGGCTCAGCATAGCCGCCTTCTTCGCGCTGGGGCTGGGGCTTGCCTTCACCCCCTGCGTCTTCCCCATGTACCCCATACTGACCGGCATCATAGCCGGGGCGGGTCATAGCCTCTCCACCCGCCGCGCCTTCCTGCTCTCCTTCGTCTACGTGCAGGGGATGGCAGTGACCTATACCCTGCTCGGGCTGGTGGTGGCGTCGGCGGGCCTGAAATTCCAGGCGGCGTTGCAGCACCCCTATGTGCTGATCGGGCTCTCCGTCATGTTCGTGCTGCTGGCGCTCTCCATGTTCGGGCTCTACACCCTGCAGCTGCCGAGCAGCCTGCAGACCCGGCTGTCCGGCCTCTCCAACCGCCAGCAGGGCGGCTCTGTGCTCGGAGTCGGCATCATGGGGATGATCTCCGGCCTGGTCTGCTCCCCCTGCACCACGGCTCCGCTCTCCGGCGCGCTGATCTACGTGGCCCAGAGCGGCGACCTCTGGCTCGGCGGCGCGGCCCTCTATGCCCTCTCCTTGGGGATGGGGCTGCCGCTGCTGCTGCTTGGCACCTCGGGCGGCAAGCTGCTGCCCAGGGCCGGCGCCTGGATGGATGTGATCAAGCAACTCTTTGGTTTTGCGCTGCTGGCGGTGCCCATACTGCTGCTGTCACGGCTGTGGAGCGATCAGATGGCCACCCTGGCCTGGCTGGGTTGGGGATTGGTGCTGTGCGGCTACCTCTACCATCACAACCAGCATCAGAGCCACTCGGTGGCTCGCAGCCTGCGCGGCTTCGTGCTGCTGCTGGCGATGATCAGCGCAGTTGTGGTGGGCAAGGATCTGCTGCTGCCAAGCCAGGATGCCAGCGCGAGCACTCAGCGCGAGTCGCCGCAGTTTATCCGCATCAAGACGCTGGATGATCTCAAGATGCAGCTGGCCGCAGCCCGCGGCAAGCCGGTGCTGCTGGATCTCTATGCCGACTGGTGCGTGGCCTGCAAGGAGTTCGAGCACAAGACCTTCAGCGATCCCGCCGTGCGCGAGCGCTTCGGCCAGATGGTATTGCTGCAGGCTGACGTCACCGCCAACGACGATGCCGATGTGGAGCTGCTCAACGGCCTCAACGTGCTGGGGCTGCCGACCCTGATCTTTTTCGACCGCACCGGCAACGAGGTGAGCGGCCAGCGGGTGACCGGCTTCATGGGCCCCGCCGAGTTTTTGGGTCAGCTCGACAAGTTGCGTTGAAGGCAGCAGGCCCGGTCTGACGTCTGGGCCCGTTAACCGCTGATTTTTCTGGCAATCCCTTGTATATGACAGGCACCGTGGCAAAATTTGCCCTTTCCCGTCTCGTTCGTCCGGAGTTTTGATGAAAAAGTGGTTCATCCCCCTGCTGGCCCTCTGGCTATATGGCTGTTACGCAGGTCCCGGTGAAGAGGCGATCCAGACCCAGGTAACCGCCAAGCTGCAGGCAGAGACAGATACCCATCTGTTCGAGATCAGCGACTTCACCCTTATCGACAAGGAGGAACGGATGGAGGGGGTCTATCTGATCAAGGTGAGCTACCAACTCCATTTCAAGCAGGGGCTGGATCAGTTGCGGGTGCAGCACGACGAGGACCTGGTCTATGACAGGGTCGGCCCCTTCCAGCAGGAGATGGGACTGATGGAGCTGGAGCGCAAATACGGCGAGTTCGAGGCGGGCCAGGTGCTGCCGCAACAGGCCGACGTCTGGATGATGAAAACCGAGCAAGGCTGGCGCCTGGCCGAGCCCCCTCAGTAAACGCCTCCCCGCCGGCCAAAGCCGCACCCCTTCGGCTGTTTTTCTCGCCCCTTACATCAGATCCTTCATCCGGTGCCACAGCATGCCGAGCGCCAGCAGGGGCGAGCGCAGCGCCGGGCCACCGGGGAAGGTCATGTGGGGCACGCTGCTGAACAGATCGAAACCCCGGCTCTCCCCCTTGATCGCCTCTGCCACCAGCTTGGCCGCCATGTGCGTGGCGTTGAGGCCGTGACCGGAATAGGCCTGGGCATAGAAGACGTTGGGATGATCCTGCAAGCGGCCAATCTGTGGCAGGCGGTTGGCCCCTATCCCTATCATGCCGCCCCACTGGAACTCGATGGCCACGTCCGCCAGCTCGGGAAACACCCGCTGCAGCTTGGGCTGCATAAAGGCCTTGATATCCCTCGGATCTCTTCCTGAATAGTTGCAGGCGCCGCCAAACAGCAGGCGTCCGTCGGCGGAGAGGCGGTAGTAGTCGAGCGCCACGTTCTGATCGCACACCGCCATGTTTTGCGGCAGTAGCCGCTGGCGCAGCCGCTTCTCCAGCACTTCGGTGGCGAGAATATAGGAGCCGGCCGGCAGCACCCGCCCCCCCAGTTCGGGATTGAGATCGTTGAGATAGGCGTTGCAGCCGATCACCAGATAATCGCTGCAGACCCGACCGTGGGCCGTGGTGATCTGCACCCGATCGCCATAATCGATATGCGCCACCCTGGACTGTTCGAACAGGGCGACCCCCAGGCTGGCGGCGGCACGCGCCTCGCCGAGGGCCAGGTTGAGGGGATGCAGGTGGCCCGACCCCATGTCGATCATGCCACCGATATAGCGATCAGACCCCACCACAGAGTGGATCTCTTCCCGTGGCACCAGCTTGATCTCGTGCTGATAGCCCAGGCTGGCCAGATGCGCCGCCTCCTCTTCAAACCCGGCCAGATGGCGCTGGCGGGTCGCGAGATCGCAATAGCCCCAGGTGAGGTCGCAGTCGATGTTGAAGTGCTCGATGCGCTCTCGCACCAGCTGTACCGCCTCCAGCCCCATCAGATCCAGCTCGCGCACCCCCTGCTCGCCGATCCAGCGGGCAAACTGGCCGGTGTCGTGGCCTATGCCGCGAATGAGCTGGCCGCCGTTGCGGCCGGACGCCCCCCAGCCGATGCGATTGGCCTCCAGCAGGGCCACCTTGTAGCCCGCCTGTGCCAGGTTGATGGCGGTGTTGAGGCCGGTGAAGCCGCCACCTATGATGCAGACGTCGGCATTGAGCTCACCGCTGAGCTCGGGCCACTGCTGATTGTCATTGCGGGTGGCCGCGTAATAGGAGGCCACGTGTTCCTGATGTCCGTTGTGCTTTCCTGCCTGCATACTCAGCGTCCTGCCTTGGTAGCCATGCGTTTACTAAAATAAACAACCTGTCATCGATAATACCCAGCCCCCCGCCACCAATCCAGCCTCCGTGGATCACAGAAATGCAAAAGGCGTCCCAAAGGACACCTTTTGCTGTTTTTGTGGCTTGAGGCTGGCCATCGACAGACCCATTTCCCCGGATACAGCAGGAGGTCTTTGCTGCGATCAGGGTCTGGCGCTGGCCCCCACCAACACGAAAGGCGCCCCGAGGGGCGCCTTTGCAGCAATCAAGATACGGTAACGAATTACAGTACGTTGATGGCGTTCAGGTCGGAGAAGGCTTTCTCCAGACGGGCGATCATGGAAGTCTGACCGGCACGCAGCCATACGCGCGGATCGTAGAACTTCTTGTTCGGCTTGTCAGCGCCTTCCGGGTTGCCCAGCTGACCTTGCAGGTAAGCTTCGTTGGTCTTGTAGAAGTGCAACAGACCTTCCCAGGTAGCCCACTGGGTGTCGGTGTCGATGTTCATCTTCACGACGCCGTAGGAGATGGACTCGCGGATCTCTTCCAGAGTGGAACCTGAACCACCGTGGAACACGAAGTCCAGGGACTTGGCAGGCAGACCGAACTTCTCGGAAACGAACTTCTGGGAAGCGTCCAGGATGGACGGGGTCAGCTTGACGTTACCCGGCTTGTAAACACCGTGCACGTTGCCGAAGGAGGCAGCGATGGTGAAACGCGGGCTGATCTTGGACAGACGCTCGTAGGCGTAAGCCACGTCTTCCGGCTGGGTGTACAGGGCGGATTGATCCATGTGGCTGTTGTCCACACCGTCTTCTTCGCCACCGGTGCAACCCAGTTCCAGCTCCAGAGTCATGTTCATCTTGGCCATGCGGGTCAGGTACTCGCAGCAGATGTCGATGTTCTCTTCCAGAGACTCTTCGGACAGATCCAGCATGTGGGAGGAGAACAGCGGCTTGCCGGTTTCGGCAAAGTGCTTCTCGCCCGCTTCCAGCAGACCGTCGATCCACGGCAGCAGCTTCTTGGCAGCGTGGTCGGTGTGCAGGATAACCGGGATGCCATAGGCTTCGGCAACGGCGTGAACGTGCTTGGCGCCGGAGATGGCACCCAGGATGGCGGCTTTCTGGCCTTCCAGCTTCAGACCCTTGCCGGCGGTGAATACGGCACCACCGTTGGAGAACTGAACGATAACCGGCGCTTTGACCTTGGCGGCAGCTTCCAGCACGGCGTTAACGGAGTCGGTACCAACGCAGTTGACGGCCGGCAGAGCGAAGCCGTTCTCTTTGGCGATGGCGAATACTTTCTGAACGTCATCACCAGTGATCACGCCGGGTTTTACGAAGTCGAAAATTTTCTTAGACATGTTTAATCGTCCTGTTCTCGTATGCCGTTAATAAAAAATGGGGGGTTCATCATGAACCGGCACAGCGGCCACATGATAAACGAAACGGGAGGCTTTTGCCCCCCGTCTCGGGTCAATTAGGCTTTGGCGCGCTGTTCCAGCATCGCAACAGCCGGCAGTACCTTGCCTTCCACGAACTCCAGGAAGGCGCCGCCGCCGGTGGAGATGTAGGAGACTTTGTCGGCGATGCCGAACTTGTCGATGGCGGCCAGGGTGTCACCACCACCAGCGATGGAGAAGGCCGGGGAAGCAGCGATGGCTTCGGCGATCACCTTGGTGCCTGCGGAGAACTGGTCGAACTCGAACACGCCGACCGGGCCGTTCCACAGAATGGTCTTGGCGTTCATGATGATGTCGGCCAGGGCCTTGGCAGAATCAGGGCCGATGTCGAAGATCATGTCGCCGTCGGTCACGTCGGAGACGGACTTGATGGTGGCCGGAGTGGACTCGGAGAACTCGGTACCCACGACCACGTCAGTGGTGACCGGAATGTTGGTCTCGGCGGCCAGTTTCTTGGCGGTGTCGAGCAGGTCGTGTTCACACAGGGACTTGCCGACGTTGTGACCGGCAGCCGCGATGAAGGTGTTGGCGATGCCACCACCGACCACCAGCTGGTCAGCGATCTTGGAGAGGGATTCCAGTACGGTCAGCTTGGTGGAGACCTTGGAACCGCCCACGATGGCAACCATGGGGCGCTCGGGCTTGAGCATGGCTTTGCCCAGGGCTTCCAGTTCACCGGCCAGCAGGGGGCCAGCACAGGCGATCGGGGCAAATTGAGCCACACCGTAGGTAGAACCTTCGGCGCGGTGAGCAGTACCGAATGCATCCATTACAAAGACGTCACACAGGGCGGCGTATTTTTTGGCCAGCTCTTCGGTGTTTTTCTTCTCGCCTTTGTTGAAACGGCAGTTTTCCAGCACAACCAGCTCACCGGCGGCGACATCTACGCCATCCAGGTAATCCTTGGCCAGGCGGACCGGGCAGGACAGAGCGTCTTTCAGATAGTTGACAACCGGAGCCAGGGAGAACTCTTCGTTGTATTCACCCTCGGTCGGGCGACCCAGGTGGGAGGTGATCATCAGCTTGGCGCCCTTTTCCAGAGCCAGCTTGATGGTCGGCAGCGTCGCCACGATACGTGCGTCGGAAGTGACCTTGCCGTCTTTTACCGGCACGTTCAGGTCAGCACGGATCAGTACGCGTTTACCCGCCAGATCCAGGTCGGTCATCTTGATAACAGACATATTCAGTCCTCTATATTTTCAGGTAATGTTAAAAACAGTAACCTTGCGCCCGGTGCAGGCTTTCAGCCTGCGGCCATCATGGCCCGGGTGGTATCCAGCATACGGTTGGCGAAGCCCCATTCGTTATCGCACCACATCAACATCTTGACGAGGTTGGCATCGCTGACCCGGGTCTGGGTACCATCAATGATGCAGGAGTGTGCATCATGATTAAAGTCTACGGAGACCAATGGCTCTTCCGTGTAATCCAGAATACCGCTTAATGTACCTCTGGATGCCCGTTGCAGGGCTTGATTTACGTCAGTAACCGTCACTTTTTTACGAACAGTAATACTGAGATCCATTGCGGTTACGTTGATGGTCGGCACCCGTACCGCGATCGCCTCGAACTTGCCGGCGAAGTGGGGGAGGATTCGCTCCAACCCCTTTGCCAGCTTGGTATCCACCGGGATGATGGACTGGCTGGCAGCACGGGTTCGACGCAAGTCACTGTGGTAGGCATCGATGACTTGCTGATCATGCATGGCCGAATGAATTGTCGTAATAGTACCACAATTTATCTCGAATTCTCGATGCAATGTTTCTATGACGGGCACCACGCAGTTGGTGGTACAGGAGGCGTTGGAGACGATCCGCTCCCTTCCCGTCAGCACCTGATGGTTCACCCCGTAGACTATGGTCGCATCCACGTCCGCATCCGCCGGATGGGAGAACAAGACCTTGCCCGCCCCCGCCCCCAGGTGACGCTCGGCATCGGCCCGCGAGCCGAATACCCCGGTGCAGTCCAGCACCACATCCACCCCCAGCGCCCGCCACGGCAGGTTGGCAGGATCCCGCTCGGCGAACAGGGAGATGAGATCCTCCCCCACCAGCATGCTGCTGCCGGCCAGCTGCACCGGATACCGGAAGCGGCCGTGGCTGGTGTCGAAACGGGTGAGGTGCACCATGGCTTCGGGCGCCGCCAGTTCGTTGATGGCAACTATCTTGATGGTCTGATCGCGCCCGCTTTCATAGAGGGCGCGCAACACGTTGCGGCCGATCCGCCCGTAACCATTGATGGCAATCTTGATCATGGAAAAAGTGTGTCCTTAGCGACGGCAAAGAGGGCAGATGGATGGCTCACGACAACAGGGCATCCTGGAATACGCCACGGGCCAGCAGGGCGGCCCCGAACACCCCGGCACTGTCCCCCAGGGCTGGAGCAATAATGGGGGTCGCGAAGCGGGGATTAAAGAGGAAGGGCAAAATTGTCTGCCGCCCGGCGCTGTAGAGACTCTGTACGTTGCCGACCCCGCCGCCGATGACGATGACATCCGGATCCAGAATGTTGACCACGTTGGCCAGGGCCTGGCCAAACAGCAGGTGCAGTCTGTCTATGGTGAGTTTGGCCACATGGTCGTGGGCGCTGGCCGCCGCTATCTTGGCGAGCGACAGGTGCCGCTTGGCCTTGGCCTGATACCAGGCTTCCAGCGCGGGGCCGCTGATGAAGGTCTCGACGCAGCCGCGCTTGCCGCAGTAGCACTCGGGCCCGTCGGGGGAGAGCACGTTGTGGCCCCACTCCCCGGCGATGCCGTGGTGGCCGTTGAGGATCTGGCCATTGATGACGATGCCGGAACCGACCCCGGTACCCATTATGATGCCGAACACCACGCGTGCAGAGGGATGGTGCTGGCGCACAGCCCCCAGGTGGGTCTCCGCCAAGGCGAAGCAGTTGGCGTCGTTGGCGATCAGCACGGGCACGCCCAGCTTGCGCTCCAGATCTTCCTTGAACGGCTTGCCGTTGAGTTCTGTGGTGTTGCAGTTCTTCATCAGCCCGGTCTGGGGATCCCGCGCCCCCGGCGTGCCCATGCCCAGCACGGTCGGCCGCTGACCCAGCCTGGCGGCGCACTCGTCCACCAGTTTGGCGATCTGGCCGATCATGTGCTGATAGCCGCCCTGGCGCTCGGTGGGGATGCGATGGCGCAGCAGCACCTCGTCGCCATCGAGCACCACGCATTCACACTTGGTACCACCGAGATCTATGCCCCAATCCAGTGACTTCTTGCTCATCTTGCCTCCTGCCATGACCAAGGATGCTGCCGCGAGGACGCTACGTTTCCGCCTCAGCTGCGACCGCCCATCTTGCTCTTCATTTATCCGCGAGTGTGGCGCAGTGTAACCCGAGCCGGGGCCGGGATGCAGCCCCAAACCAGGGCGGGCCGGATAACAAAACGGGGCCCGCAGGCCCCGTTCTCACTGTGCTTTTCACCGGTCTCAGCGACCGTGGTACTGAGCTGACAGCTCGTGCACCGCATTGACGAAGACGCCTGCGTGCTCGGGATCCACGTCCTGATGGATGCCGTGGCCCAGGTTGAAGACGTGGCCATTGCCGCTGCCAAAGCCCGCCAAGATGGTGGCGACCTCTTCGCGAATGCGCGCTGGCGCGGCATAGAGCATGGAGGGATCCATGTTGCCCTGCAGTGCCACCTGATCACCGACCCGGCGCTTGGCATCCGCTATGTCTATGGTCCAGTCCAGTCCCAGC
Organism: Aeromonas sp. CA23; assembly: GCF_002587065.1. Taxonomy (NCBI): domain Bacteria; kingdom Pseudomonadati; phylum Pseudomonadota; class Gammaproteobacteria; order Aeromonadales; family Aeromonadaceae; genus Aeromonas; species Aeromonas sp. CA23. The sequence continues at coordinate 236,686 of NZ_CP023818.1, forward strand.
GCATCGCAACCTGTGGCGGCGATCTGCTCAAGCCACTGGCCGCCGTTCTTGGTGAACAGGGTGACCGGCACGCGGCGGCCCTCATTTTCACGGATCAGACCATCGACGATCTTGTGCATGTACTGCAGGGAGAAGTCGCGGTAATCCCGCGGGGTCAGCACGCCGCCCCAGGTGTCGAACACCATGACAGACTGGGCGCCGGCCTTGATCTGGGCATTCAGATAACTGATCACGCTGTCCGCCAGCTTGTCCAGCAGCAGGTGCAGTGTCATGGGCTCTGCATACATCATCTGCTTGATCTTGGTGAAGGCCTTGGAGCTGCCCCCCTCCACCATGTAGGTGGCCAGGGTCCAGGGGCTGCCGGAGAAGCCGATCAGCGGCACCTCGCCCTTGAGCTCGCGGCGTATGGTGCGCACCGCGTTCATCACGTAACCCAGCTCGTCTTCCGGATCCGGGATGGGCAGCGCCTGCACGTCGGCCATGGATTTGATGGGGCGCTCGAAGCGCGGGCCTTCGCCGTGTTCGAAGTAGAGGCCCAGCCCCATGGCGTCGGGCACTGTCAGGATGTCGGAGAAGAGGATGGCGGCATCGAGGGGATAGCGGCGCAGCGGCTGCAGGGTGACTTCACAGGCCAGCTCGGCGTTGCGGCACAGGGACATGAAGTCCCCCGCGACGGCGCGGGTCGCCTTGTATTCCGGCAGGTAGCGGCCAGCCTGGCGCATCATCCATACCGGGGTCATGTCCACTTCCTGGCGCAGCAGGGCACGCAGGTATCGATCGTTCTTCAGCTCTTTCATCCCAGTTCCTGAGTTCATATCCAGCATAAAATGGCGGATATGATACCACTTTGTGAGCGGCGGCGGGCGGCCCAAACGCGCCGCAGGGCCGCCGGAGTGCAAAGATGTGAAGGGGCGCAAACAAGCGCCCCGTTTTTTGCCGGGCTCAACCCGACCTCAGCCAGCCTCGTCCAGACTCTGCTCGATCAGGCGCCGCGCTATGGTGCCGTGGGGGGGCAGCCTTGGCAGCCGGTCTGCCTCGAAGAAGTCGGCGGCCACCAGCTCTTCATCCTGCACCCGGATCTCGCCGCTCTCGTAGTCGGCGGTGAAGCCCATCATCAGGCTATGGGGAAAGGGCCAGGGCTGGCTCGCCACGTAGCGCACGTTGCGCACCCGGATGCCGCTCTCCTCGAACACCTCCCGCGCCACGCACTGCTCCAGGTTTTCACCCGCCTCCACGAAGCCAGCCAGCACGGTATACATGGGATCGTCCGCCTGATAGTGACGGCGATGGGCTGCCAGCAGGACGGCCGGCCCCTTGCGCACCGCCACTATGATGCAGGGGGAGATGCGCGGGTAGACGACGTGACCCTGCCGGCACATCTGTGCCCACTCCCCGCTCTTGGGGGCCATGGGGGCGCCACACTCGCCGCAGAAGCGATGGCTGCGGCGAAAGGTGGCCAGCTGCCAGGCACGGCCCCCAAGGCGAAAACCCTCTTCATCGCCAGCCACCATCAGCTGGCGCAGCGGCATGAGCCGACCTGGGTCGGCCTCGGCCCCCAGATCCAGCAGATAACAGGGCAGACCGTCCCACTCATCAAAATGCTCAAAGGTGGCGGATTGCAGATGGGCTGGCAAGCTGGCGCGGGGGCCTTGTGGAATGCGTCCCTGTTCATCCAGCAGGACGAGGTGATCGCCCCCCAGCACGAACCAGTGGGCCTGTTCGGTTAATGGCATCAGATGAACACTCTTGTTGCGACGTCAGATGAGAATGGCTTGTCCGGCATGATGCACCGGACGCGGCCCGGTGAAAAGTGACGAGTCGCGACCATATTACGACCGCGCGGGCCCGCTGGCGACCCCAAGATGGCTGCCCAGAGGGCAAGGTAGTGCCAATAGAAAGGCCGCCCGCAGGCGGCCTTGGTTTTGGGAATCGCAATGCCGATCAGGCATCGCCCATCGCCAGCAGGGAGGCGTTGCCGCCCACCGCAGTGGTGTTGATGGTGCGGGTCTTCTCGGTCACAAAGCGGCTCAGGTAATGGGGGCCGCCCGCCTTGGGGCCTGTGCCGGAGAGGCCCTGCCCGCCGAACGGCTGCACCCCGACCATGGCGCCTATCTGGTTGCGGTTGATGTAGACGTTGCCCACGTTGATGCGGCTTGCCAGCTCCTCGGCATGGGATTCGTTGCGGCTGTGGATCCCCAGCGTCAGGCCGTAGCCGGTGCCGTTGATATCCGCGATCACAGTGTCCAGCTCCTTGGCGGCGTAGCGCACCACGTGCAGGATGGGGCCGAATTGCTCCTTCACCAGCTCGCGGATGGAGCCGATTTCCAGCGCGGTCGGCTGCACGAAGTGGCCCCCCAGGGTCACGGCCGGCATCGGTGCCTGGGCGATCAGGCGGGCACGCGGGATCATGTGCACCAGGTGCGCATCCAGCCCTGCCTTGGCCTCGGCGTCGATGACCGGGCCCACATCGGTATTGTGTTCGGCCGGGTTGCCCACTTTCAGCTCCTGCAGCGCACCGGTCAGGATCTCCAGCACCCGCGGAGCTATCTCTTCCTGCAGGTAGAGCACCCGCAGGGCGGAGCAGCGCTGGCCGGCGCTCTGGAAGGCGGCGCTCACCACGTCGCGCACCACCTGCTCAGGCAGGGCGGTGGAGTCGACAATCATGGCGTTCTGACCACCGGTCTCGGCGATGAGCGGCAGTATGGCGCCATCACGCTGGGCCAGGGTCATGTTGATCAGCTTTGCGGTCTCGGTGGAACCGGTGAAGCAGACGCCGCCGATGCGGGCATCCGCCGTCAGTTTGGCACCCACTGTGGCGCCATCGCCCGGCAGCAGTTGCAGCACATCGCCCGGGATGCCGGCCTGATGGGCCAGGGTCACCGCCAGATGGGCGATGAGGCCGGTCTGCTCCGCCGGTTTGGCGATGACTGTGTTGCCGGTGGCCAGCGCAGCGGCGATTTGACCGAGGAAGATGGCCAGCGGGAAGTTCCACGGGCTGATGCAGACAAAGACGCCACGGCCCTGCAGGAACAGCTCGTTCTGCTCGCCGGTGTAGCCGGGCAGCAGGGTCGCCTGCCCCATCAGGCCACGGGCCTGCACCGCGTAGTAGCGGCAGAAGTCCACCGCCTCGCGCACCTCGTCGATACCGTCCTGCAGCAGCTTGCCCGCCTCGCGGGTACACAAGGAGGTGAACTGCTCGCGGTTCGCTTCCAGCAGATCCGCCAGCTTCTCCAGCGCGGCGACGCGCTCGCTCACCGGCGTCTCGCGCCAGCGCGGGAAGGCGGCATGGGCCGAGGCCAGCGCCTGCTCCACCGCCTGCTCGTCGGCCCAGTGGATCTTGCCCACTAGCTGGCTCACGTCCTGCGGGCTCAGCACGGTACGGGCCTCGCTGCGCTTGAGGGTCTCCCCATCGACTATGGGGCCGGCCAGCCACTGCTTGCTCTCCAGCTCCTTCAGCTTGGCGAAGAAGGGGCGCTGGATGGAGACTATGTTCATGTTGACGCCGCTGGAGTTCTTGCGGTCGCTGAACAGGTTCACCGGCTGCGGAATGCGGTCGTTGGCCAGGCTGCCATAGCGCTTCAGGGTGCGCAGCGGGTGCTCGGCCAGGCTGTCCACCGGGGTGTTGGGATCCACCAGCTTGTGGACGAAGGAGGTGTTGGCTCCGTTCTCCAGCAGGCGGCGCACCAGGTAGGGCAGCAGATCCTTGTGGGCACCCACCGGCGCATAGATGCGGCAGTGCAGGCCGGGACATTCGCTGAGCACGGCGTTGTGCAGCTCCTCCCCCATGCCGTGCAGGCGCTGGAACTCGAACTGGCGATCGCCGGCCATCTCCAGGATGCTGACCACTGTATTGGCGTTGTGGGTGGCAAACTGGGGCGAGATGAAGCCGCGGGTCGGCTCGCTCAGCAGGTAGCGGGCACAGGCGAGGTAGGAGATGTCGGTACCCGCCTTGCGGGTAAACAGCGGGTAGCCGGGCAGACCGGCCTGCTGGGCATATTTCAGCTCGCTGTCCCAGTAAGCTCCTTTCACCAGCCGCACCGGGATCAGATCCCCCTGCTCGCGGGCCAGCCCCGTCAACCAGCAGAGCACCGGCAGGGCACGCTTGGAGTAGGCCTGCACCACCATGCCGAGCTTGCCCCAGCCACGGTTGGCCTCGGAGCGGTAAAGCTGCTCGAACAGATCGAGGGAGAGCTCGAGGCGGTCCATCTCCTCGGCATCTATGCTGATGGCCACGTCCTTGTCACGGGCCAGACGCACCAGCCCCACCAGTCGCTCGCTCATCTCGCCGAGCACCCGCTCGCGGTTCGCCACGTCATAGCGCGGATGCAGCGCCGACAGCTTGATGGAGATGGAGGGGGCCGGGCCGCCGTCGCTGATGCGCTCATTGCCGACCGCCTCGATGGCGCGCTGGTAGTCGCCGAAATACTTGTCCGCATCGGCCAGGGTCAGGGCGGACTCCCCCAGCATGTCATAGGTGTGGGTGTAACCCTTCTCCCGGGACTTGCGGCTCGCCTTCAGCGCCTCCTTCATGTCGCGCCCCAGCACGAACTGCTTGCCCATGATCTTCATGGCGGCGTACATGGCGGAGCGCACTACTGGCTCGCCCAGCTTGTTGACCATGCGGCCCAGCATGTTGGCCGGATTGCCGTCCAGCTTCTTGTCCAGCTTGATGATCTTGCCGGTCAGCATCAGGCCCCAGGTGGAGGCGTTGACCAGGGTGGAGTCGCTCTTGCGAAAATGGGACGACCAGTTGGCGCCGGAGAGCTTGTCCTTGATCAGGGCGTCGGCGGTCTCGGCATCGGGAATGCGCAGCAGTGCCTCAGCCAGGCACATCAGTATGATCCCCTCCTGGGTGTCCAGGCTGTACTCCTGCAGGAAGGCGTCTATGCCGTCGCCGGAGCCACTCTCCTTGCGTACCTTGGTCACCAGGGTACGGGCACGCTGGGTCACCCGCTCCAGCGAGGCGCCATCCCCCGGCAACATGGCAGAGAGCTCCGCCAGATAGGCGTTTTCATCCACCACGTAATTCTGGGTGATGGCTTCGCGCAGGGCGGCCAGATCGGAGGGAAGGTAGTCAGCTGCAAGAACTTGAGTGGCTTTGAACATATGGGGTCTTCCTGTACGCCCGCAGGCTATATCGACGAAGGCGGCCGTGCCGCCGAAACGCCGACAATGTATACAATATCGACCCATAGATGAAATGAAATTGTTGCCTGATATTAACAAATATCGCTGATTGGCTCATTTGACGCACATTAAAGCCGGGAGCTGGCGAGGTGGGCAATTTCATCGCCTTATTTTGTATACAATTTTATGCGGAGCAAAAAAGAAGGGTCGCTATTGCGACCCTTCTTCATCCGACCGACAGAAACGGTCCGTTTGTCCTGCATTCACCACGACTGCGACAGCGGGGCAGAACCTGGATCAGTTCATCCAGCGCTCGCCGCGGCTGCGACGACGGGGCAGCATGGGGAGCAGGATACCGAGCAGTATACCGCCGCCCACCATGGCACCACCGCGGATGAACCAGTCCATCTGCATGTCGTGCTCCTGGTTGTCATAGCTCTGGGTCAGGGCGTCGTTCTGCTCCTTGAGGTTCCCCATCTCCTCGCTCTGGCTGGCAAGCTGGGCCTTCAGGCTGGCGATCTCCTTGCTCTGCTCGGCGATCTTGCCATCCTTCTCGGTGAAGCGTTTCTCGTTGTCACCGTTGAGGTTCTGCAGGCGAGCCTTGAGCTCCTCCAGCTCCTTCTGGACCTGGGGCAGCCGCTCGCGCAGGCTGATCTCGCCCTGCAGCTCGCTGTTCTTGATCCAGCCATCGCGGCCACGACCGTCCACCACCTGGGTGAAGCCGGCCTCGTTGTTCACCGCCTTTACTTCCAGCGGTTCACCAGCCTTGACGCTGCCGAGGATCCGGTACTGGGTACCCGGACCATTGTGGATAAAAGTAAAGATGTTGTCTGAGACATAACGGGTATCGGCCAGTGCCTGTTGGGCACACAAGCAGATCAGGATCCCGAGAAGGGCGCGCATGGTCGATCGATTCTCTTCATTTGGTTAGGTGACTGGCCGAATGTTAAGCCGCCAGCGGGTCAAAGGACAAGCAAAGAAAAGCGCCTCCCCCCGAGCTGAGAGCTGGCTCGCAACTTGTCCCCTCCCCCACGCGACCATTCCAGACGCCGCAGGCTACTTCTGTTTCAGCGCCTTCACCTCGGCACGCAGGGCTCGCAGCTCCTGCAGCAGCAGATCCTGCTGGGCACTCTGGTGATGCCGCCACTTCTCCAGTTCGCCATCCCCCCGCCCCGGCTGCAGAAACAGGCTGGCCATGAAGCCGCTGATGGCACCGAACAGACCGACCCCGAACAGGATCAGCAGGCTGGCGACGAAGCGCCCCTCCTCCGTCTTGGGCACCAGATCGCCGTAACCCACGGTCGACAGGGTCACCAGCGTCCACCAGAAGGCATCGTAAGGGGTCTGGATCTGGCTGCCGGGCTGGCCCGATTCGATCAGATACATGACGCCCGAGCCCACTCCCAGCAACAGGAAGAACAGGAACAGTATCCCCGAGAGGGTGGTCTCGTTGCGCTCGCGGCGGAACATGCCGAGCAGATCCGGCTGATCCCGCAGCAGCTGATAGACACGCCACAGCTGGATCAGGCGCGCCCAGCGCAGCTGTTCCACCATGGGCAGGCTGCCCGGCAGATAGAACCAGTTCGCCTTGAAGAAGGCACGCTTGTCGCGGGCGCGTACCCAGCCATAGGCGAAGTGGGCGAGGAAGAAGTAGCAGATCAGACTGTCGACGTCATAGAAGAGCTGCAGTGTCTGGGGGGTCCAGTCCGAGTGGCCCCACCAGCGGGCGCAGACCAGCGCAACGGAGATCACCGACAGAAACGCCATCAGCAGATCCATGGCGCGCAGGTGAGTTAAGTGATGTCGCATACATTTTCCTACTTTAGGCACGGTGCGAATTAATAAAAAAGAAGATAATGCCGATAGTCCTGAGGACAAAGGAAAACCGGCCATTAAAAGGAGAAATATTATGCAGTTAAACCCGCTGGAGCGGCGAATGAGCAATATCCGGCTGGTACCCAAAGTGGTACTGCTCATGGTGTTCAGTACTGTTTTGTTGCTGATCAAACTCTGGTTTGACGCCAGCAATCTGGAAACCACCCTGCTGAGCGAGGGCATAGATGCCGACAAGGCCAATGCCATTGCCGATCGCCTGCTCTGGACCGGGGTGATGGAAACCGCCGTGATGGGGGTCATCTTCGTGGTGCTGCTGCTGACCGGCTCCCGCCTCATGGTCAAGCAGGTGCACTACCTGGTGGGCCTGCTTGAACGCTTCGCCCGCAAGGATCTGAGCCACAAGGTGCTGCTCAAGTCCCGCGACGAGTTCGGCGACATCGCCAAGGCGGTGGCCCACTCCCAGGAGAACCTCAAGCAGGTGTTCGGCACCCAGCGCGTCGCCTGCAAAGAGCTCAACGACATCGCCTCCCAGGTCACCCTTTGCATGGAGGAGGCCAACGAGGCCATCAGTGAGGAGTTCACCCAGATAGAGCAGCTGGCCAGCGCCATGAGCCAGATGGTGGGCGCCATTCGCGAGGTGGCCGCCCATGCGGAGCAGGCCTCCCACGCCACCGCCGAGACCAGTCTGCTGGCCGAGGAGGGCAGCCGCTGCGTGGCCGCCACCGTCAACACCATAGACACCCTCTCCGGCAACATTCAGCGCTCCTCCACAGTGGTCAATCAGGTGGAACAGGGGGTCGAGCAGATTGGATCCGTCGTGGATACCATTCGCGGCATCTCGGAGCAGACCAACCTGCTGGCGCTGAACGCCGCCATCGAGGCCGCCCGCGCCGGTGAGGCGGGTCGCGGCTTTGCCGTGGTGGCGTCCGAGGTGCGCGAACTGGCCAACCGGGCCCAGGCCGCCACAGTCGAGATCCAGAAGATGATCGAGCAACTGCAGTGCAACGCCCGCCAGGCCGCCGAACTGATGGCCAAGAGCGTGCAGCAGGCCGACAAGGGGGTGGAGCAGGTGACCCAGGCCGGCGACCAACTTGCCACCATAGTGCAGCGGGTACAGGGGGTGGCCGACATGAACCGCCAGATCGCCGCCGCCTCCGAGCAGCAGAGCTCGGTGGCCGAGGAGATGAGCGGCAACCTGGAGCAGGTCAAGCAGGTGGTGGAAGGATCCGTGGTCGTCCTGCGAGAGCTGCAGGAAGCCTCCGAGCTGGTGGAGCACCACAGCCAGACCCTGGATACCCACATCCAGGCTTTCAAGCTGGCCTGACGGGTGTCACCTCGCAGACAGGACACAGGAGCGGATGGCGTACCACAGCCAGACCCTGGATACCCATATCCAGGCTTTCAAGCTGGCCTGACGGGTGTTAGGACACAGGAGCGGATGGCGCACCACAGCCAGACCCTGGGCAGCGTTCATCATCCAGGCTTTCAAACTGGCCTGAGACCGTGATTTGAGTAAACTGGAAGGCCCCGCGAGGGGCCTTTCTTATTCATGTCACGGCAAGGAGCCAGGATGCAGCACCCACAAGATCACTCCCAACTTGAGATAAGCGACGACAAGGGGCGGCTCGACGTGCCCTTGATCCACCGATTTTTGTCCGAGGAGGCCTACTGGTGCCTCGGCATTCCGCTGGCGACGGTACAGAGAGCCATCAACCACTCCCTCTGTTTCGGCGGCTATGTCGCCGGTCAGCAGGTGGCCTTCGCCCGGGTCATCACGGACAGAGCGACTTTCGGCTATCTGGCCGATGTGTTCGTGCTGCCCGCCCATCGCGGCCGGGGTCACAGCAAGGCGCTGGTGGCGGCCATCCTGGCTCACCCGCAGTTGCAGGGGCTGCGCCGCCTCAGCCTGGCGACCTCGGATGCCCACGGCCTCTACGCCGACTTTGGTTTCGCGCCGCCGCGCAAACCGGCCAGCCTGATGGAAAAATACGATCCCGAGATCTATCTGCGCCCCTGAACAGGACCACGCAGCACTCGCCGATTCATGCAGCTCGCCCCTACGCTGTGGCGCAGGGGCGAGACTGAGCCTGATGAGAGTACCTGCGAGCGACTCGCCCGTCGCACTGTGCCGAGCCGCTCGACAGTGCTAGATTGGCTGCCAGCATTTTCATTCACCCTGCAGATCCGTTAACCACAAGGACGGCAACCGTGGCCCAGCATTCAGCTTCTCCCTTCCTCCCCTCCTCTCTTCCACCCTTGCTGCAGGATCAGGCCCAACGCCAGTGGCAGCGGCTGGTCGAGCTGGCGCCCGACTATGATGCCCTGCCCGATGCGATTCGCCAGACCCTGCTGACCCTGCTCGGCCTCTCCGACTTCGTCTCCGACTCGCTCATCAAGCAGCCCGAGCTGCTGACGCAGATCCTCGCCTCCGGGGATCTCGAACAGTCCGAACGCTGGCCCGCCTATCAGCGCGATCTGACCGCATTGCTTGCCGAGGTGAGTGATGAAGAGGCACTCAAGCGCACCCTGCGCCAGTTCAGACGTAGCCGCATGCTGGTGATCGCCTGGCGCGAGCTGCTGGGGCACGCCGCGGTAGAGGAGAGCTTTATCCACCTCACCAAGCTGGCGGATGCCCTGATCTGCTCCGCCCGCGACTGGCTCTACGAGAAGCAGTGCGGCGAGCTGGGCACCCCCATGGACGGGGATGGCAACCCGCAGCCGCTGCTCATCCTCGGCATGGGCAAGCTCGGCGGCGGCGAGCTCAATTTTTCCTCGGATATCGATCTCATCTTCACCTTCCCCGAGAACGGCTACACGGTCGGCGGACGGCGCGAGCTGGCCAACCAGCCCTTCTTCATCAAGCTGGGGCAGCGGCTGATCAACGCCCTCCACCAGCCCACCCAGGATGGTCAGGTGTTCCGGGTCGACATGCGGCTGCGCCCCTTCGGCGACGCGGGCCCGCTCGCCATCTCCTTTGCCGCCATGGAGGATTACTACCAGCATCACGGCCGTAACTGGGAGCGCTACGCCATGGTCAAGGCGCGGGTACTGGGGCCCCAGTGCGAGCACGCCGTTGAACTCGCCGAGATGCTGCGCCCCTTCGTGTTTCGCCGCTACATCGACTTCGGCGTCATCGACGGCCTGCGCCAGATGAAGGCGATGATAGCCGCCGAGGTGCGCCGCAAGGGGCTGGAGGGCAACATCAAGCTGGGGGCTGGCGGCATTCGCGAGGTGGAGTTTATCGCCCAGGCGCTGCAGCTGATTCGCGGCGGTCGCGAGCCCGCCCTGCGGGTGCGCCACCTGCCCGAGGCGCTGGCCGCCATAGCCCTGTGCGGCGCCCTCGAATCCGCCCATTGCGACCGCTTGCTGGTGGCATATCGCTTCCTGCGCCGGGTCGAGAACATATTGCAGGAGATAGGCGATCAGCAGACCCAGACCCTGCCCACCGAGGAGCGGGATCGCCAGCGGCTCATCGCTGCCCTCGGCTTTACCGACTGGGCTGCCTTCATGACTCATCTGGACGAGGAGATGGCGGCCGTCCATCAGGAGTTTGCCGCCGTGGTGGGCGAAGAGAAGGAGGCGCCCGCCCATCTGGAGCAGCTCTGGCTCGATCTCTGGCGCACCGAGCTCGATGCCGCCGAGCTGGAGAAATTGCTCATAGCGCAGGGCGTCAAGGATCCGGTTCCACTCTGCGGTGCCCTGCTGCGTTTCAAGGAGGAGTACAAACGCCGCCAGGTGGGGCCGCAGGGGCGCATCGCGCTGGACTGGCTGATGCCGGAGCTGCTGCGTCTGGTGGTGGCCAGTGAGCAACCCGCCCGCCTGTTCGAGCGGGTGTGCGAGCTGCTGACCCGCATCTTCACCCGCAGCGCCTATCTGCAGCTGCTGGCGGAGAACCCCGCCGCCCTGCGCCAGCTGGTACGGCTGTGCGACGCCAGCCATCTGGTGAGCGAGCAGCTGGCCCGCTATCCCATACTGCTGGACGAGTTGCTGGATCCCCAGCACCTCTACCACCCCACCCCACTCGATCAGTACAAGCCCCAGCTGCGCCAGTTCCTGCTGCGCATCCCCGAGGAGGACGTGGAGCAGCAGATGGAGGCACTGCGCCAGTTCAAGCAGGTGCAGCTGCTGCGCATAGTCGCGGCCGACATCGCCGGCGCCCTGCCGCTGATGAAGGTGAGCGACCACCTCACCTGGCTGGCGGAGGCGATCACCGAGGAGGTGGTCAATCAGGCCTGGGCCCAGATGAGCGAACGCTACGGGGTGCCGCCCGAAGTGGCTGTGAGCGGCCAGCGCGGCTTCGCCGTGGTGGCCTACGGCAAGCTCGGCGGCATAGAACTGGGCTACGGCTCGGATCTGGATCTCGTCTTCCTGCACGGCGGCGATCCCAACAGCTATACCGATGGCCGCAAGCCCATCGACAGCCGCCAGTTCTACCTGCGCCTGGCCCAGCGGATCCTGCACCTGTTCAGCACCCGCACCCCATCCGGGATCCTCTACGAGATCGACATGCGGCTGCGCCCCTCCGGCGATTCGGGTCTGCTGGTCTCGTCGCTGTCGGCCTATGAGCAGTACCAGCAACACGAGGCCTGGACCTGGGAGCATCAGGCGCTGGTGCGGGCCCGCCCCATCTACGGGGACGAAGCGGTCATCGCCGAATTTGCCCGCATCCGCCGCGCCGTGCTGGCCAAGGAGCGCGACCTGCCGACGCTCGCCCGCGAGGTGCGCGAGATGCGCCACAAGATGCGGGATCATCTGCTCAAGGCGGGCGCCGGGGAGTTCGACCTCAAGCAGTCCCCCGGCGGCATGGTGGATATAGAGTTCATCGCCCAATATCTGGTGCTGGCCCATGCCTGCGGCGAGCCAGAGGCCCTCACCCGCTGGTCCGATAACGTACGCATCTTCGATGAGTGCGTCATGGTGGGGGTACTGACCCTGGAGCAGGTGGAGGGGCTGAAACAGGCCTATCTGGAGATCCGCAACCGGGGCCATCGCCTCAACCTCTCGGAGATCTCCCGCAAGGTGGGCGACGACCAACTGCAGCCCGAGCGCGGCCATGTGCTGGCAGTCTGGCAACTGCTGTTGGGAGAGTGAAGCAAGGCTCGGCTGGAGCAATGAAAAGGGGCGCTGCGGCGCCCCTATTCATTATGAATGTCAGCCCCTGGCCCAGCTTTCTTTCATATAACACTCAATAGCGGTGAGCTGGATCCTGTTTCAGGCATGCCAACCTTGGCATCGTATGGCACTTTGCTGAATATAAGCAGAGACAACCTGTGTCTATGTCATCACCCTGTTTCTGCCCCGATATGACGGGGATGAATATCGACTCAACAGTGCCAGCCCCAGTCTCCATGCAGAGAGGAAAAAATGGATTTTTCAGAACAGCTACAGAGTCTCGCCAAAAAGATTGCTCAACAGTCATCGATGATCACCACTGAAGAAGCAACCAAGAACGCGTTTGTCATGCCATTTCTCAACCGTGTACTCGGTTATGATGTGTTTGATCCCACGGAGGTGATTCCGGAATTCACCGCAGATACGGGGATCAAAAAAGGAGAGAAAGTTGACTACGCCATTCTCAAAGATGGGCAAGTACAAATCCTGGTTGAGTGTAAAAAATATAGTGAAAAGCTGTCAGCCAAGCACTCGGGTCAACTCTTTCGCTATTTTTCAGTCACCAATGCTCGGATCGGCATTCTGACCAATGGTGCACAATATGAGTTCTATACAGATCTTGATGCGCCAAACAAAATGGATGAAAAACCATTTTTAACGCTGGATCTGGAAGATATCGATGAACACATAGTGCCTGAGGTATTGAAGCTGACCAAGACCTCCTTCGATGTTGAATCTGTGGTCGATGCAGCAGGAGAGCTAAAATACCTCAGCCAGATCAAGAAACTGCTAGCCGAGCAGTTTGGCTCGCCAGAAGAGGATTTTGTTAAGTTCTTTGCATCCCGGATCTATGACGGCGTACTTACCGCAAGGGTAAAACAGTCATTTACCGATATCACCAAGAAGGCTCTCAGCCAATTCCTCAATGACAGCATCAATGCCAGATTGAAATCTGCGATTGGTAGCAGTGTCAGCGCCTCGGCCATTCCACCTGCATTTGATAGTGCCACATCAAGCGATAACAATGAGCCTGAGACGAATAATGAAGAAAAATCTAAGATAGATACCAGCATTGAGGAAGTAGAAGGCTTCAACGTCGTCAAAGCTATCCTGAGACAACAATTTGATGTAACCAGGATCGCGGCAAGAGACACCCAGAGTTATTTTGGCATCCTGCTCGACGATAATAACCGCAAGCCGCTTTGCCGGTTACATTTCAATTCGAAGCAGAAATATCTTGGATTATTTGATGCCGATAAAAAAGAAACCCGGCATCCCATCGGCTCAATCGATGAAATATTCACCTTTGCCGACCAGTTACTGACAGCCACTGCCGTCTACGAATAATCTTGGTTTGGGGGCGGATTAATTCAGCCCCCTTCAACCAAGTCTGCGCCAGATGCCTATCGCCCTCCGGCAAGGTCGATAAAGGTGCCGGTGGCGTAGGAGGCTTCATCCGACAGCAGCCAGGCGATGGCGGCGGCCACCTCGGCCGGCTGGCCGCCTCGCTGCAGCGGGATCTGGCTTTTCACTCTCTCCACCCGATCGGGTTCACCGCCGTCGGCATGCATCTCAGTGTGGATAAAACCCGGACGCACCCCGTTGACCCGGATCCCCTGCGCCGCCACCTCCAGCGACAAGCCTCTGGTCAGCACGTCTATGGCCCCCTTGGAGGCGGCATAGTCCACGTATTCACCCGCCGCGCCGAGGCGAGCGGCGGCCGAGGAGACGTTGACGATGGCGCCGCCACGGGTCATGCGCCGCACCGCCTCCCGGCAGCAGAGAAAATAGCCGGTCACATTGGTGGTCAGGGTCTTGTTGATGCGCTCGGCGCTCATCTCCAGCACCTTCATCTGGGGCTGCAAGATGCCGGCGTTGTTGACCAGATGGGTGATCACCCCGAGCCGCGCGTCCATCTCCTCGAACAGGCGCACCACCTCGGCCTCGACGCTGATATCCGCCTGCACCGCTATGCAGTCGACCGGATGTTGCGCCCGGATCTCGGCCACCAGCGCCTCGGCAGCCTGCCGATCACGCCGATAGTTGATGCAGAGGTGATAACCCTGCCCCGCCAGATGGCGGGCTGTGGCGGCTCCAATCCCCTGGCTGCCACCCGTGATCAGCACATTCCTGTTCATTGAACCTCCTTGTTCTTCAACCTGGCTGCCGGTCAGGCAGTCAAGCCATGATCCATCACCCGCGTCACCAGCATCCGGTTGAACTGCTGGTACTCAGCGGGGTTGATGGGATTTGGGTAGCTCAGCACCCGCAGCCCGTGCCCCTGATAGTCGGGATGATAGGGCGGGTGCACATGGTCATGGTCGTTGAGGCAAAAGCCCAGCGACTGGTAGAAGCGCAGCCGCCGGATGGCAATCTCATCCTCTGGCGGGTCTATCTCCAGGATGACGGTGCACCCCGCCGTCTCGCAGAAGGCAGCGAGCAGGCGGGAGCCATGGTTCTGGCCGCGCAGGGCCGGATTGATGGCCAGATGCTCGATATAGATCTGCTCGCCGCAGGCCCACCAGAAGATAAAGCCCAGCAGCTGCTCGCCCTGATAAAAGAGCTGACAGTGAAAGTGAGGATCCGCCATCTTGACCTGCTGATGCTGCGGCTGGCGTTGCTCGTAGCGCGGGAAGCTGCTGCCATAGATCTGCCAGACCAGAGGCCAGTCCGGATGGGATATCTCTCTCACGACTTCACTTCGACTCATTCATCTACTCCTTGGTAAACCAACAGTGATATCACCTTTGGGCCAAGGCTACCTCCCTATTTTTAACCAGAAGCAACCGGTCTTTCTTGCTGCCAGCCCCACTCAACAGTGAGCAGCCAGGCCCAGACACACGGACGAGCGGCAGCAAAGAGCCCGCACGGGGCGGGCTCTGAATGACAATGAAAAGGGGGATAACTACTTGAACAGCCCCTTGAGCAGCTGATCCGCCACCCCCTTGACGCCTTCGCTGTCGGCCTTGTCCCCCAGCAATTTTTTCAGGCCGCGCTCAGCCTCCTTGCGGGCCTTCTCCTCCAGCAGCTTGTTGTTGCCGAGCAAGGCTTTCACGTCGAGCCGGTAGCTGGGAGCCTGCCAGTGACCGCCGATGCGCACCGGTATGGTGATCTCGTTGAGCTCATCCACATCCTTGCCGCCCTGGCCCTTGCTGCTCTCGACGATGGAGGTGAGGAACAGGAAATCCAGGGTCTCCGGCACCAGAGCTGTCTGGCCCTCGCCTTTCACCCGCAGGGCCGGAGCAAACAGCTGGATGTCGTTGGTGCGGGCCACGCCGTTGGCAATCTGGAAGCTGGCGGTGAGGGCGCTGAAGTCGGTCTTGCGAGCCTCCTTGACCTGCTCGACCCCCTTGCCGGTGAGGGTGGCCCGCGCCTCGCGGATCATCTCCGCCAGGTTGATGCCGTGCAGGGCACCATCGCTCAGCTTGAGGCTCACCTTGCCCTGCATCTGGCTGCGCAGCGCCTGCTCAGACAGTCCCGAGCCCTGCACCTGCACTTCGAGATCCCCCTTGCCCTCCAGCAGATCGCTCTGGGCCAGAGTTTGCAGCAACGGGCGCACATTCACCCCCAGCACCTGCTTGTGTACCTGGTAGCGGGCAGGTTGCTGACGGGCATCGAGCACGCCGCTCGCCGTCACCTGACCACCGGCCACCCCTGCGCTGAACTGCTTGAGGCTGAGCTGACCACCCGCCAGCGCCAGCTGCAGATCCACGTCGCTCAAGTCCAGTCCCTTCAGCAGCAGGCTGCCCAGTTGCAACCGACCGGCCAGATCAAACGCCTTGAGGGCGCTCAGATCGGGCTCCACCGCCGAGAGTGCCCGGGCCACAGTGGCGGGGGCTGCACTCTTGTCCATCGCCTTCACGGGAGACGAAGGAGCCGACGCTACCGCCTGGGTCGCTGCCGGTTTGCCGAGCCAGGCGTCAAGATCCAGTTTCTCCCCTTTGAGGTCTAACGCGACCCTGGGCACGGCGCCAAGCCGCACAACCCCCTCTCCGCTCAGCAGCGTCTTGTCGGCATCCAGCACCAGCTTGCTCAGGGTGATGGTCTGCTTGTCGAGCTCGGCGCGGGCAAAGCCGGCCAGCTTGAGATCCAGTTGCGGGCGCGGCAGGGCCGAGCCTTGCAGCTTGGCGGCCAATACCGCATCCGACACCTCCAGCAGTTGCTGCCCCTGATCGAGCCGCGCCTTGAGGGTGCCCTCCAAGGTGCCGGCCAGGGTCGGTTTGTCCGCAGCCCCCTGTGCGCCGCTCAGGTTCAAAGTAAGGCTGCTCCACTGCCCCAGTGCCAGCCGGTCAGCCTTGAGGGAGAAAGCATCGAGTCGCTGCGTCGGCGCACTCAGGTTGCCGCTCAGGCTGAGCTCCTTGAGTTCGCTGGCTGTCTCCTCCCGGGCCAGCTTGAGCTGAGTCTGTCCCTTGATATCGAAGGCAAGATCCCCGCGCGAGCCCCTGGCGGCCAGGGTCACAGGCACCCACTGATCCACCACCAGCTGACCCAGGTTGAGGTCGAGCTGTTCGAGGCGGGAAATGGTGCCGTCGCGATCGTCCTGCAACAGGGCGCTGGCCTGCTCCAGCACCACACCCTGCAAGCTGATCTGCCAAGTCTGGCCATTGCTCGCAGGGGGCTGGCTCTGGCCATTTGGCGCGGGCTCACTGCCCTTTGCCGTCTCCGGCGTCTTGATGAGATCGCTCAGGTTGGAGCTGCCATCGGCTTTGGTCTGGATGAAGAGGTGCGCCCCGTTCAGCGTCACCTCGCCAATCTCCAGCCGGTGGGAGAGCAGAGGCAACAGGGCTACCGAGGCCTGTCCCAGCTCGAAGCGCACCAGATCCGGCTCGGCAAAACCGGCCGGGTTGCGAAGCGCCACCTGCTCGAGGGAGAGACCCAGGCTTGGCCAGAAACGCCAGCCGATATCCCCTTGTATCACCAGCTCGCGGCCCGTGCTCTTGCGCACCTGATCCACCAGCTGGGGCTTGAACTGATTGGGGTCGATCAGGCTCACCAGAGCGACTATGGATACCAGGGCTGCCAGCGCAAGCCCCAGCAGTATGTAGATGATCTTCTTCACGATGGACTCCTTGAATGCTGATCCTGTGACTGACTATACCACCGGGGGCGTGGCGGATGGCCCCCGTCGCCCGAAACCGGATCGCGGCGAGACAGGGATGGTCGCAGCCGGGGGCAGACAACGAAAAGGGCCCCGCAGGGCCCTGATCTCACAGGGTAACCGGCAGTTGCCGGTAACCCATCTCGCATAGGTCAAGGTTGGCGCGGCAGTTGTAGGTAGCCCATCTCATGGAGGGTAAAGGCATAGATGTCCGCACTCTGCTCGATCAGCTTGGCCACCGGTGTGCCAGCCCCGTGCCCGGCATTGGTCTCGATGCGAATGAGCTGGGGGTTGGGCCCTGTGTTGTCGGCCTGCAGGGTGGCGGCAAACTTGAAGGAGTGAGCTGGCACCACACGGTCGTCGTGATCCGCCGTGGTCACCAGAGTCGAGGGGTAGCTGACCCCGGCCCGGACCTTGTGCAGCGGCGAGTAGCCCTTCAGATAGTCGAACATGGCTTCGCTGTCGGCACTGGTGCCATAGTCGTAGGCCCAGCCCGCCCCGGCGGTGAAGGTGTGATAGCGCAGCATGTCGAGCACACCCACCGCCGGCAGGGCGACCCGCATCAGATCCGGGCGCTGGGTCATGACGGCCCCCACCAGCAGGCCGCCGTTGGAACCGCCTCTGATGGCCAGCCGGTCGGTGCGGGTGTAACCCTCGGCCTTGAGGTATTCGGCCGCGGCGATGAAGTCGTCGAACACGTTCTGCTTGTTCATCCGGGTACCCGCCAGGTGCCAGGCCTGGCCATACTCGCCACCGCCACGCAGGTTGGCCACCGCATAGACGCCCCCCAGATCCAGCCAGTTGGCGACCGAGACGCTGAAGCTTGGGGTCAGGCTCACGTCAAAACCACCATAGCCGTAGAGGATGGTCGGGTTGCTGCCATCAAGCTTCAGCCCCTTGCGGTAGCTGATGATGAGCGGTACCCGGGTGCCGTCCTTGCTCTGGTAGAAGCGCTGTTCTGAGACGTAATCCTCCGGTTTGAACGGTGCCGCCGAGGCGCGATAGAGGCTGATGGCCCCGCTCTTTGGCTCAAACTTGTAGAGGGTGGGCGGCTGGGCATAGTTTTCGAAGCCGAAGTAGAGCGCGGGATCATCCTGCTTGCCGTTGAAGCCGCTCACGCTACCGAGCCCCGGCAGCGCCACCTCGCGCACCCGCTTGCCGTCATGGTCGAACTGTTCGACCCGGGCGGTAGCATCCACCATGTATTCGGCGAACAGGTAGCCGCTGCCGCTGTGCACCGTCAGCACCTGCTGACGCTCCGGGATAAGGTCGCGCCAGTGAGCCGGGCCCGGGTTGCCGGCCTCCACCGTCACCAGCCGGCGGTTGGGGGCATCCCGGTTGGTCAGCAGGTAAAGCGTGCTGCCCTTGTTGTCCACCAGGCTCACATCTGCAGCCAGATCCCCCTGCACCGTCAGCAGCGGGGCACCCTCACGGGTCAGGTCCTTCACATAGAGGCGGTTGCCCGAGGTGGAGTCCGCCGCCGAGATGAGCAGGTAGCGATCATCTTCAGTCACGGTCGCCCCCACGTAGCGGTGCTGCTGGGCCGGGATGGCGCCGAACACCAGGCGGTCCTCCTCCTGCGCCGTGCCGAGCCGGTGGAAGTAGAGCTTGTGCTGATCTGTCCTGGCCGACAGCTCGCTGCCGTCCGGCTTGTCGTAGCTCGAGTAGAAGAAGCCCTCGTTGCCAAGCCAGCTGATGCCGCTGAACTTCACGTCCCTGAGGGGTGTCTCCAGCGGCTGTTTGCTCTCCACGTCCATCAGGTGGATCTCGCGCCAGTCGCTGCCGGCCAGCGACAATGAGTAAGCAAGCGTCTTGCCGTCCCGGGAGAAGCTCAGCTGATCCAGCGCCGTGGTGCCATCGGGGCTGAGCAGGTTGGGATCGAGGAACACCTCGGCCGGCTTGCCCGCCAGCTGGCGCCACAGCACGTTCTGGTTCTGCAGGCCGTCGTTCTTGAAGAAGTAGTGGTAGCGCCCCTCGCGAAACGGCGCCCCCTCCTTGGCGTAGTTCCAGGAGGCGGCCAGCTTGCCCTTGATGGCATCGCGAAACGGGATCTGCGCCAGGTAATCCTGGGTCACCCGGTTCTGGGCCCTGACCCAGGCTTCGGTCTCCGGGCTGCGATCATCCTCCAGCCAGCGGTAGGGATCGGCCACGGCCTGGCCGAAGTAGTGATCCACCTGCTCGCTCTGGCGGGTAACGGGGTAGTGAAGGCGCGCTTTCCCTGACATGGCATCCTCTTTGGTTGACTGGCCGCTGCAGGCACTCAGCAGTGACAGGGCCAGCAGGCTGACAATGGCTCGCATCGATGCGGCTCCCTGCGGTATCGGTGAAACAGGCAGGGTAGCAAAGAGTGCCGGATGGCCCAACCCCCCACAGGCTTGGCTGGCGGATGCCACTTCCCTCTGAGCCGACACTGGCATGGCTGAACGGAGTCATATGAATTTTTTCGCTTAGGTTTGCCACTTTATTTTGTTTGTTATCCGGCACTTGGGTCACAGGATGGAATAAGCAACTGACTCAGACGACTCATTCAGGATAAAGCATGCCGTACAGCTACCTATCACATCTGCGTTGCAGCAAGACAGGCGAGATCCATGATGCCGACCAGCCCCAGCAACTGAGCCGGGCAGAGGCGCCTTTGCTGGCAAGCTACGATCTCGAGGCCCTGAAGCAGGCCTGGCGACCGGCCGATCTGCTGGGTCGCCCCGCCAGCCTGTGGCGCTATCACGAGCTGCTGCCGGTACGCGATCCCGCTCACGTCGTCACCCTGGGGGAAGGGCTCACCCCGCTCTTGCCCCTGCCCACCCTCGGCAAGCAGATCGGCATACCGGATCTCTGGATGAAGGATGAGAGCATCATACCCACAGGATCCTTCAAGGCCCGCGGCGCCGCGGTCGGCATCTCCCGTGCCCGCGAACTCGGCGTCACCCATTTCGCCATGCCCACCAACGGCAATGCCGGAGCAGCCTGGGCGCTCTACGGTGCCCGCGCCGGCCTGCGCAGCACCATAGTCATGCCACAGGCGGCCCCCGCCATCACCCGGCTGGAAACCTCATTGGCCGGTGCCCGCCTCTATCTGGTGGATGGCCTCATCAGCGACGCCGGTCGCCAGGTCGCCCAGGCGGTGGCGGAGCAGGGGTTGTTCGACGCCTCCACCCTGAAGGAGCCCTATCGCATCGAGGGCAAGAAGACCATGGGGTTGGAAATAGCCGAGCAGTTCGGCTGGACGCTGCCGGACGTGATCCTCTACCCCACGGGTGGCGGCGTCGGCCTCATCGGCATCTACAAGGCGCTGCTGGAGTTGCAGGAACTGGGCTGGATCAAGGGCGACCTGCCCCGGCTGGTGGCGGTACAGGCGAGCGGCTGCGCCCCCATAGTGCAGGCCTGGCAGCAGGGGGATCGCGAGTCGCGCTTCTGGCCCGACTCCCAGACCCTGGCCTTCGGCATCAATGTGCCCAAGGCGCTGGGGGATTTTCTGGTGCTGGACGCCCTCTATCGCACCGAGGGTTGCGCCATCGCCGTGGATGAGCGGGCAATTACCGCCGAGATCCGCCAGCTCGCCTCCCAGGAGGGCAGCTTCGTCTGCCCGGAGGGGGCGGCCGCCTTCGCCGCCGCCCGTCAGCTGCGCGAAGCGGGCTGGATCCGGGAGGGCGAGCGGGTGGTGGTGCTCAACACGGGGGCCGGCATCAAGTACCCGGACGCCATCACAGTGCTGCCCCAGCGGCTGCGCCGTGACGGGAGGATACCGGCATGAGCTTCGACTGGTCCTTTGTCCTCACCACACTGCCGGCGTTCGGCCAATCGATCTGGGTCACGCTGCAGCTCGGCGCCATAGTGATCCTCACCTCGCTCGCTGTGGCTTTGCTCAACGTGACCCTGCTGAGCCTGCACAGGCCCTGGCTGAACAGGGTGATCCGCGCCTATGTGGAGCTGGCCCGCAACACGCCGCTCTTGATCCAGCTGTTCTTTCTCTACTTCGGGCTGCCGGCCCTGGGGCTGTCGCTGTCAGGTTTTGCCACTGCGGTGATCGCCATGACCTTCCTCGGCGGTGGCTATCTGACAGAGGCGCTGCGGGCCGGGGTACAGGCCGTACCCACCAGCCAGCTGGAGGCGGGCCGGGCCATAGGTCTCTCCCGCTGGCAGTTGCTGCGCCACGTGCAGCTGCCCCAGGCCTGGCTCGCCAGCCTGCCGGCGCTGTTTGCCAATTTCATCTTTCTGCTGAAAGAGACGACAGTGGCCTCGGCGGTGGCCGTGCCGGAGCTGCTCTACACCACCAAGAACTACATAGCTCTCTACTACAAGACCTACGAGATGCTGGCTGTGCTGACCCTGATGTGCGTGCTGATCTTCCTGCCGCTGTCGCTCGCCCTGCGGGTCGTTGAAAGGAGGCTGCAACATGGTCAGTTCGGTCACTGAGTCGCTGGTACAGGCTTGGATCCTGATGAGAAAGCAGAGCACCCCATCATCGTCATCACTCGCCCTGCGTGGATTGGAAAGGAGGGTTCAATATGGCCGGTTCGGTTACTGAGTTGTTGACGCAAGCGCTGCCTCTGCTGGCCATTGGCGCAGGCCAGACCCTCGCCATTTCGCTGCTCGCCATCCTGTTCGCCACCCTGGGCGGCGTCGCTTACGGCGTGCTGGCGCAACAGGGAGGCCGGTTGGTGCGGGGGCTGCTGCGGGTTTATCTGGAGCTGTTTAGGGTGGTGCCCGTGCTGGTCTGGCTCTACCTCTTCTTCTTCGGGCTGCCTATCTTCTTCGGCCTCGATATTCCGGCCTTCTGGTGCGCTGTGCTGGTACTCGCCCTCTGGGGCGCCAGCGAGGTGGGGGAAGTGGTGCGCGGCGGCCTGGGATCCCTGGCTCGTGGTCAACAGGAGGCCGGGCTGGCGCTCGGGCTCTCGACCTGGCAGCTCTATCGCCACGTGCTGCTGCCCCAGGCGTTGCAGCGGCTGACGCCGCCGACCATCAACATCTATACCCGCATCATCAAGACCAGCTCGCTGGCGGTGCTGATCGGGGTGGTGGAGGTGATCAAGGTGGGCCAGCAGATCATAGAGCGCACCTATGCCTCCGTGCTCATCTACGGCCTGCTGTTTCTGTTCTTCTTATCGGTCTGCTATCCGCTCTCGCTCGCCTCGCGCCGGCTGGAGCAAAAATGGGGTAATGCGGTATGACACCTCTGCTTGAACTCAATGCTGTCAGCAAACAATTCGGCCAAAACCGGGTACTGGATCGGGTCAGCCTCAGCGTGCGCGCCGGGGAGGTGATCGTCATCCTGGGGCCGAGCGGCTGTGGCAAGAGCACCTTGTTGCGCACCCTCAACGGGCTCGAGCCCATTCAGGGGGGCGAGATCCGCTTCGACGGCGTGCTGCTGGATGGTGCCACCGACTGGCAACGGGTACGCCAGCGCATCGGCATGGTGTTCCAGAGCTATCACCTCTTCCCCAACCTGACGGTGCTGGAGAACGTGCTGCTCGGCCCTCTGCAGGTGCAAAAACGGGAGCGGCAGGAGGCCCTGCTGCAGGCGGAGCAGCTGCTGACCCGCATCGATCTGTGGGAGCGGCGTCACGACTATCCGCGCCAGCTCTCCGGCGGCCAGCAGCAGCGCATCGCCATCGTGCGGGCCCTGTGCATGAACCCGCAGGTGATGCTGTTTGACGAGGTGACCGCCGCCCTGGATCCCGAGATGGTGCAGGAGGTGCTGGAGGTGATCCGGGATCTCGCGGGCAGCGGCATGACCCTGCTCATCGTCACCCACGAGCTGGCGTTTGCCCAGGCGGTGGCGGATCGCATCGTCTTCATGGATGGCGGCCACATTCTGGAGCAGGGCGCCCCCCACCAGTTCTTCGACAACCCCAGGAGCCAGCGTGCACGCCAGTTCCTCGCCAAGTTTTCTTATACAAATGTCATCAAACGAAAGGAGTCAGCATGAAAAAAATCACCTCGGTTCTGTTCAGTGCCCTGATCGGCCTGGGCCTTGCCAGCGGCGCCGCCCAGGCGGCGGACGGTTCCCTCGCCAAGATCAAGGCCCGCGACAAGCTCATCGTCGGCGTCTTCACCGACAAGCCGCCGTTTGGCTACGTGGATGAGAAGGGAAACTACGTGGGCTTCGACACGGATCTCGGCCGCCGTTTCGCCAAGGATCTGCTGGGGGACGAAAACAAGATCGAATTCGTGGCGGTCGAGCCCGCCAGCCGCATCCCCTTCCTGCAGAGCGACAAGGTGGATCTGATCCTCGCCAACATGACGGTAACCCCGGAGCGGCGTCAGGTGGTGGACTTCACCAACCCGAACCTGCGAGTGGCGGTGCAGGTGCTGGTGCCGGAAGGGAGCCCGGCCAAAAAGCTCGATGATCTGGCCAGCAAGACCCTGATCGTCACCACGGGCACCACGGCCGACATCTGGCTGACCCGCAACCACCCGGACTGGAAGGTACTCAAGTTCGAGAAGAACACCGAATCCCTGCAGGCGCTGGCCCAGGGTCGTGGCGATGCCTACGCCCAGGACAACCTGGTGCTGTTCAGCTGGGCCAAGGAGAACCCGGGCTATCGCGTTCTGCCCCAGAAGCTGGGCTCGGAAGATCCGATCGCACCGGCGGTGAAGAAGGGCAATATCGAGCTGCGTGACTGGGTCAACGACCGTCTCGCCAAGCTGGGGGAAGAGAAATACCTGCTCAAGCTCTATGACCAGTATGTGCGTGAGAAACTGAGCGCCGATACCGATCCCAACGACGTGATAGTGGAAGGAGGCAAGTGGCAGGGCTGAGCCAGCCAGAAGTGCTGAGAGTGTGAAGTGTGAAGTCTTGGTTCCGTTGGTCCGCAAACCGCAAGGTTTGACCTTTCAGGCGTCCCCCTCGGGTGGCGCCTTTTTTCGCATGCGAAAAAGAACCGGGCCACGGGGCCCGGTTGAAAACCCGCGCAGAGCAGGCTGTGTCACGTCGATGACACTGTTCAGGCTGCCGGACTGGCACAGGGTGCCGTCTGGCCAATCCGCCCCGGGTGCCGAAGAGGGATGAACTCCCGCCCCCGCAGGCGAATGGGGTGGCGCGCCAAGGCGCCGAAGAGTGTGCTTACTCCCGCTCCAGCGCGTGGATAGGGTCCATCCGTGCCGCCCGCCGCGCAGGGAAGAAGCCGAACAACACGCCAATCAGGCTGGAGCAGAGGAAGGCCGCCAGCACGGCGCCCGGGGAGTAGCTCATGGCAAACTGGCTGCTGAAGTGCGCGAACAAGATGCCAACCAGCAGGGCGAGCAGCACCCCGGCCACCCCGCCCAGCAGGCAGACCAGCACGGCCTCGATCAGAAACTGCTGCATGATGTCGCCGGCCCTGGCCCCCACCGCCATCCGCACGCCGATCTCGCGGGTACGCTCGGTCACCGACACCAGCATGATGTTCATCACCCCTATGCCGCCCACCACCAGGGAGATGAGCGCTATCATGGCGATCAGCAGGGTCAGGGTGGCATTGGTGCTGGTGATGGTCTGGCGGATGCTGTCGGTATTGAGCACGAAGAAATCCTGAGTGCCGTGGCGCTGGCGCAGCAGCCGGGTGAGGCCGTCCTCGGCGGCGGCCAGCGCCACCTCATCCCGCACCCGCACGCTGATGCTGCGCAGATGGCTCTGGCCCAGCATCCGCTTCATGGCCGTGGTGTGGGGGATCCAGACGTTGAGGTTCTCATCGCTGCCAAACCCGCTCTGATTGCGGGCCACCACACCTATCACCCGGCACGGCAGCGTGCCCAGCAGGATCACCTGCCCGAGCGGCGACTCCCCCGCCGCGAACAGCCGATCCCGGCTGCTCGCGTCTATCACCACCTCCTGCGCCAGGCTGGCCACGCTGGCGGCATCGAACAACATGCCCTGCAGCAGCCGATAGCCGCGCACCTGGAAGAACTGCTCCCCCACCCCGTTTACCGTGCCTGAAACCGCCTGACTGCCCCGGCGCAAGGTAACGCTGGTGATCAGGCTGGGGGTCACGCTGTGCACGTAGTCGAGCCTGGTCAGGGCGTCGGCATCCTCGGCTCGCAGGGTCTGGATCGCCTCGGCCCGCCGATCACCGAAGCCGCTGCCGGGGAAGATCTCCAGGGTGCTGGTGCCCATGGCATTGATGTTGGCCAGCACCTGTTGCTGGGAGCCGCGCCCCAGCGCCACCACGGAAACCACGGAGGCGATGCCGATTATGATGCCGAGCATGGTGAGGAAGGTGCGCATCCGCTGGGCCTGCATGGCCAGCAGAGCCATCCTGAAGGCCGAGGTGAACCTGTCCAGCCAGCCCCGCCAGGCCGTCCGGCCAGTCCGCACCGTCTCCCGTACAGGCAGGGGTGTCGCCTGTCTCTGGCGGCGATCGGCCACCACGGCTCCGTCTTTGAGCTCTATGATGCGTTCGGCCTGCTCGGCGATCCCCATGTCATGGGTCACTATCACCAGGGTATGACCCTGACCATGCAGGGCCCGCAGTATGCCGAGCACCTCGGCCCCGCTCTGGCTGTCGAGGGCGCCGGTCGGCTCGTCCGCCAGTATCACCTGACCGCCGTTGATGAGGGCGCGGGCTATGCTGACTCGCTGCTGCTGACCGCCGGAGAGCTGACTCGGCTTGTAGTCGAGACGGGCACCCAACCCGAGCCGCTGCAGCAAGGCCTCGGCCCTGGCCTTTCGCGCATCGCCTGCCAGTCCGGCATAAATGGCCGGCAGCGCCACGTTGTCGCGGGCACTGAGATCCCCCAGCAGATGGTAGCGCTGGAAGATGAAGCCGAAATGCTCGCGGCGCAGGGCCGCCAGCGCATCCGCCGTCAGCTGGCCGGTCTCCTGCCCTGCGACCCGGTAGCGACCGCAGCTCGGCTGATCGAGGCAGCCCAGGATATTGAGTAGGGTCGACTTGCCGGAGCCGGAGGCGCCGACGATGGCCACCATCTCCCCCCGCGTTATGGTCAGATCGATCCCCTTGAGCACCTCGACTCGCCGATCCCCGTCGCCAAAATAGCGGCGGATCCCGTTCAGTTGCAGCAGTGGCTGGCTCATGCTCACATCCCCATGGGCGGGCCCATGCGCCCGCTCTGCTGACTCTGGGCCGTCGACTGGCTCACCACCACGGATTCCCCGGCCTCGAGGCCGCTCAGGATCTGGGCATCCACCTTGTTGTTGAGGCCCACCTTCACCTGCCGCCATTGGGGCTGGCCCGCACCATCCACCACCTGCACCCTGTCACCGCTCAGGGCGATGGCCGGGATCACCAGGGTGTCGCGCTCGGTCGCCAGCACTATGTGCACCTGAGCCGTCATGCCGATGCGCAGGGCCCCTTCGGGGTTCTCCACCTCAAACAGGCCGTTGTAGTAGACGGCCGTGCTGGTCGAGCTGCTGCTGGTCGTGTCGTCATTGATAGAGTCGGGGGCGGGCTCGATGGCGCGCAACCTCGCCTGGTAGCGCTGCTCCGGCGCCCCCAGCACGGTGAAGTAGATGGGCAGGCCGGCGCTGACCCGGATCACGTCCGCCTCCGAGATCTGCGCCTCCACCGTCATGGTGTCGAGCCGCGCCACCTTGACCATGGTAGGGGTGCTCTGCACCGCATTCACCGTCTGCCCCTGCTCCACCGGGATGGCCACTATGGTGCCCGCCATGGGGGAGACGATGCGGGTATAACCCAGATTGACCCGGGCCGTGTCCACCGCGATGCGGGCCTGCACGGATTGCGCCGTCAGCGCCCGGATGTCGGCACGGGTGGCGGTCAGGGTCGCCTCGGCGCTGTCGTAGTCAGCCTGGCTGCCGAGCCCCCGTGCCAGCACCTTGCGCTGACGCTCGAACACCAGCTGGTTGTTGCGCAGGGTCGCTCGGCGCGAGGCCAGCTGGGCCTGCACGTTGTCGAGGGCGGCTTCGGCATCCTTGAGGGCGTTCTGCTGGGTGAGATCATCGATCTCGACCAGCAGATCGCCCTGCTTCACCTGTTCCCCGAGCGCCACGTGCAACGCCTTGATCTGCCCCGACACCTGAGCCCCCACGCTCACCAGCTGCTGGGCCTGCAGGGTGCCGTCAGCCAGCACGCTCTGCTCCAGATCGCGCCGCTCGGCCGGGGTTGTGATGTAGGACGCTGCCGGCGCCGCATCGGACGGCGCAAACAGCCAGCCGGCCGCGAGCAGCAAGAGGGCTGGTGGCAGCAGGCGAACAACGAGGAGACGGGCAGGGACCATCACGGATATCCTTGGGTGTAACAAAGGGATGAAACAAGCCAGTGCAATCTACTCCAATGTCCGGTTAAGCCTCTTGCAGGGCAGTGTAAGGATTGCGTAAAAGCAGCTGTCAGCGGGCAGCGGACACGGGAAAATGGCGTCGACCCGAGATGGAGAAGAGTGATGAAGATCCTGCTGGTGGACGATGATCTGGAGCTTGGCACCATGCTGAGCGAATACCTGGGCGGCGAAGGCTTTGCCACCACCCATGTGCTGACCGGCAAGAGCGGCGTGCAACACGCCCTCTCCGGCAACTATGCCGCCGTGGTGCTCGACATCATGCTGCCCGACCTCAATGGCAGCGAGGTGCTGCGCCAGATCCGCCACGCCAGCCAGATCCCCGTCATCATGCTCACCGCCAAGGGGGACAACATAGATAGGGTGATCGGGCTGGAGATGGGGGCCGATGACTATGTGCCCAAGCCCTGCTACCCGAGGGAGCTGGTGGCCAGGCTGAGGGCCGTGCTGCGCCGGGTCGAGCCCGCGCCCGCCAAAACCGGCAAGGACAACAGCCTGCGCCTCGCCGGCCTGACCCTCTCCCCCGCCACCCGCCAATGTCACTGGCAAGCGTCGCCGCTGGAGCTGACCGCCACCGAGTTCAATCTGCTGGAACTGCTGCTGCGCTCACCGGAGCGGGTGGTCAGCAAGGATGAGCTCTCCCTGCACGGGCTAGGCCGCCCGCGCGAGCCCTATGATCGCAGCGTCGACGTGCACATCTGCAATATCCGCCAGAAGCTGCAGGCGCTGGCGGGCGAAGCCATCGGCATAGAGACAGTGCGCAGCATAGGATACCGGCTGGCATGATCCTCAAGGGGCGCCTGTTCTGGAAGATACTGTTCGGCTTCTGGTTCACCATCATAATGATGAGCCAGCTGCTGTGGGTGGCCTTCAGCCTCTATCGCCACGAGGGGCCACCGGAACAGCGGATGGCAAGGCAGCTGGCCGAACGCCAGCTGGACTCGGCCGCAGCTCTGCTGCAACGCCAGGGACCGACTGCTGTGGCGGCCCTGCAGGCCAGCTGGCCCATAGCGGAGCAAGGATTGCTGCGCCTTGAACCGGTCGAAACGGAGCAATCCACAATACAGAGCGGCCGTATCCTGTTGGGAGCCGATGGCCAGCACTACCGGCTCCACTACGACACCGCCGGCCTGCAACGGCAGCTGGCACCGCCCCAACCCCGCAGCGACTGGCTCAACATGCCGCCCCCCATGTGGTGGATCGGCGGACTCGGCGGCCTCTTCTTCAGCGCCCTGCTCGCCTGGCACCTGACCCGCCCCATGAACCGGTTCAGGCAGGGGTTCGAGCGCCTCGCCCAGGGGGATCTGGAGGTTCGCCTCTACCCTCTGATGCGGCGACGCCACGACGAGATCAGCGACGCGGCCCGCGACTTCGATGCCATGGCCGAACGGCTGCAACTGCTGGTGGAGAGCCGTGAACAACTGCTGCACGACGTCTCCCACGAGCTGCGTTCCCCCCTAGCCCGGCTGCAACTGGCCATAGGTCTGGCCCAGCAGGATCCAGCCAGGATCGAGGGATCCCTGGCGCGGATCCAGCTCGAGACCCAGCGCATGGACAAGATGATAGGCGAGCTGCTCACCCTCACCCGCGCCAGCCATGGCGAGCGGGACGGCGAGGAGTATTACGATCTGCAGGCGCTGGTCGAGGCTGTGGTGAGCGACACCCGCTATGAGGCGCAGCACCTGGGGGTCGAGATAAGGGAGCAGGCGGATGAGGAGGTCGAGTACA
Organism: Aeromonas sp. CA23; assembly: GCF_002587065.1. Classification (NCBI taxonomy): domain Bacteria; kingdom Pseudomonadati; phylum Pseudomonadota; class Gammaproteobacteria; order Aeromonadales; family Aeromonadaceae; genus Aeromonas; species Aeromonas sp. CA23. The sequence goes on from NZ_CP023818.1 coordinate 265,817, forward strand.
CCATCTGCGGACAGGCGGAACTGATCCGCCGGGCCCTCGACAACGTGCTGCGCAACGCCCTGCGCTTCTCCCAGGCGGGGCAGATCATCACCCTGACCCTGCAGCGGCAGGGAGCAGAGTTTGTCATCGAGGTGGCGGATCAGGGCATGGGAGTGGATGAGAGCAAGCTCTCCAGCATCTTCGATCCCTTCGTCAGAATCGGTTCCCCCGTGGCAGGCAAGGGTTATGGTCTGGGTCTTGCCATCACCCGCAAGGCGATTCAGGCCCAGGGCGGGCGGGTCGAGGCCAGAAACGGTGAAGAGGGCGGCCTGATCGTCACCCTACATCTGCCGGGCTAGCCCCTTATTCCAGCTCAGCCATCTGGTCGCCTCGCTCGCAAGCTGTGAGGCAACTCATCCCCGCAATCTTTGCAGCTGGCCGATGGCTGCGCCCGTGGAACGGAAGGCAAACTCGGTGGGCGAAATCCCAGCCAGCTTGCGCCACTCGCAGGCGGCCACATCGTCGGCTGCAACGACGACAGGTTTGTGTGCCAGCTCCAGCAGGAAGACGGTATCGCAGGTGTGATAGACCACGTCATCATAGGGATAGACGTTGGCAAAGGAGCCGAGATAGCGAGGCGCCTCTCTCCCCAGATCCAGCCCCAGCTCCTCTTTCAGCTCCCTGACCAGTGCCTCCTCCAGCGACTCACCGGGATCGACAAAGCCGCCGGGCAGATCCAGCAAGCCCTTGCCAGGGTCTCTCCCTCGCACCGCAACCAGCACTTCATCCTGCCAGCACAAGGCCACCATCACGGCCGACGCCACATTCTGGAAAAAATGAAAACCACAGCCACAGGCAAACTCTTTCTCGCTGCGCTTTTGCAGCGATTTGACACCACAACGCGGGCAGAACATAGGGGCAAATCTCCCATTGGAAACCAGAGGGCATTGTATGCCGATGGCCTCGCCAAATGGAAAGGCTTGATGGGCCAAGTGCATAGCGCCCCTGGGCGATGAAACAAGAAGAAATGCAAAACGAGAAGAAGCCCAGTCTTTCGACTGGGCTTCTTGTTGGTGGCGGAGCGGACGGGGAGACGGACAGAGTCCGGCTCAAGCACAAGGGACAAAAGACCGGGACCGAGTTGCCAGTGGCGAGTCGCAGCCCTACCTAGTGTTCCTCACTTCCTTATTCCCGTTCGCAAATGCCAAAAAGCAAAAAGGCCTTCCCGATCGGGAAGGCCTTTCAATTTACTGGCGGAGCGGACGGGACTCGAACCCGCGACCCCCGGCGTGACAGGCCGGTATTCTAACCGACTGAACTACCGCTCCGCTGTCTGGTTAGCTTTTTGCTAAATTGTCTGCCGTCTCAACGAGGTGTCATCCTCTCGGCCAACGTCGTGATGTGCACGGCGCTGTTTAATTGGGTGCCTGGCAGTGTCCTACTCTCGCATGGCGAATGCCACACTACCATCGGCGCTACCGCGTTTCACTTCTGAGTTCGGCATGGGATCAGGTGGTTCCACGGCGCTATGGCCGCCAGGCAAAATCTTAATCTAGAAAGCTGACGTGAGTAACGACTGATTGGCTATTGCCTGGTCGCTATCACTGAATTAGGTAAGTAGTCTCGCACTTGCTACAAGTCTCAGAACACTTCTTGGGTGTTGTATGGTTAAGCCTCACGGGTAATTAGTATGGGTTAGCTCAACACGTCGCCGCGCTTACACACCCCACCTATCAACGTTGTGGTCTCCAACGGCCCTTTAGGACCCTCAAGGGGTCAGGGATGACTCATCTCAGGGCTCGCTTCCCGCTTAGATGCTTTCAGCGGTTATCGATTCCGAACTTAGCTACCGGGCAGTGCCACTGGCGTGACAACCCGAACACCAGAGGTTCGTTCACTCCGGTCCTCTCGTACTAGGAGCAACTCCCTTCAATCATCCAACGCCCACGGCAGATAGGGACCGAACTGTCTCACGACGTTCTGAACCCAGCTCGCGTACCACTTTAAATGGCGAACAGCCATACCCTTGGGACCGACTTCAGCCCCAGGATGTGATGAGCCGACATCGAGGTGCCAAACACCGCCGTCGATATGAACTCTTGGGCGGTATCAGCCTGTTATCCCCGGAGTACCTTTTATCCGTTGAGCGATGGCCCTTCCATTCAGAACCACCGGATCACTATGACCTACTTTCGTACCTGCTCGACCTGTCCGTCTCGCAGTTAAGCTGGCTTATGCCATTGCACTAACCTCCTGATGTCCGACCAGGATTAGCCAACCTTCGTGCTCCTCCGTTACTCTTTGGGAGGAGACCGCCCCAGTCAAACTACCCACCAGGCACTGTCCGCGATCCCGATTCAGGGACCTGCGTTAGAACATCAAACATACAAGGGTGGTATTTCAAGGACGGCTCCAGCGCAACTGGCGTCACGCCTTCAAAGCCTCCCACCTATCCTACACATGTAGGTTCAATGTTCAGTGCCAAGCTGTAGTAAAGGTTCACGGGGTCTTTCCGTCTAGCCGCGGGTACACCGCATCTTCACGGCGAATTCGATTTCACTGAGTCTCGGGTGGAGACAGCATGGCCATGGTTACACCATTCGTGCAGGTCGGAACTTACCCGACAAGGAATTTCGCTACCTTAGGACCGTTATAGTTACGGCCGCCGTTTACCGGGGCTTCGATCAAGAGCTTCGCTTGCGCTAACCCCATCAATTAACCTTCCGGCACCGGGCAGGTGTCACACCCTATACGTCCACTTTCGTGTTTGCAGAGTGCTGTGTTTTTGATAAACAGTCCCAGCCATCTGGTCACTGCGACTCCCAACTGCTCCATCCGCGAGGGACTTCACTGTCAAGAGCGAACCTTCTCCCGAAGTTACGGTTCTATTTTGCCTAGTTCCTTCACCCGAGTTCTCTCAAGCGCCTTGGTATTCTCTACCCGACCACCTGTGTCGGTTTGGGGTACGATGACTTGTAATCTGAAGCTTAGAGGCTTTTCCTGGAAGCAGGGCATCAATGGCTTCACCACCGTAGTGGCTTCGTCTCGTGTCTCAGTGTTGTGTCTCCGGATTTGCCTAGAAACACCACCTACGCACTTTCACCAGGACAACCGTCGCCTGGCCCACCTAGCCTTCTCCGTCCCCCCATCGCAATTACAAGTCGTGCAGGAATATTAACCTGCTTCCCATCGATTACGCCTTTCGGCCTCACCTTAGGGGTCGACTCACCCTGCCCCGATTAACGTTGGACAGGAACCCTTGGTCTTCCGGCGAGGAGGCTTTTCACCCCCTTTATCGTTACTTACGTCAGCATTCGCACTTCTGATATCTCCAGCATACCTCTCGATACACCTTCGCAGACTTACAGAACGCTCCCCTACCACTCACACATAAGTGTGAATCCGCGGCTTCGGTGCCTGGTTTGAGCCCCGTTACATCTTCCGCGCAGGCCGACTCGACTAGTGAGCTATTACGCTTTCTTTAAATGATGGCTGCTTCTAAGCCAACATCCTAGCTGTCTGAGCCTTCCCACATCGTTTCCCACTTAACCAGAACTTTGGGACCTTAGCCGGCGGTCTGGGTTGTTTCCCTCTTCACGACGGACGTTAGCACCCGCCGTGTGTCTCCCGGATATTACTTACTGGTATTCGGAGTTTGCATGGAGTTGGTAAGTCGGGATGACCCCCTAGTCCAAACAGTGCTCTACCCCCAGTAGTATTCGTCCGAGGCGCTACCTAAATAGCTTTCGGGGAGAACCAGCTATCTCCGAGTTTGATTGGCCTTTCACCCCCAGCCACAGGTCATCCCCTAACTTTGCAACGTTAGTGGGTTCGGTCCTCCAGTTGATGTTACTCAACCTTCAACCTGCCCATGGCTAGATCACCCGGTTTCGGGTCTACACCTTGCAACTAGACGCCCAGTTAAGACTCGGTTTCCCTACGGCTCCCCTATACGGTTAACCTCGCTACAAAATGTAAGTCGCTGACCCATTATACAAAAGGTACGCAGTCACCCCGAAGGGCTCCCACTGCTTGTACGTACACGGTTTCAGGTTCTATTTCACTCCCCTCACAGGGGTTCTTTTCGCCTTTCCCTCACGGTACTGGTTCACTATCGGTCAGTCAGGAGTATTTAGCCTTGGAGGATGGTCCCCCCATATTCAGACAGGATGTCACGTGTCCCGCCCTACTCGATTTCACTTCAA
>NZ_CP023818.1:275000-730000 GCF_002587065.1 Aeromonas sp. CA23
TCCAGCCTTATATCAAAAGAGTACCAGGCGGGCCACGCGGCCCGTTCGGCAGAAATCATGCTCCCATAATTTGCGCGTCGGGAACACCCCGAGAAGATGAGCGCACCACCCCAAGGGTCAGACCAGTAAAGGGTTCCCCCTCCCGGCCCACAGGCGTAAGCTGACCCACCGGCAGGCCAGTGGTCTCGCCTTTTCCCCGTCCCGATTTCATCTTCAACAGGATGTAACATGATCCGCAAGAATCCTTCCGGCCACCTGCCGGTCATCGACGAATCAGCCTATATCGACAAGACTGCCATCATCTGTGGCAAGGTGATCATCAAGGAAAACGTGTTTGTCGGCCCCTATGCGGTGATCCGCGCCGACGAGGTGGATGCCAGTGGCGACATGGAGCCCATCATCATAGGCGCCAACTCCAACATTCAGGACGGTGTGGTGATCCACTCCAAGTCCGGCGCCGCCGTCACCATAGGCGAGTACACATCCATCGCCCACCGCAGCATAGTGCACGGGCCCTGCGAAGTGGGAAACCGGGTCTTCATCGGCTTCAACAGCGTGCTGTTCAACTGCCACATAGGTGAAGGTTCGGTGGTGCGCCACAACTCTGTGGTGGATGGCTGCGATCTGCCGCCCGGCTTCTATGTGCCCTCCACCACTCGCATCAACCAGCAGAGCGATCTGGCCGAGATCCCCAGGGTCACAGTGGATGCCACCGAGTTCTCCGAGGACGTGGCCCACACCAACATAGATCTGGTCAAGGGTTACAAGGCGCTCTCCAACGAGTTTTGAGGCCGACCTCCTCCCATGACACGCAACGGGCGCCCAGGCGCCCGTTGTCACAACTGTAAAGGGGGTGAAAAGAGGGTGTAAAAGCGATTGAGCGCAGAGCCTGGCTGGCGTTTGATGGGCCATATTCACCCGGACGGAGTCATCCCATGTCATGCAAAGCCCTCCTGTTGCCCCTGCTGCTCGGCAGCCTGTCTGTACACGCCAGCGACATGCCGCCCCCCATGCCAGGCCACCCCGGCGCTCAGATGCCGGCGCCACCCCCGGTTCTCTATCAGGCCAGCAAGCAGAGCAAGGATCCCCGGGCCACGGCCCAGGAGCTGTTCAAGAACATCCCCGCCGCCGAGGCCAACAAAGGTTACGAGGTGATGGTCAGCGTGCGGGAGCTGCCACCCCAGCCAATTAGGCTCCAGTCCGCCACAGCCCCGCTCAAGGGCCAATAGGATGAACAGGGATAGCTCCTTGCCCTGGGCATTGGCGCTGCTCATCACCCTCCCCGCGAGTGCTGGCGGGGGTGGACCTGGCGGCCCGCCGGGACGGGAGATGTCGCCTCCCGCGACCCGCCATGGCCACTATGCAGGCCCCTAGTCCGCCCCCGCGCCGGGCCATCGCATCGATCTGCTGCCCGGCGGGGTGGAGACAGTCTTGCTGGCCGGGCTCACCTACTATGTGCTCGGCGGCATCTATTACCAGCAGCAGGAGAGTCACTATGTGGTGGTCACGCCGCCAAGCCAGGCTGTCGAGGTGCAAACGGACGCGAGCCTCATCCCGCTGGATCTGGATGGCCGTCGCTACTACGTCAGAGCCGGCCACTACTACCAGAGGGAGCTGGACGGGCGCTATATAGAAGTGCCTCCCCCCGCCGCACTGCGGTAAGCAGCAACAAAACGGGCGCCGTGGCGCCCGCTGTGAGTGGTGTCAGCTGATGATCATGAGCACTTCTTCAGGCTGATATGCCAGTTGGCACCGGACTGCACCTGATGTTTGGCGGCGAAGCTGTCCATGTTCAGCGCCACCGAGACCTGCAGCAGGCTGTTGAGGTAGACCAGCGGCTGGCCTTGTGGCACATCGCCGAAGCTGCTGACGTAGGGGGCCTTGCCCTCGTACTTGAGCACGTCCCCTTCGCTGATCTTGAGGCAGGCCTGATCCCCCTTGTTGACGCCCGCCTTGGTGAGCAGTGTCTCGTCTATGTTGGTCCAGACGTTGCCGTACTGCACATCCAGGATCGGGATTGTGCCCTTGACGGTGTCGTCTTGCTCGGCCACTGCCGGCTGATAAGGGATCTTCACCACCTCGGCCGGCAGCAGCGGGCCCACCTGCTCATAGCTGATGGCACCGGAGGCCAACCGGGCGCCGGTGTAGGCGTAAACGTCGCGGCCGTGGAAGGTGTAGGACTTCTCGGAGCCCTTGAGGCGATTGCGCTTCTCGTCGATCTGGCGCACCGCCTCGATGCCGAAGTGTTCGGCTACCAGGGTCAGGGTGCCGTTGTCCGGCGAGACTATGTAGTGACCACTCCTGGTCTTGAGCACCACTGAGTGTCGCGCCGTGCCCACGCCCGGATCCACCACGCTGACGAAGACTGTGCCCTTGGGCCAGTAGTTGATGGTCTGATAGAGGCGGTAGGAGGCTTCCCAGATGTTGTAGGCCGGGATCTCGTGGGTCAGATCATAGAGCGGCAGGGTGCGATCCACACCGAAGGCGACCCCCTTCATGGCCGACACGGCGCCATCCTTGAGACCAAAATCGGTCTGGATCACCAGGGCCTCATTGGCACAGGCGAGACTGCTGGTCAGCAGGAGGGCGAGCGCGAGAGCGCGGGGAGCGGTGCGAATATCCATATCAGAACTCCTGAAGCGTAGAGATGAAAATAGCCATTTAGACATCCAGAATGCCATCAATAACCAAGTTTGCAAGCCGTATCACCCGGATGGGGGAGCTGAAAGCCCTCGCCAGCGAGCATGGGCGGGTGTATGGATAGAGCTGGTCATCAACACGGCAAGGAGATCCCATGACAAGCAGCCACCCCGCCATCATGCTGAAGCTGGGGGAGCAAACCAGCAAGGTGCAGATCACCCAGGCAGACGGCATCACCATCACCTACAAGCTGGCATTTGGTCTCGAGGCCATGACGCCGGCCCCGTTTCGCCAGGATCCGCCAAGCGCACTCGAACTGGAGCAAGCCATCATGGTGGTGGAGGATGTGCTGATGCCGCTGGCGGCCCGCATTCCGGCCCACGAGCTGGTGACGCTGCACAGCCCGCTCCCGCTGGCTGGCGAGCTCGGCAGCCATGAGCTGAGCCGGGAGAGCATAGAGCAGCTGTTCGGCCAGTGTGCCGCCATGGTGGAAGGGGATCCGCTGGCGGCGGCCCAGCTGCCCAAGGGGCGACGCTTTGCCGCCGTGCTGCTGATCCTGCGGGAATGGATGCACCATCTGGATGCCAAACGCGTGTTGCTGGCGGATTGATGGGTGAGCCTATCAAGTCGCAGCCCGCTCGAAGCGACTGCGCCATACCCCCCAGGCTAGCCCAAGGCTGATCAACACGCTGCCGACGGCGAGCAGATCCACCGCCGCCCGCAGGCCGACACTGTCACTCACCCAGCCCAGCAGCACAGGCACCCAGTTCGCCACATAGGCGATCACATAGAAGAGCGACACCAGCCGGGCGTGGCTGGCGCCGGGGGAGATGCGGTTGACCAGGGTCGCACTGCCGACAAACACGGCGCCCTGGGCGTAACCTGCCACCAGCAGCCCAAGCCCCGCCAACCAGAGCGACTGGACGTGCACGGCGCCGGTAAACAGCAGCACGCAGAGTGCCAGCGCCAGGCAACCGCTCTGCAGGGTATGGCGGGCATCGAGGCGGCGGGCCCAGAGCTGGCACAGGCCGGAGAGCACCATATAAGCCGCGATCAGATAGCCGAACAGGCCGAGATCCCGCAGCCCCAGCAACTGGCTCACCACCTTGGGGCCGATTGCCAGCAGGCTGGCCGCCACCGCCCAGGCGGTAAACAGGGCCGCCGCGCAGAGAAAGAATGCAACGCCAGTGGCCTTGAGCCCTTCCCCCAGGGATCCCTTGCCCTGCCCGTGCGCCGCGGCCGGCGTCCCTTGCGCGCTGGCGGGCCAGCTCAGCACAACACCTGTCATGGCGCAGGCCGCCAGCCCCATGATGAGCAGGAAGGGCAGCTGAGTCGGATAGAAGTCCAGCTGCAACGCCAACCCGCTGAATACCGGGCCGAGCGCCAGTCCGGCGGTGAAGGAGAGGGTCGCACTGAGGGCCGCCCGCTTGCCGCCGTCGCGGGGGCCGAAACGCAGCAGGGCCACATTGGCGGCGCCGGTCAGGGCTCCCGTGCCAATCCCGGCCAGCACCCGTGCCAGCAGCAGCGACCAGAACGAATCGGCCAGGGAAAAGAGCAGGGCGCCCCCCGCAACCGCCAGCAGCGCCGGCAATATCATGGCGCGCAAGTCCGCCACCCGCCCCGCCAGATTGCCCACCCCGAACAAGGAGATGAGCACCCCGGCCGCGTAGCCGCCATAGATCAGGGTGAGGCTGACATCGCTCAGCGCCAGTACCTGCTGGTAGTGGGGATAGAGGGGGGTGGGCACGCTGCTGTTGAGCAACGCCGACATCAGGGCCAGCGGCAGAAACAGCAGGATGGCGCGATGAGAGGTAGCCGCCGCAGAGGGGGCGGCACAGAGGGATGATGACATGCACAACTCCGATGAACGCGAGGCCGAGCCCCGCTGACGAGAGTCGGCCATGATAGCGCCCGTCTATCCCTCCCGACAGCGGCACAAATGCATCATGTTGCTTCAATAATGCATACCGATGACATCTATTTGCATGCCAACAAGGCCACGCTCGCCTTGTGATCCCGCCTGCGCTGGCTTCTAATGGGCTCGCCCCGAGGGGGCACTTTGAGTGGGAGGCTCGATGATCAACTGGGACGACGCACGTTTTTTTCTCGCATTGGCACGACAGGGCACACTGCGTGGCGCGGCCGGGGTGCTGGGGGTCGATCAGGCCACCGTCGGGCGCCGCATCACGGCACTGGAGCAGAATCTGGGCTCCAAGCTCTTTATCCGTACCCCCAAACTCTATGATCTGAGCCCCCCCCCCCCCCCCCCCCCCTAGGCGAAACCATGCTGGCGGATGCCAGCGCCATGGAACAGGCCATCAAGGCCATAGAGCGCAAGGCGAGCGCCGGGGATCAGAGCCTGTGCGGCGAGGTGCGCATTGCCACCACGGACACCCTGGCCCAGGCCTTCGTGCTGCCCGCCCTCACCCTGCTGCGCGAGCGCCACCCAGGTATCCGGCTCAGCCTGCAGACGGCGGTCAGCGTCAGCGACATCGCCTACCGGGAGGCCGATCTCGCCATCCGGGGGCTGCGCCCCGACAACGACGAGCTGGTGATCAAGCGGCTCACCACCATAGAGATGGGGCTCTACGCCTCTCGCGACTATCTGGCTCGCCACGGCACGCCCAAGAGCGGCCACGGCCTGAGTCAGCACGCCCTGCTGCTGTTTGCCAAGGAGCTGGTCTCCCGCCACTGGCACAGCCTGTGCGGGGAGCCGCTGCACGAACCGAACGTGGTGCTGCAGTGCAATGCCCAGCTGCTGTTGCTGGCGGCGGCCCGCCAGGGGCTGGGAATAGCCCTGCTTTCCACCTTTCTGGCAGACAAAGAAACTGAGCTGGTGCGCGTCCTGCCCGCCCTCAGCGATCCGGTCGACATCTGGCTGGTGCTCCACCCCGACCTGCAGAAGGCCAGCCGGGTACGCGCCGTGGTGGATGCACTGGAAGAGGTGTTTCACTGCCGCTGACCGCCACAGGGAGCTGCTCGCCATGGTGCAGCTCCCGAGCCCGACCTGCAGGGCGCGGCGCGAGATAGAGGCCCACTCCTCTCGCCCGCCTTCTGCCCATGCCCCCGCTTCTGTTACCATGCCGGCCACTACGATTGTTTCTGTCGTGGCCCTGGCCGCGATAACCCCACACTGGTGCCCCTATGTCCATTGCCTCCTTTGCCGAACTGGCCCTCTCCCCCCGTCTGCAGCAGACCCTGACCGAACTCGGCTATGCCGCGCCCACCCCGATCCAGGCCAGCGCCATCCCCGTCATTCTGGCGGGGCGCGATCTGATGGCGGGGGCCCAGACAGGCACAGGCAAGACAGCCGCCTTCGTGCTGCCGCTGCTGGAGCAACTGATGCAGCACCCGGCGAGCGATGCATCCCGCCCGATCCGCGCCCTGGTGCTGGTGCCGACCCGCGAGCTGGCGGTGCAGGTGCACGAGAGCGTCGCGCGCTACGCCAAGGGCACCAACCTCACCAGCGCCCTGGTCTATGGCGGGGTCAGCATAGCCGCGCAGGTGGAGGCGCTGAAAGCCGGGGTGGATCTGCTGATCGCCACCCCGGGTCGGCTGCTCGACCATCTGCGCCAGGGGGCCTTGAGCCTTGAGCACCTCAGCCATCTGGTGTTTGACGAGGCGGATCGCATGCTCGACATGGGCTTTATGGACGAGATAAAGGCGCTGCTCAAACAGATACCGGCGGATCGCCAGACCCTGCTCTTCTCCGCCACCTGCGACGACAACCTGTTTGCCTTGAGCCGTGTGCTGCTGCGCGACCCCGAACTGATCGAAGTGGCACCGCGCAACACCACGGCGGCCGAGGTGGAGCAGCGGATCTATGCGGTGGATGGCGAGCGCAAGCTGGCGTTGCTGGAGCACCTGATCAAGGTGAAGGGCTGGGCGCCTGTGCTTATCTTCAGCCGCACCCGGCAGGGGGCCGACAAGCTGGCCCAGCAGCTCGGCAAGGCGGGCATCAATGCGCTGGCCTTCCACGGCGATCTGTCGCAAGGGGCACGGGAGAAGGTGCTGCTGGAGTTTCGCGCCGGCACCCTGCAGGCCCTGGTCGCCACCGATGTGGCGGCCCGCGGCCTCGATATCAGCGATCTCAACTACGTGATCAACCTCGAGTTCCCGTTTGTCGCAGAGGATTACGTCCACCGCATCGGTCGCACCGGCCGCGCCGGCAACAAAGGGCTGGCCATCACCTTGTTCAGCCCGGAAGATGCGCCGCTCTTGGAAAAGGTGGAAGCCGTGCTCGACACCCGCTTGCCCCAGCAGTGGTTCCCGGGCTTTGAGCCCGACCTCACCCGCTTCGAACCCGAGCCACGCCGCAACGGCAAGGCGGCCCAGAAGCAGCGAGCCAGAAAGCAGGCCCTCGGCGGTGGCAACAAGAGCGGCAAGGCCAAGCGTTAAGCCGCCCCAACGCCGACAATAAAAAACGCCCGCATGGGCGTTTTTTATTGTCCGATACAGGCCAGCGCCACCCTTTGCGACTGATCAGCTAGCGGGCCGCCAGCACCAGTGGCAGGGATTTCAGGATCTGCCGCTCCGCCAGGGTGGAGAGGATAAACATCACCATATAGCCCAGCCCCAGCGCCACGATAATGGCCACCACGTTGCTGGTGAACTGGGCCACCAGATAGTAGGCGGCGACCAGCGCCACTATGCCGACCAGGCGGATCAGCAGGCTCTGGGTGAAGTGGCCGTGGGCCTTGATATAGGCGAGCTGATAGCCGTTGAGCATCATGAAGATGAAGAAGATGGAGAAATGGAACAGCACGGGCACGGCCCCCACATAGTCGACGGGGAACAGCAGCAACACCAGCGGCTTGCCCGCCAGCAGCATCAGCACAAAGAACACCAGGCTGACGATGGCGGAGAGGCGGAAGATCCAGCGGCGGATCATCCTGATCTGGCGGTGATCGCCGTTGCGCAGATTGACTGCCAGCTCGGGCAGCACGAAGCGGTAGATGGGGAACACAAACAGCAGCGTCATATAGGTGAAGATGGGGCGCACCACCACCTGGAAATCCCCCAGCTCGTCGATGCTGAAGTGGCGTATGGTGAGCAGCACGGTAATGTAGATCATCAGGATGCTGGCCCCTGCCTCCAGCGAGGCGGTAAAGCTCTTCTTCACATAGCTGCGCATCTCGGGGCCGAGCTCGACTTTGGCCAGCGGCCGGGTGGCGATGGCCCTGCGCCGATAGAGATACATATAACCGGCGATGACCAGCGAAGAGGAGGTCAGCCCGTAGAAGAGCGACGAGAGCGCATCCATCCCCAGCCCGAAGTAGCAGGCCATAAACAGCAGGGCATTGGCGAGCGGCTCCAGCCAGGTGACCCTGTTGGAGATATCGTACATGCGGTACATGGCCACCAGATTGGTGAAATAGACCTTGAGCCCCAGCCCGAAGATGACCCCCACCAGTTGCAGGTACTCCACCCGGATATGGAGCCCGTGCTTGATATAGGGGATCACCAGCCCCCAGGTGAGCAGCACCATGCCGATGAGGAAGTAGCGGAAGATATTGATGATGTCTCTATCGTTCTTGGTCTGGGAGTAGCTCACCACCATGGAGGAGCGAAAGCCGGTCATCAGGATCAGCGACAAGGAGATCAAATCCACCACGCTGTTGAACAGCGCCAGATCCCCCTTGGCCACCCACTGCGCCAGCCACACCTTGAAGGCAAAGCCGATAACTATGCTGGCAAGCGACGCCCACATGCCGGTGACAAAGGCCTGCTTCAGCCGCTCGAGGGATTTATATTGCATATCAATTGCTTGTTAATGGCTGGCCAGAGAGGAATCCATCTTATGAAAGCGCACCCGGCTTGAACAGCCTTAATGCCGGGGGCCGGCTGCCGATTGGCAAGACTCGGAGATCGGCCACAGGAAATCCGGTACGCTGAAAACAGGAAAACGCCCGTTCGGGCGTTTTCTCTGGCCAGCACCTGTCAAGGGTGAGGCGTCTCTTGTTACCCCTGCGGCCTGGTTCTCTATGCCTGCGGCGCGGCCTTGATCAGCGTCTCGTAGTGATCAATCAGCTCGGGGCCGTGCAGCGGCGAGTCGTGACCACCCACCACAATCTTGATCGGCAGCTTCATCGCCTTGAGCCGCGCCAGCGTCTGCGGATAGGCCTTCACATCGGCAAAGCTCAGGTTGCCCAGCGTCTCCTTGAGGATGCAGTTGCCATAGAGCACCTGCTCGTCGGGGAAGTAGACGAAGATGCCATCCGGCGTGTGGGCCGGGCCCGCGTAGAAGGCGCGCACCTTGCCCTCTTGCAGGGTGAAGTCGCCATCGTGCACTTCGTTTGGCAGCACCAGTGGCAAGTCCGGGTACTCAGGCAGCCCCTTGCGGGTAAAGGCGACAATTTCGGCCCAGTCGCTCTTCATCAGATCCCGGGTCTGGCGGGTCGATACCACCCTGGCGCCGATGGACTTCCAGTAGGCGTTACCCCCCGCCCTGTCGGTGTGATAGTTGGTGTTGATCACCTCCAGCACGGGCTTGCTGCTGACCCGCTTGATCAGCTTGTGCAGCTCGCGGGCGGTATCCGGCGTCCAAGTCGCCCCCACTACCGTCACCCCCTTGGCCCCGAAATAGACCATGGAGTTCTCTTTGACGTAGTAGTTGTCTTCCACCACATACACGGGGCCGCTCACCTGAGTGAGGGAGATCGCCGCCGCATGCACGCTGCCACCCCAGAAGCTCGCCACCAGCACCAGGGCCCCGGCCAGCCCACATTTCATCCAACCTTTCATCATCTTGCTCCCTCGAACCAACCGCCCCCTCGCCACCCCTGTGGCAAGCCGGGCCTTTTCAGCAGTGGGCAGAAAATACGGGGGATTTGTGAAGGGAAAATGGGGTTCTGTGAAGTCTGGGTGAAGTCAGGTGGAATTCAGAAAAAATCAGGAGAGAACAGCTGCGAACCACAACCAACATTGCGATTGATGGTGCGGAGAGTGGAGGGAGGTAAAGGCTCAAAACGAACCTACAACACAGATAGCGGCCCCTCACCCTGGCCCTCTCCCGAGGGAGAGGGGATGGTCCGTGCCAATTCCAAGCCAGTCATATTCACTCGCACCACAGAGCCAACACACAATCAGCGGAGCATATCTGCCCCCTTCTCCCCTTGTGGGAGAAGGGCCGGGGATGAGGGGGAGGTAACACAATAAACCCAATGATGTAGGGACGATTAGCGCAGCGTAATCGTCCGTTTACCGCCACACATCGAGTCATGGCAAGACAGGCTGGAAATCCTAGACTCCAGCGGCTTCTCGGTGACCTCCTATTCGCGATATTCCGAATATGCTTCGTTATTCGGATCTACAGCTATTTTGAGGTAGACTACGCGGTTATATATCTAAAGCCATTTTAATAAATAAAACTAAAAATACTATTTTATAAAAAACACTTAAGGTTAGGAGGACAAAGTGCTCAATGTGAAATATTATGAAACATATTATTTCTGTAACGTAATTTCCAACATTCTAATGGAGCAAGACTCATATTTACGTAGCCTTCATGACTTTCATGGCGATGGAAATATACTAAATATGCTGCAACCATTTAGAAAGCACTCTGTTTTTCATGACTTTTTAGAGTTTGTAATAGATGATGTCACTTGGGATAACACCTGTGATATTGACTTGGAGGAACGACAACAGTTAATAAAAAATAATATTCATCTCCCAATAATAAATAAACATTTAAAATGGGATGTTTTACCTATTGAACTGGCGTTGACATTTCATGGGTTGGAATACGAAAGCTTCTCAAGTTTTCTGCATGAAAGAGATAAGAAATTTACGACATGCGATAATGATGATATTTATGATTATCTTCTTGAACTAAGGTTTAGCGGAACGTTTGAACAACTCATTGAGCATACATCAAAAGAAGTATTCCATGTTCTATTTCAAAATCGCATGTTAATGCTTGTGTTTAACACAATGATGGCAAACGCTTTGGAACGTGAACATACTGCTGAATCAAAATCAGATGATCTGATAAGGAAAAATGGCAAGCTAAAAAGGAAAAACATTCCAAGCTGGGTTAGAAAAGCCGTTTATTTTAGAGATAGGGGGCGCTGTGTACTCTGTAACAAAGATCTTTCAGGCACATTAAACTTGGATAATATAGCGAACTATGACCATATTGTACCTTTGTCAAATTTTGGTTTTAATGACATATCAAACATACAGTTACTATGTAAACAATGCAATCAAAACGATAAGCATGGTGGTGATGCAATTACGTCAAGCTTTTATCAAACTTGGTATTAAAACAAACAACGTCACTCCATATAATACGTGTTTTTATCATCAATGATTTTAGGAAGCATAAAGATAAAGGGAGGGAATATATTTCACGTAACCTGCGCAATATAAATCGTTTTTCCACAACCAATTTCAAAAATTAAAAACCACCCGCCATATAGCGAGTGGCTTTATTTTCGTTATGAGCGGACAACCCCGCGCTATCTAGTCCTCACTGCAATCAACCCAACGGCGGAGTACGCGGCGGCACCTTGCGCTTGTTGCCGGTGGACTCGAAGGCCGAGGCAACGCGCAGCAGCTTGTTGTCGTCATAGGCGCGACCGGCGAAGGTCAGGCCCACCGGCATGCCGATATCGGCCATGACGCCCATGGGGACAGTCACGGTCGGTACGCCGAGATGGCGAATGGCGAGGTTGCCGTTGGCGACCCAGATGCCGTTGCTCCAGGCGATATCGGCGGAGGCCGGATTCACATCCGCATCAGCCGGGCCGACGTCGGCAACGGTGGGGAACAGCACGGCGTCGAGCTGGAGCTCGTCCATCCAGTCCTCGAGATCCAGCTTGCGGGTCTTTTCCAGACCACGCAGGCCGTCCGGCACCGAGGCTATCTCGTCGAAGCGCTTGAGACCGCGCTTGGCCATATTGACGTACTCGTCCATGCCCGCCGCCAGATCGCCCTCGCGGTTTGGCAGCGTGCCCGGATCGTGGGGGAAGATCTTGGGCCCGTCCACGTCCTCAAGCTTATTGAGCTTGGGATCGCCGTTGGCGCGCAGGAAGTCGTCGAACGCCCAGCCGGATAGCTCCCACAGCTCGTCGTTGAGGAACTCGGGGGTGACTATGCCGCGATTGAACACGGTCGGCGCGCCGGGTCTGTCCCCTTCGCAGTTGGAGACCAGCGGGAAGTCCACTTCGACAACGATCGCGCCAGCGGCTTCCAGCGCCTGACGGGCCTGTTCCCACAGGGCGATCACCGACGGACGGGTATGGATACGCTGGCCGGTCGGGCCGCCGATGCCGGGGTTTTCGCTGGTGCCGGCCAGTTCATCCTTGTTGATAAACATGCGCGGCACGCCGAGGCGCTTGCCCTTGAGGGCAGAGGCACCGGCGGCCAGCTCAAGATAGGAGGCCGGGCGCACCTCGGAGGCCTTGGGGATCTTGACCCAGGGCTGCAGGCGCCACAGATCGCCACGGGTCTCGCTATCGTCCGCCACCACTACGTCAAGCACTTCCAACAGATCTGCCATGGTGCGGGCGTAGGGCACCACCACATCCATGGTCGGGGTCAGCGGCCAGTTGCCGCGCACCGAGATGACGCCACGGGACGGTGTGTAGGCGCACAGGCCGTTGTTGGAGGCCGGGCCACGGCCGCTCGACCAGGTCTCTTCCGCCAGACCGAAGGCTGAGAAGCTGGCGGCTGTGCCGGTACCGGCACCGTTGGAGGAGCCGGAAGCAAACGGCGCAGTCAGGTAGTCGGCGTTGTAGGGGCTCTCGGCACGGCCATAGACGCCGCGCTGCATGCCACCATTGGCCATGGGCGGCATATTGGTTTTGCCAAGGCAGATGGCACCGGCGGCGCGCAGGCGCTCAACGGTAAAGGCATCGCGCTGGGCGACCAGATCCTTGAAGGCCGGGCTGCCGGAGGCGGCAGTAAGCCCCTTGACCAGATAGCTGTCTTTGGCGGTGTAGGGGATGCCGTCCAGCGGGCTCAGGGTCTCGCCACGGGCGCGGCGGGCATCGGACGCTTGCGCTTCTTTCAGTGCATCGGGGTTGGCGACCACCAGGGCATTGAGGCGGGTTTGTGTCTCGGGGCCGTTGTAGGCGGCGATACGGGCCAGATAGGCCTTGACCAGTTCGACCGCCGTAGTGCGGCCTGCTTCGAGCGCACCGCGCAGCTCGGCAATGGAAACCTCTGTCACTTCGATCATGGGGATCTCCTGTAAAAGGGTGACTGTTTGTGATGGTGGTCGCCGCATCAGCGCCTGCGACCATCACACCATCAAGAGATAAAACCCCACCAGCGTGGGGTTTTGAATACCAACCTCGGCTGGCTTGGAACCGGTTTACGACCCGTCGCGAGAGGCCGTCAGCAAGGTGAAGAGCAGCGCAGGAACCGGAGTGTATGTGAATACATGAGGATTCCGAGCAGCACATGAGCCTTGATCACGGCCTCGCAGCAGGATCGTCATCCGGTTCTTACTTGCCAGAGGGGATTTGCTGGGTAATGCAGTGGATATTGCCACCGCCCAGCAGGATCTCGCGAGCCGGTACGCCGATCACGGTGTGATCCGGGAAGATCTCTTCCAGAATGCGCTGGGCTTCGCCATCGGTGGCTGCATCCAGCAGCGGGTAGACAATGCGATCGTTGGTGATGAGGAAGTTCACATAGGAACCGGCCAGACGGCCTTCGGCCTCGCGCGGCACACCGGTGCCGCTCTCGACACCGGCGGACTCTTCCTCGGTACAGAACAGCGGGCCCGGCTGGGGCAGCTTCCACACTTTCAGCTGGCGACCCTTGGCGTCCACCGCCGCTTCCAGCACCTTGAGGGCGGCCAGGGAGCGGGCGTACTGGGGATCGTTTTGATCGTCGGTCCAGTGCAGGGCCACTTCACCCGGGCGCACGAAGCAGCAGATGTTGTCGATGTGGCCGTCGGTCTCGTCCATGTAGACGCCCTCGCCCAGCCAGATAAAGCTCTTCACGCCCAGATAGTCACGCAGATAAGCTTCGATCTGCTCCTTGCTCAGGTGCGGGTTGCGGTTTTCGTTGAGCAGGCACTCGGCTGTGGTCATGCAGGTGCCTTCGCCATCGACGTGGATGGAGCCCCCTTCCAGAATGAGCGGCGCAGCGTAACGATCCATGCCGTGCTGGACCAGCATCTGGGCCGCCACTTTTTCATCCTGATCCCAGGGGTAATAGAGACCGCCCTTGTGGCCGCCCCAGGCATTGAAGCCCCAGTCCACCCCACGGCACTCGCCTGCGGTGTTGGTGACCACGGTCGGGCCTGTGTCGCGTGCCCAGCAGTCATCGCTGGCCATTTCTACCAGGGTAACGTGGGCGGGCATGATGGCGCGGGCCTGCTCCATAAACTCGGCTGGCACCCCCATAAAGACCGGAGTAGCGCCACCGATGGCATCGGCCACCTTGGCGAAGGTGCTCTGGGCGAAGCGACCGGCTTCACGCCAGTTGTCCGGACGGAACGGCCAGATCATCCAGACGGCCTGCTGATGTGCCCACTCGGCGGGCATGGTGAAGCCGTCGGCGACTGGGGTGGAGTTGATCGTCTTGATGCTCATCGCAATATCCTTGCGGGCCTGTGATGGCGATGCACGCCTCACGGGGCCGGTAATGGGGAAAACGGGCGGGCCCCCGCCCCGACAGCGTGCCGGACGGGCGCCCCCTGAAAAAAATAAGCGTGGCCCGCAGTGTAAGAAGTTGCGCACCTATCCATCAAATGAATAGGATGGATTGTCCCATAAGCACGGCAAATGATCCCACCATGAAACTGCACCAGCTCGACCTCAATCTGTTGCTCGCCTTTGACGCCCTGATGACGCAAGGCAGCGTCACCCGCGCCGCCGAGACACTCTTTATCAGCCAGCCCGCCATGAGCCATGCCCTCGGTCGGTTGCGCACCTTCTTTGGCGATCCGCTGCTGGTGCGCACCCCGCAGGGGATGCTGCCCACCCCGCGCGCCCAGCGGCTGCATCTGGGGGTGCAGCAGGCGCTGCGACTGCTGGAACAGCAGCTCTCCGACGAGGAGGTATTCGAGCCGAGCCAGTCGAAGCGCCGCTTCGTGCTCTGCACCACGGATTATGTGGAGTGCGTGCTGATCCCGCCGCTCATTCAGCGCCTCAAGACGCTGGCGCCCGGGGTCACCATAGAGATCCGCATACTGCGCGACACTCTGCCTGAGGCGGAGCTGGCGAGCGGCGAAATCGATCTGGTGCTGGGCTTTGACGAATACATGCAGGTGCCTGGGTATCTGGGCAAGGAGACCTGGCTCACAGAGCCGCTGGCCGGGCTGGTGCGCGCCGATCTGCCGATTGCCAAATCGGCGACCACCGGGGCCGAGAGCGATCCCTCCCAATGGCAGGAGCGCATCACGCTTGAGCAGCTTATCGCCATGCCCCATGTGTTCCACTCGCCGCTCGGCACTTCGGAGGCGAGCCTCGATCGCTATCTGAAGACGTTGGGCTTTAGTCGCACCATCTCGGTCAACAGTCAGAGCTATATGTCCGCCGCCGCCATCGTCAGCCAGAGCGACCACCTGCTGGTGCTGCCCAGCATGGTGGCCGAACTGCTCGCCAGCCACTGGCCGCTGAAAAGCCTGCCACTGCCTGCGGATGTGCCCGACTATCACCTCAACTGCGTCTGGCACCCGGTGCATGCGCAACAACCGGCTCTGGTGTGGTTAAAAGGGCTGATGAAGGAGTTGGTGCGGCCCGAATAAAGCTCTCTCGAGCCCCTTCTCTTCCGCTGTAAATGCCCCCCCCTCATCCCCAACCCTTCTCCCGCAAGGGGAGAAGGGAGCACACAGTGCCCGCAGATAACCTTGAGTCATCGTTAGCTTTCCTGTTCTGCCCGCTAGTTTGGTTTCGCTCTCCATGCCTCCAAAGCGGGGGCTCTTGTCCCCGGCTCGCAACGATGCCTCGAGCTGTCCCCTCTCCCTCTGGGAGAGGGCCAGGGTGAGGGGGATGCATCCACCGTCTGTGACCAAACAGGAGAATGGCTATATCTAATAGGGTCGAATAGCTCTGGATAGGCACCATGAAGACCCATCCGTTTGCCAAACGCATGAGGCGAGAAGCCACCCTTGCCGAACAGAAGCTGTGGCAGCAATTGCGCAACCGCCGTCTGGCGGGAGTGAAATTTCGTCGTCAGATGCCCATCGGGCCCTACATTGTCGATTTCATCTCTCTTGAGCAAAGGCTGATCATCGAGGTAGATGGGTCGCAGCACAACGAACCGGCAGGGCGGCATCATGATGAAACAAGAACGGCCTACCTCAATGAGCAGGGCTTTCAGGTGATCAGGGTGTGGAATAACGATGTATTGAGTCGGATGGAGGCCGTACTGGGACTTCTTTTGCTCTCATTGCGCTGAGCAGAGACTGCCCCTCATCCCCAACCCTTCTCCCGTGAGGGGGAAAGGGAGCAAACAACCCGGCTGCGTGTAACATCCCCAGAAACAACAGTGGCTCCCGCGGGAGCCACTGTTGTTTCTCTGCCTGTCATCATGCCCGCAGGGCCGTCATCAGCTGGGTGACGACACCGTCGAGCAGGGCGCGGTCGGGGCGGCACTGGGCGAAGGTGACCAGACCCTGGATGTTGATGAGCAGGAAGGCGGTCAGGGTCGGGATGTCGCGGTCGGCCATCAGCTCGCCGCGCTGCTGGGCGAGACTCAGGATCTGCGCCAGATCGGCGTCCAGCTCGGCATAGATGGCCTTGAGCCGCAGGTGCAGCTCTTCGTCCTGCTCCGCCAGCTCCATCAGGGTGCGCGTCACCAGACAGGTGCCGCACAGGGCATCGTTCACTATCTGGCTGAGGTAGGCCTGCACCCCCGCCAACGGGCTCTGGCCGGCAAAGAAGCCACGGCGCAGCGCGCTTTTTTCCTGCACATAGTGATCGACCGCCGCCAGCAGCAGGCCGCGTTTGTTGCCAAACGCCGCGTAAAGGCTGCCCGGATGCAACCCGGTCGCCGCCACCAGCTCCTGCATGGTGGTCTTGGCGTAACCCTTGGCCCGAAATGCCTCCATGGCATTTCGCAAGACGTCGTCCCGGTTGAACTCGGCGCTGCGCATGGTTTCTCCGTTGAAAAAGCGATCACCGGCGCAGAGCCGATGAGGGGGAACAAAAAGGGCGGCAAGTTTACCCCAGCGGGCAGGCAAGACCAACCCATCTTGAATGCTCGTTCAAAAAAGACTTGCACACAAAACAAAAAACGTCTTGAATGCACGTTCAAGAATCACTCCCTCAGGACAGACGATCATGAATACCCTGTTTCAGCCCTATCGCCTCAACGACACCCTCACCCTCGCGAATCGCTTCATGATGGCACCGCTTACCCGTTGCATGGCCGGCCCGGGCCTGGTGCCCACCGAGCAGATGGCCGCCTATTACGCCCGTCGTGCCGACATCGGCCTCATCATCTCCGAAGCCACCATCATTCGTCCGGACGGCCAGGGCTATCCCAACACCCCGGGGATCTACAGCCCGGAGCAGATCGCAGGCTGGAAAAAAGTCACCAGCGCCGTGCACGCCAATGGCGGCAAGATCTTCGCCCAACTGTGGCACGTGGGTCGCCTCTCCCACCCCTTCTTCCACCATGGCGAGGTGCTGGCACCGTCTGCCGTCGCTCATGAAGGCACGGTGCCGCGCATGCGCGAGCTGGTCTATCAGGTGCCACGCGCCCTGACCGAGAGCGAAATCGCCCAGCTGGCCGAGGATTACGCCCAGGCCGCCGCCAACGCCATCGAAGCGGGCTTCGACGGGGTGGAGATCCACGGCGCCAACGGCTACCTCATCGATCAGTTCCTGCACCATTCGAGCAACCTGCGCAGCGATCAGTACGGTGGCAGCCCGCAGAACATGAGCCGCTTCGCACTGGAAGTGGTGGATGCGGTCAACGCCCGCATCGGATCCGAGCGGGTTGGCCTGCGCCTCTCCCCCGGTGCCTATGTGCACCTTGAGGGTGACCAGCGGGATCGCGCCGTGTTCGACCATCTGCTGAGCGAACTGAATCGGCGCGCCCTGGCCTATGTGCATCTGGGCATCTTCGATGACAGCCTCACCTTCGACTATCTGGATGGCCGTGCCTCCGACTACCTGCGCGCCCACTACGACGGTCATCTGGTGGGGGTGGGCAACTACAGCGCCGACACAGCGCTGGATGCCATCAAGGCCAACCGCTTCGACCTCGTCGCCATCGGCCGCCCGCTGATCGCCAACCCGGATTACATCGCCAGGGTGCAGAAGGGCGAGACGCTGGTTCCCTATGCCGACGCCATGCTGGCCGAGCTGGTGTAAGCACGCCGGTTCATGACCGACCAAGGATGGGATCCGCGCCTCCGGGCGCGGGTTTCCAATGTTTGGGCCCCTTACGGGCCCTTTTTTTATGTCCATCTTCTCCTTGCCCGCCTCCTGCTCCACCACTCAAGCCCCATAAAAAGGTTGCTAGTGACAACTTGTTGACTATATTGGTTGTTGAAGACAACCAAATAGGAAGCCCTGATATGGATCCCCGTCCCCTGCGCGCCCTGTCGCGCGATCTGGTTCGCGAACTCGGCATGCTCTCCCAGCAGTGCGGCGAACTGGCGCTCACCCCGCTAGAAGCCCATCTGCTGATCGAGCTGGAGAACGGCCCCGCCACCAACCAGCAGCTGGCAGAGCGGCTGCGCATCGACAAATCCAACGCCAGCCGTCCGCTGGCGCGGCTCGCCGAGCGCGAACTCATCAGCTGGCACCCCCATCCGTCCGATGGCCGTAGCAAGGAGGCGCGCCTCACCATCGCCGGCCAGGCCCAGCTGTTGGATCTGCATCAGGAGATGGACAACGCCATGGAAGAGACCCTGGCCCAGCTCACCCTGAGCGAACGCGAGCAGCTGTGGGCCGGCCTGCGTCTCTACCGCAGCGCCCTCTCCCGCGCCCGCCGTCAGCAGGGCTACCGCATCCGTCCCATCACAGCCGCCGACAACCCCCATATCGCCGCCGTGGTGCGCGCCGTCTCCGCCGAATACGGCCTCACCGCCGACAAGGGCTATGGCGTGGCCGACCCCAACCTGGATCGGCTGCACGAGACCTACCAAGGGGAGAAGAGCCGCTACTGGGTGATCGAGGGGCCCGATGGCACCATCCTCGGCGGCGGCGGCATAGCGCCGCTGGCAGGGGAAGAGGATCGGGTCTGCGAGCTGCAGAAGATGTACTTCATGCCCTCCCTGCGCGGGCTGGGACTGGGGCGGCGACTCGTGTTGCAGGCGCTGGACGAGGCGAGAATCCTGGGTTACCAGCGCTGCTATCTGGAAACCACCGAGGTGTTGCGCGAGGCGACCACGCTCTACGCGTCGCTGGGTTTCGAGCACCTGCCGGGGCCGCTCGGCTGCACCGGCCACGATGCCTGCGAGATCTGCATGGTGCTGGCGCTTGGCACCAGCGATGGCCAGACGCTCGCCTGAGGCATGGGGTCAAGGATGAGAAAAGGGCGGCATGGTGCCGCCCTTTGCTTCTGCTTAAAGCTGAGCGGCAGGCGGCACGAAGCGCAGCGCCACCCCGAGCCGGTTCCAGCTGTTGATGGTGGCAACCGTCACCGACAGCTGCACTATCTCGGCTTCGCTGAAGTGCTCGCGCAGCTCCCCATAAAGCGCATCGGGCACCCCGGCCTCGGGCAAACGGGTCAGGCACTCGGTCCAGGCCAGGGCCGCCCGCTCAGATGCAGTGAAGACGGTGGCATCGCGCCAGGCAGCCAGCTGATCCAGCCTGGCCTGCCCCACCCCGCTGCGACGGGCGATGTTGAGATGATATTGCAGGCAGAAGCTGCAGCCGTTGAGCTGGGAGGCGCGCAGCTTCACCAGCTCGCTCAGCTCCTTGTCGAGGCCGGCGTCGTCCACCGCCTTGCCGGCGGCGATCAGGGCATCGTGGGCTGCCGGCAGCAGCTGGCGAAAGTGGGGGTAATCGATGCGGGTGCTCATTCTGGTGTTCTCCTTCGTCATGGCTTAATATCAGGACACGAACAACATATCAGCCCCCTGACATGATAGACAAGCCCCCTGTTGAGACTGGATTGAAACCAGAGACTCCCGCCCCCGGCGAAGGCAAGCGTGGCGAGGCGGGCCACCTCGGCTATCTGCTGCGCCAGGCCGCTGCCGCCCAGCGCCTGCGCATGGAACGGGCACTGGCGGACTTGCCCGTCACGGCCCCCCAGTTTGCCCTGCTGACCATGCTGGATGCCTACCCCGGCAGCTCCAACGCCGAGCTCGCCCGGCTGACCCTGCTCACCCCTCAGACGATAAGCCCCATGGTGACCAGCCTGGAGCGCAGCGGCCTGCTGGCCCGCACCCCTCACGCGGTCCATGGCCGCATCCAGCAGCTCAGCCTCAGTCCCGCCGGGGCTGAACTGCTGGCGCAGGCCAAGGCCAGGGTCGCCCTGCTGGAGCAGGCGCTGGCGGCCCCCCTCGATGAAACCGAGCTGCGGCTGGTCAAACGCTGGCTGGCGAGCCTCGCCAGCGGCATGGAGGACGAGACCTGACGCCATCCAGGCCGGTCTCCAGCTGGCCCATCCACCCATCCGATCCTTGATCGCCATGCAAAAAAAGACCCCGCCTGGGCGGGGTCTTTTTTTATCTTGTCTGCCTATCTGGCAAGCGCTTATCAGTGCTCGCGAGTCTGACGGAAGTGAACGTCCGGGTGACGCTCCTGAGACAGACGCAGGTTGACCATGGTCGGGGCTATGTAGGTGAGGTTGTCACCGCCATCCAGCGCCAGGTTCAGTTCGTTCTTGCGCTTGAACTCCTCGAACTTCTTGACGTCGGTCCCTTCCACCCAGCGGGCGGTGGAGACGTTGACCGCCTCGTACAGCGCCTCGACGTTGTACTCGCTCTTCAGACGCGAAACCACAACATCGAACTGCAGCACACCGACGGCGCCGACGATGAGATCGTTGCTGATAAGCGGACGGAACACCTGCACGGCGCCCTCTTCGGAGAGCTGCACCAGCCCCTTGAGCAGCTGCTTCTGCTTGAGCGGATCGCGCAGGCGGATGCGGCGGAACAGCTCGGGGGCGAAGTTCGGGATGCCGGTGAACTTGAGATCCTCACCCTGGGTGAAGGTGTCGCCTATCTGTATGGTGCCGTGGTTGTGCAGACCTATGATATCGCCCGCGACGGCCTCGATGGCCTGCTCCCGATCACCGGCCATGAAGGTGACGGCGTCGGAGATGTTCACGTCCTTGCCGATGCGCACATGGCGCATCTTCATGCCCTTGCTGTAAGTGCCGGACACCACGCGCATGAAGGCGATACGGTCGCGGTGTTTCGGATCCATGTTCGCCTGGATCTTGAACACGAAGCCGGAGAATTTCTCCTCGGTCGCCTCGACCAGACGGCTCTCGGCCTTGCGCGGCATGGGCGCAGGCGCCCAGTCGGTCAGGCCATCCAGCATGTGGTCGACGCCGAAGTTGCCGAGCGCGGTACCGAAGAAGACAGGGGTCATCTCGCCGGCGATGAAGGCTTCGTGATCGAACTCGGGAGAGGCGCCCTGCACCAGCTCCAGTTCACCGCGCAGCTGCGCCGCCAGATCCTCGCCGATGGCGGCGTCCAGATCCGGGTTGTGCAGGCCCTTGACCACCCGCTTCTCCTGGATGGTGTGGCCCTGACCTGTCTGGTACAGATAGACCTCATCCTTGTAGAGGTGATAGACACCCTTGAAGGACTTGCCGCAGCCAATGGGCCAGGTGATGGGGGCGCACATGATCTTCAGCTCGCGCTCCACCTCGTCCATCACTTCCATGGGATCGCGCACTTCGCGGTCCAGCTTGTTCATGAAGGTGAGTATGGGGGTGTCCCGCAGACGGGTGACTTCCATCAGCTTGCGGGTTCTGTCTTCAACACCCTTGGCGGCGTCGATGACCATCAGGCAACAGTCGACCGCGGTGAGGGTACGGTAGGTATCTTCGGAGAAGTCCTCGTGACCCGGGGTATCGAGCAGGTTGACCAGGCAGTTGGCA
Organism: Aeromonas sp. CA23; assembly: GCF_002587065.1. Classification (NCBI taxonomy): domain Bacteria; kingdom Pseudomonadati; phylum Pseudomonadota; class Gammaproteobacteria; order Aeromonadales; family Aeromonadaceae; genus Aeromonas; species Aeromonas sp. CA23. The sequence continues at coordinate 296,616 of NZ_CP023818.1, forward strand.
TAGGGGAACTGCATCACAGAGGTGGTGATGGAGATACCGCGCTGCTTCTCCATCTCCATCCAGTCGGATTTGGCGTGCTGGCCTGAGCCACGGCCCTTGACGGTACCGGCGCGCTGAATGGCCTGTCCGAACAGCAGGACTTTTTCGGTGATGGTGGTTTTACCCGCATCCGGGTGCGAGATGATCGCAAAAGTGCGTCTCTTGGAGACTTCACTCAGAAATTCAGCTGACATAATTCAACGTTCTTCTATTGAGCGATGGCCTTGGCCACCGTGGGAATAAATCCGGGATGCCGCATTCGACTCACGGCACATTTGCATGTATGCGGCCTCGGGTCCGCCGGCATACACAGGACTGCATGCAACTAACGCCACACGGGCCGGCACCGAGGCCAACCGGGTGGGACAGGGGAAGCGGGTTGCATTACATGGGTCTTCTCGCCTGAGTCAAAGCAAAATTGCGCGACATTATACCCGCGCGAGTGAAAAATACCCAGCCCGGCTTAGGGCCGTTCGCGAAGGGCGCCGGAGCGCCCTACTCGGCCCGCATCACCTGATTGCGGCCGGCCTGCTTGGCCCTGTACATGGCTTCGTCGGCTCGCTGGATCAGATCCCCCAGGCTGTCGTCGAGGGGGCTGTATTGGGCACAGCCTATGCTGACGTGCACCGGATGCCCCTCCGGCATCCCCTCGATGCGCAGCTGGGAGACCCGATGGCGGATCCGCTCCGCCACCTCGACCGCCTCCGCCATGCAGGTGTCGGGCAACAGCACCAGAAACTCCTCGCCGCCGTTGCGCCCCACCCTGTCCAGGGTGCGCAGCTGGGCGGCTATGCTCCTGGCGACGGCCGCCAGCACCTGATCCCCCATGTGGTGGCCCAGCCTGTCGTTGACCTGCTTGAAGTGGTCTATGTCCAGGATCAGCACGCACAGGGACTTGCCCTGCTCCCTCGCCTGCTTGAACCAGGCCTGCCCCTGGGCCTGGATCTGGCGGCGGTTGTGGATGCCGGTGAGGTCATCTGTCATGGCGAGCCGACGCAGTTTGCGGGAGCGGTTGAACTGGTACAGCGCCAGCATGCCCATCACCACCAGCAGCAGGATCACCACCAGGTATTGCCATTGCCGCCGCTCCTGCAACTGCTTGAGCTTGGCCTCCTGCAACAATTGCTTGGTCTTGAGGGCCTGGTTCTCCAGCTCCTTGCGGGCCAGATCGAACTCGAAGCGCATCTGCAGGGAGCGCTGCTCCCTGAGCACCAGCTCGAGGGCGTGCCGGGTCTGCACGTACAGCTTGAGGCTGGCCAGGGCCGCATTGACCTGGCCCTGCTGTTCGAGAATGCGGGCCCGCACCTCGTAGACCCGTGCCAGGAAGCGCTGGTTCTTCTCCCTGGCAAAGATGGGTTCGGCGTGCGTCAGGTAGTAGAGCGCCTTGGTCGGATGGCCCAGTGCGTCCTCCGCCATGCCCATCACCAGTTGCCAATGGGCCAGGGTCACGCTGTCGACATCCTCGCGGCTGCGCAGTATGACATCGGCCTGCTGCAGTCTGGCCATGGCCTCAGCCACCTTGCCCTGGTTGATCAGGATGGTGGCCATTTCGATCTGGATCCAGGCCAGCAAGCCCTCCTTGTGTTGCGAACGATAGAGCTGCTCGGCCTGCGCCATCAGCGGCAGGGCGCGGTTGAACTCCCCCATCTCGGCATAGAGCAGCCCCTGCTGGGAGCGAATGTCCACCAGCCGCTCCTGATCCCCCAGAGTGCTGTAGTCGCGCTCCAGCTCCTGAAAGTAGCCTTCGGCCCGTGCATAAAGCCCCATGCGCCGGTAGGCGTTGGCGATCTGGGACAACACCTCCCGCGCCTTGCCATCCTGCCCCAGCGCCTCGAAGCGCTTGTGTGCCTCGATGAGCTCCATCAGCCCCTCGGCCAACTCCCCCTGATAGGCTTTCATGTCGCCACGGTAGCTGAGGATGTCGGCCTCCTGCACCCTATCCCCCAGCCTGCGCGCCAGCACCAGCGCCTGCTCGTAATCGACCCCGGCCTGCTCCATGTTGCCCAGCATCTGCTGATGAAAACCGCGACAGGTGAGCAGGCCGCTCTCGGTGATCCTGTCCTTGCGCTCACGGGCGAGGGCCAGCTCCTGGTCGGCAAAGGCCACCACGGCGCGATATTCGCTGTCCCGCTCGGCAGACATGGCCCAGCACTGCAGCCGGACTATGCGGCCCTGCACCTCGGGCGGGTAAGCGGCGCGGCTCGCAACCAGGGCGGCGATGCGCAAGCGGAACATGCGGTCTGGCTGGAATCCCTCCTCCAGCAGTTGCAACTCTCGGGACAGTTGCGGCTCGACGAGCGGCACCCTGGCCGCCCAGGCGGGAGCACCGCACAGGCAGGTCAGCAGGATCAAGGTCATGATGCGTTTCATGCCGGTTCGGTTTCCCCATTCGATGGTGCTGGCACTCGGATGCCCCATCATATCTCTCCTTGCCCATGGGCACAGCAACCAGAGTGAGGGAGAGAAAAACCACAGGTTCAGGCTGGCCCTCACACTGGCGATCTCATCCCCTTTACAGGAGGAAAATCAGCATCGACTATAGCGACATTCACCACAGGGAAGAGTGCCTTCATGACACACGAGGAGCTGCAGGCCGCCTATGACAGGCTGCTGCAGGAGAATGAGCGGCTGAAGCGGGTGGCCGAGGATGCACGGGAGAAGCTGGAGGCCGCCATGGACGGCACAGGCCTGTGCATCTGGCAGAATCACGTGCCCACCGGCAAGCTCATCATCTTCAACCGGCGCTGGGGCGCCATGCTCGGCTACCAGCCCAAGGAGCTGTCGGCCCACTTCGATGTGTGGCGCGAACACCTGCATCCGGAGGACAGGGAGCGGGTGTTGCAGGCCTTCTTCGATCACCTGAGCGGCAAGAGCCCGTTTTATCAGGCGATGCACCGCATGATCGCCAAGGATGGCAAGATCACCTGGGTGCTGGATCGGGGCCGGGTGGTGGAGTGGGATGAAGAGGGCAAGCCGCTGCGGGTGATGGGCACCCACATCGACATCACCCACGAGAAGGAGTATGAGCAGCAGCTGGCCCAGCTGGCCCACCGGGATCCCCTCACCGGCCTGCTCAACCGCACCGCGCTGCAACGCCAGTTCCCGCAGACGTTCGAGGCCATCTGCTTCATCGATCTCGACGACTTCAAGCAGGTCAACGACAACCTGGGGCACAGGGCCGGAGACGAGCTGCTGATCGCCCTCACCCGGCGACTCAAGGCCTGCTGCGAGGAGGGGGTCAGGATCGGCCGCCTCGGCGGCGACGAGTTCGTGTTGCTGCTGCCCTGGGCCAGCGAGGATCCCCGCACCAGCCACCTGGCCCGCCGCTGCATAGATGCCATCTCGACCCCGTTCGAGCTGCCCAACGGCGACGCCGCCGTGGGGCTGAGCATGGGGATAGCGGCGATCCGGCCACAGGATGACTTCAGCACCGCGCTGGCCCGGGCCGATCAGGCCATGTATCGGGTCAAGCGCAGCGGCAAGCGGGGCTTTTACGTCTCCCAGCCGAGCGGTCAGCCGCTGCTGGATCAGGAGCAGGTGAACGAGCGCGGGCTCGGCCACCAGCCCTGTACCTGAACCTGGTCAAATGGGCAGCGGCCCCATCACCTTGACCGCGCGAATGGCGAAGTGGCTGCTGATGTCGTTGACCATGTCCTGGGACTGCAACCGCCGGATCCACTGCTCGTAGGCGGGCAGGTCGGGCACCACCACCTCCAGCAGGTAGTCGTAGTTGCCGGAGACTGTGTGACAGCTGATCACCTCCGCCATGGCCGCCACCGCCTGCTCGAAGGCCTCCACCAGCGGCTCCCTGTGCTGGCTGAGCCGCACGTTGACGAAGATGGTGATGCCAAGGCCGAGCTTCTCCCGCGCCAGCACGGCGCGATACCCCTGTATGTGGCCCTCCCCCTCCAGCCGCTTCAGACGCCGGGCACAGGGGGAGGCAGACAACCCGACCCGCTCCGCCAGCTCCACTGTCGTGAGGCGCCCATCCTGTTGCAGCAGCCGCAGCAGATGTAAATCAATCCTGTCGAGCATATTGGTGATATCCGGTAAAAATCCATTTTGGGTTGGCTGAAACTAGCAATTACACCCGAATTTCTCAAACAGTTTGCCCTGCAACACCCTCCCCCCTGGCGAGATAATGACCCGGGACACGCCATGGAGGGAGCCCTATGTCATTCACACTGTCACCCCGTTGCAGCGGCTGGGCCGCCGCCCTCGCCACCGTGCTGCTCTGGTCCGGTTTCTTTCTCTCCCTGCGCCTCGGCGCCGAGGAGAAGCTCCCGCCACAGGCGCTGGCGCTGCTGCGCTTCGGCATTCCGGCCCTGCTGCTGCTCCCCTATTACTGGCGTCACCGCATCCGCCTGCGCCGCACGCCCCTGCGCTGGCAGCTGGCCATGCTGGCGGGGGCCGGCCTGCCCTTCTTCTGGCTCGGCGCCACCGGCATGCAGCTGGCCCCTGTAGCCCAGGGCAGCGCCCTGATCCCGGGCACTGTGCCCCTCATGGTCAGCCTGCTGGGCCTGCTGCTGTGGCGCGCCCCCTGCCCCGCGCAGCGGCGCTGGGGGCTTGCCCTCATAGCGCTGGCCACCGCTACCCTGTTGCTGGGCGGAAAACCGGGATTGTGGCAGGGACAAGTCTGCTTTCTGGGGGCGGCCCTGCTGTGGGCCCTGTTTACCCTGGCGGTCAGGCGCAGCGGACTGGCGGCGCTGGATGCGGCCGCGCTGGTGGCGGTGCCGTCGGCCCTGTTGCTGCTGCCGACGCTCCTGTGGAGCCCCTTGCCCGCGGTGAGCCATGCCAGCGTCTGGCTATGGCAGGGCCTGCTGCAAGGGATAGGTGCCGGCTTGCTGGCGGCGCTCTGTTACGCCCACGCCATCCGCACCCTGGGTGCCGAGGTCAGCTCGGCGCTGGGCTCGCTCACGCCCGTGATGGCGGCCATGCTGGCCTGGTGGCTGCTGGGGGAAGCCGTCACGCCGCCGGTGTGGCTGGCGCTTGGCCTCTTGTGTGTCGGGGTTGTGCTGGCCAGTCTGCCGGTACGGCGCGTTTCAGCTGCGCTGCCAGCGTCGCAGCAGGCGCCCGCGCAGGCCGCAGTCGAGTAGCCAGCTGTTGTCGAACACCCGCAGCAGCGCCGGCTTGGCGTGGCGGGACATGGCAACGGCGTGGAAACGGGTCTGCTGTTTGCGCTGGCGGTTCATCCGATCCAGCAGGGCGTGCGGCAGGCTCTGGGCGATGAAGTCGGAAACCACCAGCACGTCGGCCCTGGCGAAGGCGGGATCATCGAGCTTGATCAACGCCTTCTCGAGGCAGGGCACCAGATCGGTGCCGCCGTGAAAACTCATGGAGAGGAAGCGCTCCGCCTTGTCCAGCCCCGTGTCTGCGGTGATCTCCAGGGTCGCCACCTCGGTAGAAAACAGCATCAGATAGCAGCCCCGCTTCTCGTCCATCGCCACCTTGAGCAGGGCCAGAAACAGCGCCTTGGCGCACTCCTCCGGATAACCGCCCATGGAGCCCGAGGTATCGATGCAGACGATGAAAGGGCCCCGCTGCTGCAGCTGATGGCCTCCCAGCTCGGGAGTGCGCAGCAGCAGACGCTGGCGCGGCAAGGTGCCCCGTGACTGGTAGCTGAGCAGGCGCCGCTCCAGATAGCGGCGATAGAACTCCAGCTCCAGCTCCGGCAGGGCCAGCATCACGGCCTCGCTCGGCAACAGCCGCATCAGATCGCTGGCGGGGTGTATGCCCACCAGATCGTCCGGTACGTCGTCGGTCTGCACCTCTTCCAGCTCGTGTACCTGCACCGGCGGCACCGGGGATTCGTTGGCCCGGTTGTCCTGCTCGCTGCGCCCCAGCAGGTTGGCTATCTCGGCCAGCAGGGGTTCGCGCTGCAGCATGCGGGCGTACTGCTTGATCAGCACCAGGCTGCGCTTGTGCCAACTGCCCTGGGCCAGATCCCAGAGGCCGCCGGCGGAGATCTGGTTCGGATCCAGCGCATCGGCCAGGGTGCGGCTCGCCAACAGCTGATCTTCTATCTCCTGACGCTGCTTCTCCCGCTCCGCCTCGGCGATCTGCTGCTGCAGTTGCAGCAGGCTGCCCACCAGGCTGGTGCGCCACTTCTCCATCAGCAACAACCGCTGACTGTCGGTGGGGTGGGCCATGATCTGGCGCACCAGGCTGCGCGCCTCGCCGGCGAAGGGGCTGAACTGTTCCAGCCCGTCCAGCAGGGTCGGCAGCCGCCCCATCAGCTCGGCCAGCGACAGGCCCTTGTGCGCCTGATACAAGCGGTACTCCTGCTCCAGCGCCACCGGCACCGGCTTGTGGCGCATCTCCTCACCGAGCTGCTCGCTCCAGCGCCGGATGCGCTTTTGCAACAGCTTGCCCTGTAGCGGGGAGCGCTTGATGAACTCTGAGATCTTGGGCGCCGAGGCGAGCAGCAGCGCCATCTCCCCCGCCAGCTCCCCCTCGCCGATGAGCAGCCCCAAGTCCATCATGCCGATCTCAAGCATGGCGACCTCCGCAGACATGGCTCATGGCTACCCCACTCACGCTCCCCATTGCTCAGGCGTCCAGCTTCGGCAGGCGATCGTGCCAGTGGCTGATATCGCTGCGCAGCTGCTCCAGATCCCGGTTCAGCACGAAGAAGCTGTCTTCCACCTGCTGCAGCCAGTGGCGGCCGATGAAGAGGTGCTGCTGATGGCGCTCGAACAGGCCGCGCTGACGCTTGAGCTCCTGTTGCAGCAGGCCGCTCTCGGCCAGCAGTCCGGTGAGCGCCGCCTGCCAGGGGGCTATCACCACCTCGGGGATGGCAGTGCGCTCCACCAGCACCAGCGGGATCTGCTGGCGTTGCAGGTCCAGCACCTGCAGTCGCAGCTCGTCGTCCAGCACCAGCTCGTAGTGCCCCTCCTTGGGGTTGCCGAGCGGCCAGCCCACCAGCGCCTCGCCGGTGGGGTGCCAGTGCGACAGCAGGGTGCGATCGAACACCAGAGTCTCGATCAGCCGCTCCGGATCGTCGCCATCCAGCGCCGCCGGGGTAAGCAGGTTGAAGTGCACCAGCTTGCCAAACGGACGAGCGTTGGCCAGCGGGATCTGGATGCCGCGGGCGCGGCGTCCGAACCACTGCTGGCGCTGCTTCGCCTTGCAGCACAGGCGCTGGGCCACAGCGCTCCTGAGCTGCTTGAACTGATCCCGCAGCCCCATCAGCTGGCGGGTCATGGCCAGCTGCTGGTAGCCATAGAGGCGGGAAAATTCGGTCATCATCTCCAGCAGAGCGGTGCGGGAGGCATCGTCGTGCCAGAGGCAATCCTTGAACAGCAGCAGATCCAGGGGGGCCACCTCGTCGCGGCCGTTGAAGAAGGCGCTCGCCTTGATGAGCCTGACCGCCTTCTTCCAGCGCCGATCCGACACGTAGCAGCTGTGGGCCAGCTGGCTGTCGAGCTGCTGGCGCAGCTGATAGATGAGCTCGAAGCAGTCGTCAGGCAGCCGCACCTGGTCGATCTGCACCTGCCAGGCCTCATACTCTTCGCTGTGGATCTGCACCGAGGGCGGCAGGTTCTGATGGGACTGGCCATCGCTGGCCAGCATGGCCTGGAAGTTGGCCTTCTCCTGCACCCTGTCCATCCAGATCCGCACCAGCATGCGATCGTAAAGCGCCTCCAGCCCGCTGTCCGGCGCCGGCAGCTCGTTGGAGGCAGTCACCAACAGCCGCATGGGGATGGGGTGCTGGCTGTCGCCGTTGCGAAACTGCCGCTCGTTGATGGCGGTGAGCAGGGTGTTGAGGATGGCGGGACCCGCCTTCCAGATCTCGTCGAGGAACACCACCTCGGCCTCCGGCAGGTAGCCCGTGGTCAACCGCAGGTACTTGCCATCCTCCTTCAGCGCCTGAATGGAGAGGGGGCCGAACACCTCCTCCGGCGTGCTGAAGCGGGTCATCAGGTATTCGAAGTGCCGCGCCTCATGGAAGGCCAGCTTGAGGCGGCGGGCGATCAGGCTCTTGGCAATGCCGGGCGGGCCCAGCAGGAAGACGCTCTCGCCGCTGAGGGCGGCCAGCAGACCGAGCCGCAGGGCATCCTGGCGCTCATACAATCCCTCGCCGAGGGCCGACAACAGGCGTGGCAAGCGTTCATGAATGGGGGCAAGGCGAAGATTCTGTGGTGCTAAAGGTGGCATAAGCGCACTTCCGATACTGGGGTTGTCTGGAACCGGCACACCCGCGACTCGGTCGAATGTTCCCTGTTCTGCTTATTGTATTGTGTCGAGGCCACCTGCGGGAAAAACCGGCGGGCGCATGGGCGCTGGGCCACCACTCCTGGCTAAAACATACCGCAAAAGATGCAGCAAAACGCGTTCGAGTGTACCCTGCGCAGAGCTTTTTTCACCAATGCAGATCAAGACAGAGCCACAGCCATGCAAGATCCCGAGCGTCAGAACGCACATCAAGCGCCATCCCTTGAGCAAAGCGGCCTCACGCCCGACCTGATGCGTCAAACCCTGTTGGCCCGTATGGGCATACAGAGCTGGCAACTGCGCCGCCCGGCCCTGCTGGGGGCCCATGCCGCCCCAGGCCACCAGGAGGCCGCCGAGCCAGCCCCTGCTCGGGATCTGCCCTCCGTCGAACTGGCCCAGCCTGAGCTCGACACGCCGCCGGCCGGCAAGCTCTGGATCCTGGCCCCTCGCCTGCCCGCCCCGACCCTGCTGGCCGATCTCTGCCAGCTGCTCGGCATAGGCGTCGACGAGGTAACGCTGCTGACCACGCTGCCCGCCGGGCACAAGCCTCCCCAGCTCTGGCTGGAACGGGCCGACCCCGCCTGGCCCGATGCGCTGGTCTGCCCGCTCACGCCGACACCGGCCCAGAAACGGGCGCTGTGGCAGCAACTCAGATCGCGCCTCGGTTAAGCGACCCTGTCGCCCGGATCTGCCCCCTTTCCTTCCGCCGCCCCGACCCGGAGCCACCATGCCTGAGTTTCGTCCCCTGCTCGAAACAGATTTCGAGCTGATTTACCCCATAGAACAGGCCGCCCACAAGGAGCCCTGGAGCCAGGCCAACCTGATCTCCTGCTTCGGGCCGCGCTATCTCAATGGCTTGATGCTGCTGGATGGCCGCCCCGCCGGTTTCTACATCTCGGATCTGGTGGCGGGCGACAGCTCGCTGATGAACATCTGCGTGCACCCCGACTTTCAGGGCAAGGGGCTGGGACGTGCGCTGCTGAAGGCCTATCTGGCGCGCAGCAAGGCGAAGGGGGCCGAGGCCTGGTTCCTGGAGGTGCGCGACAGCAACAAGCGCGCCATCGGTCTCTACGAGAGCGAAGGCTTTGCCGAGTATTGCCGCCGCGCCGATTACTACGGCACCGGCCAGGATCGGGAAGACGCCGTGCTCATGTCCCGCCTGTTCGACTTCGGCTAGCCCGCCGCCCTACAGCAACGGCGCATTGTCGAGGGCCGGATCCTGCAGGCTCTGAGTGGTGTGCAGCACAGCTTCGAAGCCGGCCGCCGACAACGGCATGAAGAAGCCGCGCCGCCAGGTGACGCCCGGCATCCAGATCTGCTGGAGATCCACCACTATCTTGATGGGCTTGAGCGGCTCCCCCGGCTGCTGCACATAGATGCCGGGCGGAGTCGCCACCTGCGGGAAGCGCCGCAGTATGTGCTCGCTGCCATCCCCCGCATCCGGGTTGAGCCGCACCTTGACCAGCCTGGCCAGCACGGGCGCCATCTCCTCCGACTGCCACAGTGTGGCGTCCAGTCCCTTGCAGCGTCGGCACTTGGCGCGCTCGATCACATAGAGCAGCGGATAGCCCTTGTGCAGGGCCAGCTGCTGCGCTTTGGCGTATCCGTCGGCGCCGCTCAGCCAGGGGTTGTCTTGCTCGCTGGCCATATCCCCCAGCGCAAACCAGAGCCCGCCGGCCCCGGCCAGCAACAGCAATGCCCCCGTGACCACGCCCTTGATCCCGACACTCATTGTTCACCCTCCCTGAATGGCTCCTCTTGGTCATCGACCATCATGCCTCAAGCTCGCCCGGATTGCTGACTTTGTGATCCAGGACAAACAGCGCACACTTGTAAGCTGTAATCTTAGAGTTTAAACTCCAGCGCGATTTTTAGTGCCCCTGCGGGCGTACAACTGTTACTTGAGGATGTTTGACTGATGCCGAAACTCCATCTGGTTCAACTGATGCGTGAACGTATCGCCCGGCTTGGCAACAAGGCCGCCCTGCGCGTACAACAGGATGGCCAGTGGCGTGCCATCGGCTGGCGAACCCTGGGACAGGCCATGGACTACTGCGCCCAGGCGCTGATCCGCGCCGGCCACCAGCCCACCGAAATGGTGGGTCTCTACGCCCGCAACATGCCGGAGTGGACCCAGGCAGATCTCGGCATCCTGGCCGCCCGCGGCGTCAGCGTGCCCATCTACCCCACCAGCACCCTTGAGCAACTGCGCTATATCGTACGCGATGCCAACATAGGCCTGCTGTTCGTCGGCGAACAGGCCCAGTTCGATCAGGCGCTCACCCTGTTGAAGGATGGCGAGATCCGCCAGATAGTCGCCCTCGATGGCAAGGTCAACCTGCGTGACTGCCCGGCGGCCAGCCACTTCCAGGCTTTTCTGGTCTCCGGCAACCATCAGGCCAGCGAGCAGGAGTTGCGGGTACGGGAAACACAGTACCAGATGGACGACCTGCTGACCCTGATCTACACCTCGGGCACCACGGGTGAACCCAAGGGGGTCATGCTCGATTTTGCCAACATCGCCGCCTGCTTCGAGATGCACAACAGCCGCCTGGACCTCAACGAGCAGGATGTGTCGCTCTGCATGCTGCCGCTCAGCCACGTATTCGAGCGCGCCTGGACCTACTACGTGCTCTACTGCGGCGCCGAGAACGTCTACATCCGCGATCCGCAGAAGGTGATGGATGTCATCGGCGAGGTGCAGCCGACCGTGATGTGCGCCGTACCGCGCCTCTACGAGAAGGCCTACGCCATGATCCAGGCCAAGGTGGCTCAGGCGCCACGCCTGCGCCGTGCCCTGTTTGGCTGGGCCACCGGCGTCGGCAAGCAGCTGGTCGCCAGCCGTCAGGCCGGCAAGGCGACCTCGCCGCTGCTCTACGCCCAGCTCTGGCTGGCAGAGCGAATGGTGTTTCGCAAGCTGCGCGCCCGCTTCGGTGGTCGCACTCGCTTCCTGCCGGTGGCGGGCGCCCGCCTCGCCGACGACGTAAACTTCTTCTTCCAGGCCATGGGGCTCAACCTCAAGTACGGCTACGGCATGACAGAGACCACGGCCACCGTCTGCTGCTACGAAGACCACCAGTTCAAGCTGGGCTCCATCGGCACTGCCCTCAGCGGCATAGAGGTGAAGCTGGGTGAGAGCAACGAGCTGCTGGTGCGCTCCCCGACCGTGATGCGCGGCTACTACAACAAGCCGGAGGCCACCGCCGAGGTGATGACCGAAGACGGCTTCCTGCGCACCGGCGATGCGGGCGAGCTCGACGGCGACGGCAACATCTACTTCACCGAGCGCCTCAAGGAGCTGATGAAGACCTCCAACGGCAAGTACGTGGCACCGCAACTGGTGGAGGGGACCATAGGCAAGGATCGCTTCATCGAGCAGATCGCCATCGTCGCCGATGCCCGCCACTTCGTGTCGGCGCTGATCGTGCCCTGCTTCGAGTCGCTGGAGGAGTACGCCCGCTCCATCAACCTGCAATACCAGTGCAAGACCGAGCTGCTGCGCAACTCCCGGGTGATGGAGTTCTTCGATGCCCGCATCCAGGATCTGCAAAAGGAGCTGGCCAAGTTCGAGCAGGTGAAGAAGTTCACCCTGCTGCCGAGCGCCTTCTCCATGGAGCTGGGGGAGATCACTCCCACCATGAAGCTGCGCCGCAAGATCATCGAATCCAAGTACCAGAGCGAGATCGAGGCCATGTACAACCATGTCTGAGCATGCCCACGCCTGACATGAAAAAGCCGCTTCAAGAGCGGCTTTTTGCTGTTTGCTTGCCACTCAGGGCAGCTTGACCAGCGGCTGCTCGCGCAGCTCTGTGGGACGGCCGGCCTGGATCTTATCCACCTGGGCCAGCGCCTGCTTCACCTCCTCCCCATTTCGCAGCAGGCGATAGGTCAGATCGAAGGTCTTGGTCTCCCCCGGCTGGATCTTGGGAACCAGTCCCAGCGGACGCTGGTACTTGGTGCTGTAGGCATAGCTGGTGCCGGGCTCGATACCCGTCACATAGCCCTGGGCCCGGGTATCGGTGTTCTTCCACAGGGTCAGCACGGGCAACTGGTGCGTGTTGTAACCCACAGCCACACCAGCGCTAGCCGCCCGGTTGTTCAGCACCGCCAGGGTATTGCCCTCGGCGTCGCTGTAGGGCACCAGATTGAACACCATCTCATCGAAGCCCCTGGTCGGCCCCAGATAGGTTTGCCAGCTCTTCAGCCCCGCCTTGGCGTAGTCGTTGAACGGGGAGATCTGCTTCACCGGGGTGCTGACGTGCGCCCCCTCCTCCAGGATCGGCGTCCCGAAGTTGCTGTGATAGATGATCTGGTACTCGTTCTCGTAGTCGGCGTGGTTGGTCAGCTTGTCCTGCAGGGCAAACTCCGCCTGACCGGGCACTACGCTCAGCTGGGTCCAGGTGACCAGCTCGCTCATCTTGAAGGTGCGCTCGTCCACCCGGCCCAGCACGTGAATGGCATAGGGCGGCTCCTCGTCTATGGTCACGCTGACCACGGACGCCGGTATGTTCTGCACCCGGCCGTGCAGGCTCTTGAGGCGACCGTCGTCGTCGACTCCGGGGTGACCGGTCCACTCGTAGCCGCAACGCACCAGCATCTCGTTGAAGCCATCGAGCCAGCCGAGACCGGCGCGGCTCTCCAGATCGATGAAGGCCGGGTTGACCACCTCCTTGACGGGGGAATCCCAGCCGAGGCGCACATCGGCCCCCTTGACCTCCTTGATCCCCATGCCGCGGGTCGGCACCAGGGTAATCTTCATCACGCCGTTGTCGACGATGAGCAGATCCACCCCCTCCTGACGCCCGCCGTGCAGGCGCTTCTTCTCGACGGAGAAGGGCACAGGACTCTTGATCCCCAGCTTGTCACTGCTGATCTTCCAGTCCCCCACATCCAGCCCCTGCTGGGAGTCGGTCAGCAGAAATTCGGCGGCCTGGCCCGAGCTCGCGCCCAGGGCGAGCAGTACGGTAATGGAGAGTCTCTTCAACATGGATTTATCCTCGTGTCTCTTGTTCTTGTGAATGGTTTTTGTGAAAGCTGAATCGTTTCAGTTGTCGTGACGTTAGGCGTCCACGGCGCAAGACTCAAGCCGCAAAAGAGGGAAATGTGAGCGGATTGACAATAAAATCCCCACCCGCCCTGCTGAAGTGAAGGCTGACTCACACTTATTTTCGGGCGACATTTTCGAACGCTCGGGCCACGGAAAAACGCCGTAGAGAGGCGGGAGAGACGCAATAAAAAAGCCGCTCCAGGAGCGGCTTGCGGATCGAAAGGCGGACGGATCAGGTCGTGGTCTGACGGGTACCGAAGTAGTCGGCCAGGAAGTCGTCGAACGACAGGCTGTCACCGCGCTCCCGCTCCCGCTGCTTGGCCAGGGATTCCCGCGCCTCGCCAGCGAAGTAGGCCTCATCCCAGTATTGCAACTCACCGGTCAGCATCTCCTCGCGGTAGCGGCTCGCCAGCTCGTCACCGAAGCAGCCGTTGTCCTGACCGCTCTCCAGCAACTGCTTGAGCAGGCGGGCGGAGTAGGTCAGCTCGGGGTTGTGCAGCTTCTCGCGGTGCATGGCCAGCGTCTCGCGGTAGCGGTTGCGGCCACAGCAGCGATCCAGCAGGGAGGCCACCTGATCCAGCTCATCGAACAGCTTGAGCCCGAACTCCTTGAGGCCGATGGGATTGCCCTGTTCGTCTTCCAGCTCCAGGCCGGGACGACGCCCTTCCAGCACCACCTTGTTCTGGTTGCGGCGGTTGCGGGCGATCTCTTCGGCGGTCAGCACGGGAGACGGGCGCAGCAGGCACCAGACCAGGAACAGATCGAAGAAGCGGATCTGATCCACATCTATGCCGAACGGGGTGAAGGGGTTCACATCCACGGTGCGCAGCTCTATGTATTCGATGCCGCGCTGCTCCAGCGCATCCGAGGGTTTCTCGCCGCTGCGCGGGGTGCGCTTGGGCCGGATCGGGGCGTACAGCTCGTTCTCCAGCTGCAGCACGTTGTCGTTGAGCTGACGGTACTCGCCGTTCACCTTGACCCCTATCTTGGCAAACTCGGGATCATGGGTGCTGATGGCGCGGCGCAGGCTGGCCACATAGGCGGGCAGGTTGTCATGGCTGATGTTGAGCTTGCTCTGGGAGCTGCTGGTGTAGCCGAGATCGGACAGGCGCAGCGCGGTGGCATAGGGCAGATAGAGGGTGCCCTTGCCGGTCTTCTGGAACGGCAGGCTGCTCTTGCGCCCCTTGAGGAAGGAGTCGCAGATGGCCGGGGAGGCGCCGAACAGATAGGGCACCAGCCAGCCGAAGCGGTAGACGTTGCGAATAAGCCCCATGTACTTGTCGGAGATGAAGCGCTGGCTGCAGCAGCCCTCGCACACCAGATCCTGCCACTCGCTCCAGAAGCTGTCCGGCATGGAGAAGTTGAAGTGCCCCCCGGCGATCACCTGCATCAGGCTGCCGTAGCGGTTCTTCAGCCCCTGCCGGTAGAGGGTCTTCATCCGCCCTATGTTGGAGCTGCCGTACTGGGCCAGCCGTATGCTCTCCTCGTCACCGACGAAGCAGGGCATGGAGAGCGGCCAGATACGCTCGTCACCGAGATGATGGATGGCGTGGCGATGGATGTCGCCCAGCTGTTCGATCAGGCTGTCGATGGAGTCGGTGGCCGGGGTGATGAACTCCAGCAGGCTCTCCGAGTAGTCGGTGGTGATGTTGGCATGGGTCAGGGCCGAGCCCAGACTCCTGGGGTGATCCGTCTGGGAGAGGGTCCCTTCCGGCGTGATGCGCAGACATTCACGTTCGATCCCACGCCGGATCCCCTTGAGGGCAGTCAGCCGTTCCGGCGAACCCAGGGCGGTCAACAACTCGGTGAGTGACAAGCTAGTAGTAGTCATATTCACGGCTCATGTGTGGCCGCCCCACAGGGGGGCGGCGCTATTTTTATGAAGCGCCCTCAGGGCAGCTGCAGCGGATAGATGGGAAGATGAAGCTCCTTCAGGGGTTTTTCAAGCTTTTGCTTGTCACCCACCACCACAATCACCATGTCGGCCGGATCCAGCCAGCGGGCGGCGCTGGCTTTGAGCGCCTCGGGTGACACCGTTTTGATCAGCTGGTTCTGGGCCTGCACATAGTCCGGCTTCAGGTCATACATGATCATCTGCAGCAGGAAGCCTGCCTTCTGGCCCAAGGTTTCGTATGAGAGCGCATCCTGCTGGGAAACGGCGCTGCGCATGTAGGCCAGCTCCACCGGGGTCGGGCCGGTCGCGCGGTAGTTGTCCATCTCCTTGAGGAACTGACGGATGGCATCCACGGTCGCATCGGCCCGCACATTGGCGCCGGTGGCAAAGGTACCCACCTCGCGATTGGCGGAGAAGCCCGAGCTGGCCCCGTAGGTGTAGCCCTTGTCTTCGCGCAGGTTGAGGTTGATGCGGCTGTTGAAGTTGCCCCCCAGGTTGAAGTTCATCAGCCCGGCGGTGAAGTAATCCCCCGTGGTATCAAACGCCATGGCGCGACGACCGATGCGGATCACCGACTGGGGCGCCCCCGGCTTGTCCACCAGATAGATGCCCGGCTTGGCCTGCTCACCCTTGGGCTTGAGGCTGCCGAGTACCGGCGTGGCGCCCTTCCACTGGGTCAGGAAACCGAGTTGCTCCTCCACCTGCTGCTGAGCCACATCCCCGACTACCACCACCTTGGCGTTGGTCGGGTTGTAGTAGTTCTGATAGAAGCGCTTCACGTCCGCCAGGGTCAGCTTCTCGACGTCGGCCAGCACACCGTCACCCGGTTGACCGAGGCGGTTCTGCTTGCCATAGACCAGCTCGCGGAACGCCTGGCCTGCCAGCCACTCCGGCTGCTGTTCGCTCTGTTTCATGCCTTGCAGCATCTGCGCCTTGACCCGCTCGAAGTCCGCCTCCCGCATGCCGGGCCGCTCGAACACCTCGCGCACCAGCGCCAGGGTCTGGGGCAGCTTGTCGGTCAGGCTGCTGATGGTGACCAGGTTGCTGTACTGGGCACTGGAGACGCTGACGCTGGAGCCGAGCTTTTGCAGCTCGTCGCTGAGCTGGGCCTCGGTCAGGCGCACCGAGCCCTGTCCCATCATGCTGGCGGTGAGGCTGGCGAGCCCCAGCTCCCCCTTGCCTTCGGCCCGCATGCCGCCCGGCAGGGCGACCATGATGGAAACGGCCGGGATCTCGTCACTCTGGGTGCCGATGATCTCGATCCCCTTGTCGAGCTTGCCGTGCCAGATGGCGGGCACCTTGACGCTGACCGCATCCGCCGCCTTGGGCTGCACGCTGCGATCGAAGTTGTCCTTGACCGGGCGCAGCGCCAGCGGCTCCCCATGCTGGCTGTAATCGGGCAGCTCGCGCTTGGCAGGGGTGAAGTTCGGCTTGGTCACCTGCCAATCCGTCTTGCCCTTGGGCACCACGCTCAGCACCACGGCCGCCTTGTCCACGATGAACTTGTCATAGGCCGCCTTGACCTGCTCAGGGGTCACCTTGCCGATGGCATCCAGGCTCTTGAACACATAGTTGGGATCCTGGGCGAACACCTGGCCCATGGCGAGCAGGCTCACCTTGCCGGAGACGCTGTCCAGACCCCAGATGGCCGAGGCGCGATAGCTGCTGATGGCCTTTTCCAGATCCTCCGGCTTGAGGCCGCGACCGGCAAACTCGCCGATCACCTTGTCCACTTCCCCCTTGAGGGTCTTGAGGCTGCCATCCACCGCCGGGTTGGGATAGGCGTAAACGGTCAGGGTGCAGGCCAGCTCCTCGCAGTAGTGGGAGGCGCCCACGTCTATGGCCTTGCCGGTTTTCACCAGCGACTGGTAGAGCATGGAGCTGGCGGAGCCGCCGAGCACGTCGGCAAACATGTCCAGCGCCGGCTCCTGCGGATCGCCGAGGGCGACGGTCGGGTAGCTGATGTAGAGCAGCGGCAGATGGACCTTGTCCTCCAGCGTCACGTAGCGGGTCTCGGGCAGGCTCACCGGCTCCGGGGTCGGCTCGGCCACGTCAGGACCGCGCGGGATGGAACCGAAGTACTGCTCGATCCAGGCCAGTGCCTGCTTGGTATCGAAGTCGCCGCCCAGGGTCAGGGTGGCGTTGTTCGGGCCGTACCAGCGCAGGAAGAACTGCTTGAGGTCATCCACCCCGACCCGGTCCAGATCCTCCACATAACCGATGGGCTGCCAGGAGTAGGGATGGGTGCGCGGGTAGAGCGCCTCCCCCACCTTCTCGCTCACCAGGCCATAGGGCTGGTTGTCGATGCGCTGGGCGCGCTCGTTCTTGACGGTGGCGCGCTGGATCTCGAACTTCTTCTGGCTCACCGCATCGAGCAGGAAGCCCATGCGATCCGCTTCCAGCCAGAGCACCTTCTCCAGCTGATTGGCCGGCACAGTCTCGTAGTAATTGGTGCGATCCTTGTTGGTGGTGCCGTTCATGTCGCCACCCGCCTCGTTGATGATCCGCATATGCTCCTGATCGCCAACGTGTTTTGAGCCCTGGAACATCATGTGTTCGAAGAAGTGGGCAAACCCGGACTTGCCCACCTGCTCGCGGGCCGAGCCCACGTGATAGGTGACGTCGAGGTGCACCAGGGGATCGGACTTGTCGGGCGCCAGGATCACGGTCAGACCGTTGTCCAGCTTGTACATCTGGTAAGGGATGCCGAGCTTGCCCTCTTCCTTGACCTGCTCCGACACCAGGGTGGGGGCTGCCAGCACGGGCAGGGTGAAGCCCAGAAGAAGACTTAATGGAATGAGTTTGTTCACGGTTACCTCGTGAGTGAAGAAAAGGGCTAGAAAATGTGACTGGCCAACAGAAAAACCAGGGCATAACGCAATAATTTGCCAAGCCCGATCAGGATGAGAGAGCGCCAGAAGGAGAGACGCAGCCAACCGGCCAGCAGACAGAGGCCATCACCGACCACTGGCGTCCAGGCCAGCAGCAGACACCAGTGACCATGTTGTTTGAGCCAGCCGAGGGCTTTTTGTTCCCCACGGCCTTGAAAATCTTCCGGTTTTTTCTTGAAGGTGGCGAGCCAGCCGAGCCACCAGGTGGTCATGGAGCCCAGGGTATTGCCCAGCGTCGCCCACAGCAGCAGGCTGGTCATGCTCCACTCGCCCTTGGCCGCCATGGCCCCCAGCAGCACTTCCGAGCTGCCGGGCAGCAGGGTGGCGGAGGTGAAGGCGCTCAAAAACAGCCAGCCCAGCCCCATCTCGGCAATGCCAGTCATCCGGGCTGGCCATCGGCGGCAGGCATGCGCAGCACCAGCTTGCCACGCACATGGCCCTGTTCGATGGCCTGATGGGCCAGCGCCCCCTCGGCCAGGGCAAACTCGCCACCGACCGTGATGTGCACATCCCCCTGGCTCAGCAGGATCAGCATCTGGGCCAGCTGTTTGCTGTCGGGGTGCACCAGCATGCCGAGCACCTCTATGCCGGCATCGACCGCCGCATCCTTGATCTGCTGGGCCGTGATGGTCGGCACAGTCACCAGACGGCCACCGGGCTTGACGCAAGCCAGCGCCGCCTTGCCACTCTCGCCGCCCACCAGGTCCAGCACCAGATCGACCTGACCACCCAGGGCCAGGATCTGCGCGACCCAGTCGGCGTCGTGGTAATCCACAAGATGACCGGCCCCCAGGCCATGGAGAAAACCGTGATTGTCACGACTGGCCGTGGCGACCACCTTGGCGCCGTAAGCGCTGGCAAACTGCACCGCCAGATGGCCAACCCCGCCGGCACCGGCCAGGATCAGCACCCGCTGCCCGGCCTTGAGGGCACCATGTTCAAACAGCCCCTGCCAGGCGGTGAGACCGGCCAGCGGCAGGGCGGCGCCCTGTTTGAGGCTGATGCCATCTAGCTTGACCAGCGCCTCTGCGCTCACCACAGTGCTGTCAGCATAGGCGCCGCCCGCCAGCGGAAAGCCCACCATGCCGCACACTTGATCTCCCTCTGCCAGCGAGGTCACGCCTGGGCCCACCTTCTCAATCACGCCAGCCACATCATAACCCGGCGTCCAGGGCAGCTTGTCCTTGTTCTGGGCCGCCGCCCAGCCAAGGCCGGCCCGGGTCTTGGCATCGATGGGATTGACTCCCGCAAAGCAGATGCGCACCCGGACTTCCCCCTCGGCGGGCACCTTGCCCTGCGAAGGGTTGAGCTTGAGTACCGAGGGGTCGCCGAATGCGGTAATCTGTAGCTGCGTCATTGCACAATCCATCCTGTTGACTGATCAAGGGTCAACAGAATAACAGCGAGGACACCATGGCTCGAATGTTTCTTATTCCTCTGTTGCTGGCCCTGGGGTGGTGGGCGTTTCTGCTCTACTTACGCATCCCGCTCAAACAGGGGGCCAAGGGGTTTTACTGGATCATCGGCATAGGTGGGGGGCTGGCCGCCTTCCTCAGCCTGATGATGGTGCTGACTCACTAGCGCCGCCCGCACGCGGCAACAAAAAGGCCACCTCTAGGTGGCCAGATCATCAACCCGCTTGCGCGCTGAGGTGGTAGTGGCGATTGCTGCCCTGCCCCAGCACCCCCTGGGCCAGCAGATGCTGAAATACCCTGTCCACCTCTTCCAGCGACAGCGACAACGCCTCGGCTACCCCGCGCTTGCTGCACTTGAGCTCGCCGCTCTCCAGCACGGAGCGCACCTGGGCCACCACAGCCGGCTCAGGTTCCGGCTTGCTCGCCACCGGGGGCGCAGTGATCGCCGCCTCCGCCAGCCGCGCCGCTGCCAGCTCCCGCGCCTGCTGCCACAGCCAGATGCGACGAAAGCGGTTCTCCTCGCCGATCAGGCTGACGAAGAAGGCGCCAAACACATCCAGCAGCACCGAGAGGAAACAGACCAGCAGAAACTGCACCTGGCTGATACTCATGCCCACCCCGTCCGCCAGACTGCTCATCAGCCCCAGCATGGAGGATTGCTCGTTGACCGGCTTGGCGTCCCGCTCCTGGCGCAACTCATCCTGCTTCAACCTGAGCTTGGTGTTGGCCTGCTGCAAGCCGCTGACGCCGCTGGAGATACGCGCCATCTCTATGTACTTGCGGGCCGCCTCCTCGTTGAGCTGGATCTGCCGCTCTATGCTGGCGATCTGCTCGTCGAAGCGGGCCAGCTCCCGCTCGTGGCGCGCCTGCTGGCTCAAGATGGTGTTGGTGGCACTGTTGATGCCGCCGATGCTGCCGCCGATGGAGATGGCGGCCAGCACGCTGTAGAACAGCAGCGACCAGAAGGCGCCGCCGAGATCGCGGCGCGCCTTGCACTCGCCGTACTCGTACCAGACGTAGAACTTGCCCAGTTCGAAGATGATGGCCAGACCGCCGAACAGCCACTTCATCAGGGGGTTGTCGTCGATGGAGAGAAACAGCAACAGGGAGAAGACGATGGAGGCCAGAATGGCCAACCCGGTAAAACTGTACACCGTGGTCAGAGCGAACCACCCCTTGGGGTAGCGCAATATGGCGGAAGCCTGTGTATTCATGATGAAGTGGGGATACTGTGCAGGAAAAGTTGGCTGCCGATTATAGTCCCCCCATCGACAGAATGAAGGCTAATCGTTTGAATTCAATCAGATACTGCCCTGGATGGACAGGCTGCGACCAGATTGGGCAAATAGCCGCCACCGGCATGATGACGGCTCGAACCCAAGCTGCCATCCTCGACGCAATGACAAGCGGGCCCGTCGCACCGAAGAAGTGGCGCAGCCCCCCTGGCAAGGTGAGGTGCCAAGCCGCAAAGCCGGCGCAGCCACAATGATGGCTGGTTCCGTTCAGGTTAAGCCTGCACCTTCTAGACTGATAGCAATCACCCTGAATCCGAGGTCATCATGAATAAAACCGCCCTGCTGCTCTCCCTCCTGCTGGTCCACGGCGTGGCCTTTGCCGCGCCGCCCTCCAAGAACAACGATGGCGTCAAGCTATCCACCGATGACATCAAGCTGGACATCAACTGGGATCAGAAAGAGTACGACTGGTGGCAGAACAACTGCCTGGATCTCGGCATAGGCGACAGCCGGATCCAGCTCAACTGCGACAAGGTGGATGGCAAGTATCGCGATCACTACAACCGCAGCATCCACAGCGGCAACAATCCGGGTCAGGGCCACAACAAGCAGAAGGGCAACGGCAACGGGAATGGGAACGGCAAGAAGAACTAGCCGGAACCACTGCAGACATCACACAGGGGCCCATGGCCCCTGTGTTCATTGGACTACCAGTAATTCTCCGCACTGATGTTGCCCGGCGCCCGCCGCAGGTTCTTGGCCAGCCCCAATGCCAGCAAGGTCTGTTGCGTCTCCTTCACCATGGCCGGATTGCCACAGATCAGCACCTGGCTCAGCTCGGGTGAAAATGCGAGCCCGACTCGCTCCTGCAGTCGCCCGTCGGCGATGGCCGCCGGGATCCGCCCTTCCATCGCATCGGGCCAGGCCTCGCGGCTGACGAAGGGCACGTAGCGAAAGCGCTCGCCGTGGCGTTCGGAAAAACCATCGATAAGCGCTCGGTAGCTCAGCTCCTCCCCCTTGCGTACCCCGTGCACCAGTACCAGGTTCTCGAAGCGCTCAAATGCCTCGCCGTCCGCCAGCATGGAGAGGAAGGGCCCTATGGCGGTACCTGTGGAGAGCAACCAGAGATCGCGGCCGGGCGGAAGCTCATCCAGGGTCAGAAAGCCGGTCGCCTGGGATTGCACCAGCAGAGTGTCGCCCGTTTGCAGGGAACCGAGGGAAGGCGTCAGCTCACCGCCCTGGATCTCGACGAAGTAAAACTCGTGGTAAGGCGCAGAGGGGGGATTGACGAAAGAGTAGGCCCGCTGGATGCGGCGCTCACCCTGCTCGAGGGCCAGCTTGGTAAATTGACCTGCCTTGTAGGGGACGAGTTCGGCCTCCACACGCAGGGAAAACAGGGTGGGGGTCCATTCGATGCGCTCGATGACCCTACCTTCGACCCAGGCTGCCATAAGGATCTCCTCCAGAGGAACAGAACCTCACTTTACCCTTTGATCCCAAAATAAAAAACCCGCGCAAGTGCGCGGGTTTTTCTGCAAAAGCGAAACGCTATTACAGGGCAACAACCTGAACTTGTACGGTTGCTTTGACGTCAGCGTGCAGCTGAACAACAACTTCGTACTCGCCGGTGTTACGCAGAACGTTGCCCATGCGGACCTCGCTCTTGGCAACAGCAACGCCGGCAGCAGTGATGGCTTCAGCCACGTCACGGGTACCGATGGAACCGAACAGCTTGCCTTCGTCGCCAGATTTGGAGGCGATGACAACAGCAGCCAGTTCACCCAGCTTGGCAGCGCGCTCTTCAGCGGCAGCTTTACCGGCAGCCAGTTTGGCTTCCAGTTCAGCACGGCGAGCATCGAAAGTCTCGATGTTGGCCTTGGTAGCCATAACGGCTTTGCCTTGCGGGATCAGATAGTTACGGGCGTAGCCAGCTTTAACAGCGACTTGATCACCCAGACCGCCCAGTTTGGCGATTTTGTCGAGCAGGATAACTTGCATTACCTTTCCTCTATAAAAGTTGAGTTAGGCTTAAGTGCCGGGCCGATTCTTACTTGTTGTGCAGATCGGTGTACGGCAGCAGAGCCAGGTAACGAGCACGCTTGATGGCGCGTGCCAGCTGACGCTGATACTTGGCGCGGGTACCGGTGATACGGCTCGGTACGATCTTGCCAGATTCAGTGACGTAGTTTTTCAGAGTAACGATATCTTTGTAGTCGATCTCGGTAACGTTCTCGGCAGTGAAGCGGCAGAACTTACGACGACGGAAATAACGTGCCATGGCCTTTATCCTCTATTCAGTGATCCAGAATTACTCTTCGGAAGACGCTGCTTCAACAGTATCTTCGCGGCGCTCGTCGTCACGACGGACGAAGCGCTCTTCCTTGGCCTTGGCCATCGGAGAAACTTCAGTCACGGCGTGCTTGGTGCGCATGATCATGTTGCGGATAACGGCATCGTTGAAACGGAAGTTGGTTTCCAGTTCATCGATAACGGCTTGCTCTGCTTCCACGTTCATCAGAACGTAGTGAGCTTTGTGCAGCTTGTCGATCGGGTAAGCCAGTTGACGACGGCCCCAATCTTCCATGCGATGGATAGTACCACCCGCGGTGGTGATAGCGCCGGTGTAACGCTCGATCATGCCGGGTACTTGCTCGCTCTGGTCCGGATGAACCATGAAGACGATTTCGTAATGACGCATTTTAGCTCCTTACGGATTAATTCAGCCTCCGCCCAGGTGCAGCCAGACCTCGGAGGCAAGGAACGTATGGTGTGTTTAGACACTGCTTTCTAGGGCGGCGTATTGTACGAAATCACATCCCTCACTGCAACTGGCCGCCACAGATGTTTTTATCTATAGGTATCATACAAAACATCAATTGATAATAATTATCATTTAGATCTATTCTATCTCCATAATCTTATGGAGGGTGATTCCATGCAACCCGCGCTGACCACGGCCATCCCGGCCCGCAAATTCAAACTGACCCTGCTTGGCCCCGCCTTTATCGCCGCCATCGGCTATATAGATCCGGGCAACTTCGCCACCAATATCCAGGCCGGCTCCACCTTCGGTTATCAGCTGCTGTGGGTGGTGGTATGGGCGAATCTGATGGCCATGCTGGTGCAGACCCTCTCAGCCAAGCTCGGCATAGTCACCGGCAAGAACCTGGCGGAACACATCCGCGATCGGCTGCCCAAACCGGCGGTCTGGGCCTACTGGGTACAGGCGGAGATCATCGCCATGGCCACGGATCTCGCGGAGTTCATCGGTGCGGCCGTGGGCTTCAAGCTGCTGCTCGGGGTCACCCTGCTGGAAGGCGCCGGCATCACGGCCGTGGTCACCTGGGGCATTCTGATGCTGCAATCCCGCGGTCAGAAGCCGCTGGAGTTCGTGGTTGGCGGCCTCTTGCTGTTCGTGGCGGCGGCCTATATCGTCGAGCTAGTGTTCTCCCGCCCCCACCTGCCCAGCCTGCTGGAAGGCGCCCTCTTCCCGGGTCTGCCCAACAGCGACGCCGTCTATCTGGCCGCTGGCGTACTCGGTGCAACCGTCATGCCTCACGTCATCTACCTGCACTCGGCGCTGACCCAGCACACCCAGGATCAGGGCACAGTGCCCCAGCGACTGCACACCACCCGGGTGGACGTAGCAATCGCCATGACCATAGCCGGCTTCGTCAACCTGGCCATGATGGCCATGGCGGCGGCCGCCTTCCACAGCGCCGGCAACCAGCCCGTGGCCGAACTCGAAACCGCCTACCAGACGCTCACTCCCTTGCTCGGGCAGGCCGCCGCCACCCTGTTCGGCCTGTCACTGGTGGCCTCCGGTATCTCCTCCACGGTCGTGGGTACACTCGCCGGTCAGGTGGTGATGCAAGGCTTCGTGCGCTTCACCATACCGCTCTGGCTGCGCCGCGCCATCACCATGGCCCCCGCCTTCGTGGTGATCGCCATGGGGCTCAACACCACCGAAATATTGGTGCTGAGCCAGGTGGTGCTGAGCTTCGGTATCGCGTTGGCGCTCATTCCACTGCTGATCCTGACCGGCGATCGGGCGCTGATGGGCGAGTATCGCAACCATCCGGTGACCCAGGCAGTCGGTCGCCTTATCGTCGCGCTGGTGATCGGGCTCAACGCCTACCTGCTGGTCGCCATGATCTAGCGCTCACAACCCGCGATTCAGGCCGGCTCATTAACCTGGGTTAATGAGCCGGTCTGCACTTTGGCGTATGCTGCGGCTCTCTCTTCCTCTTCGATTAGCAGGAGCCATCCATGGAACATACCCGAGCCAGCTTCGTGCTGGGCCACCATCATGAACAGGCCAGCGTGCTCTTCTGCCAGAGCGGCGACACCAGCCTGCTGGTCACCGACCTCACTCCTTTCCACCCCCAGAGCCACCTCTGGCCCGATCAGCCAGGCGATGTGGGCACGGTTTGCTGGGATGACGGCGACGCCAGCGTGGGCCCCTGCCGCATGGGTGCCATCAGCCCGGAAGGCGAACTGTTCGTGGACACAGAGATTCCGGTCAAGCGTGGCGCCGAAGGCTGGGCCTTCGTGGTGGTGCATCCCCTGGCAGGCCGGCACTCTCTGGCGGTGGGCTCACGGGTTGAACTGAAGGTGGATGCCACAGTCCGCCACGCCCTGAGCCTGGGCCACAGCGGCTGCCATCTGGCGGCGCTGGCCCTCAACCGGATGCTGGTTCCCTACTGGCGCAAAGAGGTAAACGAGCGAGACGCGCTGGATCAGCCCGACTTTGACCGCCTCGCCATCCAGACCTCGCGGGTCGCGCCTATGGGATCCCAGGAGCAGTACCGCATCGGCAAGAGCCTGCGCAAGAAGGGGGTCAACAGCGAGGCGCTGCTGGCGGATCTGCCGCAGATAGAAGAGAGGATCAACCAGCAGCTGGCAGACTGGCTGGCGGCCGGTGGCGAGATCCGCCGCAGCCGGGCCGGCGAGGCCATCATAGATTCGCGCTACTGGCACTGCATGCTTGAAGGTAAAGAGGTCACCATCCCCTGCGGCGGCACCCATGTCGGCAGCCTGGCCGAGCTGGGCCAGGTTCGGGTGCAGCTAGCCCCCTGCGAGGAGGGCTTCACCCTGACGACCCGGGTCACTCCCTGAGCCAACCGTCAGGCCGGGGCTATCCCGACCTGACGTCGTCACCCATCAGCCGAGGCGGATCAGCAAGATACCGCAGAGGATCACCAGCGCGGCCCACAGCCGTACCCGCCCCAGCTTCTCCCCCAGCCAGCACCAGGAGAGCAGCATGGCAAACAGCACGCTGCTCTCGCGCAGCGCCGCCACCAGCCCGATGGGCGCCTGGGTCATGGCCCAGATGACGATGCCGTAGGCAAGCAGTGACAGGGCGCCGCCGAGGGCACCGGTACGCCATGCCGCGAGATCGAGCGCGCGCCAGGCGGTGCGGCTCTGCCAGCGCATCAGCAGCGGCATCATCAGCGCAGTCAGGGCAAACAGCCAGAGGGTATAGCGTATCGGTTCACCGGCCGAGCGGGCGCCAGCGCCGTCGGAGAGGGTATAGGCGGCGGTGAACAGCGCCGTGATCAGCACGGCCCGCAGTGCCGCAGGCGCCAGCCTGATACCGCCGCGCCAGGCCATCAACAGCACCCCGCTCACCAGCACCAGGGCACCCGCTACCGCCAGCCCACCGGGCACCTCCCCCAGCAGCAGGGCCCCGAGCAAGAGGGTCACCAGGGGGGCACTGCCACGGGCCAGCGGATAGATCTGGCCGAACTCCCCCAGTCGATAGGCCCGACCGAGAAACAGGCAATAGCCGCAATGCAGCAGGATGGAGAGCGCCAGCCAGGGGTATTCGGCAGCCACAGGCAACCCCACCAGCGGCAAGAAGGGGGCGGCAAACAGCCCGGAGCAGAGGGAGACCAGCAAGACGCTGACGCGCCCCTCGGCCTGGCGCTTGGCCAGCGCATTCCAGAGGGCATGCAGCAGCGCGGCCAGCAGGATGGCCGCAAAGAGGGTGGGTGTCACGATGGGGTTCCTGTCACTGAGAGCGGGACAGGCTAGCCTATTTTCGGTGCCACAACCGGGATCGGCTTCATAAGCTGCTCATATGACACACCGGCAAGCAGCCGGTTTGTCATATGGAGGAGAGAGCGCTAGCGCAGGCGGCGCTGCCAATGGATGGCCAGCAGAATAAAGCCCACCCCGACCCAGAGGTTCCAGGCCGGGATCTCGCCAAACAGCCAGACCCCCAGCAGCACCACGAACATCAGGCCGGAATACTCGGTCGTCGCGATGCGGTTGGCCTCGACCTGCCGGTAGGCATAGATGCAACTGGCATGGTAGAGCAGTTGCATCACGCCGCTGCCACCGATCAGCGCCAGCAAACGCCAGTCCACCGGCTGCCATTGATTCACCGCCAAGCCCGCCGTCAGCGGCAACGCCAGCAGATTGGCCCAGAACAGGGTCGCCACCACAGAGATACCCGCTGGCAGCTTGCGGCCGGTCACATTGAACAGCGCCAGGGTGAAGGCGGTCACCAGGGCACCCAGCCCCGCCAGATGAAAATCCCCCGGCTTGAGCACGAACACGACCCCGAGCAGCCCCATGCCCCCCAACAGCCAGACCCGGGAATTGATCTTCTCCTTGAGCAGCCAGGCCGCCAGCGGCAGGGTCAGCAGCGGAGAGACGTAGAAGATGGCGTTGGCCGTGGCCAGCGGCAGCTGGGTCAGGGCCAGCATCATGCCGCCCCCGCCGAGCAGGCAGAGGTGACCGCGCAGCAGATGCCATTTCCAGGCACCCAGTCCCCAGGCTGCTCTCGGCACCCGCAGCATGAAGGGCAGCAACACCAGCAGGGTCAGTAGCTGGCGCAGGAACATGTATTGGAAGGGGCTGAAACCGGGGCCGATCAGCTTGACCAGCACATCGGAGAAGGCCTGGGCCAGATTGCCCAGCACCAGGGTGATGATGGCGAAGGTTTGCAGGTCCAGAGCGAACCGCTTGCGCAACAGCTCCATCAGCGACAGCCACTCGTGTGGCGAACGCAGATAAAATGGCTCAACGGCTCAATCGCTGAATCTTGTTCTGTATTAATGGGGTAAAAAACCATTTTTAAACCTATCCATCAACGGTTGCCGATTAATCACTCAGAGGGTACCCAGTAACATGGCGGCGAGCACCCGTTTTCTTTACTACCTCAAGACATAATAATTTCATTGTTATGCCTAAAAGATATTAAGAGGAGGTCATGCCGATGTGGGGAATGTCATCTTCCAGATAGGGCTCGCCCACGGCGGTGAAGCCATGACGACCATAGAAACCCTGCAGGTGCGCCTGAGCGCCCAGATAGATGCTGACCCCGGGCCACAGTTGTTCGCATTCCAGCAGCGCCTGCTGCATCAACTGATGACCCAGACCGTCGCCTCTGGCCTCGGGCGCTGTCACCACCCGACCGATCACCACCTGATTCGCCTTGGCGACGCCGGGCGCCATCAGTCTGGCGTAGGCCACCAGCACGCCATCCTGCCAGCCGAGCAGGTGCTGCACGTCGGGACGCTTGTCGACCCCGTCCAGATCGAGGAAGACGCAGGTCTGCTCCACCACGAAGACGCGGGATCTCAGGGTGAGCAGTTCATACAGTTCGTTGACGTCGAGTTGTTCAAAAGACTTGAGGGACCAGTTCATGGGGATTCCTTGCTCATGATGAGAAGGGCAGCATAGCCAGCCAGCAAGGGGCTGGCATTAACCTTTGTTAAGATCCTTCAGCCGTTTGCGAATGCGGCTCAGGCTGATGGGGGTGATGCCCAGATAGGCGGCGATCTGGTGATCCGGCACCCTGGCGTCCAGCTCGGGAAAACATTGCAGGAAGTGCTGATAACGGGCCTGGGGGCTCTCGGTCAGCAAGAGCAATTCCTTCTCCTCCTTGATGCGCAGTTGCACCGCCAGCAGGTGGTGATACCAGGCGGACCAGCAAGGGAGCTGACGCAAGTCGCCGAGGTTGAAGAGTTGCAGCCGGCAGGGCTCCAGCGCCTCCACGCTGTAGCGGGCAGGTTCACCACTGAGCAGATGGTGGAAGTCGATAAACTCGTCCCCCTCCCAGTAGAACTCCTTGATGTACTCGCGGCCATCTGCCAGCACCACCTTGGCCCGCAGCAACCCCTTCTCCACCCTGACCAGCAGATCGGGCCTGTCGCCCGCATGCCAGAGACAGGTGCGGGGGCTCAAGGTCAACGAGCGGGCAAAAGAGAGGAGGCGCGTGGCCTCCTTCTCATTCATGACCCGATCCCGGCTGAACGGGGGTCTGTCCATCCCGTTCGCCTCAGGCGAGACGCTGACGCACGGCTTCGAACAGGCAGACGCCCGTTGCCACCGAGACGTTGAGGCTGGAGACGGCCCCGGCCATGGGGATGCTCACCAGTTCGTCGCAATGCTCGCGAGTCAGGCGGCGCATGCCCTTGCCTTCGGCGCCCATGACCAGCGCCATGGGACCGGTCAGCTTGGCCTGATAGAGGTCGTGATCCGCCTCACCGGCGGTGCCGACCAGCCAGACGCCGCGCTCCTGCAACTCGCGCAGGCTGCGGGCCAGGTTGGTGACCTGGATGAGCGGCACCACTTCGGCGGCGCCACAGGCGACCTTGCGCACCACAGAGGTCAGGCCGCTGGCCTTGTCCCGCGGCACTATCACCGCATGGACCCCGGCCGCATCGGCGCTGCGCAGGCAGGCACCCAGGTTGTGCGGATCTGTTACCCCGTCCAGCACCAGCAGGAAGGGGGCGGTCTCTTGCACCGCCAGGCTGTCCAGCAGGCTGGCCAGATCGTGCTCGGCCAGCTTGGGCGCCTCTATCACCTTGGCCATGATGCCCTGGTGATTGTTGCCCTCGGCTTTGTCATCGAGCGTCTTGCGGTTCACGCTCTGCACCTTGAGACCGAGGGATTCAAGCTCGGTCAGCAGGGGTTGCAGCCGGTCGTCATCCCGGCCCTTGAGGGCCCACACTTCGATGAAACGCTCCGGGGTGCGCTCAAGCAGCGCGGATACAGCGTGAATGCCGTAGATCAGTTCAGTACTCATTTCGTGCTCTTGACCTTATCACGAGCCTTTTTGCTCGGTCGTCTGTTGCTGGGCTTGGCGCGGCCACCCTTGTCGGATTTGCCGATCTCCTTGCCCTCTTTGCGTTTTTCGTGGCGCTGGGCGCTCTTGGCCTTCTCTTTCTTGATCTCGGCCTGCTTGCGCGCCATCTCTTTGGCGTTCTTGCCGGTGGCCTGGAGCGGCTCTTCCACCATCACGAAGTCGATCTTGCGATCGTCCAGGTTCACGCCCATCACCTTGACGCGTACCTTGTCGCCCAGACGGTAGCGACGGCGGAAGTTCTCGCCGATCAGCTGCATGTGCAGGGGATCAAACTGGTAGTAGTCGTTGGTGAGGGTGCTGACGTGCACCAGACCGTCGATGTGGATCTCCGCCAGACGGACGAAGAAACCAAAGCCGGTGACGCTGGCGATGACGCCGTCGAACTCGTCACCCACGTGATCCAGCATGTACTCGCACTTGAGCCAGTCGGCCACGTCGCGGGTCGCATCGTCGGCACGGCGCTCTGTCATGGAGCAGTGCTCGCCCATGGGATCCACTTCTTCCAGCTGGTAGTGGTAACCACCGCTCGGAGTCCATTTGTGGCGCAGATTGCCCTGCTGCTCCTTGGCCGTCTGGTACTTGATGGCGCGGTGCAGTATCAGGTCGGGGTAACGACGGATCGGCGAGGTGAAGTGCGCATAGGACTTCAGGGCCAGACCGAAGTGACCTATGTTGTCGGCCTGATAGACGGCCTGACGCATGGAGCGCAGCAGCATGGTGGAGAGCAGCTCCGCATCCGGACGCCCTTCAAACTTGGCGGCCAGCTCGGCAAAGTCTTTCGGCTCGGGCTCGAGGCCGCCCTTGAGCTCCAGACCCAGTTCGGCCAAGAAGTCACGGAAACCGGTCAGGCGCTCTTCGCCCGGACGGTCGTGCACCCGGAACAGGGCAAAGGCTTCGTTCTTCTCGATGTAACGGGCCGCGGCCACGTTCGCCTGGATCATGCACTCTTCGATGATCTTGTGGGCATCGTTGCGCACCAGCGGCACTATCTGGTCGATCTTGCGCTGGGCGTTGAAGATGAAGCGGGTCTCTTCGCTCTCGAATTCCACGGCGCCACGCTGGTGACGGGCGTGCTTGAGCGCCTTGTAGAGGTTGTTGAGCTCCTCGATGTGACCCACCAGCGGCTCGTACTGCTGACGCAGCTTGGGCTCGCCATCCAGGATCGCCGCCACCTTGCTGTAGGTCATGCGCGCGTGGGAGTTCATCACGGCTTCGTAGAACTTGTAACCGGACATGCGGCCGGCGGCTGAGATGGTCATCTCGCACACCATGCACAGACGGTCAACCTGCGGGTTCAGGGAGCAGAGGCCGTTGGAGAGTACCTCCGGCAGCATGGGCACCACGAACTCGGGGAAATAGACGGAGTTGCCACGCTGATACGCTTCGGCATCCAGCGCAGTGCCGGGCTTCACATAGGAGGAGACATCCGCGATGGCCACCCACAAGCGCCAGCCGCCACCACGCTTGGCTTCACAGAAGACGGCGTCATCGAAGTCACGGGCGTCTTCCCCGTCTATGGTGACCAACGGCAGGGCACGCAGGTCGATACGACCCTCTTTGGCCTTCTCCGGTACCTGTTCACCCAGACCGGCAACCTCCTTGGTCACCTCTTCCGGCCAGGTATGCGGGATGCCGTGGGTACGCAGGGCGATCTCGATCTCCATGCCCGGCGCCATGTTCTCGCCCAGCACGTCCAGCACGGTACCGACCGCATTGATGCGGGAGGTGGCGCGCTGGTTGATGCGCACCACTACCACCTGGCTCTGGCGGGCACCCTTGTTTTCCCCTTCGGGGATGATGATGTCCTGGCCGATGCGGCTGTCATCCGGCACCACGAAACCGACGCCATTCTCGACGAAGTAACGGCCGACGATATCCGCCTCGCGGGACTTGAGCAGACGCACCAGACGCGCTTCCTGACGACCCTTGCGGTC
Organism: Aeromonas sp. CA23; assembly: GCF_002587065.1. NCBI lineage: Bacteria > Pseudomonadati > Pseudomonadota > Gammaproteobacteria > Aeromonadales > Aeromonadaceae > Aeromonas > Aeromonas sp. CA23. Next base: position 328,385 of record NZ_CP023818.1, read on the forward strand.
AATCTCGGTCGGCTGCACCAGCACGTAGTCGCCATGCATCAGGCGCTGCATCTCGCGGTTGTTCAAATAGAGATCCGGTCCACCACCTTCCGGGCGCAGAAAACCGAAACCATCTTTGTGGCCGAGTACATACCCTTTCACCAGATTCAGACGATCCGGCAGGGCATAACATTGGTTGCGAGTGAACACGAGTTGCCCGTCACGCTCCATGGCGCGCAGACGACGGCGCAAGGCTTCCAACGGCTCTTCGTCGGTCAGTTTGAGAGCCTTGGCCAGCTCTTCCCGGGACATGGGTTTTTCATGGCCCTTGATGAGCTCCAGCAGCATCTCGCGACTGGCGATGGGGTTTTCGTATTTTTCGGCCTCGCGTTGGAGGAAAGGATCTTTTTGAGACATAAGCAGGCCTTAGGGTAGGTAATAACGCAGACATTATATCGAAGGGGGGAGCTAATGGCATCCATCGGCTGCCTTTTGGCCAATCTCTCTGTCATACTATGCAAAGTTTGCAGGCATGATGAGACACGGAACTCATGAGCAAGGACTCGTTCGCCCAATCCGCCGCCTATCTGAAGCAGGCGGTTCCCCTGATGATCAAGTATCAAATTCCCACGACGCCGGATAATTACACCCTTTGGTATAACTATGTGGCCGCCAGCATGCCCGAGCTCAATCAGGCCATCGATCAGGCCATCAAGCTGCAGGGCACCTGCTCTCTCACCACCTGCGAACGGCTCTACCACCAGCATCTCGCCGCCGAGGACGAGCAGCAGATGGAGGCGATGAAGCTCACTCTGGCTGCCATGGCCAACGAGCTCGGCCATAGCATGCAGGATGCCATCTCCGACACCGGCATGTTCCAGGAGATGCTCGACAAGAGCTTCGATCGGCTGAGCCTCATCGACGATGAGGGGCTGAGCCTGGAGGATACCATGGGTATCCTGCGGGATCTGGTACGCGAGTCGCGGGATGTTCGCATGTCGACCATGCATTTTCGCAATCAGCTCAGCAGCGCCGAGAAGGAGATCAAGGAGCTGCGCGAGGCGCTGAATGAAACTCGCAAGCTGGCCAACGAAGATGCCCTCACCTCCCTGCTCAACCGACGCGCCTTCGATCTGGAGATAGACGGCCTGATCCGCAGCAAGCGCCCCTTCTCTCTCATTTTGTCGGACATAGACCGCTTCAAGAACTTCAACGACGAATATGGCCATCTGCTGGGGGATCAGGTATTGCGCGCCTTCAGCAAGCGGCTGCGGGAAACCTGCAAGGAGGGCATCACCGCCTACCGGCTCGGTGGCGAGGAGTTTGCCCTGCTGGTGCCTATGCGCAGCCTGGCCTTGAGCCGCCAGATGGCCGAGAGTCTGCGTCGGGCCATCGAGAAGATGTCCATTCTGGATCGCAAGTCCGGCCGCCGCATCGACCACATCACGGCCTCGTTCGGGGTGGGCGAGTACAATGGCCAGGAGACGGGTGACGCCCTGGTCGAACGTACCGACAAGCTGCTCTACAAGGCCAAGGATCTGGGCCGCAACCGCGTTATGCCGCTGCCCTCCTGATCCTTCAAAACAACAAAAAGGCCGGTCAATGACCGGCCTTTTTCATCGTTGCAACGTCAGACTTAGAGGCTTTTCAGCTTCTCTTCCGGCAGGGCCAGCTCGTCGTTATGGTTGACACCAATGCCGCGCTCCAGCACGTGACGGGCGATGGCGTGGGCCTCTTCCAGCGAGTGCATGCTGAAAGTGCCACACTGGTATTCGTTCAACTCGGGGATCTTGGCCTGATCCTGCACGGTCAGCACGTCGCTCATGGCCGCTTGCCAGGCGGCGCCGACACGGGCCTCGTCCGGTGCGCCGATCAGGCTCATGTAGAAGCCGGTACGGCAACCCATGGGGGAGATGTCGATGATCTCCACTCCGTTGCCGTTCAGGTGATCACGCATGAAACCGGCAAACAGGTGCTCGAGGGTGTGGATGCCGCGCTCGGAGAGGATCTCCTGGTTCGGCACGCAGAAACGCAGATCGAACACGGTAATGGTGTCCTTGTTCGGGGTCTGCATTGTCTTGGCCACGCGTACCGCAGGGGCTTCCATGCGGGTGTGGTCAACGGTAAAACTGTCCAATAACGGCATTTCTGACTCCTGATTTGGTTACCAGAACCAGCCCCCGCTGGAGAGCTGATCCTTGCATTGTCGATACTGGGCGCCGTAGCGCTGGGCGCGAGCCTCTACCTTGCGGGAGGTCTTCATCAACCACCCCTTGCTGCGGTAGCTGCCACGCCGGTAGCCACCCCACCCTTCGTGATAGTTGAGATACTGGCCATAGGCATCCCACTTGGAGGTGCCGTTCAGCCGCTGGGCCTTGTTAGTGTACCAGCCCATAAAATCGATGGCGTCGGCAAAGTCGTCGCGGCTGCTCCAGCCGTTGCCGGTTTCCCGCTGGTAATCGTCCCAGGTTTCATCTTTCACCTGGGCATAACCATAAGCGGAACTGGCCCGCCCGGTCGGGATGAAGAGGAAGTACCCCATCGGCGGCTGGGCGTCATGCACGAAGGAGGACTCCTGATACATCATGGCCATCACCACCTGGATCGGTGTGCCCCACTTCTCGTTCATCTTGAGTGCCGCCTTGTGCCACTCGGGTTTTTCCCTAAAGATCTGGCACAGATTTTCCGGCTGGGCCGGCGGCCGGGTACTACATGCGGTCAGGCCAGCCAGCAGGCCGGCCACCGCAGCGAGGCGCATCCATGACATCAGCCGTGTTGCATCTTCGTTCTCTTGAGCGTTACGAGGCACATGCATCACATCAAATCGCGTCTTCGTTCTCTTCGCCGGTACGAATACGAATGACACGTTCCACCTCGCAGACGAAAATCTTGCCGTCACCTATCTTGCCGGTGCGGGCTGTGTTCTGGATGGCTTCCAGGCAGGCATCGAGGTCCTCGTCCTGCACCACCAGCTCCACCTTTACCTTCGGCAGGAAATCCACCATGTATTCGGCACCGCGATAGAGCTCGGTATGGCCCTTCTGGCGGCCGAAGCCTTTGACTTCGGATACCGTCATGCCGTTGATGCCGATCTCGGCCAGGGCCTCGCGTACATCGTCCAGCTTGAACGGTTTGATGATGGCTTCAATCTTCTTCATGGTGACTCCTTACCAGTTCTGTTTGCCAAACCCGGATGTGATGGGGTAACGGCGATCCTTACCAAAGTTGCGGGCCGTGATACGGGGCCCGACGGCGGCCTGACGGCGCTTGTATTCGTTGAGATCCACCAAGCGGATCACCTTGCGTACCACGGCCTCCTCGAATCCCTCTGCCACCAGATCGGCGACCGAGGCATCCTCTTCCACGTAGCGCTTGAGGATGGCATCCAGGATGTCGTAGGGGGGCAGGCTGTCCTGATCCACCTGGTCTGGCGCCAGCTCTGCCGAAGGGGGACGGTCGATGACCCGCTGCGGGATCACGTAATCGACCGAGTTGCGATATTCGCACAATTTGAAGACCAGCGTCTTGGGCACATCTTTCAGCACGTCGAAACCGCCCGCCATGTCACCATACAGGGTGGCATAGCCCACGGCCATCTCGCTCTTGTTGCCGGTGGTCAGCACTATGCGCCGGCGCTTGTTGGAGAGTGCCATCAAGAGCACGCCGCGACAGCGAGCCTGCAGGTTCTCTTCCGTGGTATCCCGGGCGGTTCCGGCAAACAGCGGCTCCAGCTGGGTCATGAAACCTTCGAACATGGGCTCGATGGAGATGATGTCGAACTCGACACCCATCCGCTCGGCCTGCTCCTTGGCATCCTCCACACTCATCTGGGCCGTGTAACGGAACGGCATCATCACCGCCTGCACCTTGTCCGCCCCGATGGCGTCGGCCGCTATGGCCAGGGTCAGGGCGGAATCGATACCACCGGACAGACCCAGCACGGCGCCCTGGAAACCGTTTTTGGTGATGTAATCACGCACCGCCAGCACCAGTGCCTGATAGGTCTCGGCCAAGGGGTCGAGCGACGTGGCAGGCTCCCGTTCTTTCAGCGGCTGCCCGGCGGCAAAACGCACCAGGGCAAGCTCTTCGGCGAAGGGGGCCAGCTTGTGTGTCAGCTCGCCTCGACCGTCGAACACCTTGGAACAACCGTCGAAGATCAGCTCGTCCTGGCCACACACCTGGTTGAGATAGACCAGCGGCAAACCTGTCTGGTGACAGCGGGTCGTCATCAGCTCATGGCGGATCCAGGGTTTCTCCTGATCGTAGGGCGAGGCATTGATGGTGAGCAGCAGCTCGGCGCCTGCGGCCTTGGCGGCCAGCGCCGGGCCCGGTTGCCACAGGTCTTCGCAGATGAGCAATCCCAGCTGATGGCCACGGAAGGGCACCACGCAGCTATCAGTGCCTGCGGTGAAGTAGCGTTTCTCGTCAAATACCCCGTAGTTGGGCAGATCCTGCTTGAAGTAACGGGCGATCAGCTTGCCCTGCTCATAGAGAGAGGCCGCATTATAGAGCGAAGCCCCCTCACGCCAGGGGTGACCCACCAGAATGGCACAGTTGCCCTGCCAGGCCGCGATACGAGCCAGCGCAGCATCGACCCGGATCATCAGATCGGCACGCAGCAGCAGATCCTCCGGCGGGTAGCCGGTCAGGGCCAGCTCGGAACACACCAGCAGATCAGCGCCTTGCTGCTCGGCCTGGGCGGCCGCAGCCAGCACCTTGTCACAGTTATCTTCGATGGCGCCTACCGTCAGATTCAACTGGGCAAGCATCAGGGAGAGGGCTTTTGCCATGGCGATGCATCTTAAAATCGAAAATGATGGGGAATGATAAAGAAAAGGGGGGCAATCTGCCAGTTCAAGTCAGGAGTTCAGTGTGACAGCAGCCCATGGGGGAGATAAGCTGTAGAGAGTCATGGAACGACATATTCAGGTTCATATGAAAAATAACGGATTTACCCTGCTAGAACTGATGATCACGATTTCATTACTGGTTATTCTTCTTGGGATAGGTATCCCCTCCCTCAAGAGCCTACTCAATAGCAACAGCCTGTCATTTCAATCACAAATGCTGTTAAAACATATGAGATTTGCGCGCTCCCAAGCGATTGACAATCAACAAACTGTAACAGCTTGTTTAGCTGACGCATCAAATAAATGTGTGCAAAATAATCCGGCCTACTATCTCGTCTTCATCGACAGTAATAACAACAATGAACTTAATTCTGGAGAAACACTACTATCACGTAGCCAGCAGTTGACTGATGGGATCACTGCGACAGCAAACAGAATTTCCACAACTTACAGTTTGGATGGCACTAGCATCGGCACCAATGCCACCCTTTCTCTATGTGAAACAGGACAACCTCAGATAAACCTTGTCACCGCCCAATCAGGGCGCAGCTCCAGCTCACCTCAAGCGAATGTATGCCCATGAACACTAACGAGGCTGTATTTTTTCTTGGTGTAATGCCGCATCCAAGCTAAATGGACTACTTACAGCAACACATTCCAAGACCTCCTTTACCTTACTTATCTGCCCATTATATTCAAAGCCTTTCTTTTTAAAGTGCTTATAAACCTCCGATTGATTACTACCTTCCATAGAACTCTGCAAAATCACCTTGTGTCCATTATCCAATTCTACATAGCACTTTATATCAGTGGCCATGACCGAGAAGGATAAAAAAAGTAAGAATAATCCATACAAGGCATTCATTACTGCACTCCTTCATATAAATATATTTTCTTGGGTGCCATGTCCATTTCAGCCTCATCAGCACCTTGAGAACATTCCCCCTCTGCGGTACAACGCTCGGGCTCACCATTACCTTCATCTTTGAGGATAACCTCTTCGCCTGGAGCGCCACCAATAATACGCACTTTGGAATCATCACCAGCATGAACAACAAGGTCGTCTGCAACTTTATTGTTAACCTCTACATAACGCACTGGGGTTTCATTTCCATCTTGGTCGACAACATACCTGAATGTAGTACCATAATGCATATCAATCATATACTGACGCATAGCACCTATCGATTGGATCGTACACTCTTGAAATGACTGAACCTGAGGTAAGAATGAAGTAAAGTAAAGCTTCCCTTGTAATACAACACCAGCACCCATGGATTTCTCTCCAGATTCATTTAACCAGTAAACCCATCCCTTTTTACCAGTTATTGCAGCTCTCACATTTAATATTTCAGAATCAGTAGTCGTACCAACAAAAGGATCATTGGTCACATCATAGAGATCAGAAATAACTAATGCAGCCGGGGTATTAGTTTTATAATCTTTGGCCACAACATTATAATCTCTCAGCATGAAATAGGCATTCTTAACAGTAGACTCAGAGGATGGCCTGTTACGATCTCCACTGCCAATCAGTACGGCATCAAATGGGCGTTCCTTATACGTATACTGATCCATTCCATTTACTATCGTTCGTGTCACTTCCTTGTTGATGGTACGAACAATGACCGGCTGAGTGAAAAACCGGCGATCTGCACTCTGTACAGAGTCAGAACCTAAGCTAGCAAACTTGAAAGCACTCCAGTCAGCCTTGTTGGCAGAAGGAAGATCTACCCGCCAGATATTACCACCAGTATCTCCAGCATAAATTCTATCTATTTTTCCATCACCATCACTATCCAACGTAGCGACAGTACCAGGCATGCTATCTGCCATTGCAGGCATGTTCAGATTTGTCGTGGAGCCCGAAGCAGGAGTTACACTGAAAATCAAAGATCCAGTGTTGGCATTTACCATATATATGCCTGAACCCGAGCCATCACTCACTCCCAAACCGATACTACTTTTGTTGATATCATAACCCCCAGCAAAGATCAGAACAGGATCAGTAATACCGGGAACAAAAGCAACTTCTGGTACCGACCAAGTTTGCCCTAACTGGCTAAAACCAGTAGTCTGACTATTGATGCTCCACTTTAAAGCTGGCACATCTGGGCTTGATATATTGAAAGCGTAGTAACTCTTCCCTCCTCCTCGCAACCCCATAAATAGCCAAGCAAAGTCCCCCTCAGAAGACTTAATAATACCATTCTTATTCGCATCCTTAATTAAGGCGACGGGTGATGAATCAACTCCATAGATATGACTTGACGATTCCACATTTTTTCTGAGATCTTGCTGATTTGCCATGAATTCATATGGAATGACAGCCCAGCTTTCATCAATACTCACGCCTGAGTCTTTGAACATATGTAAGAAACCAGCGTTAGTCCCCATAAGAATTCTCAAATCGGGGCTGTCATTTAGATTACCTGAGGGTGGACCATAGTTAATAACAAGTGGCCGAGAGTGCAACGGATCACCAAGAATAAAACGGCGAATCGTCGTCGTCGTATCGAAATCCTCATCGTCAACATCAACCCCACGAGCCCAGTTAATCAATGTATCTGCCTCTGTTGAGTCAGCCACTTGCAGATGAGTATTCAGTGCAGAGGCATTGCCTGCAATGCTTTCCAGATTAGTTCGATTAAGAGCATCCAGTCTAACTTGAGAATTGTTGATAACATATAAATTTCTTGAAGATTTCTCTGCCAGCATAGCTTGCGCCCCCCCCTTAACCACAACATTCCCATCACGTTCATCTGACCAATAGGTTTGAGCACTCTCAATAATTGTCCCATCAGTTTTTATTGCAGGTAGATCATTGATATCTACAACATATCCTTTATTTGAAAATATAAGTTTTTTAAGATTACCTTTCCAACGCGGGCCTGAATCAGGCTCGAACATAGCATAGTAGATATTGTTTAGGCTACGCGTGCGATCAAAGTTATTAGTTGCAATAGCTGGAGAAACTAGCGACGTATTAATCCGTAAAATCGCTAATAAAGATGATTTGAGAGCCTGAGTTAATGCAGTTGAATCTGTCGCAGGATAATAAGTTCCACCACCACGTCGGGCAGTCTCAGCCAACAGATTTCCAGCTCCGCTGACGGCGTCATCACCAAACCCTACAGTAAAAGTAGTAACGGTTTGTACTCCTGGCGAACCACCATTAACATCCTTGTGTTTCATATACCCGGCAAGAGCAGCTAAATAGCTTTTACTTCCACTGGATCCATAACCAACCGTCGTACCATAAGCCGCTTTTTCATCGCTGCTAAGAGTATTAATAAGACCTTGAACTAATGTATTTGCTGCTGTATCTTGTGTTGGTTCACCATCCGTAATATAAATAACATATCCATTATTAGAGCACTTGTCATAAGGTGACTTATAGGTTCCTACAGGATTTTCAGCTAAGGTATCTCTTGCTGGCGTACGTGAACTATCATCATCACCATAAAAAACACTCTGACCACCAAAGAAACGATATGCTTCATATAATGTCTCACATAATGGAGTGTTTGTTTCAGCGCCGAGACTATCTATTGTTGACAATATATTTTTTTCCGCTGTAACCCCTCCCCCCATATCTTCATCATTACTCAGTATCCGTCTAACTACACGCCCACCATTTTTTCCACCATTACTATCATTGTAGTTATATACAGCCAATCCAAAATCGACGCCTGGAGTTGACGAAATGATTCCCTTTACCGCATCCTTGGCAATTTTTAGGCGGGACTGAACGCTATAACCTGTAGGACCATAATACCAGCGAAGATAGTTAGCAGAGTACAGCGTCACGCTAGTATTACTACCCGAAGCTGCATTGGCAACATTGGCTGTATAGTACCAAGAGCCTGAATTATTGGCTGTTTTATTTATAGGGTAGCCAGTAGTAACGCTTCCTACTGGTAAAGTCCCAGTAAATGGGTTAGCTGTATTTCTAACTGTAATGTCTTGTTTGCAGTCAACCAAATACATTTCACTTTCAACATAAGGAGAAACTGAAACCCAAGAGCCCTGCCGTGGCACACCACTATTATTAAAGCTTGAAAACAAATAACTCCAAACCTGAGATTGAAAATAACCTATATTGCTCAGTGGAGTTTTTGATGAAGCGCAGGCATTTATTTTATCAGGAAATCGTTTCGTACTAGTGATAGAAGGGACAGTGCCATCCGTAGAGTAATATATGTATTTTTTAGTATTGGCAGTATCAGGATCACGGTTTAATGCAGCATAAGTTGTCAGAGGGTTATATTCCTCTTTCACTACCTCCATGGTTTCACTCATACTACCAGAGTTATCAAAAATAATAAGAATCTTTGGCCTAAAATCACCAGCCTTTGAGAAGTCATAGATAAAAAGTTCTGTATCATCAGAGTAACTATTTGCAGCAATAGCCGGTATGACCGCTATCAGGAAAAAAAACAATGATGTGCATATATGTTTAAGCATATCCTATGCTCCTTATTCAGATTTGAGCAATGGTTGCTCAACACCTGCAATCCAACTCAAAGGACGGGCATTCTTTCCATAATTAACACCCGCTTGCATCTCAATATAACGGCAGGAAGGGATCACATTCTGACTACTAGCATTAAATTTACGCTTGCATACTGTTTCCGCACGTCGTGTCATATTAACGGTTGTAGCAATATTGTTGCCAGATACACTCAAGGCCGCACTAGCACCCATTGTTGAAATACGAGTAGATAGACCAGTTTGCTGCAAAGCATTCTCAATTATTCCTTCCACTTGATGCTCTGCTTTCTGAAAACTGGCAGAAGCCCCTGCCATTCTCAAATCAATACCGCTAGATTGCATTACAACGACAGCAATCAGTGTTAAGGGTACTAAAATAACCAGTGCTACAATCAATGCAATTCCATCTATAGACTTCATTTTCCACCTCCCGCGATCACCGCCGGATTACGAATAGCTACACTACTTTCCAACAGTAATCGGCGAAAACCATCATTCCCCCCAGAGATTGATATATTACCTACTTGATACGTATTGTTATTTTTATATTTACTAGAGGCCTGTAGAGATCGAACCAAAATGAATACTCTGGCAGAGATAACTCGCCCCTCATTCCATTCTTGTGCCGATACATTGGTAGTTCCAACATATTTATCAATCTGACCATCTTGAACAAGAGTTGTGTCTACACCATACAAAACAACTATATATTCAATACCTTCTGCCACTGGCCCCGTGATCAAAACAGAACCGCCATTTGCAGTCAACATCCTCTTGCGTAGCTCTGGAATACCTGTTGTACCAAGTGCAAGATAATAAATATAATGTTGATACTCCCATATTTGCCGAGTCGGCATTGCAGCTTCCGTCGGGGCAACTTCATTTCCACGAAATATATAGGCAGCTTGAGTCGTTGTGGCCATGTAAAATCTATTGGTATCAAAGCCGCTCACTAAGGGTTGACCGATCAATCGTTTGATACTGATAACATCTGAATTAGCAATCCGTGAGACTGCGGTAATACATGAAAAACCACTCATGCTTTTACTGGCATCAACCCGCCCCACCCAAAGTGCACGAGTGACCGTCGCAGTAGAAGGAAGACTTCCCTCCCCTCTCTCATCAATACAATCACTGGTAGTAGAAACAACAGCACCAGTGCTCAAACTGACACCGACATCTCTCTGCATAGGCATGCCAGTATAATCCCCCCAAAAACCAGCCCAACGAAGGTCCTGAGTAACAAGACGCATAGCTAAACGGCCATTCTCCTGTAGCTCACTCTGATCGAATACATCTTCTGTCGTTGCCCTAGACGCAACAAACACACTTAAAACACCACCCAAAAGAAAGATCCCAATAACCATGGCAATCAACCATTCAACGAGTGTAAATCCTCTGGTGTTCATAGTGTGGTCTCCAACATGTAATAATGCCGAGACTGAATCAAGGTATTACCAAAACCACATAGATTACGAATATTGTTAGAGATGGCGGAAGTACCATCTGATAATGCCTCTCGGCCTTGCCATGTTAATACCACGGTCATTGCGTTATTATTACCACGAATAATACAACCTAAAGGGTTTTGCATTGAAGATGAGGATCCTGATACACCGACACCCAATAATGATTGCTGCCAATTGAACATATCTAAGGTAAATAGATCGCTTTGACTACAACTAACCATGGTGCCATCCACATTGCCGCAATTAGGTTTATTAATAGCTGATCCTGCACTTACCATCCAAGCTTGTGTACTCTGCAACTCCCAGACGGAACGATTGATCCTTGCTCGTTCTACGATATCAGTGGCTAGCCAACTGGCTATTGTTCTCTGTCGAGCCTCATAGCCAGAAAATTTCGAGGTAGTCTGCAAGGCGACCAAGCCCAGCAAGCCAAATGAGAGCACCACAGCCGCTATCATCACTTCCAGCAGACTGAATCCGGTTCTGGGTGGGGCAATATGTGGCATCATAAGCTAGTCCCAGCAATCATTGTTGGCGCTGTTACTGATGTTCTGCGCACTTTTTGTACCATTCTGATCGATGGAGAAAATGATGCAGTCCTGATCTGAGCCCTGAGCGCCAGAGGCCGTTGCAGACAAGGTATAAGTGTTGTTGGCTGCAGAAATGACCAGATGATAAAATCCAGAATCAGAGTTCTCAGAAATATTGAGAGCAGCCGCTGAAGAGGCATACTGGTTGAAATCCATAAAGTAGGTTTCCTGCCGGTTGGCAGCGTCCAGCAACATCTTTTTGGCATCAACACGGTGACTGGTCAGCAGGTACTGCTGATAAGAGGGATAAGCGATGGTGCCAAGAATCGCGACTATAGCGACGACAATCATCAGCTCAACAAGAGAGAAGCCTCGAAAGAACCCAATCATATCCAATCCTTGGTGATTGACGGCTTTACAAGTTTAACGCCGAGCCTGTCACCACGACAAACTCGGCGTCAATATCATCATACTTTATTCTTAAGCCTTCCTGGCTGCACTCAAATAATTCTAAGCTCGGGCGGCACTTCAAACACCACGTTCTCTTCGCGACCTGGGTGCTCGACAACCATATTGCCGCCCAGCTCGCGCAGACGGGCGATAACGTTCTGCACCAGCACGTCCGGTGCCGAGGCGCCAGCCGTTACCCCGATGCGCTCGACCCCCTCCAGCCAGCCGGTTTCGATCATGGAGGCATCGTCGATCAGGTAGGCACGAGCCCCCACCTTCTCGGCCAGCTCGCGCAGACGGTTGGAGTTGGAAGAGTTGCGTGACCCGACCACCAGCATGGCGTCCACCAGCCCCGCCATCTCCCGCACCGCATCCTGGCGGTTCTGGGTGGCGTAACAGATATCGTCCTTGCGTGGCCCCTGGATCTTGGGGAACTGCTTGCGCAGGGCGTCGATCACATCCGAGGTTTCATCCACACTCAGGGTAGTCTGGGTGACGAAGCAGAGATCATCCGGATTCTTCACCTGGAGTTTGGCCACATCGTCCGGCGTTTCCACCAGATACATGCCGCCTTCGCGGTTCTCGTACTGGCCCATGGTGCCGATCACCTCGGGGTGACCCGCGTGACCGATGAGCACGGCTTCGGAGCCCTTGCGACTGGCGCGATGGACTTCCATGTGTACCTTGGTCACCAGCGGGCAGGTGGCATCAAACACCTTGAGGGCACGGGATTTGGCCATCTCGCGCACCGTCTTGGCCACGCCGTGGGCGGAGAAGATGACGATACTGTCGTCCGGCACCTCGTCCAGCTCCTCGACGAACACGGCGCCCGCCTCTTTCAGCTTGTTCACCACATAGCGGTTGTGCACCACTTCGTGACGGACATAGATGGGAGCACCGAACTTCTCCAGCGCGCTCTCGACTATGCTGATGGCGCGATCGACACCGGCGCAGAAACCGCGAGGATTCGCGAGCAGAATATCCATCAGTGAACCTCTTCCTCGTCATCAACGCCCAGGATCTCCACCTCGAAGGTGACGGTATGACCGGCCAGGGGGTGGTTGAAATCGACCGTCACCGACATGCCTTCCACCGCCCGTATGATGCCGGGCAGCTCGCTGCCATTGGGCTGGTCGAACAGTATGATGGTGCCGACCTTGGGCTCCACCTCGGCGCCGAACTTGGCTCGGTCCAGATGGTAGATGTTGTCGGGATTGGCGAGGCCGAACGCCTGCTCCGGCGCCAGCGTGAAGCTCTTGGCATCACCCTGTTGCAGACCCAGCAGGCACTGCTCGAAGGTGTTGGTCAGGCTGCCATCGCCCATCCGCAGGCGGGCCGGTTTGCCGTGCAGCGCAGTGCTGTCTGCAACCGAGCCATCTTCCAGCTTGATGGCGAAGTGGAACAGCACGCTGCTGTTGGCCGTAATTTCGGCGGCGATAGGCTGACTCATGCCACCTCCCTCTTCTTCTCGGAACGGAAGCCTTCCAGCACTATCATGGCGGCGCCGATGAAGATGAAGCTGTCGGCCAGGTTGAACGCCGGCCAATGGGAGCGCTGCCAGTAAAAGTCGAGGAAGTCGACCACGTGGCCAAGCACCAGCCGATCAAACACGTTGCCAAGGGCCCCGCCTATGATCAGGGAGTAGGCGATGCCGCTCCAGCGCTGGGTAACCGACTGCTTGCGCAGCCAGTGGATCAGCAGCCCGCAGATGGCAAACGCCAGTACGGCGAAGAACCAGCGCTGCCAGCCCCCCTGATCGGCCAGGAAGCTGAACGCAGCGCCCTTGTTGTAGACGTGCACCAGATTGAAGAAGGGGGTGATCTCCACCCCCGGATAGCCAAACGGCAGCAGCTTGACCACGGCGAGCTTGCTCGCCTGGTCCAGTACGAATGCCAGCACCGCCAGCCACAGCCAACGCAGGCCGCTCTTGTTATGAGTCATGTTCATCAGGCAAATTGACGTGTTTCGCCGTCACCCTCGACGTTGGTGACGCAGCGGCCACAGATCTCTTCGTGACCGGCTATGGTGCCCACGTCTTCCACATGGTGCCAGCAGCGGTCGCACTTGGCGGCGGCGGACTGGGCCACGCTCAGCCAGAGGTCATCGCGCTCGGTCGCAACGGAACCTTCCGGTGCACTGTCAGCGATCACGACCTTGGCCTTGGAGGTGAGCAGCACGAAGCGCAGCTCGTCGGCCAGGGCATTCAGGCGCTCGGCCAGCGCAGGCTTGGCAAACAGGGTCAGTTCGGCCTGCAGGGAGCCGCCGATGCGCTTCTCGCCACGGGCCGCTTCCAGCGCCTTGTTCACTTCACCACGCACGGTCAGGATCTCGGCCCAGAAGGCATCGCCCATCTGCTCGCCGGCATCCAGCCCGAACAGGCCGTCATACCACTCCTCGGTGAACACGAACTCGCTGCGCTCACCTGGCAGCAGGGCCCAGATCTCATCGGCGGTGAAGCTCATGATGGGCGCCATCCAGCGCACCATGGCTTCCACAATGTGATACAGAGCGGTCTGGCAGGAGCGACGAGCCAGGCTGTCTGCCTTGGCGGTGTACTGACGATCCTTGATGACGTCCAGGTAGAAGGAACCCATCTCGATGGAGCAGAACTGCATCAGCTTCTGGGTCACGCCGTGGAAGTTGTACTCGTCGAATGCCGCCACTATCTCGGCCTGTACCGCCTTGGCACGACCCACGGCCCAGCGATCCACCACCACCATGTCAGCCGGAGCCACCATGTCGGTCGCCGGATTGAAGCCGTTCAGGTTGGCCAGCAGGAAACGGGCTGTGTTGCGGATGCGGCGATAGGCATCGGCAGAGCGCTTGAGGATCTCGTCGGAGACAGTCATCTCGCCGGTGTAATCGGTACTGGCGACCCACAGACGCAGGATGTCGGCACCCAGCTTGTTCATCACGTCCTGCGGGCTGACCACGTTGCCAATGGACTTGGACATCTTGCGACCCTGACCATCCACGGTGAAGCCGTGAGTCAGCACCTGGTTGTAGGGCGCCTTGTCTTTCATGGCCACGCCGATCATCAGGGAGGACATGAACCAGCCACGGTGCTGGTCGGAACCTTCCAGATAGAGGTCGGCGGAGTGACCGTTGAACTCGGGACGGGCATCGACCACTGAGGAGTGGGTCGAACCTGAGTCAAACCAGACGTCCAGGGTGTCAGGCACCTTGTCGTACAGGTCGGCGTCGCTGCCCAGCAGCTCGGCCTTGTCCAGATCCCACCAGGCCTGGATGCCGGCCTGCTCGACCCGCTTGGCCACTTCATGCATCAGGCGCACGGATTCCGGGTGCAGTTGCTGAGTCTCCTTGTGAACGAACAGGGAGATGGGCACGCCCCAGGTACGCTGACGAGATATGCACCAGTCAGGACGGTTCTCGACCATGGCCTGGATGCGGTTCTTTCCCCAGGCCGGTACCCAGCCACTCTGGCCGTGCTGGGTGATCCCGTCTTTCTCGATGCGCTCTATCTCTTCCAGCGCACGCTGACGCAGACCCTTCTGTTCCATGCTGATGAACCACTGCGGAGTGGCACGGAAGATGATCGGGGTCTTGTGACGCCAGCAATGCGGGTAGGAGTGGTTGAACACCATGTGATGCAGCAGGGCGCCACGTTCGTTCAGTACCTCGACCACGGCCGCATTGGCCTTGAACACGTGCTGGCCGGCAAACAGTTCGGTATCCGGCAGGTAAACGCCGTTGCTGCCAACCGGGTTGGCCACTTCCAGACCGTACTTCTGACCGACCACAAAGTCTTCCTGACCGTGGCCAGGGGCGGTGTGAACGGCGCCGGTGCCGGCATCCAGGGTGACGTGATCACCCAGCACCACAGGCACGTCGAAGCGGTAGAAGGGGTGGTTGAAGCGCAGCAGCTCGAGCGCAGCACCCTTGGCATAACCCAGGTTGTGGAACTGCTCGATACCGGCGCGGTCCATCACGTCCTTGACCAGCTCGGCCGCCAGGATCAGGCGCTCCGGATGCTCGCCATCCACCTGCACCAGGGCATAGTCCAGATCGGCGTGCATGGCGACGCCGCGGTTGGCCGGCAGGGTCCAGGGGGTGGTGGTCCAGATCACCACAGAGAGCGGGCCCTTGCCGGTGTGGCCTTCGGGGCAGTCAAACTTGGCGGCAACGGCAGCCTCGTCAACGGCCTTGAAACGCACATCGATGGAGGGGGAGTTCTTGTCGTAGTACTCCACTTCAGCTTCAGCCAGCGCAGAACCACAGTCGGTACACCAGTGCACCGGCTTGGAGCCTTTGTGCAGGTGGCCGTTTTCGACGATCTTGGCCATGGAGCGAATGATGTTGGCTTCGGTGCCAAAATCCATGGTCAGGTAGGGATGTTCCCAGTCACCCAGCACACCCAGACGGATGAAGTCGGTTTTCTGCGCTTCGATCTGGGTCTTGGCATATTTGCGGCACTCGGCGCGGAACTCGGCGGCGGAAACCTTCTCGCCCGGCTTGCCAACCATGCCTTCCACTTTCAGCTCTATGGGCAGACCGTGGCAATCCCAGCCGGGCACATAGGGAGAATCGAAGCCGGAGAGGCCCTTGGACTTGATGATGACATCTTTCAGGATCTTGTTGACCGAGTGACCGATGTGAATGCTGCCGTTCGCGTAGGGAGGGCCATCATGCAGAATAAAGGAGGGCTTGCCCGCTTTGGCGCGGCGAATGGCGCCGTAAAGATCCTGATCGTACCAACGTTTCAGCATGTTGGGTTCGCGTTTGGCCAGATCGCCACGCATCGGAAACTCGGTTTCCGGAAGATTCAGGGTATGTTTATAGTCGCTCATCAGTCCTGGGTTCCCTTCTTTTCTAAAAGAGTGCTGGGTAAATTGAGTAGTGGCAGCCCGAACCAGGCTCGGGCCGCCAGGGCATCTCGTTCGATCTGCTCTTTCAAGGCGGTGAAAGAGGCAAACTTCTGCTCTTCGCGCAGCTTGTGGCGAAGCAGCACCTTGACCTGTTGACCATATAGATCGCCAGAAAAATCAAATAGATGTACTTCCAATCTGGCTTGTGTACCGCTCAAGGTCGGCCGTACACCCACATTGGCGACACCGGGGAAGGTCTTGCCGGAACATACCACTTCCACCGCGAACACGCCACCGACCGGGATCACCTGGCGTTTGAGCGCCAGATTGGCGGTGGGAAAACCTATGGTGCGGCCCAGCTTGTCACCGTGGGCCACCCGGCCGCTGATGGTATAGGGGCGGCCGAGCATCAGCTCCACCTCCGCCATCCGACCGGCTTTGAGGGCTTCGCGCACCAGGGTACTGCTGACCCGCTGGCGGGATAGCTGGAAACTCTGGGTGCTGATCACCTCGAAACCGAAGCGCTGCCCCGCCGCCTCCAGCAGCTGGAAGTCCCCTTGCCGCCCCTTGCCGAAGCGAAAATCATCTCCCACCACCAGATAGTGCACGCCTAGCTTCTCCACCAGCAGTTGCTCGATGAAGGTAGCGGCGGACTGCTCGGCGAAGCGATGGTTGAAACGCACGCAGAGCATGCGATCGAGCTGCATTCCCCTGAGCGCCTCGTACTTCTCCCGCAGCCGACTGAGGCGGGCAGGCGCTGCAGCCCCGGCAAACAGCTCAAGGGGCTGGGGCTCGAACAGCATGACGCAGGCGGGCAGACCGAGTTGGACGGCTTTTTCCTGCAGGCGTGCCAGCACGGCATGGTGACCCTGATGGACCCCATCAAAGTTGCCTATGGTCAATACACACCCCCGGTGACGGGGCTTGATATTGTGAATACCGCGAATAAGCTCCATCAGTGCCTTGTGCGTTGCTGCCATGGAAATCGGCGGATTATATAACAGGCAGCAGGCAGGGTCAGCCCTCATGGTCCGATTTCAGGCATCCTGGTCAAATTCCGAATGCCGAGCGCCATCAGAGCCACCCCCTGCAAGTTTCACCCGCCCATGGCGGCAGTGTCACTGCGGCTACTGACCCGATCTCAGGTGTCTTGGCCGAATGCCCAGCGCCAGCAGTATGACGCCATACAGGGCCCCGCCCAGACAGAGCAACATGGTCAGCTGCATGCTGGCCTTGCCCATGCCCCAGGCGCCCCATTGCGCGAGATCCGGCGACAGGTAGCCAAGCAGCCCCCCCATCAGCACGGTCGCCACCAGCAGCTTGAGACAGAAGATCCCGGTATGGCGGGACGGACGGTAGACCGACTGCTGATACAAGCCCTTGAACAGCAAGGCCGCATTCAAGGTGCCCGAGCAGGCGGTCGACAGCGCCAG
Organism: Aeromonas sp. CA23; assembly: GCF_002587065.1. Taxonomy (NCBI): domain Bacteria; kingdom Pseudomonadati; phylum Pseudomonadota; class Gammaproteobacteria; order Aeromonadales; family Aeromonadaceae; genus Aeromonas; species Aeromonas sp. CA23. Next base: position 346,416 of record NZ_CP023818.1, read on the forward strand.
CCCCACATAGCCGAGCGGGAAGATGAAGATGAGGTTGCACACCATGTTGGCAATCATGGACATCACCCCGATCCGCACCGGCGTCTTGGTATCCTGGCGGGCGTAGTAGCCCGGCGCCAGCACCTTGATCAGCATCAGGGAGAGCAGGCCCGTGGTGGAAGCCAGCAGGCTGGCACTGGACATGCTCACCTCGTGCATGCCGAACTCGCCGCGCATGAAGAGCACTCGCAGTATGGGCTCGCGCAACACGGCTATCCCCACCATGGCCGGCAGGCCGAGCAGCATCACCATGCGTACCCCCCAGTCCATGGTACGGGCGAAGTCGGCCGGGTCCTCATCCACGTGCTTCTTGGCCAGCGCAGGCAGGATCACGGTACTGATGGCCACCGCAAACAGGCCGAGGGGAAACTCCAGCAGCCGATCCGAGTAATAGAGATAGCTGATGGCGCCGGTGGCGAGGAAGGAGGCGAGCATGGTGTTGATCAGCAAGTTGATCTGGCTGACCGAGACGCCAAACAGCGCCGGGATCATCAGGGTGCGGATCTTGATCACCCCGGGATGATGCCAACCCCACTTGGGCCACACCAGCATGTTGATCTGGCGCAGGAAGGGATACTGGAACAGGAACTGCACCAGACCGCCGAGAAAGACACCGATGGCGAGGGCTATCTCTGGCCGCTCCATCAAGGGCGCTATCCACCAGGCCGCCGCTATCATGGTGAGGTTGAGAAACACGGGCGTAAACGAGGAGACGGCAAAGCGGCCAAAAGTGTTGAGTATGGCCCCCGCCATGGCGGTGAAGGTGATGAACCAGAGGTAAGGGAAGGTGATTTTGAGCATCAGGCTGGCCAGCTCGAACTTCTCGGCCGCCGGCCCGCCATGCAGCCAGTCCCAGAACCAGCCCCAGCCGAACAGGGCCGTCAGCACGCCCGAGCCCAGCACCCCGAGCAGGGTGACTATGGTGACTATGCCACCGAGCGTACCCGCCACGGCGGCCAGCAATTCACGCACCTCGCGCTCGTCGCCCTTTTTCTTGTACTCCGTCATTACGGGAACAAACGCCTGGTTGAAGGCCCCTTCGGCGAACAGCCGGCGCAGGAAGTTGGGAATGCGGTTGGCAAAGAAGAAGACGTCTGCGGCCACCCCGGCGCCGAGCAGATTGGCGATGACCACATCGCGAACCAAGCCCATCACACGGGACGCCAGCGTCATTGCGGACACTATCATGCCGGATTTGATCAATTTCTTACTCAAGACGAAGCCTCTGGAACTGTCAGAATGGAAAGAATGCTGGTAGAATCGGCCGACAGTTTAACCGCCTCCCAACAGACACACCACCGGGGGGCGGTGTTTATTTGCACAAATCATTTGACAATATGTGGTTGAGAAGGCATATTTCCGGGCCTTTTCAATACACTCGCTAAGACAGTTTTAGGAGTTTTACCTTGGCTAATATCAAATCTGCTAAGAAGCGCGCGATTCAGTCAGAGAAACGTCGTCAACACAACGCCAGCCGTCGTTCAATGACCCGTACCTATCTGAAGAAAGTAATTGCTGCCATCGCTTCTGGCGACAAAGCTGCTGCCGTTGCTGCTTTTGCTACCGCTCAGCCGATCATGGATCGCATGGCTACCAAAGGCCTGATCCACAAGAACAAAGCTGCTCGTCACAAGAGCCGCCTGTCTGCCCAGATCAAAGCTATGGCTTAATCAGCTTCGGCTGTATAAAGCTAAAAAAAACCGGCCTCAGTGCCGGTTTTTATTTATCTGCGCTGCAGTAAAGCTTGTGCAGCAGGGCAATCATTTCGCGCACCTCGTGGCTGCGCAGCGAATAGTAGACCGTCTGGGCCTCTTTTCGCGTCTCCACCAACTCATCCCGCCGAAGCACGGCCAAGTGCTGCGACAAGGCTGACTGGCTCAATCCGAGCACCTCGTTGAGCTCCCCCACCGACAGTTCCCGATCCTGCAGCTGGCACAGAATAAACAGTCGTCGTTCATTGGCCAGAGCCTTGAGCAGCGCCACAGCCCGGCTCGCATTCGCCTCCATCTCTTCCAGTTGCATCTCATCCCCTCTCGTCCGAGGCAAGAATCATACTCTGTGACCCGCTGATTTAAAATGCCAGGGTTGCCGGTTGAATCATGGTGAAGTCCTCCCGCCCGGCGAACAGGAAGGAGAAATCACTCTCGCATACCCGTTTTACCGCCGGATGCTGGATCATCCGCTCGGCGAAGATGACGTAATACTCCTCCATCAGATCCTGGGTCTCCCCGATCAGCATCACCTCCTCCCCTTCCAGGATCTCCTCCCGATAGATGGTCGGCGCCATGAAGATGCCCTGATTGAAGAAACCGAAGGCCTTCATCAGGGCCGCATCGTCGAACTCGCCGAGGATGCTGGGGGAGATGCCCTGCTGCTCGAACCACTGGGTCAGCTGGCGGCCCATGGCGGTACGGCGTCCCGGGATCAGCAGCTTGCGCTCCTCCAGACAGGCGGGAAAGGGCTTCTCGGGCAGCGGCGCCTTGCAGAAGAAGCTGACGCCACAACCGCCGAGCCGCTTGGAGAGCAGGCCCGCATGCTGGCTGGAGTCCACCGGGCAATCGGAGAGGATCATGTCGAGCTTGTGCTCGCTCAGCTGTTCCAGCAGCAGCTCGTGGGTCGATTCGAAGCAGCGCAGGTGGATGGAGCCATCGTTGGGAATGACCGAGAGCAGTACCCGGCTGGCGAGGCGTTTGGAGAGTGCATCGGCGATGCCGACATCGAACAGTATCTGGCTCTCCTTGCGGTAGTTGACGATATCCAGCATCTCGTAGGAAAGGCTGAACATCTTGTCGGCATAGCGAAACACCAGCTGGCCCAGCTCGGTAGCCTCGAGGGAGCGTCCTTTGCGCATCAGCAACTTGCCGCCCAGGCGCTGCTCCAGCAGCTTGATCTGGCCGGTGACTGTCTGCGGGGTCAAGAAGAGGGCTTCCGCCGCCTGGGTGACGGAGCCCTTCTTCTGAGTCATCCAAAAATAGTAGAGGTGATTGTAATTAAGGTGTGACATCCGATGGGGTTCCCGCGGTACGCGGACTCCGGTAGCAGCTGAGTTCAGCCGCCAGAATGTCATACATGTCGCTGATCGAGTCAACCTTGTTTGCGGTGAACTGTGCCTGCAGGTTGGCCTTGAGGCGCACCTTGTCAGGCATCCGCTCGCCGCAGTAGCGCTTGTTGGACTGCTTGACCCGCTCACCGGCCCGGCTGCTCAGGGCCCGCTCGGCGAAGGTCTCACCGAATTGGGCCTTGGCCTGCTTGTCCCCCAGCATGACGGCGCTGTCGACCACCCCGTTGAGATAGGCGGAGCAGCTGCTTGATGCCGCATCCTGCTGACAATCCTCCAGACTGGCCGCCCAGAGCCCCGGGCTCGCCAGCATGACCAACCCTATCACTCTTCTCATAATCCCTCCGTGCTTTGATCCGCCTCCCGGTTGGGAAGCGACATCCGCAGGGCGAGATAACCGACCACTGCCGCCAGGGTGGATCCCACCAGGATCCCGAGGCGTGAATAGCTGCCGTAATCCAATCCGCCGTGCTCGAACGCCAGCGATGCGATGAACATCGACATGGTAAAGCCGATGCCACACAGTATGCTGACCGCAAAAATCTGCTTGAAGTTGACCCCGCCCGGCAACTGGGCGATGCCCAGCTTGACCGCCAGCCAGCTGATGGTGAACACCCCGAGCGGCTTGCCCACGAACAGTCCCAGCATGATGCCAAGAGGAACAGGGCTCAGCAGGGACGACAGGCCTATCCCGTCCAGCGAGACCCCCGCATTGGCAAAGGCGAACAGCGGCAGTATCAGGTAGGCGCTCCACGGGTGCAGCGAGTGCTCCAGATGCTTGAGCGGCGAGGCATAACGCTTGCCGTTGAGCGGTATCATGAAGCCCACTATGACGCCAGCCAGGGTCGCATGGACGCCGGACTTGAGCACAGCGACCCAGAGCACCAGGCCCACCAGCATGTAGAGGCCGATCCTGTCCTCCCCACGGCGATTCATCCAGAGCAGGGTCAGGGTCGCCAGTATGCCGACCGCCAGCGCCGTCAGCGACAGCTGCTGGGTATAGAAGAGCGCTATGATGATGATGACACCCAGGTCGTCCATGATGGCCAGCGCCAGCAGGAACACCTTGAGGCTGACCGGCACCCGCTTGCCCAGCAGCGCCATCACCCCGAGGGCGAAGGCGATATCGGTCGCGGCGGGGATAGCCCAGCCGGCGCGCGCCACTTCATCCGAGTAGTTGAAGAAGGCATAGATGAGCGCGGGGGCCAGCATGCCGCCGACCGCGGCTATGGCCGGGAAGGTCGCCTGTACCCGGGAAGAGAGCGCCCCTTCCAGCATCTCGCGCTTGACCTCAAGCCCGACCAGCAGGAAGAAGATCGCCATGAAACCGTCATTGATCCAGAGCAGCAGCGGCTTGTTGATGTCGAGTGCGGCGATGCGCACCTGCACCGGCGTATCGAGGAATGCCTGATAGCCACCGGCCAGACCCGTGTTGGCCAATACCATCGCCAGTATGGCTGCCATGATCAGAATTATTCCGGAGGCGGCCTCCAGCTGCAGAAACTTCTTTATTACCTTGCTCATGGTTAAATTATCCACAGTATTACTTTGATTTGAGTCTATATCCCATAACAATTAATGGAAAATCGTTTCTTACTGCTGAATACAACGAGAAAACCGAAGGCAAAACAGAAGGTGCCTGCTATAAGCAGGTTTTACTGCACTCAGACCCCCTTGATGACGCAATCAATAAAATGAATTTTCAGTTATTTTTATGCATAAAAAAGGCGCCTCAAGGCGCCTTTTACATTAGATGGCGACGGGCGCCTTGATGCCGGGATGGGGGTCGTACCCCAGGATCTCGAAATCCTCGAACCTGTAGTCGAAGAGGGAGTCCGGCTTGCGCTTGATCGCCAGCTGCGGCAAGGGCCGTGGCTCACGGGAGAGCTGCAGCGCGGTCTGCTCCATGTGATTGGAGTAGAGGTGCACATCACCACCGGTCCAGACAAAATCGCCCACTTCCAGATCGCACTGCTGGGCCATCATGTGGGTCAGCAGGGCATAGCTGGCGATGTTGAACGGCAGGCCGAGGAACACATCACAGCTGCGCTGGTAGAGCTGGCAGGAGAGCTTGCCGTCCGCCACATAGAACTGGAAGAAGGCGTGGCAGGGAGCCAGCGCCATCTTGTCCAGTTCGCCCACGTTCCAGGCGGAGACTATGATGCGGCGCGAATCCGGATTGTGCTTGATGTCATCCACAGCCCGCTGGATCTGATCGATGACGGTGCCATCGGCCGCCGGCCAGGAGCGCCACTGGGCGCCATAGACAGGCCCCAGATCGCCGTGCTCATCGGCCCACTCATCCCAGATGCTGACGCCGTGTTCTTTCAGATAGGCGGTGTTGGTATCGCCGTTGAGGAACCAGAGCAGCTCATGAATGATGGAGCGCAGGTGGCACTTCTTGGTGGTGACCAGCGGAAAGCCGTCCGCCAGATTGAAACGCATCTGATGGCCGAACAGGGAGACGGTACCGGTACCGGTGCGGTCGGATTTGACCGTGCCCTCATCCAGAATCTTCTGCATCAGGTCGAGATAAGCCCTCATTGCTTGGCCTCCTTCACGGCATCACCAAACATCCTCACACTCCCGCAGGTATCTTGTGGCAGGATCTTCTGTATAAGACCGAGATAGGCTCTCATTGCTTTGCCTCCTTCGCGGCGTTGCCGAACAACTGAGGACGCTTGTAGGCGACCCAGATCATGATGGCACCGACGATGATCATCGGCATGGAGAGGATCTGGCCCATGCTGATCTCCTGGAAGTAGAGACCCAGCTGGCTGTCCGGCTGACGCACGAACTCCACCAGGAAGCGGAACAGACCGTAGAACAGCAGGAACATGCCTGAGATGGCACCACGGGGCGGGTTCTTGCGCCAGAACAGATTGAGGATGATGAACAGCACCACACCTTCCAGCGCGAACTGATAGAGCTGGGAAGGATGACGCGGCTCAGGGCCAGCCTCGGGGAATATGATGGCCCAGGGCACATCGGTGACCCGGCCCCACAGCTCGCCGTTCAGGAAGTTGCCGATGCGACCCACGCCGAGGCCAAACGGGATCAGCGGTGCCACAAAGTCGGCCACGGTGAAGAAGTGGCGCTTGGTCTTGTGAGCGAACCAGATCATGGCGGTGATGACCCCGATCAGGCCACCGTGGAACGACATGCCGCCGGTCCAGATCTTGAACAGGTAGAGGGGATCGGCCAGGAACATGTCGAAGTTGTAGAACAGCACGTAACCGACCCGACCACCCAGGATCACCCCGAGGAAGCCGTAAAACAGCAGATCGGAGACCTCGTTGCGGGTCCAGCCGCTGTTCGGTGTATCGGCGCGACGCCCCGCCAACCACATGGCAAAGGCGAAACCAAACAGATACATGAGACCGTACCAGCGTACCGATAGTGGCCCCAAACTGAATGCTACAGGATCAACCTGCGAGAAAACCCAATATCCATCGTGCTGCATATGCGGCCCCAGTCATAAGAAAAGCCGCATTTTCCGATCATTCGTCAGCAGGGACAAGGCATGATTATCAATCAGTCTGTTTCGTTTTGTGACCGGCCCGCAGCAAGCCGCCCAGACCGTGCTCTTCCAGGTAACGGGCAAACAGGCCGCGCAGCACGTGAGGATTGTCGTGCTTGAGGCCATCGGCCATCAGCGCGGTCAGCTCGCTCAGGGTGGACTGACGCAGCACGTACTTGATCCTGGCTATGTTGTGGGTGTTCATGCTGAAGCGCCGATAGCCCATGGCCAGCAGCAAGAGCACACCGACCGGATCGCCGGCCAGCTCGCCGCACACGGAGACAGGTTTCTGGTAGCGATGGGAGGCATCGACCAGCAGTTGCAGGGCGCGGATCACCGCGGGATGGAAGGCATCGTAGATGTTGGCGACACGGGCATTATTGCGATCCACCGCCAGCAGGTATTGCGTCAGGTCATTGCTGCCCACCGACCAGAAGTCGATGAGCGGCGCCATCTCGGGCAGTATATAGAGAGCGGATGGCACCTCTATCATCACCCCCAGGCTGGGGTAGCGGATCACCGCATCGCGGCTGGCCGCCTCTTCCGACACCTCTCGCCAGGCCTGATCCAGCAGCCGGCGGGAGGCCCTGATTTCGCTGACGCTGCTGATCATCGGCAGCATGATGGCCAGGTTGTCCAGCCCCTCGCTGGCCCGCAGCATGGCCTTGAGCTGGACCAGGAACAGTTCGGGGTGATCCAGGGTGAGCCGGATCCCCCGCCAGCCAAGGAAGGGATTTTCCTCGACGATGGGGAAATAGGGCAGCTGCTTGTCGCCCCCCACGTCCAGCGTGCGCATGCAGACAGGACGATTGCGATAGGTTTCCAGGATGCCGCGATAGCGCGCCGTCTGCTCCCACTCGGAGGGGAAGCTGTCCTGCAGCATGAAGGGGATCTCGGTGCGATAGAGCCCAACCCCGTCCGCCAGATGATTGAGGGAGATCTCGGTGTCGGCGCTCAGGCCCGCGTTGAGCAGCAAGGAGACAGGAGTGCCGTCGGCGGTTTCCGATGGCTGGTTGTCGACGCTGCGCACCAGGGTATCGAGCGCCCGCTCCTCGTTGAGCAGTTGCCGATACTCGGTCAGGATCACCTGATTGGGCTCGATGAAGAGATCGCCGCTGTAGCCGTCGACGACCAGCATGCGACCGCCTATGTCGCCGAGCGGCAGATCCACCCCCATGATGGCCGCCACCCCCATGGCACGGGCCAAAATGGCGGCGTGGGAGTTGGTGCCCCCCTTGAGGGAGACAACCCCGGTCAGGAATTCCCGCGGCACCTCGGCGAGTATGGTGGCCGTCACCTCGTCGGCGACCAGCACCACGGGCTCGCCGACCGTGATGTGTTCAGGTTCATTCTGCACCAGCCGGCTGATGAGCCGCTGGGCTATGTCCTTCACATCGGTGGAGCGCTCCTGCAGGTAGGGATCCTTCATCCCCTTGAACTGATCGATCAGCCGGTCGCTGATGAGCTTGACCGCCGACACGGCCGTCCAGTGCTCCTTGCTCACCTTGTTGCGGATGGGCTTGATGTAACCGGGATCGTTCAGCAGATGCAGATAGATGTCAAAGATGGCGACCGAATCCTGGCTGTAGCTCTCGCGAAACCGCAGCGCCAGACTCTCCAGATCGTGGCGTACCTCTTCCACCGCCACATTCAGCCGATCCAGCTGCTTGGCGTGCTCCTCGTCCTTGCGCGGGGTGATGGAGCTGAGCTCCTTGCGGGGCCGCCACACCCAGGCCTTGGCCATGGCAATGCCGCTGGCCCCGGCGATGCCACGCAGCGGCTTGCTCCAGTCGGTCTTCTGCAACCAGCCCTTGGCCTGTGCCTGGGCGATGCGGGCCGCCAGCTGGGCCGCCAGCGTGACCATGAAGGACTCCTCCCCCTCATCGAAGAGGCGACTGTCCTTCTGCTGCACCACCAGAATGCCCACCACCTGGCGCTGATGCATGATGGGGGCGCCAAGGAAGGAGCGAAACGCCTCTTCGGCCACATCGGGCAGGAATTTGAAACTGGGATGGGAGGGGGCATCGGCCAGGTTGATCAGCTCTTCGCGCTGACCCACCAGACCGACTATGCCCTGCTCGAATGGCAGGGTCGCCTTGCCCACCGCCGACTCGGCCAGACCATCGGTCGCGGCAAGCCGGTAGCGGCGCATGTCAGGTTCAGAGACATAGACGGAACAGCAGTCCACCATCATGGCCAGCCGGGTCTGGCTGACCAATGCCTGCAGGGCCAGCTCCAGGGTGTTGGCTTCGGCCATGCTTTCGACGATGCGTCTGAGTTCCGTCAGCAACTAGGTGTGCTCCTTAGCGAGAGCGGTTGCGCCGCCCATCTTTCCGATTAACTTGCACCACAGGCACTGGCATCGCCAGCGGAGCAAACTCCTTCATCACCCGTCGATAGACTTCTCGCTTGAAGGAGACAACCTGGCGTACCGGATACCAGAAGCTGACCCAACGCCAATCATCAAACTCGGGGTGACCATGACAGCCGAACTGGATCCTGGACTCCCTGCCCGGATCCAGCTGTAGCAAGAACCATTTTTGTTTTTGGCCAATACAGACCGGTGAACTGTCCCAACGAACAAGGCGTTTTGGCAAGCGGTACTTCAGCCAGTTGCGACTGGTGGCCATGATGGTCACATCCTCGGGCTTGAGGCCTATCTCCTCATACAGCTCACGATACATGGCCTGCTCAGGCGTCTCACCGTCATCAACCCCCCCCTGCGGAAACTGCCAGGAGTGCTGCCCATAGCGCTTAGCCCACAATACTTGCCCGTCACGGTTACAGATCACGATTCCGACATTGGGACGAAACCCGTCGCCATCTATCACGTGATCACCTTATAAAGGCTGAATCTATAAGGAGATTGTTCCACATTCACCCCGTGGCAGCAAACAAGGACTGCAATCCCCCACTCATGAATAACTTTCAATTTCAAGCCGACTTATAAACAAACCCGAGGATCAAGCCCCGCAAGTTGCCCACCCAGACTGTGCATAAGCCTGTGAGCAAGCGGGTATATACAGTAGTTTTATTTATCTGCTCTACCCAGAGCATCAGCATACAGCATGGCAATAAAAACTAAATATGTATTTAAATACATAGTGTTAAATGCAGAGTACTGGATCAAGATCCATGTCTTTCCCGGCCGGAGATCCGGGATCCCGATTGTGAACAAGTTCGGCTGCTCAAAGATCCACCACGGCTAATTTATCCACAGGAGTGGCACACTATCTGCCCTGTCATCACAGCAAAAATCGGTGCAGTTTCACATTTTTTTGTAACAACACCCCGACTATCACCACTTTGAGCCAGTTATCCAAGATTTCTGTGGATAACTTTGTGCAACAGCATGAGCAAACCCTTGGACAACTATTTCAAGTCGGGATCCTGCGTGGGAAAGATCGGCGCAACAAAGACAAATCCGTTAAAAATCATTATGATAAGTGCTTACACACAAAACCGCCCCCCCTGTGCAACCCCTCGGCAGGATCGGTTATAAAAACAGCGATCCTCACCAGGGATCAGACTTGCTAGAATAATCCCCCTTTGCAGGAGTCATTCATGCCCACCCAGCCCCAGTCCGAGCAGGAGTTATTGAGCCGAGCCCATGCCATGGCGGGCTTCACGCTGGCACAGCTGGCAGCCGATGCCGGCCTCGCCGTCCCGCGGGATCTGAGGCGGGACAAGGGCTGGGTCGGCCAGCTGATCGAATGGCAACTGGGCGCCAGCGCCGGCAGCAAGCCGGAGCAGGACTTCCCCGAACTCGGCATAGAGCTCAAGACGATCCCCATAGATCCTCAGGGCAAACCGCTGGAGACCACCTTCGTCTGCGTGGCACCGCTGATCGGCGTCAGCGGCCAGCGCTGGGAGCAGTCGAACGTGCGCAACAAGCTCTCCCGGGTGCTCTGGATCCCGGTGGAGGGCAGCCGCGACATTCCCATAGGCGAGCGCCGGATCGGCATGCCGCTGATGTGGAGCCCGAGTGAGGAGGAGGATCAGCTGCTGCGCCAGGACTGGGAGGAGCTGATGGACATGATAGTGCTGGGCGAGGTGGAGCAGATCAGCGCTCGCCACGGCCAGGTGATGCAACTGCGTCCCAAGGCCGCCAACAACAAGGCACTGACCCGTGCCATCGGTCGCAATGGCCAGCCGATCCTGACCCTGCCACGGGGCTTTTACCTCAAGACAGGCTTCACCCACGGCCTGCTGCAACGCCACTTTGCCCTGCCCCTTTGATCTCCGTTATAAACATCCTTGTCATAAAGTGATATAAAAATAGCCAGAAGCCATTTCTTCGCAATCAATGACAAGGAGGCGTCATGCCGATCAACAAGCAATTCCTCAAGTCCCGTCCCGAGGTCAAGGTGACCTTCGCAGTGGAAAAAGTGGCTGCAGGTGAGGCTGAACAGGTACTGCTGCTGGGGGAATTCAGCCAGTGGCAACCCATAGAGCTCAAGCGGATGAAGAGCGGGGAGTTCAGAACCACCCTCAACCTGCCCACCGATGGCCCCAGCCATTTCGAATACTGCTACCAGCTGGTACAACCGAACGGGGAGACTCACTACGACAACGACTGGGAAGCGGACGACTATGTGCCCGGCCCCTTCGGACGTGACAACTCAGTGGTGCGGGTTAGTCAGTAGGCGACGAGCAGAACACTGGCGCGTCTGGCCGGCATCCGAATTGCAGACACAAAAAAGGCTCGCCATTGGCGAGCCTTTTCACTACCTGTCGAGCTTTTCGCCGACATACCGACACCAATTCGAATCGAATTAGTTGAGCTTCTCTTTGATACGAGCAGCTTTGCCGGACAGGTTGCGCAGGTAGTACAGTTTGGCGCGGCGAACATCACCACGACGCTTCAGTTCTACACTGTGGATCAGCGGAGAGTGAGTCTGGAATACACGCTCAACACCTTCGCCGTTGGAGATCTTGCGAACGGTGAAAGCAGAGTGCAGACCGCGGTTACGCTTGGCAATAACGATGCCTTCGAAAGCCTGCAGACGCTCTTTACCACCTTCTTTAACACGAACTTGAACACGTACGGTGTCGCCCTGGGCAAAAGCCGGGATGTCGGTACGCAGTTGCTCTTGTTCAAGCTGCTGAATAATCTTGCTCATTGTCTTTCCTTACCTCCTAGGATAAACTGAAAACTCTACTTAACGCTGTCACGCACTTCGCGGACATACTCGGCAAGAAGTGATTCTTGCTCGTCAGTCAGAGCTAGGTTGTTAATAAGTTCCGGCCTTCTTTGCCAGGTTCGTCCGAGCGACTGTTTGAGACGCCAGCGTCGAATCACTTCGTGATTGCCGCTTGTCAGCGCCTCTGGCACCGCCAATCCATCCAACAACTCCGGCCGAGTGTAGTGGGGATGATCCAGCAAGCCATCCGTGAAGGAGTCCTGCTCGGCACTGGCCTGATCGCCCAAAACCCCTGGGACCAGACGCGAAACCGCATCGATCAGGGTCATGGCAGGCAACTCGCCACCACTTAACACGTAATCCCCGATAGACCACTCTTCGTCGACTTCGGTTTGTATCACGCGTTCATCGATACCTTCGTATCGACCGGCTACCAGAATCAGTTTCTGACTCGTCGCCAACTCGGTTACGCCAGCTTGAGTCAGCTTGCGTCCCTGAGGAGAGAGATAGATGACTTTCGCCCCGTCTCCCGCCGCTTGCTTGGCTGCATGAATCGCGTCACGCAGCGGCTGGACCATCATCAACATGCCGGGCCCACCACCATAAGGACGATCGTCGACCGTACGGTGTTTGTCGTGGGTAAAGTCCCGGGGGTTCCAGCACTCAATCTGCAGCAGGCCACTCTTGACGGCCCGACCCGTTACCCCGTGCTCGGTAATGGCTCGGAACATTTCCGGGAAGAGGCTAATCACCCCAATCCACATAAGAAACCTCCGGCACTCGTGTTACCGCGGGAAACTAGAAACCAGGATCCCAATCAACTTCGATTGTTCGAGCAGTCAGATCAATATTCTTGATCACCTGCTCTTCCAGGAACGGAATCAACCGCTCCTTTGCACCAAAGGCATCTTTTACATTGGCCTCAACCACCAACACATCGTTGGAGCCGGTTTCCATCAATTCGGTCACCTTGCCCAGGTCGTATCCCTTGGTGGTCGATACCGAGCAACCAATCAGGTCACGCCAGTAGAACTCACCTTCAGGCAACGCAGGCAACAGATCGGCGGGAACGCCAATCTCGACATTGGTCAATGCCAGGGCATCTTCACGCAGATCGATACCATCGATCTTGCAAATCAGACCCTTGTTGTGACGCTTCCAGGCCGAAACCTTGAGTTCACGCCATGCCCCGTTCTGATTGATCAGCCAGGGGTTGTAATCGAAAATCGCTTCGGCAACATCGGTGAAGGAGTTCACTTTAAGCCAGCCCTTGATGCCATAAACGGTACCCAGGGTGCCCAGAACTATAGGTTTTTCCACCTTAACTCCTTACCGTTTGGCTGATTAAGCAGCTTTGGCAGCGTCTTTGATCAGCTTGGCAACGCGGTCAGAAACAGCGGCACCAGTAGCAACCCAATGCTCGATACGAGCCAGGTCCAGGTTCAGCTTTTCGGCAGAACCAGAAGCAACCGGGTTGAAGAAACCAACGCGCTCGATGAAGCGACCGTCACGGGCGCAACGGCTGTCAGAAACTACTACCTGGTAAAACGGACGCTTTTTCGCGCCACCACGTTGTAAACGAATGGTTACCATATCGTCCTCATTAACATCTAATGAACAAGGCCCGCAAACACGCGGACCCTAGCTTAAAATAAGCCGCGTAATTCTACTTGGATTCGTAATAATTGCAACCAAGCCAGCCATTTTTTGCACAAGGCTCACAATGAAAAGGGCCCACCTCTGGTGAGCCCCTGGCCTGGCTGAAACGGTCGGGATCAGAAGGGACCGCGACCGCCACCGAATCCTGGCGGCAACATGTTCTTCATCTGCCCCATCATCTTGCGCATGCCGCCCTTGCCGGACATCTTCTTCATCATGCGCTGCATCTCGGTGAACTGCTTGAGCAGCTTGTTCACGTCCTGCACCTGCATGCCGGAACCTGCGGCGATACGGCGCTTGCGAGATCCCTTGATGAGATCGGGATGGGCACGCTCCCTGGGCGTCATGGAGCTGATGATGGCCTCCATCCGCACGGTCAGCTTGTCATCCATCTGATCCTTGACGTTGTCCGGCAGACCAGACATGCCCGGCAGCTTGTCGAGCATGCCCATCATGCCGCCCATGTTGCGCATCTGGGCCAGCTGTTCGCGGAAATCTTCCAGATCGAAGCCCTTGCCACTCTTGACCTTGTTGGCCAGCTTGGCGGCTTTTTCCTTGTCGACATTGCGCTCCACTTCCTCGATAAGCGACAGCACGTCGCCCATGCCGAGGATGCGGGAGGCTAGACGATCCGGATGGAACGGCTCCAGCGCATCTGTCTTCTCGCCCATACCGATGAACTTGACCGGCTTGCCGGTGATGTGGCGCACGGAAAGGGCGGCACCACCGCGAGCGTCGCCGTCCGCCTTGGTGAGGATCACGCCGGTGAGCGGCAGCGCCTCGTTGAACGCCTTGGCGGTGTTGGCGGCATCCTGACCCGTCATGGCGTCCACCACGAACAGGGTCTCGATCGGCTTGATGGTGGCGTGGAGATGGATGATCTCGTCCATCATGTCGCTGTCGACGTGCAGACGACCGGCGGTATCCACTATCACAACGTCATAGAACTTCTTGCGCGCCTGATCGATGGCGGCGGTGGCGATGTCGACCGGTTTCTGGCTGGCATCACTCGGGAAGAAATCGACGCCTATGTCGCTCGCCAGCGTCTCCAGCTGCTTGATAGCCGCGGGGCGATAGACGTCGGCACTGACCACCAGCACCTTCTTCTTGCTGCGCTCTTTGAGCAGCTTGGCCAGTTTGCCTACGGTCGTTGTCTTACCGGCACCCTGCAGACCCGCCATCAGTATGATGGCCGGCGGCTGGGCGGCCAGGTTGAGCTGCTCGTTGGCCTCGCCCATCACCGAGACCAGTTCACCGTGCACTATCTTGATGAAGGCCTGGCCCGGACTCAGGGACTTGGCCACTTCCTGGCCGACCGCCCGCTCCTTGACGCGAGCGACGAAGTCACGCACCACCGGCAGGGCGACGTCCGCCTCGAGCAGCGCCATGCGGACTTCGCGCAAGGTATCCTTGATGTTCTCTTCGGTCAGGCGACCGCGCCCACTGACATTGCGCAAGGTGCGCGAGAGTCGTTCAGTCAAATTCTCAAACATGACGGATTCCGGTTCTTGGCGTAATAAATTGGGGGCATTATAACCCAGAGCGGACGCGAGGACGATTATTCACCGCACGGCAGCAATGGGGACCTGCTCCCTATATATGGGCAGATCGGCGGTAGCACAACTGGCGAGCACATCTTGTGCAAGGTATACTGCCTCTCCTATTCCCAACTGCCTGTTCAACAACGACCTGGTTATGATCGTGATCTCTGTTCTGGCCCTGGCGTTCTATCTGCTGGCCATCATCGCCTCGCTGCACCTGCTGCTCAGTGCCAAACCTGTGGGGCAAGCTCCCCTGTTTGCCTGTATCGGACTGGCCCTGATTGGGCACGGCGCCGCCGTGGCCGGCGAAGTGCTGGTGACCCATTCAGGCCAGAACCTGAGCATGCTCAACGTCGCGTCCCTGGTCAGCCTCATCATCAGCTGCTTCATGACCTGCGTCACCCGCCGCTTCAACGGCTGGATCCTGCTGCCCGTGGTCTACAGCTTCTCCGCCCTGCTGCTGGCCGCCAGCGCCCTGATCCCGGGTCGCTATATCACCCATCTGGAGGCCCATCCCCAACTGCTGCTGCACATAGGGCTCGCGCTGATGGCCTATTCGGTGCTGATGATCGCCTGCCTGTTCGCGCTGCAGCTCGCCTGTCTGGACAGACAGCTGAAGTCCCGCAAGATCAGTCAGTTGCCAGCCATGCCGCCCTTGATGACGGTGGAGAAACGGCTGTTCCAGCTCATCTCGGCAGGCCTGTTCCTGCTGACCCTCTCCATCGCCTCCGGCCTCTTCTTCCTGGAAGACATGTTCGCCCAGGGCAAATCCCACAAGGCGATCCTCTCGATCCTGGCCTGGTGCGTCTACGTGCTGCTGCTGTGGGGTCATCACACCCGTGGCTGGCGCGGTCGCAAGGTCATCACCCTGAGCCTGATCGGCAGCTTCATCCTGACCCTGGCCTACTTTGGCAGCCGCTTCGTCAAAGAAGTCCTGCTGAGCTGATACTCACCCCCCTTTACTCATCCAGCCCCCACAGGAGCCCTTCTTGGACAGCATATCAACGAGCACATTATTGATTGTTCTCGTTATTTTGATCCTCTTGTCTGCTTTTTTCTCAAGTTCTGAAACCGGCATGATGTCGCTCAACCGCTACAAGCTGCGGCATCTGGCTCAAACCAAGCACAAGGCTGCCCGTCGGGTAGAGAAGCTGCTGTCCCGCCCGGATCGTCTGCTGGGGCTGATCCTGATCGGCAACAACCTGGTCAACATCCTCGCCTCGGCCATCGCCACCATAGTCTGCATCAGGCTGTTTGGCGCCTTCGGGGTAGCCATCGCCACCTTCGGCCTGACCCTGATAGTGCTGGTGTTTGGCGAGGTGACTCCCAAGACGCTGGCGGCCATGTACCCGGAGAAGATCGCCTATCCCGCCTCCTGGATCCTCAAGGGGCTGATGGTGCCGCTCTACCCCTTTGTCTGGCTGATCAACGGCATCACCAGCGGTCTGCTCAAGCTGCTCAGGCTCCATCCCAACAAGGATGACTCCCTCAATACCGAGGAGCTGCGCACCATAGTCAACGAGGCGGGCAGCCTGATCCCCCAGCGCCATCAGGAGATGCTGCTCAGCATTCTGGATCTGGACAAGATGACGGTGGAGCACATCATGGTGCCGCGCAGCGATATCTACGCCATCGACATCAACGATGACTGGAAGACCATACTGCGTCAGCTGGCCCACTGTGCCCATACCAAGATCCTGCTCTACCGCGACAACATCGACGATGTGGTGGGCTTCCTGCACGCCCGCGATGCGCTGCGGCTGATGGCCAGGGATCAGTTCAACAAGTCGAGCCTGCTGCGGGAAGTGGACGAGATCTACTTCATCCCGGAAGGCACGCCGCTCAACGTGCAACTGGCCAAATTCCAGCGCAACAAGGAGCGGATCGGCCTCATAGTGGATGAGTACGGGGATATTCAGGGGCTGATCACCCTGGATGACATACTGGAAGAGATAGTGGGCGACTTCACCACCTCCATGACACCGGCGCCCAGCGACGAGATCCACCCCCAGCCGGATGGCTCGTTTCTGGTGGAGGGCTCGGCCAGCATCCGCGAGCTGAACAAGGAGATGAGCTGGCGGTTGCCCATCGACGGGCCCAGAACCCTGAACGGTGTCATCCTGGAGTACCTAGAGGAGATCCCCCAGCCCAACATCAGCCTGCGGCTGGCCGGCTATCCCATCGAGATCCTGGAAGTGGAGAACAACATGGTGAAGATGGCGCGGATCATGCCTGATTTATACCGCAACGAGTCGGGATTCGAAGATTGAAAAAAGGCTGCCGATGGCAGCCTTTTTTATCTCACTCGCTCTCCTCGTCCGGCTCCAGCACCAGGGTCGGGATCAAGTCGCCGAACACCTTCTGCAGCTCCTCGCGATTGGCCAGCAGGTCTTGCAGCGTGTAGCTGTCCATCACCGCCAAAAAGGCGTTCATCGCCTCCTTCAGGGCATTCTTCAGCAAGCAGACAGAGACTATGTGGCAGGCGGGCGAGTTGCAGTCGATGCCGTCCAGATTGCCCTCCAGCGCCCGGATCACCTGGCCGATATTGACTGTCTCCGGCGCGCAGGCCATGCGGATCCCGCCATTCTTGCCGCGCTGGGATTGCAGATAGCCCAGCTTCACCAGTTGATTTACCACCTTAACCATGTGGTTGCGGGAGACGCCATACAAGGCGGAGACCTTGGCCACGCTCGACAGTTCGCCCTGTGGCAGGGTCGCCAGATAGAGCAGGGCTCTCAATCCAAAATCGGTATAGCTAGTTAGTCTCATAGTGCCTGTGTCGCATAACGCGGAAAATTGATTATTGATTCAGATCAAATAAACATCTAGGATGCAGCTTATTAAGTGACATTTTAGATGTTCAATTAGCAAGGACCTCCTATGTTAGACCAAGCCACCATCGCCGTCATCAAAAGCACCATCCCTTTGCTCGAATCGGCGGGGCCTGCCCTCACCCAGCATTTCTACCAGCGCATGTTCAGTCACAACCCGGAACTGAAGGATATTTTCAACCTGGCGCACCAGCGCAGCGGCGGTCAACCGCTGGCGCTGTTCAATGCGGTGGCGGCTTACGCCAGGAATATCGACAACCTGGGAGCCCTGGCCGGCGCGGTGGAACGCATCGCCCACAAACACACGGGTTTCATGATCCAGCCGGAACAATATCACATTGTAGGTAGTCATCTCTTGGCCACGCTCAAAGAATTGGGTGGAAGTGCGGTCACCGAAGAGGTGCTGGATGCCTGGGGCAAGGCTTACGGTGTACTGGCCAGCATCTTCATCGGCCGGGAGAGCGAGATCTATCAGGAGAAGGCGAGCGAGATCGGTGGCTGGCAGGGTCCCCGCCCCTTCATCATCAAGGAGAAACGGGTCGAGAGCGAGCTCATCACCTCCTTCGTACTGGCGCCGCTCGATGGCAAACCCGTGCTGCACTTCAAGCCGGGCCAGTACCTCAGCATCAAGCTGGCCCACCCCGAGCTCGAATATCAGGAGATCCGCCAATACTCCCTCTCCGATGCGCCGAACGGTCGCGATTACCGCATCAGCGTCAAGCGCGAGCCCCAGGGCCAGGTCTCCAACCTGCTGCACGATCATCTGCATGCTGGCGATCAGGTGGAACTGATGCCACCGACCGGCGACTTCTTCCTGCAGGCCGATGCCAGCACGCCCGTGGTACTGCTCTCTGCCGGCGTGGGCCTCACCCCCATGCTGAGCATGCTCAACCAGCTGCTGGCCAAGGGCCATGCGGCCGACATCTGCTGGCTGCATGCCTGTGAACAGGGTGCACTGCACGCCTTCAAGGAGGATATCCGGCACAAGCACGAGCAGCACGACCAGCTGCAGAGCCGGGTCTGGTATCGGGAGCCGGAGGCTCAGGATGAGCAAGGGAAGGACTACGACTTCCACGGCACCATGGACTTGAGCCAGGTGGCCGAGTTGCTGGCGCCGCAGGCCCACTACTACTTCTGCGGTCCGCTTGGCTTCATGCAGGCGATCAAGGCGCAGTTGAGCGCGGCGGGCATACCGGCCGATCAGCTGCACTACGAAGTTTTTGGTCCCCATCAGGATCTTTAAACGAGGCAGCCCCCTATAAAGCAAGGAGGATCCAGCCTGTCATGGCACGGCGGCCGGATCCGGACCCACAGATGCAGATCTGTGGGTCATTTTTTATTCAGTGCATCGCCTTGGCACGGGCGATGGCATTGGCCGGCATGCGGTTGGCCAGGCGGCTCAGCAGGCTGGTCGCCTTCTGATGCAGCGCCTTGTCACCGATCACAGTGCTGTGCAGCCAGTGGTAGGCCTCTTCATAATCCAGCGGGCTGCCCATCCCCTGCAGCAGCATCTCGACCCACTCGACCTGTGCCCGTTGAAATCCCAGACTGGCGGCTTCACGCATCAGGGTCTCGGCCTTGACCAGATCCTTCTGCACCAGGGTGCCCTTCCAGTAGTAGCGGCCCAGCTGTTCCAGCGCCGGCGCCAGCCCTTGATTGGCCGCCTCCCACATGAATTTGACCCCGAGCTCGGCATCAGGCTTGATGCAGACACCCCAGGCCAGCATGTCGCCCCACAGGAACTGATAGGCCGGCACCTTCATCACCTCGGCCCGCACCTCTATGTCCTGAGTAAGCTGGCACCTGTCCTGCTTCACCTGCTGCAAGTGACGACCCTGTTCAATCCAGTTGAGCAGCTCGTCCTGGCGATAGAGGGGGACCGCCTGCAAATTGCTGCTGTCGATGCCCAGACCGCCGCCACCCGATGGCGTGCTGGTCATGGGCCGGCTGGTCGGAGAGAGTCCGCTCTCCGCTGTGGCGGCGGGGGATGGGGTCGCAGGCGCAGATCCCGTCGCAACGGGAGCGGGCTCAGCTGCGGGTGTCGACTCGGACGCAACAGGCAAGGGCGCGGCAGCGGGAACAGCGCCGGATCCGGCAGGCTGGGCAGCGGCAGACACAGCGCTCTGGACTGCAACCGCTGGCGACTCGGCGGCAGACACTGCGCTCTGGGCTGTAACCGCTGGCGACTCGGCGGCAGACACTGCGCTCTGGGATGCCATCGCCTGCTCGGCAGCGGAAACCGCGCTGCTCGCTGTGGGGGTGGCGGCGGACGCCTGAGGCTCAGCGCCCTGTACCTGGGTGGTCAGCAAACAGACAAGGCCGACAAGGGTAAGTGGTTTCATCATAAGGTTCTCCTGCTGCTCTCTGTTATCGGCAGCCGGCCCCATCCCCTTAGCCCGTCGCCATCTGCATCTGTCACCCATGACAAAGGGGAGCCGAAGCTCCCCTTGTTTGTCAGCCATACGGCTTACTTGACGAAGTCGACACCCAGCTGGATATCGGCTTTCAGGGTGGCCAGCATGCCATCCATAGCCGCTTGCTCGAAGGCACTCAGCTTGCCGTAGTCCAGTACGGTTTCGA
Source organism: Aeromonas sp. CA23 (assembly GCF_002587065.1). NCBI lineage: Bacteria > Pseudomonadati > Pseudomonadota > Gammaproteobacteria > Aeromonadales > Aeromonadaceae > Aeromonas > Aeromonas sp. CA23. Next base: position 366,788 of record NZ_CP023818.1, read on the forward strand.
CGCCGTTCTTGCCCAGCAGTATGGGTTGCGCGAAGAAGGTCGCATGTTTGCCGTCGCCTTCCACATAGGCGCACTCGATGACGTTGGCTTCGCCTTGCAGACCCTTGATCAGCGACAGACCGAAACGGCAGGCCGCCTGGCCCATGGAGAGGGTGGCAGATCCGCCACCGGCCTTGGCTTCCACCACTTCGGTACCGGCGTTCTGGATACGCTTGGTCATGGCAGCCACTTCTTCAGCAGTGAAGGAGGCGCCTTCGATCTGGGACAGCAGCGGCAAAATGGTCACGCCACTGTGGCCACCGATCACGTTGACACGCACCTTGTCGACGTTCAGACCCTTGGCCTCGGCCACGAAGGTCTCGGCACGGATCACGTCCAGGGTGGTGACACCGAACAGGCGGCGCTTGTCATAGACACCAGCTTTCTTCAGCACTTCGGCGGCGATGGCAACCGTGGTGTTGACCGGGTTGGTGATGATGCCGATCAGCGCTTTCGGGCAGGTAGCGGCACATTTTTCCACCAGATTCTTGACGATACCGGCGTTGATATTGAACAGATCGGAACGATCCATACCGGGCTTGCGCGCCACACCGGCGGAGATCAGCACCACATCGGCGCCGACCAGAGCCAGGCTCGGATCTTCACCGCAGAAACCTTTTACTTTCACGTCAGTCGGGATATGGCTCAGATCGACCGCCACACCCGGAGTGACCGGGGCTATGTCATACAGGCTCAGTTCGGAACCGGCAGGAAGGCGATTTTTCAACAGCAGAGCGAGGGCTTGGCCTATGCCACCGGCGGCACCCAGAACGGCAACTTTCATGATCAACTCCATGTTTAAGCGTAGGTTTAAGGTTGTTTCTTGTTGTGGGCCCAACCTTAATGGATCCCCCCCTAAAAAACAATCTGATAACAGTTGCAATCACGGGTTCTGTGAGCCAAGAAACAGGCGGTGAATAAAAATGGGGGGAAATGCAGAAAATCAGAGGGGAAGCACAGATTCCCTGCACTTCCCCTTACCATAAATAGGTAGATCTACCGAACTCAGGCCTGGAATGCCAGGGCTCGCCGTTCACACCAGCGAAACCCAATTGTTAACAATCCGTTCATGGTCAGATAGAGGCCACCGGCCACGGTGAACACCGCCAGAGTGTCATAAGTCTGGGCGTTGAGGCGCTGGGCCAGACCCATCACATCCATGATGGTGATGGTGCTGGCGAGCGAACTCCCCTTGAGCACCAGGATCACCTCGTTGGAATAGGCGGGTACCAGCCGCCGTGCGGCGTGGCGCACCTTCATCCACAGGGTCTGCCCGGCCGAGAAACCGAGTGCACGGCACGCCTCCACCTCGCCGGATGGAATGGCATCCAGCGCCCCCTTGAACAACCGGGTGGAGTAAGCCGCCGTGTTGAAGCCAAGGGCCAGCACGGCGCAGAACCAGGGCTGCTTGAGCAGCGGCCAGAGCGGCCCGGACTTGAGCCACTCGAACTGGCCCGGCCCGTAATAGATGAGGAAGATCTGGATGAGCAGCGGCGTGCCGGTGAAGATCAGCACCCACAGCTGTACCAGCTGGGTCGCCACCGGAATCCGTCGTTCCAGCACCCAGGTCATGGCGGCGGCCAGCAGCACGCCGAGCAGCAAGCTCAGTGCCGTAAGTTGCAGGGTAATCGCCAGCCCACCCAGCAGCGTCATAAGATAGTCCTGCATGGTCAACCTCCGTAGCGATGGGTATAGCGAGCTGTCTGCTTAAAACCGCATTCACTCAGCTGACTGAAGACGGTCGATTGCAGGGTGATCACCAATCCCCCCAGCAGAGTCATGAGATAGTCCTGCATGGTCAACCTCCGTAGCGGCGGGTATAGCGGGCTGCCTGCTTGAGGCCGAACTCACTCACCAGACTGATGGCCAGATAGATGAGGGCCGCGGCGGCATACCAGGTAAAGGGTTCATAGGTGCTGGCCGAGGCCATCTGGGCCTGACGCATCATCTCGTTCACCCCTATGAGGGAGACCAGCGCCGTGTCCTTGAGCAGCACCAGCCACTGGTTGCCGAGCCCCGGCAGGGCATGACGCCAGGCCTGGGGCAGCACGATGCGAAAGAAGATGTGTCCCTTGCCAAGGCCGAGCGCCAGCGCCGCCAGCCGCTGTCCGGCGGGCACCGCATTGAGCGCAGCCCGCAGGGTCTGGGTGGCATAGCTGGCAAACAGCAGGGAGAGCGCCAGCACGCCGCAGGCGAACGGGCTGAACTCCACATACTCGCCGGTGATGAGGAACAGCACCTGGGTCGAGCCGAAGTAGATGAACAGCACCACCAACAACTCGGGCAGGCCACGGATCAGCGTGGTGAGTGTGGCCACCGGCCACACCAGCGCGCGCTGCTTGCTCAGTTCGGCGGCGCTGAACGCCAGCGCCAGCACCATGCCCCCGACCAGTGATGCCAAGGCCAGCCCCAGGGTCATCCAGGCTGCATCCAACAACAGGCTCAACATGGCTTAGTGCGCGAAGTATTTGTCGAAGATTTTCTGATAGGTGCCATTGGCCTTGATCTCGGCCAGCCCCTTGTTCAGCTGAGTCAACAGCTCCTGATTGCCCTTGGCGACCGCGATGCCAAAGCCGGTACCGAAATACTTGGCGTCGGTCACAGGGGTGCCGATCACGGCATATTCCTTGTGCTGCTTGAGCCAGTCGGCGGCGACTGCGGTATCGGCAAAGACGCCGTCGGTACGGCCGTTCATCATGTCGAGGAAAGCGCTCTGGTAGCTGGCGTAGGGTACGGTCAGCAGGCCCTTGCTGATCCAGTTGTCCACCAGATAGGACTGGTGGGAGGTGCCGTTCTGCACGCCGACCGTCTTGTCCACCAGCTCTTCCGGCCCCTTGAAGGCGCCCTTCTTGGCCACGAACACGGCGGAGTTCTCGTAATAGATGTCGGAGAAGTCGACCTGGGCGGCCCGCTCCGGGGTCACGTCCATGGCGGCGATGGCGGCGTCATAGCGACGGAACTTGAGGCTGGGGATCAGGCTGTCGAAGGCCTGGTTGTGGAAGCTGCACTCCAGCTTGGCCTGGGTGCAGATGGCACGGGCCAGATCGATGTCAAAACCCTGGAACTCGTTCTTGTCATCCAGGTATTCGAACGGAGCATAAGTGGCCTCGGTGGCGAACTTGATCTCCTTGGCCAGCACCGAGGTGCTCAACAGGCCCATGGCAGCAACCAGCAACAGACTCTTTTTCATGACAGCTTCCTTATCGATTTGAATATCAATGCATCAAGAACTCGGCAAACCGGCTGGTTTGCGGGGATGTGAAAATGGCGGCGGAGCCGGATTCGATGATCCGTCCCTTCTCCAGATAGATCACCTGACTGGCCACCTTGCGGGCGAACTCCACCTCGTGGGTCACCACCACCTGGGTGATGCCGGTCTGGCCCAGATTGCGGATGATCTCCGCCACCTCTTTGGTGATCTCGGGATCGAGGGCCGCCGTCGGCTCGTCAAACAGCAGCACCTGGGGATCCATCATCAGGGTACGAGCGATGGCCACCCGCTGCTGCTGGCCGCCGGAGAGCCGGGCAGGCCAGGCATCGCGCTTGTCGGCCAGTTGCAACTGGGTCAGCAGGTAGGCGCCCTTCTCGGTGGCCGCCGCCTTGCTCATGCCGAGCAGCTTGACGGGGGCCTCGATCAGGTTCTCCATCACGGTCAGATGTGGCCACAGATTGTACTGCTGAAACACCATGCCCACCTTGCGGCGCAGCGCCTGTGCCTGACGGTTGAATTCGGCGGCAGAGAGGCTGGACGGGAAAGAAAATTCACTTTCACCTATGCGCAATACACCGGCATCCGGGGTGTCCAGCAGGTTCATCATGCGCAGCAGCGAACTCTTGCCGGCACCGCTCGGGCCCAGCAGCACCAAGGTCTCACCGGGTGCAGTCCGAAAGCTGACATCTTGCAGTACCGGCACCTTGTGCCAGGATTTTTCGATACCGATTAATTCAATACCCATACAGCCCAATTGAATAAGTTTTCAAAATTTCGTCCCGATTTTAGCCCCAACATGGGTGGATGCAAGCTAATTTTGAATCAATATGCAGAACAAGCGCCGCTTCCTTGCAAAAATAGGCACATGAATGCAAAATGGGCACGCTGTTCATATCTGCCGCCTGAGCGTGACAGGCAGCCACACCTCCTCATTCGTGAGTCCAAGATGAAGCATAACGACAAGCAAGAAAAACTGGCCAAGGCCTTTAAAGCCTTGCTGAAAGAAGAACGATTTGGCTCCCAGGCAGAGATAGTGACTGCCCTGCAAGAGATGGGCTTCGAAAACATCAACCAGTCCAAGGTATCGCGCATGCTGAGCCGCTTCGGCGCCGTTCGCACCCGCAATGCCAAGATGGAGATGGTCTACTGCCTGCCGGTGGAACTGGGCGTGCCCACCACCTCCAGCCCGCTCAAGAACCTGGTACTGGACGTCGACCACAACGGCGCCCTGGTGGTGATCCACACCAGTCCGGGGGCGGCCCAGCTCATCGCCCGCCTGCTCGACTCCCTCGGCAAGGCCGAAGGGATCCTCGGCACCATAGCCGGTGATGACACCATCTTCATCACCCCGACCAGCGACACCGACATCGAAGAGCTCTACCTCTCCGCCCTCGAGCTGTTCGAACAGACCCCTTAATCAGGCACGTCCGTCCCGCTGTGGTGACGCCCCCTGAACGAAAAATCCCGGCCAAGGCCGGGATTTTTGTTGGTCATCTCAACCGCGCTTATTTACCCTGCGACACCAGATAATCCTCGGACGGCGCGAAGAAGGCGGCCCCGGTCACGGCGCTGGTGAAGCGCAGCAGGTGGTCGAAGTGACTGCCCTCCCCCTTGTACATGCTGGCCAGCATGGCGTTGAAGTGCTGCGGCGTGCGACAGCAGGAGATGAAGTAGAGCCCCTGCTCTGTCATGGTGCCCCAGGGCATGCTCTGGCGCAGTATCTCCATGGACTCGCCCTTCGGGGTCTTGAGGTTGACCCGCTTGATGTGGGCGGTCAGCGGCTTGTCGGCCGACTCATACTCTATGTTGTCGGCCTTGGTGCGACCTATGATGTCTTCCTGCTCTTTCAGGGCCAGCCTCTCCCAGTCGCTCATGGCGTGCACCCAGCGCTGGACGTGGATATAGGAGCCACCGGCAAATTCGCCCCCCTCGAGCAGCGCCACTTCGGCCCTATGCTCATCCTGCGGGTTTTCGGTGCCGTCGACGAAGCCGGTCAGATCCCGGCAATCCAGATTGCGGAAACCACGCACCTCTTCCGCCAGGGCCACCAGCCCCGCCAGCAGGGCCATCACGCGCTGACCGGCGTGGTGCAGCACATCGACCCGATCGGCGCGCAGCTGCACGAAGAGATCAAACGGGGTATTCGGCGCCTTATGACCATTGGCTTCCTGAGCCATAAAGCCACGGAACTGGGGCGGACGGGCGGCAGGGTAGAGACCATCCCAGGCATCGGCGCCGACGGCGACCAGACCGCTGAAACTGGCATCGGGGAAATCGGCGGCAACTGCTTCCCACAGGGCAGGCAAGCTGGCCAGACGGGCCACCAGTTCGGCTCCGTCACCGGTGCGATTGAACATCAGATAGAGGGCGTGCAGATTCGGCTCTGCACAGATCCCGGCTTGGGCTTTCATATATCTCTCCCCTGAACAGGCATTAGCTATGTTGGCGTTGCGTTGCGCGATTATAAACCAGAGTGAATCCAGTTCCTTGATTTCACAACGATATCAGGTCTGTCACGGCAATGGATCAAACAGCACCAGCGCATGCGGGGCAAGGTTGACCCTGGCCCGCATCCCGCCAAGCGGCTCGCCAATGCTGGCCTCGAGCCGCTGGCCGCCACACTCGAACAACACCCGGCAGTGATGGCCGAGGAACTGCTGCTCCAGCACCGCCAGCTCACCGCCGTCGACGGCCTCCAGCAACAGCTGCTGGGGTCTGAGCATCAATTGCAGCAGCTCGCCCACGGCACGGCCGTGAGGCTCGGTGCCGCACACCACCCCCAGCGACGTCTGCACGCAGTGGCTGTCCACCACCTCGGCCGCCAGGTAGTTGACCCCGCCGAGAAACTCCGCCACGAAGCGGTTCTGCGGGCGACGATAGAGCTGCTCCGGCTGGCCCACCTGCTCGATGTGACCCGCCCGAAACAGCGCCAGCCGGTCGGCGAAGGCAAACGCCTCCTCCTTGCTGTGGCTGACGAAGATGGCGCCTATCCCCTGCTGCTTGAGCAGGGCGCGGATCTCGAGAATAAGCTTCATCCGCACCTGGGTATCTATGTTGGAGAAAGGCTCGTCCAGCAGCATCAGCCTGGGCTTGCACACCAGGGCGCGGGCGATGGCGACCCTCTGCTGCTGGCCGCCGGAGAGTTCATGCGGATAACGCGCACCCAGCCCCTGCAGATTGACCAGCGTCAGCGCCTCATCCACCTGCTGCTGGCGAGCGCTGCGATCGAGCCGGGTCAGGCCGAAGCCGACGTTGTCGGCCACCGTCAGGTGCGGAAAGAGGGCGTAATCCTGAAAAATCATGCCGATGTTGCGCGCCTCGGGGGGCACGCAGCCACCGGGCCCATCCAGCAGGGTATCGCCAAGGCGAATAGCGCCCCCTGCCAGCGGCAGCAGACCGGCAATGGCCTTGAGCAGCGTGGTCTTGCCGCAACCGCTCGCCCCCAGCAGGCAGACGATCTCGTTGTCAGCCACCGTCAGGGAGAGCTGCTCCAGCACATTGCGGCCGTTGTAACGGCAACTGACATTTTCAACCTGCAAGCAAGACACGGCTGGCTTCCCCTTATATTTTAAATTCGACGCAACCACTCGCTACCCTCAAACAGGCAGACGATCTCGTTGTCGGCCACCGTCAGGGAGAGCTGCTCCAGCACATTGCGGCCGTTGTAACGGCAACTGACATTTTCAACCTGCAAGCAAGACACGGCTGACTTCCTCATATTCTTTTGGTTCGAACCGACCTGCGGCCGGACAAGATTGCAGAGATTCATCTGCCCGTTCAGTGGCCCGGACTGTCCAGGCTGCGGTTGACCCAGATCAGCGGCAGCAAGCCCACCAGCACTATGACGATGGCGCCGAGCGCCCCCCGCTCCAGCATCTCGTCCGAGACGAATTGATAGACGTGGGTCGCCAGGGTATCGAAGTTGAAGGGCCGCAGCAGCAGGGCGGCGGGCAGCTCCTTCATGGATTCGATGAACACCAGCATGGCGCCGGCAAACAGGCCGCGCCGCACCAACGGCAGATGAACCCGTCGCAGCATGCCGCCATCCCCCTGCCCCAGGGAGCGGGCCGCCATGTCAAGGCTGGGGGAGATCTTGCCCATGCTGCTCTCTACCGAGCCGATGGCGATGGCCACGAAGCGCACCAGGTAGCCGAACACGATGGCGGTGATGGTGCCGGTCAGCAGCAGGCCGGGGCCCTGGCGGCCGAGCCACTCGGCCAGATCGTTGATGGCAAAATCGAGGGCCGTCAGCGGCACCAGCACGCCGATGGCCAGCACAGTGCCCGGCATGGCGTACCCCATGGCAGAGATGCGCAGGGGCAGCAGGCTCCTGACTCCGCCATCGAGGCGGCGGAAGAAGCCGAGCAGCAGGGCTATGCCCATGGCGAGCAGAGCGGTCAGCGTCGAGATGAGCAGACTGTTGCCGGCGAAGCGGACAAACTCCGGCGTCCAGGAGAGTTCGAAATAGCGCACCCCGTAATCAAGCAGGATGACGAACGGCAGGCCGAAACCGGCCAGTACCAGTCCCCAGCACCAGAGACCGGCCAGCCAACGACTCATTCCCTTGAGCGGGTAGCGTAGCGGCGGCTCATGACCCATGGATTTCTGGAACACCTGCTGCCGGCGACGGGAGCGACGCTCGACGGCGATCAGCAGCACCACGGCCAGCAGCATCAGGCAGGAGAGCTTGGCGGCGGTGGCCAGGCTGCCGTAGCCGAGCCAGGTGTCGTAGACCGCCGTGGTCAGGGTGTTGATGGCAAAGAAGTGGACTGTGGCGAAGTCGGCCAGGGTCTCCATCGCCACCAGGGAGATGGCCACCATGATGGCCGGTCGCGCCAGCGGCAGGCTGAGACGACGAAAACTCTGCCAGGGGGTACAGCCGAACAAACGGCTGGAGTGGATCAGGCTGACCGACTGCTCCAGAAACGAGGCGCGGGCCAGCAGATAGACGTAGGGGAAGAGCACCAGCGCCAGCACCCAGGCGGCGCCACCGAGGGATCGAATGGCCGGGAACCAGTAATCCGTCGGTCTGCTCCACTCAAACAGGGTTCGCAATCCCGCCTGCAGCGGCCCCGAGTAGTCGAGCAGGTCGGTATAGACGTAGGCAACGATATAGGAGGGCATGGCCATGGGCAGCATCAGCGCCCACTGCAGGGCGCGGCGCCCCGGCACCTGGCACATGGCGACCAGCCAGGCGGTGGGCACCCCGAACAGCAGGCTGAGCAGCACCACACCCGCCACCAGCCCCAGCGTATTGCCGAGGTAGTCGAGCAGTACCGTATCGGCGAGGTGGCGAAACAGGTCTTCCTCTGCCGAGAAGGCGGAGAAGATCAGGGCGAGCACCGGCAAACCCAGCAGCAGGGCGGTGGCCCAGCTGCCGGCAATCCATCCACAATTTTTCATGAGACCACAGAAGTTGATGGGGCCCTTGGCCCCATCTGATTACAAGTCGAATTTCACTTCATCCAGCAGCTGCAAGGCGTCTTTGCGGTGCTTGGCATAATCGCTGACCGGCATGGGGTCAGACTTGAAACTGCCCCAGGACTTGACCATGGCGGACGGCGCCACCCCGGCCTTGACCGGATACTCGGCATTCACGTCCGCATACATGTGCTGGGCAGTGTCGCCAGCCAGAAACTCCATCAGCTTGCGGGCTTCATCCTTGTTCTTGGCGTACCTGGTCATGGCCACGCCGCTCACGTTGACGTGGGCACCGCGGTCGGCCTGGTTCGGGAAGTTGATGTAGACCGCATCGGCCCAGGACTTCTGCGCCGGATCTTTCAGCATGGCGCCCAGATAGTAGCTGTTGCCGAGCGACAGGTCACAGATGCCATCCTTGATCGCCTTGACCTGATCCCGGTCGTTGCCCTGCGGTTTGCGCGCCAGGTTGGCCTTGACCCCTTCCAGCCAGGTCTTGGCATCTGCCATGCCGTGATGGGCGATCATGGAGGAGACCAGCGCCACATTGTACTCGTGCTTGCCGCTGCGGGTACAAATTTTCCCTTTGAATTCAGGCTTCACCAGATCTTCATAGCTGATGGTGTCGAGCTTGCCGAGGCGATCCTTGCTGGAATAGATGGCACGCACCCGGGTGGTCAGGGCAAACCACTTGTTGTCCGGATCGCGATAGATGGCGGGGATATTCTCCTGCAGTATCTTGCTGTCCACCGGCTGCACCAGATCCTTGTCCACCAGATCGGTCAACCGGCTGATATCGACGGTCAGCATGAGATCGGCCGGGGAGAGCTTGCCTTCCCGCTCCAGACGCTCGTTCAACCCCTCTTTGGCGAACACCACGTTGACCTTGATACCCGATTCCTTCTCGAACTGCTGGATGATGGGCTTGATCAGCTCATCCTGCCGGTTGGAGTAGACGTTCACCTCCCCTGCCGCCAACGCTCCCTGAGCAGCCAGAGTCGAGAAAACCAGAGCCAGCATCTTCATTTTCATCATCCATTCCTTGAGTTGCTATATCGAGTGATAACCATTGCTGTTTGTATTTTGCATTGGCCGCGACAGCGGGATCAAGAAAACATCGAGTGCGGGATCACATATTTAAACGCCGTGCAAACAAAAGGGCCGGATAGAATCCTATCCAGCCCCACCATGGAGTCCATCCGCGACTTCACATCGGCAATCTGTCCGGTCCGGCCAATCAGTAACAGAGTGCCCTTGCTCGAACCGGTATCAGGCGCGAGGGATCAGAGCGCCTCGTCGTCGCTCTCGCCGGTGCGAATGCGCACCGCCTGCAGCAGGTCGTATACGAAGATCTTGCCGTCACCGATCTTGCCTGTGTAGGCCGCCTTGCAGATCGCCTCTATCACACCTTCGACATTGTCATCGGCCGTCGCTATTTCCAGCTTCACCTTGGGTAAGAAGTCGACCTGGTACTCGGCTCCCCGGTATAATTCGGTGTGCCCCTTCTGGCGGCCAAACCCTTTGACCTCGGACACGGTCAGACCCTCGACCCCCAGGTTGGCGACGGCTTCGCGCACATCGTCCAACTTGAAGGGTTTGATAATCGCAGTAATCAGCTTCATCTGGTTGCTCCCAATCCATGGTATGTCATGAATTGGGAATCAATTCTTGTGCCAAGTCTTTTTATTGTTTAATTTCAAAAGGATAGTGTTTGTGTCCGGGATAGATACCCCCCAACATCACCAAGGGAGCGCATCTCGCCCCATAATGAGGCACCAAGCTGAACCAGCCTCTCCCGATGCACCAAACAAGAGCACAGCAGTATGTTAGTCATCTCCAACAGCGTGACCCTGCCCTGGCATGAGCTGCAGTTTCAAGCCATGCGGGCTCAGGGTGCCGGCGGCCAGCACGTCAACAAGACCGACTCCGCCGTCTGGTTGCGCTTCGATTACCGCAGCTCCCCCAGCCTGCCGGATCTCTACAAGGAGGGACTCGACAAGCTGAGCGACAGCCGGGTACACGACGGCTTTATCCAGATCCGCGTCGAGACCCATCGCAGCCAGGACATGAACCGCAAGGAGGCCATGAGCCGCCTGGTGGAGCTGCTGAAGAAGGCCGCCTGGCGCCCCAAGGCCCGTCATGCCACCAAGCCGACCCGCAGCTCCCAGCGCAAGCGGGTCGACGCCAAGAAGCGCAAGGGCGACATCAAGTCGGCCCGCGGCAAACCCGTGCTGGAGTAATACCGCCAGCCTTACGACTTGCCCACGCCAAGGATGAGAGAAGATGAGATACAGTTTTTGCGACAGCGCCCACGGCCCCCTGCTCATCGCCATCGATAAAGATGGCCTGCGCCACGTGGAGTTCATGCAGGGTGAGCGTCCCATAATGCCGACCCAGCAGTGGCGTCAGGATGATCTGGCGCTGGCGCCCTATGTCGAACAGTTCGCCGCCTATTTCGCCGGCCGGCTGCAGCGCTTCGAGCTGCCGCTCGCCGCCAAAGGCACCCCGTTCCAGCAATCGGTATGGCGCGCCCTGTGCGACATTCCCTACGGCGAGACCGTCAGCTATCTCGAAATAGCCCAGTCCATCGGCAACCACAAGGCGGTGCGGGCGGTGGGCGCAGCCAATGGCCGCAACCCCCTCAGCATCATAGTGCCCTGTCACAGGGTGATAGGGCGCAGTGGCGAGCTGACCGGTTATGCCGGCGGCATACCCATCAAACGCTGGTTGCTGGCACTGGAACAACAGACCGCTGGTTCATTTGAATTGACTCCCTGACAACAGCGGCATCCCTGTAAACGTGGGCTTCAGCCGCTGGTTTGGCCCCGTTTTGCGTTTAGCAAAATGAACACAGTATGAAGAATCGCCTCAGAAGGGCTTCAGACAGGGTCAGGCATCATGGCTTCACACTTGGATGGCATGGCTCATCCCTCATTCAAGTGGCACCCATGTGACGCTTCCAATCTGTCTTTTTTCCCCGCGCCTCCTCTGAGGCGCTTTTTTTTTTGCCCGAACGCGGCCACAAAAAAGCCCGCCGAAGCGGGCTCTGACCGGAAGGTGCTAACTTCAGGGTCAATCAGAGTGCGAGGAAGAGCCCCGCCAGCGAGGCACTCATCAGGTTCGCCAGCACACCCGCCAGTATGGCGCGCATGCCGTAACGGGCGATGAAGGATTTGCGCTCCGGCACCATGGCACCCAGACCACCGATGAGGATCGCCATGGAGGAGATGTTGGCGAAACCGCACAGGGCGAAGGTGACTATGGCCTTGCTCGACTCACTCAGAGTCTGATCCTGCACCAGGGCAATGAAGGCGACGAATTCGTTGATGACTATCTTGGTCCCTATCAGGGCGCCAGCGGCCTGGGCCTGATCCCAGGGCACGCCGATCAGCCAGGAGACGGGGGCGAACAGCCAGCCCAGGATGATCTGGAAGCTCAGCTCCAGCCCCACCAGATCACCGGCCCAGCCCAGCAGGCCGTTGAGCATGGCGATCACCCCGACGAAGGCCAGCAGAGTCGCACCGACCGCGACCGCTATGTTGAGGCCAGCCATGGCACCGTCGGCCGCCGCTTCGATCACGTTGGTCGCACGGGGGATCTCCACGTCCTGATGGTGATCCACCTCGCCGATTCCGGGCGGTACCAGGATCTTGGCCATGGCCAGACCGGCCGGGGCCGACATGAAGGCCGCGGCTATCAGGTATTTCAGCTCGACCCCGATGCTGGCGTAGCCCACCAGAGTGCCGCCGGCCACGGAGGCGAGACCGCAGCTCATCACGGCGAAGAACTGGGAGTCGGACATCTTGGAGAGATAGGGTTTGACCACCAGCGGCGCCTCCACCATGCCGACGAAGATGTTGGCGGTGGCGGAGAGGCTCTCGGCACGGCCGGTACCCAGCAGCTTCTGCAGGCCGCCGCCCAGCAGGGCTATGACGCGCGGCATCAGGCCTATGTGGTAGAGGATGGCGATCACCGCGGAGAAGAAGATGATGACCGGCAGTACGTTGAACGCAAAGATGAAGCCCAGCTTGAACTTGGCCAGATCGCCGAACAGGAAGGCGATCCCCTCCTGACCGTAACCGATCACGCTGCTGACGCTCTCGCTGACCCCGTTCAGCACGTGCTGACCGGCAGGCAGCCAGAGCACCAGGCCGGCGAAGAGGACTTGCAGGCAGAGGGCGAGACCCACTGTTCGCAACGGGATACGACGACGATTATCAGAGCAGAGCACGGCCAGGGCCAGGATACTCAGTATGCCGAGCAGGGCTATCATAGGGATTCCATCAGGTGGGGCAAAAGATGGGCGCGGATTCTGCGCTCCATGCTCCGCCACTGCAAGCCCGCTTGGTTACAGCCCTGTTAGCAAAAACGTTTGCACGATACCGGTTGCGCCAACCCGCTGATTTGGTTCAATTTTGGTATCACGCGAAAGCCAGTGTTCGTGTATGGAAACGATTATTCCTCTGTGCCGGACAATTTGCCACCGAGCCAGGGGGCGAGTCGCTGCTCCCAGTAGGGATTCGGGCCGAAGCTCTCCTTGAGGAAATCGATGAACAGCCGGATCTTGGGATCCAGATGTTCGCGTCTGGCGTAGACGGCGTGCACCGCCATCTTCTGGTTCGGCCGCCACTGGGGCAGCAGGGGGATCAACTGGCCGGACTGCAACTCCTTGTCCAGCAAGTAGTTGGCGACATAGGCGATGCCGAGCCCAGCCAGGGCGGCATCCCGTACCGCCTCAGCCAGATCCACCCGGTAGTTGCCGGCCACCTGCACCGTCTGGCGCTCCTTGCCCTGGCGAAACGACCACTCATGGTAGCGCCGCTCCCGACTCTGGTAGGTAATGCAGTTGTGCTGGGCCAGATCCCTGGGGTGCAGCGGGGTGCCGTGGCTCAGCAGATAGTCCGGCGAGGCCACCAGCACGAAGTGGATATCCGCCAGTCGCTGCCCCACCAGCGCCTCTGGCTTGTCTTCATAGGTGGTGATCCAGAGATCCAGCCCCTCATCCACCAGGTTGGTTCTGTGATCGAACAGGGAGACTTCCAGCTCCAGCTCTGGGTAGCGATCCTGAAACGCCTTGAGGCGCGGGATCACGTGCAACCGGCCAAATGACTGACCGACCCCCAGATGCAGGATGCCGCTTACCTTGCCACGGCGCTCCGCTACCATGGAGTCCGCCTCCAGCGCCACCGCCACCAGAGCGCGGCAGTGACGGGCATACTCTTGGCCGAGTTCGGTCAGGGAGAAGCGGCGAGTGGTGCGCTGCACCAGCTGGGCACCGAGCTCGGTCTCAAGCTGGGCCAGCTGCTTGCTGATGTGGGACTTGGAGACGCCGAGCCGTCGCGCGGCCGCCGAGATGCCCTGTTCACGGACCAGGGCATCGAAGATCACCATTTGGGGCAGACGTTGCAGCACGGGATTACCAGATAGGAAAGCGGGCCTCCATTATTCCAGAGCCGCCCGCAGCGGGGTAGGCCTAAAGACCGAGCGCCCGTTTGACCTCTTTTTGCAGGGGATCGTCGGCCGGATTCTGGTTCGCACCATAACTCGCGACCAGCTTGCCGTCGCGCCCGATCAGGTACTTGTGAAAGTTCCAGCCCGGCGCCTCGCCCGCCGCCGCGGCCAGCCCCTTGTAGAGCGGGCTGGCATCGTCACCGCGCACCGCCAGCCGGTTGAACATGGGGAAGGTCACCCCGTAGTCACGGCGACAGACGGCGGCTGTCTTGCCCTCATCCCCCGCCTCCTGCCAGAAGTCGTTGGACGGAAAGCCCAGCACTATCAATCCCTTGTCCTTGTAGGTCTGGTAGAGCTGCTCCAGATCCCGAAACTGGCCGCGATAGCCACAATAGGAGGCGGTATTGACCACCAATACCACCTTGCCCTCGGTCAGCTGGCAGAGGTTGTGGCGCTGGGTGTTGTTGAGCTCTCGCATCTCCACATTGAAGTAGTCGGGACAGGCGGCAGACACGGCTCCCGCACCGAGCAGCAATAACAAAGTGAACCATTTCATCGGGCAACTCCTTTTGAACAGATGAGCGTCATACGCACAAACGGCGCAGCCGGTTCAACCCTGCCTCAGCGCAGCGGAATGCCGGTCAGCCAGCCATGGCCCCAGAAGATCAGCAGCGCCGTGACCGCGAGCCCGGCCCCCACGCTTATCCCGGTGCCAACCCAGTTCGCCGCGGGACGGGGATGACGCTGCCAGTCACGCACCGAAATCCAGATGATGCTGATCAGCGCCCACAGACCTATGCCACCGAACAGCACCAGGGAGCGGGCCTCGCTGTTGACCGCCAGATGGGCACCGGCCCAGATCAGGGTGCCGAGCAACTGGGGATGCACCAGCCAGCGCCGCAGGTGATTGGGCCCCTGGCCGGAGAAAAACAGGATCAGCGCGATCGGCATGGCGGCCATCATCAGGGTCGGCCCCCAGGCGGGCAGCAAGTAGAGCGGCATGGGGCTGGCACTGCGCCAGCCGGCAAGAATGAAGCCGATGGCGACAAATACCAGCAGCGAGAAGAGTCCCTTGTAACGATTCTCCCCCAGCCGGTCGCGCAGGCGGTCCCTGTGGGCAGCGGCGAAGCAGGGGTAGAGGTGGATAAGGGTAAACAGCAGTACCCCCAGGGTCAGCAAGATCATGGGTTGCTCCTTGTACTATGGGGGATCACTATGCCGCAAAGTGCGCAACCGGAACACAGAAACCGCAGAAAAGTGGTGGGGATACAGCAGGATAATGAAAAAAGCCGATCGACAGATCGGCAAGGTGTTTCGGGCAGACCGGCAGTGGATGCCGGTCATCACCGCGACACGGGGCAGGATTTGGCCGGTGCCAGGCACCAGCCAGAAAAGGATTAACTGCGCAGCATATAGAGCGCGGCCACGTTGCGGGCCGTGAGCTGCAGGTTGGTGGTGGCGGTGGCCAGCGCCTCCGGCAGGGACATGGCGCGGTTGACCACGGCGAACACCGCATCCAGTCCGTGCTCATGCACCACACCGTAATCGTCGGTGAGGCAGCCCGAAATACCTATCACCGGCTTGCCAAACTGCTTGGCACAGCGTGCGACACCGATTGGCGTCTTGCCGTAAATGGTCTGGCTGTCGATGCGTCCCTCCCCCGTGATGACGAGATCCGCATCGGCCACCGCCTCGGCCAGTTTCAACGCCGCTATGACGATCTGGATGCCGGGTTTCAGCTCGGCACCGAGCAGGCCCACCAGGGCCGCGCCCATGCCACCGGCAGCGCCGGCCCCCGGGATCGCCTTCACCTGGCAACCGAGTGCGTGCTCGATGCAGTCGGCGTAGTGGGAGAGGTTGGCATCCAGCTGGGCCACCATCTCGGCGTTGGCTCCCTTCTGCGGGCCAAACACGGCGGAGGCGCCTGTCGGGCCGCACAGCGGATTGTCCACGTCACAGGCCACCTCTATGGTGATCTTGCTCAAACGCGAATCCAGCCCGCTCAGATCTATGGTGGCCAGCTCCGCCAGCCCGGCGCCGCCCGGCGCTATGGGGGTGCCATCGCTTTTGAGCAGCTTGCCGCCGAGCGCCTGTATCATGCCGGCACCGCCATCGTTGGTAGCACTGCCGCCTATGCCGAGGATCAGGTGCTTCACCCCCATGTCGAGGGCCGCCAGGATCAGCTCACCTGTGCCGACGCTGGAGGTGTGCAGCGGATTGCGCAGCTCGGGGGGGACAAGGTGCAGGCCGGAGGCAGCCGCCATCTCGATGACGGCGCGTTCGCCATCCCCCAGCAGGCCGACGAAGCCCTGCACCTGGTTGCCGAGCGGCGCTGTCACATAAAACGGCAGTATGCTGCCCCCCGTGGCATCCACCAGGGATTGCACAGTGCCCTCGCCGCCATCGGCCATGGGCAGCTTGATGTAGGTGGCATCTGGCAACACCTGCTTGAAACCCGCCTCGATGGCATCGGCCACCGCCATGGCGCTGAGGCTCTCCTTGAATGAATCGGGGGCGATAACAATTTTCATATCAATTCCTTAGGCGAGGCCAAACACGCCGAACATCAGGGTGGAGACGGCAGCAATGGTCAGGCCGACCGCGGTTTCGTAGGGGATGAGCTTGAGCCGCTCACCCACGCCCATGTGGACGCTGCCGCCGGTGGCATGGAAGAAGGAGCCGTGGGGCATGTGGTCAAACACGGTGGCACCGGCATGGATCATGGCGGCCCCCGCCAGGCTGCTGATGCCGAGCTCGATCAGGGTGGAGCTGAACACGTTGGAAGCCACTACAGTCCCGGCCGTGGTCGAGGCGGTCGCCAGCGACATCAGGGCGCCCGAGATGGGGGCCAGCAGGTAGGAGGGCAGACCTGAGGCGGTCAGGCCGCTGATCAGCACATCCTTCAGACCCGAGTTGGCTATTATGCCCGCCAGAGTACCTGTACCCAGCAGCATGATGGCCACCGGCGCCATGCGGGCCAGGCCCGAGACCGCAAACTGGTTCACCTTGCTGAACTTGCCCATCATAAGGGCGCCGACCAGACCGCCGAGGGGCAGGGCGATGAGCGGATCCACGACTATACCGGCCAGCGGACGCAGGGCCAGCAGCAGTATGGCGACCAGGGGGGCACTGATGGCGGCGGCAAAGCCGGGCAGCTTGCTGCCACTGAAGCTAACCACCTCGTCGGCGGCGACCTTGCTGCCCTTGTTGTTCAGCCGTTTGGCCAGCCAGTAGGCCATCACCAGCCCGAACAGACCCGGGATGATGCCGGCCGCCATCACAGAGGTGAGGGGCAGATGGAAGGCGTCGGATGCGGCTATGGCATTCGGGTTGGGGGACATGACGTTGCCCGCCTTGCCGCCCCCTATCATGGCCAGCAGTATGGCGGCCTTGGAGAGATCGGCGCGACGGGCAATGGCGAGCGCTATGGGGGCGACCGTGATAACGGCCACGTCCACGAAGACGCCGACCGCGGTCAGGATCAGGGTGGCCAGTGCCAGCGCCAGCAGGGCGCGGGTCTCGCCCAGCTTCTTGACTATGGTCTCGGCTATGGTGGTGGCGGCGCCCGATTCGATCAGCACGCCCGCCAGCACACCGGCCGCCAGGATCCGCATCACAGCCGTGGTGATCCCCTGGGCGCCACCTATCATCAGGGCGACCGTCTGGGTCAGATCGGCCCCGCCGATCAGGCCACCGGCCAGGGCGCCGACTATCATGCCGTAGGCGGGCGGCACCTTCTTCAGGATGAGGAAGATGGCGATGGAGAGCGCGGCGAGAGCGCCAAGCGCGGATACAGGGATCATGACGGGCACCTTTCAAATGAGTGAGTGGTGGCCATTATGGTGATCCGGGATCGGAATGCTTTGGCTAAAAAGCCAAATAAGGTCTCTCTAAAGAGATGTTTCTTGTTCATTACAACAAATCAGCTATCGAGATTGAGCCCGAGGTAGAGCAGGAACTTGTCATCTAACTTGTTGAAATTCAACCCGGTTATCTGCTCAATCCGGGTCAGCCGGTAGCGCAGTGTATTGGGGTGGATGAACAGGGCTTCGGCACAGGGATGCAGATCACAATCCTGCAAGAAATATTGGCGTAGCGTCTTTTGCAGCGTTCCCTTTGTGTCCTCCTGCGCCAGCTTGAGCAAGGGGGCCCGCAGCTGATCCGCCTGCCAGGAGTCCGCCAGACTGCCGAGCAGCACAGGCAGCCGGTAATCCTCGAAGAAGTAGACCTGCTTGCGCGGCGCCTGCCGCATGCCCCGGCGCAAGGTATCCCGCGCCGTCTGGTAGGAGCGTGCCAGCCCGTCTATGCCGCCGAAGTAATCACCCACCCCGATGCGCACCTTGAAGTGGGGAATGCGGGCCAGCAACTGCTTGATGCGGCTGCGCTCCTGCTCCGATTGCCAGACACCCTCGCTGAGCTGGGCCGGCTTGAGCACCACTATCTCGTCGAGGCCGTTGATGGCCACCAGGTTGTCCCGCTCCGGATTTTCCAGCAGGTGCACCAGCTCCCGCAGGCGGGCCGGATCCGCCTCCTCCAGCGCCAGCACGGCCACCACCCGAGGCTGGTCGAGATCCAGCTCGAGGAAACGGGCCGCCTGCTGCAGCTGATCGACCCGCCCCTCACCACGGATCAGCTGCAGCACCAGCTCCTCCTTGTGGCGCTTGTCCCACTGCAACTGCTCGGTGAGCGCCGCCTGCTCCAGAATGAGCTCGGCCGTCATGCGCACCAGCTCTGCGTAAGCACGCACTTCGTCCGGATCGCCCGAGATACCGATGACGCCGAGCAGCTCCCCCTGATAGGCGATGGGCAGGTTGATGCCGGGCCTCACCCCCTTGAGCTGCCGGGCGGTCGCCTCGCTTATCTCCACCACCCGGTTCTCGGTCAGCGCCAGCACGGCCCCTTCGTGGCGCTGATGCAGGCGCTCGGGATTGCCGGAGGCGATGATCAAACCGTGTTCATCCATCACGTTGACCGAGAACGACAATATCTTCATCGCCCGACTGACAATCTGACGGGCCAGGGTATCGTTTAGCTGCATAACATCTCCGGACAACAAGCTGGCATGACGCCTGGGGGCCCACAATCGCATGGGCCGACGCGCAAAGATCCCACATCATCAAGACAAGCGCGGGGGGGATCGCTAGAATAGGCCACTTTACGCTATGTGTGCCCCACCATGGATCATGGATCTGGCGTTATGCCGCTGTGTGGCGTGGTGGCTTCATCCTTCCGATATGGACTCCGCTATGGACTATGAATTTCGCCGCGACCCGTTCGGTGGCTATCGCGCCCGGTTCTCCATGGGCCATGAGGCCATCGGTCAGTGGTTGATCGATGAAGTTGGCAAGGATGAGGAGAAGCTCGACGAGCTCTTCTCCATCATCGACCAGCTGTCCAATCGCACCCGCACTGAATACCTGCTGCACGGCGGTGACTATTCACTGCTGCTCACCCCTGAGGAGGCCGAAGTGAAGGCCAACGTCCTCAATATCGAGCTGGATGAGGATCTCGACGATCTCGCCTACTACGATGATGAGCAGCTGGCCATGTGCGGACTGGAAGACTTTGCCCAGGTGCTCGGCTCCTGGCGCGCCTTTATCCGCAACGAGGATATGGGCTGAATACCCACATTTCGGGCGAGCATGCCCCTTGCAACCCAACAGGATTGACTATGTCTATTTACGATTTTGACGGCGAACAACCAGAACAGCCGGAAGACGAGCAGGACCAGACCAAACAGGCCGTGCCTGCCAAGAAGAAAGGCAAGCAGGTGATGAACACTCAGGTCAACCTGAGCCCGCGCGATGCCAGCCGTCTGAACGGCCTGCACGTCGAAGCCATCACCACTCTGGACGACGTCAGCCTGCCGAAGAACGTCATCTTCAAGGCCGGCCTCATCGCCCTGGGCGAGCTGGAAGCCACCAAGCGTGCCGACATCATAGCCCGCGTCATCGCCGAATCCGGTCGATAAATCCCGGGTAATTGCCGGGGCGGGCCGCGAAAATGCCCCAGACCTGGCAATGCCGTATCAGAAAAGCCGGAGCCTCAGCTCCGGCTTTTTCATGACCGCGAGCCGCCGCGGACTCGCCCTTGCAGGGATCCGACCAGCCTATTAAGCCTTGTGTCATGATGTGACGACTTGTTAAGGTGCGGGACTTTTACCGGCCTTGGAGACTCAATGTTACCTCTACCTGATTCGCTCATCTGGGGAGCACTGGCGCTGGCCGTCTTGCTCTGTCTGGCCCGGCAACGCCTGCCTGGCCTGATCCTGCTGGGGGTCGCCCTGCTGGCCGCCCTCTACCTCGACCATCTCAGCCCCTTCGCCCTGCTGATCACGCTGGCGGGCCTGTTGCTGGCCTGGCGCACCCCCAGCCTTCCCCAGCCCTGGCGTGGCGTCGCCCTGACCCTGATGCTGCTGTGGGCCATAGCGCTGATGCTGCACCTCATCCCCGGCTTCAGCAATCTGAAGGTGCTGGATCAGGTGCAGGCCGGCCCTGCCAGCGTGCCCTTCAACATGTACCTCAATCTGGACAAGCCGCTGGTCTTCTTCGGCCTGCTGCTGGCCTGGCCCGCCTTGCTCGGCCAGGGCGGTGCGATCCGCTGGCGAGCGCTGGCCCTGCTGCTGTTGCCGCTGGCGGCTCTGCTGATCACCGCCTGGCAGCTGGGGGCGCTCAAGCCCGAAGCGGGCCTGCCCCACTGGTGGTGGCTGTTTGCCCTCAACAACCTGCTGTTCACCTGCGTGGCGGAAGAGGCGCTGTTTCGCGGCTTCATCCAGCAGGGGGTGGCTGCCCGCAGCCGGCTCTGGCTCGGCATCCTGGTGGCCAGCCTGCTGTTCGGCGCCGCTCACCTGGCCGGCGGCCCGCTGCTGATGCTGTTTGCCGCCCTGGCGGGCGCCTGCTACGGCCTGGCGTTCCAGTTCAGTGGTCGCCTGAGCATCGCCATCGCGATCCACTTCCTGTTCAACTTCGCCCATCTGGCCCTGTTTACCTACCCCCTGGCCAGCCGCTGATCCCGGGCGCCCCGCCCGGGGTGCCCTTGTTTCCCCTCCTCTGCCCCCTGCCTGCGGCCTGCCCGCTCGATATAGACTTTCTATTTGCACTTTTTTGCCAGGCTCGCATGTCGATTAATTGACCCAAGCCAAGTTAGCGTCATCTTTGCCCCATAAAATGGGCCGGTAACCATCACAAAAATAAAAACAAAACTATCAGTTACTTGGCTCACTCAGGATGCTCACATGACAACAACCCAACGGGAGGGGGAGATACGCTTCCCCGACCATCTATCACTGATCTCGACCACGGATCCCGCCAGCCACATCACCTATGCCAACCAGCACTTCTGCGAGGTGGCCGGTTACAACGCCGACGAGATGGAGGGGGTCCCCCACAATCTGGTGCGTCACCCCGACATGCCCAAGGCCGCCTTTGCCGACATGTGGCAACGACTGCGACAGGGCAAAAGCTGGATGGGGCTGGTAAAGAACCGCGCCAAGAGCGGCAAGTTTTACTGGGTCAACGCCTACGTCACCCCCATTCTTAACGAACAGCGGCAGATCATAGAGTACCAGTCGGTGCGTACCCGCCCGAGCGAGCAGGACATCGCCTGGGCGGAGCAGCTCTACGCCCGCATCCGGGCGGGCAAGGCACTGCCCTGGCTCAGCCGGCTCATCCTGGAGCCGGGCCAGCTCACCCTGCTCCTCTCCGGCACGGCCCTGTTCGCCCTGCTGGCGGCCCTCGCCACCGGCAATCCCCTGTGGGGAGCGCCCGCTGCGGCGGCGCTGCTGGCCCAGATGATCCACGGCGGGCGGCTGCAACAGCGGCTCAGCCGGCTGGCCGTCACGGCTGGCGAGGAGATGGGCACCCCGCTCTGTCAGGTGCTCTACACCAAACGGCGAGACACACTGGCGGCTCTCGAGCTGGCCCTGCGCATGAAGCGGGCCGAGCTCAAGGCGGTGGTGGGGCGCAGCGCCGACACCAACCAGCAGATACTGCAGGCCGCCGAGGATGACAGGGGCAATATCCAGACCATAGACATCCACCTGCAACAGCAGCGGGCCCAGAGCGAGCAGCTGGCCGCCGCCATCACACAACTGAGCCACTCCATTCGCGACGTGGCGAGCAACGCCCATCAGGCCAATGCTCTGGTGGGCGAGGTGCAGCAGGTGTCGGCCGAGGGGCTGCAGGCGCTGACGACCACCCAGGCATCGGTCAACCAGCTCCATCAGGAGCTAGATGCCAACCATAGGGTACTGGCACAGCTGACCGGCGACAGCCAGAAGATCAG
The DNA here is from genome assembly GCF_002587065.1 of Aeromonas sp. CA23. Lineage (NCBI taxonomy): Bacteria > Pseudomonadati > Pseudomonadota > Gammaproteobacteria > Aeromonadales > Aeromonadaceae > Aeromonas > Aeromonas sp. CA23. Next base: position 389,190 of record NZ_CP023818.1, read on the forward strand.
CGGGATCCTGGCGGTGATCAGCCAGATCGCCGATCAGACCAACCTGCTCTCCCTCAATGCGGCCATCGAGGCGGCGCGGGCCGGTGAGCAGGGGCGCGGCTTTGCTGTGGTGGCCGACGAGATACGGGCGCTGGCCCAGAAGACCCGCAGCTCCACCGGCGAGATCAACGAGATGATCCAGGCGCTGCAGCAGACCACCCGCCAGCTGGCCGATGGCATGACCCAGGGGGCCCAGACCTCGGAGCGCTGCCAGCAGCATGTGAGCACCACAGCCGAGGTGCTCAACCAGATCAACCGCATGCTGGCTCAGGTCACCCACACCAGCGACGAGATAGCCCAGGCCGTCAGCCAGCAGGCGGATGTCACCAGCACCCTGGATCATGGCATCCACCAGATCCACCAGCTGGCCAGCCACACAGCCGACAACAGCAGACAGGCCCTGGACGGCATCACGCTGCTGGTGGAGCGGCTGCACGCCCTCTCCCGCCTGATCAACCAGTTCCTCCACTGACCCGTCACAGGGGCGCGCATGCCGGCCGGCACGCGCGCCCCTGATTGCCGAGCCTGCTCTGCCCTCCACGCGGGCGGGGCACTGATCCCTCCCCTCAATGCCCCCTCTCCCCATATGGGGCCTTTCATTTATTTGTAACAAAAATGTAAATGAAATGACCTCTGTGCCCGCCATAACAGTCACTTTCCATCGTGCCTCAACCAAAAGGACTTAATGATGCACAAGCCTCTCAGTTATGCCGCCCTGCTGCTGGCCAGCCAGTTTCCGTTGCAGGCGCTGGCCGATACCGATGTCTACCTCACCAACAACGGCCCCGAGCCCTTGCAGCTGGAGATCCGCCAGAGCGGCTCCGGCCAGCTGCAGGTGGGCAGCCAGTGGATCCAGCACAAGACTGAGCTGGGCCCCTGGGAGAGCGCCATGGTGCTCAGCTTCAATCGTTACGAGGGGGTGAAGGCGGGCAAAAGCTATCTGTTCGAAACCCGGGTCACCACGGCCGGGGGCGACACCTATCGCCTCAACCAGCTGATGGAGGGCACCTGGTGGAACACCACATTGCAACACGGTGGCGACACCCCGACAGCCAGCTCGGGCTGGCAGAGCGATCGCGCCCTGCATCGTACCCAGGGGCCGCAGGAGCTGGCCTTCGCCGCCAAGTTCACCGGCCGTTACGACGATCTGCACTATATGCTGACGCCGCCACAAAAACGGGAGCAGCCGGAACCGGCGGAGAGCAAGCTCAAGGTCGCCAGCTACAACGTCTGGGCCCTGCCGGTGATCGCCGCCAGCATAGGCGAACGGCTGGCCTTGCTGCCCGAGCACCTCAAGGGTTATGACGCTTTGCTGCTGCAGGAGGTGTTCGACGGCCGCCGCGAGGGCTTCCTGCAGGCGCTGGCGAAAGAGTATCCCTATCAGACCAAGGTGCTCGACAAGCCGGGGGTCAACATCCACGACGGCGGCGTGGTGATCGTCAGCCGCTACCCAATCGTGCGCGAGGCCCAGCTGGTCTATCCCCAATGCACAGGCACCGACTGCTTCGCCGACAAGGGGGTCATGTACGCCGAGGTGATCAAGGGCGGCAAGGCCTGGCACCTGTTCGCCACCCACACCGCCAGCTTCGACACCGACGAGGCGAGACGGCTGCGCCAGATCCAGTTCGGCCAGATGCGCACCCTGGCCGCCAGCCTCAAGATCCCGACCAGTGACACCGTCATCTATGGCGGCGACTTCAACGTCAACAAGCGCAAGTTTGCCGACGACTACGCCAACATGCTGAGCAACCTCAATGCCCATGAGCCCGCCTATGGCGGCTACACAGAGGCCACCTTCGACCCCAGGCTCAACCCCTATGCCGGCGGGCCCCTTTCCGGTGGTGCCAACGTCGAGTACCTGGACTATCTGGTGGTGAGCCGGGAGTACGGCGCCGCCAGCCATAACCTCAACAGCGTCTGGATCCCGCGCAGCAGCGATGGCAGCCTCTGGCCCGCCAGCAACCTCTCCGATCACTTCCCGGTCAAGGGAGAGATCAGCCGATGAAGCGCCGCTACGGCTTGCTGGCCCTGGCAGTCCTCTCGCTCTTGCTGCTCAACCTCGGCTGGCAATATGAACCACCGCAGACGCCGGCCGATGCACAGGCCAGCCTGCGCGGGGCACGTCAGCCGCAGCAGGCGCCAGCCCCCCCTATGACGGCCCTCATGACCCGGCTCACCCCGGCTGCCAGCGGGAGCCAGCCCACGGATCCGCACCCCAGCTGGCGGGAGATGCCGCAGGAGATGAGCCAGCAGCTCGCCAGCGAGGTAGGCGACAGCGAGCAGCCGCTCGCCGAGCGCCTCGCCAACCTGAGTGAACTGGAGTCGCAGTGGATGAGCGAGGGGGAGAGCCTGACCCGGTTGCAGGGGCGCTATGCCGAGGCGCTGGCACAGCTGGCCAGCGAGGGTGAGCAGCTGACCCTGGCGGAGCGGCTGGCCGCCCTGACCCGGCTGCAGGATGAGTGGGCGGCGGATCATCCGGATCTGGCGGCGGATCTGTTCAACCCGGACGCCCGCCTGCAGCAGGCGCGCCAGCTGTGGGGGGACGAGGAGCTGGAGACATTGGCCCGCCACTTCCTGCCCGCCGATCGGGCCGAGGCCAGCCTGGCCTTTGCCGCCACCCGCCAGCAGCAGCTGGATCAGCGCGGCCACTACCAGCAGCAATTGGCCGAGCTGGAGCAGCAGCTGGCGGCCAGTCAGGGGAACATGGATCCCGTGCGCTGGCAGCAGCACAGGGAGGAGGTACTCGGCCAGTTTAGGCGCGACTTCTTCGCCCAGGCACAGGGCAAGCCCTGAGCGGGAGGCGGCCCGGGGAGCCTACGTTGAAAAGAAAAAGGGCCCGCCAGGGCCCTTTGCGTTTGCCAGCCCTTCAGGCCAGCGGGTAGCTGGCGGCCAGCCCGTTCTCGCAATGCCAGTTGGCCCACAGCTTGTTGTCGCTGCCCATCAGCAGGGTGGCGAAGTTGCGGGTGCGCAGGTAGACGGGGGCGCCGAACGGCTTGATCAGCTCGGCGCGGATCGCGCGGTTTTCGTCGAGGTACTCGGGATTGTCGTTGGTCATGGCGAGGATCCCCATCCACTGGAACTGGGTGGGACAGGGATGGACTATGCCGGAGGAGACCAGCTGGTGCACATTGGTAACCCCTTCCCGCTTGTCCTGGATCACCCCGAGGCAGCCCACGTGCACGTCGCCGGAGAGGATCAGGGTCTTGTTGCCCGGATCCTGCTGGCGCCGCACTCGGGCGTTGTCCAGCAGCCGCATGATGAGCCGGGCCCGCTCCCCCTGATGGGCCTTGGCCCGCCAGTGATCCTTGAGATCGTCGGTCAGCTCCTCCTCCCAGGGGGTGGCATCCAGCGCCGCCTCGGTGAAGGAGAAGTCCCGATAAACCACGGGCACGCCCGCCAGTACCAGCAGGTGGCCCGCGTCGCAGCCGGCCAGCGCGCCGTTGACCTGATCCCACTGGGACTGGCTCATCACCCGGGCCTGGGTGCGATTCGCCCGGTTGTCCAGCGCCAGGATCCGGTAGCCCCGAAAACTGAGCAGCCAGGAGTAATGGGCCAAGTTGACCGGGTCCAGCAGGGAGGCATTGGCGCCGCTGCGCAGCTGGAACAGCCGGAAATAGCGGGAGGCGGCGGCATAGATGATCCGATAGACATCGCAGCCCTGCAGATCCTCGGGATAGCTGCCCCAGCCATCGAAGATGTCGTGGTCATCCCACATCATGGCGCTTGGCACCCGGGACAGCAGGCGCGCCACCTCGGGCCGTCCCCACTGCTTGCAGTAGAGATCGCAGTAGAAGCGATCGAGCTGCTCCTCCATGGTGCGGGTCGCCTTGCGCTTGACCTTCTCGGTCCTGTCCAGCTCGTTCCAGGCCTTGAGGCTGGGCACTGTGGTCCAGAGGGAATCGGCATAGACCTGATCACCCCCCATCAGCAGCAGCGAGAAGGGGTGCGCGGCGTGCTCGTCAGCAAGCCGATCCCACATCACATAGGGCTGAGGCGTGGAGGTGAGCAGCTTGAAGTCGGAAAAACCGTTGCAGGAGGCATAACCGATGCGCACCTGCTCCGCCGACCCCGGCAGATGAAACTGCCAGTGGTCGTCCCCGGCCAGATCCCGGGCGGGCTCCCCGTCCAGCAGGATCTGGTACTCCACGCTCGCCCCCCCGGCGGCCGGGTTGGCCGTCCAGCTGGCCCGCCAGAAACCGCCCTTTGGGGTATCCGCCTGCTTGCCGGCAGGCAGCAAGGTGCCGTTGATCCTGATGCTGGCGCCCTTGCAGCCGGGCCCCGCCAGAAAACAGATGCTGTATTGCGTCTCAGCTTCGAGCCCCAGCAGGGGCCCCATTACCAGACTCGCCATTGCCTATCCCTCCGTGGTTGAACCCATGGAGCATAGTGAAACCGGCGTCCTTTGGTACTGCCCAAGCGGGCAGTCCATCCTTGAATCAGGCCTTGCCCTTGAACTGCTTGACGCTGCGCTTGTTGGCGGTACGGCGGTTTGCCTGCTTGTCCCGCGGGGGGCGCTTGCCCTCCCCGCTGGCGGGCAGGTCGGTCACCGGGAAGCCGGCGAGTTCCGCCAGCGGCAACTCACGGCCGGTGAGGGTGCGGATCGCCACCAGGGTATCGCTCTCGCCGTGGCACACCAGCGAAATGGCCAGCCCCTCGCGCCCGGCGCGGGCGGTGCGGCCGATGCGGTGCACATAGACGGGGGCGCTGGCGGGCAGGTCCAGGTTGATCACCAGCGGCAGCGCCTCCACGTGTATGCCCCGCGCCATCAGGTCGGTGGCCACCAGCACCCGCACCTTGCCGGCCTTGAAATCGTCGAGCGCCTGATCCCGCACCGCCTGCTCTTTCTCGCCATGCAGGGCGGCAACCGGGATCCCCGCCCTGGCCAGCTTCCTGGCCACGCCGTCGGCATCGTCCCGCGCGCTGATGAAGACCAGTACCTGCGGCCAGGCCTGCTCCTTGAGCAGGCTGATCAGCGCCGGCACCTTGCTGCTCTTGTTGACCAGATAGAGCCGCTCCTCGATCTCGTTCACCAGGCTGTTGAGGGGATTGGCCTCGATGCGGGTCGGCTCTGTCAGCAGGCCGGTCGCCAGCTCATCCAGCTCGGCAGGCAGGGTGGCGGAGAAGAGCAGGGTCTGACGCTCGGCGGGCATCTCATTCATCAGCCACTGGATGTCGGGCCAGAAGCCCATCTCCAGCAGGCGATCCGCCTCATCCAGCACCAGCTGTTGCAGGCCATCCAGCCCCAGCGCTTGCTGAGTGAGCAGATCCCGCAGCCGCCCCGGCGTCGCCACCAGCAGTTGCGGCCCCAGCGCCAGCTCGGCCTGTTGCCGCTCCTGTGCCACGCCGCCGCACAGGGTCAAAACGCGCAGCCCCAGCGCCTCGGCGACCCCTTGCAAGGCGGCGCTCACCTGGGTGGCCAGCTCGCGGGTCGGCACCAGCACCAGCCCCTGCACCAGACTGGAGGCGGGATCCAGTCGTTGCAGCAGCGGCAGCCCGAATGCCAGCGTCTTGCCGCTGCCGGTCTGGGCCAGCGCCAGCAGATCCTGCCCCGCCAATACCACGGGTATCGCAAGCTGCTGGATGCGGGTCGGGGTGTGCAGGCTGGCAGGCAGGGCCGCCAGCAGGGCGGGATTGAGGTCGAGTTCGCTAAAGGTCATGGGGCTACGCAGATATCGGCTGAATAAAGAAGTGGGAGGCGAAGTCTAGTGAGCAGGGAGCGATAAGTAAAACCCCATCCATCGCGGCCCTGCAGGCAAGCCCGGTTCGATCTGGCCGAAGCGGCTCTGACTACACTTCTGGAACCATCTCCCAAGGGTGTGACCAGATCATGACCAGACATATCTACATCTTGCTGTTTCTCCTGCTCGGCCTGCTGGGGGTTACCACCCTGAGCCTATCCCTGGCAGGCACGCCGGCCACGCCGTCGGACAAACCGGTTCGCATCCTCAACGCCCATCTTGGCGAGCTGCCTGGCCTCATCAACGCCGACAAGACGGGCCCCTTCGTCGATCTGGTGCGGGCGATTGATGAGCAGTCTCCCGAAGTCAGCATCCGTATCACCATATACCCCATTGCCCGTGCCATGGCCGGTGTCATCGCAGGCAAGGCCGACTTCAGCCTGCCCGCGATCCGCAATCTGCACGATGCGGACATGCTGCCCTATCGCTTCAGCACCCGCAGCTTTGGCAAAGTCACCCATGTCATCTACAGCAACACGGCTCACCCCGTCACCACCGACATGGCCTATGGGGTTGAGCCTACCCAACGGGATCTGCTGATCGAAGCCACTCCGGGCTTTCTGCCCATTCCGCTGCAAAGGTCCATGAGCATAGAGCAGTCGCTGCGCAAGCTCTCACGCGGTCGCATCGATGCCTTCATCTGGGCCCAGGAGGAAGCCGACCTGGTGCTGCGCCAGCTGGGGCTGACCAACATCCACCGGGAACACTTCGGCGATTTCGAGGATGTCTTCATCATCGCCAAGGGGGGGGCGGGTGATGATATGGATCACTTCCTCAGTACGGCCATCGACCGGCTGGCCGCGTCCGGCAAGTTGGCCGAGATCTACTCCAGGCTGCATCGCCCTTATGAGGTGTGGCAACCCCATCCAGAGCCATTGGCCCCGGCGGCGTCATCCAGCACGCCCTGATGACCAGACGCCATCCATAAAAAATCCCGCCACGGCGTGCCGTGGCGGGATTTTTGCACTCACAAACTTACAGCGCGGCCAGGGCAGCGGCGTAGTTCGGCTCGTCGGCCACTTCGGCCACCAGCTCGCTGTGCAGTACCTTGTTGTCTGCATCCAGCACCACTATGGCGCGGGCGGCCAGGCCAACCAGCGGACCGGAGGAGAAGGCCACGCCGTAGTCCTGCAGGAAGGCAGCACCACGCAGGGTGGAGAGGGTCACCACCTTGTCCAGACCCTCGGCGCCGCAGAAGCGGGACTGGGCGAACGGCAGATCGGCGGAGATGCAGAGCACGACTGTGTTCTCCAGCGCGCTGGCCTGTTCGTTGAATTTGCGCACTGAGGTGGCACAAGTCGGGGTATCGACGCTCGGGAATATGTTCAGGATCTTGCGCTGACCGGCGTAGGCCGCCAGGGTCAGGTCGGACAGATCCTTGGCAACCAGGGAGAAGGGCTTGGCCTGCTCACCGGCAACGGGGAAGTGACCGGCGACGGAGACGGGGTTGCCTTGCAGGGTAACGGAATTGCTCATGTTATGTCCTTGATTATCGAGGGAGGATAGGGCTCCCCAGTATAGGCGTGCCGGGCGGTGACAAACACCCGCCAACCACAAGGATATAAGGGCGCTTCATCCTGACCCGGACAGCTAGCCCCTGCCGGCTCAGTCAGCAAGATAAAGGGGCTTGACCTTGGACTTAACACCAAGGTTTACACTCGGCTCAGTCATCGAAGATCTCGCACCGGCGGGATCCATCCAAGAGGGACTCATCATGAGCAAATCCTGCTGCAGCCATCAAGCTGCCGCCGCCCCCATCAAGGCCGTCAGCAAGTCTGCCACCAGTCAGAACGAGCATCAGCACGACAGCCATTGCTGTGACAGTGCCACGCCGGTCAGCAGCTGTGCCAGCAAGGCCCCCCATGATCATCAGGATCAGGGGGTGAGTGAATCGCCGGGGGACGAAGAGCCCCCCAGAGCAGGCTGTCACAGCCAGGGCTGCTGCAGCCCGCAGCCGCCCCATGACCATGACCATCATGGGCATGATCACCATGAGCAAACCGCCGACACCGCCGAGCCGTTAATCGCGCCGGAGCAGGACAGTCGCCGCCACAGCTGGCAGGTGCTGGGGATGGATTGCCCCAGCTGTGCCCGCAAGATCGAGACAGCCGTCAGCCGGGTCGCTGGCGTGCAGCAGGCCCGGGTGCTGTTTGCCACCGAGAAGCTGGTGGTGGATCTGGCCCCCGGCCTCTCCCCCGATCCCGTCACCGCCGCCGTGCTGGCCGCGGGTTTCCGGCTCAAGGGCGCAACTCAGCCCGGGGACGACAACGCCAGGCGGCGCAGCCCGCAGATGGGCCTGCTCGCCAAATATTGGCAGCCGCTGTCACTGGCCGGCCTGATGCTGGTGGCGGCCCTGCTGCCGAAAGAGTTCGGTCAGCCGCTGTTTACCCTGGCCACCCTCTGGGGCCTGTGGCCCATCTCCCGCAAGGCCTGGGCCCTGACCAAGAGCGGCTCCCCCTTCGCCATCGAGACCCTGATGACGGTGGCGGCGCTGGGCGCCCTCTTCCTCGGTGAAACCGCCGAAGCGGCCATGGTGCTGCTGCTCTTCATGCTGGGGGAACATCTGGAGGCCTATGCCGCCGGCCGTGCCCGCGCCGGAGTCACGGCCCTGATGGCGCTGGTGCCCGACAAGGCGCTGCGGATCCGCACCACGGTCGACGGTGACGTTCGGGAAGAGGTGGCGGCCGACCAGCTGCGTCCCGGCGACATCATAGAGATAGCCCCGGGCGCCCGCCTGCCGGCGGATGCCCGTCTGCTCGACGCCCTCGGCGCCTTTGATGAGAGCGCCCTGACCGGTGAATCCATTCCGGTGGAGCGTCGCCAGGGTGACAAGGTGCCCGCCGGCAGTCTGGCGGCGGATCGGGTGCTGCGCCTCGAGGTGGTGTCCGAGCCCGGCAACAACGCCATCGACCGCATACTGCACCTGATCGAGGAGGCCGAGACCCAGCGCGCCCCCATAGAGCGTTTCATCGACCGCTTCAGTCGCTGGTATACCCCGGCCATGATGCTGGTCGCCCTGCTGGTGGTGATAGTGCCGCCGCTGGCCTTCGGCCAGAGCTGGGACGAGTGGGTCTATCGCGGACTGGCGCTGCTGCTCATCGGCTGCCCCTGCGCCCTGGTGATCTCCACTCCGGCGGCTGTCACCTCCGCCCTGGCGGCGGCGACCCGACAGGGGGCCCTGATCAAGGGCGGCGCCGCGCTGGAGCGGCTGGCCCACATAGATACAGTCGCGTTTGACAAGACAGGCACCCTGACCCTGGGCAAACCGCAACTGACCGAGCTGGTCAGCCTCAATGGCCGGCCTGAGGCTGAACTGCTGGCACTGGCCGCCGCCATAGAGCAGGGCTCCCACCACCCGCTGGCCCGGGCCGTGGTAGCCAAAGCGACCGAGCAGGGACTGACTCTGGCCGCGGCTCAGGATCTGCGCGCCCTGCCCGGCATGGGGGTGGAGGGGCGCATCGACGGCACCCTCTGGCAACTGCTGGCGCCGAGCCGGATTGACTCGCTGAGCCATGCCCTCAACGCCCAGATAGCCACCCTGGAGCAGCAGGGCAAGACGGTAGTGGTGCTCGGCCAGCCGGGCGCAGCGCCGGCGGCCCTGCTGGCGCTGCGGGATCAGATCCGGCCCGAAGCGGCAGCGGCCTTGGCGGAGCTCAAGGGGTTGGGACTGCGCAGCATAATGCTGACCGGCGACAACCCGCGCGCCGCCGAGGCGATTGCCAACGAACTCGGCATGGGCTGGCGCGCCAGCCTGCTGCCGGAGGGCAAGGTGGAGGAGATAGCCAAGCTGGCAACCAGCCAGAAGGTCGCCATGATAGGGGACGGCATCAACGACGCCCCCGCCATGAAGCGCGCCAGCATCGGCATCGCCATGGGTGGCGGCACAGACGTGGCGCTGGAGACGGCCGATGCCGCCCTGACCCACAACCAGCTCGGCGGCATCGCCGCCATGATCCGCTTGTCGCGGGCGGCGCTGGCCAACATCCACCAGAACATAGCGCTGGCGCTGGGGCTCAAGGCCATCTTCCTGGTCACCAGTCTGCTCGGCATTACGGGTCTGTGGATTGCCGTGCTGGCGGATACCGGCGCCACCGCCCTGGTGACGGCCAACGCCCTGCGCCTGCTGCGCAAGCGCTAAGCCAGCCGTTAACGGCACAACCAACAGCCGCCCCAGTGGGGCGGCTTTTTTATTGCCTCGCCCACGACGACAAAGAAAAAGCGCGGCTGCCGGTTGGCAGTCGCGCTTTGCTTACGCTCTCGGCGTTATCCCACCCTTGGCAAGGTGGAATTCAACCCTGGGCCGCCGAGCCAGCCCCGGGCTCGATGGGGCTGCTTACTTGGTCGCGGTGGGTGCGGTAAAGCTGACACTCAAGCTTGGTTTCTCCTTGTTCATGGCGGTAAAGACGAACTTGTAGCTGCCCGCCTTGTCAGCATTGAACGGCAAATCACCGCCATTGGCACAGAGCACACTGATCTGGCCTACCGCCAGCTGGTCGGTGTTGCTGCACTTGCCGTAGTTGATCGAACCGCCCCAGTCACTACCGGCAATCTTCACCTGGGTCATCCCCAGCTTGTCGGCCGTCACTTCTGTGGTGAACTCGTAGGTGAAGTTGCCGCCAAAGATCATCTTGTTGACCGGATCCCATTGGTTCAGGAAACCACGCACGAAGACATCTGTGTCACCAAACGGTGGGACCGTGCTCAGATCTGTCTTCTTGCTCACCGGCAGACCCGCGCCCTGAGCACCGGCCTGCGGCTTGACGAACACGGCAGCGGACCAGGCCCCCAGGGTCAGGGTACCGCCATTGACGGCGGCATCGCGGGCTATGCTGCTACCGGCATGGTGGGCCGGGCTCAGTTGCAGCGTGCTCAGGTCGATGGGCTGATCATTGCCGTCACGGAAGTCGCCGATGCTCTGGGGAGCATTGGTGGCGTTGATCATCACCACCAGACCGTCGATGGCCGGATCCAGATCCGCACCCGCATTGATGCCGTCATCTACCGTCATCACTATGAGGCCTGGCACCTGATCCGGGCCGGTATTGCGGAAGTCGACCCGCTTGATCACCTCGGCGCCGCTGCCAAGACGTAGCAGACGGGAGGATTGACGCAGCTCGGCCAGCTCCTGGTAGAAGCCCACCATGGTCGCCATGTCGGCCCCGCTCGGCTTGAGGTGTTTGTCGAGCACCTGCTCGATCAGCGGATAGTTGTCGCCATCCTTGTCCTTGCGCGGCAACCCCTTATTGAAGTTGTTGTCGGCAAGGGTGTAGTCGACTCTGTTGTACCAGTCACCCGAGTCGTAGCTGTCCCGCTCCATGGATTTGGAGCGCAGCAGCTCGACACCGGCGTGGGTAAACGGAATGCCCTGCCCCAGCATGGCGGTGGCCAGCGATACCCCCTGCATCCGCACCAGATCGGCTCCTTCCGGCGCCTTGTAGATCAGGTTGTCGAACAGGGTCTGGTTGTCGTGCTTGTCGACATAGTTCTGGATCTCGGTCGGATCCTGGGCATAACCCGCAGCTTGACCGTTGTAGTCGATGTCGGAGCCCTTCTTCGGCATGCCATCCTTGTCGGTCAGCACGAAATCCTTGAGGTTGCCGGCCATGCCGAGGCGAACCAGGTCGGATTGGTGCAGCGCCGTGGCCAGCTCGACGCCGTCCATCTCGTTGGCATCCACCAGGGCGCCGTTGCCGAAGCCCTGGGTCTTGCGAATGGTGTCGCCGCCGTCAAACGGACTGCCGCCGCGCACCGCATCCCGCAGCCGGTCGGAGAAGGAGCCTATGCCGGTGCCGGCCAGGTGCTTCTGGGTCGCCTGCACGAAGCGCTTGTCATCCTGCACCTCGCCGAAGTTCCAGCCCTCGCCGTAGAAGTACATCTCGGGGTTGACCTGCTTCACCGCGGCCAGCGCCTGCACCATCTGATCTTTCGGGTGGTGGCCCATCAGGTCGAAGCGGAAGGCGTCGATCTTGTAGTCGCGCGCCCAGGTGACCAGGGAGTCATCCATCAGCTTGGCGAACATGGCGTGTTCAGGCGCCGTGTTGGAGCAGCAGGTGGAGTTCTCGACCGAGCCGGTCTCCGGATTGAGGCGCTGATAGTACCAGGGCACTATCTTGTCGAGCACCGACTTGGGACCCAAGCCTGCCTCGTTGGTGTGGTTGTAGACCACGTCCATCACCACGTTCATGCCGATGTTCTGCTTGATGGCCTTGACCATCTCGCGGAACTCCAGGATGCGCTGGCTGCCCTCGGCATTGGTGGCATAGGAGCCTTCCGGCGCCGTGTAGTGGTAAGGGTCATAACCCCAGTTGAAGGAGTCCACCCCGCGCAGATAGCCGTAAAGCTCCTGTACCTGCGGGTTCTCCTTGCTGTCGGCCCCCTGCAGATCGGTGAGCACGGCTTCTATGGTCTGACCGCCACCGCAATGGCTGGCGAACTTGGAGTTCTGCACCTCGGGGTTGACCTGACACAGCTTGCTGAAGTCATCGGCAAGGTTGGCCACCTTGGCCGGATCCTCGTTGACGGTGGCGATGTCGAACACCGGCAACAAATGCAGGTGGCTGACGCCGCTCTTGGCCAGCGCCTGCAGGTGCTTGACCGGCACGCTGTCGCTGTCGGTCAGCCCCAGGAACTTGCCGCGGTGCGCAGGCAAGGTGGAGTCGTCGTTGCCGGTCAGATCGCGGACATGGGCCTCATAGATGGTGATGTCGGCAGGGTTCTGCTGGCTGTGGGGCGCCTTCAGGCTGTCCCACCCTTCCGGCTTGAGGGCCGGATCATCGAGATCCACCACCTGGCTGAACTCTGAGTTCATCGCCAGGCTCAGGGAGTAGGGGTCTGTCACCTGATAGGATTCCAGCTTGCGGCTGACCGGGTGATAGACCTGGATGTCGTAGCGGTAGAACTTGCCTACCAGCTCGCTGCCGCCCTGCACGCTCCAGCTGCCGCTGGCCTCGTCCCGAGTCATGGTGCGCTCGCCCAGCGCCCTGTGCTTGTCATCAAACAGTGCCAGCTTGACCGACTTGGCGGTCGGCGCCCACAACCGGAAGGTGACATTGCCCCCCTCGACCACGGCGCCATAGGCCAGCTTGGCGGCGGCGTCGGCATAGAGGGCATCGAGGGCACCGGCGCTCTGCACCAGAGTTGCCCCCTGCAGAATACCGTCGGCATCTGTGCCTATGGCCACCAGCTCGCCCTTGAGCAGCGGCTTGAGGTCCTTGCCTGCTGGCAGGGCGAAGGCGGCGGCATCCTTGAGGTGCGGATACTTGGCCTGCTGCTCGGCAGTGAGACTGGTAGCCGTTAGAGTGATGTAGGGGAAGTCGAATACCCCTTCCGCATTGGCCTTGATGGTGCCCGACTCAGTGTAATAGAGGCGCACATGGGGCTTGTCCTTGCCCCCTTGCCAGATCAGGGTGTTGCCATCGATCAGATGGGCACTGGCCCCCGCCACGCCAAAGGCGGCGGTGAAGGCGTCGGCACGGCTGCCGAAGACCTCGCTCTTGCCCGCGACGATGGCCACTGTGCGATCCGGGTGATCGCTGAAGATCACCTTCATGTCGGCACCGGTCAGGTTCGCCAGATCGCCGTTGCGGGCGATAAAGTTGATGCAGCCTTCCAGCTTGGCCAGCGGCACCACCCAGCTGGGACCGAAGCCGTCGGCCGCCGCCGGGGTATTGACCTTGTCATCCCAGCCCGCGTTGAGGCCGCTCTCGGCGGTGGCGCTGCAGGCGTCGTTGTTCCACAGGTGCAGGCTGTAGTTGGCAAAGGGGCCATCCACCCCGCGCGCCGCGCTGGTCTGGGTATCCACCAGGGCGATCACCGCCTGATCGGGCCCGGCCACCAGTTGCTCGGCAGGGGGTTGCACATTGGGCAGACGGGCGACAGGGCCGTCAGTGGGGTCAGGGGTGGGGGAGGAGCTGTTGTCATTGCAGCCGGACAAAAGCGCGAGCAGTGAGGCTGTTACCAGCGCCACTTTGGTCTTTTTCATATCCATTTTTTTATAATTCCCGCTGTAGTTAGTCTCGATAGTCGAGTACCCGGTCATTGCCGAGCGGTGTCATATTAATCAGCGGCAATCGTTTCAAATGTGAGCAGCAGGGCAAAAAAACCAACCATTTTCAACAAGATAACGTTTTCATAACGAAAGTTGGATCGGGCTCACAGACCCGGCCTCACTTTCGGCCCATACCAGCAGACAGACGAGTCCATACCGGAAAAATCAATTTCCGATCAAGTGGATAGAGAGGGAGTCACGGCATATGAAGCGAATTGAGGAACAGGCCAAACGGCTGGATCAGGAGTATCAGGCGATCGCGCAGTTGTTTGACCAATTTTGCCAGCAGGCGGGCGTGCTCGCCGAGCAGTACCACTTCTTCAACTGGCCCGACTATGAAGACACACCGCCCCTCTGCCGGGCCTTCACCCTGCTGGGGGAGCCGCGCGAGCTGCGCCTGCGCTGCCAGCCGGGGGAGCGTGGCACCTTGAGCGGTCTCATCCAGGTGGGCAGCGAAGATGGCACAGTCCACGCCAGCCTGGGCTTTCGGGCCGATGGCCACCTGCAGCTGGAGTCGGGATCCTTGCTGGACAACCCGCCCCAGTTGCTGCTCAAGCTGCTGCTGGGGGCCATCTGGCAGCACAAGCCGGACGATGATCACGGCCAGCACCACTGATTCAAACCACAAGAAGGGGCCTGGGCCCCTTCTTCATGTCTCGTGCGACCAGCCGGGCATGATCAGGGCTGGGCAATCTCTATGGTGACGTGCACCAGCTCCTCGTGGATGGCGAGTCGCTCGCGGATCTCCCGGGCAGGCATGGGGGCAGCCATCAGCAGGGAGAGCACGCAGGCATACTGCTCCTGCCCCACCCGCCAGACGTGCAGATCGCGGATCTCGGCCTCCGGCAACTCGGCTATCACCTCGCGGATCTCCGCCACCAGCGGGGTATCCATCTCGGCATCCAGCAGCACCCGGCCCGAGTCGCGCAGCAGACCCCAGGCCCACACGGCCACCAGCACGGCGCCCGCTATGCCCATCAGGGGATCCAGCCAGTCGGCCCCCCACCACATGCCACCCACCAGCGCCAGTATGGCCAGTACCGAGGTGGCCGCATCCGCCAGCACATGGATGTAGGCGGCACGCAGGTTCAGATCCTGATGGCCCTGGTGGTCGGCATGGTCATGATGATCGTGGCCGTGATGATCATGATGATGGCCATGGTCATGACCGTGATGATGCCCATGATCGTCCTTCAGCAGCCAGGCACAGGCCAGGTTCACCAGCAGGCCGACGATGGCGATGACGATGGCCTGCTGATAGTGGATCGGGCTGGGATCCAGCAGCCGGAACACAGATTCGAACAGCATCATGCCGGCCACTCCCACCAGCAGCAGGGCGCTGGTGAAGCCGCCAAGCACCTCTATTTTCCAGGTGCCGAAGCTGAATCTGTGGTCACGGGCGAAGTGGCGGGCGGCGCGGTAGGCCAGCACCGAGAGGCCGAGCGCCAGCGCGTGGGAGCTCATGTGCCAGCCGTCGGCCAGCAGCGCCATTGAGTTGTAGAACCAGCCGCCGCTGATCTCCGCCACCATCATGATGACGGTGAGCAGCACGGCCCAGCGGGTCTTCTGTTCGGCCAGCGGATTGCCCTGGTGTACGACGGGTTGATGGCAATGGGATGAGACGAGGGATGACATGAATTTCTCCTGAGGGCGACAATGCAATATACTATACCCCAGTATAGTTTTATTGATCGAGAGGATCCTGCATGTCACACACCATTCACGGCAAAAAGAAGCTGCTGGCGCGGGTGCGCCGCATCAAGGGCCAGACAGGCGCACTGGAAAGCGCGCTGGAGCAGGAGGGTGACTGCGCCGCCATTTTGCAGCAGATAGCCGCCATCCGCGGCGCCGTCAACGGCCTGATGCTGGAGGTGCTTGAGGGGCATATGCGCGAACATCTGGGCGCCGAGGAGGCCACCCCGGCCGAGCGGCTGGAGGATCTGGATCAGGTGGTGCGGGTGCTGAGATCCTATCTGAAGTAAGGGATCCCCCGCCTGCCCGCTGGCGGCCAGCCTGCATGCCTGCGGTGAAACGCGTCGGCAGCGCGGGCCGCTTGACAGCCGGGCTGGGCCGGCCGGGCATCCCAGGTCCGTTTCAGACTTGAGCCCTCGCCCGCTTTACGCCATCATGACCGCCGATCGTTGATCGCCTTACCCTGGATTCCACTTCGCAAGGACCCCCCATGTTTGAACACGTCGATGCCTATGCTGGCGACCCCATACTGACCCTGGTCGAGACCTTCCACAAAGACACCCGCGCGCAGAAGGTGAACCTGGGGATCGGCCTCTATTACGACGAGCAGGGCCGCATTCCGCTGCTGGCCTCGGTGCAGCAGGCCGAAGCCCAGCGCGCCGCCGCGCCGGCACCGCGCCCCTATCAGCCGATGGAGGGTGCCGCCAACTACCGCACCGCGGTGCAGCACCTGCTGTTTGGCGCCGAGCATGAGGCGGTCAAGGCCGGCCGCATCGCCACCATCCAGACCATCGGCGGCTCCGGCGCCCTGAAGATCGGCGCCGATCTGCTCAAGCGCTACTTCCCGACCTCGGAGGTGTGGGTCAGCAATCCCACCTGGGACAACCACAAGGCGATGTTCGAGGGCGCCGGCATCAAGGTGTACGACTACCCCTACTACGATGAAGCCAGCGGCGGCGTACTGTTTGACGCCATGATCGACTGCCTCGGCAGCCTGCCGGCAAAAAGCATAGTGCTGCTGCACCCCTGCTGTCACAACCCGACCGGCGTGGATCTCTCCTCTGCCCAGTGGGACAGGGTCATTGCGCTGGTGGTCGAGAAGAATCTCATTCCTTTCATGGACATCGCCTATCAGGGCTTCGGTGACGGGCTGGAAGAGGATGCCTACGCCATTCGCGCCATGGTGGCCGCCGGTGTCAGCTTCTTCGTCAGCAACTCCTTCTCCAAGAACCTCTCCTTCTACGGCGAACGTTGCGGCGGCCTGTCTGTCATCTGCAAAGATGCCGAAGAGGCGAGCCGGGTGCTGGGCCAGATGAAGGCGACCGTGCGTCGCAACTACTCAAGCCCCCCCACCCACGGCGGCCAGATTACCGCGGCCGTGATGAACGATGCCAGTCTGCACGCCCTCTGGGTCGACGAGGTGGGCGAGATGCGCACCCGCATCAAGGCCATGCGCCAGAAGCTGTTCGAGGTGCTGAGCGCCAAGGTGCCTGGCCGCGATTTTGGCTACTTCACCAGCCAGCGCGGCATGTTCAGCTACACCGGCTTCACGCCAGAGCAGGTTGACCGCCTGCGCGAAGAGTTCGCCGTCTACCTGGTGCGCTCAGGTCGCATGTGCGTGGCGGGCCTCAACAGCCGCAACGTCGACTATGTGGCCGACGCCATGGCGGCCGTGCTCAAGGGCTAATCCGCTCAAGCCCCGCCTCGGCGGGGCTTTTTGTTTGTCCCGATTTTATGGAGCCGCTATGGACCTGATTGCACTGTCATGTGTGACTGTGAGGGGTCGCCATCGGGTCAATCGACCTCCCCTGCCCGCACTTGTCTCGCTTGTGGAGTCTCTATGGATCTGATTGCCCTGTCCCGGCTGGGAGGTCGCCATCTGGTCACCCTGCACCTGCTGCTCGACAGCCAGAGCGTCACCCGCACAGCCGAGCGGCTCTGCACCACCCCCTCCACCGTCAGCAAGACCCTCAACCAGTTGCGGGATCTGCTCGGCGATCAGCTGCTCTACCGCCAGGGCAACCAGCTGTTGCTGACCCCGTTTGCCGAGCGACTCGGCCCCACCCTGCACCGGCTGCTGAGCGAGCTGAACAGCCTCACCAGCCAGGGCGGTTTCGACCCCGCCACCTGGCAGGGACAACTGAAATTCGCCCTGCGCGAAAGCGGCATGGTCTGGCCCATGGGCCCCATTCTCGGCCAGCTGATGCGGGAGGTGCCCGGTCTAGTGCCCGACATCTGGAACAAGGATGAACAGGGGCTGGCGGCATTGGCGGCGGGCAAGCTCGACTTCGTGATCCTGCCCCACGACCAGAGCCAGCCCCTGCCCCGCCAACCGGGTCTGGTATGGGAGACGCTGCGGGAAGACAAGCTGGTCTGCCTGCTGCGGGCGGGCCACCCGGCGCTGGACAAGCCCTGGGATCTGGATGCCTACCTGAGCTGGCGCCATATCGCCATTCGCGATCAGGAGCTGGCCAACCCCTTCTTCGAGCAGAGCCTGGCCCAGTTGCAGGTGCGCCGCCAGATCAGCGCCACCCTGCCGGACTTTGGCAGCGCAGCGGCCATGCTGCGCCAGAGCGATCTCATCCTCACCGCCGTCGAAGGCTGGGCCGAGCAAGCCATGAGCCGGGATCTGGTGATCCGCCCGGTCCCGTTCGACTATGGCGCCGTCACCCACAGCCTGGTGTGGTATGGCCCGGCCGGTGAAGAGCCGGCGCGGCGCTGGTTCCGCCAGCGGATCCTGCAACTGGCCCGGGAACTGGGTTAGCCCACCCAGGCGGCACCCATTGCAGATCCTGCGGGCGCCAATACAGATCCGAAGAGAAGAGAGCCTCGCCAGCGGGATCCCCATGGCAAGGCTCGCAGAGAGGAGAAAGCCTCAGGGCTTCTTGGTATAGATGGGGCTGGGAAAGGAAGCGACGTTGTTGCCCAGCTCTGTGATGCGGGCAGCCCCCTGCTTGCGTACCTGATCGACCCGCAGCACGTGGTGCATGGGGATCATGGTGCGATTGACGTCGGCAAATTCACTCTTCAATTTCTCGTGGCTGGGATCGACGATCAGCGCCGTGTGGGTGTCCCACACGAAGTTCGCGATCTCGATGAAGCCAAATAGCTGACCCTGGCTCACTTCCCTGACATAGACTTCGTAACGCTCGTTGTGACAAATGAACTGCACTCGGTATAAGGCGTTGGATTCACTCATGTTCGTCTGTTGATGGTGGGCGAATGCCCCATTCTAGCCGCCCCTTCCCAGAGCTCAAATAGACAGCAATCACAGTTACGTCATCTTGAGACTCACAGAGCCCAAAACCCGGAGCCAGGCCACAAACTTGCCGCCTGCTCGCCGGACATCGACCAAGAAACCACACAAAATACCTTTGCGATCAATTGATTAGCATCGAGTAGCCATTCAGCAGATCGCCGGCAGGGACACAGGCCCCAGCCCCCTTTCGCTCAGCGCGGCGGCAAGCCGGGTCAAGGCCTCCCTGTCCGCCTCCTGCCAGCTCGTCGCCACCCCGCGCACCCCGTGATGGCGAAAACCATTGAGGCGAATGGGGACTGGCCCCAGGCTCTGCAGAAAGCTGGCCAGGCCCGTCTCCAGCTTGCCATCGGCATCCAGAAAATCGCTGCGTCCCGGCACATGGAGCAGCCGCAGCTCGGCCAGCTTGCCGTGGCTTGCCAGCAGTTGCAGCGAGGCCAGCACCCGCTCGCGGCCATGGCCGGTCAGCATGTGATGCACAGAGTCGCGCCACCCCTTGAGATCGAGCATGGCGCCGTCGAGCACCGGCAGCAGCCGCTGCCAGCCGGTCGCGGCGAGGGAGCCGTTGCTGTCGAGCAGGCAGGTGAGATGAGCCAGATCCGGCGCTGCCTTGATGGCCGTGAACAGGGCAATCACGAACGGCAGCTGGGTGGTGGCCTCGCCGCCGGAGACGGTAATGCCGGTCAGCAGCGGGCCGTAGCGGCGCAGCAGGGCCAGCACCTCGGCCACCGACATCTGGCTGGTCTTGGGGCTGGCATGGCGCGGGCAGTCGTCGATGCAGCGATCGCAATCTGTGCAGAGCGCCGCCTGCCAACGTACCCTGCCCTCGACGAGCGTCAGGGCCCCGCTCGGACAGCCGGGCACGCAGTCACCGCAGTGATCGCACAACCCCATGGTGTGCGGGTTGTGGCAGCCGGGGCAGCGAAAGTTGCACCCCTGCAGGAAGAGCACCAGCCGGTTGCCCGGCCCGTCCACGCAGGAGAAGGGCAGCCAGCGGCTCACCGTCGCTGTGCGCGCCGCCCCTGCCCGACTGCCACACTCAGTAGTCACACAGGGTCGCCTCGCGCCCTACTACCCGCGGCGCCCGCTGGCGGATCCCGGTCAGCTCGCTCGCCTCGGCGCCGAGGCAGGTGGTCTGCAGCCGCGAGCCCTCGGTCGCGAAACGGGCCACGTCGCTCTTGCGGATCATGTAGCCGGTCACCCGCACCAGATCGCTGTCCGCCACGTTGGCGGTGAACTCGCGCATGCCGATGGCGAGCGCCCCCTTGCAGAGCTGCAGCAGCGCCTGCGGGTTCTGGCGTATGGTGGGATCCAGGGTCAGGATCTCGCTGATTCCGGAGTGATAGAAGCCGTGGTGGGGTGCCAGCGCCAGCACATGGCTGGCCGGATCCGGCTCCTGGCCGTAAGGGATGCGCACCCCGGGCGTCACCCCTCGATCCACGCTGAGCCCACCCTGGGAGTGGAGCAGGGCGCGGCCGCCCCAGGCGTGCACCTGCGGCGTCTCGGTCACATGGCGGGAGAGCTGGGCCGAGATGCGATAGCCAAGCTGGTTGGCCTCCTCGTCACGGCCGTAGCGCTCGGGCAGATTCTCCTTGTCCATCAGCAAATTGACCGCCTCCGCCATGCCATAGATGCCGAACATGGGCACGAAGCGATCCTCATCGAGCAAGCCCTCCTTGACCAGGAAGCTGTCGAAGAAGCCGGACTCCTGATGGAGGAAGGCGGCGCGCGCCTCGATCAATTGGGAGGCGAGGCGGCAGTAGTGGGGCAGCAGACAGCCCATGAAGTCATCTATGCCGTGGGCCTGCTCGGCCACCCGCTTGAGGGAGAGCCGCACCAGGGTATTGGCGCCGCCCGCCTGGGGCAGGGCGTTGTAGCAGCTGACGATGCCGAAGCCGCGCTGATCGAAGGTGTTGCTATGGAGCGGGTAGTTGGCGATGTGCGGCTTGCTGCAGCTGGCTATGTTCTGCACCGCCAGCATCAGCAGGCTGTCCGGGGTCTGCGCCGGATCGTGGAACAGGGTCAGGTTCGGCGCCACCTGCTTGAGCTCGCCGTCGATGCGCAGGATCAGGCGGCAGAGACGGTTGTCATCGGGGCCTATGTTGACGTGCATGAAGGCATCCGGCAGCACCCGATCCAGGTAGATCCAGAACCCCTTCAGCTTGCGATGGAGGGTCTCGTCATCCAGCTCGCCCACAAAGGGCAGCAGCAGATGATCGAGCCGCCCCAGCCAGACCGGCATGCCGGTGACGGAGGGCACATGGTGATAGAGGATGCGCAGGGCATCGAGCGCTTCGTCGAAATCCTGCGGCGGCGCCAGCTCCAGCCAGGCGGAGCCCTGACTCAGGAACTTTTCATAGTCAGGCAGCACATAGCGCGGCTTGTAGGGGGCATGCCCCTCGAACATGTCACAGAGAAAACCCTGCACCCTAGCCTCGGCGACCGCCGGGGGCAGCTCGGGATAAGGCAGCGCGTTTTCGGCGGCCAGCGCCAGGGCATGACTCTTCTGGGCGGCAGAGAGGTGGTGATCACGCACTATGCGCTGACAGGTTTCGGTGAAAGACATGGGGGAGCTCCTCGGCGGATGGTCCCTAAATCCTCACATTTGGGAGGTGTTTTTTGAAGTGACATTCACAACATGACGGATATCCATAAAAGACATCCACCATGCGGGATCACGGCTCAGCCAAACCAGGGCAGCAGCGCCGCCAGCCCCCCCTGCCAGCGCAGCAGGAAGAAGCCCCCCATGCCCACCACGACCACCAGCAGGGTCGGCAGCCGCAACAGGGTCAGCGCCGTCACCAGCAGGGTGGCGGCCAGGTAGTCCGGATCCCACGTCAGTCCCTTGCCCGGCTCATAGCTGAAGACGATGGGCAGCCAGATGGCGGTCAACACCGACTGGGCCGAGAAGCTGAGGAAGGCCCCCATCTCGGCGCCCGGCTGATAGCGGGTCAGCCGCGAGAAGAAGGCAAAGCGGTTGAAGAAGGTAATAAGGGCCAGCAGGCCTATCATCAGCCAGCTCATGGTCATCTCCTCATCCGGTGCAGCACGTAGCCCACAACCATGCCGGCCAGTGCCGATATGATGATATGGATCTCCGCCAGCAGCGGCTTGGTGAGCAGCGCAGTGCCGCCGCTCACCAGGGTCGCCGCCACCATGGGCAGGTTCTTCATGGCGGGTATGGTCATGGCGATGAAGGTGGCGGCGATGGCAAAGTCCAGCCCCATCTTGTCCAGCCCGTCTATGTACTGACCGGCGGCGATGCCGAGCAGGGTCGCCAGATTCCAGAACAGATAGAAGACGAAGCCCGCAATCAGGGCGTAGGCGGGATTGAAGGCACCGCTGCGCTCCCTGTCTTTCAGCGCCACCGCGAACATCTCGTCGGTCAGGAAAAACGCCAGGCTGGCACGCCAGCTCAGGGCGAGCGGCAGCACATCGCGGCGGAAGGTGAAGCCATAGAGCAGATGCTGGGAGGTGATGACGAAGGTGGAGCCCATGATGGGCAGCAGGGGCGTACCGGCCCCGAACAGGGTGGTAGCCGAGAGCTGGGCTGCGCCGGCATAGACCAGCAGCGACATCAGCTGGGCCTGCAACGGGCTCAGCCCCACCTGCAGCGCCAGGGCGCCACACAGGATCCCCCAGGGAATGACGGAGATGGAGAGCGGCAGAATATCGATGGAAGCGCGCCACCAGAGCGCGCGGCGACTCTCGGCCCCGACGGGCTGGGAGCTTGTTGCTGACGGCATGGGATCATCCTTGTTGCATCCACGGCGAGCCGGAAAAACTAGCACAGCAGGGGGACAGATACCAAGGGGCTGCGGATAAAGAGAGGATGGAGACAGAACAGGGGGAGCCGAAAAACAGAACGCCACCCGGAGGTGGCGCGCTGCAGAGGGTCAGGGCTGAATGACGATGGGGGTGCCGGGTTCGATGGCGTTCCACACTTCGTCCAGATCCTTGTTGAGCATGGCGATGCAGCCATTGGTCCAGTTGGACGGCTGCAAGCGGGTGTTGCCTATGCTGTTGCGCTGACCATGGATCATGATCATGCCACCCGGTCGCACACCCAGCTCGTTGGCCGTCTTGATGTCGTCCAGGTTCGGGTAGTTGATGTGGATGGCCTTGTAATAGTTGGAGTTGGTCTTCTTGTAGTCGAGGATGTAACGCCCTTCCGGCGTACGCTGATCCCCTTCTCGCTGCTTGTGACCCTTGGGGGCCGGCCCCAGAGCGATCCAGTAGCGTTTGACCTCCTTGCCATCCTTCATCAGGGTCAGGCTATAGGAAGACTTCTTCACCACTATCATGTCGGCCGACAAGGTGGCAAAACTCAGTGCGGGCCACAGCCCCAGCAAACACAGTAATACGGCTCTCATTCCATCCCTCGACAAGCCTCTGGTAAGGGCTTTTCTTGTTACCAAATCATCTGAACTGCACCGCCCCGAGTGGCGGGCGAGCGCCATCATATTGGATCGCCATCAATACTCAATATATCCAGAGAAACATATCCCGCGCCATCTTTTATAGATTGTTACAATTAACTGCCAAAACAACGGGATACCCCCCCTATCTCGGGATAGTCCCCCGCGGGGGATTGGGGGAAGATAAGGCGCTTTTCACCCCTCAGGAACCTCCACGATGCGATACAGACTCTCCTTGCTGATCCTGCTGATCTGTGCCCCCCTGCAGGCCGCCGAGCCGCGCTGGTTGCGCGAGCCTGCGCTCTCCCCCGATGGCAAGCAGCTTGCGTTCACCTGGCAGGGTCGCATCTACCTGAGTGCGGGGGACGGCGGCCTCGCCACGCCGCTCACCGGCAGCGACTACCTGAGCCAGCGCCCGCTCTGGTCACCGGACGGCAAGCAGATTGCTTTCGCCGCCAACCTCTATGGCAACGAAGACGTGTTCGTGGTGCCGAGCGAGGGGGGCGAGATGGTGCGGCTGACCCGGGATTCGCGCCCCGACCTGCCCCAGGCATTCAGCGCCGATGGCAAACAGCTGCTGCTGAGCAGCCAGCGCCTGACCAGTCCGGAGGCGGATCACTTCGTGGCAGAGGGACTGCAGGCCAGCGCCCTCTACTGGACCCCCATAGATGGCGGCGCCCTGACCCCGGCCCAGCCCCTGCCCGCGACCCTGGCCCGCCCCCACGGCAGCCAGCTGGCTTATCAGATGCCGGGCATGGATCAGCCGTTTCGCAAGCACCAGCGCTCCTTTGCCGTCTCTCGCCTCTGGCTGTTCGATGGCAAACAGCATCGCCAGCTGACCGAAGACAGGGTCGCCGCCAGCGATCCCGTCTGGGATGACAAGGGCGAGGCGCTCTATTACCTGAGCGAGCGCAGCGGCGATTTCAACGTCTGGCAACGGGATCTGGCCAGCGGTCAGGATCGCCAGCTCACCCACTATCAGGGCCATCCGGTGCGCGGTCTCAGCGCCTCCCGCCACGGCGATCTGGTCTGGTCCTGGCAGGGTGAGCTCTACCGGCTCGATGCCGGCAGCGAGACGCCGCGCAAGCTGACGATCCGGCCGCTCTCGGCCCAGGCTCCCGACGAGCAGAGCGACACCCCGGTCGTCATCGACGAGGCCCTCGTCCGCCAGGATGGGGAGGAGGTGATCCTGGTGAGTCAGGGGGATCTGTTTGCGGTCGACACCCGCCGCGAGCGGGTACGCCAGCTCACCCGCCACCCCAGCGAACAGTCATCGCCACGCTACGTGGACAAGGAACAGGGGCTCATTTATCTCTCCGAGCAGCATGGCCCGGCCGCCCTCTATCGCCTGAAGAAGGCGCAGCCGGACCGGCTGTTCAGCGAGCCCGGCCCCCTCATCGAGGAGAAGCTGCTGGCCATGCCGGGCGTCGCCATCAGCAAGCCGACCCTCTCCCCTGACGGCAAGCAGCTCGCCTTCGTGGTGGACGGTCAGGCCATGCACCTGCTGGATCTGGCCAGTGGCAAGCAGCGACCGCTGGTCGCCGCCGAGTTCAACCCCTCCCGCCATGCGGTGGAGCTGGCCTTCGCCCCCGACTCCCGCCACCTGGCGCTGACCCTACAGCCCGACTCGGCCCAGCAGGAGATCGCCGTCATCGACACCCGGGATGCCAAGGCCACACCGGTCAACGTCAGTCTCAACGGTTATCAGGATGGCAGCCCGGCCTGGAGTCAGGATGGCGGCATCCTCTACTGGCAATCCGCCAAGTACGGCAAGCTGGGCGCCGACGGCGAGCCGCTGGATGGCAGCCTACTCGGCCTCTACAGCAGCCGCGCCGCCAAGAGCGACTTCCTCGCCGAGCAGGCCCCCCCCAAGACGGGTTACGGCTTCGAGAGCGACAAGCTGGCACACAGGGAAGCGCTGCAGCTGCAACCACGCGGCCCCGTCCTCGCCAGCCGCATCGTCGATGATCACCTGATCTATCTGGTGGAGGAGACGGATGCCAATGGCGAGAGCGAGATCAAGGGCTACGCCCAGGAGCTGCGCAAGGGGGAGACCAAGCTGCTGTTCGCCGAACAGCCTGGCCCGGCGCTGGCCAACCTCAATGACGACGCCAGCCTCGCCACCCTGGTGCGGGAGGGGGAAGTGACCCTGATAGACATGGCCTCCGGCGAGGCGACCCCTCACCCCTTCGCCCTGTTGCAGAGCGGGCGCTGGCAGGCTCGGATGACAGCCGCCTTTGACCAGATCACCCGGCTCACCCGGGACGAATTCTATCGGGCCGACATGAACGGCGTGGACTGGGATGGCTATGTGGCCGCCTATCGCCGCCAGCTGCCCGGCATCGGCAATGGTCGGGACTTCGGCAACCTGCTGGCGGAGCTGGCCGGCGAGCTGAACGTCTCCCACACCTGGGGCTATGGCCCGGCGCCCTTCCCGCGGTTGCCCGATGACACCGCCAGCCTCGGCGGCTACTGGCGCGAGAGCAAGGCCGGGGTCGAACTGACGGCCCTGCTGGCCGGCGGCCCGCTGGATCAGGAGACGGATCTGGTGCCGGGCGCCCGCCTGCTGGCCATCAACGGCGCAGAGCTGCACAGCTTGAACGAGCTGGATGCCCTGCTCAATCACCAGGCCGGCCAGCGACTGGCCCTCACCCTGCTGCCCAAGGGGAGCAAGGATCCGGTGCAGCTCGATGTCAGCGCCATGGACTTGCCGCAGGAGTACCGCCTGCAACTGGATGGCTGGGTCGCCAAGCGCCGCGCCCAGGTGGCGCAACTGAGTCAGGGTCGGGTCGGCTACGTCTATCTGCCGGAGATGAGCAGCGCCGTCTATGAGGAGATGGTGGCCGATGCCCTCGGCCGTCAGCGCAATCGCGAGGCATTGATAGTGGACGTGCGCTTCAACAAGGGCGGCTACCTGGCCAATACCCTGGTGGAGTTTCTGACCGGCAACGGCAGCGCCAAAGGGATGGCCCGCAGCTGGCCACGGCTCGGCAAGGGGGAGACGGACGCCGCCACCCGCCAGTGGACCAAGCCCTCGGTGGTGCTGGTCAACGCGGGCAGCTACTCGGAAGGCTCGGCCTTCCCCCAGTACTACCGCACCCTCAAGGTGGGCCCCATCATCGGCGAGCCTGTGCCGGGCACGGGCACCATGGTCTATGGCCACGAATCCAGACTGATCCCGGGGCTTGCCTACGGCATCCCGACCCTGGGGCTGCGCAACCCCGACGGCACGCTGTACGAAAATCAGGAGCTGATCCCGGACGTGCAGGTGGCGCTGACCCCGGCCGACATGCTGGCCGGGCGCGATCCCCAGCTGGAAGCCGCGGTGCAGGCCGCCCTCGCCCAGTTGTCAGCGAAAGCGAAATAAGCAGGAAAGAGGCGTGATTGAAGCCTGCTGGAAAACGGATGGACCAATCCGGCTACGAACCAGACGGGCTCATCCTGCCGCGTGAAACAGAGCACGCCCCGCCATTGGCGGGGCGTGCTTTTTCATCAGGCCGGCAGCGTCTCGGCCGGCTGGCGGGCCAGCGCCAGCTGATACCTGTGTTCGGCCAGCTCCAGCTCGCGGCGCGCCTCGTTCACCTTGCCTTCGGCGCCCTTCACCGCCGCCGTCAGCTGGTTGTAGCGATCCCAGCTGCCGTTGTACTCGGCCACCTCAGCGTTAAAGCGCCGGCTGATCTCGTTGGACTGGCGGATCAGGGCATTGTTTTCATCGTACAGCTGATCGATGCGGGTGCTCAGACTCGCCTGGATGGCGCGGATCCGGCGATACTCGTCCGGGCTGTAGCTGCCGTTGTAGCTGTTGTGCTCCTGCACCAGCCGGTTGATCTCCTGCACCGTCTGCCTGTTGCGCTGGCTCAGGGCTCTCAGCTCGCGATCGTAGCGATCAAAGTTGGCCTTGAGCGCCTGCTGCCGATCCTGCAGCGCGGTACTGGCTGTCACTTGCTGGCGGTAGTGGGCCTGGGCCGTCGCCAGATCCTGACGACGCGCCTCGAGCGAGTGTTCCAGCTCGCCCAGATCCGGCATCGCCTCCGTCACCATGGTGGGGTAGAAGCTGGCGATCTGGGGCGTGGTGACCCGCAGCGCCCGCACCGCATCGGCACCGTTGGCCTGATCTCTGTGATCCACGCCGCAGGGCTGCCCCTTGCAGACCAGGTCCGGGCTGGAGAACTTGTACTCGTGGCTGTAGACCCCGAAGCTGGAGGGATAGGCCATCACGGTGGCGAAGGAGCCCTGCACCCCGTGCCCCAGCGCATAGTGGTAGGTGCCGCCCGTGCCATCCTGCAGCCGGGAGTGGTTGAGCCCCATGTTGTGGCCCAGCTCGTGTGCCAGCACGACGTCGCCACAGCCGGTGGCGGTGACATGGCTGAACATGTTGCCGGCTTCCTTGGAAACATCCCCGTCGGCATACGCCTTGCGACCATCGGCATAGGTGGCTGAACCGCCCACCCAGGCCAGCCCGCAACTGCCGTGGTCACCCGTGTTGGGCCGCATCAGCACCACCATGTCGGCGCCATAGCGGGTACGCAGGGTCGGCACCGCCTTGAAGGCCTGGTCGCTCTGATGGGTCACCGCATTAAGCGCGGATTCGTCCGTGCCGCCATCCGGATAGTTCACCTGCTGGCTGTGCACGGCCCGCACCGTCAGATCCAGGCCGCTGGCGGCATAGATCTGGTTGGTGACGTTGATCATGTGCTGGATCCGGGTCTGGGCATCCCCCTGATAACGGGCCGCCAGCCCGGGGCTGTGCAGCACCATCAGATCTATGGTTTCCGCCAGCACGGGCGTGGCGCCGAGCAGACCCGCGATCATGATCCCCAAGGTTGTTTTCTGCATGTGATTTTCCTTCTTCTGTTGTTATTGATGAGTCGGGATCAGGGCATCGCTGCCGCCATGACCCAGATCCAGTGGCGGGTTCTTGTAAACCCAGCCCTTGCCCCCCTGGGTCTCGACGGAGTAACTGCCTTGCGGCGTGCCGATGAACCCGAAGATGGCTTGCTTGCCGACGGTGAAATTGACCGGATAGCTGTCACCGTCGACCCGTATCTCGCCCTGCCAGTTGCGCTCCCCGCCCCGCTGCAGCTCAACCCTGGTCACTCTGGCCTCCAGCGTGCTGCCGTCCGGCAGCGGCAGGGTCACGCTGTCGCCGACCTGAGCCTGTCCAAGCTCGCCGCCCTGCAGGGCGATCGGCTGGGGCTGTTCGACCCCCTCGCCGGGCTCCGCCAGCGGAAAGTCGGCATCCACCTCGGCCGCCTGCCAGGGAGCATCCAGCTGCTGGCTGCCGTCCTCACGCAGCCGGCCCGGCTTGGCGGCTGCCTCTGCCGGCGCCGGCTTGATCTCGGGTGTCGGCATCACGGCAAGCTGAGCCGGCTCTATCCACCCGGGGGAGTCCGCCAACGGCTCGCCGCTGTAGCCGGCCTCCAGGTCCGGCGCCGCCGGCTGCGGCCACAGGTACCCGCCGATCACCCCGGCCAAGAGGGCGAGCAATCCCAGCCCAAGCCCCCACTTCGCTCTCTTCATACTGATACTCCAGTCAAAAATAATCCTTATAAAACAATGAATTGCATTCAAATTGAGCGGACATGCTAGAAACCGGCGGGCAGGCTGACACCCCCCTATATGGGGCGTCGAAAAAATGGGCGGTGGACGTTCACACCCTCTGGGCGAGTCGCTGAAGCCAGTGCTGGCGGGGGCTTGGAAAGGGTTCGAATGATGCTTTTTTGGCGCATGAAAACGGCCCCAAAAAGGACTGGCATGATGCCATTTACCCCATATGGGTTAAGCAGATTTGGCTGTACCGGGGGGCGGACGACGGCGTACCCTGATGGCATCAATCAGGTCAAGGATGTTGAATGAAGGCTTCACAGACAAAGGCGCCAGCACTGGGCTGGCTGCTGATTTCACTGCTGGCGGCGCCGCTGGCCGCCGCCCCCCTGACGCTGCAGGGTGAGACGCAAAGTTACCGCATAGATCCCGACACCCTGGCCATTTCGGTCAACAAGATCCCGGTCAGCGCCGGCCAGCCCGCCCGCCAGGTCGATCAGTTGCAGCAGGGCGAGCAGCAGGCCAGCTGGCACTGGCCCGCCCAGGACGCCAGGGTGGAGGTCAAGCTGGACGGCGACGACTTGCTGCTGACACTGGTCAGCGACAGTCCCCGTCAGCTGGCCTGGTACAGCCTGCCGAAAAACCAGACCCACCTGTCACTGGCCTTTGGCGAGGGCAGCCGCTTCTCGGTACGCGACAGCGACTGGCTCGGCTATGTCGGCGACGAGCTGGCCGAGCTCAACACCCACTACGACCTCAAGCTGCCGCTCTGGAGCCAGGACTCGGGCAAGCAGACCTACAGCTGGATCCTGCAGAACCCTTATGACAACCAGCTCAGCTTCACCCGCAAGGGGGGACGGCTGCAGCTGAGCGCCCGCCACGAGTTCAGCAGCTTCAACCAGCAGGCCCCCATGGTGGTGCGGCTGAGCGTGGGGGATGACTGGCTGGCCGGCGCCCGCCGCTACCGGGAGTGGCTGCAGGGCGAAGGCGCCTGGCAGTCCCTGGCCGACAAGTTTGCCCGCATCCCGGCCGGTCGGCGGCTGATCGGCGCCAGCCATGTCTATCTGTGGGGCGATGCCCTGCTCGATCGGCAGGATGTGACGGATTGGCCCGGCCTGCAGGCCAAGCTCCGGCAAAAGCCTGAGTGGCTGCAAGACTTCCATGCCGAGGAGCGGGAGGCGCTGGCCGCCAAGGCGCCCGAGCCCTGGCAGCAGGCCCTGATCATGGCCGGCCTCAACCGGCTGATTGCCGACCAGCTGCCGCTGCCCGCCCAGCAGGGCCCCCTGGCCCAGAGCAAGGTGCTGGCCCTGCGCCAGCAGTGGGTCAAGGGCCGGTTCGGCGAGCAGCTGGTGGCGCAGGAGCGCTGGGGCCAGGGGCTGTCGCTGCCTGTGGTCGAGGCGCTGCAACAGGCGGGGCTGCGCAAGCTCTGGCTCGGCACACCGCAGTGGACGGCGGCCCTGCAGCAGGGTTATGCCCTCACCGCCGCCCAGCGCCAGGGCTATCTGGTGGGCAGCTATGACTCCTACGATACCGCCATCCCCCCCGGCAGCAACGACAGCTGGCTCACAGCCCAGCTGCCGATCGAGATCGGCAAGCGCTGCGCCATCGTCGAGGCCAATGGCAAACCCAAGCCGGGCTTCGGCGGCGAGGGGGTCTACCTCAACCCGGGCTGCACCCTGCCGTTTGCCAAGAGCCGCATGAGCGAGCTGGCCAAGACCAGCGGCATCAACAGCCTGTTCCTCGACGTGGACGGCACCGCCATGGCCTCCAACGATTACAACCCGGCCCACCAGCAGGGCAGTCAGGCCATGATAGCCGACCGCAACGCCCGCATGAGCTGGGTGGGGGAGCGGCTCGGGCTGGTGCTGGGTTCGGAGGATGGCAACGCCCTCACCAGCAAGCCGCTGATGTTTGCCCACGGCATCCAGAGCTGGGGCTTCGGCTGGGAGGATGCCGCCATGCGCAAGCAGGCCAAGTCACCCTATTACCTCGGCAAGTGGTGGCCGGACGAGGCGCCCCAGGTCTTCTTCCAGCCCGCCCGGCTCAAGCCGCGCTACCTGAAGACGGTGTTCAACCCGGCGGATCGACTGCCCCTCTACCAGGCGGTGTTCCACGATTCGGTGATCAACAGCCACCACTGGCTGCTGGACAACCTCAAGTTCCCGGGCATCAAGGAGGAGCGCACCCTGCTCGGCCTGCTCTACAACACGCCGCCCCTGGTCAACCTGAGCCGCAGCACCCTGGACAGTCGCCTGCCGGAGCTGGTGAGGCTAAACAGCCAGTTCGGCCCGCTGCACGAGGCGCTGTGGGACAAGGCGCTGGTGGGTTTTCGCTGGCGGGACGGGGTGGGCCGGGTACAGGAGACCCGCTTCTCCGACGGCAGCCGGCTGGTGGCCAACTTCAGCCACAGCAGCATGATGATCGATGGCCACAAGCTGCCGGGCAGGCAGCTGCTGGTCGCCCTCAAGGGCAAGCCGGTGAGCCTGCTGAAGATGTGACTGACCCGCTCGTCATATAAAGAGAGAGCCCTGCCAATTGGCAGGGCTCTTTTGCAGCCGGGGTTTTCTAACCCAGGGTGGCGGGCTCGGTCTCGCCATGGCGCCGGATCCAGGCCTCGAAGTCGGCCAGCATGGCCGCCTCCGACTGGCTGTTGTCGGCGACCAGCAGATCCCCGTGCACCACCCGAATTCGGGCATTGAGCGGCGTGCCCTCGCCTGCCGGCGGCCGCTGCTGCGCCGCCGTCATGCAGGCTTCGGCCTGCGCCCAGGCGTCAGCCACGCTCAGGTTGCATGCCCGTGCCAGCGGCGCGGCACTGAAGCCCTCGCCGGTGAGGCTCTGCAGCGTCTGGTCGTGGGTCATGCCGTTGCCCGGCCCCCAGTAGTGGGCGGCCAGATCCGGCCCGATGCGCGGGTTGTCGGTGAGATAGCCGTCACGCCTGAGGAAGTAGGCGCGGGTCTGCTCCACCGCCATCAGCGCCAGCAGATAGCCGTGGTAGGCACAGGCCGACTCCTGATTGAGCAGGTGCGGGATGGCCAGCAGCGGACGCGGGCTCTCAGTCCCCAGGATCTTGCGCTCCCACTGACGGGCCAGCGCCAGCACGGCGGCCGGGGTGCGATCGCCATCGGCCATGGCGTAGAGATCCCGCTCGAAGTAGGAGACCAGCGCTATCTGGCGCTCGTTGAAGGCCCGAAATGGCTGGCGCGCCTCTATCATGGCCTTGATGAGCGAATCGGGGATCGCCTCCCCCACGGCGTTTCTGGCATAGCGCTTGAGCCAGTCGGCATCGTCCAACAGGCTGTCGCAGAACATGGACTGGGTCTCGGCATAGGCCATGGAGGTGGGCGGAAACTCCTGAGAGAAGCAGGGGGCGTTGCCGGTCACGTTGGCGAAGTGCGCGGCGTGGCCCCCCTCGTGGAACAGGGTGTTGAGGCCGCTCCAGCCGCTGCCGACCTGAGCCGGATCCGCCAGGCTGGTGAAGTTGACCACGGCGGGCACCCACTGGCCCTCCTGCCAGAAGCTCGGCACCGGACCGTGGCAGAAGCCGTTCTCGTATTTCCCCTCCCGGGTCAGCAGATCCAGGGTGAGGGTCGCGTCCCGGTACTGGATGCCGAGCCGGCGGAAGCTCTCGACCCAGTCCTTCAGCGCCCGTGAAAACGGCACATAAGGGTCGAGCTGGCGGGTCACGTCGCCGCTCACGCTGTAGCGCAGGTTGTGGGGCAGCAGCGCCGCCTCCCCCTTGGCCGCCTTGAGTTCCGCCAGGCTCTGGTGCACCCGCTGTTCGGTGCGGGCGATGAAGTCATCCAGCACGCCGAACAGCTGCGCCGGACTCATCTGCTCGTTCTTGCGCACCTTGTAATCGAAATAGTCGCGATAGCCCATGGCGCGGGCGAAGCGGTTGCGAAGCCGAACTATCTCCAGATAGCCGTTGTCGACCACCCACTGCTCCAGGGTATGGAACATGGCGAGCGCGCTCTGGCGCACCGCTTCATCGGCGCTGGCAGCCAGTGCCGTGCTGGCGGCGGGCAGGCTGCCGGCCACCTGGCGGCCCTGCTCGTCCAGCAGGCTGAGCTTGAGCTCCCGGCGACGAGCGAACAGCGCCGCCTCGGCGGCCACCAGCTCGTCCATCAAGGCCGCGGCCTGAGGATCCTCGATGACGTTGCATTCGAAGAAGGCGATCCAGCCCCCCAGACCCCGCTTGAGTTCCGTCTCCTCGGCCAGGGCCTGCATCTCCCGCAGTACCGGCAGGCGCGCAGGATCGGCACAGAAGGCCTTGTAGGCCTGCTCGGCGGCGGTGAAGCCGGCCTGATCGTCGCTGGTGCCCATGTAGGTGGACCAGAACAGGTCCTCCTTGCGCCTGTGTACCTGCAGGTAGTCGGCGTTGAGCTGGTTCAAGTAATTCCTGGCAATGGAACTCATAAATTCCCTCTTGTTATGGGGCTGCCCCCCGGGGCGCCCACTCCTTTTTTGGTGAAATGCCAACTCATTCACATTTTCTGCAAATTGTACGGCAAATGGTGCGCCGGGATGCGCACGACCACGCTACCAAAAGCGAGGGTTTCTGTCTGCTGGCTATACTGGTTGTCAAAATACTCAATTAGCGTTTAGTGACCACAAGTTATTGAAAGTTAATTAAATGTTAATAATGAAATAATCAGGTCCATCGTCATGACTGGCCACCACCAGACCCGCACGGGAAAGAAGGAAGAGATTATGTTCAAGCTCGGTGATATCGCCGTGAGCCGCAAATTGATGCTGCTGCTCTCACTGGCACTGGTCGGCTTCATCGCACTGCTGCTCATCTCGGCCAGTGCCTTGAATCGCAATCTGATGAGTGAGCGGGAGGCACGGCTACAGGCCGTGCTGGATCTCGCCATGAGCCGGATCCAGGCCCTCGCTACCACACTGCCCGCCCCCCAGGCCCAGGCCGAAGCCAAGGCCATGCTCAACAGCATGCGCTTCGATGGCGACAACTATCTGTTCGTGATCGATGAGACCCGCCACGTGGTGGTACACCCCACCAAGCCTGAGCTGGTTGGTCAGCAGATGGGACAGAGCGGCGCAACCGCCGGGGCGCACTGGCAACGCATGGTGGATCTTGGCAAGGGGGGCCAGCATGGCCGGCTGGAATATCAATGGATTACCCCCACGGGTGAGGCGGCCCAGAAGATGTCGCTGGTGGCGGGTTACCAGCCCTGGGGCTGGATCCTGGGATCCGGCGTGCTGCTGCAGGACATAGAGGCCACCATCTGGTCCCAGTACCAGCTGATGGGGGGCGCCACCCTGCTGGTGATCCTGCTGATGGGGCTGCTGGGGTTTGCCATCAGCCGCTCCATCGTCAATCCGCTGGCCGAGATCAAACGCGCCATGCAGCAGGTGGCGGCCGGGGATCTGGTGGTCAGCATACCGATACACGGCAAGGATGAGCTGGGGGTCGTCGCCACCTGCACCAACCAGGGGCTAGATGCCATTCGCCATGCCCTGCTGGAGGCCAGCCAGGGTGCCCGCAACGTGGCGGATGCCGCCCTGCGCATCGCCGCCTCCGCCGAGCAGACCAATCAGGCGGTCAACAGCCAGCGGGATCAGCTGGCTCAGCTCGCCACCGCCATGAACGAGATGAGCGCGACCATCTCGGATGTGGCGGGCCACGCGGAAAATACCGCCCGCGATACCCAGGATGCCACCAGCGAGGCCGGGCTCGGCAACCGGGACGTGCATGCCAGCGTGCACGGCATACAGGCGCTGGCCACCGAGGTGGAGCAGGCCACGCTGCAGGTCAATCAGCTCAAGGAGGGGGTGATGCAGATAAGCGAGGTGACCGCCGTCATCAGCGCCATCTCGGAGCAAACCAACCTGCTGGCCCTCAACGCCGCCATAGAGGCGGCCCGCGCCGGGGAGCAGGGCCGCGGGTTTGCGGTAGTGGCCGACGAGGTGCGCCAGCTGGCGAGCCGTACCCGCCAGTCCACCGAGGAGATCCAGAGCACCATAGCCCAGCTGCAACAGCGGGCCGTCACCGCCGCCAGCGCCATGGATGCCAGCCGCAAGCTGGCGGAGAGCAGCGTCAGCCAGTCGGAGAAGGCGGGGCAGGATCTCTCCCTCATCGTCAACCACATCCAGCACGTGAGCGACATGGCGACCCAGATAGCCACAGCCGCCGAACAGCAGAGCATGGTGGCCGAGGACATGAACCGCAACGTCAGCGGCATCAACGACTCGGCGCTGGAGATGTCCCAGTCCGCCTCGCAACTGGCCCGGGAGAGCGAGCTGCTGGCCGGCCTATCCCGCAGCCTGGACGAGCGGCTGGCGGTGTTCAAGCTCGGCAGCGCCATCGACCAGCAGCTGGAACAGCGGCTGGCACCGCTGCATCGGCAGAGCCATCAGGCCGAACGCCCCCGCGCTCGCCACTGATCCGTCCCGCCCTGTCGCAACGACCATTCCTGCCAGCAAAGCTGGCAGGAATTTTTTATTGATAAAAAATGTCATATTTTTGCATTTTATCGACGTGATTAACGATATTCGGTAAGGCGCGTAGATTAAATATACATTTAAAAACATTAAGTTAAGTGTTTGCTCTACTCCGATGAGGTCAGGCTGCAAACATTTACACTTAATTATTTAATCAAAACTAGTCATGATGGTGTCGTCGTCAAACGCGACACCATGACCCTTTATGTAGTCATTTGGCAAACTGGTTGAAAGGCCAGGACGCAAAGCCTCCGGTCTAAAGACACGTCGTCCAGGATAGCGGGGTTGCCACACGCAAGTGTGTATCGGGGAACTCCCCTGCCAACTTGACTGCCCACATCTATCGAACAGAGGAATGTATGGCAGCAAAAATCCAACTCAATCACGTCGCGGCGGCGCTGGCGCTGCTGGCCAGTGGCGGCGTGCTCGCCCACGGCTACATCAGCCAGCCCGAGAGTCGCAACTACCTGTGCAACACGGGCGGCAACAGCCAGTGTGGTGCTGTGCAGTATGAGCCCCAGAGCGTGGAAGGCCCCTCCGGCTTCCCGCAATCCGGCCCCCAGGATGGTCAGATAGCCTCGGCGGGCAGCTCCCGCTGGAGCGAGCTGAATGCCCAGACCAGCGATCGCTGGACCCGCCGGGAAGTGCAGGCAGGCCCCTTCGCCATCAGCTGGACCTTCACCGCCAACCACGTGACCCGCAACTGGCGTTACTACCTTACCAAGCAGGACTGGAATCCGAACCAGCCGCTGACCCGCGCCGCCTTCGATCTCACCCCCTTCTGCGTGGTGGATGGCAACATGGTGCAGCCGCCCAAGCAGGTCACTCACCAGTGCACCCTGCCAGAGCGCACCGGCTATCAGCTGATCCTCGGCGTGTGGGAAGTGGGGGATACCAGCAACAGCTTCTACAACCTGATCGATGCCAACTTCAAGAGTGGCACCCAGCCACCGCTGAACTGGAGCCAGGGCGGCACCATCTATCCCTCCACCGATCTGGCGGCCGGTGACAAGGCCAGAACCCTGGTATTCGACGCCAATGGCGTGCGTCCCGATCTGCAGACCGAGCTGACCATCACCACCACGGAGCAGGGCCAGAAGAACAACTGGGCTCATGCCCTGGCCAGCAAGATCAATGCAGAGCAGAGCCAGATCCGCGCCGGTCAGCAGAACGCCGACGGCCAGTTCAACCCCGTCTACGGCCAGAACCCCGTTTACCTGAAGGCAGGCAGCGCGCTGGAGCGGGTCGAGGTCCAGCTCGAACAGCTGCAACCGCCGGTGGGCAACGACATCAGCGTGAGCGGTCTGGAGAGCGAATACCTGCTCGACAACGGCAAGGTCACCCTGAACTTCACCGTCACGGCGCAAGGGGATCTCGCGGTCACCAACACCCTGTATGACCACGGTGGCGTGGCCAAAGGCCAGTCCTCCGCCGACATCAAGGACAGCAGCCAGAGCTTCACCATGCCGCTGACCGGGCTCAGCGCCGGTCATCATCAGCTGGTGATCGAAGGCAAGCCGAAGGCCGGTGGCGAAGCTCTGCAGCAGACCCTGGATCTGATGCTCAAGGATCCGTCCGCTGGTGACTACCAGTTCAGCTTCCCGGAGGGGCTCAAGTCCTACACCAACGGCACCAAGGTGCTGCAGCCCAAAAACGGCAAGGTCTATCAGTGCAAGCCCTTCCCCTACAGTGGCTGGTGCACCATCTGGTCGAGCACAACGACCCAGTATGAGCCCGGCGTGGGTTCCAACTGGCAGGATGCCTGGACCCAAGTGAACTGAACCCGCAACACCTGAGCAGAAGAGGCCCGAGCGGCCTCTTTTTTTGCGCCTGTTATCCGGGATCCCGCTGCCCTGGGCACCGCGAGATCCCCCATCGGACCAACACTATGACGAAAAACTACTATGACCCTCTGAGTCGCCTGCTGCACTGGCTGATGGCTGTCGTCATTCTCTACGCCACCCTGGCCGGTTACCTGATGCACCTGGTGATCGACAGCCACCCCCGGCTGTTTCAGTTTCTGTCGGTGCTGAACATGTCGATGGCCACCCTGATCACCCCGCTCTTCCTGCTGCGCTGGGGCTGGCAACATCTGAGGCATCCGTTGCCCGAGAACGGGGCCGACCATCATAATGGGTGGGTCAAGCTGGCCCATGCCCTGCTCTACGGGCTGATGTTCGCCGTGTTGCTGAGCGGTTTCCTGATGCTGGAGCGGGGTTATCCCCTGTTCTGGCTCTACCCGATCGCCAACCCCATCAACACTCCCGAGATCAACCGCTTCTTCTTCGACGTTCATCGCCTCGCTTGCCTGTCGCTGGCCACCCTGGTCATGCTGCACGTGGTCGCGGCCCTGTATCACCACAGGATCAAGGGCGATCGCACCCTCTACCGCATGCTGGGGCCCCACACCGGCAAATAGGCAGACGGCGCTTCGCCGCAGAGGCGGGCTTTCCATCGATAGACAGATAAAAAACAGGGAGCCCATGGCTCCCTGTTTTTTATCTCGCAGCAGGACTCAGATCTGGAAGTCGAGGACCGGCTCGCCGCCCATGGCGCGGGCCTGGATGTCTGCCAGCGCCAGCTCGGGGTTGCAGAGCTGGATGAACTGCCAGGCGAAGTTGTGCTGGAACTGCCCCTGCTTGAGGCCGATCCAGGCGGTGTGCGGCGCAAACAGCCGGCTGCCGTCGAGCTGCACCAGCCCCTTGTCGCGCTGGGTGTCGAACGCCATGTCCGCCAGTATGCCGACCCCCATCTCCAGTTCGACATAGGTCTTGATGACGTCGGAATCCTGGGCGGTCAGCAGGATCTGCGGCGCGATTCCCGCCTCGGCAAACGCCTCATCCACCCGTGCCCGCCCGGTCAGTCCGGCCTGATAGGTGATGATGGGCCAGTTCGCCAGCGCAGCCAGGGTCAGCTCCCGCTCGGCGGTGAGGGGATGCTGCTCGGGCACCACTATGTTGTGGTGCCAGCGGTAGTAGGGAAACGCCACCACGCCTTCGCTCTTGTCAAGCTGCTCGCTGCTGATGCCGATATCCACCTCGCCGGTCTGCACCAGCCGCACTATCTCCTCCGGGCTGCCCTGGCGCAGCTCCAGCTGCACCTGCGGGAACTGCTCGCGAAACGCCTTCACCACCCTCGGCAGGGCGTAACGGGCCTGGGTGTGAGTGGTCGCCACCAGCAGCCGGCCCGACTCGCGGTTGGCAAAGGTGCTGGCCAGCTTGCGGATGTTGTTGGCGTCGTTGAGGATGCGCTCGGCGATCACCAGCAACTCCTTGCCCGGCTCCGTCATGCCGAGCAGCCGTTTGCCGTAGCGGATGAACAGCTCTATCCCCAGCTCCTCTTCCAGCTCGCGGATATGGCGGCTGACCCCGGACTGGGAAGTGAACAGGGCATTGGCGACCTCGGTCAGGTTGTAATCCCGCCGCGCCGCTTCCCGGATAATACGTAACTGCTGAAAATTCACGTCATCGCCTCCTGCGCTGACTGGCCGGTCGGGGTTACCCGCCGCCGTTTTCTTGTTATCTGCCTGGCCGGACTCCTCATCGAGTCCGGCAACGGCCTGACACCCTTGTATCCCAGGCGGGCTCACTCCGCCATCCTATCTGTTCATTTCAAGCGGCGATGGCCGTCAGATCTGGTAGTCCGGATAGAGTTGAGCCTGTTTGGCGACCAGTCGCACCCCCTGCCCCGGCGTGAAGGCTTTGGCCGCCTCCTTGCTCAGTTCGGCCTCAAAGTGTGCACCGTTTGTATCCCCATTGCCACGCAGTTCCACCCGGATGCGCGGCCCCATGGGCAGCAGACGGGTGATGGTGGCGCTGATCCCGCCGGGCGCATCCGCCGGCAGTATCTCCAGCTCGTGGGGGCGCACATAGGCGATGGCCGCACTGCCCTGAGCCAGCTGATGGGAGCTGATGGGACCGCCCAGCAGCTGCTCGCCGATGCCAAAGCCCTGCTCCGCCACCCGGCCGCGAAACAGGTTCACGCTGCCGAGGAAACTGTGGACGAAGGAGCTGGCGGGATGGTCATAGACCTCGGCCGGGGTGCCTATCTGCTCGACCCGGCCGGCGTTCATCAGCACCACCCGATCCGCCACCTCCAGCGCCTCCTCCTGATCGTGAGTCACGAACAGGCTGGTGACGTGCAGCTCGTCGTGCAATTCGCGCAGCCAGCGGCGCAGCTCCTTGCGCACCTGGGCATCGAGGGCGCCGAAAGGCTCGTCCAGCAGCAGCACCTTGGGCTGCACCGCCAATGCGCGGGCCAGGGCGACCCGCTGGCGCTGGCCACCGGAGAGCTGGGTCGGATAGCGCTCGGCCACGTGGCTGAGCTGCACCAGATCCAGCAGCTCCTTGACCCGGGCGCGGATGGTCGCCTCGGCCGGACGCTCGCTGCGCGGCTTGACCCGCAGGCCGAACGCCACGTTCTCGAACACCGTCATGTGGCGAAACAGGGCGTAGTGCTGGAACACGAAGCCGACGTTGCGCTCGCGCACGTGCAGATCCGAGGCATCTTCCCCGCGGATGATGACGCTGCCGCTGTCGGCCTGCTCCAGCCCGGCGATGATCCGCAGCAAGGTGGTCTTGCCGCAGCCGGAGGGGCCGAGCAGGGCCACCAGCTCGCCGTCGTGAAAGTCGAGGTTGATGTCGGCCAGGGCCGCGTACTGATTGAAATGCTTGTTGAGTTGTTGAACCTGAATGCTCATGGCTGCCTCTCTGAACCGTTAAATCGGGATGGATGGCGTCTCCGAGCTGGCCAGCCCGTACGGCCGGTCCTGCTCGCCATCACACCCCAATCCATATCAATGGGGTATCCGGATCGGGCTGACCGCGCAGCCAGATCCGTGTCGCAATAACATCAATGGGACTTGGTGGGCTGCCCACGCAGCCGGGCCAGCAGGGTTTCTCCCAGCAGGGTGAAGATCCCGAACAGCGCCAGGAGGCTGGCCACCGCGAAGGCGGCACCGGTCTGGTACTCGTTGTAGAGGATCTCGATGTGCAGCGGCAGGGTATTGGTCTGGCCGCGAATATGGCCGGAGACCACGGAGACGGCACCAAACTCCCCCACGGCCCGGGCGGTACAGAGCAGCAGGCCATACATCAGACTCCAGCGGATGCCTGGCAAGGTGACCCGCCAGAACATCTGCAAACCGCTCGCCCCCAGCATGATGGCGGCTTCTTCCTCTTCCGGGCCACGCGCCTCCATCTGGGGCAGCAGCTCGCGTACCACGAAGGGCACGGTAATGAAGGTGGTCGCCAAAATGATGCCGGGTGTGGCGAAGATGACCTTGATGTCGTGCTCGCTCAGCCAGTCGCCAAACCAGCCGCGGCTGCCGAACATCAGCACGAACATCAGCCCAGCGATCACCGGCGAGACCGAGAACGGCAGATCTATGATGGTGATGAGCAGTTGCCGGCCGGGGAAGCGGAAGCGGGCTATGGCCCAGGCCGCCGCTATCCCGAACAGCAGGTTGAGGGGAACCGCGCAGAGCGTGACCAGGGCGGTCAGCCCGAGCGCACTCAGGGCATCCGGCTCGCTGATGGCGTGCCAGAAGAAGGCCAGCCCGGGTCTCAGCGCCTGAATGAAGACGGTGGCCAACGGCAGCAGCAGCAGAGCGGCAAACCAGCCCAGCCCGAGGGAGATCAGCAGCCACTTGACCCAGACGGGTTCACGGGTCACGGGGGGATGACGAACCGGGGTGGCCTTTGCCACGTCGAGGGCAAGGTCCAGGCTTGAATGTGAGGCGTTCATATGCGGCTCCCTCCGATACGGGCCCAGCTCCAGGCCTGCAGCACTTGGCTGATCGGCAATAACATCATGCTCCTGCACCGTTCAGAGATATCCGACCGGTGTTTGCCTGCGGCTTCCCCGGTATGAGGGACAGCATTCAAGCTGATGGCAAATACGTTCATATCCGGCTACCTCCTATGCGCGCCCAGCTCCAGGCCTGCAACTTGTTGATCAGCAATAACAGAATGAAAGAGATGAGCAGCATGACCACGGCGATGGCGGAGGCACCGGCATAGTCGTACTCCTCCAGGTGACTCATAATCATCAGCGGCGCTATCTCGGAAACCATGGGCAGGTTGCCGGCGATGAAGATGACTGAACCGTACTCCCCCACGGCGCGGGCAAACGCCAGCGCAAAGCCGGTGATCAGCGCAGGAACCAGGGTCGGCCACAGCACCCGCAGGAAGGTCTGCCAGCGGTCAGCCCCCAGGCTGGCGGCGGCCTCTTCCTGCTCCGTCTCGGCTTCCCGCAGCACGGGCTGCAGGGTGCGCACCACGAAGGGCAGACCGATGAAGGTGAGGGCAATCACCACCCCGATGGGGTTGTAGGCGAGCTCTATGCCAAACGGGGCGACCCACTGCCCGATCCAGCCGTTGGGGGCGAAGATGGCGCACAGGGCGATGCCGGAGACGGCGGTGGGCATGGCGAACGGCAGATCGATCAGCGCATCCACCAGCCGGCGACCGGGGAAGGTGTAACGCACCAGCACCCAGGCCAGGATCAGGCCGAACAGGCTGTTGAGCAGCGCCGCGATAAAGGCCGCCCCGAAACTCAGGCGAAAGGAGGCGAGCACCCGCGGGGAGCCTATCACCTGCCAGAACTCGGCGAGGGTGAGGTTGTTCACCGCGAACAACACCAGCGCCGAGATCGGCAGCAGCACCAGCACGCCCAGGTAGAGCAGGCTGAAGCCGAGGGTCGGGCCAAAGCCCGGCAGGACTGAGTAAGAACCAAATCGCATAACGCTTCCGTTTGTTATGAAAAACATTCGATAGAGCGATTCTGCGCATTCCAGTTAGGGGCAACAAACACCAATAATGCCTTTGCTAAGCACTTTTTTATCTAACAACGGCGGATCAGGCTTTTAGAGCCATAAAATGAAAAAAAGGTCTTTTATATAAATAAAAGACCTAAAAAATGGAGCGTCGTGCAATGTACCAAGCCATCAAAAATCAACTGTTGTGGTGTCGGGTGCTATCTCTCTCCTTGTCGGCGTATTGAACTGGATCAGCGAAAACATCAACGGAAACTGAGGGCCGCGCGCCGCTCCCACACGGCCGGCGCCGGTTCGACCACCATCTCGGCCCGCCGGTAGAGGGTGCCGAGCAGGTTGAGCCCCTGGCTCCACTCCCCATGGCCGGACTGGGCATTGATGTGGCCCACTTCGCCGGCATCGAACAGCGGCACCTGCCACTGGCGGCTCCAGTACTCGGCCCGCTCAAAACTCATCCAGGGATCGTTGCGGCTGGCCACCAGTTGGGCCGACACCTTGAGGGAACCCGCCAGCAGCTCGTCTGGCAAGCCGAAGCGGGCCGGATCCGCCGGGGCCACGATGAACAGCGAAGCCACCTTGTCGGGCTGCTGGCGCGCCGCCGTGATGACCGCCAGGGCGCCGAAGGAGTGAGCCACCAGATGGGCCCGGCCGCGCCGGCTGCGCAGCTTGCTCGCCAGCTTGGCGCTCCAGACCGTCAGGTCCGGCTTGTCCCACGGCAGGCCAACCATGCGCTGCCAGTGGGGGAAATATTGATGCCAGCGACTCTGCCAATGATCCGGCCCACTGTTGTGCAGACCGGGAACCAGGAGGATCTTGTTCATCTTGGTGCTCCTATCAGCTGGCACAGGGGCCAGTGCGGGGTGAACATGCCACAAGGAAGCGGGGCGCCTTAGCCGCCCGGCTGGTAAATCTGGTCAAACAGGCCACCCTGGGCGAAGTGTTTCTTCTGGGCCTTGTCCCAATCCCCTTCCAGATCCTTGACGGTAAACAGGGTCAGTTGCGGGAACTGGGCCGCCGTCTCCTTCAGGATCGCCGGATTGCTGGGGCGATAATGGTATTTGGCGATGATGCGCTGTCCCTCGTCGGAGTAGAGGTACTCGAGGTAGGCCTTGGCGACCGCTTCCGTGCCGTGCTTCTTGGCCACCTTGTCCACTACGGCCACCGGCGGCTCCGCCAGGATGGAGACCGACGGCACCACCAGCTCGAACTTGTCGCGGTTGCCGGGCTGATTGAGCACCAGCAGGGCTTCGTTTTCCCACGCCAGCAGCACGTCGCCGAGGCCGCGCTCGATGAAGCTGGTGGTGGCACCACGGGCGCCGGAGTCCAGCACCTTCACGTTCTTGTAGAGATCGCCGACAAACTGTTTGGCGCCCTCCTCACTGCCGCTCTTCTTCAGGGCGTAGCCCCAGGCCGCCAGGTAGTTCCAGCGCGCCCCGCCGGAGGTCTTGGGGTTCGGCGTCACTATCGCGATGTCCTTGCGCACCAGATCGCCCCAATCCTTGATCTGCTTGGGATTGTCCTTGCGCACCAGGAAGACGATGGTGGAGGTATAGGGAGAGGCGTTGTTGGCCAGCCGGCTCTGCCAGTCGGCGGCGATCAAGCCCTGCTTGGCGACGGCGTCGACATCATAGGCCAGCGCCAGCGACACCAGGTCCGCTTCCAGCCCGTCCACCACGGCACGAGCCTGCTTGCCGGAGCCACCGTGAGACTGGCTCACCACCACATCGTCACCCGTCTTGGCTTTCCACTCCTTGGCGAAGGCGCCGTTGTACTCCTGGAACAGCTCGCGAGTCGGATCGTAGGAGACGTTGAGCAGGCGGATCTCGGCGGCGTTGGCCTGGCCGAGGGCCAGCAGAGAGAGCAGGGTGAGGGCGGTCGTTCGCAGTTTCATGGTGATACTCCATATCTCGTTGGGTTGAATGCAGCATGCCGTGGGCTTGTTATGCCGAGAACCAAG
This sequence comes from Aeromonas sp. CA23, assembly GCF_002587065.1. Lineage (NCBI taxonomy): Bacteria > Pseudomonadati > Pseudomonadota > Gammaproteobacteria > Aeromonadales > Aeromonadaceae > Aeromonas > Aeromonas sp. CA23. Next base: position 433,118 of record NZ_CP023818.1, read on the forward strand.
AAATAACGCTTTGCTTATCTCTTTTGCTCATATCAACCCGCCGACCGGCGCCACTCGCACACTCTGTGAGCCATGCCTCCCTGCCCCCCTGTTGGCTGTGCCATCATGGGATCAAGGCCATGGCACAACGAAAAGGAAGTCGTTATGTGGATCAATGCAGACCCCGTCAATGGTGCCCTGGTGTCACTGGCCATCGGCCTCATCATAGGACTGGAGCGCGGCTGGCAGGTGCGCCAGCTGGGGGACAACCAGCGCATCGCCGGAATGCGGACCTATGGCCTCATCGGCCTGCTCGGCGGTGTCTGCGCCCTGCTGCTGCCGACCCTGGGGCCCTGGCTGCCGCTGCTCGGCCTGCTGGCGGTGGTGACGGGCTGCGGTCTCTCGGTCTGGCTGGCCCAACGCTGGCAGGGGGAGTTCGGCCTCACCAGCTCGGTGGCCATGCTGCTCACCTACCTGCTGGGGCTGATGTCCGTGCTGCTGAGCCCGAGCGAGGCGGTAGCCTGCGCCGTGCTGGCGGCCCTCTTGATGGGGCTCAAGGGCAAGATCCAGCAGGGGATGCTGTTTCTGAGCGAGACAGAATTCCACGCCACTCTGCGCTTCCTGCTCATCTCCCTGGTGCTGCTGCCGGTGCTGCCCAACGAGGAGATGGGACCCCTCGATGCCTTCAACCCCTTCAAGATCTGGCTGATGGTGGTGGTGATCGCCGGCATCTCGTTCTCGGGCCACTTCGCGGTACGCCTGCTCGGCACCCGCTCGGGACTGGTGCTCACCAGCATACTGGCGGGGCTCGCCTCCTCCACCGCCCTCACCTTGCAGTTTGCCCGCCTCAACAGGGAACAGGGCGGGCTGGAGCGGCTGCTGGCCACCGGCATACTGATGGCGGGAGCCACCATGTGGCTGCGGCTGCTGGTGCTGGTGCTGCTCATTCACAGCGAGCTGGCGATGCGCCTGGCGGCGCCCCTGCTGCTGCTGGCGGCCACCGTCTACGGCTTCGCCTTCTGGTTCTGGCGCCAGCGCGAGGAGCTGACCGATGGTCCTGTGCAGCCCCAGACCAGCAACCCGCTCGATCTCGCCACCGCCATCAAGTTCGGCCTGCTGCTGGCACTGATCGGCTTCATGGCCACCCTGCTGCAGAGCAAGGTGGGCAACTCAGGTGTCTATCTGCTGTCGCTGGTCTCGGGGATCACGGACGTGGACGCCATTACCCTGTCGCTCTCCCAACTCTCCCACAAGGAGCTGGCGCTGGAGGTGGCAGCCCGCGGCATCCTGCTCGCCGGGCTGGTCAACTCGCTGGTGAAGGGGCTGCTGGCCTTGGGGATAGGCGGCCGCAGGCTGGGGCTGAGGGTGCTGCTGCCCTACTTCGTTTCTGCCCTGCTGATCCTGCCGCTCATCTGGCCGGGCGCCTGAGGTTGCAGCAAGTGACAGCCTGACGCCGCCGGGTCGCTGGCGTATACTGGCCCCTCTTGGCACATGAGGAGAGGTGAGCATGGCAAGCGATTGGGACAAGGTACTGGCGGGCGGCGCCCTGGACAGCCAGAGCGAGGAGATAGCGAACGACCGGATCCGCGGCCAGGCGCTGCTGGCACAACTCAACGCCTCCCCGGCCGGAGATCAGCCACTGCGCCAGCGCCTGTGCGGCGAGCTGTTCGGCCACTGCCCCGACTCCTGCTGGATAAGCACCCCCTTCACCTGCGAATTCGGCCGCAATATCCACATCGGCGAGAAGACCTTCTTCAACTTCAACATCACCATACTCGACGTGGGCGAGGTACACATCGGCAACCATGTGCTGCTGGCCCCCAACGTGCAGATCTACACCGCCACCCACAGCACGGATTATCTGGAGCGGCGCAACTGGACCGCCTACAACAAGCCGGTTCACATAGGCGATGACTGCTGGATCGGCGGCGGCGCCATCATCTGCCCCGGCGTCACGATCGGGGCGCGATCCATCATAGGCGCCGGTGCCGTGGTCACCCGCGACATACCGGCGGACTCGGTGGCGGTGGGCAACCCCGCTCGCGTGATCCGCACCCTGACGCCGGATGCCCCCCGCGGCTGGGAGCTGGCACTGTGATCTGGCTGGCCCTGTTTCCCCTGCTCTGGACCGCCTGGCTTGGCCTGGTTGACGCCAACTGGTGGCCGCTGGCCATAGTCACCACAATGAGCCTGCTGACGGCGCTGGCCTATGCCCACGACAAACGGCAGGCCATTCGCGGTGGCTGGCGCATCCCCGAATCCCGCCTCCATCTGCTGGAGCTGTGCGGCGGCTGGCCCGGGGCCCTGGTGGCCCGTCACTGGCTGCGCCACAAGACCCAGAAGGGCAGCTACCGGCTGGTGTTCTGGTTTATCGTGCTGCTGCACCTCACCCTGTGGGGACTCTGGCTCGGCCGGCCCCTCTGGCAAGGGGTCTGAGGATCGCCAAGGCGCCAGCACGACGCACCGATCAACGGAGTGACGCGGCTTGCACATAGGCACACGCCTGAGCCGAGGGCTCATACTCCTCACCAGCGCGGGCATTGCGACCCCTTTCTGGGTATGAGACAACAGAGGGCCTGCAAGGCGGTTTTCTCGCGTATTTATCGACAAGGAGTCACCCATGACAATGTGGACAGGCATAGTCCTGATCGTCTTTATCAGCATGCTGTTCGGCTATCTCAGCAAACGCGCCCGCTACCAGCTGGGGGATATCCGCATCACGGATCGCCTCGGCAAACAGGATGTGCTTATCCAGGAACTGCGGGAGCGGATCGCCACTCTGGAAGCCATCGTCATCGAAGAGGAGAAGCGCCGCCCGTTCAAGAATCTGTGAACCGGCAGCGATGGCGGCAAACCGGCCAGCTTCCGGGCTGCAAGGGGTTGCCGCTTTCCCCCACACTTGCCCCTCCCCCCTACGGCCTGCAAAACTAAATTCACAACAGGATCAGCGGCCTGCCCACGACTGCTGCATTTTTCACCAAACTGGCCCAATCCCTGCTCTGTCACTGTCATCAGCCGTACCGGAGAGTGACATCATGATCGCCATCAGCACCCTGCTTCCCCTCGCCTCCCTTGCCCTCAAGCTCGGCAGCAAGCTGCTCGGCGACGGCACGCCACAGGCCAAGGCCGAGTCCCCCGTGCAGGAAGATCGCCTGGCACCCACGGTGCAGAGCCTGTTCCAGCGGCTGGGAGTTAAGGACGCCAACAGCGAGCCGAACCGCCCCGCCATCAACCACTTCATGAGCGAGTTGCTGCAGACCCTGGGTCAGGAGAACAATGGCCAGTCGCTGCCCGAGGCCATAGACACGGCCCGCAGCCAGCTGGCCAACGGCACCCAGAGCACCCGTCTCGACGCCCTGCAGAGTGAACTCGATACCCTCAAGGGCACACTGGGCAACAGCGATCTGAACCTGGATCAGCTGCTCGGCGCCTTCAAGCAGACCCTGCCCAATGGCAAGGGGGAAGGGGTTGGCAAACTGCTCAATGCCAGTGTCTGAAATGGATATGGCAAAAACAATTTTGTTTAACAAGATGACTATTTTTCGTCCAGGCACCTGAAGATGGTAGAAAGGTCTGTGGTATGATGCTGACTTTTCATGCCTGCGGTATTCCGCATTAATTCGAGTCTTGAACGATGCTAACACCTTCTATTCCTGTCCAGCCAAAGTCGTTTCGGCAGGATATTAATGGCTTAAGAGCATGGGCTGTAATAGCTGTTGTGCTGTACCATTTTGGCGTACCTGGCTTTGCCGGTGGATTTATTGGTGTTGATGTATTTTTCGTCATTTCCGGTTTTCTGATGACCCGCATTATCATTTCAGGAATGGAGCGTGGCCAGTTTTCACTGTGGGGATTTTATCTCGCTCGTGCCCGGCGAATAATCCCGGCATTACTGGTGCTATGCTCAGCCTTGCTCATACTCGGCTGGTTCTGGTTGCCTAGCGCGGATTATCATATGCTGGCAACCCACGCTGCAGCAGCAACCACTTTTGTATCAAATTTACAGTTCTGGCGCGAGGCTGGTTATTTTGATGCAGCGTCTCATGAGAAATGGCTGCTGCATACATGGTCATTATCTGTAGAGTGGCAATTTTATATTATTCTGCCACTAGGTGTGATGTTGATATGGCGCATGCTGGGTAAGCGAGGAACTCAGGTCGCATTAGGAGTTATTGGTCTGCTTTCTTTTGTTCTATCAATTTACGCTACACAGCGTTGGCCTAGTGCGGCATTTTATCTTCTACCAACCAGAGCCTGGGAAATGCTGGCCGGAGGACTGGTGTGGTGGGTGATCAGATCAAGAGCGATTCCTTCACAACAAGCCAGAATAATGGAAGCAGTCGGCTTGATCATGATTGTGATCGCCATCATATCGTTTGATGCTGCCATGGGCTGGCCTGGTGTTTATGCACTACTGCCTACAGCAGGCGCCATGCTGGTATTGGCCGCGGGTAGACAAAATTCATGGTTTACCGACAACTTCATTGCCAGACATCTGGGTGCCAGTTCATATTCAATTTATTTATGGCATTGGCCACTGGTCGTAATACTGAATTACCTTGGCGCCTCAAACAGTGCAACATTAATAATTGCAGGTATCATACTGTCAATCATCATTGGGGAATGCTCCTATCGTTTCGTTGAAAATCCTACCAGAATAGCGCTTGGTAAGCTTGGCCAGTATAAAGAGCCCCTGTTCATATGTATCCCTGCAACATTGATCATCATGAGCTCATGCGGAATATATTTATCTCAAGGTGCTAATTATCCGTGGCGTCATGGGGCCTCTTCAGCATCGTCATCATATATTGACAAGTATTCTCGCGAGAATTACCTATCATCCTCTGTAAGAGCAGAATACAGATTGGAATGTGATTTCTTTGATGATGAAAAGTATATCGCTAAAAATGGAGACATCGCAGCCTCATGTACTCAACTGCAAGGCAGTAAAAGAGGGGTGTTCCTCTGGGGTGACTCACATGCGCAAGCTTTGTCCTATGGGTTGAGACAACATTTGCAGAGCAATACTTCATTATATCAAGTTGCAACATCTGCATGCCAGCCACATCTTGGCAGTGATACGGCAACCAAAGGCGAATTCAAGATCGCATGTGATCGCTCAAATGAGTTTGCCTTGCATGAAATTGCTCGCTTGCAACCTGATGTAGTCATAATGGTACAGAAGAGTGAACATGAGAAAAACAATTACAGCGAAATTGTCGATCACCTGTACAATCTTGGTATCAAGAATGTTGTCCTGCTAGGACCAGTCCCACAATGGCAACCATCCTTACCCAGGACCATTGCACTGAGACATTTCTCCACACATGAAAAAATGTTTAATGACAATTCTTTTGACAGTTCATTATTTAATAGTGACAGAAAAATGAAAGCCACGTTTGGAGACCACCCAAAATCACATTATATTTCATTGCTGGATCATCTCTGTAATAACAGTGAATGCCTTGCCAAAGTAGATGACGACAATATGCCTTTAGTATGGGACTATGGCCATCTATCATTATCAGGTTCAGACTTCGTAGTTAAAGAAATACTGCTAAAAGATCCCGTGCTGAGCAAATATCTTCAGTAAGGGTAATCTGGCTAAATGATATTAAGACGCCCAAAACAAGAATAACCACAATACGTGCTCCAAAAACGGCAACCTCGGGGTTGCCGTTTTTTTCGGGCCGGATAGCAGGATGCAACGCTAGGGTAGTGAAGGTGGTGGACTCAGCATCGCCTCTGCCAGCGTGGTCTGCCCGCGAGCCTGCAGGGTATTGGCCGCCCCCTGCCGGTCCGCCTCCTCCTTGTTCTGGCTCAGTTTGAACTTGCCCACCAGCCCGGTTATCTCGATTTCGATGCCGACCACAGCCGCCACCCTGGCCTCGATATATTCCCTCGGCGCATCCGCCATCTTCCAGGGGGCGGGCTCAGTGGCCTCATGATGACGAGTCAGATTTGCCAGCAGGCGACGCACGAAGCGCGCATCGTCGCGCACCCGGATGCGACCATGGGCATGGACCACGGCGTAGTTCCAGGTCGGCACCTGCTGGTGATGCTCCTGCTTGCTCGGATACCAGTTGGGGGAGACGTAGCCGTCGGCAGCCTTGAAGATCACCAGCACCTCATCGCCATCCCTGGCCTCCTGCCAGAGCGGGTTGTTGCGGGCAACATGAGCGCGCAGGACGCCCTGCTCGCCACTGCCGGCGTCCAGCTCAAACGGCAAATGGTTCGCATCCAGCCCCCGCTCACCGTGGGTGATCAGAGCCCCCAGCGGGTGGGCCAGGATCAACTGGTGCAGCGTCTCGGGATCGGTAACGGCGAAATGGGGTGGCTGATACATAAGGGCTCCTTGGCCGACGGTTTGGCTTCCATGCAGAGGTCCATTCTTGCGCAATCGAGGTCGGCAGGCGATGGCACAGATATAAAAAAGAGGGCCTGAGCCCTCTTCGGTTCATCCAGCTCGGCAATTAGCCGCGCTTGGCCAGCCACTGTTCGGCGGTGGTGAGGGCCGCATCCACCAGCTCCCGGGCGACGCCGCCTTTGGCGACCCGCTTGGCCAGGGTCGCTTCCAGCTCCAGATTGGGATAGACATCCTCGCCGATGACGGGGCTGAAGCGCTGGAACTCAGGCAAAGAGAGATCTTCCAGCGGCTTCTTCACGCCGATCGCATAGACCACTGTCTCGCCGACGATATGGTGCGCCTCACGGAAAGGAATCCCCTTGGCCACCAGATAGTCTGCCAGCTCGGTGGCGTTGGCGTAGCCGCCCTGGGCCGCCGCCTTGGTGCGTTCGACGTTCACTTTCAGATCGATCAGCACCAGCGCCGCCATATCGAGGCAGTCGTGCCAGGTGTCGAGGGCATCGAACAGCCCTTCCTTGTCTTCCTGCATGTCCTTGTTGTAGGCCAGCGGCAGCGCCTTAAGGCTCATCAGCATGCCCATCTGGGCGCCAACCACCCGGCCGGTCTTGCCGCGGATCAGCTCGAGGGCGTCCGGGTTCTTCTTCTGGGGCATCAGGGAGGAACCCGAGGTCACCGCATCGGACAGCTCGACGAAGCCCGCCTCACCCGTGTTGTAGAAGATAAGGTCTTCGGCGAAACGCGACAGGTGCGCCATGGAGAGGGACGCCACGTGCATCAGCTCCACCACGTGATCCCGGTCAGAGACGGAATCCAGGCTGTTGCGGGTCGCGCCAGCGAAGCCCATGTCCAGCGCCAGCGCCTCCCGGTCGATGGCGTAAGCAGTGCCCGCCAGGGCGCCGCAGCCGAGGGGGCTGGTGTCGAGGCGCTTGAGGGCGTCCTGCAGACGGGAGTGATCCCGCTCCAGCATCTCCACATAGGCCAGCGCCCAGTGGGCGTAGGTAACCGGCTGGGCACGCTGCAAATGGGTGTAACCGGGCAGCACGGCGGCCTGATTGGCACGGGCGGAGGCCACCAGCCCCTGTTGCAGCCCGGTGATGGAGGCAAGCAGCAGCTCCCCTTGGGCCTTGCACCAGAGTTTCAGATCGGTTGCGACCTGATCGTTGCGCGAGCGGCCTGTGTGCAGCTTCTTGCCGAGATCGCCGACGGCGGCGATAAGCGCGCTCTCAACCCAGGAGTGGATGTCTTCGGCATCCGAGCTCAAGATCTGCTGGGGATCCTGCTGCACCGAAGCCAGCAGCACCTCCATCGCCTGTTGCAGCTTGCCTTGCTCATCGGCGGTCAATACACCCACCGTCACCAGCGCGCGGGCCCAGGCCATGGAGCCTTGGATATCCTGCTCCGCCAGCCGGTAATCGAACCGCAGCGAATCGTTGAACTGCTTGAACCTGCTATCGGCTCCCTGACTGAAGCGTCCACCCCAAAGTGCCATACTGCTCTCCTTGAATGCGTTGTCGGTAGGCGCCTGCGCCTGCCGTAATTGAAACCTTGCCCTGTGCTTTCCTGCACATGAGGTCTTAACGTTCTATGTTGGAATCCACGCGGCCATGGCTCTGTGCCCTCTCCCTCTGGGAGAGGGCCAGGGTGAGGGGAATGGCCAATGACCTCCCCCTCATCCCCAACCCTTCTCCCACAAGGGGAGAAGGGAGCAAAACACACCAATATCATTCGGAAACTGGCCCTGTTATCTCACAGAAGCAGCCGAGGCGCTGCCGCTCTTGTCACAGCTCACCGGTTATCCCTGTGAGAACCAGGTCGCCGCTTAGCCGCTTATAAGTGAGGGGGCCAAGCCCCCTCACCGATTTTCTGCGGCTTGAAACCTCAAGGCTTAGCCGTGGGTGTGATCACCGCCGATTGCCTGATGCTGCTCCTTCATGGCGCGGATCCGGCTGGCCAGGGTGTAGAGACGGATAAAGCCTTCGGCGTGGCTCTGGTCGTACACCTCGTCGGCGCCGAAGGTGGCGAAGTCTTCGGAGTAGAGGCTGTTCGGCGACTTCTTCTGCACCGCTGTGACCTGACCCTTGTACATCTTCAGGATCACCTCGCCGTCGAGATCTTCGGCGATGGCGTTGGCGGAGGCGACAATGGCCTTGCACAGCGGGGTGAACCAGCGACCGTCATAGACCAGGTGGGAGAACTCGGCACCCAGCTTCTCGCGCCAGGCGCGGGTCGGTCTGTCCAGTACCAGCTCTTCCACGGCGCGCAGCGCGGCGACCATGACGGTACCACCCGGGGTCTCATAGCAGCCACGGGACTTCATGCCCACCATGCGGTTTTCGGTGATGTCGATGCGGCCCACGCCGTGCTTGCCGGCACGTTCGTTCAGGGTCATCAGGATCTGGTGCGGGGTCAGCGGCTGGTCGTCGACCGCCACCACTTCACCCTGAGCCACGGTCAGCTTGACGTATTCCGGCTCGTTCGGTGCCTGCTCGGCGGAGACGGTCCACTGCCAGACCGCTTCGGACGGCTCGTTCCAGGTGCTCTCCAGCTCGCCACCCTCGGTGGAGATGTGCCAGGCGTTGGCATCGCGGCTGTAGATCTTCTTCAAAGTCGCCTTGCAGGGGATGTCGCGGGCTTCCAGATAGGCCAGCAGATCTTCACGGGAGCGCATGTCCCACAGACGCCAGGGGGCGATTACTTTCAATTGCGGGGCCAGGGCGGCCACGGCGCCTTCGAAACGCACCTGATCGTTGCCCTTGCCGGTGCAACCGTGGGAGATGGCATCGGCGCCTTCCGCCAGGGCAGCTTCCACCATGGCCTTGGCGATGATGGGACGGGCCATTGAGGTGCCGAGCAGATAGGTGCCTTCGTAGACGGCGCCCGTCTTCAGGGTCGGGTAGACGTACTCCTTGACGAACTCTTCGCGCAGATCCTTGACGATGCACTTGGTCGCGCCGGAGGCGATGGCTTTTTGCTCTATCCCTTCCAGATCGTCGCGCTCCTGGCCGACATCGGCGACGAAGGCGATGATTTCCGCGTCATAGTTCTCTTTCAGCCAGGGAATGATGGCCGAGGTATCCAGTCCGCCCGAGTAAGCCAGTACTATCTTGTTGATTCCGCTCATTTTACTTCTCTCCATGATGATTCGATAAAAGGTTGTGCTTCTGGTTCGGTTGCCGCGTTACTTGTGCCCCTGTCCAAACAGGGTCAGCAGCACGGCGTTCTGGATATGCATACGGTTCTCGGCCTCGTCCATGATGAGGGAGGCTGGGCCATCCATGACCTGGGAGGTGATCTCCAGCTCCCGGTGCGCCGGCTGGCAGTGCAGCACATGCTGGATGCCGGTGCGGTCGAGCAGGGCCTGGTTGATCTGATAAGGCATAAAGATATCTTTTACCTGCTCCATTGGCGTGTTGTCACCCATGGAGACCCAGGTATCGGTGTAAACCACGTCAAACCCTTCGATATCCCCCACGTCATCGCTGATGTGAATGGTGGCGCCGGAATCGACCGCCAGCGCCTGGGCCTGCAGGAAGATCTGGGTATCCGGGCCATGGCCCTTGGGGCAGATCAGGGTCACGTCGGTACCGAGCGTCGCCCCCAGCAGCAGCAGAGAGTGGCTGACGTTGTTGCCATCACCGAGGTAGGCGAGTTTCACCTTCGACAGATCCGCGTAGTGCTCGGCAATGGTCATAAAGTCGGCCAGCCCCTGGCAGGGGTGGTAGAGGTTGCACAGGCTATTCACCACGGGCACTGTGCCGTGCTCTGCTAATCCAACAAGCGTCTGGTGGTCGAATACCCGCGCGACTATGGCGTCACACCAGCGCGACAGGTTGGCGGCAAAGTCCTGCACCGATTCGCGCTTGCCCAGCGCACCGTTCTGTTGATCCAGATAGACGCTGTGGCCGCCGAGCCTGGCGATGCCGATGTCGAAGGTGACCCGGGTACGCAGGGAGGGCTTCTCGAACAATGTGACCACACTCTTGCCCGCCAGCGCCTGGCTGTACTTTTTAGGGTCGGCCTTGACCGATTTGCCCAGGGCGATCAGCGCCAGGATCTGGGATTTGTTCAAGTCGCTGTCTTTCAGAAGATGTTGCATCGGATGTTCCTTTTTCCGGCCGGGTTAGAGGGTGACCTGGGTGCCGACGGCACCACCGGCCAGCAGCTTGAGCAGTTGATCCGGGTAACGCCAGCTGGCCACACAGACCGGCTTGCCGAGCGTCTCGGCGGCATGCAGCGCGGCTTTCACCTTGACCGCCATGCCATCGCTGATCACCCCCTTCTCCATCAGATCCAGTGCGGTCGCCTTGTTCAGCTGCGGCACCAGCTTGCCCTTGCCATCCAGGATGCCGCTCACGTCCGACAGCATCACCAGATCGGCGCCGAGCGCCTCGGCAATGGCGGTGGCCGCCTGATCCGCGTTGACGTTCATCAGCTGGCCATCGGCCGTGATGCCGATGGAGCTCACCACCGGCAGGAAGCCCTGCCCCAGTATGCCGGTCACCAGCGCCGGGTTGCCCGGTTTGCAGTCGCCGACCGCACCGAGATCCGGGTCGAGCTGGGTTACCTGGCACAGGCCACCATCGGCGAGGCAGAGCCCCACGGCCGGAATGCCGGTGGCGATGGCCTTGGCCATCATCTGCTTGTTCGCCGTGCCAGCTAACGCCCCGGCGATAAAGGGGATCTGCTCGAACGGGGTCACCCGCAGGCCGTTCTTCTTGGTGGAAGTCAGACCCAGCCCCTTGAGCAGGTCATCCACCAGGCAGCCGCCGCCGTGCACCAGCACCAGGGGTCTGTGTTGCTCATCCAGAAAGGTTTTGAGGGTGGCGAACAGGGCGGTCAGCGCCTCGTCGTTCTCGATCAGGGCACCACCCAACTTGATTACCAGCGTCTGTTTGTCCATCGTTGCAATCCTTCCTTAAGTCCTTAAATCAGGCCGGTGGCCGGTTCAAATCCGAATTTGATATTTATGCATTGCACAGCCTGGGAGGCGGCGCCCTTGAGCAGATTGTCGATGGCGGAAACCACCACCAGCATGTTGCCCTGCTGTTGCCAGGCAATATCGCAGTAAGGGGTGCTTGCCACACCACGGATGGAGGGCATCTGGCCGGTGAGGCGCACCAGCGGCTTGCCTTCGTAAGCCTTGAGGAAGGCCTGATCCACCTGGGTCTGCTTCACGCCGTCCGCCAGCTGCACATAGATGGTGGCCAGGATGCCGCGCACATAGTTGCCGAGGTGGGGCTGGAACAGCACCTCGCAGCCCAGGTGGTGGCTGATCTCAGGCTGGTGTCTGTGGTTGAAGGTGCCGTAGGGATTCAGGCTCACTTCGCAGAAGCTGGTGTTGATGGCAGCCTTGCGACCTGCGCCGGAGACACCGGACACGGCGTTGATGATGGGCTGCCACCCCTTGGCGATGAGGCCGGCCTGCTGCAGCGGCTTGAGGGCGCACAATGAGGCGGTCGGGTAACAACCCGGCACCGCAATCAGCTGGGCGGCGGCAATGGCATCGCTGTTCCATTCCGCCAGACCGTAGGCGGCCTGATCCAGCCACTGCTCGCTCTCGTGGGTGAAGCCATAGAAGCTGTTGTAGAAACCTTGATCCTTGACCCGGAAGGCACCGGAGAGATCGAACACCGGCAGACCCTTGGCCAGGAACTTGGGCGCCAGCTCGGCACTCACCTCATGGGCGGTGGCCAGCAGCACCAGATCGGCCTGGGTCAGGATCCGGGTCATGCCATCCTCGTCCAGCGGCAGCAGCGGCTGATCCAGCGCGCCGACCCACTGGGGATGCAGGGAAGAGAAACGCTTGTGTGCATCCTGGCTGCCGGCCGACACATAGAGGCCGAACAGCTTGAGTTGAGGGTGGTTCTGGACCAGTGCGGCCAGTTCGGCTCCCGCGTAGCCACTGGCACCGACGATAACGGTGTTAAGCATTATTGAGTATTCCAAGTCAGGGTTCGAAATTCACAGCATGGTGCTGCAGATGGTGCAAGGGGTGAGGAACCGCCCCTTTGACGCAACGCGTGCGGAGGGGCAATTCAGGCGGGTGTGTGTCGTCGGTTATAGATCAGGTGACAGAACATTAACTTTCCCTTACAACTAGAAGCCTTGTCGATGAGCCAGATATTCAGGCAAACTTACAGAATATTCATGCACTCACTTTGCATTTGTATTTTCTAACAGAAACATTCCGGGGACGCAAGGAGGAGCTGATGGCCAATCTGGATTTTTTTGCACTTTATAAGAATATTATTGCGATTCCCTCCATCAGCAGCACGGATCCCCGCTGGGATCAGAGCAACGAGGCGGTGATCCGGCTGCTGGCCGACTGGTTCGGCCAGCTCGGCTTTCAGTGCGAGGTGACCGCCCTGCCGGATCTGCCTGGCAAGTTCAATCTGGTGGCGACGATCGGTCAGGGCGAGGGCGGCCTGCTGCTGGCGGGCCATACAGATACAGTCCCGTTCGACGAGGGCGCCTGGAGCAAGGATCCCTTCAAGGTGACCGAAGAGGGCAATCGCCTCTACGGCCTCGGCACCATAGACATGAAGGGCTTCTTCGCCTTTATCGTGGAGGCGCTCAAAGAGATAGATCTCACCACCCTCAGCAAGCCCCTGCGCATCCTGGCCACCGCCGATGAGGAGACCACAATGGCGGGCGCCCGCGCCATCGCAGCGGCGGCCGAGCTGAAACCCGACTACGCCGTGATCGGCGAGCCCACCGGGCTGGTGCCCGTGGTGGCCCACAAGGGGCACATGTCGGAGGCCATTCGCATCACGGGCAAGAGCGGTCACAGCTCGGATCCCGCCAACGGCGTCAATGCGCTGGAGATAATGCACCAGGCCATGGGGCGGGTGCTGCGCTTGCAGCAGGATCTGAAAGATCGTTACGCCGACCACAGATTCGCGGTGCCGCAGCCCACGCTGAATCTGGGATATATCCAGGGCGGCGACAGCCCGAACCGCATCTGCGGTTGCTGCGAGCTGCACATAGACATGCGCCCCACACCGCAGGTGGGGCCGGACGAGCTGATGGGCATGCTGAAGGAGGCACTCGCCCCCATCGAAATCCACCAGCCGGGCTGCCTGCACCTGCAACACCTGCACGAGCCCATCCCCGCCTATGCCTGCGCGGACGACTCAGTGCTGGTGCGCGAGGCCGAGAAGGCGAGCGGGCACAAGGCGGAGTCGGTGAACTATTGCACCGAGGCGCCCTTTATCCAGCAGCTGGGATGCCAGACAATCGTGCTGGGCCCGGGCCATATCACCCAGGCCCATCAGCCGGACGAATACCTGGATCTCTCCTTCGTCAAACCGACCACGGCTGTGCTGCAACACCTGATCCGCCGGTTTTGCCTCTGAATTGACGGGAATGTAAGTAAGTTACATAACATGCCGCCTCGGGACAGGTGAGGGAAATACATGTTCTGAATCGGCCTGTTATTTGACCTTGCGCAGACAATCTGGGTAGATTGTCACCCTAAGATGACGGAGCATATGTTGTAATCACACAACAATAAGTGAGGCTGTCTCTCACCTCGGATGGAGAGAGACACCAACCAGATAAGGATGTGGAATGAACGAAAAGTACGCCGCGCTACGCGCCAACGTAGGCATGCTGGGTCAACTGCTGGGCAAGTCCATCAAGGATCATCAGGGACAGGCCTTCCTCGACAAGATCGAAACCATTCGCCAGTTGGCCAAATCCTCCCGCAAAGGCAATGAGGCAGACCGGGAACGTCTGCTCGATACCCTGCGCACCCTGAGCGATGACGAGCTGCTGCCGGTGGCCCGCGCCTTCAGCCAGTTCCTCAACCTGGCCAACGTGGCCGAACAGTTCCACACCATCTCCCGCCGCTGCGAAGAGCAGGTCTGCACCCCGGATCCGCTGGAGCAGATGTTCGCCAAGCTCAAGGCCTCCAACCTGTCACAGGAAGCCATCATTCAGGCCGTGCGCGAGCTGGATATCGACCTGGTGCTGACCGCTCACCCGACCGAGGTGACCCGTCGCACCCTGATCCACAAGCACGTGCAGCTCAACGACTGCCTGGAGGCGCTGGAGCTCTCCGATCTGCTGCCCCGCGAGCGGGACAAGATCCTCAATCGCATCGAGCAGCTGGTCAATCAGGCCTGGCACACCAACGAGATCCGCGAGCAACGTCCGACCCCGGTGGACGAAGCCAAGTGGGGCTTCGCCGTGGTGGAAAACAGCCTGTGGCCGGCCATTCCCGAATTCATGCGCAATCTGGACGAGCGTCTGCAACAGCACCTGGGTGTGCGGCTGCCGCTGGATGCCGCGCCGGTCAAGTTCACCTCCTGGATGGGCGGTGACCGTGACGGCAACCCCTTCGTCACCGCCAAGGTGACCGCAGAAGTACTGGAGCTGGGCCGCTGGATGGCGGTCAACCTGTTCTACAAGGACATAAAGGAGCTCACCTCCGAGCTCTCCATGTCCGACTGCACAGACGCAGTGCGCGAGCGGGTGGGCGATCACCCCGAGCCCTACCGCGCTCTGGTGCGCGAGCTGCGTGAACAGCTGCGCGAGACCCAGGAATTTCTCACTGCCAAGGTGCAGGGTCAGGCGAGCGAGAGCCGGGATCTGGTCAAGACCACGGCCCAGCTGCGCGAGCCGCTGGAGCTCTGCTACCACTCGCTGCACGCCTGCGGCATGGGCAACATAGCCGACGGCATGCTGCTGGACGTGCTGCGCAAGCTGGCCTGTTTCGGCATCCATCTGGTCAAGCTGGACATACGTCAGGATGGCGAGCGTCACGGTCAGGTCTTCTCCGAGCTGACCCGTTACCTCGGCATGGGCGACTACGCCGAGTGGAGCGAGGACGACAAGCAGGCCTTCCTGCTCAACGAGCTGAATTCCCGCCGCCCGCTGATCCCGACCGACTGGGAACCGAGCGACGAAACCCGCGAGACCATAGACACCTGTCGGGTGATCGCCGGTCACGATCCCGATGCGTTCGGCATCTACATCATCTCCATGGCCGGCGCACCGTCCGACGTGCTGGCGGTGCAGCTGTTGCTGAAAGAGGCCGGCTGCAAGTTCCGCATGCCGGTCGCCCCGCTGTTCGAGACTCAGGAAGACCTGATGGCGGGCACCGCCGTGATGGAGCGCCTGCTGTCGGTGGACTGGTATCGCGGTTACATCCAGGGTCGTCAGTACGTGATGATCGGCTACTCGGATTCCGCCAAGGACGCGGGCATGATGGCCGCCGGCTGGGCTCAGTACGCCGCCATGGAATCCCTGGTGGCACTGGCCGAGGCCAACAATCTGCGCCTCACCCTGTTCCACGGCCGTGGCGGCACCGTCGGCCGTGGCGGCGCCCCCGCCCATCAGGCGATCCTGTCACAACCGCCGGGATCCCTGCGCGGCGGCCTGCGGGTGACCGAACAGGGCGAGATGATCCGCTTCAAGTTCGGCCTGCCGAAAGTGGCCATCCACAGCCTGAACCTCTACACCAGCGCCGTGCTGGAAGGGAACCTGCTGCCACCGCCCAAACCGAAGGAGTGCTGGCGCGCCGTGATGGAGCAGCTGGCCACCGTCTCCTGCGATCACTACCGCAGCATAGTGCGCGGCCACCCGGACTTCGTCCCCTACTTCCGTGCCGCCACCCCCGAGATGGAGCTTGGCAAGCTGCCGCTCGGCTCACGCCCCTCCAAGCGCAAGCCCAACGGCGGCGTCGAGAGCCTGCGCGCCATCCCCTGGATCTTCGCCTGGACCCAGAACCGGCTGATGCTGCCAGCCTGGCTCGGTGCCCACAAGGGGCTGCAGCAGGCCATCACAGACGGCCAGAAGAGCGTGCTGGAAGAGATGAGCCGCCAGTGGCCCTTCTTCCGCACTCGTCTCGAGATGCTGGAGATGGTGTTCCTCAAGGCCGACGTCTGGCTCGCCGAGTACTACGACACCCGTCTGGTACCCAAGGAGCTGTGGGGCCTGGGCAAACAGCTGCGCCAGGAGCTTGCCGACTCCATTCAGGTGGTGCTGGAGCTGCGCCCGCAGGGCGACTTGCTCGACGACCAGCCCTGGATCAAAGAATCCATCAAGCTGCGCAACCCCTACACTGACCCGCTCAACGTGCTGCAGGTCGAGCTGCTGGGCCGCTCGCGCAACCATGCCGAGATCCTGCACCCCGAGCTGGATCAGGCGCTGATGGTCACCATCGCCGGTATTGCCGCAGGCATGCGCAACACGGGTTGATGGTTGGGGCTATCAAGCTCCCCTCAATGACAAAGGGCGCCTCGGCGTCCTTTGTCATATCTACAGGGCCCGCTGGAGTCATGTTGCCGTAGAAACCTTGGTCGTTAGGCGTTGCCATGGAATCGTAGGGTCGATTAGCCGTCAGGCGTAATCGCCCGCTTATTCGCCCGACTACGTCGGGTAGGGAACCAGCCCACAGACCTAAAAAACTGTGGCTAAACAACAAAAAGAGGCGCCACTGGCGCCTCTTTTGCTGAACTGTTTATCCGCTCTTACAGGCTGGCACAGATCTGCCAGAGATCGTACTGGATGGCGGCGGCCGTAACTTCCCGACCGGCGCCAGGCCCCTGGATGACCAGCGGGTTGGTGCGGTAGCTGTCGCTTTCGATGGCGAAGATATTGTCGCACGGCAGCAGGTTGGCGAACGGGTGGTGGGGCTCCAGCGCCTCCAGCCCGACCCGCGCCTTGCCATCGTGCTCGAAGCGGGCAACGTAACGCAGCACCTTGCCGAGGCGCTTGGCTCCCTCGAAGGCGCTCTGGATCGGGCCGTCCAGCTCTTTCAGTCTGTCCATGAACTGATCCGAACTCACCTTGCGCAGGGGCACGGGCACCAGGTTCTCCAGCTCGATGTCGGCAGAGTCGAGCTCAAAACCTGCCTCCCGCGCCAGGATCAGCAGCTTGCGGCGCACATCCTGACCGGAGAGATCCTCGCGAGGATCCGGCTCGGTCAGGCCGTGCTGCCACGCCTCGTCCACCAGCTCGGAGAAGGGGCGGCTGCCGTCATACTGCTGGAACAGCCAGGAGAGGGTGCCGGAGAAGATGCCGGAGACCCCCTGAATGCGGTCGCCGCTCTGGCGCAGCATCTGGATGCTGGACTGGATCGGCAGCCCGGCGCCCACGGTGGCGTTGTAGCGCCACTGCACCTGATGGTCGCGGCAGCTCTGCTTGATGCGCTGGTAGAACTCGCTGTCGGCGGCACCGGCAAACTTGTTGGCCGCTATGATGTGGATGCCGAGCTGGGCGAAGTCCGGGTAGTAGCGGCTCACCGTCTCGCTGGCGGTCATGTCGAGGGCAATCAGGGTATCGAAGCCGTGCTGCTCCAGCTGGGCCAGCAGCTCGGGCCAGATCAGCGGTTTGGGGTTGAACTTGTCCTGCACCTTGAGGGGATCCAGCCCCTCTTCGTCCAGCAGGCCCCCTTCCGAGCTGAACACCCCGTAGAGAGTCAGCGCCAGATTGAGTTCATGTTCGAGGCGCGCCTTCTCGCGGCCATAGAGGCTCAGCCAGTGACCGCCTATGTTGCCCTTGCCGAACACCACCAGCCCGACCCGGGTCGGGCGGCTGAACAGGGCGCTGTGCAGGGCGATAAGCAGCGGCTCCAGCACCACCTGACGCACGACGGCGACCAGACTCAGGCCATCTCTGGCCACCTGCACGAACTCCAGCGGCTGATCCGCCAGCAACTGATAGAAACGGTGACACTGCTCGGCGTTGTCGGTCACCCCGGCACCCACCAAAGCCACCAGACTGAACCCCTCTTTCTGGATCAGGCCGGTGAAGCTGCCCTGCAGCTGGAAGTCGCGCAGCAGCTCGAACGCCCCTTCCGCCACTTCCAGGGTGTAGGCCAGACGCAGCACCCGCCGATCCGGCTGGCGCTGCAGGGTGAGCGGGTTGAGGCGGTGGCGGGCCAGATGGGCCTCGATGGCCGCCACCGTTTGCTCAAAATGGGTCTGCGGCAGCACTTTCAGCTCGATCAGGGCAATCTGGTCCACCGAGGAGACGATGCGGGCGCCACCGGAGCGCGGCGCCCGGCGCAGTATGTGAGTGCAACCCTCGTCCGGGTTGTAGCTGCAGCGCAGGGTGAGGCGCTGGCGGCTGTCGGCCACGGGTTGCAGGGTGCGCGAATGCAGTACCGAGGAGCCGAGACGGGCCAGCTCGTTCGCTTCGGCCAGGCTGAGGCGCTCCAGCAGGCGCGCCTCCTTGACCCGACGCGGGTCGGCGCTGTAGACCCCGGCCACGTCGCTCCAGATAGTGGTGGATTCGCCGTCCGCCAGCAGGGCCAGCAGGCTGGCGCTGTAGTCGGAGCCGTTGCGACCGAGCAGCAGGGAGCGCCCCTCCATGTCGGCGGCGATAAAACCTGTCACCACTATGCGACCGGCATGTTCGGCCAGCCGCGCCTTGAGCAATTCGCTGGAAAGCGCAGTATCCACCTTGACCAGGGCGCCGTCCTCGGCGCGCAGGAAGCTGCGTGCATCGAGCCAGATGGCCTTGTCGCCGCGGCTGGTGAGCAGGGCCGCCAACAGGCGCGCCGACCACACCTCGCCGAAGGCGAGCAGGCCGTTGCGGGCGAAGCGGTCAAACTGCCCCTCCAGGGTCTTGGCGATCAGCTGCATGTCGTCGGCCAGTTGCTGACTCAAGTCGAGCTGCAGATCCCCTTCCAGCAGGCCGTCGATCAGGCTCTGCTGATAGGCTTGCAGGGCGGAGATGGCTTCACCGGCGGCCTCGTCCCCCGCCTCGGCCAGCTCCACCAGCTGGATCAACCGGTTGGTGGTCTTGCCGGCGGCAGAGACCACGATCAGTTCATCTCCGCCAACCTGCTGCTCGACGATAGCCGCGACCCGGCGATAGCAGACCGGATCCGCCAGACTGCTGCCACCAAACTTGTGCACATGGCGCCGCTTCAATCCTGCTTCTGTTGCCACCGCGATCTCTCCTTGTTGCTGCTGTTCCATTACTTCGCTACCTGCTCTGCCTGCTGCGCCTGTTCAAAAGCCTGAGCCAGATCGGCCACTAGGTCTTCACCGTGTTCAATGCCGACCGACAGCCGCAACAGCTGGGCGCTGATGCCCGCCGCCTGCTGCGCCGCCGGTGTCATGGCCCTGTGGGTCATGCTGGCCGGATGGGCCACCAGACTCTCCACCCCGCCGAGGGACTCGGCCACCGAGAAGAGGGTGAGGGCCGCGAGGAAGGTGCGCAATCCGGCCTCGCTGCAATCGAGTTCAAAACTTAGCATGGCGCCGAAGCCGGACTGTTGACGGCGCGCAATATCGTGGCCCGGATGGGTCGGCAGGCTGGGGTGATAGATTTTTTTGACCAGCGGCTGTTGCTGCAGGAAGGCGAGGATGCGATCCGTGTTCTCCTGATGGGCGCGCAATCTGGGAGCCAGGGTGCGCAGGCCGCGCAGGGTGAGGTAGGAGTCGAACGCCCCGGAGGTGAGCCCCAGACAGTTGGCCCACCACACCAGCGACTCGGCCAGTGGCTGCTCCTTGGCAATGGCCACGCCGCCCACCACGTCTGAGTGGCCGTTGATGTACTTGGTGGTGGAGTGCACCACCAGGTCGGCACCGAGTGCCAGCGGCTGTTGCAGCAGCGGCGAGAGGAAGGTGTTGTCCACCACCACCTGGGCCCCCACTTCATGGGAGGCGGCGGCGATGGCGGCTATGTCCACCACCCGCAGCAGGGGGTTGGAGGGAGTCTCCACCCACACCAGTGCCGGCTTCTGCGCCAGGGCCTCGGCCAGCGCGGCTTCATCCCCCTGATCGACGAACTGCACCCGGTAGTGGCCCTTGGCCGCCAGATACTCGAACAGGCGCCAGGTGCCGCCGTAACAGTCGTGGGGGGCTATCAGCAGATCCCCCGCCTTGAGCAGGGCCGTCGTCACCAGATGGATGGCCCCCATGCCGGTGCCGGTCACCACGGCACCGGCGCCCCCTTCCAGCGCCGCCAGCGCATCCGCCAGATTGGTGCGGGTCGGGTTGCCGGATCGGGCATAATCGTATTGACGGGGCTCGCCAAAGTCGGCAAAGGTGTAGTTGCTGGAGAGGTAGATGGGCGGCACCACGGCACCGTGCTGTGTGTCTGTCTCAATCCCGGTGCGTACCGCCTGGGTGGCCTTGTGGGTCATGTCACTCTCTCCTTGAACTGTCGCTGGGCGATGGCCGCTCTGCCTCTGCCACGGCTATCCTGCCATTGCTGGCCTATGGTGAACCACCTTACGCCAGCATAAAAAAGCCGTCAACACTTCCAGACGTCTAAATGGCTTTGCTGTTGGATTGCCATTAATTTCCACAAGGGTTAAAATCCGCGCTCACGGCCAAACGAGAACAGGTGGATCATGGGTACAGAGTGGAACGGCGACTACGTCAGCCCCTACGCGGAACACGGTAAGAAGAGCGAACAGGTCAAGAAGATTACCGTCTCGATCCCGCTCAAGGTGTTGAAGGTGTTGACCGACGAGCGCACCCGTCGCCAGGTGAACAACCTGCGTCATGCGACCAACAGTGAGCTGCTCTGTGAAGCCTTCCTGCACGCGTTCACCGGCCAGCCGCTGCCCTGCGACGACGATCTGCGCAAGGATCATCCGGACAGCGTCCCCGCCGAGGTGCGCGCCATCATGGAAGCGCTGGGCAAAGAGATCGAAGATTTCGACGCAGAGTAATACCTGCGACCTATGCCAAACAGCAATCCCTCTTTGAAGATGACGCGGCCCAGTGCCGCGTCATTGCTATCCGTCGCCTCCCCCTTCAGCCTGCGCCGCTACCAGAACGACATCTGCAGCCACAGCCACGACTTCGCCCAACTGGTGATCCCTCTCGGCGGTCCCATTGAGATCGAGGTGCAGGGCCAGGGGCGTCGCCTTGCCCCCGGTTTCGTCTGCGTGATAGCCCCCGGCGAGCGGCACGACTACGCCGCCGACCCGGCCCTCTCGTTTCTGGTGCAGGAGAGCGACTGGCTGCCCGGCGATCTGGCGGCCCACCCCTTCATCGAGCTGGACGAGCCCCAGCGCCACTACCTCGCCTTCCTGCACCGCATGGTGGCAGCGGGGCGCCAGGTGGCGGGCATGGAGCAGGTGTGGCTCTCCCTGCTGGCACAAGGGCAAGGAGTGCACTCCTCTGCTCCCCCTCGTCTTGCCGCCCGAATCCTCAAGGTGCAGCGCCATATCGAGGCCCACCTCGCCGAGCCCCTCAACAATGAGCGGCTCGCCGCCATCGCCTGCCTCGGTCAGAGCCAGTTCAAGCACGCCTTTCGCCAGCAGCTGGGGATGAGCATCTCCCACTACATACGGGAACGGCGCATGACGCTGGCACGCACCCTGCTTGCCCACACCCAACTGCCCATAGGCGAGATCGCCAGTCGCTGCGGCTACCAGAATCAGGGGGCCTTCGCCGAGCGCTTCCTGACCGAGAGCGGGCTTCCCCCTTCCCTCTGGCGCCAGCAAAACGGCCTTCTGCCGTAACAGGGCGGCCAGTCACCGAAGACAGCCAGCGCCGTTTCGAGGCATGCTGAGGCCAATGCAAGGTGTGTGAAACGAGGAGCCAAGATGCAGACCATTAGCTGGCAGGATTTCGAGATGGTGGAGCTGAGAGTGGGCACCCTGGTGCGGGTCGAGCCCTTCCCCGAGGCGCGCCGGCCCGCCTACAAGGTGTGGGCGGATTTCGGCCCCGAGCTCGGGGTGCGCAAGAGCAGCGCCCAGATAACGGATCTCTATCGCCCGGAGGATCTGGTGGGACGCCAAATCGTCGCCGTGGTGAACTTTCCCCCCAAACAGATAGGCCCCATCCAGTCGGAGTTTCTGCTGACCGGTTTCTACCGGGCCGATGGCGCCGTTGTGATGGCCATTCCGGAGCAGGCGGTGGAGAACGGCGCCAAGCTGGGCTGATGCCCTTGGCCCCATGAAAAAAGAGAGGCGACCCCGGGGTCGCCTCTCTCATTTTTGCCGCAGCGCGCTGTTACTTCAACAAGCTGAAAATCAGCGCCGAGACCGCCAGCGACCCGGTCAGCAGGATGAAGCCGTTGGTCCAGCCCTGACGGAAGCGAGCCAGCGCCTCCACCTTGTAGATGGCCACCACCGGCATGATGAAGAGGATCATGGCGATGACGGGGCCGGAGAGGGTCTCCATCAGACCCAGGATGCCCGGGTTGATGACGGCGGCGCCCCAGATGGCGAAGAACATCAGGACTATGCCGAGCCGGTCCGCCTTCGCCAGCGGCAGGCCGGTGGGCTTGGCGATCAGGCTTTTCAGGCTCTCGCGGGCACCGAGGAAGTGGCCGAGGAAAGAGGTGCTGATGGCGATGAAGGCGATGAGCGGCCCCAGCGTCACTATCACGGGGTTGTCTGTGATGTTGGCGAGATAGGAGAGCACGGAGACGTTCTGCGCCTTGGCCTCGGCCAGCTGGGCCGGGGAGAGGCTCAGCACGCAGGAGAAGACGAAGAAGAGCACGAAACCCACCAGCATGATGGTGGTATTGCGCAGGATCAGGCCGCTCTTGGCCTCGGCCTGCTCGCCATATTCCCGCCGCTGCACGTTGGCAAAGCCCGAGATGGCGGCGGCATGGCTGAAGGCGAACACCGTGACCGGCAGCGCCAGCCAGACAGTGTTGAGGAAGCTGCCGCCCTCAAAGGCGGTCATTTGTGGCCACTGCCACTGGGGAATGAGATAGCAGGAAAGCGCCGCCAGGATGGCCGCCAGCGGATAGACCATGAAGGCAAACGCCCGCAGCATCGCCTGCTCCCCCGCCATCATCACGGCGATCATGGCGAACACCAGCAGGCCGGAGAGCATCACCCGGTTCGGGGTGGCCATGCCGAGCTGGTTGACCATGAAGCTCTCCACCGTGTTGGTCAGCCCCACCCCGTAGATCAGCAGGATCGGGAAGATGGAGAGGAAGTAGAGCGCCGAGATGAGGCGACCGGCCATCTTGCCGAAGTGCTCCTCGGCTACCTCGGTGAAATCGGCGTGAGGGCGGGAGGAGGAGAGCACGAAGCGCGCCAGCCCGCGGTGAGCCAGAAAGGTCATGGGACCCGCCAGCACGGCGACTATGACCAGGGGCCAGATCCCGCCCAGACCCAGGTTGATGGGCAGAAACAGTATGCCGGCGCCGACGGCGGTACCAAACAGGCTGATCGCCCAGTGGGTGTCATGACGACGCCAGCGGCTGGCGCTGGCAACGGCGGGCTGGGAACCGGACAAATCCTTTACGACGTCTACAGATAAACTCATTACTAATCCACATTTTGTCAGTATTTTAATCTGAGCTTATTGTGGTTTATCAGGATTTAATTCTCAAAAAGCGGGACTGAAACATATCACTACCATAACGGGCTTCAGCCAGTGAGATTAGGAATTCAATCGGGATCACATAATCGAGTAAAACTACAAAACTCAATTTTAATGGAATATTAAACCAAATTTTTATTCATACTCACTTTTTTATTTTGCCCAACGGATCGTTTTCAGAATTACCTGAAAAATAATGCCAATTACCCAAGAAGGATTGTGATCATCCACTGTCATTCTCATGCTTTACCAGCGGATATCCCTGCTCATCTGCGATAAAACCAGCGGATCACACCAAGCAAACAGGCGGCCCTGAGGCCGCCTGTTTGTGTCGTCTGACGACAGAGGATCAACCTGCCTGATGGGCCAGGATCTTGCCCCAGGCGAGATCCGGATCCCCCATGACGATGAAGTCCGGGTTCTCCAGCGACTCGGTTTCGTTGTAACTGAGCGGCTGCAGCGCCAGGCTGAGGATGCGGCCACCCGCCGCCTCGACGATGCACTGGGCGGCGGCGGTATCCCACTCGCCGGTGGGACCGAGCCGCACGTAGCAATCCGCCGCCCCTTCCGCCACCAGACAGGACTTGAGGGAGCTGGAGCCGAGCGGGATCAACTCGTAGTTGATGGCCGGATTGAGACGACGGGTCAGGTTCTCCAGCTTCTGGCGACGGCTGATGGCCACCACCAGCGAATCGGGCTGATCGTGTTCGTGGTGCATGGCGCTGATGGGCAAGGTCTCGCCATTCACCTCCTTGAAGGCGCCGTGGCCGCGCACCGCCCAGTAGAGTACGTCGGATTCGGGTGCATAGATGACACCGAGCACGGGCACATTGTCCCGCACCAGGGCGATCAGGGTGGCGAAGTCGCCGCTGCCGGCGATGAACTCACCGGTGCCGTCGAGGGGATCCACCAGCCAGTACTGCCGCCAGTTGGCTCGCAGACTGAAGGGCACATCGGCCGCCTCTTCGGTCAGCACGGGCACATGGGGGGTGAGCGCCGACAGCGCCTGTTTGAGGTAGGCATCGGCAGCAAGATCGGCACTGGTGACCGGGGTCGCATCCTCCTTCAGCTGACGCTCGAACTGACCGCCGTGATAGATTTCGTGAAGGATACGCCCCGCTTCGCGGGCGATCTCCTTGACCCCAGGAACCCAGGCCAACAACTCCTGCATCTTGTTATCCTCTGTTTTTATTTATTGCCTTGCCCAGGCTTGGGCTAGTTTTCCTGCTCCGCCAGCCACTTCTGGGCCAGCAGCAGGGCACTGATGCTGCGCGACTCGCTGAAGTCGGGTCGTGCCAGCAATTCATCGATACGGTTGAGGGGCCAGGGGATCACCTCGAGGGGCTCGGGCTCATCGCCGATCCGCTGCTCCGGGAAGAGATCCCGCGCCAGCAGTATGTCCATCCGGCTGGAGAAGTAACCCGGCGCCAGCGACACCTGCTTGAGGGGGATCAGGCTGTTGGCGCCGAAGCCCGCCTCCTCCATCAGTTCCCGGTTGCCCGCCTCGAAGGCGTTCTCGCCCGGATCTATCAGCCCCTTGGGAAAGCCCAGCTCGTAAGAGTGGGTGCCCGCCGCGTACTCGCGTACCAGCAGCAGTGTGTGGGCATCGAACATGGGCACCACCATGACGGCGCCCCGGTTGCCACCGCGCATCCGCTCGTAGACCCGCTCTTCTCCATTGCTGAATTTCAGATGCAGGGATTCCACCTTGAACAGCCGGCTCTCGGCCACTATTTCGGCCTTGAGGATCTCCGGCTTGCTCTTGTCATGCGCCATCTTCTCGACGCTGAGGTATTCGGGCTGGCTCTTGTGGTGGTCACTCATCAGGCGCTGGCTGCTCGTTAAAAAATCGTGCTTCAAGAGTAAACGACTCCCCGAGCGAACACCACGGGGCAAAGCGGCGAAAGCGGACGGAAAAATCCGTTATAATGCCGCCCCGTTTCCCTCCCCCTCATTGACCGCGAGAAGCCCCATGCCGACCCCCTTGCCCTGGCACCAGATAGACACAGTTCTGCTCGATATGGATGGCACCCTGATCGATCTGCATTTTGACAACCACCTCTGGCAGCAACTGGTGCCGGAGCGTTACGCCGAGCGGCTCGGTCTGCCGCTGGATGAGGCCAAGGCGCAGATCGAGATGCACTATCAGGCGGTCAACGGCACCCTCGACTGGTACTGCGTGGATTACTGGAGCCAGACTTTGGGGCTGGACATACGCGCCCTCAAGCAGGAGCTGCTGGAGAAGATCCGGTGGCGGCCCAACGCCATCCCCTTTCTGGCCGAGCTGCGGGCGGCAGGCAAGCGGCTGGTGCTCTTCACCAACGCCCACCCCGCCAGCCTGTCGGTGAAGGATGCGCAGCTGGGGCTGTCTGATCATCTGGATCTGATGGTGAGCACCCATGAGCTGGGCTGGTCGAAGGAGAGCCAGCACTGCTGGCAGGCGCTGGCGGAACGACTGGCGTTCGAGCCGGCCCGCACCCTGTTTGTGGATGACAGCGAGCGGATCCTGCGCGCCGCCGCCGACTACGGCATCGGCTATCAGCTCGCCATCCAGAACCCTGACAGCCGCCAGCCCGAGCAGCACATCACCGCCTTCCCGGCGATCCGTGACTATGCCGAACTGCTGCCCCTCGCCCTCTGAACATCAAAAAATAAGCCGCTAATCGTCTTCTCCGTGATGCCGGACAACTGCTGCTGGCAGAGCGAGCCTGCTGACTGCCGCACAATGGAAAGGGCTGCCCGGGCAGCCCTTTCTCGTTGCTATGGCGCGGCAGGCTAATCTGCCCACGCCACCAGCTGGTACTGCTTCTTGCCCCGGCGCAGCAGCAGGTAGCGGTCAAACAGCCGATCCTCTGCACTTAGCTGCTCATCCTGCTTGATGGCGCCATTGAGGCTGATGGCCCCCGCCGCCAGCAGTTCGCGGGCGATGCGCTTGGAGTTTGCCAGACCGCTCTCGACCAGCAGGCTGACCAGATCCGTCTCGCCACCGACGGTACAGCTCGGCATGCCGTCTTGCGCCAGCTGGGCGAGATCGCTCTCGCCAAGGCGTGCCACCTCGCCGCTGAACAGCAGCTCGCTGATGCGCCGTACCGCCGCCAGCGCCGCCTTGCCGTGCACCAGTTCGGTCAGCTCGTCCGCCAGCACCTGCTGGGCCTGCTTGCGCCCCTGCCGCTGGGCATCTTCAGCCTCTAGTGCATCAATCTCGGTCAGCGACATAAAGCTGTAGTAGCGCAGGAAGCGGTAGACATCCTCATCCGCGGTGCCGAGCCAGAACTGGTAGAAGGCGTAGGGCGAGGTGAGCGCAGGATCCAGCCAGACCGCGCCACCCTCTGTCTTGCCGAACTTGGTGCCGTCCGCCTTGGTGATGAGCGGCAACGTCATGCCGTACACCTGGGCCTGATGCAGACGGCGGGTGAGATCCATGCCGCTGGTGATATTGCCCCACTGATCGTTGCCACCGATCTGCAGGGTGCAGCCGAGCATCTGGTGCAGCACCGCAAAATCCTGGGATTGCAGCAGGGCGTAGGAGAACTCGGTAAAGGAGATACCCTGATCCGGGCGGGCCAGCCGCTGGCGCACCGATTCCCGCGCCAGCATGGCATTGACCGAGAAGTGCTTGCCGATGTCACGCAGAAAATCGAGGGCCGACATCTGCCCCATCCAGTCGCCGTTGTTGACCAGCACAGGGGCTGACAGGCCGTCGTCGGCGGGCAGCAGCGCCCTGATCTGGGCCGACAGGCTGGCGACCCAGCCCTGTACGGTTTCGCTGCCGTTGAGGCTGCGCTCGGTCGCCTTGAAGCTGGGATCGCCGATAAGACCTGTGGCCCCGCCCACCAGGGCCACCGGGGTGTGGCCCGCCAACTGGAAGCGGCGCAGCATCAGGAGCGGCACCAGATGACCTATGTGCAGGCTGCCGGCGGTGGGATCGAACCCGCAGTAGAGGGTACGCGGCGTGGCGAGATGATCGGCCAGTGCCGCCGGGTCGGAATTCTGGGCCACAAGGCCGCGCTCGGTCAGCTCATCGAGCAGGTGGGGGTTGATCATGGGTGCTCCAGCAGCAGGGGAAAAGTGGCCATACTCGCCGCTCTGGCGCGCTGCGGATATGTCCCCTAGGGGACAGTTTTGCCACTCTCGTGCTAGCATCCTGTCATAGTGGGGAGCGGCTCCCCACCCCCGGGAGCCCACCACCATGATTCAACGACCATGACCCAGCCATTCGCCACAGATGCCCTGACCCGCAGCATGACCGAGGTGGTCGATGCCCTGCACGGCAGCGCCTTTCCGGCGGCCCTGGTGCGTCTCATCCAGCAACAGGTGGCGTTCGACTGCGCCCTGCTGCTCGGAGTGGGGCAGCGCCCCGTCTACCTCTACGACAACCTGAGCCACCAGCGGGCCCTGCTGTTTGACCGCTACCTCACCAGTCACTTCAGTCAGGATCCCTTTATGCTGGCGCTGGAACAGGGTCTGGAGGCCGGGGTCTGGACCCTGGCGCAGGTCTCGCGGGGACGGCTGGATCCCGAGTATCGCCACCACTTCTATCAGGCTACCGGCTGGCAGGAGGAGGTGGGGTTGATCCTGCCGGTGCGGGACGGACTGACGCTCATGCTGTTTCTCGGCCGCCTCGACAAGCGCAGCGTCTTGAGCCGCGGCGAGCTGACCCGACTGGAGGCGATCTTTCCGCTGGTGCACTCCCTCTGCCGCCAGCAGTGGCAGCAGAGCCAACCGCTGTTGGCGGAAAGCCCGACGCTGCCTGACAGTGCCAGCCTGAAGGCCGCGGTGGCGCAGGCCATCGCCAGCGTGGGCAGGGATAGACTCACCCGCCGGGAGCGCCAGGTGGCGGGGTTGCTGCTGCAGGGGCTGGATACCGAGGCCATTGCCGCTGCGCTCGGGATTGGCAGCGGCACTGTGAAGAATCACCGCAAGCACCTCTACAGCAAGCTGCGGCTCGGCTCGCGTGCCGAGCTGTTCAGCTTCTTTCTGAACCATCTCATCACGGCGCCGAGCGGCGAGACTGAAACCCCATAACGACAGGACCCCGCCGAAGCGGGGTCCTGTTCATCCTTTTTCCAGACCGGCAGACAATGTCGTCAGATGCGGCCCTGATAGCGCAGCGGGAAGCGCCCCTGACCGTCGGGCTGACCGAGGAAGGGCAGCCCCTGCTTCATCTGATCCGGCAGTTCCGGGCCCGGTTTGAGGGTGCCCTGGAACAGGTACTGGCGATTGGGCTGCAGCTCCAGCTTGCCCAGCACCTGCACCGCCTCCGAGCCCTGCTTGAGCTCGGCCACCAGCCGGGAGTCGATGCAGGTCAGCTTGAGCTCGGGATCCCCCAGCGGCAGCTTGCCGGCCGGGGTATCGGCATCGGCACCATACCAATGGAGGTTGCCGTAGAGGTTGTCACACCAGGGATTGCCCTGGGCAAACTGATCGACCTTGAGCTGCAGCTGGCCCGCCACCGTCAGCGGGAACGGCAGCCGCATGGGCACCCGATCCAGCACCCAGGACGCGGGCACGTTGAGGGTGATGTCGCGACCAAAGGCGGCGCCGTTCCAGCCGACCACGCCCTGGCCGTTGAGGCCGCTGCGATCACCGAAACGCAGGGAGACCTCGGGGGCGAAGCGCAGCAGCGACCAGCCGTTGAGCTCCCAGCGCAGCTGGGTCAGCGACTCGCTGGCGTATTGCAGCCGGGCGACCTGGCCGCTCCAGAGGGTGCCGCTCACCCCTTCCAGCTGCACCAGGTTGGGCGGCAACGGCAGATGGCGCACCACCAGGGTGGCTGGCAGCTTTACCAGCAGAAAACCGAGATAGGCCACCAGGAACAGGACGGCGATCAGTACTTTTTGCTTCATAGAAAACGACTCGATTGCAAATATCTGGCCTTGGCCAGGCCCGGCACCATACCGGGACGAGATGCAGGAAACCGGACGACGCCCGGCACGCCTGGCGTCATTGGGGACGACTCAACTGCAGGCGTCTGACCTTGACCAGACCCGGCGCCAGATTCTCGCGGGCCACCTCGATCACCTGCACCTGTACACCGTGCTGATCGGCCAGGCTCGCCAGCCAGATCAGCAGATCATCGAACTGGACCGTATCGATCCACACCTGCAGCTCCTGACCCTGGGGTTGCAGACGGGCAATCTTGATCTTCTGGTTGAAGGCGGTGCGGTTCACCACCCCTTCCAGGGTACCGCTGGTGTCGATCTGGCGGCCCTGACCGCCCTGCATCGCCAGCACCTCTTCCCCCTTCTCTTTCAGCCAGGCGAGCGTCTGTTGCTGGCTCAGCACCTGCCGCTCGCGCTCGGCGATGCGGTTGGCGATGGGTTGCCAGACGATCCAGTAGCAGAACCCGATAAGCAGGCAGCTGCCCCCCACGGCCACCAGCCGCTGCTCGCGGGCGCTGATGCTGCGCCACCAGCCTTGTAGTTTGTCCATCATGATGATTTACCCTTCAGCACCAGTGCCCCTTCAACCTTGCCCTCTGTGCTGCGCACCTCGCCCTGCTGCACCTCGAAGCGCTTGCCCGCCAGTTCGCGAAAGCGCTCTATCTCGGCGAAACCGGGCGCCGTCACCTGCAATCTCAGCTCGCCCCTGGCGGCGTCGAAACGCAACACCTGCGGCTTGAGGCCCGGCACCTCGGCAAAGGTGGGGGCCAGTTCGGTCAGCAGCAAGAGCACGCCATCCTGCGGGGTCTGCCCCAGCAACTTGAGGTGCTGTGCCATCTGGCTGCGTACGTTGACGATGCGGTTCTCCCCCGGGAAGATGCGGGTGTAGACCTGCCGGATCTCGGCCTTGAGGGCCTTGTCCTGCTCCGCCAGCTGATAAAGATGCATACCGCGCTGGGTCAGCGCCACCAGCAGCAAGAGCCCGGCCACCACGGCCACCTTGCGCCACTGCAGCCAGTAGCGGGAGTATTCGGTCTGCGGCCGGTAGGGGCCCTGCAACAGGTTGGCCTGGCAGTTCAGCGCCCCTTTGGCCAGCAGCAACATGGGCAGTTCGGGATCCGCCGCCAGCCAGTTGGCCGCCGGGATCGCCGGCAAGGGGGTATGGCTGTGGATGGTGACGGGGTCGGCCTCGGCCGCCAGCAACATGGCCAGCAGCGACTCGTCGGCCACTATGCCCTGACAGGGGCCCTGACGCAGCAGCCACTCCTTGCCAAGTTGCAGGGCAGACCAGCCGTCGGCAGCGGGCGGCAGGGCCAGTACGTCCGGCAACAGCTGCTGGCTCTTGAGGCCCGCCTGCTGCAGCCAGCCCAGCCAGATCTGCATCTTCTCCTTGTCGACCGCCATCAGGTCCACCTCGTGGCCCTCGTGGCCCAGCACCACCAGATGCAGCTCATCCACGTCGGATGCGATCTGCTCCTCCAGCAGGTAGGGCAAGGCGGCCGCGGCCTGGCGATTGTATTTGCCCGGCAGGCTCACCCGCCGGAAGATAAGATCGCTGCCCGGTACCAGGGTCACCACGGGGCGGCCACCGGCACGCTCCCGCAACTCGCCGAGGGCATGGGCCGAGGCCAGGGTGCCGGAGGCAATGATCTCCTCCTCCTTGGCCGACCACACCAGCCACTCGACCGGTTGCTGCGCATTGGTCCCCAGACGGATGACCAGACTCTCGCTCACAAATATCTCTCCTGCCATTCCCGTCCGCATCCCTCTGGATGGGCGGGAGCGCAGCCCTTGGCTGCTGTCCAATACGGGGTCAGGGCGGGTACGGCCAGCGGCCGCCACCCACACCTGTCTGTCATTCGGCGCCGCCGTTGAGGCGACGCAGCATCACCAGCTTGTTGTCCTTGCCACGTACGAAGACGCTCTCCAGCCTAGCCCGGGTATCACCCACCTCGGCGATCAGCCTGGCCTCGAAGTAGCTGCTCTTGACGTCCAGCACGGCATCCAGCCCGGGGATGGTGCTCAGCGGCACCGGCATCTGATCCGTCATCGCCTTTTTCTCCTTCCACCCCTTCTGGGGACGGCTGGTCAGCACCCGCTTGGCGTCATCGAGCCCCACCTTGTCCAGATAGAGGGCCACCAGCAGCGCCGCCTGTTCCGGCTTGATGGTGTTGATGTTCACCAGCAGCTTGTCGCTCGGCAGGGCGCAGACATAAGGCGCCAGCCGGGCATACAGTTTGGCGCTCACACCGCGCACCGCCCTCAGCTCGTCCGTGCTGAGCATCCACTGGTTCGCGGTCAGATAAGGGGGCGTCAGCCCCTCGTAATAGGCATCCTCGGCGCCGTAGCTGGAGACCAGTGCCGTGTCCTTGTCGGTCCAGTCGCGGATGGCATCGGTCAGCTGCACCGCCTCGTAATCCTCGACCTCGAGCTGCTTGAGCAGGGCGCGAAACGCCTTGACCGGATAAGGCTGCTTCTCGAGGTCGTCGCCGCTGATCCCGTCTTTCAGGGGCACGCTCAGGCTGTTGAGGTTGAAGCAGGATTGCAGATCCCGCACCCGGCCGGTCAGCTTGCCGTCATCCACCGGGAAGACAGCATCCTGCCTGGCCCAGTTCTGCCCCAGGTTCACCACATTGGGGTCATCCTTGAAATCCTGAACCAGCACCTTGCTCACCAGGGCTTCCGCCGACATGGCATACCACCAGGCCTGCTTGCCGGCGGTGAGGTTGCCGGTACGGCGCAACTCCAGCTGCAGGCGGCCACTCATGTTGCTGGCGATGATCACCATCACCGACAAGATGAGCAGCACCACCAGCAGGGCCATGCCCCCCTGGCGACGACAAGACGGCATGCTGCCGGTCCGCTTAGTTCGCATTTTCAGCTCGCTGGCCACCGGCCCCGATCAGGTACTGATCACGACGAATGGTGCCGTCATCTTCAATGACGGTCAGAGGAAAACGACGATCAATTACCATTATCAGCCCTCTGGCCACCGGCCCCGATGAGGAACTGGCGGCGAAGGGTGCCGTAATCTTCCAGATCCAGCTCCACAGCCAGGCCGTAAGGCAGCACGTTGCGCTGGGTCCACTCCTCCTTCCAGGCCCCCTTGTCGTAAAAATAGAGCCGCAGCGCCGTCACCCGATCCAGCATGGGCTGGATGCGCGGCTCAGTGCCTATCACGGGATCCGGGTAGAGATAGCTCAGCCGCTCCAGCTTGTGATCCTTGAGCCGCCAGCCGACCCGCTGCAAACCGGAACGTGGCAGCATGCCATCCGGGTTGAGCCAGCCGCCGCGAATGAAGGCCATGCCCCAGTCATCGCTCTGCTGGCCGAAGCGGGATGCCGCCAGCAGCACCTTGTTGTTCTCGCCGTCGATACGGCCGCTGCGGGGCACCATCTGGGTGATGTCCCGCTCCATCAGGGTGAAGGCCAGCTGCAACTCGGAGAGGCGGGCCTCCTTCTTCTTAGCCACCTCGTCGCTGGTGAGCACACCTTGCAGCACCTGATAGGCGCCCATGCTGAGGCTGGCGAAGATGGCGATGGCCACCAGCATCTCCAGCAGGGTGAAGCCGCCCTGACGCATGCAATGCCGAACTCGCGGCCTTGGTACTGGCGATGGCCGCATCGACGCCTCCAGCAGGGTGAAACCGCTCTGACGGGACCTCATTTGGGTGTCGTTGGCGGTTGTCATCGGCTGATATAGGTCCGGATGAAGGCCACTGGGCTCTCGGCCTTGGGCGCGGTACGCACTTCCATATCCAGCGCCTTGAAGTTGTTGTCGGCGGTGGCGACGCCGCGATAGCGCCAGTACCAGGTCTGGCCCGCCATCTGCTCGTCCCCCTCCACCCAGCTGTCACCGGGCCACTTGGCCTCCAGCTTCTGCTGCACCAGCTGATTCTCCACCACCCAGGTCGCCAGCGTCTTCTCTTCCAGATAATTGAGCGCAGAGAGGTGCTCGCTGGCGGTTTTCATCACGGCGAGACCCGCGATGGCAAACACCGCCAGTGCGACCATGACTTCCAGCAATGTCATGCCACGGGCGTTCATTCCTCTTCCTCCTCGTCCTGCAGCAGTCGCAAGCGGCCGAATTCATCCGCCTTGACCGTACGCAGGTAGCGCACATCCTCATCCTGCTGGGTCAGAGTCAGCACGAAGGGGCTGAGCTCGCCACCGGGGAAGATCAGCACCTGGGGCGTGCGCTCCTTCTCGTCCCGACCCCGCTCGGTTTTCTCGTCAGACTCGGTTCGCCAGCTGAACCCTTCGAGTTCGATCGCCAGCAGCATGGTGTCGGGCAGTTGTACCTGTCCCAGGATCTTGTCGCCGGTCAGCGCCTGCCACTTGCGATCCTTGGCGGCACGCTGCATGAACTGCCAGCCGTGATCCTCGATGCGAAGCCCCACCAGCCGGCCATCCATCACCGAATACTCCTGCGCCTGTTGCAGGGTCGCCATGAAGCGGCGCGCCTGCTTGTCGAGCTCGCGATCGCCTCTGGCGCCCCCCATGCTGAGGGTAACGGCGGTGGCCACCAGCCCCATCAGCATGGCGACCAGCAATACCTCCAGCAGGGTGAAACCCGACTGGCGATGACGCCTCATTGGTCCCACCCCACCAAGGTGACGACAGCAGGCTCCAGCCTCATCAGCATGGCGCCACTCAACATCACCTCCAGCAGGGGGAAATCGGCTTGGCGATGGCGAGACGACAAGCCCCTCACGGCAGCCTCATCCACAGCAGCTTGATGGCAGCGCAATCAATCACTTATTGGAAATCCTTCAGATTCCAGTTGCCGATATCGTCATCGGTACCGGCTTCGCCATCCAGCCCCATGGAGAAGATGTCGATCTTGCCAAACTGGCCCGGGCTCAGCATCTGGTACGGGTTGCCCCAGGGATCCTGCGGCAGGCGCTTGATGTAGCCGCCGTCACGGTAGCTGCGCGGCTCGGGGGCGGCGGTCGGCTTGTTGACCAGTGCGTCCAGGCCTTGCTCCGTGGTCGGGTAACGGTTGTTGTCCAGCTTGTACATGTCGAGGGCATTTTCCAGCGCCACTATATCGGAGACGGCTTTCTGCTGGTCAGCCTTCTCCTTGTTGCCCATCAGGTTGGGCACCACCAGGCTGGCCAGGATCCCGAGGATCACTATGACCACCATGACTTCCAGCAGGGTAAAACCGGATTGACGACGCTTTTGCATGACTTACTCCCTAACGAAATGAGATGGCATGAACCATCAACGATTAACTGTTAAACCGCGATCGTTCGATTACGCCTGCCGGCTAATCGAACCTGCGAGTTCGATTGGATTTGTAGGTTCGAATAGCGAAGCGTATTCGGACACCCGAACCTTACAAATTCACCATGTTGTTGAGCTCGAGGATCGGCTGCAGGATCGACATCACGATAAACAGCACGACCCCGGCCATGGAGACCACCAGCAGGGGCTCGAACACGCCGAGGGCGATATTCACCTGGGTTTCAAATTCCCTGTCCTGGTTGTCAGCCGCCCGCTCCAGCATGCTGTCGAGCTCGCCGCTCTGCTCGCCGGAGGCGATCATGTGCAGCATCATGGGCGGGAAAATTTTGGTTTCATCCAGTGCCTTGCGCAGGCTGGTCCCCTCCCGCACCCGTTCGGTGGCCTCACCGATGCGAGTACGGGCGAAGTCATTGGAGAGCACCTCGCCGGCGATCTTCATCCCCTCCAGCAGGGGCACTGCGCTGGCGTTGAGTATGCTGAGGGTGCGGGCGAAGCGGGCTGTGTTGAGACCACGGCTGACCCGGCCTATGACCGGCAGGCGCAGTATCACCTGATGCCAGTGACGGCGGCGCTTCTCGTCGGTCAGCCACCAGCGCCAGACAAAACCACTCAGGAACAGCAGCAGCAGGAACCAGAGGCCGTAATGCTGCATCAGCTCGCTGGTGCCGATGAGGAAACGGGTCGTCGCAGGCAACTGCTGGCCCATGTGTTCAAACTGGGCCACCACCTTGGGTACCACGGCAGTGAGCAGGATCGAAATGACCCCGACCGCCACCAGAGTGAGGACTATGGGGTAGATCATCGCCTGCAGCAGCTTGGTGCGCATATGCTGGCGCTGCTCCGTGTAGTCGGCGAGCCGGTTCAGCACCTTCTCCAGATGACCAGACTTCTCCCCTGCCGCCACCATGGAGCGGAACAGCTGATCGAACACGTGGGGGAAAGCCCCCAGCGAATCGGCCAGCGAGTAGCCTTCTACGACCTTGCTGCGCACGGTTGCCACCAGGCTGCGCAGGTGGGCCTTTTCGCACTGCTCGGCCACTGCCCGCAGCGCCTCTTCGATAGTCAGGCCTGCACCAACCAGGGTCGCCAACTGGCGAGTAATGAGGGCCAGCTCGGAAGTGGAGGCACCACGGCGAAACAGCACGAAGCGATTCGCTTCCCGCTTTGCCTTCTCTGTGGTCTCGTTCACCTCGAGCGGGGTCAGCCCCTGCTCGCGCAGTTGCTGGCGTACCTGACGGGCCGAATCGCCCTCGGTCACCCCCTGCTTCTGGCGCCCCTTGCTGTCGAGGGCTTTGTATTCAAATGCTGACAATACTCTTGCTCCTCTGCCCTAGCACTGTGACGTCTTGCTATCCCGATTCAAATCGCTTGCCTGACCGAACATCAATCTTCCCGGGTCACCCTCAGCACTTCTTCGAGGCTGGTCTGGCCCTTGAGTACCTTGTCGATGCCATCCCGGCGGATGCTGGGTGTATGGCCGCGGATCAGCCGCTCTATGGCCAGTTCGCCGCTGGCGCTGTGGATCGCCTCGCGCACCGCCTCGTCGATCACCACCAGCTCGTGAATACCGGTCCGGCCGCGATAGCCGGTGTGGTTGCACTGCTCGCAGCCAACCGGGCGCCACACCTGCTGATCTGGCGCCAGCTCCATACCCATGGCCTCCCGCTCCTGCTCGGTGATGGGGCGTGGAGTGCGGCAATCCGGACAGAGGGTCCGCACCAGCCGCTGGGCCAGTACCGCCAGCAAGGATGAGGAGAGCAGGAAAGGCTCTATCCCCATGTCCCGCATTCGGGTGATGGCGCCGATGGCAGTGTTGGTGTGCAGAGTCGACATCACCAGGTGACCGGTCAGCGACGCCTGCACCGCTATCTGGGCGGTCTCGAGGTCGCGAATTTCCCCCACCATCACCACATCCGGATCCTGACGCAGAATGGCGCGCAGGCCGCGGGCGAAGGTCATGTCCACCTTGGTGTTGACCTGGGTCTGACCCACACCCTCCAGGTCATATTCGATAGGATCTTCCACCGTGAGAATGTTGCGATCCCGCGAGTTGATCTCGGAGAGCGCCGCATACAGGGTGGTGGACTTGCCCGAACCGGTCGGACCCGTCACCAATATGATGCCGTGGGGCTTGCGAATGAGTTCGCTGATGATGTTGCGGTTGGCCAGCGTCATGCCGAGCTGCTTGAGCTCTAGGCGCACGTTGTTCTTGTCGAGCAGACGCAATACCACCCGCTCGCCATAGCTGGACGGCATGGTCGAAACCCGCACGTCCACCGCCCGGCCACCGATACGCAATGAGATGCGGCCATCCTGTGGGACCCGCTTCTCGGCGATGTCCATCCGCGACATGACCTTGATGCGCGACACCAGCAGGGAGGCCAGCTTGCGATGGGGACGCAGTATCTCCCGCAGCACGCCATCGATGCGGAAGCGAATGACCAGCACCCGTTCGAAGGTCTCGATATGGATGTCGGACGCCTCCTCTTTTATCGCCTCGCTCAACATGGCGTTGATGAGGCGAATGATGGGGGCATCGTCATCGGCGTCCAGCAGGTCCTCGCTCTGGGGCAGCTCTTCGGCCAGGGCGAAGAAGTCCATCTCGTTGCCGAGATCTTCCATCAACTGGCGCGCCTCGGAGGAGTCGCGCTGGTAGTGTGCCATCAGCAACTCTTCAAACTCGTCATTGCCGAGCTGCTCCACCTCGAAGGCGCAACCCGCCACCCGCCGCACCTCCAGCAGGGTTTGCGGCGCCACCCCCGGACGGCAAAGCAGCAGGGGGGTCCCTTGCCGCTCGGTCAGGACGACACCGAAGTTGCGGGCAAAGGCGAACGGCAGCTCGGGAAGAGCTGCAGGCAGATCCGTTCCGTCAAGCTGGTACGCTGCCATTACTTGTTACCCACGAACGGCTGCGCTCCATCGGTCGTCGCCTGCTGGCGCGCCTTCATCAACTCGATCTGCTTCTGTACCTCGGGCGACTGGGCCACATCCTGACCATATTCAGGCAGCACCTGGCGTTTCGGTGAGGTGAGATAACCCTCCTGAGCCGCAGCCTCGATCTGTTCGGCCCGGAACAGGGTGTACTTGTTGCTGGAGATGCCTGAGTAGACGTTGGCATCCCGCAATATGGTGGGCCGGATAAAGACCATCAGGTTGCGCTTGGAGGTGGTGTTGTTGGTGGAGCGGAACAGATAGCCCAGCACGGGGATGTCGCCCAGCAAAGGCACCTTGGAAACCTTCTCTTGAGTCTGCTCGTCCATCAGGCCACCCAGCACCACTGTTTCACCGCTCTTCACCAGCACGGCGTTCTTGATGGTGCGGGTATCGAAGGTGGGGCCCAGATCGGCCGAACCGGTCGCCTGTTTCTGCGCCACGCTGGAGACTTCCTGCTCGATATTGAGCAGTACCGAATCCCCTTCGTTGATCTGCGGCGTGACCGTTAACTTGGTACCCACCGTCTTGCGCTCTATGGTGTTGAACACCTGATCACTGGTGGTGGAACTCTGAGAACCGCTCTTTACCGGCACTTCCTGACCAACGTTGAAGGAGGCTTCCTTGTTGTCCATGGTCACGATACTCGGGGTGGAGAGAATATCGCTCTTGGTACTGGTGGAGAGCGCCGTTACCAGCGCGGCCCAGTTGCCCTTGTAGAAACCGGCCGCCATGCCGTTGAAGTCTTTCGCCAAGGCAGCCAGACCCGTGGTAGTGCCGTTATCCTGGTAATCCTTGGCGGCGATGGCCACCGAGCCGATGGGCAGGTTGGTATCGGAAAACTGGGTGCCGCCGCCGTTGGTATTGGCCCACTGCACGCCGAGGTTGAGGCCGTCGCCGTCGGCGATCTCGACTATGATCGCCTCAACCAGCACCTGGGCGCGGCGGATATCCAGCTTGGCGACCACCTGCTCCAGCTCGGCCATCACATCCGGCTGGGCCGTGATGACCAGGGCATTGGTGGTCTCGTCGGCAGAGATGGCCAGCTTGCCACCCCCTATGCTGGCGCCGCCACCCGCTGTCGTGGTGGTGCCGCCGCCCTTCTTGTCCGCTTCTATGCTGGAGCTGACGCCCTTGAGCACCTCCACCATGTCCTTGGCCTTGCCATATTTCAGGTAGAAGACCCGGGTGTTGCCCTGGCTCTGCAGATCCCGATCGAGCTGGCGCACCATCTGTATGATGCGGGCCCGCGCCTTGGGTTCGCCACTGACCACCACAGAGTTGGTACGCTCGTCGGCCACCACCTTGGGGGCCAGCAGCAGGGAGGTGTTGCCGCCCTGACTGTTGCCATCCTTGTTGAGGTTGGTCACCAGCCGCACCATCTCGCCGGCGGAGGCATATTTCAGCTTGATGATGTCCACTTCCTGATCGCCCGCCTTGTCGACCCGGCGTACCACTTCCACCAGACGGTTGACCACGGCGGCACGGCCCGTGATGAGCAGCACGTTGGAGGGATCGTAATGGACCACGTTGCCGCCACCGGCGTTGTCATTGAGCTGACGCAGCAGGGGCGCCAGTTCGCGCACCGAGACGTTGCGCACCGGTACCACCCGGGTCACCATCTCGTCGCCTATGCCCGGGTTGGTCTCATCCACCACCGGGATGGCCGAGGTCTTGGCGTCCTTGGAGCGCACCACCTTGAGCACACCGTTATCCATGGGCACCACGGCGAAGCCATAGACGTCGAGCACGCTCAGGAAGAACTGGTAGTACTGCTCCTCGTTGAGCAGGTCGTAACTGCGGACGTTGATCTTGCCGCGCACCGAAGGCTCTATGATGATGGTCTTGCTCAGGTTCTTGCCGACCGTGTTGATGAACTCTTCGATGTCGGCATTCTTGAAGCTGGCAGAATACTCGGTGGCCCAGGCGGAGCCCGCCATCATCAGCGCCGCCGCAACCGTGGCCAGACGCCAGCCCTTCCCTTTATTTATCATTCTTGGTGCTACTCCAAATCATTATTCTGACAAGCCGACATAAACGTCGTAGAGCTGTCCTTGCCGCTCGACGGTGACGGTCATTTCCGTGGCGCCAGCCACCTGCTGCATTGCCTGCATGGCCTGAGCGTTATCCCGCAAATCCAGGCCATTGATGCTGACCGCCATGTCGTTGGCGACCAGACCGAGTTGATTGAACAGCTCTGGATTGCTGCCCGGATTGAGGCGATAGCCGACCATGCGGCCATCTACCCGCACCGGGGAAATATTGAGGTAATCGGTGATCTTGCCGGGGTTGCCCAGCAGTTCGCTGCGCACCGAGGAGAGCTTGTCATCCTGATTGCCCGGTTTGGGCAACGGCTTGCCGTACTCTTCCCCATCCAGCATCAGGGTCTCGTCCCGCCCGTCCCGCTCTATGATGACGCGATCGGCGAACACCTGACGGATCTTGGCCTGGGTGCCATCGATGAAATCACCTATGCCATAGGAGTTCTGCACGCCGTTGTGGGCGATGATGGCGATGGATTTGGCCGGATCTGAACTCGCCAGCACACCGTTGAGCTGGGCGTTGAGCTGAGTCTTTGGGGCATCGGCTGCGACAGCATCGGCCGCCTGGGCCTGTTGCTTCGCCTTGCCGAACAGCGACAGCCGGCTGATGCCGCTGAGATCGAGCCGGGCCGAACCTTGGCCCTGACTGGCGACCATGGCCGGCTGCCAGGGTTGGCTGGCCTGCTGGCTGCCGAGATCCAGCAGACGCCAGGTGAGACCGGCGCACTGGTGGGCCAGCAACAGCAGCAGAAGCCAGAACAGGGGCTGGCTGAAACGGGAGAGCGGCACGGTTTTGCAACGGGCCAGAAGGGAGCTCAACAAGTCATCCCTGAACGGTAGCGTCATGTTTATCAATATATTCTGGCATCCAAATCGGTTGGCTATTGTGTACGGCAATGGACCCAGAGACAACCGACCGGATGGGATGAAGCTGCGAAAATTGACATTCCGTCACACCATAAGCCCCCCCGTTTCTATCCCGAGGCCTGCCTCTGGTATAATCAGGCTCCCCTTTCAGCCATCCCGGAGTCGATTCATGCCGAATCCCGCAGAAACCACAACCCAGGTCCGCCTCGACAAATGGTTGTGGGCGGCGCGTTTTTACAAGACCCGCAGCCTGGCCCGCGAGCAGATTGAAGGGGGCAAGGTGCACTACAACGGCCAGCGCAGCAAGCCGGGCAAGGCCGTCGAAGCCGGTGCTCTCATCCGTGTCTGGCAAGGCCAGGACGAACGGGAGGTGCGGGTGCTGCAAGTGAGCGAACAGCGCAAGTCCGCCCCGCTGGCCCAGCTGCTCTATGAAGAGACGGAAGCCAGCCTGAAAAAACGGGCCGAGAACAGCGAGGCGCGCCGCTTCAACAGCCAGTTTGCCCCGAGCCCCGAGCGTCGTCCCGACAAGCAGGAGCGGCGCCAGCTGATCAAGGTCAAGCAATACTGACTCGCCAACGTGGCCCTTTTATGACGACAGGAAATGGGATTAGTTCCTAACCACCTGTTTAATAATGTTTTTATCTATTTACCTCACCTAAGAACCCAGGAATGCATGATGAGTAACCAAGATCTCCTGTATCGCTATCTGTTTGAAGAGTACGAAGTCCGGGGTGAGCTGGTCCAGCTGGACCATACCTACCGCCACGTGGTGGAAGCCCAGAACTACCCGGTGCAGGTGCAAAAACTCCTGGGTGAGCTGCTGGTTGCCACCAGCCTGCTGACCGCCACCCTCAAGTTTGAAGGCTCCATCACAGTGCAGTTGCAGGGCGATGGCCCGGTGCGCCTCGCCGTCATCAACGGTGACAATAACCAGCAACTGCGCGGCGTGGCCCGTTTTGAGGGCGAACTGCCGAGCGATGGCAAGCTGCAGAGCCTGATCGGTGAAGGCCAGCTGATCATCACCATCACCCCGGAGCAGGGCGAGCGCTACCAGGGCATCATAGCGCTGGATGCCGACACCCTGGCAGGCTGCCTGGAGCACTACTTCGCCCAGTCTGAACAGCTGGCCACCAAGCTGTGGATCCGTACCGGCTACCACCAGGGTGAGCCCCGCGCAGCCGGTATACTGCTGCAGGCGCTGCCCGCCCAGAGCGAGGATCACAGCGCAGATTTCGATCACCTGACCCAGCTCACCGCCACCATCAAGGATGAAGAGCTGTTCGGCCTAGAAGCGGAAGAGATCCTCTACCGTCTCTATCACCAGGACAAGGTGCGGGTGTTCGATCCGCAGGCGGTCGAGTTCCGCTGCACCTGCTCCCGCGCACGCTGCGAAGGGGCCCTGTTGCAGATAGAAAAGGAAGAGGTGATGGAGATGGTGCAGGAGCTCGGCAAGATCGACATGCATTGTGATTATTGCGGCGCCCAGTACCAATTCGAT
This sequence comes from Aeromonas sp. CA23, assembly GCF_002587065.1. NCBI lineage: Bacteria > Pseudomonadati > Pseudomonadota > Gammaproteobacteria > Aeromonadales > Aeromonadaceae > Aeromonas > Aeromonas sp. CA23. Next base: position 475,191 of record NZ_CP023818.1, read on the forward strand.
GGGATCGACGTCGAAACCCTGTTCAGCAGGGCTCCCGATAATGATGCAAACAAGTTACACTAATTGAAGGCGGGCAAAACCCGCCTTTAACTTAAATAACAAAAAAATACCCTATTTTATAAAGTTTGATGGCGATCGCTAAACTCTACCACCTAAGTGATAGGATGAACGCCAGATAGAACCCTACAAACCTCTGAACCCAGGAGAATACAATGACAATCGTGGCAGAACCCACCCTGGCCCAACAATTAGGACTGGACCAGTACGGTATCAAAAACAGCCAAGAAATCGTTCGCAACCCCTCTTACGATCAGCTTTTCGCGGAAGAGACACGTTCTGACCTGGAAGGGTTCGAGCGCGGCGTGGTGACCGAGCTGGGCGCCGTCAACGTAAACACCGGCATCTTCACCGGCCGCTCCCCGAAAGATAAATATATCGTCAAAGACGCTACTACCCAGAATACTGTGTGGTGGTCTGACCAGGGTAAAAACGATAACAAAGCTATTACCCCGGAAGTGTGGTCACATCTGAAATCCCTGGTGACCAAACAGCTCTCCGGCAAGCGCCTGTTTGTGGTCGATGGCTTCTGCGGTGCCAACCCGGATACCCGCCTGGCCGTGCGCGTCATCACAGAGGTGGCCTGGCAGGCTCACTTCGTCAAGAACATGTTCATTCGCCCGAGCGATGAAGAGCTGAAAGCCTTCAAACCTGACTTCGTGGTGATGAACGGTGCCAAGTGCACCAACCCGAACTGGAAGGAGCAGGGTCTCAACTCCGAGAACTTCGTCGCCTTCAACCTGACCGAGAAGATCCAGCTCATCGGCGGCACCTGGTACGGTGGCGAGATGAAGAAGGGCATGTTCTCCATGATGAACTACTTCCTGCCCCTGCGCGGCATTGCCTCCATGCACTGCTCCGCCAACGTGGGTCAGGACGGCGACGTGGCCATCTTCTTCGGCCTCTCCGGCACCGGCAAGACCACGCTCTCCACCGATCCCAAGCGTCAGCTGATCGGCGATGACGAGCACGGCTGGGACGACGACGGCGTGTTCAACTTCGAAGGGGGTTGCTACGCCAAGACCATCAAGCTCTCCAAGGAAGCCGAGCCGGACATCTTCAACGCCATCCGTCGCGATGCGCTGCTGGAGAACGTGACCGTTGCCGCCGATGGCACCATCGACTTCGATGATGGCTCCAAGACCGAGAACACCCGTGTCTCCTACCCCATCTATCACATCGAGAACATCGTCAAGCCGGTCTCCAAGGCGGGTCATGCCAACAAGGTGATCTTCCTGACCGCCGATGCCTTCGGCGTGCTGCCCCCTGTCTCCAAGCTGACCAAGGAGCAGACCAAGTACCACTTCCTGTCCGGCTTCACCGCCAAACTGGCCGGTACCGAGCGTGGCATCACAGAACCGACCCCGACCTTCTCCTCCTGCTTCGGTGCGGCCTTCCTCAGCCTGCACCCGACCAAGTACGGTCAGGAGCTGGTGAAACGGATGGAAGCGGCCGGCGCAGAAGCCTACCTGGTCAACACCGGCTGGAACGGCACCGGCAAGCGTATCTCCATCAAGGATACCCGCGCCATCATAGACGCCATCCTGGACGGTTCCATCGAGAAGGCCGAGACCAAGGTGCTGCCGATCTTCAATCTGGAAGTGCCGACTGCGCTGCACGACGTGAACCCGGCGATCCTCGACCCGCGCGACACTTACGCCAACAAGGCCGAGTGGGATGCCAAGGCCCAGGATCTGGCCCAGCGCTTTATCAAGAACTTCGAGCGCTTCACCGACAACGAAGAGGGCAAGCGCCTGGTTGCTGCGGGTCCACAGCTGTAACACCAGCCTCCCTTCTCTTGCCGACATCCATACCGGTCAGCCCTGCTGACCGGTATTTTTTTAACCAGAGGACGGCGTTTGATCCCCGCCAAACCTTGCCTTGTGGGCGGTTGCGCGTTAGATTCAGCCCAACTTTATACAATATACAATTTTGTAACGAATCCCCTGTGACCCGATCATGACCCCACCCTACAAGACCCGAACCCAGATGGTGATGGAAAATCTCCGTGGCCGGATCCTGCGTGGCGAATTCCCCGCCGGCGCCCCCCTGCGTCAGGATGCCATCGCCAAGGAGCTGGCGGTGAGCCGCATTCCGGTGCGCGAAGCCCTGATGCAGCTGGAGGCCCAGGGGCTGGTGAAGTTCGAGGCCCACCGCGGCGCCGTGGTCACCATGCTGGACGCCTCGGCCATCGAGGAGCTCTTTTATTTGCGAGCCCTGCTGGAAGCCGATACCCTGTTTCACGCCGTGGATATGATGACGGAGGAGACCTTCGTCAAGGCACAGGCCATCCTCGCCCAGTTTGATCAGGCGCTCGAGTCAGGCACCCAGATCGAACACTGGGCCGAATTGAACCACAGTTTTCACGCCACCCTCTATCAGGCTGCCGGCCGCCCCCAGGCGCTGGAGCTGATCGCCCAGATCAATCTGAGCTGTGACCGCTATGTGCGCTTCGAGCTGCTGTTTGCCAGCGATGGAGTGGACAAGGCCGAGCGTGAACACGCCCAATTGCTGGAACTGTGCCGCGCCCGTCGCAAACACGAGGCCGTGGTGCTGCTCAAGCAACATATCGAGGCGGCTGGCCAGTCAGTCAAGCGGATCCTGGACAGCGGCCACCACCAATGAACACTCACATCACAACAATCTGGCATTAACGACATGAATCATTTCGAGATTATTGAAACCCGCGTCGCCCAGGTCAGGGCCACACTGGCCACACAAGAGCTGGACGCCTTCATAGTCCCCCACGATGACGAGCACCTGGGCGAGTACATCCCCGCCTACGCCGAGCGTCTGGACTGGATCACGGGTTTCAACGGCTCCGCCGGGCTCGCCATCATAATGGCGCAGCGGGCGGCCCTGTTCATCGACGGTCGTTACACGGTGCAGGCCCGCATGCAGGCACCGGCCGAGCTGTTTGAGTTTCTCCATCTGAACGAAGATCCCCATGTCCAGTGGCTGGCGGATCAGCTGCCGTCCGGCTCCCGGGTCGGCTTCGACGCCCGCCTGCACAGCCTGGCCTGGTATCAAAACGCCAGGGCCGTGCTGACCGAGCGCGGTATCGAGCTGGTACGCGTAGAGCAGAACCCCATAGACCTGCACTGGAGCGATCGCCCCGCCCCCACCAAGACCCCAGTCATCCTCTACAGCGAAGAGCTGGCGGGCCAGTCGAGCCAGGCCAAGCGTGAACTGCTGGCCAGCGATCTGCGCAAACGCGGGCTGGATGCGGTGCTGCTGACCCAGGCCGAGCCCATCAACTGGCTGCTCAACCTGCGCGGTCGCGACGTGGAGCGGCTGCCGGTGGTATTGGGCTTTGCCGTGCTCTACGCCAACACCAGCATGGATTTCTTCGTCGACACCGACAAGATCGACTGCTTCGCCTTCAGCCAGCACGTGGGGCAGGATGTCTCCGTCTACCCCATCGACAAGCTGGGTGACGTGCTGCAACGCATAGGGGAAGACCAGCAAAAAGTGCTGGCCGACCCCAACACGGCCAACGCCTGGACCCAGCTCATCATGGAAGAGGCGGGCGCCATCCTGGTGGCGGGCCAGGATCCGACCATGCTGCCGAAGGCGTGCAAGAACGCCGTTGAGCTGGCCGGCATGCAGCGTGCCCACCTGCGCGATGGCGTCGCCGTCACCCGCTTCCTCGCCTGGCTGGATCGGCTGATCGCCGCCGGCGAGTTTGAAGGGGTGGACGAAGGCACACTGGCGGACCAGCTGGAAGCCTTCCGCCACGAGCAGGAGCACTACGTCGAGCCGAGCTTCGATACCATCTCGGCACTGGGCCCCAACGCCGCCATGTGCCACTACCGTCACACCAACGGCACACCGCGCGCCTTCGGTCAGGACAGCATCTATCTGGTGGACTCCGGCGCCCAGTATATGGACGGCACCACCGACATCACCCGCACCGTCAAGGTGGGTGAGGTCACCGACGAGCACAAGGCGATGTTTACCCGGGTGCTGCAGGGTCATATCGCGCTGGATCAGGCCCGCTTCCCGCGCGGCACCGCCGGCATCCAGCTCGACGTGCTGGCCCGCATGCCGCTGTGGCAGGCCGGTTACAACTATGACCACGGCACAGGCCACGGGGTCGGCCACTTCCTGAGCGTGCACGAAGGCCCGCAGCGCATTGCCCCCAAGGGCAGCTTGGTGGCCCTGCAGCCGGGCATGGTGCTCTCCAACGAGCCGGGTTACTACCGGGAAGATGCGTTCGGCATCCGCTGCGAGAACCTGGTGGTGGTGACCGAGCAGGAGCAGATCGGCGAGCTGTCGATGCTGGGCTTCGAGCGGCTGACTTACGTGCCGTTCGATACCCGCCTCATCGAGCGCAGCCTGCTGAGCCCGGCCGAGTTCCGCTGGATCAACGAATACCATGTCGAGGTGTTCCGCCGCCTGAGCCCGCTGCTGGAGGGCGAGGATCTCGCCTGGCTGGAGCAGGCAACCAGCCTCATCTAAGTGCAGACAAGCAGAGTTGTCTGATGAGACAGGGCCCGCGGGCCCTGTTTTTTTGCCCGCCGGCTTGACCTGTATCAAGACCCCGCCGGGGCAGGTCAGGACAATGACTCCCATGAAAACCCATCACCCCGATCCCGTGCGCCAGCCCCGTGCCCGCAAGGCACCCGAGCACCCCAGGCTCAAGCGGGAGCAGCAGACGGTCAGCGCCATGATCCGCCTCTACTGCGACCACCATCATCAGGATCCCGCCTGCCGCCACTGCCAGCAGTTGCAAGCCTTCGCCCACCAGCGCCTGCGGCGCTGCCGCTATGGCCACGGCCACAAACCCACCTGTGCCAACTGCAACATCCACTGCTACGCCCCGGCCATGCGCAAACAGATACAGCTGATCATGAAGTGGAGCGGCCCGCGCATGCTGTGGCATCACCCCTGGCTCGCCCTGCGCCACCTGCTGGACAGCCGCCGCAAGGCCCCCAGATTGCCCAGCAACCGGCCCCTGCCGCCCTGAACCGGGCAAGCTGCGACGCCCGCCCCCATCACCAGACCCGCTTGCATCAGCCCGGATGGCCCACTAACCTGTCACTCCTTTTTGACTGCCGCACGGCAGCACGTACGCAATGACAGGAGCCAGGATGCATCAGCCCCCCGTTTTGAGAGTGGCCCGCCACGCCGACATGCACGCCATCTGGCAGATAGACGTCGACGTCTTCGGGGAGGATGTCTACCCCGGTTTCTTCTTCCGTCAGGCCATGGATCTCTGGCCCGATCTGCTGCTGGTGGCCGAGCTGGACGGCAAACTGCTGGGCTATGCCCTGGGCGGGCTGGGACAGGATCGGTCGCAGGGCTGGCTGCTCTCCCTGGCTGTGTTGCCCGAGGCGCGCGGCTTCGGCCTGGCCGAGCGCATGATGCTGCAGGTGGAGCAGGGACTGGCAAAACTGGGGATCGATCGGATCAAACTGACGGTGGATCCCGCCAATCCGGCCCAACGCCTCTACTTTCGACTCGGTTATCAGCAACTGGCCGAGGAGCGCGACTATTTCGGCGCGGGCGAGGATCGCCTGCTGCTGGAAAAACGGCTCGGCTGAGCCACTGCTGACGGGATTTGCGACGCCCGGGCCTTATAATTGGTTACACTTTGCTGGTTTCATGCCCAATCCGGTTGGCGTAAAGTTGAACTCACTGACCGAATTAACCAGATCAGATGCCAGCCCAGGAGGCCCATCATGTTGAAACGTATCACCCTTATCGCCTTGTTGGCCGCCACCACAGCCACCACCCTCAGCGGCTGTGCCAACAGCGACGTCTACTCCGGTGATGTCTACACCAAGGATCGTGCCAAGCAGGTCCAGACCGTCAGCTACGGCACCATACTCTCCACCCGCCCGGTCAAGATCCAGGCCGATGAGAACTCCCTGGTCGGCACCATAGGCGGCGCCGTGGTCGGCGGCCTGCTCGGCAGCACCATAGGGGGCGGTCGCGGCAGCGACATCGCCGCCGCCGGTGGCGCCATCGCCGGGGCCGCCGCCGGCAAGGCCGCCGGTGACAAGTTCAATCAGGTCGATGGCGTCGAGCTCGAGATCAAGAAAGAGAATGGCGAATCCATCGTAGTGGTGCAAAAAGCCAGCCCCACCTTCGTGCCGGGCGCCCGGGTACGCATGACCCAGGGCAACGGCAGCATCAACGTGGCCGTGGTGAACTAAGCACAGGCCAGCAGCCGCCCACGAAAAAGCCCTCGCACTGCGAGGGCTTTTTTTATCGCCGGTGTCAGTCAGGCATTACTGACGGATCAGGCGGAAGATGGCGTAGCCTGGGTGCTTGGCATCGTCCATCGGCAGGGTGGACTTGTACTCCAGATCCGCGCCGGCCAGCTGCCTGGCCTCTTCGCGGGGAGAGGAGTAGAGCCGCACGTCCACGTTGGCCGGCAGTGCCTTCATGTGCCAGTTGTTGTTGGCCGCCGGGCTGAAACCACCCGGGTTGTCGGCAGACTGGGCCTTCAGGTACTGGGCTATGATCTCCCGCGTCTCGGAGGGATCTTCATGCACTATGTTGCTGCCGTCTATGCCCGGGAAGTGGCCGCCACCGCTGGCGCGGTAGTTGTTGGTCACCACGTAGAACTTCTGGGCCGGATCCATGGGCTGGCCTTTGAAGGTGAGCCCGCTGATGCGCTGACCATCGCTGACCTTGGCCCCTTCCTTGCTATAACGGGCCGGCTGGGTGATATCCACCTCGTAGTTCACCCCGTCGATCACGTCGAAGTTGTAGGTGGGGAACTTCTCGTTCACCAGCCACTGCACCTCTGTCTTGCCGGTATCTATCTGGTTGAACTGACCGGCGCTCATCTCCAGCCACTCCTTGACGGTGGCCCCGTTCACCTCGACCACCTGCAGGGTGTTCGGGTAGATGTAGAGGTCGGAGACGTTGCGCAGGGAGATGTCACCCTGGGCCACATAGGTGAAGTCGTTGATGCCGTTGCGACCGCCGCGGAAGGGCGCCGCCACCGACAGTATGGGGTAGGACTCCTTGAGCAGACCGTCCTGTTGCAGCTGTTCGGCATAGCGGCGCTGGGCATCGCTCACCAGTTGCACCGAAGGGTCATCCTGCACCAGGGCGAAGAAGCTGTGGATGGAGGAGGTGATCTTGCCGAGCGGCTCGTCCAGCCACTGGTTGGTGGCGTCGTGATCGGCCTGCACCAGGTCCACGACCCGCTGATCCACGGCGCTGCCTTCGCTGGAGTCGATCTTGCGCAGACTGGCCTGGCTCTGTTTCACCTGCCACTTGCCGTCTACCTGCTGCAGGGTGAGGTCTATGATACCGAGGTGGTTGCCCCAGTAGCCGGGCATCACGGTCGGCACGCCGCTCAGGGTACCGGCCTGGTTGTCCACCTCCGGCAGATCCGGGAAGTCGCCTGGGAAGTTCTTGTGGGCATGACCCAGCATCAGGGCATCCACCCCTTTCACCTTGGCCAGATGCCAGGCGGAGTTCTCCATCATGGCCTCGTAGCTGCTGGCGTTGATGCCGGTATGGGCCACTACCACCACTATATCGGCGCCCTTGGCGCGCAACTCGGGCACATAGTGGTTGGCGGTCTCGACCATGTCGGCCACCACCACCTTGCCCTCCAGATGACGCTTGTCCCACTGCAGCACCTGCGGCGGTGTCAGCCCCAGTATGCCCACCTTGACGGTCTGCAGCTGGCCCTTGTCATCCTTCACCTTGCGCTCAAGCAGCAGGTAAGGCTTGAACTTGTTGCCGCTCCAGTCGATCTGCCCCTTGGCATCGCGCTTGAAGGCACCCGCCTCGAACACGTTGGCGTTCACATAGGGGAACTTGGCGCCCTGCAGTGTCTTGGTGAGGTAATCCAGCCCGTAGTTGAACTCGTGGTTGCCCAGGTTGCCGGCGTCATAGCCGATCTCGTTCATGGCCTTGAACACAGGATGGGCCTGCTTGTCGAGGTAGCCGGCACCGGATTGCTCGAAGATGTAATCCGCCAGCGGCGTGCCCTGGATCAAGTCACCGTTGTCGAGCAGCAGGTTGTTGGGGTTTTCGGCGCGGGCCGCGCGGATCAGCAGCGCGGTGCGGGAGAAGCCAAACTTGCGATCCTCCTTGTTCTGGTAGTAGTCATACCCCAGCACGTTGGAGTGGATATCGGAGGTCTGGATCAGACGCAGGGCAACCGCTCCCGGTTGCGCCTTGCTGTCGTTTTCGTTGCTACAGGCAGACAACAGCACGATGGCTGCAATAGCACCCAGCTTCATGGTTTTATTCACTGTCTTGTCCCTTTTATTATGAGTGTCGCTTTACCAGCGACGGGAATTTAACAGACGAATATGTCAGGGCATGAAGCCGGGATTAATTTTTATGAGGTACGGCACAAAAATAGCCTTATGAGGCCAGCAAAGCCCCGCTCGCCAGTTGCAACGCCAACCCCAGCATGATGAAACCAACAATAGTATCAATAGCTTGCTGAACCCTGCCGCGGGCAAGCCAGGGCGAGAGCGCAGCCGCGCCAAACGCCAGGCTGTAGAACCAGACCAGGGAGGCCAGCATGGCCCCGGCCGCAAAGGCCGGCCGCAACTCCTCGGCAAACTGACTGCCGAAGGAGCCGAGCAGCATCAGGGTATCCAGATAGACGTGAGGATTGAGCAGGGTCACCCCGAGGGTCATGGCCAGCACGCTCTTGACCCCCATCAACTGCGGCGAGTCCGCAAGCTTGGCCCCCTGCCCGCGCCAGGCGCTGCGCAGGGAACGGATGCCGAACCAGCCGAGAAACAGCACGCCGCCCCAAGTCAGCAGCGCCAGTCCGATAGGGCTGGCCGCCAGCAGGTTGGCCCCGCCGAACACCCCGATCCCGATCAGCACGAGATCGCACAGGCAGCAGAGCGTCGCCGCCAGCAGATGGTGGTTGCGGTGTATGCCCCGGCTCAGCACGAAGGCGTTCTGGGCACCGATGGGAATGATCATGGCAAGGCCGAGGGTGAAGCCTTGCAGGCTAGTTGCGAACATGGATTGAACGTCCAGAAGAGGGATTGGACGGCACTATAAAGGTCGGCGGGGTGTTCAGAGAAATTCATAAATCTGCTGATGGATTCATTTTCCTAATCAGCCGGATTTCTGAGGGCAGGGATGAATTCCATCCGGCACCAACTGTCAATTGCATGATCTGACAATTGTGAGCCTGTCGCTCTGCCCCGAGAATCATTGGGTTTTATTGCATCAGCTTGGGGAAGTTGGTGACAACGACCTGCTCCAGATTGGGCAGCAAAATGCCACTGCTCACCCCCTTGGCGATGGCCTGGTAGCGATTCATCGACCCCGTTTTACGGGTGACCTGATTGAGGTGGTAGTTCACGGTGCGTTCCGTGATCCCCAGGATGCAGGCAATTTCACCCGACGTTTTCCCTTCACTGGCCCAGAACAGGCATTCCGTCTCCCGGTCAGTCAGGGCCTCCTGAGGGTCATCTTCCCGCAGACTGACCCGCACAATCCGGATCGCCGCCTCGAAGATGTAGTTGGACATCCAGGAGAGGATGGGCGAGGACTCCAGCAGCAGATCGCTCGACGCCCGCTCGGCGGTGATGAACGACAGTATGCCGTTTTCCCCCGCCGCACCGTGCAGCGGAAACGAAATGCCGTTGCGCAGCCCGAACTCCGCCGCCAACCCCATCACATCCAGACTGCCCTCTTGCAGAAAACGCGCCCGTCCTTCCAGCCGGTTCCAATAAATGGGCAAGGTCTGCTTGCGGGCCAGCTGAATGATGGGATCACAGGCCAGCATATGGTTGGCCGTATAGGCCTGCACCCAGGAGTCGGGGCACTGATTGAACAGCACCACCTTGGGCCTTTGCATCGACATGGGAATGATCAGCGCGAACCGGTAGTAGTCATAGCCCATACCGAGCGTGAACCGACCGATCAACTCGGCCAAACGATCCCCGTCCGTTACCGAAGTGAAATGTTCGAGGTACTCAAGCAGTTGGTCTTGTTTCATATGCTAGCCCCCCTGGCCAGGGCCTCGATTATAGCGCCGAACACTGAAATGGAGACATCTGAATGCTTGTTTTCAAAGGAAAATTAAAAGAACACCCCAGATGGGAGGTAGAAAACGAGCTTTATCGCTTCCGTAATCGCGTCTTCTCCGATCGCCTCGGCTGGGATGTGGAGTCCCACCGTGGTCTGGAGCAGGACAGCTTCGATACCCCGGACACCCACTGGGTGCTGATCGAGGACGAAGAGGGCCTGTGTGGCTGCATCCGGCTGCTCAGTTGCGCCCAGGATTACATGCTGCCCAGCATATTCCCCAGCGCCCTCGCCGGTGAGGCGCCACCGCGCAGCAACGATGTCTGGGAACTGACCCGCCTCGCCATCGACGCCAACCGGGCGCCGCGCATGGGCAACGGGGTGAGCGAGCTGACCTGCATCATCTTCCGCGAGGTCTATGCCTTCGCCAGGGCGAAGGGGATCCGGGAACTGGTGGCCGTGGTCAGCCTGCCGGTGGAGCGCATCTTCCGTCGTCTCGGCCTGCCCATCGAGCGGCTCGGCCACCGTCAGGCGGTGGATCTGGGCGCCGTGCGCGGGGTCGGTATCCGCTTCCACCTGGATGAGCGCTTCGCCCGTGCCGTCGGCCAGCCCATGCAGGGCGAGTATGCCGATGCCCGCGAGCTGGTCACTGAGTGAGAGTCGTCATAAAAAAATCCCGGGATAAGACCCGGGATTAAAAGTTCTCGCTATGGCCCGTTTCCACCCCATGCAAAAACGGACGCAAAAGAGTATCCACTGAATATCTTTTGACCACCACTGTCACATCTCACAGTGACAAACCCGCTTTCACCCCGCACACCACGCCAGCCGGGCCTGTCGGCGATCCGGCCAGCGCAGCGTTGTCCTGCGGTCGCCACTCCAGTAGCATCCCTTCTCAATACCTGTACGGATAAGGAATGCTGATGAAGTCCTTGGACTACAAGCTGCTGCTGGCGCTGGATGCCGTGATGCAGGAACAAAACTTCGAGCGGGCCGCCCAGCGCCTGCACATCACCCAGTCCGCCATCTCCCAGCGCATCAAGCAGCTGGAGCAGCAATTCGCCGAGCCGCTGCTCATTCGCAGCCAGCCGCTGCAGGCGACCCCTCTCGGCCAGAAGCTGCTGACCCACTACCGCCAGGTGCGTCAGCTGGAACTGGAGCTGGCCGGCGAGATAGCACCCGACGAGCCCCAGGCCCCGATCCGGGTCAGCATAGCGGTCAACGCCGACAGTCTGGCGACCTGGTTCCTGCCAGCCCTCGCACCTCTGCTGGAGCAGCACCCCATAGAGCTGAACCTGCTGGTGGATGACGAGTGCCGCACCCTGGACCGGGTGCGCGAGGGGCAGGCCTTCGGCGCCGTCAGCCTGCACGGCCAGCCGCTGGCAGGTTGCTGCGTCGACGAGCTCGGCGAGATGCACTACCTGCTCACCGCCAGTCCCGCCTTCGTCGCTCGCCATTTTCCAAATGGCATGACCCGGGCAGCGTTGGCCAAGGCGCCGGCTGTGGCGTTTGATCAGCGTGACGACATGCACGTCAGTTTCATGGCGCGCCACTTCGGGCTGGAGCCCGGCGGCTATCCCTGCCACACGGTGCGCTCGTCGGAGGCCTTCGTCGCCATGGCCGAGCAGGGGCTCGCCTACTGCCTCATCCCCGAACTGCAGATCCGCCAGCAGCTGGCTCAGGGCAGCCTGCTCGATCTCAGCCCGCAGCATCACCTGGTCGAGCGGCTCTACTGGCACCGCTGGGTGCTGGAGCGGGGGCTGCACAAACAGATCTCCCAGCGCCTGATCGATCAGGGGCGCCACGCACTGCACAGGGGCTGACGGGGCCATTCACCTTGGCTTTGGAGGGGTAAAAACGTATAGTGCTGGGCGATCCTTCATCAGGTCTCCACCCAGGTTTTCCACTTCAGGTTCCTCACTTATGTTCCAAGACAATCCGCTGCTGGCCCAGCTCAAGCAACAAATCCGCGAAAACATCCCCAAGAAAGAGGGTGTGATCCGCGCCTCGGACCGGGGCTTCGGCTTTCTGGAAGTCGATGAGAAGACCAGCTATTTCGTGCCGCCTCCCTACATGAAGAAGGTGATGCACGGTGACCGGGTGAGCGCCCTGATCCGTACCGAAAAAGAGAAGGAAGTGGCCGAGCCGGATGCCCTGCTGGAGCAGGCGGTGACCCGCTTCGTCGGTCGCGTGAAGATGTTCCGCGATCGCCTCAACGTGGTGCCGGACCATCCGCTGATCAAGGACGCCATCAAGGCCCGCGCCAAGAAGGGTCTGGATGAGAAGTCCTTCAAGGAAGGGGACTGGGTGGTGGCGACCCTCAAGCGCCACGCCCTGAGTGATGGCAACTTCTCCGCCGAGATCAGCCACAAGATCGCCGATCAGGAAGACCACAACGTGCCCTGGTGGGTGGTGCTGGCGCGCCACAACCTGGCCCAGATTGAACCGGCCGACCTGCCCGAGTGGAACGTCATCGAAGAGGAAGAGCTGCCGCGCACCGACCTGACCGCGACCCCCTTCTTCACCATAGATGGCGCCAAGACCAAGGACATGGATGACGCCCTGGCCATCCGCAAGCTGGACAACGGCTGGGAACTGCTGGTCGCCATCGCCGATCCGACCGCCTATGTGGCCGAAGGCAGCGAGCTGGACAAGGAAGCCGCCCAGCGCGCCTTCACCGTCTACATGCCGGGCCGCAACGTGCCCATGATCCCGCGCACCCTCTCGGACGAGCTCTGCTCCCTGAAAGAGGGCGAGGAGCGCAACACCCTGTGCGCCCGCCTGCTCATCGCCGAAGACGGCCTGCTGCTGGAAGAGACCGAATTCTTCGCCGCCCGCATCTGCTCCCACGCCCGCCTCAACTATGACGAGGTCTCCGACTGGGCCGAGCATGGCAAGGCACTGGACATAGACGCAGACGTCATGGCCCAGCTGCCGCTGATGAAGGCGATGACGGAGGCACGCATCGCATGGCGCACCGAGCACGCCCTGGTGTTCCCGGACAGACCCGACTACGACTTCGAGCTGGGTGAGAACGGCGCCGTGCTGGCCATCCACGTGGAGCCGCGCCGCATCGCCAACCGCATGATCGAAGAGTCGATGATCGCCGCCAACATCTGCGCCGGTCGCGTGCTGGGCAAGAGCGTCGGCTACGGCATCTTCAACGTCCACACAGGGTTTGACGAGGAGTCCCTCGACGGCGCCATCGACCTGCTGAAAAGCGCCGAGGCCCCGTTCGAGAAGGAAGAGATCGCCAGCCTCTCCGGCTTCTGCGCCCTGCGCCGCTGGATCGACAGCCTGGACACCCGCTGGCTGGACGGCAAGATCCGCCGCTTCCAGAGCTATGCGCTGATGTCCGCCGAGCCGGGTGCCCACTACGGCCTGGGGCTGGATGCCTACGCTACCTGGACTTCACCTATTCGCAAGTACGGCGACATGGTCAACCATCGCCTGCTCAAGGCCGTCATCGCCGGCAAGACCCCGGGTGAACGCCCAAGCCAGGAGCTGACCGAGCACCTGACCGAGTGCCGCCGCCTGCACCGCAGGGTGGAGCGCGATATCGGCGACTGGCTCTATGTCCGTTACCTCAAGGCCGATGCCGGCACCGACAAGGTGTTCAACGCCGAGATCATCGACGTGATGCGTGCCGGTCTCAAACTGCGCCTGCAGGAGAACGGTGCCGTGGTCTTCATGCCCGCCCGCCACATCCTGGACAACAAGGAGCGGCTGGAGTGCAACTGGGACAACGGCCGCGTCTACCTGGACAAGACCGAAGTGGTCTATGAGCTGGGCCAGATCATCGAGGTCAAGCTGACCGAGGCGGTAGAAGATACCCGCTCCCTCATCGCCAAACCGGCGGTGGATCTGGTGCCGGGTCCGGCACCGGAAGCCCCTGTGGCCGACGGCGCAGTGACCGAGAGCACTGCCGCCGAGAGCACTGACGCTCCTGCAGAGGCCGCCCCCAAGGCGGAATAAGCCCGGCGTCAGCAACTGGATATCCATAAAGCCCGCAACCCTGCGGGCTTTTTTTATGGCCGTTGTTCACGGCCAGCAGAAAGAGGATGCCCCGCCCGCAACCAGCCCTCTCCATGGCCCCCTTGAGCCAACAGGCGAGTGCTGAGCAGGCGGCCCTATGAGGCGGCTCACCCTCCCAGTCACGGCGCTGACCGGCTTGAAGGCTGGGTTAAGGGCGGCTCGGCGGAGGCATGGCTTGCCCCTGAGCCTGCCGACCGAGGAGGTGCGCCCCCTTGGCCAGCTGTGGCTTGCTTATTTTTCACACCGGGGATAAGGTGAACACCGAAAATGAACGAACGTTCGCTCATAAAGCTTGGACCAGCAGAGGGGAAACCGGCCATGTCCATCAATCACAACCGCCTGGAGCAGCGGCGGGAGCAGATCATCCAGGCCGCCCTCGGCTGCTTCATCGAGCGGGGCTTCCACCAGACCGGAATGCGTGACATAGCCGCCGCCGCCGGGGTGAGTCTGGGCAACCTCTACAACCACTTCGCCCGCAAGGAGGAGCTGATCGCCCTGATCGCTTCGCTGGAGGCGGCCGAGCTGCAACCCCTGCTGGATGAGCTGACCCGGGGACCGGCCCGCGCGGCGCTGGCCCGTTTCGCCGCCGGCTATCTCGCCTGGTCGCTGACCCCGGAGAACCTGCTGCTCGGCACCGAGATCCTGGCCGAGCTGACCCGCCACCCCGAGATGGCGGCCACCTTTGCCAGCAACCAGCGCCAGCTGTGTGATGCCCTGGCCGCTGCGGTGTGCCGTGGCCAGCAGGCGGGGGAGCTGGCTGCCCGCCTGGTGCCGGATCTCACGGCCCAGCTGCTGCTGGACGCACTGGAGGGGCAGGCCCTGCGCCACGCCCTGGCCCTGCACCCGGAGCAGGCGCCGGTCGAACAACGACTGCCCCAGTTGCTGGACTTGCTGCTGGGCCCGGCCAGCTGATCACTCCAAGGAGTCGCCATCATGACCTCCCCGCTCAATCGACTGGAAGGACTGGATCTGGCCCGCGCCCTGGCCCTGCTCGGCATGGTGCTGGTGAACTTTCGCATCGCCATGGGGGTGCTGACGGGCGGGCCTGACTGGCTCAAAGCCCTGCTGGATGCGCTGGAGGGGCGCTCCGCCGCCAGCTTCGTGGTGCTGGCTGGCATAGGCCTGGGTCTGTCGACCCGCAAGCTGAGCTGGCCGGCAGCCATGCGCCACACCGCCAGGCGGGCTCTGTTCCTGCTGCTCCTGGGGCTGCTCAACTACCTGGTGTTTCCGGCCGACATCATCCACTACTACGCCGTCTACTTCCTGCTGGGGGCCTGCTGTCTGCGGCTTCCCTCCCCCTGGCTGCTCGCCCTGATCCCCCTGCTGGCGGCGGGCTTCGTCAGCCTGCTGTTTCACTTCAATTACGATCAGGGCTGGCAGTGGCACAGCTTCAGCTATCCCGAGTTCTGGACCCTGCACGGCTTTGTCCGCAATCTGCTGTTCAATGGCTGGCACCCAGTGGTGCCCTGGTTGGGCTTTCTGCTCTACGGCCTCTGGTTGAGCCGCCAGGCCCTCGCGAGTGCAACCGTACAGCGCTGGCTGCTGGTCGGCGGTGTCGGCGCCATGGGGCTGGCCAAGGGGCTGTCGCTCTGGTTGCTGACACTGTTTCCCCAGCCTGAGCTGGCGCCTCTGCTGGCGACCCAACCCATACCTCCGGCCCCGCTCTACCTGCTGTTCGGCATGGGAGCGGCCAGCACCCTGATCGCGCTCTGTCTCTGGCTCGGCCGCGCCCTGCCCCATGCGCGCTGGTGGCGGGTCTGGCTGCCGGTCGGACGGCAGACGCTGACCCTCTATATTGCCCACATCATGATCGGCATGGGCGTGCTGGAAGCGCTAGGCTGGCTGCAGGGGCAGGATCTGCCCGAGGTGGTGCTGGCCGCCGCCCTCTTCGCCCTGGCGGCACTGCTGTTTGCCACTCTATGGAGTCAGCGCTTCGAGCGAGGCCCGCTGGAGGGGGTGATGCGCCGGCTGTGCGGCTGAAGGAGCTGAGTGGAAAGCTGAAAGTGGGTTACAAAATAATTGATTCATTGGTGATTAATGACATAAAGCGAAGAATTCATCGTCCTGACTCGCTGATTTGGGGTCACTGCGATCGCCCCATTTGAATACAAATAATGTATTTGTGATTCACATCACATTGACAGCCAGTTTGCGCAAACCACATAAGGTGATATTTATCACATTAAATCTGCGTGATCGGCAGGAAAGATCGAAATGTAGCCAAACTACAGCGTCTGAATGTGATCGGCGTCACCATGAAGGGAGGGGGGTGGTCTGGGTATTTGAGAGGCGTGTCACAAGACACCCCGTTTTCAGCCTAATTTGATCACAAGCTGGTAGATTGAAGTTGCTTAGACGACTGGGATGGGGGTTCGGCAAAACCCGTCATCCCGACTACCACTTTTAATCAAACAGGCTTAAAACGGGGTCCCGACATGTTATCACCGGATACCAAAGTCAAGATACAGAATTTTGGACGCTTCCTGTCCAATATGGTCATGCCCAACATAGGCGCCTTCATCGCCTGGGGCTTCATTACCGCACTCTTCATCCCCACCGGCTGGCTGCCAAGCGAAACCTTGGCCAAGCTGGTCGGCCCCATGATCACCTACCTGCTGCCGCTGCTGATTGGCTATACCGGCGGCAAGCTGATGGGTGGTGAACGGGGCGGCGTGGTCGGTGCCATCACCACCATGGGCGTCATAGTGGGGACCGACATCCCCATGTTCATGGGTGCCATGATGGTCGGCCCGCTGGGTGGCTGGGCCATCAAGCGCTTCGACAAGGTGATGGAAGGCCGCGTCAAGAGCGGCTTCGAGATGCTGGTCAACAACTTCTCCGCCGGCCTCATCGGCATGTTGCTGGCCATCCTCGCCTTCTTCGTGATCGGTCCCTTCGTCAAGGTGCTCTCCGGCGTACTGGCCGGTGGCGTTGGCTTCCTGGTGGACAACAACCTGCTGCCGCTCACCTCCATCTTCGTCGAGCCGGCCAAGATCCTGTTCCTCAACAACGCCATCAACCACGGCATCTTCTCGCCGCTGGGGATCCAGCAGGCGACCGAGCATGGCCGCTCCATCTTCTTCCTGATCGAAGCGAACCCGGGCCCGGGCATGGGCGTGCTGCTGGCCTACATGGTGTTCGGTCGCGGTGCCGCCAAGCAGTCCGCTGCCGGTGCCTCCATCATTCACTTCTTCGGTGGCATCCACGAGATCTACTTCCCGTATGTGCTGATGAACCCGCGCCTCATACTGGCGGTGATCGCCGGCGGCATGACAGGGGTCTTCACCCTGACCCTGTTCAACGCGGGTCTGGTCTCCCCCGCCTCGCCGGGCTCCATCTTCGCCGTGCTCTTGATGACGCCGAAAGCCTCCCTGATCGGGGTTGCTCTCTCCATCATCTGCTCGACCCTGGTCTCCTTCCTGGTCGCCGCCGTGTTCGTGCGCGCCCAGCAGCCTGAAGCCGACGAGGCCGATGCCCTGGGTGAAGCCACTCGCAAGATGAAAGCCATGAAGGGTGCCAAACCCGAAACTGCGGCGGCCAAGAAGCCGGGCGGTGAACTGATGGCGGTGCGCAATATCGTGGTTGCCTGCGATGCGGGCATGGGTTCCAGCGCCATGGGCGCCGGCATGCTGCGCAAGCGGGTGCAGGCCGCCGGGCTCGACATCAGCGTCACCAACCGCGCCATCGATCAGCTCGACGATCAGGTGGACTGGGTCATCACCCACAAGGACTTGACCGAGCGGGCCCGTCGCCATGCGCCGCACGCCCACCACATCTCGCTCACCAACTTCCTTGACAACGGCCTCTATCAGGAGCTGGTACAGAGCCTGACCCAGGCCGCCAACGATGACGTCGCCCACCCGCAGCTGCTGGTGGCCGCCAACGACGACCACTACGCGCCGCAAGCCAGCGAGGTGTTCACCCTGAGTCGTCAGGACGTGCACCTGGGGCTCAAGGCCGACAACAAGGAGGCCGCCATCCGGGCTGCCGGCAAGCTGCTGGCGGAGCGGGGCTACGTGGCACCCGACTACGTCAACGCCATGCTGGAGCGCGAGCAGCTGGTCTCCACCTACCTCGGCGAGTCCATCGCCGTGCCTCACGGCACCATAGCCGCCAAGGAGTTCGTGAAGCGTACCGGCATCGTCATCTGCCAGTATCCGGCCGGGGTCGCCTTCGGCGAGGCGGCCGATGAAGTGGCACGACTGGTGATCGGCATCGCCGCCCGCAACGACGAACACATGCAGGTGATAACCCGCCTGACCAATGCACTGGATGAACCCGGTCTCATCGACCGGCTGGCCAGCACCCAGGATCCCCAGGAGTTTCTGGATCTGCTGGGTGCCGAACAGGCTGCGTAATCGTCCTTCATCGTCTTTGGTTGTAGAGGTTAATATCATGAAAACATTGCATTTTGGTGCCGGCAACATAGGTCGTGGCTTCATCGGAAAACTGCTGGCGGACGCCAGCCACCAGGTCACCTTCGCCGACGTCAACGAGACCCTGATCGATCAGCTCAACCACCGCCAGGAGTACAAGGTGCACGTGGTGGGGGCGGATCAGAAGCTGGACGTGGTGCGCAACGTGGCGGCGGTCAGCTCCGCCGGCCACGAGGTGATCGCCCGCATCATCACCGCCGATCTGGTCACCACAGCGGTCGGCCCCAATATCCTGGACAAGATTGCCAGCACCCTGGCCAAGGGGCTGCAGGCCCGCTTCGATGCCGGCAATCTGACCCCGCTCAACGTCATCGCCTGCGAGAACATGGTGCGCGGCACCAGCCATCTCAAGCAGGAGGTACTCAAGTTCCTGCCGGTCGCGTATCATGCCACGCTCGAATCCTGCGTTGGCTTCGTCGACTCGGCGGTGGATCGCATAGTGCCACCGGCGGCGGCCAACGACGATCCGCTGGAA
Source organism: Aeromonas sp. CA23 (assembly GCF_002587065.1). Taxonomy (NCBI): domain Bacteria; kingdom Pseudomonadati; phylum Pseudomonadota; class Gammaproteobacteria; order Aeromonadales; family Aeromonadaceae; genus Aeromonas; species Aeromonas sp. CA23. Next base: position 494,172 of record NZ_CP023818.1, read on the forward strand.
GTGACGGTGGAGAGCTTCAGCGAGTGGATCGTCGATCAGACCCAGTTCAAGGGTGAACTGCCGCAGGTGGCGGGCATGGAGCCCACCGACAACCTGATGGCCTTCGTCGAGCGCAAGCTGTTCACCCTCAACACGGGCCACATAGTCACCGCCTACCTCGGCAAGTTGCGGGGCTATCGCACCGTGCGCGAGGCGATTGAAGATCCAGTGATCCGCAGCAAGGTGCGCCGCGCCATGGAGGAGAGCGGGGCCGTGCTGGTGAAGCGTTACGGCTTCGATCCCCGTCTGCACGCCGCCTATATAGAGAAGATCCTGGCCCGCTTCGCCAACCCCTACCTGGTGGACGAGATTGACCGGGTCGGCCGTCAACCGCTGCGCAAGCTGGCGGCGGGAGACCGGCTGGTGAAGCCGCTGCTCGGCACTCTGGAGTACGGACTGCCGAGCGATCACCTGCAAGAGGGGATAGCCGCGGCGCTGCACTATTGCAACGCCGATGACCCCCAGGCGGTGGAGCTGCAGAGCCTGCTGGCAGAACTTGGCCCGGCCCGGGCCCTGGCCCGGGTGACAGGCCTTGCCGCCGACAGCGAGATAGTGCGTGCCATCGTCGCCCGTTACGACACCTTGAAGTGACCCTGATGGGGCGTACTCACCGCCGGACAACCGCCTCAACCGGTTGAATGGCATGGGATTCGCCCCATATGATAAAAACCGGGAGAGAGACACACTCTCTCCCAGTCAGCTGGACCCTAAGCAACTATGACCACACACCAGGAAGATGAAGTACTGGAACGACTGAACGAGCAGGATGGCCCCCGCGGCTTCTTTCTCGAAGTCGTGACCATCCTGGAAGAGGCGGTCGACTCCCTGATGCGGCGCGCGTTCCGCCAGGAGGAGTATGCCGTCAAATACGCCATCGAACCCCTGCTCAACCAGAGCGGCCCCCTCGGCCAGCTGGAGGTGCGCCTCAAGCTCATCTTCGCCCTCGGTCTCATCTCCCTCGAGCGCTATCAGGATCTGGAAGCCTACCTGAAGATCCGCGATTTTCTGGTGCGCGATCCCAAGGATTACCGTTTCAGCGACAAGCCTATCCGCGATCTGCTGAATCGTCTGCACGGTCTCAACCAGGGCAGCATGATGCCGCAGGATCCCCCGGCCAACGAGGAAGACTGGCCCTTCTACCAGATGCAGCTCAACCGGCTCGATCAGGTGGTGCGCTCGGCGCTGGTACTGGCGGTGGCCGACTGCGTCACCGATCTCCACAAAGAGAGCCCCATCTAATCCGGCTGGAGGCGTCGGGTCAGCAGCCTCCCCTTGCCCACCCCTTCTTCCCGACGACCATGACGCCGGCTGTCGCGCCCATCTCCGTCGCCCTTGCTCGCGCCGCCACCGGGTGTCAATCTGACCAGCTTCCCCGCTACACTTCCCCCTAGTCCATTAGCTGAATCGAGGTCTGCATGACTGCTCTCTCCCTGGCCGGGATCGCCCTGGTCTCAGTGCTGGCCCAGTGGCTCGCCTGGTCGCTGCGGGTGCCCGCCATCCTGTTTCTGCTGCTCACCGGCCTGACCCTGGGCCCGGTCAGCGGCCTGCTCGACCCCGATGCCCTGCTCGGCGACCTGCTGTTTCCGCTGGTCTCCCTGTCGGTGGCCATCATACTGTTCGAAGGGGCCCTGACCCTGCATCTGGCCGAGCTCAAGGGGATAGGCAAGGTGGTGCGCAACCTCTGCTCGGTGGGCATGCTGGCCAGCTTCGCCGTCATCGGCAGCGCCAGCTACTTCCTGCTGGGGCTGGACTGGCGGGTCGCCATGCTGCTCGGCGCCGTGCTGGTGGTGACGGGGCCGACCGTGGTCGCCCCCATGCTCAACGTGATCCGCCCCACCCGGGAAGTGGACCGCATCCTGCGCTGGGAGGGGATAGTCATAGACCCCATCGGTGCCCTGTTCGCCGTGCTGGTGTTCGAGGCGGTGCGCCTCGGCAGTCAGGGGGATCTCATCGGCCACACCCTGCTGGCACTGGCAAAGACGGTGGGGGTCGGCGCCCTGATCGGGGTGGCCGCCGGCTGGCTCACCACACTGCTCATTCGCAAGGACTGGCTGCCGGTCAGCCTGCACAAGTTCGGGGTGCTGGCGCTGGTGCTGGTCACCTTCAGCCTCTCCAACTGGCTCAGCCACGAATCCGGCCTGCTGGCGGTCACCGTATTCGGCATCTGGCTCGCCAACCAGGAGGGGCTGGATCTGGAGGAGGTGCTGGCCTTCAAGGAGGATCTCGCCGTCATCCTCATCTCCTCCCTGTTCATCCTGCTGGCGGCCCGCCTCGATCTGGCCCAGCTCTGGCAACTGGGCCCCATGGTGCTGGCGCTGCTGTGCGTGGTGCAGTTCGTGGCGCGTCCGCTCTGCATCCTGGTCTCGACCTGGGGCTCGGATCTCTCCTGGCGAGCCCGCGCCCTGCTCAGCTGGATAGCGCCGCGGGGCATAGTGGCGGCGGCGGTCAGCGCCTCCTTCGCCATCAGCCTGCATCAGGCCGATATTCCCGATGCGGACAAGCTGGTGCCCCTGGTGTTCGCGGTGATCATCTCCACAGTGGTGCTGCAGAGCCTCACCTCGGCGCCGCTGGCCGGTCTGCTCAAGATGCGTCAGAGCGCCCCCAACACCTGGCTCATCATAGGGGCCAACTCGGTGGCGCGGGCCATAGGCCGGGCGCTGGCGGAGCAGGGAGTGCCAGTGCAGCTCTGCGATCCGGCCTGGGAGTTCTGCCGCCAGGCGCGCATGAGCAACCTGCCCTGCTACTTCGGCAACCCCCAGTCCGAACATGCCGAACTGCACCTGCCGCTCACCAGCATCAGCACAGTGCTGGCGCTCTCCCCCAACCGTCACAACAACGCCCTCGGCGTGCTGCACTTCGCTCATCTCTATGGCGAGGAGAAGGTCTACTCCCTGCGCTCCAGCGAGCAGCACGGCAAAGCGAACCGGGAGAGCGCCACCTTCCGCGCCCGCCAGAACCTGTTCGGCCCCGAGGTCAACTATGCCCGCCTGAGCGGCCTGCTGAGCCGGGGCGGCCAGATCAAGGCGACCCGCCTGAGCGAGGCGTTTGACTGGGCGCAATACCAGGTGGCCAATCCCGGTGCCATCCCGCTGTTCGTGCTGGATGGCAAGGCCAGGCCCCGCATAGTCACTGGCCCTGTCACGCCGCTGGCGGGGGAGCTGCTGATCGCCCTGCAACCACCGAAGGAGGCAGCCAGCTCATGAGCGAGACGTCGCACCACCACAATCCGCTGCTCGCACCGCTGCTGGCCCTGCTGCAACAGGCCAGGGGCGGCTACAAGGTACACGAGCTGCTGGCCGCCCTGCGCCGGCAGGGGGCGGTTCCGACGTTGGCGGAGGATGAGCAGTTGCAGCTGTTTCGGGTCAACTTCCTCATCATGAACGCCCTCTACCAGCTGCAGGCCGAGCTCCATGACGAGGGCTGGTGGCTGGTGATCAGCACCCTGGATATCCGGCTCGAACCCCTTGCCGGGGCAACAGATACTCGCCAGAGGCTGGCCCTCGGCCAGCCTCTGCGCAGTTACTACCTGGACTGGCGGGTGTTCTGGCAGACCGACAAGGAGGAGGTGGAGGCCCTGCTCACCCGCTTCTGGCTCGCTTATGACGGAACGGGGCGCAGGGCGGAGGCGCTGGCCCTGTTCGAGCTGACCGCAGATGCCAGCCAGGAGACAGTGCGCCGCCGCTGGCGGGAGCTGGCGCTGCAACACCACCCGGATCGGGGTGGCGATGCCGAGACCTTCATCCGCATTCGCTGGGCCTGGGAGTGCCTGAACACGGCCAAATGAGCCGGGCCGCCACCTGCCCCAGCCGCTAGACTTGAAGAGGCGCCAAGAGTCACAGGAGGACGTCATGACAGTCAGTGAACTTCGCCTGCTCTACCAACAGCAAGCCTTCAAGGAAGCCGAGATCCTGCAGGATGCCATACTGCCGGGCTGGATCGTGGAGTTCAGGGGTCAGGATGGCAGGTTGTACGAGCTGACAGACACCCTGGGTTGCCCCCGCTATTTCGGCTCGATCGAGGAGGCCCGCCAGCACGTGCATCTGGTGGCGGACTGCCCGATCCAGGTCGAGCATCTCTATCGCTTCTTCGAACGCTGAGCGGCATTCAGGATCAAGAAAGGCTCCCGAGGGAGCCTTTTCTCATTCAGGTTGCAGCGGTTCCGCCCCCTTGCCCTCCAGCCGCCTGACCGGTTTTTGCAGGATCAGGTTGGCCGGATAGGTGACCAGATCGCCATTGTCATCGCGCACCCTCAGGTAGAACAGACCTATCTCGGTAATGACGCCGGTGACGGAATCGTCCTTGTCGAGGATGCGGATCCGGTCGCCAATCTTGTAGGGGAAGGCGAAGAAGATGGTGATGCTGGCGGTGATGTTGGAGAGGATCGACCACTGCGCCACCATGGCGACGCCAAGCACGGCGAAGAAGGAGGAGGCGAGCACCACCAGCCGGGAGAAGTCGAGCCCCCACACCCCGGCCAGGATCAACAGGGTGGCGCAGCCGAGCAGGAAGTGGAACACGTGCTCCACGTAGAGCACCCGGTTCTCGCTCACCTGCCGGCTCTGGGCCAGCGCCAGCAGACTCTTGTGAATGAGGCTGCGGATCAGGGTGTGGCCCAGCAACAGCAGCAGGGTCACGCCAAAAGATTGCCACATGGTCATGACGGCTCCTTACCACCAGCGTCTGTGTTTGAGCCAGACGGCCAGCCCGGTGGCCAGTGCCACCAGGGAGCCGCAGAAGACCCAGAAGGCGGTCGGGCTCTCGGCCCCGGGGATCCCCCCCAGGTTGATGCCAAACAGACCGGTCAGGAAGCTGGCGGGCAGAAACAGCAGCGCCATCACCGACATCTGGTAGGCCCGGCGATTGGTCGCCTCCGCCATCAGGTTGTTGATCTCGTCCGCCAGCACGGCGGTACGCGCCACCCCGGCATCCAGATCATCCAGCCAGCGCCGCAACCGGTCGGCGATGTCGAGCAGGCGGCGCCTGTCATCCTCGTCCAGCCAGCTGATCTTCTCGTTGGCGAGGCGCGCCACCAGATCCCGCTGGGGGGAGAGGTAGCGGCGGATCATGATGAGCTGCTTGCGGATCAGCGCCAGCCTGCCGTTGGCGGGCAAGTCGCGCATCAGCACCATCTCCTCCAGATCCAGGATCTGATCGTGCAACTCCTCAACAAACTCTCCCGCCCTGTCGGTCAGGGCATCGCAGATCTCCACCAGCCAGTCGGCCGGGGTATCGGCACCGCCCCCCAGTTTCAGCTGGCCATACACGTCCTGCTCCGACAACAAGGCGCGACGACGGCTGCTGATGATGAGATCCGGGGTGATATAGATGCGCAGCGCCACCATCTCTTCAGGCCTGTGATCCTTGTTGTGGTTGATGCCGCGCAGGATCAGCAGCACCGTCTCCCCCATCCGCACCAGCTTGGGCCTGTTGCTCTGGCCGAGCAGGGACTCGCGCGCCGCGTCATTGAGCAACGGGGTCTGCAGCAGCCAGCGGGCCGCTTCCGGATTGCCGTAATCCAGATGCAACCAGCCGGGTTTATCCCCCGGTATCTCGCTCCCCGCCGCCAGCGGCTGCATGCCGCCCTTGCCATCCAGGGTCAGGCCATAAATCACGTCACTGGGCACCCGATCCATCTGCTCGTCCTTTTCGTTCCGATTCATCGGCCCAGCTTACACGAAAGCCGGGCCTGACTCAGCCCCGGGGCAGCCGGCCCGTGCCGGCCATGTTAAGATGCGGCCTCATTTCAGACACAGGAAGCCATGCCATGCCCATCTGGGTCGATGCCGATGCCTGCCCCCTCCCGGTCAAGGAGATCCTCTACCGCGCCGCCCACCGCGCCCAGGTCGTCACCACGCTGGTGGCCAATCAGGGGCTGCGCGTGCCCCCCTCCCCCTTCATCAAGACCCAGCAGGTGGAGAAGGGATTCGATGTGGCGGATCATGTGATCGCCCAGCAAGTCACGCCGGGGGATCTGGTGATCACGGGCGACATACCGCTCGCCTCCTGGGTGATAGATGCCGGTGGCGAGGCGCTCAACCCCCGCGGCGAGATCTACACCCGCGAGACCATCCAGGCGCGGCTCGGCATGCGCAACTTCATGGAGGAGCTGCGCTCGGCCGGGGTGCAGACCGGCGGCCCGGCGCCCTTCAACGCCGCCGACAAGCAGCGCTTCGCCAACGCCCTCGACAAGTGGCTGATCAAGGGCAAGCTGAGCTGATTGCTGCCTCCCCGGCAGCCAGCCGGGGATATTCATTCCTACCTCCTTGTGCTTAATTTTTCCTTAAGTTTGGTGCCCTAACCTTGTGGCTGTTTCACACCCACCCGCAAGGAGCACACATGAAACTGACCCCTCTGTTGTTACTGATCCCCCTGTTCAGCGGCGCCGTTCTGGCCGATCCCCAGTGTACCCAGACCGACAAGAGCCAATGGCTGAGCGAGGCGGATGCCCAGCAGCAGATCAAGGCGATGGGCTACGACATCAAGAAGTTCAAGGTGACCAAGACCCACTGCTACGAGATCTATGGTTGGGACAAGGACAAGCGCAAGGTCGAGATCTACTTCGACCCGACCGATCTGAAGAAAGTGAAAGAAGAGATAGACGACTAACCCAGCCATGGGCCGGTCTGTCGCCGGCCCCCTTGATGGAGCCTTGCCATGACAACCCCGTCTGAAGTGAAAGTCTGGGATCCCCTCATCCGGGTGTTTCACTGGGCGACCGTGATCCTCTGCCTGCTCAACTTCTTCGTACTGGAAGAGGGCAGCAAGAACCACAGATACGTCGGCTATACCCTGGCAGCCCTGCTGCTGATCCGGCTGCTGTGGGGACTGGTCGGCCCCCATTACGCCCGCTTCGGCCAATGGTGGCCGACGCCGGCCCGCATTCGTTACTACCTGCGCCAGCTGGCACAGGGCCGCCACCCCTACTATCTCGGCCACAATCCGCTCGGCGCCCTGATGATCTGGCTGTTGCTGCTGTCGCTGGTCGGCACCATAGCCACCGGCTGGTTCACCACCTGGGATGCCTTCTGGGGTGAAGACTGGATGGAAGAGCTGCACGGGGTCGTCGCCAACACCCTGATGGCCGCCGTCGGTGTCCATGCCGCCGTGGTGATCCTGACCGACCGCCTCACCCGCAGCGATCTGCTGCGCGCCATGGTGCTGGGCAAAAAACGGGTGCCCGCCGATGCCAAGGTGGAAGATCCGCACAGTTAATGACCGGGCCGGTCCGCCGGCCCCGGTTTTTTGCTGCAATGGCCCGCGACACTGGTAAGATGCGCCGCCATTTCTCCATGCCGTAAGCCACCATGACAGCCCAAGGGCACCTGCTGTTTTCCGTCACCTGCACCCTGCTCGCCCACAAGTTCCAGCTCACGCCGGCCCTGGCCGATGCCAGTCTGTGGCAGACCATACCCGCCGCGCTGGCCAGCACCCTGTTGCCGGATCTCGACCACCCCAAGTCCGTGCTGGGTCAGCGGCTGCCCTGGATCTCCAAGCCATTGTCACGGCTGTTCGGTCATCGCGGCTTCACCCACAGCCTGCTGGCGGTAGCCGTGGCAGTGTGGGGGCTGGATCAGAGCCTGGTGCCCGAACTGCTGCCCGTCGGGGTCAAGGATGCGCTCATTATCGGCTACCTCAGCCACCTGCTGGGAGACTGGCTCACCCCGGCCGGCATACCGCTGTTCTGGCCCCTCAAGCGGCGCTACCGGCTGCCGGGCTGGCCGCTCAAGAGCGGCGGGGCCGTCGAGACCGGCTTTTGCACCCTCACCCTGCTGGCCGCCGGTTACTGGAACCACTGGGCCGGTTGAGCGGGCCCAGACCCGACGCGACTGCGGATTGGCCGGAAGCTCTTTTGCTCCCCCCTGAAAAAAACAAACCCCTGCCGAGGCAGGGGTTTGTCATGGTGAGAGCGGGTGGATGAGTTACAGCATCACACCGGCAATCACGGCGGAGAGCAGGCTCACCAGGGTAGAACCGTACACCAGCTTCAGGCCGAAGCGGGAGACCATGTTGCCCTTCTCTTCGTTCAGCGCTTTTACCGCACCGGCGATGATGCCGATGGAGCTGAAGTTGGCGAATGACACCATGAAGATGGAGAGGATGCCAACGGTGCGCGGAGAGAGCTCGGCAGCGATCTTGCCCAAGTCCATCATGGCCACGAACTCGTTGGTCACCAGCTTGGTCGCCATGATGGAGCCGGCTTGCAGCGCTTCACCACCCGGGATGCCCAGGATCCAGGCGATCGGGTAGAAGAGGTAGCCCATGACGTACTGGAAGTTGACGCCAAACGCCAGCTCGAACAGGTAGTTGACCAGGGCGATCAGGGCGATGAAGCCCACCAGCATGGCAGCCACGATCACGGCCACGGAGAAACCGGCCATGATGTACTCGCCCAGCATCTCGAAGAAGTTCTCTTTCTTCGGGGTGTGGTGCTCGTCGCCCTCAGCGATGGCTTTCAGGTCGGTGACAGAGTTGTCCGGCTCATACGGGTTGATCAGGGACAGCACTATGAAGGTGCTGAACATGTTGAGCACCAGCGCGGCCACCACGTAACGCGGCTCGATCAGCTGCATGTAGGCACCGACGATGGACATGGAGACGGTGGACATGGCGGTCGCCGCCAGGGTGTACATCTGCTTCTCGTTCAGGTGCGGCAGTGTGTTCTTGAGCGCGATGAAGTTCTCGGACTGGCCGACGATCATGGAGCTGATGGCGTTGAAGGATTCCAGCTTGCCCATGCCGTTGATCTTGGCCAGCACTGTACCTATGCCACGAATGACGATGGGCAGCAGACGGATGTACTGCAGAATACCGATCAGCACGGAGATGAAGACGATGGGCATCAACACCATCAGGAAGAAGGAGAAGGCCCCTTCGTTGACCAGGCCACCGAACACGAAGTCGGTACCCTGTTTGGCAAACTCCATCAACTTGGTGAAGCCGGCTGCGAAGCCACCCACCACAGCCAGACCCACTTCGGAGTTCAGCATGAACCAGGCCAGCGCCAGTTCGACCACCAGCAGTTGGCCGATATAGCGCAGTTTGATCTGTTTCCAGTTGTGGCGGTTAGCCAGCAAAGCAAGAGCGAGGACCATCACGAGTCCGAGCACAAAGTGAACGTATTCCATACCAGTAGCACCTGAGTGAATTGTTATTTTTGACCGGCGCCATCATAGACATTTGCATATTTAAAAATCAGATAGCCATCACAATCTGCGGTAAAAATATGCATGTTGGATAATACAAACGTTTTTAAATTAATTAAACGCTCATTGCGGCATCTAATCATTGTTCAATAAATATAAAAATAGATAATAAACAGCCAGTTACAAATAAACATCTCAACCAGAAAGACCTATCACAACACAATATCAACATCTGCTTAAAACGCTGGCCGCCCCGTCGTAGCGGTCAGGTTAAATTTAAGACAAAAATATTTAATCAAACCAGAGTGACAAACGTTTATCTTATTTGCGATGAACGACGCCGGCTTAGTCGCACTATTTTTGACGCTGTTTTGCATTCTGTTCCGTGCACACAAACGGGAAATCGCCCGCGTTTTACTGCACGCGCCTCACCAGGCTCCTTTGCTCAGGCGTTCAAAAATCCGCCACACCCGAGGCCGCATTCTGGTACAATGCGCGGCCTTAGCGTTAGCGCATCCCCGTTTTCTCCGAAATAGAGTCCTTTTGTGAACAACAGCGAATTTAGCAGCCTCAACCTCTCCCCCGCCCTGCTCGAGAACCTCGCCAGTCTGGGTTATCTGCAGATGACCCCGATCCAGGCCCAGAGCCTGCCCCTGGTGCTCGATGGCAAAGATCTGATCGCCAAGGCAAAAACCGGCAGCGGCAAGACGGCCGCCTTCGCCCTGGGTCTGCTCTCCCGGCTTAACGTCAACCGCGTCGATGTGCAGGCGCTGGTGCTCTGCCCGACTCGCGAACTGGCGGATCAGGTGGCCCAGGAGATCCGTCGTCTGGCCCGCGCCCTGCCGAACGTCAAGCTGGTGACCCTGTGTGGTGGCACCCCGACCGCGCCTCAGTCCGCCACTCTGGGCTTCGGTGCCCACATAGCCGTCGGCACCCCTGGCCGCATTCTCAAGCACCTGGAACAGGGCACCCTGGAGCTGTCCAGCCTGGAGACGCTGGTGCTGGACGAAGCGGATCGCATGCTGGACATGGGCTTTGGCGAAGACATCAATAAAGTCATCAGCCATGCGCCCGAGCGCCGCCAGACCCTGCTGTTCTCCGCCACCTATCCGGAGGGCATAGCCCAGATGAGCCGCGGCGTGCAGCGCAACCCGGTCGAGGTGAGCGTGGAGTCCCTGCACGAAGGCAGCGCCATCGAACAGAAGCTGTATGAAGTGCCGGCCGGCCAGCGCCTCGACGCCCTGACCTGGCTGCTGAGCCACTACCAGCCGAGCTCCTGCGTGGTGTTCTGCAACACCAAGCGGGCCTGCAACGACGTGGCCGATCATCTGGCCGCCAAGGGCTTCTCGGCGCTGGCGCTGAACGGCGACCTGGAACAGCGCGAGCGGGATCAGGTACTGGTGCGCTTTGCCAACGGCAGCGCCACCATACTGGTGGCCACCGACGTGGCCGCCCGTGGTCTGGACATCAAGGAGCTGGGCGCCGTCATCAACTTCGAGCTGACCTATGACCCCGAGGTGCACGTGCACCGCATCGGTCGTACCGGTCGCGCCGGCCAGCAGGGTCTGGCCCTGAGCCTGTATCAGCCAAACGAGGCCCAGCGCGTCAACTTTATCGAGGAGTACCAGCAAGCTCCCATCCCGCAAGGGGATCTGGCCGAGATTGGCCGCGAGATCAAACCGATCGCGCCGCTGATGGCCACCCTCTCCATCGATGCGGGCCGCAAGACCAAGGTGCGGGCCGGTGACATCCTGGGCGCCCTGACCGGCGAAGGCGGCATTGCCGGGGCCGATGTTGGCAAGATCCAGATCTCCGAGCAGTACTCCTACGTGGCGGTGAAGCGCAGCGTGGCGAGCGCTGCCCTCAAGCGGTTGCAGGAAGGCAAGATCAAGGGGCGCACCTACCGCGCCCGCAAACTGGGTTAACGATGCAGCCGGGCGGCGCAGCTGCCCGACTCGTCACGAACCACAGCACGGGCGCCTTTGCAGGCGCCTGTTTTTTATCGCACATGTGCCATTCCCATGGCATGGACAACACAGATGAACAGAGAACCCCAAGCCGACGTCAGCTGCCAGAACTGCGAAGCCTGCTGCTGCCGCCTCGAAGTCATGCTGTTTACCGATACCGGCGTGCCGGATCGCTACGTGGACGAGATAGAGGGACAGGTGCCCGTGATGCACCGGCTGGAAGATGGCTGGTGTGCGGCGCTGGATCGCAACACCATGATGTGCCGGATATATGAAGTGCGACCGCTGATCTGCCGTGAATTCGAGATGGGCGAACCCGACTGCATCGACGAGCGGGACAAGTGGTTTATCAACCTAAGTTAACCAAGGGATAGCGAGCGGCGCTGGATCGCTCCTCTTTATGATGTGTCGCATCCATGAGGTACGCCCCCTCATCTGCCGCGAGTCCGAGATGGGCGAGCCCGACTGCGTCGACGCGCGGGACAAGTGGTTTATCAACCTGAGTTGACCAAGGGATAGCGAGCGGCTGGATCGCCCCTCTATGATGTGCCGCATCTACGAGGTACGCCCTTTAATCTGTCGCGAGTTCGAGATGGGCGAGCCCGACTGTATCGACGAGCGGGACACATGGTTTATCAAGCGGGAGTGAGCGGAACCGGATCGGCGGCCAGCCGCTGCTCCAGCCAGCACAGTGCCTCGTCTGTCTGCTCGAAGTAGCGGATCGCCTGAAATGGCAGCTCGCTGAAGATCTGATCGGCCAGGTATTGCTTGAAGCTCCCTGCCAGCACCACCGCCAGAAAGGCGCAGCCATTGACGGCGCACCAGCCGAACTGGCGACGAAAGCGGGCAAGCACCTCGGGCCCTGCCGCCTCAAACTCGGTCGCTACCTCGACGAGCCCCCAGGGCGCATCGCGCAATTCCGCTATCTGCCGGCTGAAGGCGGCCTCATAGGCCATGGCCCCCGCCAGGTTGAAGGGGCCGCTTGGCTGACAGATCAGCACCTGTCCTCGCCGCTGCATCTCAAAATGGCCGTGTGGTTGCAACTTCACGCCAGTCTCCTTCCTTGGATCCTTTCCCACTGCACCAAAACGGTGGCATGTTGCAACAAGGTAAGGATTTATCTACACAAAGTCCATGCCACTGCGCATGGCCAACCCCTTGTCCCACCGCCAGCCAGCCCCTGGCCGGCACAGATGCCCAGGCAATATGGAGCGGCCTCCCCTCCCGTCATGTTCTGTTGCAGTTAACAAAACGTTGCTGCTATCATCCGCGCCGCCATGAACATTCCACCAGCGGAAACGTTGGTCATCAACGCAAGGATCAGAGATGAAAAACCGGGACTCGAGTCACTACCAGCGGATCTGGCGCTGGCACTTCTACGCCGGCCTCTTCGTCGCCCCCTTCCTGATCCTGCTCTCCCTCACCGGCATTGTGTACCTGTTCAAGCCCCAGCTCGACAATCTCATGTATCCCGAGCTGATGAAGGTGATGCCTGCCAGCCAGTCCCTGAGCGCCGATCAGTTGCTGGTCAAGGCGATGGTGACCATGCCGGACGCCAGCCTGAGCAAGTACCTGCCGCCGGTCAGCCCGGATGCCAGCGCCCAGTTCATCGTCCGCCAGGGGGGCCGCGAGCTGACCCTGTTCCTCGATCCCGCCAGCGGCGCCCTGCTCGGCACCCTGGACAACCAATGGAATCTGCAGGCGGTGGCCCGCGCCCTGCACGCCGAGCTGCTGCTCGGCACCACAGGGGATAGATTGATCGAACTGGCCGCAGGCTGGGGCATAGTGCTGCTCATCAGCGGCCTCTATCTGTGGTGGCCACGCAAGGGGCCCGGCGTGGGCGGCATCCTCTGGCCCAGAATGAACCAGCGTGGACGCCTCTGGTGGCGCGATCTGCACGCCGTGGTCGGCTTCTGGGGTGCGGGCTTCCTGCTGCTGTTGCTGCTGAGCGGCATGACCTGGACCGGTTTCTGGGGCGATCAGTTCGCCAACGTCTGGAACCGCTTCCCCGCCGCCATGTGGAACCAGGTGCCCGCATCAGCACCGCTTGCCCGCAGCCTGAACCAGGCCCACGATCAAACTGTGCCCTGGGCGATGGAGAGCACCCCCATGCCGAGCTCGGTCACGCCCGATGAGATTGGCTCCATGGCGATGGCGGACACGGCCATGCCACAGAGTGCGGAAGGGCACGATCACAGCGCCATGAACCATGGTGGGGAACACGAGGGGATGGTGATGGCCGAGCACCGCATCCCGCTGCAGCAGGTGGTGGAGATTGCCAGAGAGCGCCTGGTCACCCCGGGCTACAGCATCACGCCGCCGGCCGGCAAGAGCGGCGTCTACACCATAGCCCTGTTCGCCGATGATCCGCGCAACGATGCCACCCTGCACATAGATCAGTACAGCGGCAAGGTGCTGTCCGACGTGCGCTGGCAGGATTACGGCCTGGTCGCCAAGACGGTGGAAACCGGCGTCATGCTGCACACCGGCAAGCTCTACGGCTGGCCCCATCAGCTGGCCATGCTGCTCATCTGCCTGATGGTGTTGCTGAGCGCCGTGAGCGGCCTCTGGATCTGGTGGAGCCGCCGTCCGCAGGGTCGTCTCGCGGCGCCGCCGCTGCCGGCCAAACTGCCCCCCATGCGCGGCGCCATCGCCGTGCTGGTACTGCTCGGCATCTGCTTCCCGCTGGTGGGTGCCTCCATGGTCGTCATCTGGCTGCTGGACAGCCTGATCTTCTCCCGCCGTGCGGCTGGACTGACGCAAGCCGGCTGAGGCCGCTCGCCCACCGTGGCGGTAAGCAAGAAGGGCTCCTCATCAGGAGCCCTTCTTGTTTCATTCTCCCCTATTATTCCATCGCCTCGACCAGCGCTATGATCTTCCGCGCCTTCTCGAAATGGTCGAGCCTCTGGGTCTGGATCCACCAGGTCGCCGCCTCCATCAACAACTCGGGGTCGTCATTGCGGTTGGCAAAAAACGCATAGAAGGAGACACCTACCGCCTCCCCCTTCTGCGCAATCTTCTGGTGGCAGACCTGGATGATTTTCTTTTTCAATGATCCGCGCATGTGCTTTTCTCCCTCATGCTTGCGTCCGGGCAAACCCCTCCCGCAGTGCCTCGACGGGCAGGTAGCGGCCGATGATCACCAGCCGAGATTGAGGAGGCGTCTCCTCCCAGGGAGAGCCGTAATCGAACCCCGCCACCCTGTGTACCCCCTGCACTATCAGGCGGCGCGATTCGCCCGCGATGGCCAGCACCCCCTTGTAGCGCAGCATGTCATTGCCATGCAACTCGATGCACTGCTCCATGAAGGCGCCGATTTGCTTCAAATCCAGCTCGCCCCCCTCGAACAGCTGGGCCGAGATGGCATCCTGCCAGGAGCGCGGCCGGGCCGAAAGCGGGCGAAACGCCTCGAAGCCCTGGCGTCCGGCCCGCACTATGTTGAGGCCCGGGCTCAGGCTCAGCTCATCGCTCAGGCTGAAGGCATCCAGATCCAGCCAGCACTCGGCCGGGCACTCCCCCTGCACTATGTCGAGGATCTGCGCCCTGGGATTGATGCCGTGGACTCGCGCTATGGCCGCCTCCCGCGTCGCCCCGTCCACCCGGTCTGTCTTGGTGAGCAGGATGCGATCGGCAAAACCTATCTGGGCCGCCGCCACCGGATGCTCGTCCAGCTGGCGGCCTATGTGTTCACAATCGACCAGGGTGATGACGGCATCCAGGCGCAAGGCATCGCGCAACTCTTCTTCGACAAAGAAGGTCTGGATGATGGGGGCCGGATCGGCGAGCCCCGTGGTCTCGACGATCAGCCGCTCGAACCTCAGCTCCCCCGCCGCCCGTCGGGCCAGCAGGTCGCTCAGCGCTGCCCGAAACTCACCGCGCACGCTGCAGCAGACGCAGCCGTTGCTGAGCTCCACCACGCTTATCCCCTCACCTCCCTCCAGCAGGGCGCCGTCTATGTTGGCGGCGCCGAACTCGTTCTCCAGGATGGCCACGGAGGCGTCGGCGTGGTGGCGCAGAAAGTGGTTGAGCAGCGTGGTCTTGCCGGCGCCGAGAAAACCGGTCAGCAGGGTGACCGCTACAGCATTCGTCATGATGGGAGTCCTGTGGTGAGGGGGCTAGTCGCACTGTCCGCTATATCCGGCCAGAGCCGAGAAAACCGTTCAATCAAGGATGACCGCGACAGCATGCGTCATGGTGGAAGTCCTGTGACGTGAAACCTAACAGCAGCGCCCGCCATTCTTGCCGCCGTAGCGGGCATCCTGGCGTTCGCGAAAGAACTCGTCGTGGCTCATGGGGGTCTGCTCGGGATGAGTCAGCCGCATGTGCTGCACGTAGTTGTCGTAATCGGGCACACCCACCATGAGTCTGGCGGTCTGCCCCAGATACTTGCCCGCCTTGGCCAGGGTATCGAACATGCAAACTCCTTAAAGGCCGTCGATGAAGAGCCGGCACCCGCGGGTGCCGGCCTGCTGACTTACTTGAGGCTGGGGGCCAGCTCGCCGTCGTCAGCATCGTCGTCAGACTTGGGCCGGGTTGCGCCCGGTTGTTTCGGCATAGCCTGATACGGTGTCTCGTTGGCGGTCGGCTGCGGATTTTTCAGCGCCTTGAGGGCCGTCTTCAGGGAGAAGCCGGCCAGCACCACCACCACCAGCATGAAGAACACCGTCAGCCCTGCATCCAGCCGGTTGTTGAACACCAGCTGGGCCAGCTGGGATTCGGTGTACTGGGCCGGGATTGTGCCACTGTCGATCATGGCCTGGAACTTGTTGGCTATGGCCAGGAAGCCGAGCTTGGGATTGTCGCTGAAGGTCTTCTCCCAACCCGCAGACAGGGTGCAGATCAGCAGCCAGCTGGTGGGCAGCAGCGCCACCCAGGCATAGGCCTGACGCTTCATCTTGAACAGCACCACGGCGCAGAGCATCAGCGCCATGCCCGCCAGCATCTGGTTGGCTATGCCAAACAGCGGCCACAGGGTGTTGATGCCGCCGAGGGGATCCACCACCCCCTGATGCAGGAAGTAACCCCAGGCCAGCACGCACAGGGCGGTGGCGAGCAGGTTGGCCGGCAGGGAGTCGGTGCGCTTGAGGGAGGGGGAGATGACCCCCAGCAGATCTTGCAACATGAAGCGCGCCGCCCGGGTCCCCGCATCCACGGCGGTGAGGATGAACAGGGCCTCGAACAGGATGGCGAAGTGATACCAGAAGGCGACGTTCATCAGGCCGCCGAGGGCACCGTGCAGTATGTAGGCCATGCCGACCGCCAGGGTCGGGGCACCGCCGGCACGGGAGATGATGCTCTGCTCACCTACCTCGCTGGCGATGCGGGTCAGGGTCTCGGGGGTGATCTGGAAGCCCCAGTTGCTCACCACGGCGGCGGCGGAGACCACAACGTCTGTGGTGCCTGCCGGCGCCAGCACAGCCATGGGGCTGTTCATGGCGAAGTAGACACCCGGATCTATGACGCAGGCGGCCACCAGCGCCATGATGGCGACGAAGGACTCCATCAGCATGCCGCCGTAACCGATGAAGCAGGCCTGATCCTCGTTGGCCAGCATCTTGGGGGTGGTGCCGGACGAGATGAGCGCGTGGAAGCCTGAAACGGCACCACAGGCGATGGTGATGAACAGGAAGGGGAAGAGATCCCCGGCCCAGACCGGACCTGTGCCGTCGATGAACTGGGTCAGCGCCGGCATCTGCAGGGTCGGCTGGGTCACCAGTATGCCGATGGCGAGGCCCACTATGGTACCGATCTTGAGGAAGGTGGAGAGGTAATCACGGGGTGCCAGCAGCAGCCAGACCGGCAGCACGGAGGCGACGAAGCCATAGCCCACCAGCATCCAGGTCAGCTGCACGCCGTCGAAGTCGAAATAGGGTGCCCAGGTCTCGCTCTCGGCCACCCAGCCACCGGAGATGATGGCAAAAATCAGGCACACCAAACCGATCACAGACACCTCGCCGATGCGGCCCGGCCTCAGGTAGCGGATGTAGATCCCCATGAAGATGGCGAGCGGTATGGTGAAGGCCACAGTGTAGGTACCCCATGGGCTGTGGGCGAGCGCCTTGACCACTATCATCGCCAACACCGCCAGTATGATCACCATGATCATGAAGGTGGCGACCAGGGCGATGACACCCGCCGTGGGCCCCATCTCAGCCCTGACCAGCTCACCGAGGGAGCGGCCATCCCGACGGGTGGAGACGAACAGCACCATGAAGTCCTGCACCGCCCCCGCCAGCACCACCCCGGCCAGCAGCCAGAGCATGCCGGGCAGATAACCCATCTGGGCCGCCAGCACGGGACCGACCAGGGGGCCGGCGCCGGCGATGGCGGCGAAATGGTGGCCAAACAAGACCTTCTTGTCGGTCGGCACATAGTCCAGACCGTCGTTGTGACGCACCGCCGGTGTCATGCGCGTGCTGTCGACCGCCAGCACGCGCTTGGCAATAAACAGGCCGTAATAGCGATAGGCAATCAGATAGACGCACACAGCCACGACCACGATCCAGAGTGCGTTTATCTGTTCGCCCCGGTTGAGGGCGATATAGCCGAGCGAACTGGCGCCCACCAGCGCCATCAGCCCCCATCCCAGGTGTTTCCCTAACTTGTCCATCAGTCTGCTCCCGCCATCGATTTTTACATGTGCAACCAGATACGGTTACATCTCTATAGCAATCGCTCTGGCGCTACAATCGGGGCCCGTCACAACTCAACTCGCTGGTCGGAGAATTTCTCAATATTGCCGACCGGATCACGGCTGTTTGGGGAATGGCGATCTTGATGAGACTGAAATGATTGGAAAAACCGGCGGGGATGCCCACAAAAAAGGCCCCTGTTCGGAGCCTTTCATGCATCATCATCCCATCAGGAGAGTGCCAGCCCGATGGATAGCAGCAGGCTGAACAGGAAGGCGCTGATGGCGGTCTTCTTGAGGGCGCCGGTCAGCACCTCGCCATCGAAACTCGTGCGCAATGTCTTGGCGGCGTCCGTGAGCGGCTTCATGGCAGGCAGGAAGATCCAGGGCCAGAAGCTGGCGGGCTGGGTCAGCAGGAAGGCGATGGTACTGATCAGCGCCGCCCCCAGCAACAGCCAGTGATAGGCGATGGCGCGGTTGCGACCGAGCCGCACCGCCAGGGTGATCTTGCCGCTGACCGCGTCCGTCTCTATGTCCCGCACGTTGTTGATGTTGAGCACGGCGGTCGCCAGCAGGCCGCAGGCGGTGGCCGGCAGCAGCAGATCCCACTGCAGCGTCTTGGTGAACAGGTAGTAAGAGCCGAGCACCCCCAGCAGACCGAAGAACAGGAACACCGAGATATCGCCGAACCCGCGGTAGCCGTAAGGGGTCTTGCCCACCGTGTAGGTGATTGCCGCGACTATGGCCGCGCCGCCCAGCACCACGAAGGTGAAGATCTGCAGCCACTGATCGCCGAAGGCACAGCCCAGCAGGGCGAGGCCGCTCACCACGGCGGCCAGGGCGGTCAACGCCATGGCCATGCACATCTGCTTTTGGGTGATGAGACCCGAGACCACGGCGCGCTGGGGACCGATCCGTTCGCCATTGTCGGCACCGGAGACTGCATCCCCGTAATCGTTGGCCAGGTTGGAGAGGATCTGCAGCAGTATGGCGGTCAGCAGGGAGAGCACCATGATAGTGCCATCGAAGGCGCCACGGCTGGCCGCCAGCCCGGATCCCAGCAAGATGGAGGAGCACGCGAGCGGCAGTGTTCGCAAACGCGCCGCCAGCAACCAGATAGAGAAGGTATTTGTCATATTGTGATGGCCAAACAATCAGATATTGATCGTGTTAAGGGTTATCGAACCGGATTTCGGTATACTTGGCCCCTCGGGAGTCAGCTCCCCGGGCGATTTACATGGACGAATGGGCAGATAATATATAGGAATAATCGCTCCTTTGGCATAAACCAACGGCATCCTTCTGCAGGATTGACCGTCACTATCGGCTCATAGACGAAATCCATGTTGGCTCAGACCCATATCAAGCAACAACTGGACGCCCTGCGTCACGGCAACGCCAGCGGCTTCGTGCGGCTGCGCGTGGCAATCGAGGTCGACTCCTTCTTGGGCTGGCTCGCGGCGCAGACCCTCTACCCCCGTATCTATTGGCATGCCAGAGGGCACGACAAGCCCGAATACGTGGCGCTGGGCTGCATTCGCGAGCTGACCCGGCCGCAGGACATACAGCAAGTCTGCGCGCACACGGGCCAGCCCCACGACGACAGTCCGCGCTACTACGGCGGACTGGCGTTCGATCCCGCTCAGCCCGGCTGGCAGGGTTTTGGCCCCTGCCGCTTCGTGCTGCCCCGCATCGAGCTGGTGCGCAGAGGCGAGTGTGTCAGCCTCTGCCTCAATCTCTGGCTGACCGACGGCAATCTGGATGCCGAGCTGCAGGCGGCCGAGGCGGCCCTCGCGGCCCTGCAACCGGAGGCGACCCTGCCTGCGTTGCAACCCCACAGCTGGCAGCGCCAGGATTGCCCGGGCCCAGCCCAGTGGCAGACGCTGGTCGAGCGGGTGACGGCGCCCGATTTTCAGGCGCACACCCCCAAGGTGGTGCTGTCGCGGGAGAGCCTGCTCTCCCGCCCGCGGCACGATGATGACCTCTGCCCCTGGTCCCTGCTGGCGCAGTGGGCACAGCACGCCCAGGACTGCTTCCACTTCGGCTTTCAGTTTTCCCCCGAGCAGAGCTTCATCTCCTGCTCCCCCGAGCGGCTCTACCGCCGGGAAGGGAGCCACCTCTTCACCGAGGCGCTGGCGGGCACCATACGCCGCTCCGGCGACGAGGCGACCGACGCGGCCCTGGCCGCAGAGTTGCTGGCCGACAGCAAGAACCGGCTGGAGAACCGGCTGGTGCACGCCGACATCCTCAGCCGGCTGGCACCGCTCACCACGGGCGCCAGCCTGACCGAGCCGCGCATTCTGAAACTGCGGCTGCTGCAACACCTCAAGTGCGACATAGAGGCCGAACTCAGCCCCGGGGTCTGTGACTGGCAACTGCTGGACGCCCTGCACCCCACCCCAGCGGTGGGCGGCGCCCCGCGCGAAGCCGCACTGGCCTTTATCCGCGAATGTGAACCCTACCAGCGCGGCTGGTATGCGGGGGCCTGCGGCATGCTGAGCCGGGAGACCTCGGAATTCTCGGTCGCCATCCGCAGCGCCCGCGTCACGGCGCAGACCATCACACTGTTCGCCGGTGCCGGCATAGTGGCGGGATCCGAGCCCGCCGCCGAGTGGGCCGAACTCGACAACAAGATCGCCAACGTGCTCTCCCTGCTGGGATAGCGTTTTCCCATCGACCCTCATTCAGCGAGAGCCCCATGTTTGCGAGCCCCGTGTTTGCCAGTCAACATGCCACCTTCAATCACGTCTGGTCTTCCCTCTTGCTGGAAGAGCTCCATCGCCTCGGCGTGCGGGACATAGCGCTGGCCTCGGGCTCACGTTCGGCGCCGCTCACCATGGCTGCCGCCGCCCACCCAGGTTTTCGTCGCCACCTCCATTTTGACGAGCGGGGCTTGGGGTTCATGGCGCTGGGGCTGGCCAAGGGTAGCGGCCGACCGGTGGCGGTGATCATGACCTCGGGCACGGCGGTGGCCAACCTCTGGCCGGCGGTGGCGGAAGCCCAGCTGACCGGTGTGCCGCTCATCATTCTTTCGGCCGATCGCCCGCCTGAGCTTATCGACAACGGCGCCAACCAGGCGATCGATCAGCAGGGGATCTTCGGTCGCTACCCCGTCTATCAGCAGAACCTGCCGAGCCCCACCCCGACCATACCGGCGGCCTTCGTGCTGAGTTCGGTGGATCAGGCGCTGGCCCAGCAGGCGCTGACGCCGGGGCCTGTGCACTTCAACTGCATGTACCCGGAACCGCTCTACCCCGGCGACGCATATCAAGACTTCAGCGACTACCTGGCCCCCCTCGGTGACTGGCTCCATTCCAGCGAACCCTGGAGCCCCTGGCAGCAGAACGAGCAGATCTGCCCCCGCCAGCCGGATTGGGCGGCCTTGCAGGGCAAGCGTGGCGTCATAGTCGCGGGCCGCATCCAGGATCCCGCCCAGGCGCAGCTGGTGGCCGAGCTGGCCGAGCGCCTCGGCTGGCCGCTGCTGGCGGATCTGCAGAGCCAGATCCGCTTCGATGCCCGCAACCTCATCCACATGGATCTCGCCCTGCAGAACAGCTGCTTCGTGGCCGAGCTGGCTCGCGCCGAAGTGCTGCTGCAATTCGGTGCCCGCCTCATCTCCAAGCGGCTCGGCCAGTTCATCAAGCAGCACCCCTGGCAGGATTACTGGCTGGTGGATCCGCAGCCGGCGCGGCTCGACCCCGATTACCGGCTGCGCCGCCGTCTGGTGTGCGAGCCCGCCGCCTTCGCCGCGACCCACAAGGTGAGCACTCGCCACCTGCCCTGGCACCGGCTGGCAGAGCGCCAGCAGAGCGCCACCCGCCAGATCCGCAGCGCCTGCGATCGCTTCTCCGAGCTCGGCGTCTGCCATCGGCTGGGCTCCCTCATTCAAGGCCAGCTGTTCGTCGGCAACAGCATGCCGGCCCGGCTGATGGACATGCTCGGCGAAGCGGGCAAGGGACCGAGTCGGGTGATGACCAACCGCGGCGCCTCCGGCATCGACGGCCTGATCGCCAGCGCCTATGGCTTCGCCCAGTCGAGCGAGCAGACGACGACCCTGCTGATCGGCGATCTCAGCGCCCTGCACGATCTCAACAGCCTGGCCCTGCTCGGCAAATCGAGCCGGCCGCTGGTGGTGATCCTGCTCAACAACGACGGCGGCAGCATCTTTCGCATGTTGCCTGTGCCCATCGGCGATCGGCTGCTGGAGACCTACTACTGCCTGCCCCACGGTCTGCACTTCGAGCATGCCGCCGCCATGTTCGGCCTCCACTATCGGGCACCAACCACGCTGGCTGAATTCGAGCAGGCCTACGGCGCAGCCCTGACAAACCCTGCGTTGGAAAAGAAAGTAACCCTGATTGAAATCAAGGTACCGAGCAGCGAGGTGGCCGAAGATCTGAAAGCCTTGGGAACCCTTATCCGTGGCATCTAGCACTGACCAGCCAACCCTGGTGCTGCTGCACGGTCTGCTCGGCGATGCCAACGACTGGCAGCCGGTGATCGAAGCCTTGCCTGGGATGGATTGCCATGGACTGGATCTGCCGGGCCACGGCCACAACCAGCATCTGCGGCTGAGCGGCTTCGAAGAAGCCCATGAGTGGCTCTGTAATGCGCTCAAGGCACTCGGCATCGAGCAGTACCGACTGGCCGGCTATTCGCTGGGCGGGCGGCTCGCCCTCTATCACGCCAGCCGATCCCCCGCCGGATTGCAGGCCCTGCTGCTGGAAAACTGCCATCCCGGCCTGCCGCTGGCCGAGCGGGCCGCTCGCATCGAACACGACGAGCGCTGGGCCCGGCGCTTCGAGCGCGAACCGCTGACAGAAGTGCTGGCCGACTGGTATCGGCAAGGGGTGTTCGCCGATCTCGACGAGGCGGCCCGCGCCCGCCAGATAGCTCGCCGCCTTGGCAACGAGGGCAGAGCCGTCGCTAGCATGCTGCGCGCCACCTCGCTGGGCCAGCAGCCGGATCTCGCCCCCTGGCTAAGAGCAGAACCGCTGGCCGGTACCCGCTTGCCGGTGACCTGGCTCTCCGGCAGCCGGGATCACAAATTCCATCAGCTGGCTTGCCAGTTGGTGAAGCAGGGCTGCAATATCAATCACTTGACCCTGGATGGCGGCCACAATCTGCACGCCAGCCAGCCCGAGACGTTTGCCCAACTCCTGCGGGAGTGGGTTGTGAACACGCCATAAAACGGCATGACACCCTTTACCTGAGCCGGCGTTGCGGGCTTATCACCAACAAGAAAAAGAGAGTGCGCATGATTGAAGCAATGACGGAAGCGGAGCTGTACGCACCTGTTTCGGATGACGCGATTGCTCACTGTGCACTACAACAGAAGGAAAAATAGATGATTGAGGCAATGACGGAAGCAGAACTGTATGCACCGATAGAGTGGCGCGATTGCTCCACCGGTTACGAGGACATCCTCTATCACAAGTCCGACGATGGCATTGCCAAGATCACCATCAATCGTCCCCAGGTGCGCAACGCCTTCCGTCCCCGCACCGTCAAAGAGATGCTGCAGGCGCTGGCCGATGCCCGCTATGACGACCATATCGGCACCATCATACTCACCGGCTTCGGCGAGAAGGCGTTCTGCGCCGGTGGCGACCAGAAGATCCGGGGCGACTACGGCGGATACCAGGATGACGAAGGCACCCATCACCTCAACGTGCTCGACTTCCAGCGCGACATCCGCACCTGCCCGAAACCCGTGGTGGCCATGGTGGCCGGCTACGCGGTCGGTGGCGGCCACGTGCTGCACATGATGTGCGATCTGACCATAGCGGCGGACAACGCCCAGTTCGGCCAGACAGGCCCGAAAGTCGGCTCCTTCGACGGCGGCTGGGGCGCCTCCTACATGGCGCGCATCGTCGGCCAGAAGAAGGCTCGCGAGATCTGGTTCCTCTGCCGCATGTACGATGCCCAGCAAGCGCTCGACATGGGGCTGGTCAATACAGTCGTACCGCTGGCCGCGCTGGAGCGCGAAACCGTGCGCTGGTGCCGCGAGATGCTGCAGAACAGCCCGATGGCACTGCGTTGCCTGAAAGCGGCCCTCAACGCCGACTGCGACGGCCAGGCCGGCTTGCAGGAGCTGGCGGGGAATGCCACCATGCTGTTCTACATGACCGAAGAGGGTCAGGAAGGGCGCAACGCGTTCAACGAGAAACGCCGTCCCGACTTCTCCAAATACAAGCGGAATCCCTGATGAAACTCGCTCTCTATCGCTACCAACTGCCTTTTACCCAGCCCCTGACCTTTCACGGCAAGGTGGAGGTGGCGCGAGAGGGCCTGCTGGTTCGCATCGACAAGGGCTGGGGGGAGATAGCCCCCCTGCCCGGTTTCTCCAGAGAGACCCTGGCCGAGGCGCAAGCCGAAGCGCTCGCCTGTCTGGAGCAGCTGGCTCAGGGGCAGCCCATAGCGCCCCTGTTGCCCTCGGTGCAATTTGGTCTGGACTGTGCGCGGCGGGTCTGGCCCGAACAGACGGCCACCCTGCCCGAGCCCTATCCCCTCATTCAAGGCTCCCCCCAGGAGCTGCTCAAACACTGGAAGGACTGGCTGCATCAGACGCCCACCAAGGCCAAGCTGAAGGTGGCCCGTTATCCCATGCGCGACGAGCTGGCGCTGATCCGCCTGCTGTGCGATCGCATCCCCACCCTCAAGCTGGTGCTGGACGCCAACCAGGGCTGGACCCGTGAGGAGGCCTGGGCCTTCTGCGGTCACCTGGACTCGAACCGGATCGAGTATCTGGAAGACCCTTGCGCCAACTTTGACGATATCGCCTTCGTGGCAAACCGCACCGGCATGCCGGTGGCCATCGACGAGCTATTGGCACAGGGCAAGCCCTGGGAGCCCATCCCGCAGCTGAGAGCTCTGGTGCTCAAACCCATGCTGCTTGGCTCGCTGGCCAACAGCGAGGCCCTGGTCGCCCGCGCCCGCGAGCTGCGCCTGAAAGTGATCGTCTCCTCCTGCTTCGAGTCCGGGGTCGGCCTCGGCCAGCTCGCCCGTCTCGCGGGTGAGTGGGCGCCGGATCAGGCGCCGGGCCTGGACACCAAACGCTGGCTGGCAAGCGATCTGCTGGACAAGCAAGGCAAACCCGATCCTGGCCTGCTGGAGCCCCTGTTTCACCGTGACTGAAGGGGCCTTAATGCTGCCGACATCTGACCATCACTTCCCCCTGGAACCCTGCCCGGTGCGTTACTGGGCACATATATCTCCCCAGCGCATCGCCATCCACACAGACAAGCCCCTCAGCTATCAGCAGCTGGATGCACGGCTCAACAGCCTCTGCCGGCAGCTGGCGCTGGCTGGCCTGAAAGCCGGCGACCGGCTGGCTGCCGTGGTACGCGGCGCCCTGCCGGACGTCCTGCTGGCCTGGGCCTGCGTGCGCAGCGGCATCGTCTTCTGCCCGCTCAATCCCGCCTTTCCTGCGGCCAGACAGGCCGAACTGGCGCAGCAGCTGGACGTGGCCGCCGGCTGGTCGGCCGACGACATTCAGGCGGGAAGCGGGTGCCCACTGCGGCTGGATTTCGACACTGAACTGGCGGCGGCCGATCAGCCCTGGCCGCTCGCGCCTGCCCAGTTGAACAACATGATCCTCACCTCCGGCTCCAGCGGCACACCGAAAGCCGTGGTGCATCGCCTCGCCAACCACCTGGCCTCGGCACGGGGCTCGGCGTCTTTGATCCCGCTCGATGAAGAGTGCGGCTGGCTGCTCTCCCTGCCGCTGTTTCACGTCGGCGGCTACGCCATCCTGTTTAGGGTCTTTCTGGCAGGCGCCAGCCTGGTGCTCGACGATCGCAGTCAGCCCCTCAAGGCGCGCCTCGAACGCCAGCCCATCACCCACCTCTCGCTGGTGCCGACCCAGCTCTGGCGGCTGCTGGCAGAGGGCTTCGACCCAGCCCGCACCCGCTTGCGCGAGCTGCTGCTCGGCGGCGCCGCCATCCCCGAGCCGCTGGTGAGCCGCCTCAAGGCCATGGGGCTCACCCCCAAGGTGAGTTACGGCCTCTCCGAGATGGGCAGCCAGGTCTGCACCGGCCAGCCATCCGCCGCTGGCGTGGTTGGCAAACCGCTGCCGGGGCGGGAAGTCTGCATCCAGCAAGATGAGATCTGCGTGCGCGGTGACACCCTGTTTGCCGGTTATTTCAAGGCGGGCGTACTGGAGAGGCCGCTCGACGAGGCTGGCTGGTTTCACACCCGCGACAAGGGGCATATCACCGCCGACGGCGAGCTGGTGGTGGAGGGGCGGATCGACAATCTGTTCATCTCGGGGGGCGAGAACATACAGCCCGAAACCATAGAGCAGCGGCTGGTGGATCATCCCGCCGTGGCGCAGGCACTGGTGGTGCCCATGCCGAGCGACGAGTGGGGGCAACGCCCCGCCGCCTTCATCGACTGGCATGGCGAGCCTGTGCCCTATCCGGAGCTGGCCGCCTGGATCCGCGCCACCCTGCCCGGCTTCATGGTGCCCGACCTCTGGCAACCCTGGCCCGACATGGGCGGGGCGCTCAAGCCACAGCGAAAGCTGCATCAGCCATCTATCTTCAAGCAATAAGGCGTCATACGACAGTTTCCGACACGGCAGGAGCCGTCTGTATGCACCTTATTCAAGAGAAACCCCGCTCAAGGCCAACATTATCCCTCCGTCGTCATCCTGAGTGAGAACGATTACATCATTGGTCATCTTTTTGAGCATTTTTTGAACCAAATTAATCGACTGTAGTACCATGTCCCTCGCCCAGTATCTCGATGGAAATATAATCGATTGATAGTAAAGGAAATTGTTAATTTGGCGTTATTTGAACAACTGCGACATGGTGGTAAAATGCACTCCTTGGCAGTAAGGCGAGTCACACATGAGTAACAAAATTTATAAAATTGCAGAGGAGATATTTTTCTCCGCAGCAATATTCCGACTCTCTAAGGGAGAAAAGGACATCAAGCTCAGCAACAAAGAAGCCGAGCTGCTCGAAATGCTGTGTGATGAGGCAGGCAGTGTCATTCCCAGAAACATACTGCAGGAAGCCTTGTGGCCAAATCAGGATAATACCGACACCAACCTTAATCGACAGATCCTCTCCCTGAGGAGAAAACTGGAATCATTTGGCTTGCTGAACTCAATTGATACCATCCCCAGGGTAGGTTATATCTTCTGTGCACCCATTGAGGTCATTGGTGAGGCCGAAAATACGGAGGAAAGGACAGAAACACCCGCAGCCTCACCGCGGGCCAGACGACAATATTCTCGCAGAAAATACGATCGCTATTTCAACCCGAAGCGCATCATGCTGCTTGCACTGCTGCTGATATCACTGACTGCACTGGCGCTGATCATATATAACTATGTCATGGCAAATACCCTGCGAACCATCAATCTCAGCCATGTTTCTCTCTACATGACCAGCGATACCGAAAGCGCCCTGAAATTGAAGATTGATACGCTGCTGCCACCGATAAAACGCATTCCTCATTATGCTGACGAGCAGGTATCCATTCTTGTCGGCAAGGAAGCCATCAGTTATTTTTCGATCGACAATAAAAACCAGCAACTATCGGAAAATATATTCATGCTGCGCAATGGCCACCCCATCGCCGAAGAGTTGCAGTGCGTGATCACGACCATGGCACAGCAGGGAAAAAATGTCTCCCACAATTATTACCACAATCCAGATACCACAGTCAGATACCACAGCAGCTGTCAGGCACCGGATAACTGGGTGGAGATGACCAGAAAGAACAAATTCATTGTCACCATGAACAGGGAAATTGTGGTGGCGACCGTAATCGCAACCGACGACAAGGCTCAAACGCTATTTAATCTGGATTCTGTCGGGGATATAGAGCGAGATGACGGCGATATTTCCATCGAAGTGAAAAATACCATAGTCAATTTTATTGACCAACAGGCGCTGACCAGCAATGGCATGGTGGCGACCCTGGTGGCGGCACTGACGCCCCCCAAGCAAACGGCACAATTCATTCAGCTGCCGGGCGGCATTTACCTCTCCAATTATCTGGGCGGCGTCATCACCTGGCCCAGTCTCGGCAATTCAAAGGTCGTTCAGCACAATGATCTCTGAGTCTATTCGTAAGCCACGATGAAATTGGCTACGGCGGTATAATCGCCGGGCTGGATCTGCTTGGCGGACAGTGCGTCCGGATGCCCTTCCACCCGGGCAGAGAATTGCAGTTCATTCTCCGTCGTACCGCCTAGCAGATAACCACGGGAGGGCGTCCCCAGGTTCAAGGGGGACTGAGTAACATCATACAGGCGGATGCCGGCGCCCTTGGCGGCGCCTGCCGAAAACGCCAGGCCGCCGCTGAGCTGGGTATCCTGCGAGCCGGTAAAGGTCACCTTGGCCATGCGGAAGATACCCGGCTTGCAGTTGGTCAGGCGGATGACAAAGGGCACCTGGACCCCACCCCCATTGGCATAGAGCTCCCTGACATCGACCACCCCCATATCGACCGACTGATCCGCCGATTCGGGGGCAATCACGCACGGTTGATCGATGATCCGGCCATGCAGGTTGAGCGCTCCACCCAAGAGTTCAAGATCGTCAGCCGCAGCACTGACCCATAAAGGGATAATGAGCAACCCGCAATAGACTAAGCGCAACATATCCCCTCCTACTGAAATGACGCAACGATCGTACCGGTTGCATAGAAATCACCCGCAGCGACCTCTGCACCGGCAGGGCTTATCGGGGCAGCAATAAAACCCCAGTCGCCGATATTTCCCTGCATGGAAACCGGATACCAATCATTCAGATTCAGTGTCGAGCCATCCAGCTGTTTGAATTTGATACCAAGATCCTTGATAACATCACCGCCTTTATATCCATCTCGCGTTGTTCTCAGATAGTTCTGGCTAAACGAGGTCGGTTTGCCAGAAATGGCGAGATTTATTTTCAGTGATGCTCCTTTGTCAAATACACCGCCACTGCACACAAAGTTAAGTGGTACTGTTTTTTCAAAGTTGTTGCCATCCAACCCGGAACCAGGCAAGTCACCAAACTCGACCTCAATCGTCTGCCCTCCATTGATAGTGCATTTTTCTGGCACATATAATACTGAGGACTTGATAACGATCCTGGACATGACATTATCGTTGAAGCCAGCCCCCCGGTTACCCAAGCGGCCAAACATCTCGACTATTTCATGGTCGGCGATTTGCACACCATTGATGATTGGTTTGCGAACGCGAAAGGTCACCTTTCCCTCGCTACCACTAGCGAAGTTAAAATCAGCATAACCCTTTTTCTTGTCGCAACTATATGAGAACGCATTATTAGACTCTTCATTGAAAGGAGCCGTAACATAGGCTTTACGCCCCCCCGCAATCCAGATATCGACCTTGAGGTCCAGAAACTCATTCAACTTTACATATCCACCACCGACACTGGGCAGACCCGCGCTCATCCTTGCTTGGTAATAGAAGGGTTGACTTTCAATATCTTTTTCTGGACAGTATGCCGTCCCCGGATAGGTCCCATTTAGATTCCACTTGAACTCTTTCTCTTTACCAGTCTCGTTAACGATGTCTTCCTTTTTAAGCTCAATATCATAGGTTTTTGTGTCGGCCCTGACTTCACCATTGATAGCCAATGCGGGCATAGACAACAGCATGATACCGAGTACACCGGTACGCAATATCATCTTTATCTCTCCTTCACGGCTTTACAGGCATTGCCTGTGCACTGGTATTTGATATCCATATATCCGCCGTAGTCATTGACGTAGCTGATCACAAATTCATTGCCCAGGGTTTCCGGGATGGTGACCGTCTGCTCTGACTTGGGGGCAACCATAAAGGCGGAGAAACCCTTGATGGTGGTCCGCTCCTTGCCCTGCGGATGGCCGAGGCCCACGTAGGTGATGTAGTAAGGTGTCGGGTTGTTGACCTTGAGGGCCTTGCCCTGCTTGGTGATCAGCACCTGATCCTGCCAGATGGCGCCGCGCTCGGGCAGGATGGCCTCGGGGCGGTAGAACAGCTTGATCTTGGACTGCACCGCAATCTGCATCACGTTGCTCTTCTCGCTCTTGGGCGGGATCTCGCGCAGGTTGAAGTAGTAGATCGACTCGCGATCCTTGGGCAGGCTGTCGATGGCCGGCACGCTGGCGATGCGCACGATGGACTTCTGGTTGGCATCCACCCTTTGTACCGGCGGCAATATCACGAAGGGAGAAGATATCTTCTGTCCCTGGGTGTCTTCAATCCAGGCCTGCGCCAGGTAGGGCAGCTTCTGGTTCTCGTTCTTGATGTTGAGGCTGATGGATTTGGCACCGCCCGGATACACGACACGGGTACGATCCAGCACTATGGCAGCACTGACGTTGAGCGAGGTCATGCCCAGCACGGCCAGACAGGTATAAGAGAGCAGCTTTTTCATCGGTATCCCATTACTTGCAAGTGAGAGTCTTCATCGACAGATCGGTTACTTCTTGCGGCGCCACTATCTGGCACTGGCGAGCCCCGCCCCAGGAGAGTTCAAACGCTTCATTCGGTTTCACCCCGGTCAGATAGACCAGGCCATCCTCATCCACCACCGAGAGCACCCGACCGGAATCCTTGACGACTGTGGCACCAAACGGCGGTACTGAGCCATCGGGCAGTTTGACATTGGCCAGCAACTTGAACCCTTCGGCCATTTCGAAGGCATTATATCCAATTGCACCTTCGGTCAGGGTCCCCTGCTTGATGGCATTCATGGCATCTATGTCATCGCCCAGCTGGTCCACGTCTATCCGGGTGTCGCTCTTGCGATAGTCGGTCATGTCGCTGATCACAGCGACGCCAAAGCGGTTGGTCACGGCGCGGCCATTGTTGAAAGAGACGCCTGAGGTCTTGTCGGTGTCCACCATCATGCGGGTACCGCCGCGGCGAGTCGCCTGGTGCAGCGCCGCCCCATGCTCGGTCGCCGTCAGACCGCCGCGCAGGCTGGCTCCGACCGAGGTGTACTCGCTCTGCACGCTGTAGGCGTTGAGGCTGACGGCACCTACATCGCCGTTGTGGTTGTAGTAGCCGCGCGCCACGGCGTGGCCGTTGCTCTGTACCCCGGCCCCCAGCTGATAGGTATCATCCGGCCGGCTGTAATCCTGATAGGTGGCCAGATGGGTAACCTTGCCGTTGGAGGACTGCACGCTGTATCCCGCGCTCTTCCTGTCCCCAATCGGCATGCTCAGGGTCAGCATGACGCTCTTGTCATCCTCGTAGTTCTCGGTCTTGGTCTTGTAGGCCGATACATAGACGGAGACATCCTTGAAGCTGCCGATGTTTACGTTCTTGTTGATGGAGAGGCCGTAGCGGTCCTCGGCATCGTGAGCCCAATAAGTTCTGTGGGTGTAGTCCAGATAGATTGTCAGAGCCTTGGCCGTATCATCCGCCCAGAAGGTCTTGTTGGCAGTGATGGTATATAGCTCCTTGTCACCCCAGGTGTTGTAGTCATCGCTCGAGGTCGTATTGTTGTTCTCCAGCCGATCCTTGTTGCTCAAGAATTGCGACATGGTCATGAAGTTATGCTGGGAGAAGCGATAACCCGCGAAGGTGATGGCGCTGTTGTATTCATCGAACTGCTTGGCGTAGTTCACGCGCACCGACTGGCCAATCTTGGTGGACAGGCCCGGCAGCTTCGCAATGGACTGGGTCAGGTCGGCGGAGATGGCGCCGAAGGCATACAGGTCGCGACCTATACCCAGCCCCATGGAGTTGTACTCACCGGCGATCAGGCTGCCGCCGTAAAGTGACCAGGAGTTCGCCACCCCCCAGGAGAAATCGCCGGTGACAAAGGCCGGGCCATGCACGTCGTGGGCGGAATCCCCCAGCTCGGAGGGGGCACCGACGGCCAGATTGTATCTGACATAGCCGGGACGAGTCAGGTAGGGGACTGTCGCTGTGTCTACCTGGAACGAGCTGACGCTGCCATCCTGCTCTTCTACCCGCACATCGAGCCGACCGCGTACCGAGCTGTCCAGCCCCTGAATACGAAACGGGCCGGCTGGCACGTTGGTCTCATAAATGATGCGGCCGGACTGGGAAATGGTGACCTTGGCGTTGGTCTTGGCGATGCCGCTCACCTCGGGCGCATAACCCTGCAGGCTCGGCGGCAGCATGCGCTCGTCATTGGCCAGATTCACGCCCGTGTAGCGAAAGCCGTCGATCAGCTGGGAGTTGAGCTGCTGCTCGCCCACCGTCAGCTTGGCCGCCATGTCGGTCAAGGGGCGATAGGCATAGATACGATTCAGCTCGGCTGACGACCGCTCATCATCACCCCAATAAGAGCTGGCCTGATAGTCACCACGCAGGCGCCAGGCGCCATAGTTGGCCCCCAGGGTGCCATAGCTGCTGATATTGCTATTGGAATAGTCACTCCCTTCATTGACCTGGGCGTTGATGTTGTAATCCAGCATCAGACCGGTAATACCCACATCCCACTGCTCCGGTGGAATCCAGTTGGGGTCGCTGTATTTCATCCACGCCTGGGGCACGGCAATCCTGAGCAGGCCATTGCCGATGTCGTTCGAGATCACGACCCCGTCCAGAGCCAGCAGGTTGGCACACTGGCCATCGTGCCAGGTATCGATCTTGGCGATGGCCTCATCGGTCAGCGCCAGCTTGGGGATCACCTCTTGCGGCAGACAGGCAACCCCGCCTTTGCTCTTGCCGGCATTGGTCTCGTAGAAAGGGATCTTCTGCAGAGGCAGCTTGTTCTTGTTGACCTCGATCTCGAGGTAGTAGTCACCGGGCAGGATGTAGCCTTCGTCGGCAAACTGGGAGAGGTCGATCTTGGTCCGTTCGTCCAGATCGAGCGCATCAATATTAAACTCCGTTTCTGCCCATGCGTGGTTTGCCACCGCCATCAGGCCGGGCACGCATAGCATAAAAGCCATTTTTGAATAATGTTTTTTTCTTGCAGAGTTTGATGTTGAAACGCTCATAAATTTACTCTAGGGATGGCATAACGGTCTCACATTAATGAGGTATCTACACTAAGCAATGGACTTGCTTACATATAATCGAGCTCAAACAGCGTCGTTCTATCTGAAACAAACAGCTGGTTGCCGTTTATTTTAAAATTGAATTCCAGATCGCTGTTGACAATATCCGAGACAATAAAGCGTTCGCCGGATACCTTGTAATATTGGCCATTGCTGATGATGCTCAATTCATCGCTCATGGCACTGTGCACGGACATGGCAATAAAAGGCAGTGATGTGCCTTCAGCCTGACACCCGCTGATTTTCAGCGTGCCCTGGTGTTGTTCTTGCTGGGGGATGCTGTGCAAAATATCCAGAGTACACCCAGATTCAGCCAGGCCATCCGTGATCTCATTGGCAAGAACAGGCCCCGCCATCATCACCATCTGCAGCACTACCGGCACCATCATTGAAGTTTTCATGATCAAGGTTCGATACGAGGAAACAGAATGTGTGAGGTTGTGGTGGTTCGCACCACCACAACCCTTGTCACACGTTAAGGCAGCCAATTACTCGTAGGAGAGAGTAAAGTTGGTCACTGCAGTGAAAGCGCCGGCCTGCAGCGGGTTGGCGGTCTGATCGGAATAACCTTTCAGCACGGCGCTGAAGGGCAGCTCGTTGTCACCGTTTACCAGGTTGAAGGCTGCAGTCGGGGTACCCAGCACGATGGCAGAACCACCCGGCGCACTCATCTTGATACCAGCACCGGCAGCTTGACCACCACCGATCACCAGCAGGCCATCATGCTCGGAGGCACCGCTGAAGGTCACCTTGACGGCATCTTCCTTGTCGGAGATTTCGCAGTTCAGCAGCTTGATGCTGAACGGCTTGGAGTTGGACTCACCACCATTGACCAGCTCTTTGGTGCTGACCTGGCCCATCTCTACAACCTGATCAACAGACTCGGGAGCAACGGAGCAAGGAGCGTTGATGATTTCACCGTTGAAGGTGACTTTGCCTGAACCAGCACCACCGGCAGCAACGGCGGAGCCGCACAGCAGAATGGAACCAACACCCATAGCAACCAAGATTTTATTAGCGTTCATTCGTATATACCTACATTAACGTGTGTTGTTATGCGGCATCATCTGGATCAAGCTGGAGTCATGATTTTCGATGATGCCGCGATATTATTGCTCAGCAACTGTCAGCAGACCGACGCCTCATTAATGAGATATGGCCACTGGTGCAATTATCTGTGCATATCAAACAAGCAAAGGTGTTTGCAGTATTAGAGGCAGTTCCCGCCACCTCCCATTTGCACGACTACATACATCCATGTCATCTGCACAAAAAACCGAATTCAACTTTTGCTTGGTGGATAAATTAACGACACGTTTGATGCACATCAAATACATTTTGATTTTTATAAATTCCTTTATAAACACTTTAAAATCATAAACTTACAATCGCACATGACATTTCAAAACAATGAGAGACAATTAACCACTATATATATCACTCGACTGACAATAGTGAGTTTCACAACCCACTCACATCACAAACCAAATTAACAAAAAACCAACATCAACCACTAAAAACAAACGCCACTGACCAAGCAAATCGCCACCCTCATCTTTGCCAAGTAATCATCAGGTAATCAGGTAATCAGGTAATCAGGTAATCAGGTAATCAGGTAATCAGGTAATCAGGTAATCAGGTAATCAGGTAATCAGGTAATCAGGTAATCAGGTAATCAGGTAATCAGGTAATCAGGTAATCAGGTAATCAGGTAATCAGGTAATCAGGTAATCAGGTAATCAGGTAATCAGGTAATCAGGTAATCAGGTAATCAGGTAATCAGGTAATCAGGTAATCAGGTAATCAGGTAATCATAATGACAGCCCATGGCATACAAGCAGTAAATGGCCGCTGTTCCGTGCCTGGGATGAATAACCTGCTTATTAAAGTCCGACATGGCTCAATAAATGAGGGGGTTTTCACTGTCGCGCTGTGTTATGACGATAATGTTGACACTCAACAACGCCATTCCCGCAGTAGGTCAGCAATATATATCCCACGTAGACATTTATTATTCCTGCTATCTGTGACCCATATCTCATGCTTTTTTATGCTGATTGATTTCTCAAAGTAGGGTGTTATCATCTAAACATAGAGTAAAGGGCAAACCGGTCGAAAGGTCGGGACGCAAAGCCACCGGTCTAAGGGTTTAAATACCTAAGACAGCGGAGCTGCCATCTGAGAAGAGCGATGTCATCAGTTGTATCTGTGTCATTCTCTTTGATTGCGTTGCCCTTTTCGTACAACGACATGTGACGAAAAGGACATAAAAATGAACACTTCCACCGCTTCCGTTCGCAACAGCACCATCCGTTTTGCCTCTTCTGCCGCCGCAGCCATGCTGTTGGGCGTCGCCCTGTTGCCGGCAACAGCCTCTGCCTACGATGGCAGCGTGACCTTCACCGGAACCATCTACGAAGCCCCCTGCGACTTCGCTGACAACAGCGTGACCTGCTATTCGGGCACCCAGCGCCAGACCCTGGATCTGGCCAGCCTGCAGCAAGCCGGCAGCCTCAATACCATCAGCAGCACCATGCAGTACAAGCTGTCTGCCGGCAGCAACAAGATGGCCATAGTGACCGTCAGCTACCTCTGATCGAGTTAGCCATCCCATCTGCCCGGGGTTGTTCATTGCCTCGGGCCGACTTGCTCGCCTCCCCTTAGCAAGTAGAGCCCACGCCGAACACAGCGCTTGTTTAGCATCCAACCGTCGCCCTCTAGCGGCACCAGCCCCTCTCGCATTTCCTCTCTTGCAAAGTCCTCTCAGGATCCGGTTCACCACACAGCCATAGCGTCGCTCGGTTTTCCACTCCATCGCCTCCTTCGTACTGTCGCAACAACACACTGCCAACGCATCTCAAACGAGACCTTGATCACACTTGTCAGCCGAAGGCTGAGATACCCCCCAGATGGCAGATGAGTCCTTGCTATCAGCTGAGCCCCCAATGGCACTCACTTTGTTTTGATTCAATCTAAATAAATGATTTATATGGCCTGACTGGTGAGTTGATACCCCTTTGGAACTGAGTACATTGCCCGCGATAACCACGCAGACTCTCATCCAAAGGGATAAAAATGAACAATCTGGGAACAAGGTTGCTGCTGCTGGCAGCACCGGGCCTGCTCGCCACCTCGGCGCTGGCCAACTACTCCCCCGCCGACTGGCAACAGTACCGGCTGAACGGTGAATCCAGCCGCCAGCTGAGCGATCGCGTCACCGAAGTCACCTACGAGCTCAGCGCCCGCGATGACGATGCCCCCTATCAGCAACTGCGGGTCTACCGCCGCTTCGACTGGAGCGATGCCAATCTGACCGCGCAGGCAGAACAGCTGTGCGGCGAGCCGCAGCTCAAGATCGAGCAGGGCTGGCAGATCCGCTACCTCAGCTGCGAGCAGGTGGTGCCGGCAGGCAAGGCCATCCCGGCCAGCAGCTATGACTTTGGCTACGGCCTGAAACAGGGCCGCTGGGAACCGCTGACGGGCACCCCGACCGCCCCGCGTCAGGATCGTCTGCCGCTGGCGGAGCGCATCATACTGGGTCACAGCGAGCAGGAGCTGGATCGCTGCGAGCTCAATGCCCAGGGGCGCTGCGCCGAACAGGTTTGGCAATACCAGCCGCAAAACTGGCAACAGCTGAGCGTGCTGGAAGAGACTCCCAATGAGCGGGACGGCCGCCTCGAGCAGATCTTCTTCCGCCTGCAACCCGTGGCGGGCAGTCAGGCCGCCAGCCAGGTGAGCGAGATCCACGTCTGGCGCCAGTACAGCTGGCAGCTGGACGAGACCAAGACACAGCAGGAGTGCGATGAGCCCCAGACCCGCCAGGAAGGGGACAAGACCATCAGCTACCGGGTTTGCCGCCAGACCCTGCCCGCCGGCAGCGAGGTACAGGTAGTACTGAAAGACACCGGCTATCAATACCCGGTTGGTGGCAGCGAATGGCAGACACTGCCGGAAACCGACGAGTGGCAGGAGAGTCGGGTGCTCAATCGCCCCATAGTGCTGGCCAGCAAGGAGGAGCAGCTCGACTGCCGCCGCGCCGATGGCCGCGCCTGCTCCGAGCCGGAACAGCCAGGCACGGATCTGCTGGATGCCGATGCCGCCAGGATAGTGCAGGATGCCAGCGGCCAGCCCGCCCCCGTCTGGCAGGAGAACTATGGCCACGATGACACCAAGCTGCTGGCCGTGTCCCGCGGTATCCAGAGCCTGCTGGCGGCCAATCAGCCCGCTCATCCGGCCATGAAGCTGTTGCTGGAATACGTGCGCGCCCACAACTATCACAACTATGGCAAACACAAGGAAGACGGCCCGGCCGCCGCCGAGGCACTGGCCGAGGCGCTGACCGCGCTCGGCGCCCATCCGCTGCTCTACCCGGAGCAGGCCAGCGATGAAGTGGGAGCCGTCATGGGCGCCTGGAGCATAGCCCTGCATGGCCAGTTCAAGAGCCCGGCGGTGCAGAGCCGGTTTGGCACCTTGCTCGGCCAGTTCAACCAGATGCTGGCCTACAGCACCCGGCATGCTAGCGAGATCAATGGTCAGCATGCCTGGGCAACCGGTCTGTTCGATCTGCTCAACTTCCTCGACTTCGCCAGCGACCATAGCGACGCCTTCGCCGCCGATTTCCGCCAGCAGGATGGCGAGCTGCGCAAACAGCTGCACGCCCTCGGCATGAGCGAGCTGTCGCTGTGGCAAGGACGGGATGGCAAGGATCTGTTCCTGCTCAACAACGTGCTGGATGCCTATACCCGCCTCTACCGGGTCGCCCGTTATACCCGTCCCGACGAGAGCGAAGGCTATCGCAAGCTGCTGGATGGCTCAGTCATCGAGCTCATCCGTCATCACGGCCTGATCCCCGGCGGTCAACAGAGTCAGGATCTGCTGGAAGACATGTCACTGACCCTCTCCACCTACTACCTGACCTACACGGATCGCACCAGCGAGGCCTGCATCAGCGGTGACTTTGCCGGACTCTGCACCCCGATCCGAATGGAAGACGTGCTGCCGTTCGAGCACACCTGCTCGCCGACCCTGCGCCTGCGGGCCCAGGAGCTGAGCCAGGATCAGGCCGACGGCATCTGCCGCGAGCTGGGCGCCGAGGAGCAGCAGTTCCATCAGCAGATGGAAACAGGCTGGCAGCCGGTGAGTGATGACAACAACGAGGCGCTGGAGCTGGTGATCTTCAACTCCTCCGCCGATTGGAAGCGCTACGGCAGCGCCCTGTTTGGTGGCGTCTCCACCGACAACGGCGGCATCTACATCGAAGGGGATCCGGCGCGTCCCGGCAACCAGGCCCGCTTCTTCGCCTATGAGGCGGAGTGGAAACGCCCGGCCTTCCAGGTGTGGAACCTGCGCCACGAGTACGTGCACTACCTGGATGGTCGCTTCAACCAGTACGGCAGCTTCGGTCACTACCCGCTCAACCGCACCACCTGGTGGTCGGAAGGGCTGGCGGAGTTCATCGCCCACGGTCAGTGCTTCGCCCGTGGCATGGACAACGTCTCGGGTCGCCCGGCGGCCGAGCGACCGAGCCTGGCCGACATACTGCACCTGGATTACGACAAGGGTGGCGAGATGGTCTACTCCTGGTCCTATACGGTGCATCGCTTCCTGAACGAGACCGGCCGCGGCGCCAGCTGGCTGGCCATGGCCCAGGCCCTGCGCAACCCGGATCAGCAGCAGGCGATGAGCGCCTTCGAAGCCGAGCTGGATCAGCTGATCGCCAATGACAGCGAGGCC
This sequence comes from Aeromonas sp. CA23, assembly GCF_002587065.1. Classification (NCBI taxonomy): domain Bacteria; kingdom Pseudomonadati; phylum Pseudomonadota; class Gammaproteobacteria; order Aeromonadales; family Aeromonadaceae; genus Aeromonas; species Aeromonas sp. CA23. Next base: position 532,682 of record NZ_CP023818.1, read on the forward strand.
TACCAGAGCTGGCTGAGCCGCGATCTGCTGCCCTGGTGGGAAGCCAACAAGGAGTCTGACGAGTGCAAGGCGAACGACTCCTCCCACTGAGGATGAGACGCTAGCGACAAGGGGCAGCCACGGCTGCCCCTTGTTTTTATACGAAAGGTTTTTATCGGTGCTGGATCAAGCGGTTAGCCAGCCACAGTATGCGACAGCCTTTGCCCGAGTGACGCCATCGGCCGCTATCAAGCCTGACGCGCAGCGGCAACTTGTAATAGAATGACCCTCTGTCACCTCTTACTTCAGACCCGAACCGCACCGCGCATGAAGAAGTTTGCCAAGATCCTCCTCGCCTGCTTTTGCCTGTTGCTGGCATCTGCCGCCATGCTGCTGGGCTACAGCGAGTGGACCGTCTCGGACGCCCGTCATTACACCTATGACGACGTCGATGCAGTCCCCTACAACCGGGTCGCCTTGGTGCTGGGCACCTCCAAGTACCTGATCGGGGGCAGTCCGAACCACTACTTCAAGTACAGGATCAAGGCCGCCGCCGAGCTCTACAACAACGGCAAGGTGGACTACATACTGGTATCCGGTGACAACGCGACCGTGCAATACAACGAGCCGCGCCAGATGCGGCGGGCCCTGATCCAGGCCGGCATCCCGGCCAAGGCCATCTACAGCGACTACGCCGGCTTTCGTACCCTGGACTCCATAGTCCGCGCCAAGGAGGTGTTTGGTCAGGCCCACTTCACCGTGGTGTCGCAGGCCTTTCACAACGAACGCGCCATCTTCATCGCCCGCCACTTCGGCATCGAGGCCGTCGGCTTCAACGCCAAGGATCCCAGCGCCTATCAGGGCATCAAGACCCGGGTACGCGAGGTATTCGCCCGCCTGATGGGGCTGCTCGATCTCTACGTACTGGACAAGGGGCCCAAGTTCCTCGGCGAGCCCATCGTCATCGGTGGCCCCACCCCTTGTCAGGCCCTGAGCACCATAGGCGCAAGTCAGCCCTGCCTGCCCATCCCGCCCGTGACCCACAAGCCGCCGGTTGCGCCTGCCGCCAGCCCGGCCACGGCGACCAGTGCAGCCACCGCCACTGACGCCGCGCTCACCACCAGTTCCGCCATATCGACCAGCGCGGCCACCGCAAGCAAGGAGGCGGATACAGCCAAAGCGGCCAGCGCTGCCGCCGCAACCAGCGCGGCACTCTCGACCAGCCCGGCCGTGGCAGCCAGTGGTGCGGCCCCCGCTTCGACCCCCTGACAAGAGAGAAACAAGAGACCCGCCATCAGGCGGGTCTCTTTCATTTGGCAGAGTGCACTATCCTGCCGGCGGTCATGCCAACGCGGCACGATAGCGGCGTTCCACCTCGTCCCAGTCGATCACCTTGTAAAACGCGGCTATGTAGTCGGGTCGCTTGTTCTGGTACTTGAGGTAATAGGCGTGCTCCCATACGTCCAGCCCCAGTATGGGCACCTGGCCCTGCATCAGGGGGCTGTCCTGGTTGGCGCTGCTCTCCACCCGCAATCTTCCCTCCTTGTCCACCACCAGCCAGGCCCAGCCGCTGCCAAACCGGCTCAGCGCCGCCTGGGTAAAGGCCTGCCTGAAGGCATCCAGTCCGCCCAGATCCCGATTGATCGCCTCGGCCAGCTCGCCGCCCGGTTCACCGCCCCCTTGCGGGCTCATCACCTGCCAGAACAGGCTGTGGTTGGCGTGGCCGCCGCCGTGATTGCGCACCGCCCCCTGCACGTGCGCCGGCAGGCTGTCGAAGCGGGCAAGCAGCGCATCCACCGGCAGGGTCGCCAGCTCGGGGAGCTCGGCCAGGGCCGCGTTGAGATTGGTGATATAGGTCTGATGGTGACGGCTGTGATGGATCTCCATGGTCAGCGCGTCCAGGTGGGGTTCCAGCGCATCGTAGCCGTAGGCAAGGGCTGGCAGGGTATGGCTCATGATCACCTCTTTTTATTGTGATTAATGCAGTTGATGGGCTGGCTCTGTCTGACACAGACACTGGCCGAGACAGCGCTGAATTGCATCCTGGGTGCCGTGCTTGCGCACGAAGGCGAGCAGCTCGGTGCGGGTGCTGCGGGTGTGGCGCAGGGCGGCATCCCGCAAGGGGACAGGGCTGGCGGGAGACTGGCTGGTAGCGAGCAGGCAGTCGTGGATATGGCACAGCAGATCGGCGGCACGCTCCGGCAGCGCCATGGCCACCAGCAGATCCGCCAGATTGTGGTGAGCCACCACCAGGGCGGCCACCGCCTCGTCCGCATCATGCCAGCAGGCGAACTGCTGGCGCGCCAGCCACAACGCCTGCTGGTAATAGGAGAGCGCCTTGGCGTGCTCGCCGGCATCGAAGTGGCGATTGCCACTCAGGGTCTGCACTTTCCAGTGCACCATGCTGCTGTCCGCGTCGCTCGAACCGACCCATCCCTTCACCCAGGTTCCCGTCATGATCCTGACCACTCAAATGATAATAATTATTATTTAACTTATGTAAGTGCCGAACACAAGGGATACTTGTGCCAGCACCGCCAACAGCCCTGCCCATATGGGTAGGGCTTTTTTGAATCTGTCCGTTTGGTGATCATTTGCACAGATGCAAACGTCCCGCTCCGTCATGCTGGTCGGTACTGGCATGAGGCCGGTGGTTGCCGCTGTGGCAACCTTATTCACAAGGATGGACAAGATGAAAAGATGGCTATTGGTGCTGCTGTGCGCCCTGCCCATGCTGGGCCAGGCGGCAGGTTATACCCAGACCCGCTACCCCATAGTGCTGGTGCACGGGCTGTTCGGCTTCGACAGGTTGCTCGGGGTCGATTACTTCTACGGGATCCCCCAGGCGCTGACCCGGGATGGCGCCCGGGTCTACGTGGCGCAGGTCTCCGCCACCGAGAGCTCGGAGCTGCGCGGTGAGCAGTTGCTCAAGCAGGTACAGCAGGTGCTCGCCATCACGGGGGCCGACAAGGTCAACCTCATCGGCCACTCCCACGGCGGCCCCACCATACGCTACGTCGCCTCGGTCGCCCCCGAGCTGGTCGCCTCCGCCACCAGCGTGGGCGGGGTCAACTATGGCTCGGAGATCGCCGATCTGGTGCGCGCCAACGTGGCACCTGGCTCGGTGGCCGAGAAGCTGGCGGTGGCCGCCGCCTCGGCACTGTCCGGCGTCATCTCGCTGCTCTCCGGCGGCAGCCAGCTGCCGCAGGATCCCCTCGCCGCCCTCGATGCCCTGACCAGTTCGGGAGCCCAGCGCTTCAACCAGCGCTACCCAGAGGGATTGCCCGGCCAATATTGCGGTGACGGGCCGCTGCAGGCCGCCAACGGGGTCTACTACTTCTCCTGGAGCGGGCGCGGCAACATGACCAACATACTGGATCCGGTGGATCCCGCGCTGGCCCTCACCGGCACCTTCTTCAGCGAACCCAACGACGGTCTGGTCGGGGTGTGCAGCAGCCACCTCGGCAAGGTGATCGGCACCGGCTACCGGATGAACCATCTGGACGAGGTGAACCAGTCGTTCGGCATCCACCACCTGTTTGAAACCGATCCTGTCACCCTCTATCGCCAGCATGCCAATCGCTTGCAGGGGCTGGGGCTATGAAAAGATCCCTGCGGATCGCCGTGCCTCTGGGGTCGGCCCTGCTGCTGGGGGCCGTCCTGTTCTGGCCCGACTCGCCGCCAGATCTGACGGCAGCCCCCGAACAGGGGGCCCTGCGCCATCAGCTGGCCCAGCGTCTGGAACAGGGAGAAACGAACGCGGAGGATGAACTGCTGGCCCGCTACCAGAGCTTTCTGGCGGCGGAGGGCAGCCTGACGGTGCCGGCGGATCCGGGCCTCGCCAGTCTGCAGGTGTTGTTTGACGAGCGCGAGCAGCTGCGCCAGCAGAGCTTCACCCCGGCCGAGCAGGAGCAGCTGTTTGCCGAGGACAGGTTGATGGAGCAGTGGACCCTGCGCCGCAAGGCGCTGGCAGAAACGAGCGAGGCCGACAAAAAGATGCTGGCCGATGAGCTCGAACTCTGGCTGGCGGAACAACCCCAGTGGTTCAGGGAGGCCGAGGCCAACAGCCGCCTGCTCGGCGATCTGCAGGCGCTGGAGCCACTGGCGCCCGCAGAGCGCGACGCCGTGCTGCTGGAGAGGCTGGGGCCTGAGGCGGTGGATCGGCTGCATCAGCTGGAGCAGAGCCAACAAGGGTTCGAGCGACAGCTGGCGGGCTATCTGGCCGAACTCAAGCCCCTGCCCACCCAGGATCGGGCCGAGCAGCAGCAGGAGATACTGGCGCGCTGGTTTCCCGCCGAGCAATGGCGGCGGGTGGAGGCTCTTACCCGGCTCAAGCTGGGCGAGTCGTCGCCGCAATGAAAAGGGGGCCCACATCTGGGCCCCTCGCTTTGCTGCAACCATGCTTATTGCGGCTTGTTGGCCCCCGGCAGCGGCTGCCAGGAGGGGATAGACCACAACGACAAGGGGGCCCCGACGGCCCCCTTGTTTCATGCTGCAACCGCGATCATTGCGGCTTGTTGGCTCCCGGCAGCGGCTGCCAGGTGAGGCGGGTCACTTGCGTGCCCTGCACCTCGCACTTGAGGCAGAGATCCTGCCACCCCTTGTCCTGACGCAGGGACACTTCCCCCTCCACGCCCTGTTCGGCAATCTTCAGCTTCGCCTGCTCGAAGATCACCTTGTCCCCTCTGGCGAGATCCATCAGCTTGCCATTGCAGAGCCAGTGGGCGAGATCCGCCCCCTTCAGCTTGACGCCCCCCTTGGCCGCCTTCTGCTCGGCCGGGCTCTGGGCAAACAGTGTGGCCAGCTCGGCGGCCCGCTTGGTGAGCCAGGCTTCGCGCTGCTGCATGCTCATTTTGCTGACGAACTCGGCCGGCTGGCCCTTGTCGTCCAGCCACTGGGTGAGCGTCCCCTTGTCATCGAAGGCAAACTGGGCCGCAGGCTCCTTCACCCCGAACAGCTTGCCGCCCTTGAAGTAGTAGCGGCTCTCCCCTTCCAGTTTGCCCTGCTCGTTCATGATGGGCACGGCTATGATGACGGGGGAACCATCGATCCAGGCCTTGATGTCGACGCCATCGTGGCTGAACAGGCGAGTGTCGAGGGCGCTCTCGGCCCCCCGCTCCATCAGGGTGAACTGCTCTGCGAGGGAAGCAGCCACGGAAGGGAGGGAACAGAGCCCCAGCCCCAAGCCGAGGCTCAGGGCGATCACGGTATTGCGCATAAGTGTCCTGTGATTGGCCGAAAGGCCAAGGTTAACTCTCTATCAACCAGGCCCGCAGCCCCTCCCTGTGCTTGTCGCTCAGGGGCAGGGACTGGCGGGTCTGGTAGTCAAAATGGATCAGGGTCGTCTCGGCGGTCACCGCCAGCTCGCCGCCCTGCCAGGCTTCCTGCCAGAGCGTGAAGGAGCTGGAGCCGATGCGACGCACCCCGGTTTTGATCGATACCTGCTGGCCATAAAACAGCTCCCGTTTGAACTGCACCGTATAGCCCGCGATGATCAGGTGCCAGTTGTGCACATCCAGCTCGGGGGAGAAGATGCGAAACAGGGGATCCCGGGCCGCTTCGAACCAGACCGCCGGCACCGTATTGTTGATGTGGCCGAGGGCATCAGTCTCTTGAAAACGGGGTTGGATCTGCATTTCCAGCATGAATATCGACTCCTTGTCGTTGGACCGCGCTCAGGCTAACGCGGCCCGCGTCAGGACTCAAGCTCCCCTGTCTCGGGGCGGGAGCTGCCGCCCGCTTTACCCGCCTCGCTCCCGGCCAGCTCCGGCCTCAGCCAGGCACTGCGAAAATCGAACCAGCCGAGCGCCGTCATGCGCACTCCGTGCACGCCGACCCGGCTCTCCAGTTCCAGCCAGTGGTGGAACAGGGGCACGAACCAGCCCTGTTGCTGCACCCGGGCCAGCAGGGCGCGCGGGCCCGGCTCTTCACCGCTGGCACGCCACTGCGTCAGACCCTGCCACAGGGGCCGCTGGCTTGCCCACACCTGACGCAGCAGCGGCGTGCCCAGCAGCCAGGCATAGGGGGCGAAGGCGTGCTCGTGCTCCAGGTTGAGGGTGCCGAGCCAGAGATCCACGTCTTCATCCGCCCCGCTCACCCAGCGGCCGTAATCCAGGGTGCGCACCTCCAGCCGTATGCCTTGCTCCACCAGCAGGCTGCTCATGGCCCCGGCGCACTCGTTGAACTCCAGATGCTGGTTGAAACAGGCCAGCACCAGTGTCGTCGGCAACTGCGCCGGCTTTGGCAACGGCGCGGGCAAGGCCTCGCGCCAGTGGGGCAAGAGGCCCAGCGCGCTGGTCCAGCCCCGCTGCAACTCGGGGGCGACCCGCGCCATCAGGGCTATGGGATTGAGCAGGTGGGCCAGCCACTGGCGCAGGGCGGGATCCTGCAAGGATCCGGATCTGTCGTCCTGCAACAGGAAGTAGCAGCCCGACTCCAGCTCGGACTCGCCGCGCATGGTGCCGAGCTCGGGACTGTCGCGTCCCAGCTGCAGGTGGCTCTCCAGCCGATCCGCCAGCTCAGGCAGCATCCAGATGTCGATCTCGTCGAGCAGGGCGCGCAGGCCGAAGTAGTCGTCGAAGGCTGCCAGACAGAGGTGCAGGGGATCGTTGGTGGTCACCCGGTAGGGGCCAGTGCCGACCGGCTGCAGGGCAAAACCCGCCTCCCCCTTGAGTTCACGCGGCAAAATGGCGGCCACCGGCTCGGCCAGCAGATGGGGCAGCAGGGGATCCGGACTGTCGAGATACATATCCAGGGTGCGCGGCCAATGGCTCTCCAGCCGGGCAAGATGGGCGAACAGCGGACGATCGCGCAAGGCCAGCAGGCTCTCCATCACGTCCTCCACTCCCAGCTCGCGGCCATGGTGAAAACGCACGGCCGGCCTCAGATAGAAGCGCCAGTGACAGGGGGCTAGGCATTCCCAGTGGTGGGCGAGATCCCCCTCGATTTCCCCATTTTCCTCATTTCGTCGGGTCAGGCCGTTGAAGATCTGCCGGCTCAGGTGAATTTCGGAGCGACGCAGCGGATCCGTGGGCAACAGCTGGGGCAGCGGACGATAGTAGGGCACCCGCAGGATCTGGCGCCCCTCCCGGGTGGCCTGGCCGAGCTGCTCGATCAGCAGCGGTGTGAGCAGATCCAACCGCCCCTCCGCCAGCCGTACCGCCTGCGCCAGCTGGCCCTGACTCAGCAGCTCCCGCAGCCGGCGCCGGGTCAGGCTCTCCTGGCTGTCGAGCAGCACCAGCCGGGAGCGCCGCCCCCGTCCTGCTTCGGCCGACCAGCTGAGCCAGCCTTGATCCTGCATGCGGCGCAGCAGCAGGCGCGCGTTGCGCGGGGTGCAGCAGAGCAGATCCGCCACCTCGGCGAGGCTTGTCTCCTGCTCATCGCAGCCAAGCTGCTGGGCGAGTCGTTGAAACTGCTGGTAGAGGCGACCGGTCGGCATAAAAGAGGAAATCCTGTTGCTGTAAGTCATCAGTTTTTACTTCCGCATTTTAGCTCAATACTGCTGGCGAACGTGAGAACCACAGCACAGGAGCACCATGATGAACCAAGCCAACCCCCTCAAACCGAACCGGATCCAGCAGACCCTGCGTCGTTACTTCAAGCGGATCCTGCCCAGGCCGCTGACCCTGATCGAGGATCCCATGAGCCAGCTCAACCGCCTGATGCAGTGGGACATGCACCAGATAGACGATCGGGAGTATCGTCGCCGTCTCTGAGTGCCATCCCCGCACGGAGCGCTCAAGGGAGACGCATATCGTCAGCGGGCGCAATTGCTTTGCCGGATTGGGTGGTTTACATCAGCGCTGGGCCTGATAGATTGGACGTCTATCCATCTATAACTGCTACCCAGCAACATCCAACAAGGAGTGTGTGATGAAAGATGCGACCCTGGCCCTGCACCACGGCTTTTCCCACGACCCCACCACCAAGGCCGTCGCCGTACCCATCTACCAGACGGTGGCCTACGAGTTCGACAGCGCCCAGCACGGGGCGGACCTGTTCAATCTGGCGGTGCCTGGCAACATCTATACCCGCATCATGAACCCCACCAATGACGTGCTGGAACAGCGGATGGCCGCGCTGGAGGGGGGCATTGCCGGTCTGGTGGTCTCGGCGGGTTCCGCCGCCATCACCTACGCCATCCAGGTGCTGACCGCCGCCGGTGACAACATAGTCTCCACGCCCCAGCTCTATGGCGGCACCTACACACTGTTCGCCCACATGCTGCCGAGCTTCGGGGTCGAGGTGCGCTTCGCCAGGGATGACAGCGCCGAGGCCATCTCAGCCCTCATCGACGACAAGACCAAGGCGGTCTACTGCGAGAGCATAGGCAACCCGGCGGGCAACATAGTCGACCTGGCCGCCTTCGCCAAGGTGGCCCACGCCCGTGGCGTGCCCCTCATCGTCGACAACACGGTCGCCACCCCTGTGCTCTGCAAGCCCATAGAGCACGGCGCCGACATAGTGGTGCACAGCCTCACCAAGTACGTGGGTGGCCACGGCAACTCACTGGGTGGCGTCATCGTCGACTCGGGCAAGTTCCCCTGGGCGGATAACGCCGAACGCTTCCCCCAGCTCACCCAGCCCGAACCCTCCTACCACGGCGTGGTCTACACCGACGCCTTCGGCCCCGCCGCCTTCATCGGCCGGGTGCGCACTGTGCCGCTGCGCAATACAGGTGCGGCGCTGGCCCCCATGAACGCCTTCCTGCTGCTGCAGGGGCTGGAGACCCTGAGCCTGCGCATGGAGCGCCACGTGGACAACGCCCTGCGGGTCGCCCACCACCTCAAGCATCACCCCAAGGTGGCCTGGGTCAGCTACGCCGGACTGCCGGGCCACCCCCACTACCTGCTGGCGGAGAAGTACATGGCCGGCCGCCCCTCGGCCATTCTCTCGTTCGGTCTGAAGGATGGCTACGAAGCGGGCGTGCGCTTCTACGATGCGCTCAAGATCTTCAAGCGGCTGGTCAATATCGGCGACGCCAAGTCGCTGGCCTGCCACCCCGCCTCCACCACCCATCGCCAGCTGAGCGAAGCCGAGCAGGCCAGGGCGGGTGTGAAACCGGAAATGATCCGGCTGTCGGTGGGGATCGAAGCGATCGAGGACATATTGGCGGATCTGGATCAGGCGCTGGAGGCCTGAGCCAACCGACGAGAGAGCGGGCATCTGCCCGCTCTTTTTTATCCGCCGGTGAACCACGCCCCTCGCCCGTTCGTACACACCATCCTGCCACCGAATCGAGGTTCCCATGATAGTCCTGCACCACCTGAACAAGTCCCGCTCCCAACGCATCATCTGGCTGCTCGAAGAGCTGGGGCTGCCTTACCAGATCAAGGCCTACCAGCGCGACGCCACCAGCTTTCTGGCGCCGCCCGAACTCAAGGCCATTCACCCCCTCGGCAAGTCGCCTGTCATCGAGCTGGAAGGCCGCGTGCTGGCAGAGTCCGGCGCCATCACCGAGTACCTGATCGCCCGATACGCGGCCGACAGGCTGGCGCCGGCCCCCGATAGCCCCGACTACCCCGAGTACCTGCAGTGGCTCCACTTTGCCGAGAGTTCAGGCATATTGCCGCTGCTGCTGGACATGTTCGTGCGCAAGGATGGCAGCCCGATGCGCTTCCTGCCGGACTACGCCAAGGCGGAGTGTGCCAAGGTGCTGGGCTATCTCAATGAGGTGCTGGCAGCCCGCCACTATCTGGTAGGGGATCGCCTCTCCGGTGCCGACATCATGAACTCCTTCCTAGTGGATCTGCTGGCCCAGGGCGGCCAGCTGGCCCAGTTCCCGCATCTGCTGGCCTACTGGCAGCGACTCAACACCCATCCGGCCCGCCAGAAGGCGGCGGCACTGGAGCGCGAGCTGGATCTGGGCGCCTGACCCTCTGCCCTCAGCGCCTCACCCCTGAATGCAAAACGCCCCGACAACCGGGGCGTTTTCTTTTCAGCTCGTCAGCCAGATGATCAGAGCGCGTGGGAAAGGATCCTGGCCGCACTTATTGTCAGGATCGCCCCTTGGCCAAGGACCTCAGGCCTAGAGGGCGTGAGAAAGGATCCGCGCCACTCTGATTGCGAGGCGCAAGTCCCCTGACTTAAAGCGCGTGAGAAAGGATCCTGGCTACCTTGTCGGGATCTATGTCCTGCTGCTCCCCCAGCGTGGTCAGGCCGAAACGCTTGAGGTTGGAGCAGATGCCGGGGATGCAGCTCTCGCTCAGGCCGTAATCGGCGAGACGGGTGCCCACCCCCATCTGCCGGAAGAATTGCTCGGTGCGGATGATGGCCTCCTCGATGCGCAGCGCCTTGTCCTCCCGGCTCGAATGCCAGACCCGCTCGGCGAACTGGGCCAGCTTCTCCTGCTTCTGGGCCGATTGCTCACGCAGCAGGGAGGGCAGCACCACAGCCAGACTCTGGGCATGATCCAGCCCGTGCAGCGCGGTGAGCTGGTGGCCGATGGCATGGGTGGACCAGTCCTGCGGCACGCCGCGGCCGATGAGACCGTTGAGCGCCAGACTGGCGGCCCACATCAGGTTGGCACGCACCTGGTAGTTGGTGGGCTCCGCCAGCGCCTTGGGGCCGTTATCCACCAGCACCTGCAGCAAGCCTTCCGCCAGCCTGTCCTGTACCTCGCCCCCCACCGGGAAGGTGAGGTACTGCTCTATGATGTGGACGAAGGCATCCACCACCCCGTTGCCGATCTGACGGGTGGGCAGGCTGTAGGTGGTGGCGGGATCCAGCACCGCAAACACAGGCTGCACCAGCGGGTTCATGAAGGAGAGTTTGGCCTCCCCCCGGCTCACCACGGCGGCGGGATTGCTCTCCGAGCCGGTGGCGGGCAGGGTCAGCACGCAGCCCAGCGGCAGCGCCGCCTTGACGGGTGCCTTGTGCAGCAATATCTCCCAGGGATCCGCCCCCTCGAAGCAGGCCGCGGCGGCCACGAACTTGGTGCCATCCACCACGGATCCGCCGCCGACCGCCAGCAGGAAGTCGATGCGCTCGCGCTTGACCAGCGCCACAGCCTCCATCAGCTGATCGTACTGGGGGTTGGCGCCGATACCGGGGAACTCCTGCCAATCCCTCCCCGCCAGCGCCTGGGTCAGTTGCTCATAGACGCCGTTCTGCTTGATGCTGCCGCCGCCGTAGAGCACCAGCAGGCGGCTGCCCACCGGGATCAGATCGGGCAGGCTGGCTATCTGGCCTTCACCGAAACAGACGCGGGTAGGATTGGCATATTGGAAGTTGTACACGGCAGAGCCCTCGCTTGAATGCATGCAGGGAATTGTGCGCCTGTGGCGTCATGAGGTCAAAAAACGGGAGCTGGCTATCAAAACACGCATTGCGTTCGAGTCCGGCGGGGTGGCCAGGCGCGGCTCTGCTATGGTCTGTCAGGAAGGCGGTGCCATGCCCCATCAGGACCCACATGCCCACCCCCTCTCATCCTCATTTTCCCGTCATAAGGTCTGAAACATGAAACTGAAGCATGCATGGATTGCCGGTCTGCTCTCCCTCTCGACCTGTCTGGTGCAAGCCGCCGAGGTGGTCACCGAAGTCGCGACCGCCCCGGGCAAGGCCAATCTGGTGGAAGCCGTGACCGCCCAGGCGACGGTGACCGCCATCGACATGGCGAGCCGCAAGGTCAGCCTGAAGAATGCCGCCGGTGAGGCGTTCGACATAGTCGCAGGTGAGCAGGTCACCAACCTGCAAAACCTCAAGGTCGGCGACGTGGTGGCGCTGAAATACCTGCAGATGCTGGATCTGGAACTGCTCAAGGGCACGGCAGGCGTCAGACAGCGCGTCGTCGAGGTGGATGCGGACAAGGCCGCCGCGGGCCAGAAACCGGGGGCCGGGGTTGGCGTCAAGGTCACACTGTACGGGGACGTCATCGCCGTCGACAAGGCGCAGCAGACGGTCACGGTCAAGGGGGTGGATCACACCCTGGTGCTCAAGGTGCACAACCCGGCGCAGTTTGCCCTGATCGCCAAGGGGGATCAGATCAAGGCCGTCCAGACCCAGGCGGTGGGCATCGGCATAGTGCCCGAGAAAAAATAGTACCCGAAAAAAATAGTGCCCGAGAAAAAATAAGCAGCGAATCCTCTGCCGGCGCAGCCTGGGCCGCACTGGCAGGCTCAGCCAGATCAAAAAGGGAGCGGCATCCGCCCTCCCTTTTTTGCTGCCTCTTTTGTGGCGCCAGCATGCCCATACGTTGCCAGGTCATCAACCCGGCCATGACGCCCAGACAGGGGCAACGGCTTGCCCCCGACGACCAGGGATTGCCGTTAGAGTCGCGCAGGCCATCACTCAGGCGCTCTTGGTCTCTTCCTTTGGCTCGCTCTTCTTGCCGGTGAGGCGATCCATGGCATCCTGCAGCATGGCGTCCCGCTGCTCGTTCAAGGCCTTGCTCTGCTGTTCGCGCTCCTCGGCAGAGAGCTGCTTGTTGTCGGCTATCTCCTTGAGCTTGTCTTCTATCTCGTTGAATTTTTTGCGATCAAACCCCAGCGCCTTGTCCACCAATTGCTGCATCATGCCCCCCTTGTCTGAACTGATGTCCAGCGCCGGCGGCAGCTTGCTGTTCTTGGCCAGGTGCTCATAGGTGAGCGTCTGCTGGGCCTTGCTGGTCAGCCGCTGGGAGGAGAGGTTGACCAGATCCTCCCAGCCGCCCCCCTGACCCCCTTCGGCACCGCTGAGGGTGGCGAGGGCGCGGGAATTGGACGCACTCTGGGCAAGCTGCTGGCTGTAGGGTTTGATATCCATGGGGGCTCCAGTCTGCATGCCGATCCGGCATGACGAGGTCGCTGATTCGATGGCATGAGGCGCCAGGCCCCATCATTGGCAATAAAACCAGCAAGTTGCAGGCCAACTTGCCAAATTGGTGCAGATCCCGGCCCGCATGGGCTCGCAGGCTTACTGATGGCCATCCCGACGTCAGAATCATGACGCTGCGCTGTCCAATCGGCAGATTCTGGTGCATATCGCTGCCATTTTCATGCTTTACCAGACAAAGCAAAGGAACGACTCATAGATCACAAAACAAACAACCATCGGGGCATACAATTTCGGCGCACAAAACGACCAGCAAGCAGTGTTATGGATGAAATGTTTGCGTCATCGACCATGAGCAGCACGATCCCCCGGCAGCGTATCGGCGGCTGATCGCACTGCGGCAGACCTGCATCCCACCGCCTGGCTTTCACTCACAGTTACGCTTCGGGCAACCCCATGAAAAAACACACCTTGAGTCTTCTCTCCGCCACCCTGCTCACCCTGCTTGGCACCAGTGCCGACGCCTGTACCGGCCTCATCGTCGGCAAGGGCGCCAGCGCCGACGGCAGCGTGATGATCGCCAGAAACGAGGATTTTGGCGTCAACAACTGGAACAAGTATTTGGCCTTCCGACCCGCCCAGCAAAACGAGGGCAAGGTCTGGATGCTGGGCAACGGGCTGGAAGTGCCCATGCCCAAGGCCTTCCTCGCCTACTCAGCCATTCGCGACTGGGACGCCGCCACCAGCGACCCGGCGGGCAAATATTATGAGGAGCGCGGCATCAACGAGCTCAACGTCGCCCTCTCGGCCACCACCAGCGCCGAGGTCAACGACAAGGCCCAGAAAGCCGATCCGCTGATCGAGAAAGGAGTCATAGAAGCCATCATCCCCACCCTGATCCTGCCGCAGGCCAAGAGCGCGAAAGAGGGGGTCGAACTGCTCGGCCGCTATGTGGAGCAATATGGCGCCGGTGAGGGCAACAGCCTCTATCTGGCGGATGTGAACGAGGCCTGGCTGATGGAGATAGGCTCAGGCCACCACTGGATCGCGGTACGGGTGCCTGACGACAGCTACGCCATGGTGGCCAACGGCCTGCGCATCCACGGCGTCAATCTCGACAGCGCCGATGTGCTGCACTCCCCCAGGCTGCTGGAGTTCGTGCGCGAACATAAACTGCTCGATCAGGCCGACCCCAAGGATTTCAACTTTGCCAAGGCATTCGGGGTGATTGCCGACCCCTACAACGTGGATCGGGAGTGGCTCGGCCAACAGCTGCTGACCGCCTCCCATCAGCAGGCGACCCGGCAGGCGCAATACCCGCTGTTCATGAAGCCGGACGCCCCCATAGCCGTGCCGGACGTGGCCAGGGTGCTGAGCGCCGCCTATGAGGGCACGGCGCTGGCGGGCAAGGCGGAGCGGCCGATCCGCATCGATCGCCAGCTGGAATCCCACGTCATCCAGCTGCGCAAGGAGATGCCCAAGGAGCTGCAGGGGCTCATCTGGCAGAGCTACGGCGTGCTGGCCGAGTCGGTGATGGTGCCGCTCTACAGCCCGCTGGAGTCTTACCCCCTGCCCTATCGCAGCGGCAGCGACAGCTACTCCGATGATTCCGCCTACTGGCAGTTCCGCAGCCTGACCGCGCTGGCCAATACCAACCCGGACAAGTATCTGCCGCTGCTGCGGGGGGTCTGGAGCAAGGAGAGCACCAAGCTCTACAAGGAGGTCGCCCTGCTCGACAAGACCCTCAAGCAGAGCTATGCCAGCGACAAGGCGACGGCGCTCGGGCTGGCCGCCGACTACTCCTACGGCCAGCTGGAGCAGACCTACCAGATGGCCAAGGACCTGCGCTACAAGCTGATGACGGATCTCACCAAGAGCAGCGAGAAGAAGTATTCGGAGGAAGAGTTCAAGAAGATCATGAGCCTCTGACCGGCTCTGCAAAGCAAAGAGGCACCCTTGGGTGCCTCTTCTCATTTCGTCAAACGGGAAGCTCAGCGACGGCTGATCTGGAGCGGACCGAAGGTCTGGGCCACCGGCATTATCTCTATGCTGTTGATGTTGACGTGGGCGGGCTGCTGGCTGACCCAGAGCACAGTATTGGCGATGTCTTCCGGCTGAATGGCCTGCACCCCTTGGTAGACGGTGGCCGCCTTGGCGTCGTCGCCGTGAAAGCGCACGTTGGAGAACTCGGTGCCGCCGCACAGACCTGGCTCCACGTTGGTGACGCGGATGGCGGTGCCTGCCAGATCGGCGCGCAGGTTGAGGCTGAACTGTTTCACGAACGCCTTGGTGGCACCGTAGACGTTGCCGCCCGGATAGGGATAGGTGCCGGCGATGGAGCCGATATTGACCACGTGGCCGCGATTGCGTGCCACCATGCCCGGCAGCAACAAGCGGGTGAGCAGGGTCAGACCGCTGATGTTGGTGGCTATCATCTGCTCCCAGTCTTCCAGATCCGCCTTGTGGGCCGGCTCCAGCCCCAGCGCCAGACCGGCGTTGTTGACCAGCAGATCCACCTGTTGCCACTCGGCCGGCAGGCCAGCGATGGCGGCTTGAGTCGCGGCCTTGTCCTGCACGTCGAACACCAGCGGCAGGAACTGCTCGCCCAGCTCATCGGCCAGGGCGGCCAGCCGCTCGGCACGGCGACCCGTGCCTATCACCTGGTAGCCCGCGTTCACCAGCTGGCGGCTGATGGCTTCACCAAAACCGGACGAGGCGCCCGTTACCATTGCTATCATCTGAACCTCCATATCTACACCGATATTGTTATTTATGTATTTGAATCCAATCTGATTCATTCATCGCTCAATTCACGCCCGGTCACCTTGCGCCAGACAAATACCAGCAGATGGAGCAGAAACAGGCCCGAGCCCCCCAACGCGAACAGCAGGCCGGTGAGGGCATTGACCGAGGTATCGGCGCCAAACCACCACCACGCCAGCCAACCGAGCATGCCGATGACGAGAGTCTGGCCGGAGCAGACAGAACAGCGCCCCAGCTTGGCCTTGATGGCGGTGGCCAGACAGTCATCACAGCTCATGCCGATCCTCCGGATCCATGGCCGCTCAGGGCGCGGGCTTGGCGACACAGGGCGGCTTGTACACTGCGGCGCTGGCGCCTGAGGGTGCGAACCTCGTCGCTCACCAGCGGCAACACCAGCCGGTGGGCATGCTGGTCGCGGCCATAATAGTCCGGCAACCTTTGCTGAGCCTTGAATCCCAGCGCCTGATAGAGGGCCAGCGCCTCTTCATTGGCATCACCCACCTCGAGGCGCACTGCCCCCCAGCCAGCCTCGCGCCCCTCCCGGATCACCTGCTCCAGCAGACGACGGGCCCAGCCCTGGCGACGGATGGTCCAGCGGATGGCGAGGGTCTGGATCACCAGTCGATCCCAGCCCCTGTGCTCCAGCAGACTGAGATAACCCATCAGCTGATCCTTCTCATCCAGCACCAGCAGGGTGCGTCCCTTGGCATGGGTAAGCAGATAGTGCCAGCGGCTGCGGCCAAAGGCGACTTCGGGGGGAAAACAGTAGCGTTCCAGCTTAACGATGGCGCCCAAATCATCGGTTCGGGCCGCTCGTACGGTCAACACGGGGAGTCCTTGTTCGGTTATTTATCTTCAGCACCAGAAATGCGACTTGTATCACAAGTTACCAAAGCAGAATATTAGGCACTGTAACCTCTTGTTTCCCCTCGCGCCATTGTCGTGCTTGTCGGTGCATCGAAGCCCACTGGGGATCCTGCCATTCAAGGCAGCCTGATCTGTGGAGCCGAAAATATGAGTACCTACGTCATAGTCGAAGAGCCGGGCGACTGGCCTTGCCATGCCGATTATCTGCTGACCGCCCGCACCTATCTGCAACACGGCGTGCCGACCACAGGCGGCCGACCCCGCATCATCAACCTCTGCCGCAACCTGGAGCACCTGAGCGCGGGCTACTACTGCTCCCTGCTGGCCCAGGCCCGTGGCCACCACTGCCTGCCGGGATTGCAGGCCATCAGCGTGCTGCAACCCCAGCAGCCGCCGGCCAAGCTGTGGCGCAAGGTACAGGGCTGGCTGGCCCAGCAGAGCGAGGATCGCATTCGGGTGCGCGCCATCTTCGGCCAGAGCGAACAGAACGAGCTGGCGGGGCTGGCCCGCTACTACTATGGCTTGAGCCAGCTTCCGCTGCAGGAGCTGACCCTCAAACGCGGCCGCCACGGCTGGTCTGTGCGCCAGCAGCAGAGCCTGTCGCCCCTGGAGTTGAGTGCCAGCGAGAAGGCGCTGATGCTGCACCACGCCCAGGCGCTGGTCGGTGCCGGCGATGAGGAGCAGGCGGCCCCGCTCTACCAGCTCGCCATCCTGGTAGATCCCGATGACGGCCGCGCCAGCAGCGACGCCCTGGCGCTGGATCGCTTCATCCGGGCCGCCGCCGCCCAGGGGATCCAGGCCGAGAGGCTGGCGCCGTCCGCCATCGAGCGATTGCCGGAGTTCGATACTCTCTGGCTGCGTTCCGAAACGGCGGTCGGCCACTACACCTTCGAATTTGCCCGCCGCGCCGAGCAGCTCAAGATGCCGGTCATCGACAGCTCCCGCGCCATCCTCGCCTGCAGCAACAAGCTTTACCTCTACGAGCTGATGGTGCGCAGCGGCGTACCCATGCCACCCACCATGGTGGTGACCCGTCGTGGCCGCCATCAGGTGGACGAGCTGGTGCAGCGACTCGGCCTGCCGCTGATGGTGAAGATACCCGACGGCGCCCAGGGGCGGGATCTCGCCATGGCCAGCGACGCCCAGCAGCTCGCCCGCTTGCTGGACGAGGGGCTGGGCCGCTCCGCCCTGCTGCTGGTACAGAGCCGGATCCCCGCCGAATTCGACTGGCGCATCGGCTTTCTCGACGGCTCGCCGCTGTTCGCCTGTCGCCGCTACCGGCCCGAGCCGGGCAACCGCATCCGCCGCCGCAAGCATCCCCTCGACATGAGCCGGATCGAGGCACTGCCGCTCACCGAAGTGCCGGAGCGGGTGTTGCAGACCGCCAGGCGCGCCGTGCACCAGCTCGGCAATGGCCTGTTCGGGGTGGATCTGCGCCAGCAGGATAGGGACTGCGTGCTGCTGGAAATCATCGACAATCCCTGGATACGTGGCGATATTGAGGACAGGGAGGCAAAGGACCTCTACGAGCGCCTGGCCAGGGCCTTCCGGCAACGGCTGGAAAACCGGGGGCAGAGCGCGGCAGGATAACAAGCATCGACAGCAGAGGTGATTATGATGACAACGGATTGGTGGGACATAGCGCCCCTTGGCTGGGAGAACATCCTGGCCTGCCTGGTGTGTGGCACGCTCGTGGGGCTGGAGCGGCAACTACGCGGCAAGCCGGTCGGCATCCGCACCTCCTCGCTCATTATTCTCGGCACCTACTGCTTTCTCGCCATAGGTGCCGCCGTCAGCCCGGAGAGTGCCGATCGGGCGCGGGTGCTGGGCCAGCTCATCACCGGCATCGGCTTTCTCGGCGCCGGTGTCATGATGACCCGGGATGGTCAGGTATTGGGGGTGACTTCGGCCGCCACCGTCTGGATGCTGGCGGCCCTCGGCGCCCTCATCGGCATGCAGATGCTGCACCAGGCCGTGCTGCTCACCGGCGTCACCCTGGCCATACTGGTGGGGGTGGATTATCTCGAAACCAGCTTCAAGAGCCTGCGCCGCGGCGTGCACAACCGGCTGGAGAGCTGGCGCCACGGCAATAGTCACGCCCCCGCCCCCAACGCCCATCAGGACGAGCTGGGCAGCGGCATAGAGAAGTAACCCGCCACAATGAACAAGGGCTCCAGATTGGAGCCCTTGTTGTTACTCGCCAGCCTTATTGCAACAGCAGGAAGCGACCGCTCAGCGGCGGCAAGTCCACCGTAACGCTGCTGCCACCTATGGCCAGACTCTCGCCGCTCTGCAGATCCAGCAGGGCGCTGCCGCTGCGCAGCTTGCCGACCGGCAAGGCATAGCTCTGGGGCGTGCTTGAAACGTTGAGCAGGTAGACTATCTGCTCCGCCGCCGTCTGCTTGATGTCGCCATAGACGCTGCCATCGGCCACCAGCTTGACCCGCTCACCCTGATAGAGGGCGGGATGCTTGGCACGCAGGGCCAGCAGCTGGCTGAGCCACTGCTTGAGCTCGGCCTGCTCGCCGCTTGGCACAAAGCCGGTGGTAACCGGCACCTTGCCGTCGCTGCGGGCCACGTGATCGTCACAGAGCCCCTGGGCCGCACAGTCGCCGTTCACCTGCGCCGCAAAGCCTGGCACCTCGTCGCCAAACTCCTCGCCGTAGTAGAGGGTGATGGGGCCGGAGCGGGCCGCCAGGAAGCTGAAGGCCGCCTTGTGGCGCTGCCAGTAGTCCGCCGGATTGAAGTTGCCGCGCTCCAGCAGATCGCCGAAACGCACCAGATCGTGGTTGCCCAGCATCAGATTGGGCATGGCGTGATCCGGGTAGTTCTCCACCTTGTTCCAGCTGGCGTCGAGCACGCTGGCGCCCTGGCCACCCTTGCCGGACTCCTCCACCGCCAGCGCCTGCACCAGGCCGTAACGCAGCGGGAAGTCGAACGCCGAGGAGAGCGCCGGATTGTCGCTCGGGCCATAAGCCTCTGCCCGGATCTCGTCGGCCCCCTTCCACACCTCGCCCACCAGGTAGCCGAGCGTACCCCACTGCTGACCGGCCGCCTTGCGTGCCGCGCTGGCCTGCTCGACCTCGCCACGAATGGCACGCCACTCGTCCAGCCCCAGCTGGTAGGCCTGATCGAGACGCCAGCCGTCGATGCCGTACTGCTCGACCCAGTAACGCGCCACCTCCTTGAAGTAGGCCAGGCTCTGGGGCTGGCTGTAATCCACCAGCTGGCCCGGATAACCGGCACCGCCGCTCTTGAGGGCGGGCAGGCGCCCCTCTGGCGAGGGCTTGCTCACCCCCACCTTGTTGACGTGACCGAACACGCCGTCGAGGAAGACGTAGAGGCCACGCTGATGCGCCGCCTCCACCAGCTTCTTGAGCTGGGCATTGCTGCCGAAGTTGGGATCCACTGTGAAGAAGTCGCAGGCGAAGTAGCCGGTGGCATCCAGTTTGTCATCCCCGCCCTGACCGGCGCAGGAGTCGAATACCGGGGTGAGCCAGATGGCGTTGACGTTGAGACTCTTGATGTGATCCAGGCTGTCGATGATCCCCTGCAGATCGCCGTTGTGCCGGGAGGGGCCGTAGCCGACGCCGTAGTTGGCGGCGCTGTCGCCATCGACGAAGGACTCCACCATCACCTGATAGGTGCGCAGGTTGCAGGCGGGCTGATCATTGCCGTAGCAGACGCGGCTGGCGGTGGCAGGCGGCGGATTGACCACGGGGGGCTGGGGTTCGCTGCTGGATCCCCCGCCTCCGCTGCCGCAAGCCGTCAGTAACAGGGCGGCCCCGATCAGGCCGCCATAGCGCAACGTTCCTTGTTTCATTGTTATGTTCCCGCTGTAGTGGTATCGGCGCACAAGGCGCCACTCCGGGGCCATGATAGCGGCCCCGCCAGCACGGGTCTGTGACTGAAAACGTTACCCGGTTCAGTCGGTTGGCGTGTCTGCCTAGAGCACGCCGGCGGAGGCGAAACGGTAGTTGAGGGAGAGCCAGACGGCGCGGCCCGGTTCCGGGATGCGACCCACCTGTTCATAGCCCAGCCCCGCCTGACTGGCGTGCACCGACTTGGAGAGGTGCTCGTAGTAGAAGGTGTCGAACAGGTTGTCCACCCCGGCCGACAGCTGCCACCCCTCTGCAAACTGCCAGGCACCGCTCAGGTTCAGGGTGAAGAAGCCGGGGGTCCCCCCCTGATCCTGACCGGCGACTGTGCCGGACCCCACGTCCACCCGATCCTGCGCGGCAACGGCGCGGCCAAGCAGGGTGAGGTTCCACGCCTCGGCCGGCTGCCAGCCCAACGCCAGCTTGCCATCGAGCGGCGGCATCTGGGCCAGCGGCTGGTTATCGCTCTGGTTTTCGCCATAGACCAGTGCCAGGCCGCCATCGAGGCGCCACTGCTCGGCAAACTGCCAGCGCCCTTCCAGCTCGCCGCCCCGGGTCCGGGCATCTATGTTGCGCACCTTGTTCGACTTGTTGTTATAGAGCAGGTAGTCCTGGATGTCGGCGCTGAACAGGGAGAGGGTCAGATCCAGTTCGCGGCTGCGCAGGGCCAGCCCCGCATCCCACTGACGGCTGCGCTCCGGGTTGAGGGTGAAGGGGACGCTGTCCTTGCTGCGCTCCCAGTAATCCGGCGCCCGCTCGGCCTGGCCCCAGGCCAGATAGCTCGACCAGGCCGGCGACCACTGGTATTCGTAGCGGCCAAAGCCGCTGTCCAGGGTCAGGGTATCGCTGTAAAGGGTCTGATCCCCAGCGCTATAACGGGTGGTCTCGACCCTGTCCTGCCGGTAACCCCCCTTGTAGCCGTGGGCCCCCTGCTGACGGCCCAGCTCGACGAAGCCCCCCTGCTGCTCGAAACGCAGGGTGCGCTGACGCGGCTGGCTGGCGTAATCCACCCCGCTGCGGGCCCTGTGCTGATCCCGGTTGGCATCGAGCCCGGCGGTCAGCAGCCAGTCGGCCGGCAGGGCCAGGTCGTTGGCCCAACGCCCGCCTGTGTTGCGCCGATCCGGGTTGGAGAGCATCTTCATGCCGCTGCTTTGTCGCAGGCTGAAGTTGTCCATGATGTGGTCTATGTCGTTGTCCCACAGGGTCAGCTCGCTGCGCTGCCAGTGGCTGCTGATCTGCTCCTGCCTGAGCTTGAGGCCGAAGGACTCCCGATCGAACATGGGGCCGTCCATGGTGCGATCCGCATAGGCGGCGCGGGCGTTGCTGCGCTCGGCGGTGAGTTCGAGCCAGGTGTGCTCCCCCGGCGTCCAGCCCAGCTGGGCTGTGCCGTTCTCCCGGCGATAGAAGGAACGCACCCTGTCGCCGTGGCCATCTCGGTAGTCATCGCTGTCGGAGTGGGTGAACTGGCCGCGCAGATACCCCTCGGGCGCACCGACTGTGGCGTCCAGCATCTGGTCGTCGCGCCCGAAGCTGCCATAAAGCGCCGAGGCCTCGGCCTTGACGCCGGGGGCGGTGAACTCGGGTCTGTCCCGCTCGAACAGCACTGTGCCCGCCAGGGCTGCGCCCTGCTCGAGGGATTGCGGCCCCTTCAGCACCCGGATCCGGTCGAAAGATTGGGGAAACACATAGGCGGTGGAAGGATCCATGCGGCCGCCGCAGCCGCCGGCCAGCATGCCGCCATCCATCTGCACGTTGAGACGGGACATGCCCATACCCCGCAGCACAGGGTCGCCCCCCAGTCCGCCCTTGCGCACCATGCTCATGCCGGTGACGTTCTTCAGATAACCGGCGCCGTCGGCGGCAGGCATGGGAGAGCCCGGTTTCTTGGGATCCAGGGTCACTTCCAGGGTGCTGGCGGGGCGACTGGCGACCACCACCATGGGTTCCAGCTGCTGGACCTGCTCCTGACCGGCGGCGCCGTGGCAGGCGAGACCGCCCACCAGCAGGGCCAGCGGGGTGCGCATATGACAAGCCATGTTTATTCCTTATCTCTTTGTTTATTTTGTTTTTCTCATCTCACCCAACAAACCTTTCAGCTGGGGAAAGGTTTGTCATCCGGCCGCAAAAAAGGCCTGCGGCGGGAGGCGGCAAGCCTTGACGGGCAAAGCTGGGAGAGGGGTTGGCAAAATGTTGCGCAGGTTTTACCCAAATTGGGTAGAGAAGGCAAATGAACAAACATTCCAGTTACAGGAATCTGGGGATGGCTCACAAAAACAGGGGGTTAACTGAAAGCCTCCCGCTCGTTGATGGGTCTGATCAGGTGATAGACCTCGTGGGCCGACAGGGTGCAGCCGGCAGGCCACTCCAGCTGGTGGTGACGATTGATGAAGACCCGGGCGCAACGCCGCTCCGAATCCAGCGCCGCAAACAGGGGCTGCGCGCGCCAGGGGGTCAGGTCCAGCGCCCCCGTGGTGCCGTCGGAGAGCACCACGAACAGGCGCCATCCCTGCAAATATTCCACATCGATAAAGACCGGCATCCCTTCGGCTCCGATTGAGAAAATTCGGCGTCATTATAGGGAAGCGGCCTACATGACTTTGCAAGGGAGATCACAGTTTCCCCAGCCGTTTATGCTGTCTTGGATCCCTGCTCGCCCTCACATAAAAATCATAAATCGTGCCAAAACATCCTTTTAAACGGCACCTACACGCAACCTTTCCCCTGACCCGCTGTCATAACCCTGCAATATAAAAACAATGTGCCCGAGGACGGGTGCAAACAGGCTTGTAGGAACAACAATGACCACTATCAGACAATGGCTGGGACCGTTTTGGCCCATTGCCGTTTTTTCATTGATCGCGCTCGTCTCTCTCTCCGTCAGCCGACTCGGCCTCGGCTTCTGGCAACTGGAACGGGTCGACGCCGTCGCCGGCTGGCAGGAGATGCTGCTGCAAGGGCTGAGGGTCGATTTCGCCACCCTCTGCTGGCTGTGGGGTGTGCCCGCCATGCTGACCCAGCTGCTGGCAGGGCCCCACCCGATCGGTCGGGCCTGGCTGCAGATCATCCGGGTCTGGCTGACCCTGGGGCTCTGGCTGATGCTCTTCCTGGAGATCTCCACCCCCTCCTTCGTGACCGAATACGGGGTCAGGCCCAACCGCCTCTATGTGGAGTACCTCATCTATCCGAAGGAGGTGCTCTCCATGCTGTGGGCCGGCCGCAAGGGAGAGCTGCTGGCCGCCATGCTGTTCAGCCTGCTGACTCTGGGCGGTGGCTGGTGGCTGAGTGGGCGCCTGCTGCGCGATCTCACCTTCCCGCGCTGGTACTGGCGGCCCGCCTTCGCCCTGCTCATTCTGGCCATAGGCTTTCTCGGCGCCCGTTCCAGTCTGGGCCATCGCGCCCTGAACCCGGCCATGGTGGCGTTTGCCAGCGATCCCCTGATCAATGCACTGACCGTCAACTCCTCCTACTCCCTCTTCTTCGCCATCAATCAGATGGACGATGAAGAAGATGCCAGCCAGTTCTACGGCAAGCTGCCCCAGGCGCGTATCCTGGCGCTCATTCGCCAGGAGAGTGGCCGCGAGCCCCACGAATTCAGCTCGGCAAGCCTGCCCAGCCAGACCTTCAACGAAGCCAGCTATATCGGCAAGCCGAAGAACCTGGTGATCCTGCTGCAGGAGAGCCTGGGTGCCCAGTTCGTCGGCTCCCTCGGCGGCCTGCCGCTCACCCCCAATCTGGATGCACTCGCGCAGCAGGGCTGGGCCTTCGAGCAGCTCTACGCCACCGGCACCCGCTCGGTGCGCGGCATAGAAGCCGTGCTGACCGGCTTCACCCCCACCCCGGCCCAGGCCGTGGTCAAGCTTGGCAAGAGCCAGACCAACTTCTTCACCATCGCGGATCTGCTCAAACAGCGGGGTTATGACACCAGCTTTATCTATGGCGGCGAGAGTCACTTCGACAACATGCGCAGCTTCTTCCTCGGCAACGGCTTCACCACCATAGTCGAGCAGAAGGACTTCAAGAACCCGGTGTTCAAGGGGGCCTGGGGTGCCTCGGACGAGGATCTGATGGCCAAGGCGGACGAGACCTTCCAGGCGCTGCACAAGGAGGGCAAGCCCTTCTTCAGCCTGGTGTTCAGCTCCAGCAACCACGATCCGTTCGAATTCCCGGACAATCGCATCGCCCTCTATGAGCAGCCCAAGCAGACCCGCAACAACGCGGCCAAGTACGCCGACTACGCCATCGGTGAATTCTTCAAGAAGGCGAAGCAGTCGGACTACTGGAAGGACACCCTGTTCCTGGTCATCGCCGATCACGACAGCCGGGTCGGCGGTGCCAGCCTGGTGCCCATCCCCCGCTTCCACATTCCCGGCGTCATCGTCGGCGACGGCATAGCGCCGAAGCAGGATCCCCGTATCGTCAGCCAGATCGACATGGCGCCGACCCTGCTCTCCCTGATGGGGATAAGCGCCGACTACCCCATGCTGGGCAAGGATCTGACCCGGATGCCCGCCGACTGGCCGGGGCGCGCCATCATGCAGTACGACAAGAACTTCGCCCTGATGCGGGGCAAGGACGTGGTGATACTGCAACCCGAGCGCCCGACAGAAGGCTTCATCTACGAGGATGCCACCGAAACCCTCACCCCGGCGGCGCAACCGGATGCCATGAAGGATGCCGCGCTCGGGCTGGCGCTGTGGGGCAGCCTGGCTTATCAGAAAGGGCTCTACCAGACGGCGCCGGATACCCAGACTGCGCTGAACTGAGCCCGCCGCCGCAATAACATAAAACCCGCCGATTGGCGGGTTTTATGTTGGGCGCAACAGGGGATCAGGTGTTGAGGAAACAGGGCAGCGAGCGGCTGAACCTGTGTTCGAACACCAGCGAGGTCTCGAGGTGCACCACCTCCTCCCGGGAGGTGAAGTGATCGAACACGAAGTTGCGCAGATGCTCGGTATCGGCGACGCAGAGGTGCACCAGGAAATCATCCTTGCCACCCATGTGAAACAGGCTGATCACCTCGGGCAGCGCCAGTATGGCGTCGCGGAAGGCATCGATGATCTGGCGGCTGTGACGCGCCAGTTGCAGCGAGACCATGGCCTGGATATGGCCACCGAGCGCCTGGTGATCCACTTCGCAATGGGCGCCCTTGAGCACCCCGTCCTGTTGCAGCTTGCGCACCCGCTCCAGGCAGGTGGACGGCGCCACACCGACCAGGGCAGCCAGATCCTTGTTGGTCATGCCCGCATCGCGAAACAGATGGGCCAGGATATCCAAATCCAGTTGATCCAGGTTTCTCATCTTAACTCCTTGAACCGATCAATTTTTTAGACTCTGCCCGTAAACCGGGCCGAACACAACGCAGATTGACATCGGGGCCGCGCCCCCTATGCTTTGGCGCACTCAGAAACCGGCCATGCCGGCTCGCCTCGCCCTTGCTGGCCTCATAAGGACCTTTATGCACCCGTCTCACCCCTTCTGGAGCCAGGAAGTGCCCCGCGTCGATGGCCAACTGCTGCTGACCCCCTGCCCCGGCACCCAGCAGGTGGCGCTGCCACTGGCACTGGATCAGCTCAGGCTGGCGGGAGCCCATGGCGTGCTGACCCTGATGACGGAGGCCGAACTGGCCCGGCTCGCACTGAGCCAGCTTGGCCCGCAGGTCGAGGCGAGCGGCATGCGCTGGTTCCACCTGCCCATCGAAGACGATCAGGCCCCCGATGCCGCCTTCGAACAGGCCTGGCAACAGGCTCTGCCGCAACTGACCGGCCTGCTGCGCGAGGGCAAACACCTGGTCATCCACTGCAAGGGGGGCAGCGGCCGCACAGGTCTGGTCGCGGCCGCACTGCTTGTCTCCCTCGGCCAGCCACAGCAGGAGGCCATGGCCGCCATCCGGGCCCACAGGCCCAAGGCCTTCACCCTGGCGGTGCATCGCCAGTGGCTCGACGCCCTGACCGCACGACGGGAGCGGGCCGACTGAGCCCGCCACTCTGATCCTTACTTGGGCTGCTGGTAGGTAAACACCTTGCCTATGTCCTCCACCCGATAGCTGGTGAGCTGATAGACGTAGTAGTTGAGCCAATTGGAGAACAGCAGGTGGCCGTGACTGCGCCAGCTGGCGCGCGGGGTCTGGCCGGGATCGTTGTTCGGGTAATAGTTGACCGGGATGACGGGCTCGAGCCCGGCCGCCAGATCCCGCCGGTACTCCCCATCCAGAGTCAGGACATCATATTCAGGGTGGCCGGTGACGAACACCTGGCGGCAATCCTTGGTCGCCGCCAGATAGACACCGGCTTCCTCCGACTCGGCAAAGATCTGCAGGTCGGTGTGGGCGCGGATAAGATCCCCATCGAACGCTGCGTAACGGGAGTGGGGCGCCACGAACTCGTCGTCGAAGCCGCGTAGCAACGGCTCATGCTCATCGAGCCTGTGATGGCGATAGATGCCGGAGAGCTTCTCGCCGTGGGTCTGTTTTTCCATGCCATACAAGGCTTTCAGCGCCGCCTGCACCGCCCAGCAGAGAAACAGGGTCGAGGTCACGTGCTGATGGGACCACTCTATGATCTCGACGATGCGCGGCCAGTAGACCACCTCCTCGAACTCCACCAGCCCGAGCGGCGCTCCCGTGATGATCATGCCGTCGTAGTTGTTGGCCCGCACCTGTTCGAAGTCGTGATAGAAGTTCTCCAGGTGTGCCTGGGGCGTGTTCTTCGACTCCCGATCGTCGATGCGCAGCAGATCCACGTCCACCTGCAACGGCGAGTTGGAGAGCATCCGCATCAGCTGGATCTCGGTTTCAATCTTCTTGGGCATCAGGTTGAGGATCAACACCCGCAACGGGCGTATGTTCTGAGTGACGGCCCTGGATTCCGTCATCACGAAGATGTTCTCCTGCCCCAGCACTTCGGCGGCGGGTAACTGATCCGGGATCTTGATCGGCATGCTTACTCCCTGTACTGCATCGGTAAATATGTCTGGACATCCAGAAGCCTATAATAAAGCGTCTACCCTGTCATCAGATACCTTTTGTATTCACCTCCGCCTTTGACTAGCATACGGCTCATGTGTCTCTCGCAGCCAAGACAATGACAGGTATCAAGATTTCCGTAGACCGACTGCAAGTCGGCAATTTCGTCTCTCTGCCACTGGGTTGGCGCGAACACCCCTTCCTGTTTTCCAGCTTCAAGCTCAAGACTGAAGAGGAGATAGAGCTGATCCGCCGGCTCGGCCTCAAGCTCGTTACCATCATCCCCGACAAGAGCGATGCGCCGCCCAAGCCGCTGAGCCAGATCCAGCCGCAACCGGTCGAGGCGCCGGACACTTCCCAGCGCCAGGCCGAGATGCAGCTGGAAAAAGAGCGCCGCATCGAGCAGTTGCAGCAATATCGTCGCGACTTGCAGCAGTGCGAGAAGCAGTTCCAGCAGTCGCTGGCGCAGGTGCGCAGCGTGATGAGCAAGATCCAGTCCCGCCCCCTCAACGCCATCGGCGAGGCGCAGGAGCTGATCAACGCCATGACGGAGCAGCTGCTGTCGGTGGACGAGATGGTGCTGCACCTGGTCTCCGACAGCGAGGATGGCAACAACCTCTACTTCCACTCCCTCAACGTCAGCGTGCTCAGCATGCTGCTGGCCAAGGAGTGCAACATGTCGGCCGACGAGATCCGCCAGGTCGGCATGGGCGCCCTGTTCCACGACATCGGCAAGCTGAAGATCCCGAGCCAGATACTGCGCAAGACGGAGCCGCTGACCAAGCCTGAGCAGAACCTGATGGCCCAGCACCCGCGCTACGGCCTGGATCTGCTCAATCTGGCCAAGGATTTTCCGGCCGGGGCCAAGGGAATCGTGCTGCATCACCACGAATACCTGGATGGCAGCGGGCCCGAGGGGCTCAAGAAGGGGCAGCTCGACCCCCTCACCCAGATGGTGTCGCTGATCAACGAGTACGACAACCTCTGCCACCTGCAGGCCAAGGTGCCCTACTCGGCCCTGAGCGGCCTCTACAAGCAGCGCAAGGCCCAGTTCAACCCTGAATACCTCAGCATGCTGATCCGGCTGATGGGCATATACCCGCCCGGCAGCGTGGTGCAGCTCTCCAACGGTCAGGTAGGCCTGGTGATGTCGGTGAATGCCTCCCGCCTGCTCTACCCCTCTGTGCTGGTGTACGATCCCCGCATCCCGCGCCAGGAGGCGGCCATCATAGATCTGCAACAGGCCGAGCTCTCAATCGCCAAGGTGATCCACCCCAAACGACTGCCTCCGGCGGTGTTCGAGTACCTCAATCCACGTACCCGGATCAGCTACTACTTCGAACACGCCAAACCCTGATTGTCCCGGCCATGGTTCATGGCCGCCCCAGTTCAGGTCCCCAGCCCAAGGAGCCCCCATGCGTATCGAGATCATCAGCACCGGAGACGAGATAGTGACGGGTCTGGTGGTGGATACCAATGCCGCCTGGCTCAGCGCCCTGCTGCTGGAACAGGGCTGGCAGGTGCGCCGCCGCGTCACAGTGGGGGACAACCTCGCCGATCTGAAAACAGTGCTGCAGGAGAGCGCCAGCCGCGCCGAGGTGGTGCTGGTGTGCGGCGGCCTGGGCCCCACCGCCGATGATCTCACCGCCCAGGCGGCGGCCGAGGCGTTCGGCCAGCCCCTGGCCCTGTTCCCGGACTGGCTCGCCACCATAGCGGCCCGCTACGCCAGCCGCGGCCGGCCCATGCCCGCCAGCAACGCCAAGCAGGCCTGGCTGCCGCAAGATTGCGAGATCCTCGACAACCCGGTCGGCACCGCCTGCGGCTTTGTGGTCACCCACACAGGCCATCAGGGCCAGAGCCAGCTCTTCTTCACCCCGGGCGTGCCGTTCGAATTCAAGCAGATGGTGTACGAGCAGATCTTGCCGCGCCTCAAGGCGCTGGCGGGCGCGCAGACCGATACCGAACTGCGCCGCTTCTACAGCTTCGGCATCTCGGAGTCGGCCCTCTCCGACATGCTGGATGCAGCCCCCTGGCCCGCCGGCATAGAGCTGGGCTACCGCTCCTCCATGCCGCTGATCGAGCTGAAACTCATAGGCCACGGTGCCAGCGCCGCCGACATGGATGCCGCCGAGGCGCGACTGCTCGCGGCGATCCAGCCCTGGCTGGTGGGACGGGGGGATGAGGAGCCTGCGCGGCAGATCCTGGCCCTGCTGGGGGAGAGGCCGCTGACCCTGCTGGAGGGGGAGAGCCGGGGTGCCCTGCTCGCCCTCTGCCACGACCATCCCCGGCTTGAGGCCGGCTTTCGCGGCGATGTCGCCAGCGAGCTGGCGCAGTTGGAGGCAAGGAGTGAGGGGCTGAGCCTGACCATGGGATGGGAGGGGCCGGACGGCGTGCCGCTGCTGCTCTGCGTCAATGGGCAGCAGATCGGCCAGACGCTGAAGGCCAGCCACCCGGATCCCGAGAGCCGACGCAAGATCCTCGCCTTCGCCGCCCTCGACATGCTGCGCCGTCAGCTGCAAGGCTTGCCTGTGCTCGGCGACTACCGCACCCTGGCCAGAACGGCGCAGCGCGGCAGCTAGGCATCAAATGCCGGTATCCGCCAAATCGGGCACAGGCAAACGCCTCAATCCAGACTCTTCTTGAACCTGTGGGCGGCCAGGGTCAGCACCAGCAGGGTGAAACCGGCCAGCCAGAGCACGTCCGGCAGCAGCTCAGACAACTCACCACCCCGCAGCACTATGCCCCGGATCAGCCGCATGAAGTGGGTGGCCGGCAACACCTCGGCAATCCACTGGGCCGGCACCGGCATCCCCTCGTAGGGGAACATGAAGCCCGACAACAGGATCGAGGGCAGCAGGATGAACACCGTCATCTGCATCGCCTGCAGCTGGGTCTGTGCCAGGGTGGAGATGAGCAGCCCCAGGGTCAGGCTGGCGGCGATGAACAACAGGGTCGCCAGCAGCACCTGACTCAGGGCGCCGTTGACGGGCACATCGAAGATGAGGTGGCCGAGGCCGAGTATGATGGCCACCTGGACCAGCCCCACCCCGATATAGGGCAAAATCTTGCCCAGCATCAGCTCCATCGAGCTGACCGGGGTGGTGATGAGCAGCTCCAGATTGCCGCGCTCGCGCTCGCGCACTATGGCCGCCGAGGTGAACATGATCATGGTCATGGTGAGGATCACCCCGAGCAAACCGGGCACTATGTTGACCGCCGAGCGGCGGGCCGGGTTGAAGTAGAGCACAGTCTCGAAGGTGGGCGGTGCGGATTCAAGCCCAGGTTTCAGATCCGACAGCGGCATGTTGCGCAGCCCCAGCAGGGCCCCGGCTATCATGGTGTCCGAACCGTCCACCAGCCACTGGCCCGCCGTCTCGCCGGCGCTGAGCCGGCGGCTCAAGTCGGGAGGCAGCACCAGCACGGCCCGCACCTCGCCCCGGGTCAGCGCCGCTTCGGCCTGCTGCACTCCCACGTAATGGTGTTCGATGCGCACCACCTGGCTCGCCTTCACCGCCTCCACCAGCAGCCGTCCCGGCACGCTCTGGCTCATCTCCACCAGCCCCACAGGTATGTGGCGCACATCCGTGTTGATGGCGTAGCCAAACAGCAGCAGCTGGATCAACGGGATCATGACCACCATGCCAAAGGTCAGCCTGTCCCGCGCCAGCTGCCTGAGTTCTTTCTGGGTAATGGCCCAGAGCCGTCGCAGACTGTTCATCGATTCCCCCCCACCGGGCTCACCACCACAATGCCGAACGCGAGCCTGTCTCTGGCCAGTTGCCGCAGCTCTTTCTGGGTGATGGCCCAGAGCCGTCGTAGACTGTTCATGCCCTTGGCTCCTGCCCGGTGCAGCTGACGAACACATCCTCCAGGCTGGGTCTGACCAGCGCCATGGCGGCACCGGCCAGCGCCGGGCAGGCCTGCTGCAACCAGGTCACAGGCTCGGCCAGCTCCTTGTCCACCAGCACCCGCAAGCGCTGACCGAGCTGGGCGGCGGATCGCACCGGCGCCAGCTGCACCAGCTGCTGCTTGAGCAGCCGCAGGTCGCTGGCCTGCACCTCGACCACCCGGGTGCTCATGGCATCCATCAGCGCCTGGGGCGAGCCCTGGGCCCGCACCCGCCCCGCCTCCATGATGGCCAGCGCATGACAGCGCTCCGCCTCGTCCATGTAGTGGGTGGTGACCAATATGGTGGTGCCCCCTTCGCTGAGATCGAACAGCTTCTCCCAGAAATCGCGCCGGTTTTGCGGATCCACCGCCGAGGTAGGCTCGTCGAGCAGCAGCAGATCCGGGCCGTGGATCACGGCCGCCGCCAGCGCCAACCGCTGCTTCTGGCCGCCGCTCATGGCGCCGGCCCGCTGCCGGGCCAGCGCGGTCAGCTCATAGGTGGCCAGCAGTTCGTGCAGCCGGGCGCTAAGCGCAGCCCCCCCCATGCCGTGAATGCGGCCCATGAATTCCAGGTTTTCCCAGCTCGTCAGCTCGTCGTAGAGAGAGAACTTCTGGGTCATGTAGCCGATCCGGCGTTTGAGTGCCTCGGCCTGCTTGGGAATGCTGAGTCCCAGCACCTCCACCTCTCCCGCCGAGGGGGTGAGCAGGCCGGTCAGCATGCGCAGTGTGGTGGACTTGCCGCAGCCGTTGGGGCCGAGAAAGCCGTGGATCTGCCCCCTGGGCACGCAGAGATCCAGCCCGTCCACCGCCAGGAAATCACCGAAGCGGCGGCTCACTCCCTGCGCCCGGATCGCCAGTTCACTCATGGCCCGCCCTCTCATCGCCGGGCTCCGCCTGCAACGGCAGGCCGCTCGGCAGATCCTGCGCCCCGTTCGGCAGATCTATCTCGGCCAGATAGACCAGCCGGGCTCTGTCCTGTTCGTTGAGGGCATAGTAGGGGGTAAAGGCGGGCTCTTTCGAGATCCAGCGCAGCCGGCCCATGAGCGGCTCTGCCACCCCGTCCACCCGCACCCGTACCGGCTCGCCGAGGCGGTAGCTGGCGAGGGAGGGCTCGGGCACATAGACCCGGGCGTAGGGAGCCTGATCCGCCTGAATGGCCGCCAGCACGGCACCGACCGATACCCGTTCACCTGATAGGGCAGGCTGTCGAGCCGGCCGCTGCGAGTGGCGACGATGGAGAGATCCGCCAGCTCCCGCTCGGCCAGCGCCACTTCGGCCCTGGCGGCCTGCAGGGCCGCATCCGCTTCGTCTATGTCTTCGCTGCGCACGCCTCGGGTCAGCTTGTCGAGCTGCTGGCGGGCCCCGTCCTGTTCGGCCAGGGCGCCGTCACGCAGGGCGCGGGCCTTGTCGAGATCGGCCGGGCTCACCAGCTTCTGGCGCACCAGTCGATCGATGCGCTCGAAGTTGCGTTCGCTCTCCCTGACATTGGCCTGCGCCTTGTCGAGGCTGGCCCGGGCGGCGGCTATGTCTTCCGGCCGTTCGCCATTGGTCATGCGGGCGAGGGCCGCGCGCGCTTGCGCCTCTTGGGCACGGGCACGGGCCAGCACCGCCTGCTGGCGGCGATCGTCGAGCCGGGCCAGCAGGGCCCCCTCAGCCACCTGACTCCCCTGGGCCACCGGCAGGGCGCGAATGATCTCGCTGGCGGTGGCGGTCAGCAGCACCCGATCCCGCTCCAGGGTGCCGAGTGCAATGGTGGACACCTGCGGCTGGCAGGCGGTGAGCAGGCCCGTCAGGGCCAGGGGCAGCAGACAATGACGCAACATCGATACTCCTCTCGCGGCGGGCCAGACTTACCGATGCAAACCACCACCGGGTTCAGGGCCGGCACGTCTCTCGCAGACCTGCGGGCTTCTCGTGCCGTCAGCATACCCGCTGTCATCCCTGATTTCCTCGTCCCAGCTCACCCATTTGTGCTTAGTTCGTTGACCAAAAAGGAGAAATACCCGAATACTGCAGACCGGAACCATCTTGATGACTCGCGTTTTTAACAAAAAGCCGATTAAATGGAAGTAAGAAGCGATCTCGATATGGATGCAGACGAGGGAAGGGAACCGGGTGTTAAGCAAAGAGTGGTTACTGTTATCAACCGATATGGAGTACGCCTGCCTGCGCATAGTGCCCGGGCTGACCAAACCCGTCTCGGAGAGCGATATCCAGACGCTGCTGCTGGCTTCCAACTGTCGCCGCTACCAGCCGCTGACGGAGGGGATCAAGCAGGCCATCAGTTTGCTCAATACCCTGTTGAGCAACCCGGCCGCCCCCCT
Source organism: Aeromonas sp. CA23 (assembly GCF_002587065.1). NCBI lineage: Bacteria > Pseudomonadati > Pseudomonadota > Gammaproteobacteria > Aeromonadales > Aeromonadaceae > Aeromonas > Aeromonas sp. CA23. The sequence continues at coordinate 566,092 of NZ_CP023818.1, forward strand.
GCCCGGCAATCCGGTCCCCGTCGCCCAGCGCCACGATGCCCGCGTCACCCTGGTGGTGGAGAAAGACCGGATGAGCGCCGTCGCCCAGATCACCGCCGACTGGGGTGGCAAGTATCTCACCACTGAACAGCTGGAGCAGGCGGTGCAGGCCAGCGAGATCAGCCAGGGAGTACAGGCGCCCCTCATAGCCGCCGCCATTCTGGCCGCCAAGGAGGCGACGCCGGGGGCCCTGATCAAGCTGCCGGTGGCGCTGGGCAAGGCCGCCGTCAACGGCCAGGACACCCGCTTCGAGCGGCTGGTGGAAACCCCGGCCGAGCGGATCCTCAAGCCCCAGGAGCTGGATCATGGCCGGGTCGACATGCGCGACCTCGGCACCCTGCTCACCGTCAAGGCGGGCGCCCAGCTGATGCGCCGCCACCCCGCCACCCAGGGCGTGCCCGGCTTTACCGTCACCGGCCAGGAGCTGCCCGCCAAACACGGCAAGGACAGCCCCATGGTCGCCGGCGAGGGCACCTTCGCCTCGCCGGACGATGTGGATCTGCTGCTGGCCGGCCGCCCCGGTCTGCCCCGCCAGGAGAAAAACGGCATGAAGGTGGACGACGTGCTGAGCGTCAAGCAGGTCGACATCCGCCACGGCCACGTCATCTTCGAGGGGGCCCTGATAGTGGCGGGGGATGTCACCCCCGGCATGAAGATAAAGACCAGCGGCGACGTGGTGATCGGCGGCTTCGTCGAGGGGGGCTATATAGAATCGAGCGGCACCATTACGGTGCGCAGCGGCATCATAGGCCGCAAGAGCGAGCAGAGTGACGAGTACCTCTGCCACCTCAATGCCCAGGGCGAGATCCACGCCAGCTATGCCCAGTACGCCAAGCTGGAGGCCGGCGGCGACATCCAGATCCAGAGCCAGCTCAGCCACTGTTACAGCCGCAGCGGGCAAGACATCAAGGTGGGCGACAGCGGCATGCGCAAGGGCCACCTGCTGGGGGGTATCAGCATCGCCAATCGCCTCATCATGGCTCCCATACTGGGGGCTTCGGCCTACAACCAGACCCGGTTGCAGATCCTCGGCGGCTACTTCACCCACAAGGAGCAGGAGCAGGCCCTGCGCCAGCGCAAGCAGGAGTGCCGGGATCAGCTGGACAAGCTGCAGGATCTGCTGCTCAAGCTGTTGCAGCTGCCGGGGGACAAGCGCAATCCCCAGACAGTGCAGAAGATAAAATTGATCCGCACCCAGCATATCGACGAGAGCAAGCTGCTGGATGAACAGCTGGAGGCGGCGCAGGAAGAGCTGCAAAAACTGATGACGGAGATGGACATCATAGCCACCCAGCGCGTCTTCCCCGGGGTCGAGGTAGAGATGGCCCACCACCACTACAGGGTCGACATAGAGCACGGCCCCATCCACTTCGCCATCCACGAAGATCAGTTGCAGCTGACCCCTTACGAACCCCACAAGTGACGGCCTGCGGGCCCTGCGGCTCGCTACTCCCCGGCAAGCTCCCCCCTGCTGGCGCAGCCTCTCGCCGCCAACCCGTGATCCTGGCGGCGAATTTCGCTACACTCGGCCTCCCATTGGCCCCATAGGGCGGGCCAGCCAGACTTCAGGTAGTGAGAGATGTACAAGCTGATCGCATTGGATATGGATGGCACCCTGTTGAACTCCCAGGGCCAGATTTCACCCCGCACCCACGCCGCCATTCAGGCCGCCCGCGCCAGGGGCGTGACTGTGGTGCTGGCCTCGGGCCGCCCGCTGGAGGGGATGAGCCGCTACCTGGTCGAGCTCGGCCTCACCGGTCAGGATGACTACGTCATCTGCTACAACGGCGCCCTGGTGCAACAGGTGGCCGATCAGCGCATCATCCGCAGCCAGCTGCTGACCGGCAGCGACGCCAGCGCCATCGCCAGGCTGGCAAACGAGCTGGAAGTGAACGTACACGGCTTCTCTGTCACCCGTGGCCTCATCAGCCCCAGGGTCAGTACCTATACCGAGCACGAATCCCGCCTCATCGGCATGCCCATCAATCTGATCGATTTCGCCACCCTGCCCGCCGACGAGCAGATCATGAAGGTGATGATGATCGACGAGCAGCCCCAGCTCTCCCGCGCCATCGAACGCCTGCCCGCCGAGCTTTATGAGCGCTACACAGTGGTGCGCAGCGCCCCCTACTTCCTCGAGTTCATGCACAAGCAGAGCAACAAGGGGACCGGCGTCGCCGCCCTGGCCGAGCATCTGGGGCTGGACGCCGCCCAGGTGATCGCCGTGGGGGATGCGGGCAACGATCACCACATGATCGAATACGCCGGGCTGGGAGTCGCCATGGGCAATGCCACCGACGAGATCAAGGCGCTGGCCCAGCACACCACGGCGCGCAACGATGAAGACGGGGTCGCCCAGATCATCGAACGATTCGTGCTGAACGCCTGAGTCGACAAAGGGGCCTGCGGGCCCCTTCTGCTATCCGGTTACCCCGGCCAGATGTTTAATATATCCACCACAGACCATATCCCTCATCTCACCAACACCCCCGCAGGCCCCTTCAAAAGGGACTCAAGGCAGCTCCTCGCTTAAAACAGTTAACATCTCAGCATCATTTCGTTTGACATATTGAACGGCCTTGGCAGACTGGGATCAGGATCCAGGCTGTCATTGCCCAGGCTGACCGACGATTCTGGTACTGCGGCACGACCCTGATCCCATGACCATGCCTTGAGGCATGCCCTTGCCCTTTCAGCGGCAGCAAGGGCCTTCCCAAGGCGCAGGACCGCAAAGGATAGCAAGGTGAATCATGACAGCTCGCAACCCCCACACCCCGCGTAAACCCGTCGTACTCATGACCATGGGCGCCCAGCCCCGCAATGGTCACCCCTATCAGGTGATGACCCACAAATACATAATGCCGCTGGTGGAGATCAGCGACTGCGTGCCGCTGCTGGTGCCGACCTGCTGCGGCACAGAGGATCTGGCGCAGTATCTGGATTTGGCGGATGGCGTCTATCTGAGCGGCGCCGGATCCAACATAGATCCCGCCCTCTACGGCCAGGAGAATCTGACCCCGGAGAAGCAGCAGGACAGAGACAGGGATCTGTTCGACATCCCGCTGGTGCGCGCCGCCCTCGATCGCGGCCTGCCGATCCTCGGGATCTGCCGCGGCATGCAGGAGATCAACGTGGCCCTTGGCGGCGACATTCATCAGAAGGTCTACAACGAGCCGGGTTATGACGATCACAGGGAAGATTCGGACGATCCGGTCGACGAGCAGTATGGCGAGAGTCATCAGGTCGAGCTGGTGCCCGGCAGCTGGTTTGCCGAGCTGATGGGGCAGCCGTCGATCCCGGTCAATTCGCTGCATGGGCAGGGGATCAAGACGCTGGCCAAGGGGCTTGAACCGCTGGCCCACGCCGAGGATGGACTGATCGAGGCGCTCCATGCCCCTACCCTCGCCTCCTTCCTGCTGGCGGTGCAGTGGCACCCGGAGTGGAAGGCAAGCGAGAATCCCCACTCCATCAAGATTTTCGGGGCCTTCGGCGACGCCTGCCGGGCCCGTGCCAGCAAGGGCTGACTAGTCGCCAAACCCTCGCGCCTTGAGCTTGGGCAAACCACCCCGCTCGGGGCGCAGGGTGCGGCATATCTCCATCCCCTTGAGCCCGCGCTGGATGTGATCCGGCGTGTGGCCGAACACCATGCCGTTGCTGCGATAGAGGGCATCGTCATCCAACTCGAACAGCTCACCGCCGATCAGCAGCTGCTCGCGGCCATTGACCACCTTGCCCCGCTTGAGCGGCAGCGTCATGTCGCTCAGCACCTCACCGGTGGCGCAGCCCTCGCGCCAGCGGGCCTCGTCGGAGAAGGGGGTAATGGCGATCTCGCGCCAGGAGCCATCGCGAAACTCGACTCTATACTTGTCGGCCAGCTGATCGCAGCCCGCCAGCAACCAGACCCCCGCGATACAGACCAGCTTGTTCAACTTGCGCACACTCGCCACTCCCCTGCCACATTGGCGCCCAGCATAAATAAATTGCCCTCACCCCGCACCCATTTAGCGGTTCGAAAGCAACTATGCTGGAAATAACCAATGATAAGGGGCTGTTATGTTTAGCGATCACCTCATTGCGCTACCTACCCTGCTGTGGATTGGTGAGCACCCGTTCTGGACCCTGCTGACCCTGTCTCTACTCGCTACCCATTTCTGGCGCTCCCCTGGCCGGCGGCGGGAGCTGGTCGCCGAGCTTGGCTTCGTCATGCTGAGCACCGTCACCATACTGTTGATCCAGTTCGAGGGCGGCTGGTTTCGCCTGCCCCTGCCCCACCACTGGCTGGTGGAGATCTCCAGCCTGCTGGCCGGCCTGGTGCTGGTGAAAGTCTGGGGAATACTGCTGTTCCAGTTTCTGCTGCCCCTGTGCCAGATCCGCATCCCGCGCATCATAGCCGACATCGTCATCACGGTCGGCTACATCGGCTGGTGCCTGTTCCGGCTCTACGCCTCCGGCATGGCGCTCGGCGAGATAGTCACCACCTCGGCCGTCATCACGGCCGTCATCGCCTTCTCCATGCAGGACACCCTGGGCAATCTGCTGGCCGGTGTCTCCATCCAGCTCGACAACTCCATCGCCATCGGCGACTGGCTGCAGGTGGAGACTACCCAGGGCCGGGTGGTGGAGATCAACTGGCGCGCCACCACCATAGAGACCCGCAACTGGGAAACCGTGGTGATCCCCAACAGCCACCTGCTCAAACAGCGCTTCACGGTACTGGGACGGCGGCAGAACGCCCCCCTGCAGTGGCGGCGCTGGGTCTGGTTCGACATCACCCTGGACACGCTGCCGACCCAGATCATAGCGCTGGTGGAACACTCCCTGCGGGAGACACGCCTCCGCCACGTCTCCGCCAGCCCGATGCCCGACTGCCTGCTGATGAACGTGGAGAACGGCGTCGCCCGCTACGCGGTGCGCTACTGGCTCACCGATCTGGCGGTGGACGATCCCACCGATTCTGCGGTGCGCACCCTGATCGATGCCGCCCTGCGCCGCAACGACCGCCGCCTCACGCCCCCCATCTTCAACGTCTTCATGACCACGGATCAGGATCACAAGGATCAGCGCCACAAACGGCATACCGCCGAGCGCACCGCCACCCTGCGCCGCTTGCCGCTGTTCGCCATGCTGCAGGAGGAGGAGCTGCTGCAACTGGCGGATCAGGTCAGGTTCGCCCCCTTCGTCAACGGCGATCGCATGCTCACCCAGGGCGAGATCTCGGGCTGGCTGTTCGTGCTGGTGAAAGGGGATGCGGAGATGCTGGTGGAGGTGGAAGGGCGCGAACTGCTGCTCGGCACCCTCAGCGCCGGCGACTTCTTCGGCGAGCTGAGCCTGCTCACCGGCGAGCCCAGCCCGTTCACTGTGCGGGCGCTCGGCACCGTCGAAACCTATCGCATCAATCAGGCCATGTTCCAGGAGCTGGTCATGCAGCGCGAATCGCTGGTCGAGCCGCTTTACCGGGTGCTGAGCGCCAGGCAGCAGGAGCAGCAGGCCCTGCTGGCAAGGGAGGCGGAATCCTTGAGACAGGTCACGCCGCCGCGGGATCTGCTGGATAAACTGAAGGCGCTGTTTGGCGGCCTATGACGTAGCATGGAGGCCCGAGCTTTCGACAAGAGACCGACTCCATGCTGCTGACTGCCCTGGCCCTGAGTGCCACCCTGCAATTTGACTGCCCACCCGGAATCGAGACCCGCCAGCAACTGTTGACCACACCAGAGGGCTGGCAGGGTCTGAGCCGGGATCCGGAAGGAAAACCGAGTCAGACCCTGAGCCGCCGGCTGGCAAACCTGGCGCTGTTTGATGGTGAGCCGGGTGAGCTGGTTCAGCTCAAACCGGACAATGGCGACAGCAACGAGATCCACTACTGGAGCCTGCTCGGCAGCAGCCTGCGTCCCCTCTATCTGGTCTGCCACTATCAGGATACCGCCCTCACCCTGCAGCAGCCGCTGCCCCTCGGCATCAGCTACTGCCGGGTCAATCAGGGCGACCCTTACGATCTGCACGGGCTGATCTGCCGCAAATAACGCAGTGAAGGGCGACCAGCCATCGCCGTCAGAGCAGCAAGTCGGCCAGCTCGCCGAGGGCATTGAGCTCCACATCCGGCAACAGTTGCAGCCCCTGCCAGGGCTGCTGGCGATCGTTGAGCCAGGCGGCCCGAAAACCGTGCAGGCGGGCGCCCAGCACATCCGTCTCCGGGTGGTCCCCCACATGCAGGATCTGGCCGGGAGCCAGCTTGAGGGCCCTCTGCGCCTGTACAAACATGTCCGGCGCCGGTTTCATTCTGGCGCCCGCGCCCGCCTTGCAGACCAGGGTGAAATAATCCGCCAGCCCCGCCTGTACCAGATCCAGGTTACCGTTGGTGATGACCACCAAGGGGTAGCGCCCGGCCAATCGCGCCAGCAAGTCGTGGGTCGCGGCGCTCACCGTTATCCTGGATCGCTCGGCGAGAAAGGCGGCGAATACCTGTTCGGCCTCCCGGCTGGCGGTGGTGGCCATCATGCCGCCCTGCACCATGGCCTCATGAATGGTGCGCTGACGCGCCAGGCTGACATCCTGGCGCAACTCGGGATGGGCAAGCAGCATGGCGCGCTTGAGTTCCAGCCAGCGCGGCTTGTCCAGCATGGCGGTGGCCAGGTATTCGCTGCGCAGATGGGCCAGCATCCACTGCTCGGCCCGTTCAATGGCGGGGCCGTTGTCGTAGAGGGTGTCATCGAGGTCGAACGAGATGGCGGCCACCGGCTGCCAGCGGCGATAAAAATGCATTCATGCTCCTTCACGGCGGGGTAACCAGACCCCGTTATTCATCTTCCGGGGTGGCAGGATCCCGCCTGGCCCTGGGATGGGCGTTGTCATACACCTTGGCCAGATGCTGGAAATCGAGGTGGGTATAGATCTGGGTGGTGGAGAGATCCGCGTGCCCCAGCAGCTCCTGCACCGCCCGCAGATCGCCGGACGACTCCAGCATGTGGGTAGCGAAGCTGTGGCGCAGCTTGTGGGGATGGATGTGGGCATTGAGCGCCTGCTTGTTGCCCCAGCCATCGAGCCGCTCCTGCACCGAGCGGGCCGACAGCCGCCGCTTGCGCTGCGAGACGAACAGGGCTTCGGCCTCGTCCCCCGCCAGCAGGGGGCGCACCTTGAGCCACTTCTGCAACCACTCCACCGCCATCCGCCCCATGGGCAATACCCGCTCCCGCGCGCCCTTGCCGGTCACCTTGAGCTGGCGATCATCGAGCTTGATGTCCGTCAGATTGAGCCCCACCAGCTCGGCTAGGCGCAGGCCGGAAGAGTACATCAGCTCCATGATGGCGCGATCCCGCACCGCCAGCGGATCCTGCTCGTCTGTGATGTTGAGCAGCTGGTACATCTCGTCCACATCCAGGTTCTTGGGCAGGGGTCGCCCCTGCTTGGGGGTCGCTATGCCGCGGGCCGGGTTGGCGCTGAGCCGCCCCTGGCGCACCTGCCAGTCGCAAAAACTGCGCAGGGCTGAGAGCTTGGTGGCAAGAGAGCTGGGCACCAGTCCGGCCTTGTGCATCCGGGTCACCAGGCTGCGCACCTGGCTCGCCTCGAGCCGGGTCCAGTCGCTCAGGCCAAGCCTGACCAGCTCGGCTGTCATGATCTCCAGGTGAGAACGGTAGTTGCTGCGGGTATGAGGGCTGAGCTGGCGCTCGACCCTCAGGTATTCGATGAAGGCCGCCAACTCATCGGCCAGGCTGGCCGGCAGAGGCTCGGCGGCTGGAGACTGTGCCTTAGCCACGAACCAGCTCGGGCAGGCGCAGTTGCAGCAAGCGGCCCAGCTGACCCAGCAGCAGGGTGTCGTTATGGGGACTGAAGTGGCTGGGATCCGAGCTGGCGAAGGCCAGCACGCCGAGATCGCCGAGCCGCATCAGGGCGACGGAGTTGACCAGCACATCGTGGCCAAACAGCGCCTGCTTCTCGCTCTGGTTGAGCCGGCCGAAGTAGTAATCCTGCCCCGGCAGCCGCTGGCCCAGCAGCTGATCGAGCTGCTTGCCCTCCGCCATGAAGCGCAGCTCTGGGCCGCTCAACTGGAATTTCTTTGGGCTGAGCCAGAGCCGCAGGCCAGTCAGCCGCAGTCGCTGCACGAAGGCCTTGCCCATCACGGCACTCACCTCGAACAGGGTCTGGCAGCCGTAGAGCTCGCCGTAGAGATCGGCGTAGACCCGGAAGATCCACTCGTTCTCGCTGGCGATCCCCATCAGCTCGGTGATCTCCTGCTCCAACTGCTCTATGCGCTCGCGCTGCCGGTCCATCTGGCGTTCGACCAGCGAGACCGAGCCTTTGCGCTCGTGGGGAATGCGGATCCGATCCAGCATGGCCGCGTGGCGCTGGAAAAACTCGGGATAACGGGCCAGGTACTCCAGCACTGTGGCTTCATCCACCAGTGATTCCTGCCGTTTGAGTTCGCTCATAACTTGGTTGGTCCATCCGAAAAAGGGGCACAAGGCCCCGACATTAGCGCTTGGCAGAGCGGAGTCATCTCCGCCCCATGCCTACAACTCTATCTGGCCGTCGAACACATGCTCGGCCGGGCCCGTCATATAGACAGGCTGACCCGGTCCCTTCCAGGCGATGGTCAGCTTGCCACCCGGCAGACTGACGGTGACCCGCTCCTTGAGCTTGCCCTGACTGATGCCGATCACAGCCGCCGCACAGGCGCCGGTGCCGCAGGCAAGCGTCTCGCCCACCCCGCGCTCGAACACCCGCAGCTTGATCTCGGTGGCGTTGACCATCTCCATGAAGCCGACGTTGACCCGCTCGGGGAAACGCTCGTGCCGCTCCATGATGGCGCCCAGTGTCTCGACCGGCGCCTCGGCCACCGACGGCACTTCGATGACGCAGTGAGGGTTGCCCATGGAGACGACACCACACATCACAGTATGCTCTTGCGCCCGCAACAGATAGGTTTTTTCCGCCTTCTGGGCCCGAAACGGGATCTTGCCCGGCTCAAACTGGGGGACGCCCATGTTGACCGTGACCTGATTCTCCCCTTCCAGCTGCAGGATAATGCGGCCGCGGGCCGTGCTGACCGCGATGCGATCCCGGTTGATCAGCCCCTTGAGGCGCACGAAACGGGCGAAACAGCGGGCACCGTTGCCGCACTGCTCCACCTCGCTGCCATCGGCATTGAAGATACGGTAGTGAAAGTCGAGTTCAGGGTCATAGGGCGGCTCCACCAGCAGCAGCTGGTCGAAGCCGATCCCGAAGTGGCGATCCGCCAGCTTCTTGATGACGTCATTGCTGAAAAACACCTTCTGGGTGACGCCATCCACCACCATGAAGTCATTGCCCAGCCCGTGCATCTTGGAAAAATCTATCAACATCGTGCGTTCCTGTACCCTTTAGGCAGTAAATGCTCGCGACACCAGCGATCGGTCAACTGCTCGCGCGTTCAACGCACACAGAGACGCGTCTGGACCATCCCATCGCCATGGTGCCTTCCTGTTTTCAGGGCAGTAGATGCTCACCGCGCCAGAGATCGGCCAACTGCTCGCGCTCTCTGATGAGGAAGGATTGCGTGCCATCCACCAGCACCTCGGCCGCGCGCGGACGGGTGTTGTAGTTGGATGACATGGTAAAGCCATAGGCACCGGCGGAGCGAACCGCCAGCAGGGAACCCTCGCCTATGGCCAGGGTGCGCTCCTTGCCGAGGAAGTCACCCGTCTCGCACACCGGGCCCACCACGTCGTACAGCGCCGGCTCATGGGCCGTGCGGCTGTCCACCTCTATGATGTTCATCCAGGCGCCGTAGAGGGAGGGGCGCAGCAGATCGTTCATGCCGGCATCGATCAGCGCGAAGTTGCGGGTCTCGCCAGGCTTGAGGAACTCGACACGGGTCAGCAGCACGCCGGCGTTGGCGACGATGGCACGGCCCGGCTCGAACAGCAGGGTCAGATCCCGGCCCGCCAGCTTCTGCTTGAGCGCCTCGGCATATTCGGTGGGGTGTGGTGGCTGCTCGGCGCCATAGTTGACCCCGAGCCCACCGCCCACGTCCAGGTGGTGAATGTGGATGCCTTCCGCCGCCAGCTCGTCGATCAGCCGCAGCAGCTTGTCGGCCGCCTCCATGAAGGGCGTCAACTCGGTGAGCTGGGAGCCGATATGGCAATCCACCCCCTTGATCTCTATGTTGGTCATGGCCGCCGCCTTGCGATAGATGGCGGGCGCCTGCTCGATGGGAATGCCGAATTTGTTCTGCTTGAGGCCGGTGGATATGTAGGGATGAGTCCCGGCATCGATGTCGGGGTTGACCCGCACCGAAACCCTGGCCTTCTTGCCCATGCTGCCCGCCACCCGGTTCAGACGCTCCAGCTCGGCTTCCGACTCCAGGTTGAAACAGAGGATCTCTTTATCCAGCGCCAGGCGCATCTCGGCTTCGCTCTTGGCCACGCCGGAGAAGACCACCTTGGCCGGATCGCCGCCCGCCGCCAGTACCCGCGACAGCTCGCCGCCGGAGACTATGTCAAACCCCGAGCCCAGGCGGGCCAGCAGGTTGAGCAGCGCCAGGTTGGAGTTGGCCTTGACCGCATAGCAGATCAGATGGGGAATATCGCCTGCGGCCTGATCGAAGGCATGCCAGTGGCGTTCAAGGGTAGCGCGGGAGTAAACGTACAGCGGAGTGCCGTACTGCTCGGCAAGGTATTGCAGCGAGGTGTGTTCGGCCTGAAGCTGGCCGTCGGCGTCGTAGTTAAAGTGATCCAAGGGGCGGTTCCTTCCTGAATTATTGCGGCGCGGCCTCTGGGGCGGCTTCGGCGGTCGCAGGCGTCTGTGCTTGCGGTGTACTCTGGGTCTGGGGCTGCTCGGGGGGCGGCATGTAAAGCGGCCCCGTCAGGCCACACGCGGCCAAACCAAGAGACAGAAGAGTGGCAAGCAGACACTTGGTAAGCTGGGTAATCATAATGGTTCGCTGCGAAAAAATTTTTGGCCCTCTATAATCGCACTCACATTGTTAAAAGCAACAGGATAAACCGATGAAGGATCACGAGTATCACGCCCTGACCGACGCCTTTTTCCAATATGTGGAAGACACTGTCGACGCAGGATATCCGGATATTGATTGTGAACGCGCCGGCGGGGTCTTGACCCTGTCGTTCGAGAACAAGACCAAGGTCATCATCAACAAGCAGGAACCCCTGCACCAGATCTGGGTCGCCACCCGCGAGAACGGTTTCCACTTCGAGCTGCAAGGGGAAACCTGGATCGACAACCGCTTCGGCCATGAGCTCAAGGCCCTGCTGACCAAGGCCTGCACCACCCAGGCGGGTGAGGCTGTGGTATTCCCATGATCGACCTACATCCGCAGGACGCCCGCCACGCCGTGATCTGGCTGCACGGGCTGGGGGATTCCGGCGCGGGTCTGGCACCGCTGGTGGATGCGCTGGACTTGCCTGCCGACCTGCCGGTGCGCCATCTGCTGCCCGATGCCCCCGAGCGCGCCATCACCATCAACATGGGCTACAAGATGCGCGGCTGGTACGACATCAAGAGCTTCGACGACCCGGCGGACCGCGCCGTGGAGTCCCATGTGCGTGAATCGGCCGATCGCATCGCCGCCCTGCTGGATAAGCTGGTGGCCGAAGGCTTTGCTCCCGAGCGCATCCTGCTGGCCGGCTTTTCCCAGGGTGGCGTCATCGCCTCCTTCACCGCCCTGCGCCATCCGGCACGGCTGGCCGGGCTGCTCTGCATGTCCACCTATCTGGCGGCGCCCGACGCCCTGCTGGCGGAGATGAGCGAGGCCGCCCGCAGCCTGCCCATCTGCTACATGCACGGCATCTATGACGACGTGGTGAGCCTCTCCATGGGCTGGGACGCCAAGAACCGGCTGGAAGCGGCAGGGCTGACGCTCGAGTGGCACGAGTACCCCATGCGCCACGAGATCTGTCGCCCCCAGCTTGACGACATCCGCAGCTGGCTGCTGGCCTGCCTCGCGGACTGAGCCAGCACCGGATAGCCAAACGGCCTGCATCTGCAGGCCGTTTTTATTTGGCAGGTTCGAGGAGCCGCGTCAGCAAGAGGGCCTCGTCAGCCACCCCATGCCCGACCCCTGGTGCTACCCCGTCGCCGAACCCAGTTCACGGGCCTGGCCTGCGCCATCACGCAACGGCCCCTGGCTGCGGTAGGGGATCACCTCCAGCTCGCCGTTGACCTGTACTATCTCGTAGTACTGGGGCAGGTTGAAGTTGCTGAACTGGCCCGCATCGCTGAAACGCTCGTGGCTGGAGGTGTAGAAACGGTTCACCCCCTGCACCAGCTCATCCTTGTTGCCGGCGAAATGCTGGTAGATCTCCACCCGGTTAGCCTCATCCAGGATATAGATGTTGGTCCCCGCATCCCGGGTATCGAAGAAGAACTGCACCAGCCCTTCGCTGGCGTAGGAGTCGACGATACCGGGCAGGTGCTGGCTGTGGGTCTTGTCGAGCCGCAGCGGCAGGTGATCCAGCTTGTTGTGGGAGATGTGACGGTAGAAGTCGATGGCGTTTTCCAGCTTCTTGACCGACACCCCGCGCCGCTCGAAGAAAATGCCGTACTTCTCCTTGCCGAGGGCGAGCGTCTTGACCAGCTGCTGCTTGTCACGGGCGAGGCGCAGTTCGATGCACTCGGCCACCAGCTGCTGGAAACGGGTCCGCACCAGGGAGCGGAAATGCTGGCTGTAGCAGAACACCTCTATCATCTCGGGGGCGGCGGCATCCTGGTGCATCTTGCCGAGTATGGTGGTGAGGGCATCGACTACCGCTTCGTCCCCCTGGAAGTGCAGGGTGCGGATCTCGCTCCAGGAGTTGCGATAGACCAGATCCACCGACCCCACCAGACACTCCAGATTGCGGCCGAACGAGAAGACGTCGGCGGCATTGGCGTCAAATTCGATCACCTGACCCACCCAGTGGCTGGTCGGATCCGTCTCCAGGTTGAGGAAGATGGAGAGCTGACGGATCTCGCACGGACGGCTGAGGGCCAGGTTGGTGGCGCGGGGATACTTGACCGGGAAGGTGCCGGACAGGTCACGACAGAACTGGTGCAGGTTGTCGATGTGCAGATCCGAGCCCTGATTGAACAGGTGCACCCGGGACTGGGGCGTCAGCAGGCCGTTGAAGTAGGCCCAGGAGACCAGCTTGCTGATGTAACCGTTATATTCGAGCGGTGCCCGGCCTATGATGTCCGCCGGCTCCAGCGAATGTTTGTAGAGATACCAGCCGGCGCGATTCAGCCGGCCGTGGGGCACCTGCACCAGGCTGAGATCCGGTTCGCTCAGATCCGGCGCTATGGTCAGGTTGATGCGCTGTACCTTGCCCGGCAGGCTCTCGAACGCGGCATAGAGCTTGCGCGACAGTATGCCGATGTCTTCCGGGTTGATGGACTCGCTGATGTTGTTGCGCCGGGCGAACTGAATGAGGTTGCGATAGCTCTGCATCAGGGCTTCCAGCAGCTCGGCGTGAGCCACCTTGACGTCTTCGACCTTCCACTCCTGGCGGTGATCCAGATGATGCAGCCGCTCCGGGCTCCAGCCCCAGTAGGCCACCAGCTGGGTCATCTGCTCGCGGCGCCAGGCCGGGGAGTGATCCTCCTTCGGATGGCTGAGGCCGTCACACACTTTCAGATAGAAGCAGCGCCGCACCAGATCCAGCCGTTGCATGTCGCCGATGGACTTGAGGTAGTTGGTCACCTTGTCCAGCATCAGGCAGTAGTTGTCGAGCCGGTAGTGCATGCCCTCGTTGTGCTGGAACCAGTCGCGGCTGGTGACAGACAGCAGGCGGGTGTTGGGATACTCGTGGGAGTAAGCCTCCATCAGCACCGACTTGAGCACGGCTTTGTAAGGGGAGTCGATGCCCTTATAGAGCTGCCACAAGGCGGAGCCGAAGTACTCCTCGGCGGGAATGCGGTCGAAGCCGCCGAGATCGAGCCAGTCGTCCTGGCTCAGCTTGCCGTGGGCAAACAGGCCGTTCACGTACTCGTCGTAGCGATCGTCATACTCGGCAGGCACCAGATACCAGAGCAGGCGCTTGCCGGCGATCAGCATGGCGCTGCGGTAGAACTCGTCGAGCAGCAGCAGGTGCTGGGCGCTGCCGCAGCTCTCCCCCTGCATCTGGGCATCGTTGCGCTGGCGGAACTTGTCCTCGGGGATCAGGAAGAAGTTGAGATCCACCCCGCGCTGCTCGGCCCACTTGGAGAGTTGCTGGCACTTGAGATCCAGCAGCTCGAGCCGCTCCTGCGACAAACCGGCCACGTGGCAGACCCAGATATCGAGATCCGAGTGGCAGCACTGGCCGATGGACGAGGTGCTGCCCATGGAGTAGAGCCCCTGGATCGACTTGTCGTGGGTGGTGAGGCCGTTCTGGCAGTTGGCGTTCTGGCACAGATCCTGGATGAAGGCCTGCTGGGCCTCGTTGGCGGTAAAACTCCAGATGCCGTGGGGCACATCACCTGCCACATAACCGGGCAACAGGGGATGATTGAAGTGCAGCATGACGGGCAGCAGCTGGAAGACCTGCTGCCCATAGCGACTCATGAGACCTAACGCCCGTTGCGTCTTGAGACGATTGAGTTCGTCGTAGCGCGCCACCAGCGTATCGAGTTTTACCAGCAATGCCCTGCCTATACCGAGGTGAGAAATGACGCACCAAAACGGGGAGACGTCAAAAAAGTGTGATCATGTTAACAATGCAAACAGCGGTGGTAAACAAGCCCGCACTGAATCACCGGATTATTTATGACTGGCAGCTGAACAGTATCAATGGAAAGCAATAAAAATTAGTAGATTCAATGAATTAATAAATTAATTCAACTTAATGAAAATCATTTTCAGCCCCCCTTTTTGAGCTTGGCCCCGCTTTTGCTGGCTGCGCCATGAAAGCCCCTGCAAAGGGTGGTAAGATCGTTTTCCTTCTAAAGATGAAACAACTGATTGATATGGCAGCCCGAACCCTGAAAATTGCCACTCGCAAGAGCCCATTGGCCCTGTGGCAGGCCAACTTCGTCAAAGACCGGCTGGAAGCCCTGTACCCAGAGTTGCAGGTCGAGCTGGTACCCATGAGCACTCAGGGTGACAAGATCCTGGATACCCCTCTCGCCAAGGTGGGCGGCAAGGGGTTGTTCGTCAAGGAGCTGGAGACCGCCATGCTGGAGGGACGCGCCGACATCGCCGTTCACTCCATGAAGGATGTGCCGGTGGAGTTCCCCGAGGGACTGGGTCTGCACACCATCTGCGAGCGCGAAGATCCGCGCGATGCCTTCGTGTCCAACCGTTTCAGCCAGATAGAGGCGCTGCCGCAAGGTGCCGTGGTCGGCACCTCCAGCCTGCGCCGTCAATGCCAGCTGCGCGCCGCCCGCCCGGATCTGGTGATCCGCGACCTGCGCGGCAACGTCAATACCCGTCTCGCCAAGCTGGATGCCGGTGAATATGACGCCATCATACTCGCCGCCGCCGGCCTGAAACGGCTGGAGATGGCACATCGCATCACCGCCTTCATCGAACCGGAACATAGCCTGCCCGCCAACGGTCAGGGGGCAGTCGGCATCGAGTGCCGGCTCGACGATGAGGAGCTGCACGCCCTGCTGGCCCCGCTCGAACACGCAGAGACCCGGATCCGGGTGCTGACCGAACGCGCCATGAACCGCGCCCTGCAAGGGGGCTGTCAGGTGCCCATCGGTGCCTATGCCCTGGTGCAGGGGGAGGAAGTCTGGTTGCGCGGCCTGGTGGGCAGCCCGGATGGCCGTCAGGTGGTCCGCGACGAGATCCGCGGTCCGCTGGCCGATGGCGAGGCGCTGGGCCACACCCTGGCCCAGCGCCTGCTGGCGGCGGGCGCCGACGTCATTCTGGCCGAGGTCTACCGGGCATGAGTGCGGGTCGGGCCGGATCATGGCCACAACCGCCGAGCGCTGCCTGATGGTCCCGCTGGTGGTGCGCCCGGCCGCCCAGGCCGCCGAGCTGGTGCAGCTGTTGCGCCAGCACGGCCACGCACCGCTCTGCTGCCCGCTGCTGGAAACCGTGGCGGGCAGTAAACTCTCTCGCCTGCCCGAACTGCTGCCCCAGGCAGACATAGTCATAGCCGTCAGCATGCATGCAGTTCATTTTACTCACCATTTTCTGTTGCAAACTGGTCAGACCTGGCCACATATTGACTACTTTGCAGTCGGTCAGGCCAGCGCGGACGCCTTCGCCGACGTTGGCATAGCGGCGAGCTGCCCGGACGATCCACGCAGCGAAGGGCTGCTGGCCCTGCCCGCCCTGCAACAGGTGAGCGGCAAGCGGGTGCTGATCCTGCGCGGCAATGGCGGTCGGGATCTCATCGCCCGGACGCTGGCCTCACGCGGTGCTCTGGTGCACTATTGTGCGGCCTATGAGCGCCACTACCCCGAGCTCGACGGGGACGCATTGACTCGCCACTGGCAGGCGGCCGGGCTCGACAGCCTGCTCATCACCAGTGGCGAACTGTTGCAGCGGTTGCTGGAACTGGTGCCAAGCCAGCAGCAACCCTGGCTTTATGACCGCCTGTTGGTGGTGCCCAGCCCCCGCGTGGCCGAGATGGCCGAGGCGGCGGGCTTTACCCGAATCACGATTGCCCAAGGTGCATCCAACCAGGCCCTGACGGCCGCTCTGGAACTGAGGAAGATGGAATGACTGAACAACAAGAAACCCAGGTCAAGCCCCAGCCGACCGCCGTGGTCAACGGCGGCAAGAGCCGTTCCGGCGCCCTGCTGGGCGGCGTGGCCATATTGCTGGCCCTCGGCCTGACCGGCGGTCTCTACCTGCACGGCCACAAGAGTGCGGTGGCCCAGCAGGGGGAACTGGATCAGCTCAAGCTGCAGCTGGCCGAGGCCATGAGCAAACTGGATCAGAGCAACAGCAAGGAGAGTGAGCAGCTGGCAGCCTTCGGCAAGCAGCAGCAACTGCTGCAAGACGAGCTCAAGGGCCTGCAGAACCGGGTGCTGGATCTCAACGACAAGCGCCCCAACGACTGGATGCTGGCCGAATCCGAATATCTGGTGCGCATGGCGGGCCGCAAGCTGTGGCTGGAGCATGACCTCATCTCCGCCATCACCTTGCTCGGCAATGCCGACGAGCGCATCAAGGCGCTCAACGACCCCAGCCTGATGCCCATCCGCAAGGCGCTGGCGGCAGACATAGCCCAGCTCAAGGGGATGCCCAGAGTCGATCGCGAGGGGCTGACCCTGAAGCTGGCCGCCCTCTCCGATCAGATAGAGCTGCTGCCGCTCTCCACCGTCAGCATGCCGGAAGCGAAAATCGAACCGGATCAGGCCGTCAGCACCAACCCGGACGAGTGGGAAAGCAACCTGAAGAAGAACTGGGTCAAGTTCACCGAGAACTTCATCACCATACGTCGCCGCGATGGTGCCGTGGAGGCCCTGCTCTCCCCGCAGCAGGAGATTTTCCTGCGCGAGAACCTCAAGACCAAGCTGCTGCAAGCCCAGCTCGCCGTCTACCGCGAGCAGCAGGCCCTGTATGACGACAGCCTGGAGAAGGCACAGCGCTGGCTGACCCAGTATTTCGATACCGACAACAGCGCGACCCACTACATGCAGTCCGAACTGGACAAGCTCAAGGGTGAGCAGATCCAGTTCGACTATCCGGATCGCTTCAAGACCCAAGCCATGCTGGAAGAGGTGCTGACCGAGCGCCTGCAACGCATTCTGGCCAGCAACTGAGGAGGGCACCATGATTCGTCTGATTGTTCTGGTGGCCGTGATGGTGGCGGGGCTGATATTCGGCCCGCAAGCCTCCGGCAACAAGGGGTATGTGCTGATCGCCCTGGGTAACTACACGGTAGAGTCCTCGGTCACCAGCGCCGTGATCCTGGCCGTGCTCTTCTATGGCGCCCTGCTCATCGTCGAGTGGGTGCTGGGCCGGGTGTTCGGCCTGCGTCGCAAAACGCTGGGCTGGTACGGCTCGCGTCGACGCCGCAAGGCCAACCAGCAGACCGTGGCCGCCACCCTGGCCATGGCCGAAGGTCACTACAGCCAGGCCGAGAAGCTGATGCTCAAGGGCGCCAGCAACAGCGACACACCGCTGCTCAACTACCTGAGCGCCGCCAAGGCCGCCCAGGCCCGTGGCGATGACGTGCGCCGGGATCAATACCTGCAAAAAGCGCAGGAGGAGAACCCCAAGGCCGAGCTGGCGCTGACCCTGACCCAGACCCAGTTGCAGATAGAGCAGGGCCAGTACGATACGGCGCTGGCCATGCTGGAATCCATCTATGCCCTCAACCCGCGCCACCCCATGGTGCTGGATCAGCTGCGTCAGGTACACCTGGCGCGCGAGGACTGGACGGCCCTCATCGACCTCATCCCCGCCCTGCACAAGGTGGGCAAGCTGACCCCCAAACAGGAAGAGGATCTGCTGCATCAGGCCTGGCGTGGCCGGCTCAAAGCCGCCAGCGACGCCCTCGATACCCTGCGTCCTGTCTGGCAGGATCTGCCGCGCAAGCTGCGCCAGGATCCGGATCTGCTGGCCTGCTATGGGGATCGGTTGCGTCAGCTCGGTGCCGACAACGAAGCCGCCGAGCTTTGGCTGGATGCGCTGCGCAAGCAGGTTTCCCCCCAGTTGCTGGCCCGCCTGCCCAGACTCAAGCTCGACAACTACCAGCCCATGCTGACCCTGTTGCAGAAGATCCAGGATCAGCCGGGTGTCGACGCCGCACTGGCCCAGACCTATCTGCTGGCCGGCCAGCTGGACGAGGCCCAGCGCCTGCTGGAGCAGGCGGTGGCCAAGGCACCGAGTGCCGCCGTCTACCACGCCCTCGGCCAGGTCATGGACAAGCGCCGCCTCACCAACAAGGCCAACGAATACTATCGGCAGGCCCTGCAACTGGCCGACGTCTGATCCTGGTCCCTGCGCCAGAAGCACCAACAAGAGAGGCCGCAATTGCGGCCTCTCTTTTATCTGTTCTGCTCTGATGTTACGCCGCAACCCGCTTATGCCGTCAGCCGCTCCAGCTCACCTATGAGCCAGATGGCCTCCTCCCTGTGATAGCCGCACACATCCGGCATGGGTCTAAAACCGCTGCACACCAGAGGGCGATCCGGTTGGTCGAAGATCTTGCAGCCCAGCCGCACATCGAGCTGGACGCAGGGCACCCCGGCCGGTTTGCCGGCGGGCATGCCCGGAATGGCACTGCTGATACTGGGGGCAATGCAACAGGCTCCACAACCTTGACGACATTCCATGTAACGCTTTCCTGTGCGTGGCGAACCAGTCTATCAAAGGGCCGCGATTCCCCTTAGCCTTATCCCCCGCGCCCGTAAAATAGTGGCCAGTCAGGGGGCTGTGTCAGCCCGCAGACAATAAAAAGCCCGACGGCGGCAGCGGTCGGGCTTTTTATGTTGCAACAGCAGGTTCAACCCACTCTCATCAGAGAATGATGTCGCGCACCACGCTGTCTTTGCGATCCAGGAAGTGGATCGACTTGATGCGACGAATGGTGCGTGACTTGCCACGGATCAGCAGGGTTTCCGTGGTCGCCATGACGCCATCGCTGGTGATGCCATCCAGCAGATCACCCTTGGTGATGCCGGTGGCCGAGAAGATGACGTTGTCATTCTTGGCCAGGTCTTCCAGCTTGAGCACCTTGCTCAGGTCTATGCCGAGCGCCTCGCAGCGGGCAATTTCCTGCTCGCCCAAGGCACGCACTTCCGGGCTGTCGCCCTTGACCTTGTGACGGGGTATCAGGCGAGCCTGCATGTCACCATCCAGCGCGCGGATCACCGCCGCCGAGATCACCCCTTCCGGCGCGCCGCCGATGCCATAAAGCATGTCGACTTCGCTGTCCGGCAGACAGGTGAGGATGGAGGCGGCCACGTCGCCATCGGGAATGGCAAACACCCGCACGCCCAGCCCCTGCATCTCCTTGATAGCCTTGTCGTGACGCGGCTTGGCCAGGGTGATCACGGTCAGGCGGGATAGCGGCTTGCCCAGCGCCTTGGCCACGGCCTTGAGGTTCAGCTCGAGGGCCTGATCCAGGTCGATGGCACCCTTGGCCTTGGGACCCACGATCAGTTTTTCCATGTACATGTCGGGCGCCTTGAGGAAGGAACCCTTGTCGCCGACTGCCAGCACGGCCAAGGCGTTGGCCTGGCCCATGGCGGTCATGCGGGTACCTTCGATCGGGTCGACCGCGATATCCACGGCGTCGCCCAGACCCGTGCCCACCTTCTCGCCTATGTAGAGCATGGGGGCTTCGTCAATTTCACCTTCGCCGATCACAATCTCACCATCGATCTGGATCTGATTGAGGATATGGCGCATGGCCGCTACGGCCGCCCCATCGGCGATATTCTTGTCACCACGTCCGAGCCACTTGTAGCCAGCCAGTGCAGCCGCTTCCGTCACTCGGGAAAACTCGATTGCCAGTTCACGTCTCATCGCATATCCAACCTTTGGAGCTCGAAAACGGGCGGCATTCTATCACAAGGGCAAACCTTTGCGCGCAAAAGTGGCGGATCGCCACACAAATCACGGCCCTTCACCAAACTGACATCAAATCGCCACCGACACGTCACTTGAGTGTCACCCCGCTGTCATCCCCCTCGCCTAGCATGGCCCCGTCTTTAAAACAAAAGCTTGCAACACAAGGGATTAAGATGAAAAAGCTGACTGTAGTGGCACTGGCTCTCACCGCGGCCTTCCAGGCACAAGCCGTTGAAGTTTACAAAAATGACACCACCACCCTGGATCTGTACGGCCGCATCTATGCCGGCCAGTTCTTCGGTGACAAGAAGGAAGGGGTCGACACCACCCATCCGAACGGCACCCAGGAGTACAGCGACAAGCAGGGCGCCAACCAGTTTGTCCGCTTCGGCGCCAAGGTTGATAGCCAGATCAACAGCCAACTGAAGGCGCTGGCCCAGTACGAAGTGCAGATGTACATCAACGACAGCGAGAAGACCATCAGCGAGAACTCCGACAACCTGCGCACCCGTCTGGCGTTCGCCGGTGTCGGCGCCGACTGGGGCAACATCACCTTCGGTCGCCAGAAGGGGGCCCCCGGCTTCCTGGCCGACTGGACTGACGTCTCCCTCTCCGACGGCTACGGCAACGAAGCCCTCGGCGCCAAGACAGATACCTTCGCCACCAACCGCGCCGGTTCAGTGCTGAAATACTCGGGTCTGTTCAACGGCTTCCAGGTCGACACCAGCTACAAGTTCGATGGCGGTGACACCGAAGAGACCACCAGCAAGGACAGCGATGCCGCCTACGGCGCCGCCGTGGCCTACACCTTCCCGTTCAACCTGGCGCTGGGTACCGCCTACAACGTGGGTATCCGCGACAAGAACGGGGAAGAGGATGCCAAGCTGTGGCTGCTCTCCGCCAAGTACGACAACAAGGCCGTCTATGCCGCCCTCAGCTATGCCGATGGCACCGACTTCCTGGCCACCGGCAAGGATCACACCGGCTGGGAAGGCGCGCTGGGCTACAACTTCGAGAACGGCTTCGGCCTGATGGCGCTGTGGAACAAGCAGAAGGTGGAGCAGGACGGCAAGAGCGATTACGACTCCATCGACTACTACACCCTGGGCGCCCAGTACAAGTTCAACAAGAACCTGCGGGTCATCGGCGAGTACCGCATCAACAACCTGGACAGCCAGGAGAGCGGCAAGCTCAACGTCAAGGATGACTTCCAGCTGGCAGCCCGTTACGACTTCTAATCTCGGCTCTCAGTCAGAAAACAGCGCGCCGGCTTATGCCGGCGCGCTTTTTGTTGGCCCGCAAAGGGATGCAGGCCAGCCGCCGTCCGGCTCATGATCTAGGCTCAACAGAACCACGAAGAGGAGATCATCATGCCGTTACGCCTGCTCATCTGCTGCTGCCTGCTGCTCGCCCTTCCCGTTCAGGCGCTGACCATCGCCATGGTGCTGTGGCGCGGTGAAACGGATGCCGAGCGGGGCTTTCGTGCCGAATTGATCCGGCTCGGCCATCAACCCACCTTCGTCACCTTCAACGCCAATCAGGATCGCGCCGCCTTCGCGACCCAGCTGCGCCAGCAACTGCTGCCCTCCCTCGCCGACTACGACTACATCTACTGCTTCGGCACCACGGCCACGACCATGGTCAGGAGCCTGATCGGCGATCGCAAGCCGCTGATCTTCAACATAGTGTCTGACCCTGTCGGGGCCGGGATCCTGTCGGAAGACAAGGCGGACAACCGGATGGTGGCCGGCACCAGCAACCTGGTGCCCATGGCACTCCAGCTCGCCAACGCCCGCCAGCACCTGCCCACCGACAAGGGACTGCTGCTACCCTTCAACCCCCGCGAGCAGAACACCTGCTGACCGGTGAACTGCTGCTGCGCGAAGCCAAGCGCTATCAATGGGATCTCACCACCTGGCGCATAGCGCCTGACAAGCGGCGGCTGGCCGGCGAGCTCAAGCGTCTGCAACAGGATGCCCGTCAGCGCATCGTCTTCCTCGCCGCCGACAGCTATCTGCTCTCCATCGCCCCCGAGCTGCTGGCCGCCCTCAACGAGGTGGGCATCCCCACCATCTGCAGCGCCGAGCTGTTTGTCGAGCACGGCTGCACCGTCGGCACCATCAGCAGCTATGAAACCCTGGGCCGGATGACGGCCAACATCATCCACCGCAACCTGCAGGGCACGCCGCTGCAAGACATTCCACTGCAGACGGATCCGGCCCCCCGGCTGGTGCTGGGCAAGCAGCTGGCATCCGCCGACAATCAGGGTACCCAGGGCCGCTGACCACCCGGCCTCCCCCATGGGCCCCAAACCGCCCCTGACACCCAGTTGCACGGCGCTGCCGGCCGCTGCGTTCCATCCGATCCCCTTGCCAAGGCTCATCACATCTTTATGTTGCAGAGCTAATGAAAATCAATATCATTAGCATCCTCTCGCAGGAGAGAAACCAATAATTATAAACAAATCAATAAGTTCAGACCATCAGGTCGCTTCCTCAAGAGTCAACACGCAACATGTACACACCCAATCACCCACGCGCCCTGCTGGGCGTCGCTCTGCTGGCCCTGAGTGCCGGCGCCCGTGCCGAAGACGAGACCATGACGGTCGTCGGCAAACGCAGCCAGCACGAAGAGGTCGCCACAGCGACCCGTACCAACACCCCGGCCAAGCTGGTGCCGCAGGCCATCGACAGCGTCAAGGCCAGCGAGCTGACCGCCTTCGGCCAGCCCACCCTGAGCGAGGCCCTGACCGGCATCCCCGGCGTCAACGCCAGCGGCGACACCCGCTTCGATGGCGTCAACATCCGCGGCTTCAGCGCCAGCAACGACTTCTATCTGGACGGTTTTCGCGATGACATGCAGTACACTCGCGACCTTGGCAACATAGAGCGAGTCGAGGTGCTCAAGGGCCCGGCCGCCGTGCTCTATGGCCGCGGCAGCACGGGTGGCATAGTCAACCGGGTCAGCAAGAAGCCGCAGAAGGGGCAGGAGTCCAGCGTCAGCGCCCTGGTCGGCAGCTTCGACAACCGGCGGCTGGCCGCCGACCTCAACGGCGAGGCGGGTGAACGGGTGCAGCTGCGCCTCAACCTGGCCCAGGAGGACAAGGACAGTTTCCGCGACGGCGTGACCAGCAAGCGCACCCTGCTGGCCCCCTCCGTCAACTGGGAGATCAGCGACAGGCTGAACTGGCTGGTGCAGTACGAGCGCAACGAGCACGACCGCACCCCGGATCGCGGCATCCCCGGCGTCAAAGGCCGCCCGGCCGACGTGCCGAAGGAGTACGTCTACAGCGACACCCGCCGCGACTTCATCGACGATGTGGCCCAGTCCACCCGCTCCCGCCTCTCCTGGGACATCAACGATCAGTGGCAGTTGCGCCAGCAGCTGGGCTACACCAGCCTCGACAGTCAGTTCGACAACACCTATGTCACCAGCGTCAAGGGGGATCAGGTGACCCGCTCCCGCTGGCAGCAGGATCTCAAGGCCAACAGCCTGATCAGCAACACCGAGGCCGAAGGCCAGCTGCAGACCGGCCCCATCGAGCACCGTCTGCTAATCGGCTTCGAGCAGAACTGGCAGGAGCGCACCCCCAAGCTCTACCAGAACGCCAGCCCTATCCCGGCCGGCAACCTTTATGATCCTGGCTCCCTGCCCACCTATGATGGCGCCATGAAGCTCTCCAGCGACGCCAACCACAAGGTGCGCGGCTACGGTCTCTATCTGCAGGATCAACTCAGCCTGGGCGACTGGCATCTGCTGGGCGGCCTGCGCCGCGACGACTTCACCGTCACCAGCCGCCGCAACGACCTCAACAAGGAGGAGACAGTGTCGGTCACCAGCCTGAGCCCGCGGCTGGGGCTGGTGTGGAATCCGCTCGAGGAACACGCCTTCTACACCTCCTACAGCAAGACCTTCACCCCGGTGGGCGGCGAGCTGATCGGCATCACTCCGGGTGACAAGAACAACAGTCTGGATCCCCAGCACACCCGGCTGTACGAGGGCGGCGTGAAGAGCGACTGGCTGGATGGCCGGCTGGCGACCACCCTCTCCGTCTACCGGCTGGAGATGTACAACAAGCGCAGCAAGGATCCGCTGGATCCCACCAAGGTGATCCTCACCGGCCTGCAACGCACCGAGGGCATAGAGCTGAGCGCCCGCGCCCAGCTGACCGACGAGATCTACCTGCGCGGCGGCATCGCCATCCAGGACGCCGAGCAGGTCAAGGCGGATGCGGATCTGCAGGGCAAGCGGCCGATGAACGTCTCCCGCCAGAACGGTCAGCTGTTCGCAGGCTACCAGAGCGGCACCCAGGGCTGGTTCGGCGAGACAGGGGTGACTGCGGTGGGCGATCGCTTCGCCGACAACGCCAACACCACCACGCTGCCCGGCTATGCCCGTTTCGATGCCCGCGCCGGCTACCGCTGGCAACAGTGGGAAACCCAGTTGAGCGTGGAGAACCTGACCGACCACGACTACTTCGTCAGCGCCACCAGCGCCTCCCAGATCATGCCGGGCACGCCCCGTCAGCTGAATCTGAGCGCCGCCTACCGCTTCTGATCCCACCCTCTTCCACGATCTCTCTGGCCAGCCCTCGCTGGCCAGATTTTTATGAAGCGCAACCGATGAAACGCAGAAGACTCCCCCTTCACAACAACAAGTGGGTGCGCCGCATCCACGCCTGGGCCGGCTTTGCCACCCTCACCCTGATGCTGCTCTACGGCCTGACCGGCCTCTGGCTGCAACACAGGGCCGTGCTGCCCATCCCTGGCCCCCACACCGACAAGTCGAGCGAGGAGATAGGGCTGGACGCGCCCCTGGCCAGCCCGGACGAGCTGAAAACCCTGTTGCAGCAACGCTACCCGGACAGTTTCGAGGAAGGGCGCGCCATGATCACCCCGGCGCAGACCCTACCCACCCCGGCGGGCCCCCTCACACTGCCGGCCCGCTGGGAGATGCGCGGCGTCACCCTCAGCCAGAGCCTGGCCGCCAGCTATGTGGAGGGCACACTGCTGGTGCGCACCGAGCGGCAGCAGGCCAACTTCGCCGCCAGCCTCAACCGGCTGCATCGCGGCATGGGCACAGGCCTCTCCTGGCAGCTGTTCGGCGATCTGGCGGCACTGGCCATGTTGTTGCTGGCTCTCACCAGTTTGCTGATGTGGAACAAGCTGCACGGCCCGGCCGGTCGCGGCATAGCCCTGCTGCTGCTCGGGGCCCTCGCCACTGTGCTGATTGCCCTGCTCTAGCGCGTTTACCGACACCAAAACGGGATCTGGCGCCCACGGGGGGTAACCTTGCCCGCACCCGAGGTAACAAAAGGTAAGCGGGTGCCGATGGGGGTCACACTTGTCGGCGCCATGACTGGATGGGGGCCGCTCGCGGCTGTTAGGGTGCGGCCAGAATTCCTGGCGCCAAGAGGTATCATGCGCATCTCCAGCATAGAGTGCGGGCGAGTAGTGGCCATCATGGCCGTGATGACCATTCACCTCTCCCCCTTCAGCAATCCGTTCGATCCCGCCCTGTGGGACGGCACCCTCTACTTCTGGCTGGGGGGCGTCATCAACCAGCTGTGCCGTTTCGCGGTGCCGCTCTTCTTCCTGTGCGCCGGCTACTTTCTGCAACCCGCCCTCGCCGCAGGCAACCCCATGGCGGTGGCGCTGCGCTACTGCCGCCCCCTGCTGGGGCTCTGGCTGGCGTGGAGCCTGCTCTATCTGCTGATCCCATTCAACCCGCCGGCGGCACTGAGCGACGGCTATCTGCCGGCCATGGCGAGCCAGTGGCAGATGCAGCTGGGGGATCCTCTCAACGCCTGGTGGGTGGGTGGCATGATCCATCTCTGGTTCCTGCCGGCCCTGATGCTGGCTGTCTTGCTGCAGGCACTGTGTCATCGGATTGGGCTGCCTCGGCTGGCCCTGGTGCTCGGTGTTCTGCTCTACCTGCTGGCCCTGCTCGGCGGCTCCTATGGCCAGCCGCTGCTCGGGGGAGAGTGGGCCCTGCTGACCCGCAACGGCCCCTTCTTCTCGCTGCTGTTCGTGGCGCTGGGCGCCGAGCTGCGCTTTCGCGCCTGGCAGCCGGATGCCAGGCGCAGCGCCCTGCTGCTGATCGTGGGGATGGCACTCTACGCCCTGGAAGCCTGGGGCCTGCTGCACTGGGCCTCGGTGCCCCTCAGTCGCCACGACTTCCTGCTCGGTTCGCTGCTCTGGGGCCTGGGCCTGTTCGGCCTGCTGCTGGCCAACCCGGGCTGGGGCCAAGGCAGCTGGCTGGAACGTCAGGCTCCGAAAGTGCTCGGCCTCTACTGCCTGCACATGATGCTGGTGGTGTGGCTGATGATCTTTGGCCCGCAGGGTAAGTTGCTCTGGTGGGAATTGCTGAAAGTACCGGCCTTGCTCGCCCTCTCCCTGCTCGCTTATCGGCTGCTGGCGGCAACCCCGGCCAGCCGTAGCTTGCTGCGCGCCCGCTGACGAGAAACATCTGAGATGGAGAGAGAGGAGACGGGAGCAATGCCGATCCCTCCCTTCTCGTGGCTGAACGGTTGGTTCAATTTTTATTCATCGCGGACAGATAAACTCCGGGTCTCCTTAAACGCGAACCCAGGAGTCATCATCCCATGACGTTGTTCACCAAAACGCTGTTCACCAAGAAATCCGGCCTTGTCCTCATTCTGCTCGCCGCCAGCGGCTCCCTCAGCGCCGCCGAAATCGCCAACAACAACATCACCGAAGCCGAGATCAAGGCCGCGCAGGATGCCTGGGGCAAGGCCCTGATCCAGATCAGCGATGACTACCGCAGCGGTGGCATAGCGAAGGCCAAAACGACGGCCACTGCCGTGCTCGACAGCGCCTACGGCTACAACAATGGCCCTGTCCTGTTCAAGCCCACCCTGGCCGGGGGCGAACAGACCTTCCGCCTCAACCAGGAAGGGGCGCTGGCCTACTTCGTCGGCAACAATCAGGCCTATCCCGCCGACACCGGCTTCGCCCTCAAGAACTGGAAAAGTTACAACTACGACAACGCCGCCGTCTATATCAACGGCGACATGGCCCTCACCATGGGCAAGGTTCACCTGATAGACAGGGACAACAAGGAGACCACGGTCGACAAGACCTGGGGCTTCAAGAAGGGGGACGACGGCAAGGTGCGCATAGTGCTGCACCACTCCTCCCTCCCCTACACCGGTTAAGCGGCAACAGGCGACCCGCGGGTCGCCTTTTTTTGTTATGAGGGCGCCACTTTGGCCAACCGCCGGGTGACGGCCAGGCTGGCGCTGTTACCATGCCCCTATTGTGACGAATCCAGACGAGACAGCTATGCAGATCCGCCCCTTCACCCCGGCCGACATGGAGGCCGTCCTCGCCATCTGGCTGGAAGCCTCTTTGCAGGCCCACCACTTCATCGACCCGGCCTACTGGCACGCCAACCTGGCGCCGATGCGAGAGACCTACCTGCCCGCCGCCGACTCTTATATGCTCTGGCAAGATGGCTCTGCGCTGGGGTTTTATTCCCTGTATGAAGAGACTCTGGCCGCCATCTTCGTTGTCCCGCAGCAGCAGGGACGCGGCTATGGCAAGGCCCTGCTGACCCACGCCAAACGGCAGCGGCCGGCCCTGCGACTGCAGGTGTACCGGCAGAACCTGGCCGCTTGCGACTTCTATCTATCTCAGGGCTTTCAGATCGAGGGTGAACAGCAGGATCCCCACACCGGCTGCGCCGAGTGGGTGATGGTCTGGTCGGCGCAAGACTAACCCCGTTCGATGGCGGCTGGGTGTGGTTCGCTCGCCGGGCCATCCCCGGCCCGCACCAGCAGGTCGGCATGGCTCAGCGCGAAGTCGTGCATCTGCTGGAGCAGGGGCAGCAGGGCGACGCCAAGCGGGCTCAGGGCGTACTCCACCCTGGGGGGCACATCGGGATGGAGGGTGCGAATGATGACGCCGTCGCTCTCCAGCTCCTTGAGCTGGGCGGTGAGCACCTTCTGGCTCACCTCGGGCAGACAGCGGCGCAGGTCGCCAAAACGCAGGGTCTGGCTGCGCAGATGAAACAGGATGGCCGGTTTCCATTTACCGGTCAGCAGCCGCAGCACCCGGTAGGCGGGGCAAGGGAGTGGGGACACCTGATGACTCGCGAGTGGTTACTTTGCGGTAACTATGCCACGAAAAGGTGCCTTCTTGCGGACAAGATGCCGGCTTCCTATGATGCGGACTCTGTCACTCCATCCGCACGAGAGGTGCATCATGCCCAGTTTGCTGCAAATCCATTTCAATTTCCCCGCCGAGCAGATGGGGCCGGCACTGACAGCCGCCGCCATGCCGCTGGCCGAGTCCATCAGCCGGGAGCCCGGCTTCATCTCCAAGATCTGGACCGAGAACCCGCGCACCGGCGAGGCGGGCGGCATCTATCTGTTCGAGGATGAGGCCAGCGCCCTCGCCTACGCGACAATGCACGAGCAGCGGGTGCTCGCCATGGGCGCCAGCGCGGTGCAGTACAAACTGTTCGACGTCAACGAGCCCCTTAGCCGGATCACCCGCGGCATTGCCTGACATGGCACGTCACAGGGCTGGCATCAAAACCTCAGGGTCAGGCCGATATTGGCCTGCCACTGGGTCACCAGCTCGCCGCGCACCTTGAACACGCAGTTATCCGGGTTGCAGAGGAACTGGCTGTTGTCGTTGACCAGGGTGCCGTAGCCGCGCACCTCGGCCCGCAGCGCCAGACGCTCGGTCAGACGCGGCTGTACCCCGAGCGCCAGCGACATTGAGGGGGCCACCTCGCTGTCGTAGGCGGCGAAGCGCGTCGCCCCTATGCCGGCGCCTATGTAGGGAGCCATCAGGTTGTCCGACAGGGTGAGGGCCCCGGCGAAGTGCAGCGTGTCCACCGTCAGCCGCTCCGACTGATCCGGGGAGAGGCGGGTGGATTGGTGGCTGTAGAGCAGCTCTATCATGCCGGGGTCATCCACCTCCTTGCTGATGAACAGGCCCCAGCTGCCGGAGCTCTCCCCCTGCAAGGATTGCAGCTGGGTGGAGACTGGCATGGGCTGCGGGTCATCGTTTGCCTCGAAGTCGATGGACGAGCTGTAGCCGAAAAACGGCGTCACCTGCCAGCCAAGCCCAGCCTCGCCGTCGGCGCTCCAGGCCTGCCCCAGCGGCAGCAAGAGCCCCATCATCATGATCCCTGCTCGTTTCATCGCAATCCCTCTGCTTGTGCACCAGTGCCCACCAAGCATATCAGAGCCCCCTGACCCCCATCCTAAACCTGGCCTGTATCAACCCATTTTCGCAGGGAGGATCACACTCTGTTGCCACGATCATCTCCCGCCACCACCCCGCTCATCGCCGCTGCCGTTATTCATCGGGGATTAACCTCTGCCACGTATGCTGGCGCGCAACCGGCTCATGGTGAGCCGGTTCAAGTCACCAGAAGGACATACGGGAATGGTTGCCGCGCAACTCAAAGACCCACAACACAAGCTCTCCGACACCCTGCGGGCGACCGCCCACGCCATCGAGGAGAGCCATATCAGCCTGCGCCAGATGCTGGCCCTGGTGGGTGAGCAGGGCATGCTGCTGTTTTGCGTGCTGCTCACCGTGCCCTTCCTGCTGCCGGTCTCGATCCCGGGCGTCAGCACCCCGTTTGGCCTGCTGATCCTGTTTATCGGCATCGGCATCACCCTCAACCGGGTGCCCTGGCTGCCCGCCATCCTGATGGAGCGCCGCTTCGCCGCCGATCAGCTCAAGCCGACCCTGCACAAGGGCGCCGACCTGCTGGCCCGCATCGATCGCTTCATTCGCCCGCGCCTCCTGCTGCTGACCGGCAGCGGTACCATCAACCGCTGCAACGGCCTGCTGCTCATGCTGGCGGCCCTGCTGCTGATGCTGCCGCTCGGGGCCATCCCCTTCACCAATGCCATGCCCGCCTGGGCCATCTTGCTGCTGGCCATCGGCATGCTGCAGCGGGACGGCCTGTTCGTCGCCAGCGGCTACCTGCTGGTCAGCGCGACCCTGGTCTGGTTCAGCGCGCTGGCCATAGGCCTGCTGATGGCGGGGCAGAGCGTCTCGACCCTGCTGAGCTGACGAGGCGGGCATGAAAAAGGGGCGACCAAGTGGTCGCCCCTGTTGTTTTGCGCCGTCTCTCGCTCGTCAGAGCAGATCGTAGATGAGGGCCGAGATGGCGAGCAGCCCCACCACCATCACGAACAGTGTGCTGGGGCCGCGATAGCGCGCGAGCGCCGGCAGGCGATAGATGGAGCAGGCCGGCAGCAGGAACAGGATCACAGCGATCAGCGGTCCGCTCACCTTCTCTATGATGTCCAGCACATTGGGGTTCAGATAGGTGATGATCCCGGTCACGACAAACAGGATGACAGACGAGACCCGGGCTATGGTGGTCTCCCTGAGGGAGAGCCCCAACCCCTGACAGGCGCCGCTCACCATGCTCACCGTCCCCTCGCTCACCCCCATGGAGGTGCCGAGGAAGGATTTGGACATGGCCAGAATGGCGATGAGCGGACCCACGTAGGCGATCAGCGGATTGGAAAACTTGTTCGCCAGCGCCGACAGCACGGAAATATTGTCGGTGCGGGCCAACGCCATTTCCGCCTGACTCAGGCTCATCACGCAGCTGATGACAAAAAACAGCACGCTGCCGCAGATCAGCAGGCTGCTGCACTTGATGATGCGCTTGCTGCGCACGTCGGCGCTCACATGGCAGCGCTTCTTCTGGGCGGCGGTAAAGGAGGAGATGATGGGGGCATGACTGAACGAGAACACCATCACGGGCACTATCAGCCAGAGGGATTTCCAGAAGGCGGGATCGCGCCACTCCACCACCTGACTCTCGGTGAAATAGGAGAGGCTCCACTGGGGCAGCAGATAAATGGAGATGCCGAGCAGGAAGGCGACCATGGGCAACGCCAGCACGCTGATGGCCGACACCACCACCTGTTTGCCGGTCAGCAGGATCAGATGCAGACCCAGCATCACAGCCAGCACCAGCCAGCCACGGCTCAGCACGGCGCCCCCCAGCTGATGCACCATGAAGCTCTCAATGGCATTGGTGATGGAGATGCTGTAGACCAGAATGATGGGGTAGAAGGCCATCAGATAGACCAGCATCAGCAGCTTGCCCGCCTTGGCACCAAAGTGCTCCTCCACCACATGGGTAATATCCCCTTCCCGATGGGAGCTGGACAATACCAGGCGACTCAGCGCTCGGTGGGAATAATAAGAGAGCGGGAATGCCATCAATAATATAAACAGCAAAATAACCGGCGAATTACTGCCTACGGTAATAGGGAGAAAGAGTGTACCGGCACCGACTGCAGTGGCATACAAGCCCATGGTCCATATCGAATCACTTTTCTCCCATTTCAACTTTGAAGCTGGGGTCTTCTTTTCAGCAATAGCAATACTCATTGCGATATACACCTTATTTGTCTGTCATCTTTGTTATTTTATTAGCCCGTGTAATAGGCGGGTGATATGTCTGTGCACATCACCAGATTGTAGAAAAAGCAAACCCGCCAGCGGTCAATAAGACAGCCAATATGAAACGGGAATGTCACGCTACCATCGTTGAAATCGCCATAAAGGTCAAGGTTAATAATTCATGACTGTTTGAATAGAATTGTTTCAAAAGACAATGAGATGTATCATTTTGGTCTCAATATGACCAGTTCATTCCCGGCTGATAACATAAGACAAAACCTCTGCGCGTTGTCCAACAACATGAATAAAATCAGCAATCAGGCCGATAATATTAGCACCATCAAGCCGGGAATATCAGCGGAATAAGCGAGTCATATTTCGACCCAATTGACATCGGTGTCATTGATGGATTTTACCGATATAAATCAACTTGTTTCATGCAACAAGTACAGTCCCCGTCATCAGGTTGCCGGGCAATGAGCAACCCGGTTGCGCCCCGCCCGCTTGGCCCGCTACAACCACTCATCGGCACGCGCCAATGCCAGGTTGATCTCTTCCCCCTGCGTCACCAGAGTCGTGCCCAGACTGACGGTGAAGGCCACTGGATCAGGCGCCAGTGCCTCCACGGCAGCACGGATCCGCTCCGCTATCATGCACAGCTCTGACTCACCCAGCCTTGGCAACAGGATCAGGAATTCTTCGCCACCACTGCGCACAAACAGGTCTTCGCTCCGCAACTGGGCCGCCACGCACTTGCAGAAACGCTGCAACGCCCTGTCACCCTGCTGATGGCCGAAGCGATCGTTGATCTGCTTGAAGTGATCTATATCCAGCATGATGAGGCCACTGCACTCGGGGTTCACCCTTTGCTGCTGGCAGTGTTCAAAGAAGAAGCGGCGGTTGTAGAGGCCGGTGAGCTGGTCGGTCTCGCTCTGCAGCTTGAGCCGCTGCTGCTGCTCGTACTGGCGGGTGATGCTGCGGGTCACCCAGGCCACCGCCCGCTTGCCATCGTAACGAGATGGCAGCGGGGCTATCTTGCCCTCGAACCTCTGCTCTCCCTGCGGCCCCACCGAGGAATCGATCCCCACCACCTCCACCGCCGCCAGGCCGTATTCCACCACCTGCACCTGGCCCGAGCTCAGGGCCAGGGCAACTTGCTCCATCACCCACTGCGCCATGTCGGCGGGCAGCACATCGGCCAGCCGCTTGCCCGCCAGCGGATTGCCATCCTGATAGGATTGCTGCTCCATGCCGCCAATGTATTCGATGTAGTAACCATCCTCGCTCAGGATGAAGACAGGATCAGGCAGCTGGGCCATCACTTCGTATAGTTGTTTGACCGAGAGAGCCATACCATCTCCTTGATCCGATTGCCGAGAGGCGGCGCCAGACTTGCCACCTGATCCCGATTATCGTCCCCAGGCTGGCTCTGGGCCAATAACGGATCCTGTCATTGATAGATATTAATCAATACATTCAAGAAAATAAGATACGCAGTCAGCTTGGGTCGGATGAAAAACAGGCAACAAGCCAGACTCGTCGGCTGCGGCACGTGGATATTCAAGCCACTTCACAGGCCGTGCGTGCGCAGATTGTTTCCCGCCCTCGCTTCCATTAGGCTGGCCTTCCTGAGTCTGTCTTTGCTGTCTGCCCAGACTCACCATTTCATGCTCATCGCCTTGGCGAAACAGGATTGTGGGCAAGCGGAGAAAGGATATCCAGATGAAGAAGAGCATAGTGACCGCCAAGTTCGAGGCCGTGAGCATCGAAGGCGAACAAGTGACCCTGAAAATAGCGATCAAGGCGCCGGAGCCGGACCCCAAATCCGCCAGTGGCGACTGGCGCTGCAAGGTGAAGCTGGAGGGGCTGAGCGACAAGACCTTCATCTATGGCGTCGATGCCCTGCAGGCCCTGAGCCTGGCCCTGAAATTCGTCGAAAATGAGCTGCGTGCCTTCTCCGACGCCGGCTGGCAATTCTACCTCCCCGGTTGCCCCGATCAGCCCGTGGATATCGCCGCCTGCTATTTCCCCGAGATTTGACGAACCCCCGGTAGCAACGCCTTTATCTATCTGCTCATCGAAACAGGTCACAGGGCAATGGCGGATGTCCGGTTCCGTGGTCAGAGGGCTTGACTAGCTTGAGTCCAAGCCATTATTTATTGAGGCTATTTTCATGGACCTGGAGCCAATATGCGACTGACCCCACCCCTACCGCCGCAGGATGAGGAGCTCGATGCCCTGCGGATCGGCCTGTCTGGCTACAACACGGACAAGGCGGGCACACACCTGCGCGAGCGGATCGCCAGCTTTATCAAGGATGAACAGGGCAAGGTGCTGGGCGGCATCCTCGCCGATATCAAGTGGGGCTGGCTGCACGTGGACTGGCTCTGGATCGACGAGCGCATCCGCCAGGATGGCTGGGGCGCCCGCCTGCTCGGCGCCATGGAGCAATATGCCCGCGACCAGGGCATCACCCACTTTCATCTGGAAACCACCAGCTTCCAGGCGCTGCCCTTCTACCAGAAACAGGGCTACACCGTCTTTGGCGAACTGCCGGATATGCCGCCGGGGCATATCACCTATTTTCTTAAGAAGATGGGGCAGGCCTGCTCTACTTAAAAATAGACCTGCGAATAGAACATTTTTCAATCTAAACTTAATAATGCCGCATGATAAATGCGGCCTTTCCACATATAAGCCCCGCCCCTTTTGTTAGGAGGTCAGCAGCAATAAACTTGGCGCTCATACGAACTTATAAAATACATTTTTATTGAAGGCCATAAATTTACTTTCTTCATACCTCATCCTTCCGTCAAGCCCCACATGGATATATCTTATAAATATCCCCCATCATAAGATTGACTTTTAAAATGGAGGTTTTTATTTATGAAAAATATTGCATTAATACTCAGTATTCTTTTTAGCTATGTTATTCATGCCAACGAATGCGACAGCCTGATAGTCAACGGCAGTTTCGAAAGTTCGCCTGCCAGACCCTCTATTTGGGAAACTTTTCCTGGAAATGATGAAACCAGCCTCCCTGGCTGGAAAACGTTGGGTGAGGGCGTTGAGTGGTCTTCTCACGTATCCGCCTCAGGTGGCAGCAAGCTCTACACACCGGATGGCGACTATATGATTGACCTCAACAATTATTATTCAAAAAATGGTGGGGGTATCGAACAATCATTCCCAACCAAGGTTGGAGCAAAGTACTTGGTCACATTTCACGCTGGCACACAAAAGAACTATAACCGGGATGGGACTGCCAAACTAAACGTCATTATTGGCGATGAACACTATATATATAATCTGAAGACAGAGCGTAGCGATGCTATTGACTGGACTTATTTCTCATTTTCTTTCGTGGCAGGCCAACCCAGTACAACCATAAAGTTCACAACGGATACCAACTCATTGGAACACTTTACCGTCATTGATGATGTCAATATTGTTCCGCTTAACAAGCCTCGCGCCATTCTCGTCAACTGAGATACCCTAGCATTCAAATATAAGGGCGGCAAAGTGCCCATAGGACAGGGAATGCAGGAGCAATAACATTCGGTTGCTCCTGCAACCCTCTTTGTCATGTTTAGTGGCTGGCGGAGCGGCTGCCGTTCCAGAGCAGCTCGCCACTGCGCAGCTCCATCAGGCTCATGGTGAGCCGATAGCGACTCCCCTCGGACACCAGATCCCCATAGAGCATGTAACCGGCCCCTGTCTGGCGGCCGAGCCGCACCAGGGATGCCGGGTTCATGCCCCCCTGCTGATACTCGAGCTGCCCCGTGATGGCGGCCACCTGACCGGGATCGACGAAACGAAAACCGCTTTTGGACTGGATCCGCTTGCTCATGGCCGCCGCCATGGTGCGAGTATCGATCTCGTCATTGGTACCGTCTCGGGGCGGGGTGAGCAGCAGCACGGGATTGCCGCTCTTCACCAGCTCCCGCACCTCGGGGGCCTGCACGAAGGCATCCGCCATGGCCAGCGCCAGCCCGGTCGGGGCCACCGGCTTGGGCAGGGGCGCCCCGGTATCCGGCTTGGTAACAGGTTTGTCCGGCTGGCTCACTGGCTGGTCCGGTTCACTGACCGGGGCCTGAGTGCCACCGTAGGGATTGACCGCACAGCCGCCCAGCAGCAGGGCGCTCAGCATGAGCAGGTGACGCATCTTCATCTTGTTCTCTCCGCCAAAAGTCCGTAGGACGGACTTTGCCAAAAGCCCGTGGCGGAGCCCTTGCCCCGCATCGGCTCCATGCTAGAGACAAACCCGTCCCGGGTCGATACGCCAGATGACACGGGACGACAGAGCCTGGCCAACCCGCACCCGGCCAGTGCTGCACCACAAAAAGGTGGCAGACCCTCATCAACTTCCTTTAGGGTACTGTGCTGACAGATTCGAAAGGAGAGCACCTTGCACGGACCCGACCCCGCCAATCCCCACCCCATGAAGGGCTTCCCCCAGGTGTGCTTTATCAAGAACACCATCAAGGGGCCCAATATCGAAGTGGGCGATTACAGCTATTACGACGACCCGGAAGACTCGGCAGGCTTTGAGCGCAACGTCCTCTATCACTTCCCCTTCATCGGCGACAAACTGGTCATCGGCAAGTTCTGCGCCATCGCCCACGGGGTCAAGTTCATCATGAACGGTGCCAACCACCAGACCTCCGGCTTTTCCACCTACCCCTTCTTTATCTTCGGCAACGGCTGGGAAAGCGCAGCCCCCGCTCCGGGCACGCTCCCCTACAAGGGGGATACAGTGATCGGCAACGATGTCTGGATAGGCTATGACGCGCTGATCATGCCGGGCGTCAAGATCGGCAACGGCGCCATTATCGCCGCCCGCGCCGTCGTCACCGGCGACGTGCCCGACTACGCCATCGTCGGCGGCAACCCCGCCAAGGTGATCCGCTACCGCTTCGACGACGACACCATCACCCGCCTCAACACCCTCGCCTGGTGGAATTGGCCGGTGGAGCAGATCAGCCGGAATTTGCCGTTGATCAGCGGCGGAGATATTGCGGTGTTGGAGAAAGTGGATCATGGGTATTAATTCGGGTAATTATGTAGTGACAGGCTCTAGCCGTCATACTATTTTGTCCACTCATAAGGCAGCATCAGCTTATGCCCCGGACGACAAGACCTCAAGCAAAACCAGCCCGCAGCGCACTGGCCCACAATTTATAATGGGTAATTTGAGAATTTATGAATAACTCACTTCCTGACGAGATATCACTGCAACTATCGCAAGCCATCAACATAATTGAGCATCATATGGGTTCTATGTTGCTGGCTGTGCATTTATACGGCTCTGCAATTGATGGTGGCCTAAAACCATACAGTGATATTGATCTGCTGGTTACAGTTACTGCACCGCTTAATGAACACGTGCGGCAAGCTATGTTTACCGACCTCCTGAAGACCTCTGCGTTTCCAGGCCACAACAAGGTGTTGCGCGCTCTGGAGGTTACCGTCATCGTACACAGCGATATAGTCCCTTGGCGTTATCCAGCCAGACGGGAACTCCAATTTGGGGAATGGCTTCGCCAAGATATTCTTGCGGGTTCTATAATGCCTGCCACAACCGATGCTGATTTAGCCATCCTGCTGACACAGGCAAGACAACACAGCATTGCCTTGGTAGGCCCGGTAGCTGAATTTTTCTTCAAACCAGTTCCGGGCAGAGATCTGCTCAAAGCGCTGGCCCACACACTGACACTATGGAATTCTCAGCCAGATTGGGCCGGTGATGAGCGAAATGTTGTGCTTACGTTGTGTCGCATCTGGTACAGCGCAGCAACTGGCAAGATAGCGCCAAAAGATATTGCAGCTAACTGGGTAATGGAACACTCGCCAGCTCAATATCAGCCCGTTTTGCTTAACGCCCGACAAGCTTATCTTGGAGAAGAAAAAGATGGCTTGGCTGCACTACCGGATCAGGTTGCAGCCTTTATTTATTTTGCTAAGGATAAAGCGATAGAATTACTTGGAGCTAATACTGGCGTCTGACAATTTATTAACCCAGTACCGTAGGGTGCAATAAAAAGTGAATTGCGCCTGAAATTATCAGCCACAACAAAAGCGGTGCAATGTGCTCCACTTATTGCACCCTCCGACTGTCCGTCCCCTCTTATTCGCTGAGGCTAGCCTGCTTGTCCAGGCCACGAGACAGGATGTCGAGCGAGTGGCGCCAGGCCATGGACCAAATCGGGAAACAGGATGTTCGAAGTGGGCTTTGGCCGAGGCCATGAATGGCGAAGGCCAAAGGCCCGTCGCCGCGTGCCCTTGGGCAAGCGGGTGAACCGAAGGAACCCGACGCAGTCGGGCGAATAAGCGGGAAGAAGACCTTTGGTGCATATTTTGAAAAGAGCGGGTCTTTCCAAAGTCACTCGCCCAAGCCCGAAGGGCGGGCGAAACCCCTTCGAGGCCGCAGCCTCGCGTCCTGCACGGCAAAGCCGTGCCACTCAACCAACCGCAGGCGAAAGACGTTCGATTAAGCACCCCAAGGATCGTGGAACGCGCCAATTTCCCCACTCGCTCGTCTGATTACGCTTCGCTAATCAAACCTACGACGGCACGGCGACGCCGTGCCATCAAGCTTGCCTCAGGCAGCGGAATCCAGCCGCCATGCCGGGCGGCTACCGGCCAAGGAAAGGTTCCCAGTCCTTAAACACCGGCTGCAACCCAGCCTGCCTGACGGCAGCGGCGACCTCACCCAGCGGGCGAGCATCGTGGATGGCGAACTGCTCAAGCTCCTCCTTGTCTCCTTCCGCATAGCCACCCGGCTGGGTGCGTGATTCCGCCGACATCTGGGTGATGCCGAGGCGCAGGGCGCCGTTGCGAAACACAGGGGATTCCCGGGTGGAGAGCGACAACTCCAGGGTCGGCGAGAAGAGGCGCCAGGCACAGATCAGTTGCACCAGCTGCCTGTCCGACATCACCACCTCGGGCTGCAGGCCGCCGGTGCAGGGGCGCAGACGCGGGAAGGAGAGCGAATAGCGGCTCTGCCAGTGGTGGCGCTCGAGCCAGCTCAGGTGCTCGGCCACGAAATAGCTGTCGACGCGCCAATCAGATGAGAGGCCGATCAGCGCCCCCAGCCCTATCTTGTCGATGCCGGCCCGGCCCAGCCGCTCCGGGGTGGCGAGCCGCCACTCTATATCCTGCTTGTTGCCACGCAGGTGATGGCGGGCGTAACTGGGGGCGTGATAGGTCTCCTGATAGACCATGACGGCATCCAGACCCAGGGTTTTGAGCTCGGCGTAATCCGCTTGCGACAGTGGCTGCACCTCCATCGCCAACGCGCTGAAATGGCGGCGGATCTGCGGCAGCTGCTCACGAAAATAGGCCATGCCCACCTTGCTCTCGTGCTCGCCTGTCACCAGCAGCACGCTGTCGAAGCCGCGCGCCTTGATGGCCAGACATTCCCGCTCAATTTCCTCTGCATCAAGCGTCTTGCGCTTGAGGCGATTGCTCATGGAGAAGCCGCAGTAGGAGCAGTCGTTGGCACACAGGTTCGACAGATAGAGGGGCACGTAGAAGCCCACCGTATTGCCGAAACGCTGGCGGGTGAGGCGCTCGGCCTCAGCCGCCATCTTCGGCAAAAACGCCTCGGCGGCTGGCGAGATCAGCGCCATAAAGTCGACCAGGGTGCGGCGCGGATTGGCCAGCGCCAGCTCCACATCCCGGGTCGTCTTGGCGCGGATCTGCATGCCGATATCGTCCCACTCCAGCTCGCGCCAACGGTCGACAAAGCTTGCTTCCTTTGTCTCAGCCGCGGCCCTCACCCCCAACCCCTCTCCCACAGGGAGAGGGGAGCGGATCCCATCCATCTCGGGAATTGGGACGAGAGAGGCCATCGCCACCGAGTCTTGCCCTGTGCTCAGGCTCATAAGGCCTCCAGAAAATCAGTGAGCGGGCTGGAGGCGCTGGCTTGCAAGCCGCGCGCGCCGAGGCCCGCCTCATAGGCGCTGCGGCCGGCCTCGCAGGCCAGCGCGAAGGCGCGCCCCATGGCGACCGGATCCCGGCTCACGGCGATGGCGGTGTTGACCAGCACGGCGTCGGCGCCCAGCTCAAAGGCGGCGGCGGCGTGGCTTGGCGCACCTATCCCCGCATCCACCACCACGGGCACCCGCGCCTGCTCGATGATGATGGCGAGGAAATCCCGGGTCACCAGCCCCTGATTGGAGCCTATGGGGGCGCCGAGCGGCATGACGGCGGCGCAGCCCACCTCTTCCAGCCGCTTGCAGAGCACGGGATCGGCCCCGCAGTAGGGCAGCACCACGAAACCCTCTTTCACCAGCTGCTCGGCGGCCTTGAGCGTCTCTATGGGATCGGGCAGCAGGTATTTGGGATCGGGGTGGATCTCCAGCTTCAACCAGTTAGTCCCGAGCGCCTCGCGGGCCAGATGGGCGGCAAACACCGCCTCGGCGGCCGTCTTGGCGCCCGAGGTGTTGGGCAGCAGCTTGACCCCGAGCTTGAGCAGCGGGGTGAGGATATCGTCATGGCGCTTGCCGGGGTCCAGGCGCTTGATGGCCATGGTCACCAGCCGGGAGCCGCTTGCTTCGATGGCGGCCGCCATCAGATCCGGGCGGGCAAACTTGCCTGTGCCGGTAAAGAGACGGGACGAAAATTCATGGTC
Organism: Aeromonas sp. CA23; assembly: GCF_002587065.1. NCBI lineage: Bacteria > Pseudomonadati > Pseudomonadota > Gammaproteobacteria > Aeromonadales > Aeromonadaceae > Aeromonas > Aeromonas sp. CA23. The sequence continues at coordinate 606,608 of NZ_CP023818.1, forward strand.
GGCTATGGTCAGCATCTCAGCCTCCGGCGATGGCAGTGAAAAGGTGGATCTGGTCCCCGTCATTGAGTCGGGTGTCTGGCCAGCGGCTGCGGGGCAGCACGGCGCCGTTGAGGGCCACCGCCACCCCTTGCGGGGCTACCTCGCGGGCCGCCAGCAGCTCGGCCACGCTGATCTGGTTATCCGGGCTGGTCGTCAGCACCAGCTCGCTGTCGTTCAATCGGATCTTCATTGCGCATCCTCCATGGGCTGGGCAAGGGTGACGCTGCCGCACACAGGGCAGGCGGGATCGGGGGACAACCCCAGGGTCTGCCACTCGTGGGTCAGGGCATCGAAACGGCGCAATGTGCCCGCAACCGGGCTGGGTTTGCCCAGCAGCAGACGCAGGGCTTCCAGCGCCTGCAAGGCGCCCATCACGCCGACCAGCGGGCCTGCGACACCGCTGCTCTGGCAGCTCTCTTTGATTTCGGTATCCGCCGGGTAGAGGCAGGCGTAGCAGGCCTGTTCGGGAGCAGTTCGCACCATCAGCTGACCCTGCCAGCCGACGGCGGCGGCGGAGATCCAGGGCTTGTTATGAGCCACGCAGGCGGCGTTGATGGCGTGGCGACTGGCCAGGTTGTCGCAGCAGTCGACAACCAGATCCACCTCGGCCACGAAGGCCGGCAGGCTCTGCTCATCGAGCCGCTGGTTGATGGCGATCAGCTCCACATGGGGGTTGTGGGCAGCCAACCGCTCGCGGGCCAGCTCGGCCTTGGAGCGATTGACCGCCTCGGAATCGAACAGGATCTGGCGCGGCAGGTTGCTGGAATCCACAGTATCGCCGTCGGCAAGCCACAAGGTGCCCACCCCGGCCCCGGCCAGATAGAGCACCAGCGGTGAGCCGAGGCCGCCGAGGCCGATGATCAGCACGGATGCCTCTTTCAGCCTCGCCTGCCCCGCCTCGCCGATTTCGCTCAGCATCAGTTGCCTGCCGTAGCGCAGGTATTCAGCATCAGAGAGCATGATCGGCCTCCTGCTGCGTGATGGCCTGATGGGTAAGCGCAGAGCAGGGCTCATCCCCCGCCCCCACGGCCGCCAGCAGTCGGGCTGTGGCCCCCTGCCAGTCGTCGCTTGCCGTGATGGCAGAGACCAGGGCAATGCTGCCCACCCCGCTTGCCTGCACCTCAGCCACTCTATCCTCGCCGATGCCGCCGATGGCGACCGTCGGCCAGTCGCACATGAGTGCCCGATAGCGTTGCAGTCGCACCAGCCCCTGCGGGCGGGACGGCATCTGCTTGGTGTTGGTGGGGAAGATATGACCCAGCGCTATGTAGGAAGGGGCCAGCTCGCGGGCCCGCATCAGCTCGAAGTAGCCGTGGGTGGAGAGACCGAGGCGCAGGCCGGCGGCCTGGATGGCGGCGAGATCCGCCGTCTCCATGTCCTCCTGCCCCAGATGCACCCCGTAGGCACCGGCGGCTATGGCCTGCTGCCAATGGTCGTTGATGAAGAGCCGCGCACCAAAGCGGTGACCGAGCGCCACCGCCTCGGCTATCGCTGGCGCAACCTGGGCGGCGGGCAGGTTCTTGATGCGCAGCTGGATGGTCTTGACCCCCTGCCCCAGCAGGCGGCGCAGCCACTTGACCGAATCCACCACGGGATAGAGGCCGAGCCGATGCTCTGTCCGGGCGAAGGGGTCATCCGGCAGGCGAGCCTCGCTGGCGAGATAGAGACCAAAACGGCGATCCAGGCTCGACCCCGCCAGTACGGCGCGGGGGAAGTGTGCGAGGCTGGTCGGCCAGCCGAGATGGGCTATGGGGCCCGGGCCGGCCCCCACCCCTTGCGCCCCCGCCAAGCCTTGCTGCAGGTAGGCGCGCGCCAGCGTGATGGCGTCATCGACCGGGTGATCCTGCGCCACCACGGCGGCGATGGCGCTGGCGTAGCAGCAGCCGGTGCCGTGGCCGTGGCGGGTGTCGAGGCGTGGGGCCCCTAGCCAGAACTCGCGGTGCTCGTCCTGGTAGTAATCGAGGCAGAGCTCGTCGCTCCAGCCCAGATGCCCGCCCTTGACCAGCACGGCGCAGGCGCCGAGTTCACGCAGTCGCGCCGCCCCCGCTCGCACCAGCTCAGGGCTGCTGGCGGGAATGCCGGTCAGCGCCTCCAGCTCGGGGCCGTTGGGGGTGATGAGGGAGAGGCGCGGCAGCAGATGCTCACGCACCGCCGCCAGCATATTGGCTTCGGCCATGGGGGTGCCCGTGCTGGCAATCGCCACCGGGTCATAGACCACAAAAGGCGCCGCCAGAGTATCGAGCCGCCGGGCCAACACCTCCACATGGAGCCGGGTCGGCAGCAGGCCTATCTTGATGGCCGCCGGCGGCAGATCGACGCCGAGGGCGTCGATCTGGGCGCAGAAGGTCTGCATCAGCACGGGGTCAACCATCTTCACCGCCACCGAATTCTGGGCCGTGATGGCGGAGATGACGGAGCAGCCGTGTACACCCAGGCTGTGCAATGTGTGCAGGTCGGCCTGAATGCCGGCGCCCCCCCCCGAGTCGGAACCGGCTATGGTCCAGACCACAGGGCGCGAGTCCGTCACGGGCGACAGGTCGGCGGGGCTGACAGCCCCGCTTTCGCTGCTCACGCCTCCTCCCCTGCAGCCTGTTTCAGCGCCGCCGCCTGATGGTAGATCTCGCCGCCGGTCTCCTTGAAAGTCTCAGCCATACGGGCCATGCCGCTCTCAACCTGGGCCACCACCCGCTCCTGCTGGCCATCCATGCCCACCAGTTTCACCTCGACCGCTTCCAGGCTGGCCGCATAGTCGCGCACGTCCTGAGTGATCTTCATGGAGCAGAACTTGGGGCCGCACATGGAGCAGAAGTGCGCCACCTTGCCGGACTCCTGGGGCAGGGTCTCGTCGTGGTAGGCGCGGGCGGTCTCGGGATCCAGCGCCAGGTTGAACTGATCCTCCCAGCGGAACTCGAAGCGCGCCTTCGACATGGCGTTGTCGCGGATCTGGGCGCCCGGATGCCCCTTGGCGAGATCGGCGGCGTGGGCGGCGATCTTGTAGGTGATGAGACCCTGCTTCACGTCCTCCTTGTTCGGCAGCCCCAGGTGCTCCTTGGGGGTGACATAGCAGAGCATGGCGCAGCCATACCAGCCGATCATGGCGGCGCCTATGCCGGAGGTGAAGTGATCGTAACCGGGGGCTATGTCTGTGGTAAGCGGACCCAGCGTATAGAAAGGTGCCTCGTGGCAGTGCTCCAGCTGCTCCGTCATGTTGCGCTCTATCATGTGCATGGGCACATGGCCCGGCCCCTCGATCATCACCTGGACGTCGTACTCCCAGGCGATCTTGGTCAGCTCGCCCAGGGTGTGCAGCTCGGCGAATTGGGCCTCGTCGTTGGCGTCATAGACAGAGCCGGGACGCAGGCCGTCGCCGAGCGACAAGGCCACGTCATAGGCGGCGCACAGCTCGCAGATCTCGCGAAAATGCTGGTAGAGGAAGTTCTCCTTGTGGTGCGACAGGCACCACTTGGCCATGATGCTGCCACCGCGCGAGACGATGCCGGTGAGGCGCTTGGCGGTCATGGGCACGTAGCGCAGCAAGACGCCGGCATGGATGGTGAAGTAGTCCACCCCTTGCTCGGCCTGTTCGAGCAGGGTGTCGCGGAACAGCTCCCAGGTGAGGTCTTCGGCGATGCCGTTGGTCTTCTCCAGCGCCTGATAGATGGGCACGGTACCGATGGGGACCGGGCTGTTGCGCAGGATCCACTCGCGGGTCTCGTGGATGTTGCGACCGGTGGAGAGATCCATGACGGTGTCGGCGCCCCAGCGGGTGGACCAGACCAGCTTCTCCACCTCCTCTTCGATGCTGGAGCTGACCGCCGAGTTGCCTATGTTGGCGTTGATCTTCACCAGGAAGTTGCGGCCTATGATCATGGGCTCGGTTTCCGGGTGGTTGACGTTGTTGGGGATGATGGCGCGGCCGGCAGCCACCTCATCGCGCACGAACTCGGGGGTGATGTTCTCGGGCAGGCGGGCGCCGAAACCCTGACCCGGATGCTGGCGCAGCAGCAGCTCGGAGCGCACCCGCTCGCGGCCCATGTTCTCGCGGATGGCGATAAATTCCATCTCCGGGGTGACCAGCCCCTGGCGGGCATAGTGCAGCTGGGTCACCCGGCGGCCCGGCTTGGCGCGGCGGGGCTTGGGCAAGTTATCGAAACGCAGGTGATCCAGCCCCTCGTCGGCGAGGCGCTCCTGGGTGAAGGCGGAGCTGAGGCCATAGAGTTCCTCGGTATCCCCCCGCTCCAGCACCCAGCCTTGCCGCAGGCGCGGCAGACCGAGACGCACGTCGATGACCGCATGTTCATCGCCATAGGCACCCGAGGTGTCATAGACGGGGACGGGCTCGTTGGCTTCGAACTGCGGGTTCTCCTTGCTGCCGCCGACCAGGGTGTCGGCCAGGGTGATTTCACGCAGCCCCACCCGGATATCGGGGCGAGAACCTTCGATGAAGATGCGGCTGGAGTTGGGGTGGGCCATGCCCTTGAGGTTGTCAATAAAGCGCTGGGCGCTGGCGCGCTGCTCGCGACGACTGGGGGCTGGCTTGCGCTGTTCGGAAACAGCCTGCTCGGATACGGCCTGTTCAGTGGCGGATGATACGGAAGTAGACATAGCAAAACTCTCATTAACTGGTTGAAGTTATGGGTGTTTGCTTGTCTGGAGTTCGAGGAGAAGTGATGAACCTGTGGGTGAGCTGTGCCGCAAGAGGGAGCGAGCCCGGGATCTGTTTCTCCCTGCTCTGCTGTCCGGATCCCCCTTGTCAGGTGGGTCGTACGGCGCCCTCCTGGGCAGACCGGACGGGACAGACTCCCTCTTGTGCGCCCTGACTCATCGAGGAATGGCTCCTCTTGATGAGCGGGAGAGGCTTGTCCCTCCCCCGGCGCGGCAACCCGCAAGTTACCCTTGTTTCCCTTCGCAGGTGCTAGCCTGATCAGGTTCCACGGATCCCGAATTAACGGTCTCAGCCTCGCGTCGTTCGACGGTTGGCACTCCGACAAGATGGCGCCAGTATAAGTGGGGAAATGGAAAGCACAAGCCTTTAACAAGCCCGACCAGTGCAAACAAAAACCGGGCCAGAGGCCCGGTTCCATCACTACAACGCGCTGCCGTTATTGATTGGCAGCAGGGGTCACGCTGAGGCTGACGTTGTTGAAGCCAAGCCCGGAGAGCTCTTGCGCATCGAGCGGGATCTCCAGCCTCAGGCCCTGACCAGCGCCGTCCACACTGCGAGCACGACGCACCTTGCTGTCAGCCGCGAGCGGCACGGGAGCACCGATCTCTATGTTGCCGGCAAACTGGCTCTCGGCACTGAAATCACCGGTGATCCCCGCCCGCACCGGGCGCAGCACTCTGGCCAGGTTGTTCTGCATGGTAGACAGACCGTTCTGCTGTATGGTCCAGTTCCAGTCCCACCACTTCACTTCACCCGGGATGTAACGCTTGTCCCACTGGTAGCGAATGCTGCTCGCCTTGTCCTTGTACGGGCCTATGACGAAGGTGTGGTTCCAGTTCGGACGGTTGTCCGGATGGGTATACCAGGCGTTGCCGCCCCAGCGCAGGAAGCCGCTCAGGGTCAGGTCATAGCTGACATCGGCCTTGAACTCATAGGGGTAGGAGATGTCGGCCTTGTAGAGCTCGATCTTCACCGGGATCTTGGATCGGGCCGGCACAGTCGGTCGCACGGACTGAGACAGGGAGGTGGTGGTCGAGCCCCCGTTCTGGGACGCCCAGGACTGGTTGGCAGCAATCTCGATGGAGAGTTCGGTTTCCCCCACCAGTGGCCACTTGAACTTGTTCTTGGTGGTCACCTTCTCGCTCAGGCCATAGGTGTTGGTCTTGGACCAGTTGGTGGCTGTGTCGTAACGCAGGGTGACATCATAACCGGATTGGGGGGTGTCGCTGTCGTTGACTGCCCAGCCCACCACTGTCTTGACCAGCTGGCGGTCGGACTGGGTGACATCGCCATGCTTGAAGCTGTCGGGATCCAGGTTATAGGCGAAGTTGCTGACCTTGATGGCGGTCTTGTCACCACAGCGATAGCCGTCACAGCCGCCGTCATTGTTGCCACGGATCACCCAGCCATCGCCATCACGGGTCACATCCATGTCTTCACCGACATATTGGCTGTGATTGCCGCCCACCCAGGCATAACCGAGGTAATGGGCCAGATAGCTGGTTGGTTTGATGAAATTCGCACTGTCATGTACCAGTCGCCACTGCACATCGACTTCGTCACCATCTGGAATATCCAGGGCAGACAGCGTTGGTATTTCACCGGTAACAGGATTGGTCGGATAACACCAGGTATTGGACGCTGTCCCTGGTTTTATTTCACCGTTATAACCCGGCCCCATAATGACCCAACCGTTGGCCAGCCCGCTTATTTGCCATTGTCCCATCATGCCGACAATATTGCTTTTAACACTCTGGGCTTCTTCTCGATTGACGGGGCGATACTTGTCGCCACAGACCCCTTGGCCCAATGAAAACAAGCGAAGCTGGTCTGGATAGACGGGCTCTGCCGCTTGCGCCTGTGCCATCAGCAGGCCGGATATGATTAATGACAAGCCAGTTAGTTTTATTTTTTGCATAGCAACCCCAATATATTGAACATTGACATGCATTCACCAACCTTATATATCAGCGGGTGGCATGTGAGTACGACAATATCAGTCATATTAATCTCAATATGCGATCCAGCCCACATTTTAATATGCACAATATATTAACAAAATCATAAATTTAACTTCATTCAATATTGATTGATATCATATCAGAGCATCCACTCTATTATTTTATTCGTTACTTAATCATTTTTCAGAATATACGTAGAAAAGATATTTCTAAATTAGCAATATCGATATTACGGAATTGGATGGTGTAAACCTTACTCCAGTTCATCCTCGGGATTGGGGAGCGGGATCTCGGTCACCTGACCCGGTTGCAGATCGGTGGAGCTTGGATAAGTTATCAAAATGCTGATGACCCAGCACTTCATCGGCGAGGCTCTCCTGAGTGAAGGTAGTACAGAGAACATCGAGCTCTTCTGTGCCCCCGCGCCTTGCCGCAGGCTGCTGTTAGCCTGGTCAGGTTCCCCGGCCCCCGAATTAACGGTCTCAGCCTGACGTTGCTATACGGGCGGCTCTCCGACAAGATGGCGCCAACATGCAAAGCTCGCTTTTCAGCTCAACCATGAATTTTTCACTACAATGGATGCAGTTCATTAACACAAGGATGATGTTTATGATGACTATGAAGAAGGCATTTCTGTTGAGTCTCGTCTGCTCCGGGCTATATGGTTGTAATGGTGGTAGCAGCAGTAAAACACTGGCGGAACAACTTGTTTATGATCCAACGACACAGGCCATGGAAGATGATATTCATGATTCCGTATTTATCTCCGCCCTGGATCTGACTGGGCTGGATACAAACAAAATAAAAAACGTCTCTTTTAATATCAAAACGAAAGAGGGCAATCACGCAAAGTCAGTCTCCGCAACATATGATTGGAACTACCTATCAAAAAACAACCTATATGACACTGCAAATAATAGAATACAAATTCCGATTTTTGGTCTTTATAGTGATTACCTCAATGAACTGACGATTAACATCCAGTTAATCGATGACAGCACCTACTCATTCAAGAAAACACTCGCAACGGCAGCCTATATAGACAGCATAGGTATTTATGACAATGTTGGTATTGGCATCAAGCCGAGCTCGACTCCTAGCTACAGTTATTTTTATCTAAAAGGGTCAAAAAAATCGCCCATCATAATGGATGTAGATGGTGAGGTCCGTTGGGATGCTGATATAAAGAGGTCTTCAAGCTCATCTGCTTTCATGGAAAATAACTTCCTGACTGGCAGTACAAAAAGCAAAACTATAGATGTCTTGTCCCTCTATGGGAAAATAGATTCATTCGCTGTTGATGGAACGGTAATGGGCAGTGATGCCTATTTTCACCATAATATTGACCAAGGAAAAACCGGTGTATTGATTGAACTGGATGGCACTACCGGTGGAGCATTGAAAATAGAGTCATTTTTAAGTGAAATAGACAGCAAGGGCAAGATAATCAAAGAGTGGGATCTGGGTAAAATATTCTCTGAATATATGCTGCAGGAGGGGGATGACCCCAGCAATTTTGTCCGAGATGGCGTGGATTGGTTCCACATGAACGCAGCAGCTTACGATCCTGCCGATGATACCTTATTAGTCTCAAGCCGCGAAAATTTTGTCGTAAAGCTGGATTACAACACAGGAAAAATCATCTGGTTGCTGGGGGATGAAACCAAACACTGGTACTCCTACCCCTCCCTGCAAAAGCTGGCCTTGTCACTCTCATCGGGGCAAACACCCATAGGGCAACACGCAGTGTCCATCACCAAAGGCGGAAAATTGATGCTGTTCAACAATGGGAGAAGAAGCTTCAACAACCCTGCAGGCACCCCGACCGGCATAGATCTCGCCACCAGTCAGACCGCCATTTTCGATATCGACAGCCAGAACAAGACGGCTCAGGTGGCCTGGAGTTTTGACGACGGCATCTATTCAGATATCTGCTCCAGCATCTACGAAGACAAGTTGTCTGACCAAGGGGACTTTCTGATCAACTATGCCGCTGCCGACAACCGAACCCGAGTCATCATTCAGGGGCTCAATAAGGATAAACAGAAACTGTTCGAGTTTACCTATCCAAGCCCGACCCCCTGCGCTACATCATGGAACGCAACCCAGATACCTCTCGAGAATATTCACTTCAAATAAGCGGCAAGATAGCGCCACCCTGTGGCGCTATCTCCTTATTCATCCTCGGGGTTGGGGATTAGGATCTCGGTTACCCGGCCCGTTTCATCGCGACTCAGCACCAGTTGGCGACCCGGTTGCAGATCGGCGGGACCGCCATTGAGCCAGCGGGTGCCGGCATCGAAGGTGATTGTGCCCAACCCCTGCAATTGCAGCGAGTGACCGGCCACCGCGAGCAAGGGGGCCTGTGCCCGTCGCCAGTGAACGGCCGCCACTGACTCGGGCGCGAGATCTGTGCGGCGAATATGCTCGGCGACCCCGTCACGACTGAGGATGGCGAGCCACATGCCGGGTCTGAGCTCGCCTGTGTGGCTAACCCCGCTCAGGCGTGCACTGCCCAGCTCCAGTTCGGCGCCCTGAAATTGCAGGCGAATGCCGTCGTTGTGTTCCAGTTCCACCAGCCAGAGCTCGCCATCGGCGGCCAGGGTGCAGAGCGGCAGTGCCAGCAACAGAAGGGAGGTGCGCGTCATAGCAATAAGCCCATGGTCAAACTCGTGTCGAGGTTTAACTATGGATCTGGGCAGGCCATTTTGCCGGTAGACAATTGAAGCTGATGTTCAGTCGTCCTCGCGGCAGCGGCTCAACCGCATGCCGTCAAACTTGCACTCCAGCTCCAGCCAGCGGCCTTCGAAGGGGGTCAGGCTGTCATCCGAAGTGACATATCCCCAGATACGCCCCTGCGCGACCGGCCCTTCCAGCTCCATCTCATCGCCCTCCTCCAGCGCCTCCACTTCTCGGATCACCCTCAGCTCGCCCTCCATCACCCCTTCCAGATCGACCCAGGTGCCACCGAGATCGTCCTCGCTCAGCCCGTCCTTGAAGCGGGTCCCTTCATCGAGCACGAAGGGAATGCCGTTGACCATCAGCTGGCCCAGCTGCCAGGTGGTGCGGCCGGTCAATTTGAACTCGGCCGACTGCGCGGTGCCAAGTGGCAACAAGATAAACAGCAAGAGCGCGCAGAGAGACTTCTTCATCGGGGATCCTCGGGGTTACACTGCCACACAGGATGGCTTGTCCGGTGTGAGACGAGCGTGAAATGCCGGTCAAAACCAGGAGATCAAAACATGAAAATACTGGTGGTGGAAGACAATCCCCAGGTGGCGGAAACCATCATGGATTACCTGGAGCTGGCCGGGCACAGGATGGACTGTGCCTATCACGGTCAGGCAGCGCTGCAACTGCTGGCGCAGCAGCGCTTCGACGTCATCATAATGGACGTCATGATGCCACGCCTGGATGGTCTGAGCACGGTAGAGCGGCTGAGAGCCGACGGGGTCGCGACCCCGGTGCTGTTTCTCACCGCCCGCGACAGCCTGGATGACAAGCTGGCGGGTTTTCGGGCCGGTGGCGATGACTATCTGGTCAAGCCCTTCGCCATGGAGGAGCTGGAAGTGCGGCTGCAGGCGCTGGCCCTGCGCGGCCCCCGCAGCGACATGGGGGCGCTGTGCGTGGGCGAGCTGACGCTGGATCCGGCCAGTGGCCGCGCCACCCGCGCCGGGGTCGAGCTCAAGCTCGGCAAGATCCCGTTCCAGATCCTCACCCTGCTGGTGCGTCGCGCCCCCCATCTGGTGAGCCGTCAGGAGGTGCTCGACACCGTCTGGGGCGATGAAGAGCCCGACTCCGACGCCCTGCGCAGCCACATCTACGCCCTGCGCAACGCCCTCGACAAGCCCTTTGCCACCCCCATGCTGGAAACCCTTCACGGCCAGGGCTATCGGCTGGTGACCTCATGACCAAACCCAGAGGCCATGACCGACCAGCGACTGGTGACCCCATGACCAAACCCGGAGGCCATGACCGACCAGCGACTGGTGACCCCATGACCCAACCCGGAGGCCATGAGCCATCCCCATCGGGTGACTCAATGGACCAGCCTGCAGAGGGCCTTGACCAGACACGGCCAGATGCCCAGGACAGCCTGCCCAGCTTGCGCCGTCGCCTGATCCTGACCCTGAGCGGGGCCGGCATGCTGCTGCTGATCATCATCAGCCTGCTGATGGTGGTGGCCGAAGACAAGATGGAGGAGCTGAGCCTGCGTCACTGGCTGGAAGCCGAGGTGACCCGCTACAACGACGACTGGCTGCGGCTCGGCGTGGCGGCCCCCGCCCCCAGCCCGCGTCAGTTCTCCAGCTACTGGACCCAGGCCGGTCGCCTGCCCGCCTGGCTCAAGCCCTATCAGAGCCCGGGCTTCTACGAACATGTGCTGGGGGATGAAGACAAGCACTTCCTGGTGCGGCCCCATCCGTCCGGCGAGGGGCTGCTCTATCTGGTATTCAACGATGACGCCGACGACTACCTTGATCCCTACGAAGACCAGCTGCATCTGGCGACCCGGCTGATCGGGCTGGCCCTGCTGCTCGCCTGCATCGGCTTCGGCATCTGGCTGGTGCGCCACATCACGCGCCCCCTTGAGCGATTGCGTCAACGGGTGGCTCATCTCACGCCGGATCAGGCGGATTTCGTACCCGACGCCCCCTGGCAGGAGCTGCGGGACATAGAGCTGGCGCTGCTGACCGGCAAGCACGAGGTGGCCGCCGTGTTCGCCCGCGAACAGGAGTTCAGCCGCTTCGCCAGCCACGAACTGCGCACCCCCAACATGGTGATCCAGGGGTCCGCCGCCCTGCTCGGCAAGGTAACTGACCTGCCGGCTCCGGCCGCCCGCGCCACCCTGCGCATTCGCGCCGCCGCCGACGAGATGGCGCTGCTCACCGAGACCTTTCTGCTGCTGGGCCGCAAGGAGGCGGTGGAGCGTCCCCCACAACGAGTAGCGCCGCTGATCCAGCAGGAGCTGGCGCGCCTGGCCCCGCTGTTGCAGCGGGAGACGCTGGACATCCGGCTGCATCTGGATGAGGAGAGCGAGGTGAACACCCCCCTCTCATTGCTCGCCATCGCGCTCGGCAACCTGCTCAAGAATGCCCTCAGCTATGCCGAAGGACACATCGAGATCGAGCTGTGCGGGCCCCTGCTCACCATCAGCAACCCGACGGCGGCCGCGCCGGATCAGATCCTGGGCTATGGCTGCGGCCTCACCATCATCCAGCGCATCTGCGAGAAGCTGGGCTGGCAGATAGAGACCCGGCTGGAGGACGGCATCTTCAGCGCCAGACTGGCGATGCGGGAGTAAAAACAACAAGGCGCCCGAGGGCGCCTTGTTCATTGTTTCCGTCATAAAAACCAGCCAGGAGGCCGGTTTTGCATTCAGGCTAGGCCCTTACTGACAGGCGCCACCTGTGGGCGACCCTGCAGGCGATCCCAGAGGGCCGCCAGCAGCAGGGCACACAGCGAGGGCGGCAGCCAGGCCAGCCCCTGCTCGTTCAGGGGCAGGGCCAGGCTCCAGGCCGGCAGCAGGTCGGCCAGGGCCGAGGCCTTGAGCCCGTCGATCAGGCCGAACAGCAGGCTGATCAGCATGACAGGCCCCACCACCCGGGTGCCGTTGCCCCACCAGCGCAGGGTGAAGCTCAGCACCACCAGCACTATGCAGGGGGGATAGATGGCGGTCAGCACCGGCACCGAGAGCTGGATCAGGTGGCTCAGCCCCAGGTTCGAAACCAGCATGGAGAAGCCCCCCAGCAGCAACACCAGGGTGCGGTAGGAGAGCGGCAGGTACTGGGCGAAGAACTCGGCACAGGCGCAGGTCAGGCCGACGGCCGTCACCAGACAGGCGATGAAGATGAGCAGCGCCAGGAAGCCGCTGCCCATGCTGCCGAAGGTGTGCTGGACGTAGGCGTGCAGGATCTCGGCGCCATTCTGGGCATGGGGCACAAGTTCACCGCTCACCGAGCCGAGGCGGAACAGGCTGAGGTAGACCAGAGTCAATCCCATCCCGGCGATGAGGCCGGCCAGTATGGTGTAACGGGTGAGCAACTTGGCACTGCTCACCCCGCGCGAGCGGGCCGCATTGACGATGACGATGCCAAACACCATGGCCCCCAGGGTGTCCATGGTGAGGTAGCCATTGACGAAGCCGTTGGAGAAAGGCTGATGCTGGTAGCTCTCGATGGCAGGGATGGCAGAACCGGCAGGCCACAGCAGAACGGCGAGGCCCAGCGCAGCCAGCGCCAGGATCTTGATCGGCGCAAGCACGTGGCCCACTGTGTCGAGCAGCCGGCCCGGGTAGAGGGAGATGCCGATCACCAGGCTGAAATAGACCAGGCTGTAGATCAGCAAGGCCGAGCCATCATCGCCAAACAGGGGAGCCAGCCCCACCTCGTAGGAGACGGTCGCCGTGCGCGGGGTGGCAAACAGCGGCCCCACGGCCAGATAGCAGACGGTGGCGAGCAGCAGCCCGGCCTTGCGACCGATGGGCGCACTCAGGGCATCCACGCCGCCCCCCACCTTGGCCAGCGCCACCACTGTGAGCACCGGCAGACCGACCGCCGTCAGCAGGAAGCCGGCGGCAGCGCTCCACACCAGCTCGCCGGCCTGCAATCCGACCATGGGTGGAAAGATGATGTTACCTGCGCCGACGAAGAGCGCGAAGGTCATGAAGCCCAGAGCGACTATGTCTCTGGATGTTAATTTTTGGTTATTCATGCTGCGTAGTCTGCCTATGACAAGGTAAAATCATGACGGAAGTCGGCGCGAATGGCGTATTCGTGCAAGAAATCCGCAGATAGTTTTATTAAATTTTTATGTTCCGCGACGTGCGAAGGGCGCCAAGTAGAGCGTTTGTGCCACCCGGAGGCAAGTGCGGCACCGCAATCCAGTCACTTCATCCAGAAAATAATTAAGCATTGGTGTTTGATCGTGAGGTGGTGCAATTTTGCAACAGATGATAACGCAAGCATGAGCGCCATTTACAGCCCTTCTTTGCCGCTTCTTCCGCCGGCCAGGGCCTCCTGGAACCCTCCTTCTCACGCAGCGCTATGACCTTCTCCACCCCCTCTTGCTCGACCCCTCGGCAATCTGATCAGAGGGTGTTGAGCTGCACCGACGGCCAGCTCGAGCTCACCCTGGCGGCCCGGCCCCTCACCCGAGCGGCGAGCCAAAAAACGACGAGGCGCCCGAAGGCGCCTCGTCTGTTCCAACCATCCTGGTTGCTGCACTCATTCGGCAGGCTTGTTCTTGCGGCTCGCCTTGAGTTCGAGGAACTCGATGATCTTGCCCGCCACATCCTTGCCGGAGGCCGCTTCCACCCCCTGCAGGCCGGGGGAGGAGTTTACCTCCAGCACCAGCGGGCCACGGGCACTGCGCAGAATATCCACCCCGGCCACATCCAGCCCCATGATCTTGGCGGCCTGCACCGCAGTCGCGCGCTCTTCCGGGCTTATCTTGATCGCCTCGGCGGTGCCGCCACGATGCAGGTTGGAGCGAAACTCCCCCGGCTGGGCCTGACGACGCATGGCCGCCACCACCTTGCCATTGACCACCAGACAACGAATGTCGGCGCCGTTGGCCTCGCGGATATACTCCTGCACCAGGATGTTGTTGTTGGTCTGGATAAAGGCCTCGATCACGCTCTCGGCGGCCTTCTGGGTCTCGCACAGCACAACGCCTATCCCCTGGGTTCCCTCCAGCAGCTTCACCACCAGAGGTGCGCCCCCCACCATGGTGATGAGATCCGGCACGTCGTGGGTGCTGTGGGCATAGCCGGTGATGGGCAGACCTATGCCGTGGCGCGACAGCAACTGCATGGCCCGCAGTTTGTCACGGGAACGGGAGATGGCCACCGAGCTGTTGAGGGCCATGGTGTTCATCATCTCGAACTGGCGCAGCACTGCGGTGCCGTAAAAGGTGATGCTGGCGCCGATGCGCGGGATCACGGCGTCGTAACTCTCCAGCTCTCGTCCTTCGTAGTGAATGGAGGGGCTGTGGGAGGCAATATTCATGTAGCAGCGCAGGGTGTCGAGCACCTCTACCTGATGACCGCGCGCCTGTGCCACCTCGACCAGACGGCGGGTGGAATAGTTTCTGGGCTCACGGGATAAAATGGCGATCTTCATGAAAATTCCGCTAGAAGGCAGTGCCTGGGCAGGATGGGGCGGGAGAGTATAAGGTGCCACAGCGCCAAGACAACGCCAATTGTTTCTCCTGACAACAAGACAAACCACACAGAACTGCACACTGCAATCCCGTTGTCACCGATATGTCAAACGGCGGCCCTAAGCTGGTCTGTCCACCAGCCCAAGGATGCCGCCGTTTCTCGTCAAAGATCAACCCGTGTCACGGGGAGATCACCCTTCAGTTCAGGTTTGGCCCCAGCCAGCGCTCGGCTTCCACCAGCGTCATGCCCTTGCGCACGGCATAGTCTTCCACCTGATCCTGCTGGATCTGCGCCACCGCGAAGTATTTGCTGTCCGGGTGGGAGAAGTACCAGCCCGACACGGCCGCCCCCGGCCACATGGCGTAGGACTCGGTGAGCTTCATGCCGATGGCCTGCTCCACCCCCAGCAGCTCCCAGATGCTGCCCTTCTCTGTGTGCTCGGGACAAGCCGGATAACCCGGTGCCGGACGTATGCCGCGGTAGTTCTCGCGAATAAGCTCCTCATTGGAGAGCGCCTCGTCCTGGGCATAGCCCCAGTGCACTTTGCGCACCTGCTCGTGCAGGTACTCGGCGAAGGCCTCCGCCAGACGATCGCACACCGCCTGAATGAGGATGGCGTTGTAGTCGTCGTGATCGGCCTTGTAGGCCTGAGCTATGACCTCCTCACCTATGCCACCGGTCACCGCGAAGGCACCGATCCAGTCCGGCTTGCCGCTCTCCTTGGGTGCTACATAGTCCGCCAGACAGTAGTTCGGGAAGCCCTGCTTCTCGCTCTGCTGGCGCAGGTGGTGCAGCACCTTGATGACCTCGGTGCGGGACTCGTCGGTATAGACTTCTATGCTGTCCCCCACCCCGTTGGCAGGGAACAGGCCTATGATGCCGGCGCAGCGCACGCTCTTGTCCCGCTCCAGCTTGTCGAGCATGGCGTTGGCATCGGCAAACAGCTTGGTCGCCTCCTCGCCTATGATCTCGTCTTCCAGGATGCGCGGATACTTGCCCGCCAGCTCCCAGCTCAGGAAAAACGGCGTCCAGTCGATGTAGGGGCGCAGCACCGAAACCGGCACGTCCTCGAAGGTCTGCACGCCGGGCTCCCGGGGCTTGGGCGGCTCATAGCCAACCCAGTCCAGCTGATGGCGGTTGGCGCGGGCGTGGGCCAGGCTGACCGGCTTGGATCTCGGCTGCTTGCGGGCATGCTGATCCCGGGCGACCTCGTACTCCTTGTCGATGCGGGCGACAAACGCAGGCTTGAGCTCGGGGTTCAGCAGGCTCTGGGCCACCCCGACGGCGCGCGACGCGTTCGACACATAGACCACGGGTTCGCTGTAGTTCTGCTCTATCTTGACCGCTGTGTGGGCCTTGGAGGTGGTAGCCCCGCCGATCAGCAGCGGCAGCTTGAAGCCCTGGCGCTCCATCTCTTTCGCCACGTGTACCATCTCGTCGAGAGACGGGGTGATCAGGCCCGACAACCCGATAATATCGGCGTTCACCTCGCGGGCGGTCTTGAGGATGGTCTCGCAGGAGACCATGACTCCCAAGTCGACGATCTCGTAGTTGTTGCACTGCAACACCACGCCGACGATGTTCTTGCCGATATCGTGCACGTCCCCCTTGACGGTGGCGAGCACTATCTTGCCGTTGCTGTAACCGCCCTGTTTCTCGGCTTCGATGTAGGGTTGCAGATAGGCCACAGCCCGTTTCATCACCCGCGCCGACTTCACCACCTGGGGCAGGAACATCTTGCCCGCGCCAAACAGATCGCCGACCACATTCATGCCGTCCATCAAGGGCCCTTCGATCACGTGCAGCGGCTTCTCGGCCCCGGCCCGCGCCTCCTCGGTATCCTCCTCGATGAAGTCGGTGAGCCCCTTGACCAGGGCGTGTTCGAGCCGCTTGCCCACGGGCCAGCTGCGCCACTCCTGATCCCGTGGATCCTCCGCCTGGGCACCGGCGCCGCGATACTTCTCGGCGATGGCCAGCAGATCCTCGGTGGCGTTGTTGTTCAGGTTCAGCACCACGGCCTCGACCTTCGCCTTCAGCTCCGCCGGAATGTCTTCGTAGATGGCGAGCTGACCGGCGTTGACTATACCCATGTCCATGCCGTTCTGGATGGCGTGATAGAGGAAGACGGCGTGGATCGCCTCACGCACCGGCTCGTTGCCGCGGAAGGAGAAGGAGACGTTGGAGACGCCGCCGGAGATCATGGCGTAGGGCAGATGGGTCTTGATGTCCTTCACCGCCTCGATGAAGTCCACCGCGTAGTTGTTGTGCTCGTCGATGCCGGTCGCCACCGCGAAGATGTTCGGGTCGAAGATGATGTCTTCCGGCGGGAAGCCCACCTGGTCCACCAGGATCCGGTAGGCGCGCTGACAGATCTCGAACTTGCGGGCACGGGTGTCCGCCTGGCCCACCTCGTCGAACGCCATCACTATGACGGCGGCGCCATAGCGACGCAGCAGCTTGGCCTGGGCGATGAATTTTTCCTTCCCCTCCTTCATGGAGATGGAGTTGACCACCGGCTTGCCCTGCACGCACTTGAGGCCCGCCTCCAGCACCTCCCACTTGGAGGAGTCGATCATCACGGGCACCCGGGCGATGTCCGGCTCGCCGGCGATCAGGTTCAGGAAGCGCACCATGGCCGCCTCGGCGTCCAGCATGCCCTCGTCCATGTTGATGTCGATGATCTGGGCGCCGCTCTCCACCTGCTGCTTGGCGACATCCAGCGCCTCGTCGTAGAGCCCCTCCTTGATCAGCCGCTTGAACTTGGCCGAGCCGGTGACGTTGGTGCGCTCCCCCACGTTCACGAACATGGACTCCGCCGTGATGATCAGCGGCTCCAGGCCCGACAGGCGGCAAGCCACCGGCAGATCGGGCAAGACGCGCGGCTTGATGCCCGCCACCGCATCGCTCATGGCGCGGATATGGGTCGGAGTGGTGCCACAGCAGCCCCCCACCAGGTTGAGGAAGCCGCTCTGGGCCCACTCGCGGATGTGCTCCGCCATCTCCCCCGCGTCCAGATCGTACTCGCCGAACGCGTTGGGCAGGCCGGCGTTGGGGTGGGCACTGACATGGGTTTCGCTGATGCGCGACAACTCTTCCACGTACTGGCGCAGCTCGTCCGGGCCGAGCGCGCAGTTGAGGCCGAAGGAGATGGGTTTGACGTGACGCAGGGAATGATAGAAGGCTTCCGTGGTCTGGCCGGAGAGGGTGCGGCCCGAGGCGTCGGTGATGGTGCCGGAGATCATCACCGGCAGGGCATAGCCCAGCTCCTCGAACACCAGATCCACCGCGAAGGCGGCGGCCTTGGCGTTGAGGGTATCGAAGATGGTCTCGATCAGTATGAGGTCGGCGCCCCCCTCGATCAGGGCGTGGGTCGACTCCGTATACGCAGCCACCAGCTGGTCATAGGTGACGTTGCGCTTGCCGGGATCGTTCACGTCCGGCGAGATGGAGCAGGTGCGGTTGGTGGGACCCAGGACCCCGGCCACGAAGCGCGGCCTGGTGGGGTCCTTGGCCGTCCACTCGTCCGCCACGGCGCGGGCCAAGCGAGCGGCCTCGCGGTTGATCTCGGCGGAGAAGGCTTCCATCTCGTAATCGGCCATGGCGATACGGGTGGCGTTGAAGGTGTTGGTCTCGAGAATGTCGGCGCCGGCGGCGCAGTACTGATCGTGGATCTCGCGAATGACGGCGGGCCGGGTCAGCACCAGCAGATCGTTGTTGCCCTTGATGTCGGTGTGCCAGTCGGCAAAGCGCTCGCCCCGATAGTCCGCCTCACCCAGCTTGTAGCCCTGGATCATGGTGCCCATGGCACCGTCGATGATCAGGATCCGTTCCTTGAGACAGGATTCCAGCTTCTTCTTTATGTCCGACTTTTTATTCGACTCTATGCTCGACACCGCTCGTTCCTCTTACATCCATGCAACTGCGTGAACTTCATCCTAGCAGCAAACAAATCAAATGGAAATCTAGCCGTCTATCTGTCCGTAATTGCGACCTATATACTCATAAATGGGTAATGAGTAACATGTGACCCCAGAGTACCCTATGCCCGTCCTCAATAGGGATACGTGCTTGCTGTTTACTAAAGAGAAAAATAACTATGAGCGTCTACTACACACTCTGCTTCCTGGCAGCCTTGGCGATCTTCATCGCCTTTGCCAATCAGTATGTTGTGAAGATCCAGACCACCATCGCCATCACAGCCGGATCCATGCTGATCTCCGCGCTGCTGGTGCTGTTCGGTAAGCTGGGCTGGTTCAATCTCGAACCCCTGGCCGTCAAAACCATGGAGAGCATAGACTTCCAGAACTTCCTGCTGAAGGGGATCCTGGGCTTCCTGCTGTTCGCCGGTGGTCTCGGCATCAACCTGAAGGCATTGCGTAGCCAGAAGTGGGAGATCACCATTCTCTCCATAGTGGCGACCCTGCTATCCACCTTCCTCATCGGCTACGGCTTCTGGTTCATCGCCAAGCTGCTGGGCTGGGAGCTGCCGCTGGTCTACTGCATGTTGTTCGGGGCCCTGATCTCCCCCACCGACCCCATAGCCGTGCTGGCCATCGTCAAGAAGATGAAGGCGCCACCCCAGATCGCCATCCAGATCGAAGGGGAATCCCTGTTCAACGACGGTGTTGGCCTGGTGATCTTCGCCACCGTGTTTGCCGTCGCCTTTGGCGGAGTTGAACCCACCTTCGGCAGCGTGGCCGGCCTGTTCCTGCATGAGGCCCTCGGCGGCATCCTGTTCGGCGCCGTGCTGGGCCTCATCGCCCACGTGATGATCAGCGCCACCGACGACGGCTCCCTGGAGCTGCTGCTGACCCTCTGCATCCCCACTGCCGGCTTCGCCTTCGCCAACATGATCGGCGTCTCCGGCGCCCTGGCCATGGTGGTCACCGGCATCATGATCGGCAACTGGACCCGCCAGTCCGGCTTCTCCGAGCAGAGCAAGCACCATCTGGATCACTTCTGGGAGTTGATGGATCAGTTCCTCAACGCCCTGCTGTTCTTGCTGATCGGTCTGGCGCTGGTATTGCTGGAGCTCGCCTGGCAAGACTGGATCCTGCTGGTCATCGCGGTTCCCCTCTGTCTGGCCGCCCGCTTCATCAGCGTGTCGCTGCCCTACATGGCCTTCCGCCGCTATCGCAGCTACAACAAGTTCTCGGTGCGGATCCTCACCTGGGGCGGTCTGCGCGGCGGTCTGGCCATGGCCATGGCGCTGGCGTTGCCCTCCGGCGTCATGATGCTGCCGGAACACGGCGTCGATCTGCGGGAAGTGATCCTGGTGATGACCTACTCGGTGGTGATGTTCTCCATCGTGGTGCAGGGCATGACCATCACTCCCATGATCACCGCCGCCAAGAAGGCCTGCGGCGACTACTGAGTCACCCGCTGACCCCGGTTGGCATAATGCAAAAGGGCTCCCGACGGGAGCCCTTTTTGTGGCTGACGATACTGAAAAAAACCGATTTGAGACAAAATCACCAAATAATTGTTTGCTTTTTATTCATATCGAGGAGAGAATGCGCACCGGCTAGTTAATCAGCCCTGTTTATGTTCGCAATGCTTCAACGTTAGATGAATCCTGCCAGTACCTACATAACCTTCCTCTGATTTACTCGCCTCGAGAACCGTCAGGCTGTCTGCCTGCGTTGCCCGGCTCTCACGGCGCAGACCCGTTCTGCCCACCCAATTTGATTTATGCATCAGCATATTCCTTGACAGTGCAGACGCCCGTGACTCGGGCTGGGTATTCCTGCGCGCTTGTCGACCCTGGCGGTTGACCGCGCCCATTAACCTGAAATTTGCAAAAACAAGGAGCAAACACTTAATTTATATAGAGAAATACCATGATGAAAGCCATACATACACACAAGCCCCTGCGTCGCAGCAAACCCATCAACCTGCCTCCACAAGAGCAGGATTCCGATGCGTTCCTGATCCAGTTCAGCACCCGCTTCAGCGGCGGTTTCGCCATCTCCTGTGATGGTATCGCTGGCGAGTTCTCCATCGAAGACCTCAACTGATCCTGCCTGCCAACCGGCAGCGCCCGATGCAGACAGGCCGCAACTCACGGCGGCCTCTTTGTTTCAATCATGCGCATCCCCAGCCTTCCAGAACACCCGCAGGTCAAACGGCACCTTGACGTTTGCCATGCACGACATACCCCCTCTTTTCTGACAGGCGCTCGCACTGCACGCCGGCAAGGAAACTCTCCGCTATATTTTATCTCGGCTCGTTTCTGTGATCTCATAGACAATTCCTTGCGCTGATAGTGATGCGAGGCCGAATAAATGGACCTATGCCACAGGCAGCAAGACGAAATGATGGTAGATCTGAAGCCTGATCTTCTCAGCTACTTAGCGATGCAATGCAGCCTGAACGCCCTTACTTCTCTAGCGTACGCGACACCGGCTCGACAGATGCAGGCCTAAGCAGCCCGCTGTCACTTTACTCTGCTTATGACGCGCTCGACGTCGAATTGCGGGCTCCCCACGAGATGGCCGGTTACCACTGGCATGGCCAGGTAGAGGTGAATATTCCATTCGATGGTGAGGTGGAATACACCATGAATGGTCAATCCTTCACTCTGACGGCCGGTCATGCCGGACTGTTCTGGGCCACGATCCCGCATCAACTGACCCGGGTCGGCAATTGCACGCGGATGGGACTGATCAACGTGCCTGTCCATCTGTTTCTCTCCTGGCCCATCAACCGGGATCTATTGACTCAGGTAACCCATGGCGGTGTATTGCAGTCCCGCTCTCCCATGCTGGTGAGTGAGTTCGAACTGGCTCGCTGGGTGGCAGAAAGCCGGATGAACGAGCCTGGACGCCAGCAACTGGTCACCGACGAAATCTGTTTGATGTTACGTCGCATCGGGCTGGATGGCTGGACCCGATTGCTCGCCAGTCACCATGGCCTGCGTACGGCCAACGGTTCCTCCAGACACGCTCAATTTCACGTACAACAGATGCTCGAATACATAGCCGAACACCATGACGCCCCCCTGACGACCCAAGAACTGGCGGAACATGTTGGGCTGCATCCCAACTATGCGATGGGGTTGTTCCAGAAGGTGATGAAAATGAGTGTCAAACAATACGTGACCGCCATGCGTATCAACCATGCTCGCGCCCTGCTGAGCGATACCGAACGAAACATCCTCGACATAGCTCTGACGGTGGGATTCAACTCCAGCAGTCGTTTCTATGAGACTTTTCAGCGCTATCTTGGCCTGACGCCGAACCACTATCGTCAGCTCAGCCGTGGACGAGCCAGCTCAACAAACACATAAAAGAGGGGGCCATGCCCCCTCTCTGCATCATCGATCGGATCTGGGTGCAGGGACCATGACATTCACTTGCTGTCCCGGCAGTACTGCCACCTCAATCACGCTGAGTCTGATGCCATTCAAGAGTAACTGACGCGCCTTGCGCCGTTTACCATCCACCAGCAGGGTGACATGGCGACCGGGAAAACGAGCCTCCCAGGTGAGGGGGTGCCGGCCCTCATTGCCCAGAGTGCTGGCGATCTTGCCATCGTGGCGTAGAGAGAGCCGATGGCTGCCCAGCGTCAATTGCTCTATCGCGACCCAGTCGATAGCCGCCGGCAGCCTGGGCAAGGTCACCACCCGGTGAGCGGCGGCATCAGGTTCAACACCCATCAACCCCTCGACCGTCTGGGCAACCAGGCTGAAAGAGATCTCGGGATAATCCCCATTGGTACCCTGGCTCGGCCGCTCATGAGGCAGATCGCGCATGGTCAGGATATAGCGCATCCAGTGCCATGCCTCCTCATTGCGCAGATAGGGGAAATAGGTCTCTGGCAGATAGGTGTAAGCCTCGATATTGGCTGGCGATTCAGGCGTGCTGCCGATCCCGTTTCCCACCATCTTGCCGATGAAGTCGAGGTAACGATCGTTGCGCGGCCCCGGCTCCGACAGCAACTTCATCGGGATAAACCAGCTGTTCTCCTTGCCAAAGTCACTCTTCTTGCTGAGATTGTCGTCGAGAATACGGGCATAGTTGCCCTCCTCATCCCCCTCCACCCGACTCCACTCCTGGTTGAAGTAACGCCGTAACTGTCTCGCCTTGGTTTGCCATTCTCGCGCCTCCCGCGACTCGCCGCGAGCCTGCAACATGGCCGCAAACGCCAGGGTGGCCTGATACTGGGCACCGATGGCATCCGCCGCCTCGATGGGGTGTTCGCCGCGTTCGTTGTAGGTACAGGAGCCCTGGAAGATGCCTCCCCTACCTTCGGCAATGCCGTTGGGATGCTGATCATCATGCAGGGCAACGAAGTCGGTTAACACTTTGCGATAGAAACGCCATAGCTCGGGATCATCCAGATAGCGACGATCCCCGCTCCACAAATAGGCACGGTAGGCCTTCTCGACCAGTTCAAACTGGGCTGGCACCTCCCGCACGAAATAGTCGTCATGCTTGTAGTCGATGGTGTGGGGAGAACCATCGAAGTTGAAGGCCCAGAGGGTATACCATTTGCGCGCCTCGGTGGCGTTGCGGGCAAATACCTTGAACATAGAGAAATTCTCGGCGCCCCAGCCGGCGATCTCGGCACCCGTTACCTGGTGAGCAAAGTCACGCCCATAGAAGGCGGACCTGTCGTAGTAACCGGCCCAGTAGGAGGGCAAATAGTCATGCAGTCCACTGCCATCGCCACTCGGGTGATATTCGTCCTTGTTGGTGACCCCACGTTTGCCGGTCATGATGAACTGCCCGGTTTTGCCAACGGCCCAGTTAAACCCCTCGGTCAACTCGATGCTGGAAGAGGTCAGACGGAGTTGTGGCGCTTGGGTTGATGCCGCTTGGGCGGCAACCGCCAGCTGTGAGCAAAATGTCGTGATGCCGACCGCCATCAGGGCGCACGAGAGACGGGCACGACGGCTCATTGGATATCCCATGTTCTTTTTCCTTCCATGATGAGCGCCGGTCACAGGACCGGCGCAGTAAACTAGCGGTTCATTAGGAGGCGGCTCTGGCTGGCGAGACGTCGACGCCTTCGGGGCCGTACTTGCTCATCAGATGCTCTACCACCTTGTGCTGGAACTGGCCATTGAGCCGGTAGAAGCGGAAGTAGACGAACAGAGTCAGGGCGAAGAAGATGGCTGGCAGCCCGACCATGATGACCTGCATGCCGAGCAGGGTACCGGCACTCTGCACCGCGTTCGGTACATAGCCGATCAGGGTCAGAATGATACCGATGAAGAAGCCGGCGAAGGCGGAGCCCGCCTTGACCACCATGGTCTGCACCGAGTAGGCGATGCTCTCGTTGCGAGTTCCCAGCTTGTACTCACCGTAATCCACGGTATCGGCGACCATGATCACCTGCAGTACCCAGAACAGGGCGGTACCAATGTTGAGCAGGATGCCGGAGAGGGCGATCAACGGCACGTTCTGGGTATCGTAGAGACCAACATAGAGCAGGGTCAGACAGCTGAGGATGGGGCTGAGCGATGCGAGCGCCCACAATACCCGGCGAGAGATGAACCCGACCAGACGGGGGAAAATCATCAGGGTGAGCAGGTTGGCCACACCGGAATACATCATGTAGTTGGGGAAGAGATCCTCGCGGCCTATCACATAGGTGAAGTAGTAGATGGCAAAGGCGGTGATGATGTTGTTCGCCACGTTATAGCAAAGCGCCATGAACAGCA
Organism: Aeromonas sp. CA23; assembly: GCF_002587065.1. Classification (NCBI taxonomy): domain Bacteria; kingdom Pseudomonadati; phylum Pseudomonadota; class Gammaproteobacteria; order Aeromonadales; family Aeromonadaceae; genus Aeromonas; species Aeromonas sp. CA23. The sequence goes on from NZ_CP023818.1 coordinate 631,102, forward strand.
CGCTGGTGAGCTGATCGTTGCGGAAGATCAGTTTGACTGAATCGATGATGGTGGTGCGCTGCTGACTGACCGCACCGGGAACCACCGCCGAGCTGTAGCGCTCCTTGACGTTGCGCAGGGTCACCAGGGTCGAGACCACGAAGAAGGCGATGAGAATAAAGGTAAACATCAGAAAACCATGAGCCTTGTCGCCCTGCCCGAAGTAATCCACCACCTTGAGACCGATGGCTCCGGTAATGAGCCAGGCCAGGCTGGCAAAGAAACGGGGATAAGGCACCAGTGCCTCTCGCTCGCGTTTGTCGAGGGTGAGGGTAGGCACCAGCGACCAGAAGGGTATATCCATCAGGGTATAGGTCATGCCCCACAGGATATAGGTCACCGCCACATAGATAAGCAGGGCCGTTCCCTCGAAATAGTGGGCACAAAACACCATCACCAGGGCGATCGAGTTCACTATGGTGCCGATCAGGATCCAGGGTTTGAACTTGCCCCAGCGAGAACGGGTGTTGTCGACAATCCAGCCCATGATGGGGTCATTGACTGCATCCCAGATGCGGGCGACGAGGAAGATGGTACCGACAGCCGCAGCCGATATCCCCACCACATCCGTGTAGTAAAACATCAGGTACATGTAGACGATGCCGATGGCAAAATCCTTGCCGAAGGCCCCGAAGCCATAGCTCAACTTGGTTTTAAGCGAGACGCTCATGGTGTATCTCCTTGGGGTTAAGCCCCCCGCAGGGGGCTCTGGCTCAGCCGTGAATCCACTCGGGTAACCAGCCACGATGGGCTTCAATCAGTTCGTCGACCAGGGCATAGATCTCGTCCATGCCCAACACAGCAGCGGTATGAGGATCGAGCATGGCCGCATGGTAGATGCTTTCGCGTTTGCGCTCCGTAATAGCCTCGGTCACCAGTGCCTGCACGTTGATATTGGTGGTCATCAATGCCGCCAGATGGGTTGGCAAGCGGCCAATCGCGGTAGGTTGAATCCCGTTGGCATCGACCAGACAGGGCACCTCCACACAGCACCCCTCCGGCAGGTTGGTGATGAGGCCATCGTTTCTGACGTTGCCGTAGATGACGCTCGGTTCACCGCTCCACAGGGAATTGATGATGACGCTAGCGTATTCATTCGATTCTGGTACCTCGACCCGATCCGCCTGACGATAGGCGATGAGATCATCCTTCCAGCGAGCAATTTGTTCGATGCAGCGCTTGGGATATTCATCGAGCGGCACCTTGTAACGCGCGATGAGATCGGGGCGACCCGGTTTGATGAAATAGGGGGTGTACTCGGCAAAATGCTCGGATGACTCGGTGACGAAATAGCCGAACTTCTTGAACAGTTCATAACGCACCAGATTCTGGCAACGCTGGTTGTGGTGCAGACCGGGCTTGGGTGCAGTGCCGGCTTCATAGGCCGCCAGCAGTTCGGGATAGAGATCGATGTAGTCACCATTCTCGAGCTGACGCTCAAGGCTCAGGTAGAACGCCATGTGGTTGATGCCGGCACTGCGGTAGCGCAAAGTGGCCGGGTCTATGTCGAGATCCCTCGCCAGCTCGTGGGCCGTGCCCTGCACCGAGTGGCATAGCCCCACCTGCTTGATATGGGGAAATTGCCGGTACATGGCCCAGGTGTTCATGGCCATGGGATTGACATAGTTGAGCATGGTGGCGTCTGGGCAGACGGATTCCATCACCTCACACAGTCGCCACAACTGGGGAATGGTGCGCAGCGCCCGCATGATGCCACCCGGGCCCAGGGTGTCGGCGATGGTCTGCTCCAGGCCGTGGCGCTTGCACACCTCGAAGTCGGTGACGGTACAGGGTTCGTAACCACCGATCTGGAAGGCCACGATGACAAAATCAGCCCCCGTCAGCGCAGGTTCGAGCTCGGTATGGCAGTCGAGGCGGCCCTTGGCGCCACTCGAGTGCATCAGTTTGCGGACGACCAACTGGGACTCTTCCAGCCGCTGTGGGTCTATGTCCATCAGGGAGATGTTGGCATTTTTCAACGCCGGTTTGTGAAAGACATCCCCCAGAATGTTCTTCACGAAGATGGTCGAGCCAGCACCAATAAAGGTGATATTGGGAGTTCTCATTTCCGTTGCTCCAGTGACAGTTGAATCAGTACGCCTACTATGGCGAACCGGCCTGTCACGAGCGTCTCGCTTCCGGGGATGAGACTCCCAAAACCTCACATTCGATGGAACAGATGGCAAGATCTTACAAAATAGGACTCTTCTCCCTATTTACGGGAGAGCCAGCATGGCAGGGCTCACCAGCTTATTTTGTTATCTCGCCACATATTTGCAGCCACTCAGTCCGCTTGTTCCAGCAGCAGGCACTCCTCCTCGCTCTCTCCCAGCCTGACCAGCCGACCCTGACTCAGCCCCAGCTTGGCCAGCAGTGCCACCGATCGCTCGTTGCCCGGGGTGACGATGGCGATCACTCGCTCTATCCCCAGCCTCTCCCGACCATCTTGCAGCGCCGCTTGCGCCGCTTCTATGCCGTAACCCTGACCCCGATAGGCGGGCAGGAAGGCGTAGCCTATGTCTTCGCAGGGCAAGGTATCGCGCTTGATAAGGCCGCAGATGCCGAGCCTGGCCTCATCGCTCCTGCGCACGACCAGATAGAGGCCGTGGCCATGGCGGGCATAGCTGACGGCAGGCCCCTGCTGGATGTAGTTTTCGGCGTCGAGCAGGGTGCGTATGCCGCGATCACCGATATAACGGTGAAAGTCGCTGTCGTTGAGCAATTCGAGAATGAAGGGGGCATCGGCTGTGGTCAGTTCGCGCAGCAGCAGGCGCTCGGAGAGGATCATGGCAAGGGCTCTTTCAACAAAAACAGGCCCTCAAGACTGCCCCTGCTCCGCCTCATTGGCAAGGCAAACCCCATGAAAAAGGGCCGCAGTGCGACCCCGATAACAGGATGAGCAGGCTCAGGCCGCCAGCAGACCCGCATAGCCATTACCCTGCTCGCGCAAGGCCATGAACACGGCGGCACAATCCGGCCAAGCCAGGCCGAGTCGCTCGGCCACCTGGACGGGCCACTCGGGTGGCGCCTCCTCCCCCACATCCGACTGCGCCGCCAGCACTATGCCCAGGTGGATCAGCGCAGCCTCGGCAGAGAACTCCTTGGCCAGCAAGGGGTTGTAGTGATACTCCACCGCATGGCAGATGCTGAGGGGAAATTGCCAGCGCCTGGCCATCTCGGCCCCTGTCTGGGCATAGTTGAAGCCGACCACCAGCTCCTCGGCCTTGGCGCGCCCCTTGCTGGGCTCCAGATCCTTGATGTGGTTCACCATGTTCTCCGGCAGTCCCACATGCATGATGAGCCGCCCCATGTCGTAGAGCAGGGCGCAGGTGAACACCTCCTCCCCCTTCATGCCCTTGAGCTTGGCAAGCCGTCTGGCCAGCTCGGCCACGTCGAACACCTTGCCCCAGAAGTGCTTGAGGTCGATGCCGGGCACCGCATTGATGGAGCCTGTCAAACCGCAGGCCAGCACCATGTTGCGCACCACATCGACCCCGAGTCGCACCACAGCCTCGTTGACGGTGGCGACCTGGCGACTGCCGCCAAACTTGGCGGAATTGGCCAGCCGCAGCAGCTTGGCCGAAATGACGGGATCCTTGTTGATCTTCTTGGCGATCAACAGGATATCCGGTTCCTTCTCACTGAAGGTCTGCACCAGATCGCGCATGACTTCGGGCACATTGGGCAGATTTTGGGGCTTGGATAACAGCGAGTCTATGGTGGGCATCTTGATATCCGTCCATGCAATTTTATGATGTCTTTCGTTTGCCGACAGCAAACCCTCAGTAAGTATGGGTAACAAAAAGCGGCCTCACAGGAATGTTTTTATCGACATATTTCAATGTGTTAATAGCATTGTGGCTATACTGGCACCCTTTATGACATGACGAGGAAGTTGAACATGAGCGAACCCACCGAGTTCTTTGACGAACAGACCCTGCTGGAGATGGTCGACAACCAGCTGATCGATGGTCACCCGTTGCAGGTCAAGGCGACCCTGATGCGGCTGGTGATGAAGGGCACCCCACGGGAAGAGGCGCTGCAATACATCGCCTGTGCCCTCGGCGCCGAACTAATGGCGATGGAGGCGGAGCAGGGTCCCTTCAACCTTGAGCGTTACGCCCAGTTTCTGGACTCCCTGCCCGAGATGCCCTGGGCCGAATAAACGCGCTTGCCAGCCGATTGCGGCCCTGCCGCAGGCCTGGCCCCGTTAGGCAAGCCGCACCGCCAGCCATTATCATTACTGCCATTGCACATGAGGGGAGCAAGGCTATGCGCTGGCAGAATCGCCGTGAGAGCAACAATGTTGAAGACAGGCGCCAACAGGGCGGCGGTGGCGGGCTTCCCATCGGCGGCAAGGGTCGCCTGATCCTGCTGGTGGTAGTCATGGTGGCCGGCTACTACGGGGTGGACCTCTCCCCCCTGCTCAACGAGCCGACGACCCAGAGCCAGCCCCAGCGTCAGGAGGTGTCTCAGCCGGCTAAGGATCCCCTGGCCAAGTTCACCTCGGTGATGCTGGCCTCCACCGAAGATACCTGGGGCGAGATCTTCCAGCAGAGCGGCAACCCCTATCAGGCCCCCAAACTGGTGCTCTATCGCGGCGCAACCCGTACCGGCTGCGGTCAGGGCCAGTCGGTGATGGGTCCCTTCTACTGCCCGGCGGATCGCACCGTCTACATAGACCTCTCCTTCTATCAGGAGATGCGCGACAAGCTGGGAGCCGACGGCGACTTCGCCCAGGGCTATGTGGTGGCGCACGAGGTGGGTCACCACGTGCAGAACCTGCTCGGCATAGAGCGCAAGATGCGCCAGCAACAACAGGGACTGAGCCGCGCCGCGCAGAACAAGCTGTCGGTCAAACTCGAATTGCAGGCCGACTGCTTCGCCGGCATCTGGGGCCACTACATGGAGCGGGAGCAGGTGTTGGAGCACGGCGATCTGGAAGAGGCGCTCAACGCCGCCCAGGCCATAGGTGACGACCGCCTACAACAGCAAAGCCAGGGCCGGGTGATCCCGGACAGCTTCACCCACGGCAGCTCGGCCCAGCGTTACGCCTGGTTCAAGCGCGGCTTTGACAGCGGCAAACCCGCCAGCTGCAATACCTTCGCCGCCCGCTAGACGCCAGGAAAAAAGGGCCTGCTCCTGACAGGAGCCGGCCCTTTTGCCAACCGCAAGACGGCGATCAGAACTGGGAGTCGACTATAACCTCTTCCCCCAAAGCGCCCGCCAGCGGCAGCGGCCGGTAGGTGGAGTTGGCTGCCCGCAGCAGGCGTATGCCGCGCACACCCACGGCCTGCGCCGCCTTGATATCCCCGTCCGCATCGCCGTAGAAGATCTTCATCTGTTTATCCTTGAGCCACTGCACCTTGGTGTTCTGACCCGGTTGATCGCCGGCGAAGATCACCGGATTGAGCCGATCGGCCGGGATCCCCATGGTCTGCTGCAGCGTCTGGCTCACCGTTTCGGTCCTGGTCGCCGAGCGACCCGTGACGAAATAGATGTGATCGCCGCGCTTGAGGTGCATGGCGATCAGCGCCTTGCCCACCTCTTTCGGCACACTGAATGCGTCCCAGCCGTTGTTCATCTTCTCCCAGAAGGCGGGATTCTTGAGGTAGCTCTCGTCGTTGGGCGAGAACTCCTGCTTGCCGCGATAGAAACCCGGGCTGGAGAAGAGCAGGGTGTCGTCGATGTCGAAGCCCACCGCCATCGGCGGCAGGCCATCCAGACTGGCGGCAATCTGCGCCACCGACACCCAGTGAATGGGCGCCTGCTGGGCCAGAGTCACAGTCGTGACACCGGTCGGGCTGGTCACGGCCTGATCGGCCAGGGCGGGCAGGCTGAGGGTTGCGGCGAACAGGGAGGCTAGCAGGGCAAGACGGGGGAAAGCGGGCATGGTACGACTCGTGACGTGAATAAAACAGGGTGCCAATCCTGCCCCATGCTGTCGACCGAAACCGTGAAACCGGCCACAAAACGGAACCAGGTGACTCGCGCCAACCGGCATTTTCCACGCGGGATGAACGCCAGGCGCCGCGTGAATGTGGCCTCATCCGAGCGATCGTCACATCTGATCGCCACCAGCCCCTTTTGACCCTTAATTCAGGCCTAAAGAGCCCGCGTGAGCTATAACTGCTTAACACCCTTTATTGATATCAACATCAACGACATTCTCTCACTGGAGATGCCATGGACGCACACACCTCTGCCCATTCCACCAAGACCGGCTCAGCATCATCCCCTCACCAAGCCCAGATGGACGCCATCGACAAGATGCTGGCGCGGCTCGAACTCTCCCCCGACGGGCAGATCCTGGATGCCAACCCGCGCTTTCTCGCCCTCATGAACTATTCGCTGGACGAACTCAAGGGCCAGCACCACGAGGTGCTGCTCTCACGGGATGAAGCGCAATCCCCATCCTATACCGCCTTCTGGGAGGCACTGCGCAGCGGCCAGCCACAGGAGGGGGAGTTCCACCGGCTGGACAAGCAGGGGCGGGATGTGTGGACCCTGGGCACCTGCAGCCCGATGCTGGATGCACAGGGCAAGCTGATCCGGATCATCGAATACGCCATGGATCTGACCGAACAAAAGCAGCTCAACGCCAACTTCGAGGGACAGATCAATGCCCTGAGCCGGGTCATGGGCAAGGTGGAGTTTTCCCTGGATGGCACCATTCTGGATGCCAACTCGCGCTTTCTCGACATAGTGGGCTATCAGCTGGAGGAGCTGAAGGGTCAGCACCACAGGTTGCTGGTCGACCCGGATTACGCCCAGTCGCCCGATTATCACGCCTTCTGGGAGACATTGCGCCGCGGCGAGTACCTGGCCGGCGAGTTCTGCCGGCTCGGCAAGCAGGGCGAGGAGGTCTGGATCCAGGGATCCTACAATCCGGTGCTGGATCTGAACGGCAAGCCCAGCAAGATCGTCAAGTTTGCCACCGACATCACGGCCCAGGTGGAGCAGCACCGTCAGCTCAAACGGGCCATGGAGGAGGCGGAAGAGGCCGCCAGGGTGCGCGAGGAGCTGCACAAGTCGCTGCAGGAGATGTCGACCCCGGTCACCCCCATCTGGGACGGCATTCTGCTGTTGCCACTGGTGGGGATCATAGACTCCATGCGTACCGCCGACGTGATGAACAAGTCGCTCACCAAGATTGCCGAGACCCGGGCCCGGGTCTTCGTGCTGGATATAGCCGGCGTCGCCACCGTGGATACCGGGGTCGCCAACCAGTTGATCAAGATCACCAAGGCGACCCAGTTCATGGGGTGCGAGGCCATCATCTCAGGGGTCTCTCCCGCCATCGCCCGCACCATGGTGGAGCTGGGGGTCTCGGTCGGCGATATCCGCACCACGGCGACCCTGAGGGATGCCTTCGAAATTGCCCTCAAGCGGGTCGGATCCACCCTCTAGGAGGCGACCATGACCATGCAGCTCAACAACGATCTGGGCATAGCCAATGTGGCTGACTGCGTCGTGGTCAGCATGCGTCCCGATCTCGGTGACGACGGCATGCAACTGCTGATGCAGACCCTCTCCCAACGGCTGGTACAGGGCCGTCAGCGCGCCGTGCTGCTCGACTTCTCCGGCGTCATGCTGCTCGATCACCACGAATTCAGACAGGTGTGCAAGCTGGCCGACGTGTGCCGCCTGCTCGGCGCCATCTGCCTGCTGGTCGGGTTGAATGCAGGGATCGCCGCCTTTCTGGCGCTGGCCGAGGCGCAGCCGGGACAGCTGCGCTGCTTCATCGACATGGACGATGCCTTCGCCCATGTCAATCGCCTCAAGGCCGAGGAGTAAATCCCATGCAACTGGAACAGACAGCGCAGGAAGCCAGGTATCCGTTGCGCCACGACATCGACCTGCACCTGACGGTGATGGCGGTGCGTCGTCTCCCCTTCATCGCCAGCCTGTCCGAGGTGGACCGCGCCATGCTCTCCACCGTGGTCTCCGAGCTTGGCAGCAATATCCTGAAATACGCCACGAAGGGGGAGATCACCCTGGCTCTCAATCACCCCAAGGGACGCCCCTGCATCGACATCATCGCCCGTGACAAGGGGCCCGGCATCCCGGACGTGCACCAGGCCATGCAGGATCACTACAGCACCTCGGGCACGCTTGGGCTGGGGCTGCCCGGCGTGCGGCGCATGATGTCCGAACTCACCATCAGCACACCGCCCGAGGGGGGCACCCTGGTACAGGCCCGCAAGTGGCTCGGGGCGGCACCCTCGATGGCCCGCGTCACCCTGCCCACTCAGGTGTCGAACACCCGCGCGCTGACACTGGAGTGGGCCAGCGAGAACCGGCCCTGCTATCCGGAGCGGGTCTCGGGCGACTTGGCCTTTATTCGCCCAGGCCCCGACGGGGTCTCGTTGGTGCTGATCGATGTGAGCGGCCACGGCGCCTCGGCCAACAAGCTGGTGCAGATCCTCGAAGAGGCGCTGCACAACAGCCGGGAGCAGGAGCCTGCCCGTCTGCTGCACCTGCTCCACCAGCACTGCATCGGCACCCGGGGAGCCGCCGCCGGCGTGGCGCTGATCAATGGCGAACGCGGCGAGCTGAGCTATGCCGGCATCGGCAATACCCGCATCTGCCTGCGTGGCCACGAGCCCTGGCGCGGCATCTCCCGCGACGGCGTGCTGGGGGAGCGTTTCCCTACCCCCTTGCTGCAACGTCAACCCATAGTGCCGGGGGATGTGGTGATGCTCTACTCGGATGGCATCAGCGAATCACTCAACCTGCGCGATGGCGCACTGGAACTGGGGGCGGATCCCGCCACCCTGGCTCGCCAGGTCATAGCCCACAGCGGCCGCAGCACGGACGATGCGAGCTGCATAATATTGCGGGTGCAACCGGAGGAGGAAGGCTAGATGCAACAGCTGATCGGTGACATTCGGCTCTCTGGCCCGGCGGCGGCCCTCACCGCCAGACGCAAGGTGATCCAGGTTCTCACCTGCATAGACAAGAGCCCCACCTTCGTGGCCCCGCTGGCGGGGGCCACCTCGGAGCTGGTGCGCCAGCTGGCGGCGACGACCGGCTGGCTGCAACTGCGGTTGTGGCTGGAGAGCAAGACGCAGGAGCTCTGGCTCTCTCTGGCCGCCGATGAACCGCTGCAACCCGGTTCCTCTGGCGCCGCTCATGGCACCATACGGCTGGTCTCTCACTCGGACAGTGCCATCGCCCTGGTCTGCCACCTGCCCCACTGGCCGGATGACGGCATGCTGCAACAGATGCAGCAGCAGTTCGCCGAGCCGACACGGGAAGAGCTGTTCGCCGTGATGCAGACCAAGAATCAGGAGCTGGAACAAGCCTATGAACTGGCGGAGAGCGCGACCCGGGCCAAGAGCGACTTTCTCGCCAACATGAGCCACGAGATCCGCACCCCCATGAACGCCATCCTCGGCATGGCCCACCTCGCCCTGCAAACCCGGCTCGACCCGCAGCAGTTCGACTACGTGGGCAAGATCCAGCGCTCCGCCCAGCACCTGCTCGGCATCATCAACGACATCCTCGACTTCTCCAAGATCGAGGCCGGCAAGCTGGATCTGGAGCGGATCGAATTCGATCTCGACCATGTGCTGGAAAACCTGGCGACCCTGGTGGGCGAGAAGGCCGAGGCCAAGGGCATAGAGTTGCTGTTCGAGGTCGACCACCAGCTCGATACCCTGCTCTATGGCGATCCGCTGCGCCTCGGCCAGATCCTGATCAACTACGCCAACAACGCGGTCAAGTTCACCGAGCAGGGCGAGATCCTGGTCAAGGTCAGCTGCCTGGAAAAACTGCCGCAGGAGGTGCTGCTGCACTGCTCGGTGCAGGACACGGGGATCGGCATGAGCCAGGAACAGCAGCAGCGGCTGTTCCAGTCCTTCCAGCAGGCGGACAGCTCCACCACCCGCAAGTACGGCGGCACCGGCCTCGGACTCGCCATTTCCCGCAAACTGGCTGGGCTGATGGGAGGCGAGGTGGGGGTGCAGAGCGAACCGGGCCAGGGCAGCACCTTCTGGTTTACCGCCCGCCTTGGCCGGGGCAGGTACAGATCCCGCTACCTGCCCAGCCTGGATCTGCGCGGCCGCCGCATGCTGGTAACCGACGACAGCGCCAGCTCCCGCACCATACTGGCCGCTCTGCTGAGCAGCATGAGCTTCGTGGTGGACACCGCAGAGTCTGGCCAGCAGGCGCTGCAGATGATCGCCAGCGCCGAGCAGGAGGGGAGACCCTATGAGGTGGTGCTGCTGGATTGGCACATGCCGGGGCTGGATGGCATAGAAACGGGTCGCCGCCTCATCGCCCGCGGCTTCACCCAACGCCCCTACCGGGTCATGGTGACGGGTTACGGACGGGAGGAGGTATTTCGCGAGGCGGAGGCCGCCGGATTTGACCGGGTACTGGTCAAGCCGGTGTGCGCCTCAGTGCTGTTTGATACCGTCATAGGTCTGTTTGGCCAGCAAGCCACGCCGGTCGCCTTCAAGTCACAACAACCGGCCCACAGCTACCGCTTCGACGGGCTCACCATACTGCTGGCGGAAGATAACGAGCTGAACCAGCAGGTGGCGCGGGAGCTGCTGCGAGCGGTCGGGGCCAAGGTCGACATAGCCGCCAATGGCGCCATCGCCCTGAAGATGGCGGAGCAAGCGCACTACGACCTGATCCTGATGGACATGCAGATGCCGGTGATGGACGGGCTGGCCGCTACCCGGCTACTGCGCCTGCAGGAGCGCGAGGGGCATCACATCCCGATCCTGGCGATGACGGCCAATGTCATGGCCGGCGATCGGGAGCGCTGCCTGGAGGCTGGCATGGATGACCACATCGCCAAACCCATAGATCCCGACAAGCTTTATGCCGCCCTGCAGCGCTGGGCGACCTCCTTCAGCCGTGAAACCGGGGGGCGGATCAAGTCCTCGGTGACCCAGCGCGAGGAGCCCTTGCAGGCGCAGTTGCAGGCGCTCGGGTTCAAGGCAGAGACAGCACTGCAACGCCTGATGCACAACTGGGAGTGGTATCGGGACCTGCTGCGCCGCTTCGCCCAGCAGGGCGTTCAACCCATGCAGCATCTGATCGCCGCCCTGCAGAAAAGCGATAGCGAAGAGGCGCATCGGCAAGCCCATACTCTCAAGGGCATAGCCGCCACCCTGGGCGCCGACCCGCTACGGGACATAGCGGCCCGGCTGGAGAGTGCCATCGCCCGGGGAGACGATGCCAGCAGCCTGTTACCCCTGGCCGAGCAGGGGTTGCAGATGCAGCAACAACTGACCGATGGCTTGCTCCCCCTGCTGCCCCCCCAGGCCTCCCCGGCTCGATCCGAGCTGGCGCAACCGGACATAGCGTCCGTACTGACACGGCTGACCCAATTGCTGCTGGAGGATGATGCCGAGGCCTTCATCCTGTTCCAGCACCATCAGGCCAGGCTCGCCCCCTTGCTGGAGGAGGCCGCACCGGCCATGGCCAACGCCATGACCCGGTTCCGCTTCACCGACGCATTGGCACATCTGCAACAAGTCCGGGCCCTCAAGCCCGATCTGTTCAACCAAGAGTGAGGGCACCATCATGCTCAATTTGCTGGATCCCGACACCAAACCCACCCTGCTGGTGGTCGATGACACGCCGGAGAATCTCTCCCTGCTCAGCGCCTTGCTGAGCCCTCACTATAGAGTCAAGGTGGCCATCAGCGGCCGGCGGGCGCTGGAAATACTGTCGGCCGGCACCCGGGTAGATCTGATCCTGCTCGATGTGGTGATGCCCCTGATGGACGGTTACCAGGTGATGCAGGCGCTGCAGGAGATGCCGCAGACGCGGGACATTCCAGTGATCTTCCTGACCGCCAAGGTAGAGGAGAGCGCGGAGGCACACGGGCTGGCGCTGGGTGCGGTGGACTATATCCACAAGCCGATCACCCCCGCCATCGTGCTGGCCCGCGTCAGAAACCATCTGGAGCTGAAAGCCGCGCGGGACCTGCTGCACGACCAGAACGCCTATCTGGAGCAGGAGGTGGAACGGCGCACCCGGGAGAACGAGCTGATCCAGAACATCACCATCCACTCCCTTGCCTCTCTGGCCGAGACCCGCGACAACGAGACCGGCAACCACATACTGCGCACCCAGCACTACGTGAAGCTGCTGGCGGAGACCCTGTGCGATCACCCCCGCTTTCGCGCCGAGCTGACCCCCAAGACCATAGAACTGCTGTTCAAGTCGGCGCCCCTGCACGACATCGGCAAGGTCGGCGTGCCGGACCGGATCCTGCTAAAACCCGGCAAGCTGGACGCAGACGAATTTGCCCAGATGAAGCATCACTCCATCCTCGGCAAGGAGGCCATAGTCCATGCCGAGGAGGCGCTGGGGGTGGAGGTCGAGTTTCTGCGCCTGGCCAAGGAGATCGCCTGTTACCACCATGAGAAGTGGGATGGCACCGGCTACCCCTATGGCCTGATGGGGGACGAGATCCCCCTCTCGGCCAGGCTGATGGCGCTGGCGGATGTGTACGATGCCTTGATCAGCAAGCGCTGCTACAAGGCCGCCATGTCCCATGATGAGGTGGTTCCCATCATATTGGCGGGGCGCAGCAGCCACTTCGACCCCGACATCACGGATACCTTCGCCCGCATCCACTCGCAGTTTCACGACATAGCCCTGCGCTACAACGACGACAAGGGCGAGCGGGAGACAAAGACCGACTAGACGATAGGGAGGTCGGCAGGCAGCAGGTCGGTGAAGACGAAGCCATCCCGTAGCACAGTCTCCCCCACCCGTATGGCCAGCGGCCGGTGGAACATGGGGCCGTCCCAGGCCAGGGTATGAAACTCGCCATTCTCGCCGCACGGATCCACCCCGGCTGGCAGGGCCGCCAGCAAGGCGGGATCAAACTCGTGGCCGCCCAGGCTGGCATCCAGTTTCTTCGGATCAAGGGTGCTGATCCTGGCCCTGAGCCCAGCCGCCATCATCTGCTGCGCCAGCTTGGCCGTGTCGCTGCCCCACAGCGGAAACAGCGGCTCAATGCCCGTTCCCAGCAGCTGTTTCTCCCGATAGGCGCGCACATCCTCGAGAAAGAGATCGCCAAACGCCATCTGGTGGATCCCCTCTGCCACCACGCCCGCGATGAAGTCGGTCATGATGCGGGCGTAATCCTCATTGGTGCAGGGCCAGGGCAGATCGATGGCGGTCAGCGGCAAGCCAACGCACTCGGCCTGCTGCATCAGCAACTGCTTGCGCACCCCGTGCATGGCCACCCGCTCGAAGGCCTGATTGAGGGTGGTAAACAGACCCACCACCTCGATGGCCGGATCCTGCCGCAATGTGTGCAGCGCCCAGGCGCTGTCCTTGCCGCTGCTCCAGGAGAGCAACACCTTGGTTTTCTTCATGATTTCTCCAGCTGTCTTGTACCCGGAAACGGGTTGAGTATCCGGGCATAGTCGTTGTCATTCGCCCCGGGAGCAGGCTTCCGGATATGGGCCAGGTTCCCAGCCTCGCTGCACCAAAAAGCTGCAAGACAGTATTGCGAATTGTGCGATTTACATACCGGGATGCAAAAGCATACCCTCGGTCATGAGCGTGTCCCCTCAAAGGATGGGGAACAATAACTAAAAAAACGATGGGAAACATAAGGATATGACGACAGTCACGCAAGCTTACGACCACAGCCGTCCCCTCAACCGACAGGATTACAAGACCCTGAGCCTGGCCGCTCTCGGTGGCGCCCTCGAATTCTACGACTTTATCATCTTCGTCTTCTTCGCCGTGGTGATCGGCGAGCTGTTCTTTCCGGCCGACATTCCCGAGTGGCTGCGCCAGTTCCAGACCTTCGGCATCTTCGCCGCCGGCTATCTGGCGCGCCCCCTCGGCGGCATCATCATGGCCCACTTCGGCGATCTCATCGGCCGCAAGCGGATGTTTACCCTCAGCATATTGCTGATGGCGCTGCCAACCCTGCTGATCGGCCTGCTGCCCACCTACTCCACGCTCGGCATCGCCGCGCCCCTGCTGTTGCTGCTGCTGCGTATCCTGCAGGGAGCTGCCATCGGTGGCGAAGTGCCCGGTGCCTGGGTGTTCGTGGCGGAGCACGTGCCTGCCCGCCGGGTCGGCGTCGCCTGCGGCACCCTCACCGCGGGATTGACGGCCGGCATACTGCTTGGCTCCCTGGTGGCCACCGCCATCAACCGCGGCATGAGCCCGGCCGAGGTGAGCGACTGGGGTTGGCGTCTGGCCTTCGTACTCGGCGGAGCGTTCGGCATAGTCGCCATGTACCTTCGCCGCTGGCTGCACGAGACCCCTGTCTTCGCCGAGATGCAGGCCAACAAGGCGCTGGCGGAAGAGCTGCCGCTCAAGACTGTGCTGCGCAACCACAAGGGCAGCGTGCTGATCTCCATGCTGCTGACCTGGTTGCTCTCCGCCGGCATAGTCGTGGTGATCCTGATGACCCCCACCTACCTGCAGAAGGTGCATGGCATCAGCCCCGCCGATGCCCTGACCGCCAACTCCCTGGCCATCCTGGCCCTGACCCTGGGCTGCATCTTCTATGGCCGGCTGATCGATGCCCTCGGCAGCGGTCCCACCTTCATGCTGGGCTCCCTGTTGCTGGCTGGCGCCAGCTACGCCTTCTACCACGGCCTGGCGGCCGGCATGGATCAGCTGATCCCGCTCTACATGCTGGCGGGCTTCGCGGTCGGGATCGTCGGCGCCGTGCCCTACGTCATGGTCAACGCCTTCCCGGCAGTGGTGCGTTTCTCCGGGCTGTCGTTCTCCTACAACGTGGCCTACGCCATCTTCGGCGGCCTCACCCCCATGCTGGTGACCCTGTGGATGAAGAACGACGTGCTGGCCCCCTCCCACTATGTGGTGAGCCTGTCGGCACTGGGCTTTGCCATCGGCCTGCTGCTCTGGCTGCAACGGCGCAACCAGCGGCAGGCTGCGCCGCAAATCGCCTGACCCCTCGCAAGCCCCGCTGGAATCGGGGCTTTTTTCATATGGCTGGTGTTCAGCCCGGCCGACATAAGATAGCCTCCCTCTCGGGCCTGTCGACGGCCCGGGACACTCCTCCACTCTAGTCATCCGAGGTTCATGATGTTCTTTCAGGTCGTATTTCTCGCCTTGCTTGCCCTGCTGCCCATGGTCAATCCACCCACCACGGCCACCCTGCTGCTGGGGCTGAGCAAGGGCATGTCGCGCGAGCACGTGCGCCGCCAGATCAACCTGGCCGCCATCTATCTGTTCTGCACCCTCTGCGTCAGCTTCTTCATCGGCTCCTCCATCCTGGATCTGTTCGGGATCTCCATTCCCGGCCTGCGCCTGGCCGGCGGTCTCATCATCGCCTTCATCGGCTTTCGCATGCTGTTCCCGGCCCCGAGCCAGGCGGCCGGGGTCGATATCAACCAGAGCATCGCCTTCGTGCCGCTGACCATGCCCAGCATGTGCGGGCCGGGCACCATGGCGCTGGTGATCAGTGGCGCCGCCCAGATAGCCGAGCTGCCCGACGAGTACAACCGCTTCACCATCTATGCCGCCATGGTGACCGCCTTCGCCCTGATGAGCGCACTCAGCTGGGGCGTGCTCAAGCTGGCGGATCCTGTCTGCAAGATCCTCGGTGCCACCGGTATAGATGCCATGACCCGGATCATGGGCTTCCTGCTGGTGTGCATGGGCATGCAGTTCTGCATCAACGGCATCAAGGAAGTGGCACAGGATCCCGTGTTCCACGGCGCCACTGCGGCACAAACGGCACCTGCATTGCCACATGTATCCGGTGCACTCGAACAATTGGAAGAGGCCCGCCAGCCCTGACTGAAAACGGTGTCATAACCGCCGACAATCGTCACTGATCTTGCGCCTGATCATGTTGCTGACACATAAATGAGATAGTGTGTTTTTTGTACAGACTCGATTCAGAGTGTGCTTGATAGGTTTGTGGGTGGAGACACCCACTCACTGCAGGAGATGTGCAAATGGAAAAGATGCTGACCGAGATTGGAAGCTACAGCCTGTTTCATGAATATCTGAATGTGGTCGGTGCAGCCAGCCCCGCCCTGGCCAGGATAAAAACACGGTGGGAATACAAACAGAGCGATCGTCTGGTTGCCCAGATCAGGGTCGATCCACAAGGCAATGCGCGCTTCTACATAGACGCCAGAGCCATATCGGTCAACTGACCCAGTCACCCTATCCACCAGCCCCGGCCATGTACCGGGGCTTTTTGTTGGTTGCCGTCTGCCTGAATGACAAAACCCCGGCAGGTGCCGGGGTTTGACTTTGCAGATGCAGCGTCGGGTTATGCACGGCGCGGCCGACCCAACCTAGCGGGGCTAGGAGGTGCCACCCACTGTGAGCTGGTCCAGCTTGAGGGTGGGCTGGCCGACCCCGACTGGAATGCTCTGCCCCTCCTTGCCGCAGACGCCGACTCCACGATCGAGCGCCAGATCCCGACCCACCATGGAGACCTGGCTCATGGCCTCTGGGCCATTACCTATCAGGGTCGCGCCCTTGATGGGGGTCGTTATCTTGCCATCCTCGATGAGGTAGGCCTCGGAGGCGGAAAAGACGAACTTGCCGGAGGTGATGTCCACCTGACCGCCGCCGAAGTTGGGGGCATAGATGCCCTTCTTCACCGAGGCGATGATCTCCGCCGGATCATACTGACCCGCCAGCATGTAGGTGTTGGTCATGCGCGGCATCGGCAGGGCCGCGTAGGATTCGCGGCGGCCGTTGCCGGTGAGCGGCACCCCCATCAGGCGGGCGTTCTGCTTGTCTTGCAGATAGCCTTTCAGGATCCCGTTTTCGATCAAGACGTTGTAGCCACCCGGCGTCCCCTCGTCATCTATGCTGACGGAGCCGCGCCGACCCGGCAGGGTGCCGTCGTCGACTATGGTGCAGTGTTTGGAGGCGACCTGCTCGCCGATGCGACCGGCGAAGGCGGACGAGCCCTTGCGGTTGAAGTCCCCCTCCAGACCGTGGCCCACCGCCTCGTGCAGCAGCACGCCGGGCCAGCCGGCGCCGAGCACCACCGGCATGGTCCCGGCCGGGGCGTCTATGGCCTCGAGGTTGACCAGCGCCTGACGCACCGCCTCGCGCACATAGCCGAAAGCCCGGCTCTCCAGCCCGTCAAGCTCCAGGAAATAGTCGTAACCGCAGCGACCACCGCCACCCGCGCTGCCGCGCTCCCGGCGATCCCCCTTCTCGGCGATCACTGTCACCGACAACCGCACCAGCGGGCGCACGTCGGCCGCGAGCGTGCCGTCGGTGGCGGCCACCAGTATCTCCTCATAGACGCCGCTGATGGAGGCCATCACCTGATTGATGGCGGGATCCAGGCTGCGGGCAAATTTGTCCATCTGCTCCAGCAGGGCGATCTTCTGATACTTGTCGAGGGTCTGCAGGGGGTCCATGGCCGGATAGAGCAGGTTGGCCTCGGTGCGGGCCCAGGCCTTCACCTTGCCCTGCGCGCCGGCGGCGGCTATGCCACGGGCAGCGGTAACCGACTGTTGCAGCGCCAGCAGGCTCAGCTCATCGGAATAGGCGAAGCCCGTCTTCTCGCCACTGACGGCGCGCACCCCGACCCCTTGGTCGATGTTGTAGCTGCCATCCTTGACGATGCCGTCTTCCAGCATCCAGGACTCGTGCCAGCTGCGCTGGAAATAGAGGTCGCCGAACTCCACCTGATGGCTCATCAGGCTGCCGAGCAGCTGTTGCAGCCGCCCTTCATCTAGGTCGTTCGGGGCCAACAGGGAGGCACTAACCTGGCTCAATAGACTCAATCTTCTTCTCCACTCTCGTAATGAGATGTTTTAACCGTTTGTCGACTCGCAGGGTCGATTGGCCGCATGGCGGCATCATCGAATGGCTGCGAATCCAATTGCATAGGGTCTGCATCACGGCCTATCAGACTTTGCCCAATCGACCCGACAACAGCCGGACCCGGCTTAGTAGCGGTCAGCGGCTGCGTTTCAATTTTTCATCACGCCATCAGAGCAGGCGGGCACAGCTCAGCACCGCCAACAGGCAGCGTTTCAATTCGCCACCATACCGTCAAAGCAGGCGGGCGTGGCTCAGCACCGGCATAGTGCGCTTCAATTCATCGACAAGCCCGGCATCCATCTTTGCCAGCACTGTGGCACGGCCCGCTGGCTGGCAGGCCAGCACCCGGCCCCAGGGGTCGATCACCATGCTGTGGCCCCAGGTCTGGCGCCCCGTCCCGTGGGTACCGCCCTGATTGGCGGCCACCAGATAACACTGGTTTTCGATGGCGCGGGCCCGCAGCAGCGGCTCCCAGTGCGCCTCGCCGGTCACGGCGGTAAAGGCGGCAGGCACCAGCAGCACGCGGGCTCCGGCCCGGGCCAGCTGGCGGTAAAGCTCGGGAAAGCGCAGATCATAACAGATAGAGAGGCCGAGGGGACCAAAGGGGGAGTCCACCAGCACAGGCTGGCTCCCCGGGCTGAAGGTCTCCGACTCCCGGTAGCGACCCTGATTGTCGGCTACGTCCACATCGAACAGGTGGATCTTGTGGTAGTGGCCCTTGAGCTCGCCGCTGGGGTCGAACACCAGCGAGCTGGTGTGGATATGGTCGGAACCGGCGATGGTGGTCGGCATGGCCCCCGCCACCAGCCAGATGCCGTAGTCGCGGGCCCACTCGGCCAGCTGCTGCTGGATCGGCGCTGCTCCGCCCAGATCGGGGCCTATGGCCTCGGCCCCATCCAGATAGCCCTGCCGCTCGCCAAACAGGGCGAAGTTCTCCGGCAGCAGCACCAGCAGCGGCCGCTCTTTGGGCAGCATGGCCAGCTCGGCGCCGATCTGCTCCCGGTTATCCTGCCAGCGACGGCCGGACACCAGCTGTATTGCGGCTAACCACATGACTCTCTCCTTGTCGCTCTGGCCGTCAGACAGTGACAGCATCCCCCGCTTGCAGGGTGTAATCCAGCACTATGATGCGATCCAGCACGGGACGAAAGAGCGCCTTGAGGGCATCGTGATCCGGGTGGGGCAGATAGCGCTGGCGGGCAGCTTCATCGGCGAAGGTCATCAGCACGCTGTGAGTGAAACCCTCGGCCCGTCCCTCCGGACTGTCATTTTGGCCCCACTCCACGGCCAGCACGCCGCTGACCTGGTGCGGAATGGCGAGAAAGGCCGCCCTGACGGCCGCGATATCGTCGGGGCTGGCCTCACCCTTGAAGGTGATCAGCAGAATATGTCGGATCATGGCTCACTCCTTGTGATGGCAAGACCCGCCACCAGCCTCAGCGCTGGGCGGGCCCCGCGTGTTTGGGGGTCAGCAGGAAGGGGGTCACCTCCTGCGCCGGCAGATTGGGCGCCACAGCATCGACAGCCTCCTTCTGCTGCTGGTTGAGCTTGATGCGGGCCCGATCCCGCCCCGCCTCGATCAGCTTGGGAGCATCCAGCGGACCCGAGACCCGAAAATCGATGCGGGTGACCACGTCCACCACCGGCTCCAGCAGCTTGGAGAGGGCCAGCACATAGAGGCCGGTGATCGGAGTCAGGGAGAAGGCCGCCACCACCGGCAGGGTGCCGCCCAGGTTGGGGGAGAAGCTCAGCTCGTAGTCGAGTCGCCAGCGCACCAGGTCGGCGATGCCTTCGCCGCGCAGGTTGCCCGCCGCCCCCTTCATGTAGAAGTCCTGGTTATCCACCACCCCTTGCTTGATCTTGGCGGAGGCGGACATGGATTCGAAGTAGAAGCCCTTGTCGAACACATCGCGAAAATCGAGCCGCAGCTTGCGCAGCAGGGAGTCCAGGCTGAGCAGGGAGAGCAGGCGCGCCCCCTTGTCGTTGACCTCGCGCAGCGTGCCCCCCTCCAGCTGATAGTTGGCACTGCCGGCCAGGGTCGGCACATCCAGCCGATAGGGCACATCGTTCCAGTTCAGATCCAGCGCCATCTTGCCGGGCGCATCGCCGATGGGCGAGGTATAGCCGAGCCGCTTGAGCAGCAGCTCGCTGTTGTTGCTGCTGATGCTGGCACGGGCATGGGTCTGCATGCGGCCGGGCTGGGCCAGCCAGTCCACAGTGCCGGTCAGCTGGCTGCCCGCCAGCCGCATGTCCAGCCCCTTGAGGGTCAGCTTGTTGGCGCCGGGCACCAGCTCTCCCTTCACCTCCCCCAGCGGCAGGGCGCCGAAGCGGCAATCCACGCAGCTGAAGGTGAGCCAGGGAATGGCGTCCATGATGGCCCTGTCCTGTCTGGCATCGGGCTCGGGGCTCAGATCCGAACTCTTGCCGGACCAATAGATGCGGGCAAATTTCGCGTCTATGGGCTGACGCTCGGTCACCGGCAGGCGCACCACTCCCATCACGTCCGGGCTGTCGATCATCACCTCGGTGGCCTGCTTGACCGGCCCCACGGTGAAGTGCACCGCCTTGAGGTTGGCGCTGCCGATGTCGGCGCGGGCCAGCTGGCCATCCACCCACCACTCCTGGGGCAGGAAGGCGGGGCCGACCACGGCATTGCCGCCCGCCGCCGTGCTCGCCGGCAGCCATTGCTTGAGTCGGGCCAGCCAGCCGGCCACATCCGCCTGCTGCTGGTTGATGGCCAGCAGCATGGGCTTGTCGCGCAGCACCCGGGCGCCGGGCTGACCCACGTCCACCCGCACCCGGCTGAGGTAAGGCACCCTATCGCCATAGACCAGCCGGCTCTGCATATCCACATCGGCGCCCAACACGGCGCGAATGTCGGCGCTGCCGTCGCGGCCACGGGCTGTCACCTTGAGCGGCAAGCGGCTGTTGGCGTCCTTGGCCAGCGGCGAGGGCAGATCCAGCCCCATGCCCTGCAGGTTGGAGTCCAGCGCCAGCTGGAAGCTGAACGGCTTGTCGTTGGGCAGGGTCAGCCCCAGGGTGCCGGCCCAGTTGCCGCGCCCCTTGAGGATGTCGAGCACAGGCAGATCGCGGCGCTGGCGGCTGCTGTCCCACAAGCCCTTGAACTTGAGGTCGACCTGATAGCGGTTCGGCTGCTGCCGGCCCTGATAATCCAGAGTCAGCGGCTGGTTCCACAGGCTCGCCTTGAGGTTGCTGAAACGGGTCTGCTCGTTGTCATATTCGAGCCGCCCCTGCACCTGCTCCAGCGGCAGATCCAGGCTGGCGACCCGCACCTTGTTGTTGCTGAACAGGGCGTCGCCGCTCGCCTTGACCTCGCTCTCGCCATCGAGGGGGATATCCAGCTTGACCGAGCCCTTGAGCGGGCCCCGGATCTCGATCTCCCGCAGCGCCTGACCGACAGAGTCCCCCAGCGGGGAGTCCTGCAGGTAGTCGCTGATGGCCTTGCCCTCGCCCTCGACCTTGGCATCCACATAGAGGTGGGCACCCGGGTAGAGATCCGGGATCCAGGCATGGACCGAGTCGGAGCCGGCCTTGCCGAGCCGGGTGGAGCGGCTGTTCATGTCGAGGCTGGCGTTCTGGAACAAGAGATCGATCTGCAGATCGGTGAGCGGTTGCCAACCGGGGAAGAACTGGAAGGTGGCCCGTTCCAGCGGCACCGCCACCTGGAAGATGCCCTCGCCCTTGCTGTAGGGGAAATCCTTGAACTCGCCGTACCAGAGCAGATCCGCGCCCCTGGCCTGGCCGCCCTTGATGGCACCGCTCAGGTAGTCCACCAGGCTCTTGCTCATCACCTGCAAGGGGTAGTAGCGATCCGCATTGCCCGCATTCTTGACGTCGATGCGACCGGTCAGGGCGAGGAAGGTATGTTCGTACAGATCCATTCTGAAACGGCTGGCGAGGGTCAAATCCGGGTTGTCCAGCGCCACGTCCTGACCATAGAGCACCCAGCCCCTGGGATCCTGCCACCAGTCAAGCCGCGCCGAGAAGCTGTCGATGGGAATCGGCTCCTTGAAGTGGCGCGCCGGATCCACTTTGTCCTTGTGCAGCGCCAGCCGGGCGCTGCCGCCGGTCGGAGTCAGCCAGAACTCGCCGTTGAGATCCTGCACGCCGGGCACGTCCTGCCAGGCAGTGACCTTGATGTGGGAGAGCTGGCCGCTGAGGGAGAGCCCGCGCCAGTCGGCGTCGGCCTGCAGGACAAGATCCTGCAGCTGGCCCTTGGGCTGGGTGCGCTTGAGGGTTTCGGTCAACTCTGGGTAGAGGCCGGAGACCAGCTGGCTCAGATTGGCGACCTGATCCAGATCGATGGCGGGCACATAGCCCTGAATGCGGGAGCCAACCCGCTCGAGCTGCAACCGGCTCTGCAGCCAGGGCTTGCCGTCGAGCTTGAAGGTCACGTCATGGCTGGCGAGCTGCCACTCTTCGCCATCCCGGCGCAGCTGGATCTTGCCCCCCTGCAGGCCGAGACGGTGCATGGCACCCTGTTTTTCATCCTGCCAGATCAGGTAGTTATTGCCGAATGCCAGCAGGGATTCCCCCAGCTGACCGCTGGCAAAGGTGCTCCAGAGCTGGAAATCGAGCTGGCCGGCCACCCGTGGCTCGCCGGCGTGGATCCGTGCCAGCATGGGGCTGATGTCGAGCTGGCTGGCCCCCAGATAGAGCTGCCCCTTGAGCCGATCGAGCCGCGCCTCGGGGGCATCCACATCCAGGATGAGATCTATGGTGCTCTCGCCCACCCCGTTGATGAGATAGGCCTTGCCGACCCCCTGATGGCGCTTGCCGCGGTTCTGCCAGCGCAGCTGGGCAATGTCGAGGGCCCGCACCTCCCCCAGCGCCGTGGTCAGGCTGAGGCGGGTGTCGTGAATGTCGAAGGTGGAGAGCTGGGTCAGCAGGAAGCGCAGCAATGCCTGCTGCTGATCGCGGCCGTCACTGGGCTCGGGGTCGGCCGGCTGGGCCAGATCCAGCGCTATGTCGCCATCGCTCAAGATGAGCTGGCCGAACACAGGCTTGAGTTCGTTGAGGGAGCGCCAGAAGTCGAGGTGCGCCCACACCTTGCCAAGACGCAGGGCGAAACGGCCGGAATCCGGCGCTATCACCAGCTGTTGCAGTTCGAGAGCAGGGCCGCGCCGGGTCCAGTCCAGACCGATGCGATCGACGCTGGCTTCCAGCTTGCTGTCGGCCAGCAGGGTGTCGAGCAGTGCCTGCCTGTGCTGATTGAGCAAGGGGCCGCCAAAGCGCACCAGACTGACCAGGATGGCCAGCAGCACGAAGAAGACCCCGAGGGCTAACCAGCCCCGACTCAGCCAGCGATAGACCAATTACATCATCACCACATCGAATTGTTCCTGGCCGCAGAGTGGTTCACTCACCACCCGGACCTGCTTGCCGATGAACACCTCCAGCTCGGCGAGGCTGTGGGACTCTTCGCCCCGCAGGTAGTCGGCCACGGCCGGCGCGGCGTAGACGGTGAACTGATCCGCATCGTAGGCGCGATTGACCCGGATGATCTCCCGCAGGATCTCGAAGCAGACCGACTCCACCGTCTTGACCCGGCCGCGCCCCTTGCACTCGGGGCACTCGGAGCAGAGCACGTGCTCCAGGCTCTCGCGGGTACGCTTGCGGGTCATCTCCACCAGACCGAGCTGGGAGAAGCCGTTGACGTTGGTCTTGGCCCTGTCCTTGGAGAGCGCCTGCTCCAGGCTGTGCAGCACCCGCCGGCGATGATCCTCGGACTGCATATCGATGAAATCGATGATGATGATGCCGCCGAGGTTGCGCAGGCGCAGGTGGCGGGCGATGGCCGCCGTCGCCTCGACGTTGGTATTGAAGATGGTCTCTTCCAGATTGCGATGGCCGACGAAGGCACCCGTGTTGATGTCCACCGTGGTCATGGCTTCGGTCTGGTCGATGATGAGGTAACCGCCGGATTTCAGCTCTACCTTGCGATCCAGCGCGCGCTGGATCTCGTTCTCCACGTCGTAGAGATCGAAGATGGGTGACTCGCCGGAGTAGTATTCCAGCTTGCCGGCCAGTTCGGGCACGTACTCCTCGGTGAAGCGCTTGAGCTGATCGAAGCTCTGGCGCGAGTCGACCCGGATCTTGTCGAGCTCGGCGCCGACGAAGTCGCGCACCACCCGGAAGGCCAGGCTGGGATCTTCGTAGAGGATCTTGCAGGGCGGGTACTTCTGCTTGCGCTCCAGGATCTTGCGCCACAGCCGCTTGAGGAAGGCGGCGTCCTGCTCCAGCTCCTGCTCCCCCACCCCTTCGGCGGCGGTGCGAATGATGTAGCCACCGAGATCATCCACATAGCTGGCCACGGTGCGCTTGAGGCGCTCGCGCTCAGCTTCGGACTCGATGCGCTGGGAAACCCCCACATGGGCACTGCCCGGCATGAACACCAGATAGCGGGACGGCAGCGTGATGTCGGTGGTGAGACGGGCGCCCTTGGTGCCCAGCGGATCTTTCACCACCTGCACCATGATGTCCTGCCCCTGGCGCACCAGCTCGGCTATGTTGCCGGCCTGGAACTGCTCCTTCTCCTTCACCGCCACGCACTCGGTGTGCGGCACTATGTCGGAAGCGTGCAGGAAGGCCGCCTTGTCCATGCCGATATCGACGAAAGCCGCCTGCATGCCGGGCAGCACCCGACTGATCTTGCCTTTGTAGATGTTGCCCACTATGCCGCGCTTGGCCTGACGCTCCACGTGCACTTCCTGCAGCAGACCGTTTTCGACCAGGGCAACCCGGGTTTCGGAGGGGGTGACGTTCACCAGCAGTTCTACCGACATAAGTTACCTTGCCTTTCTAGTTTTAAATTCTGGCAGCCAAACCGGCGCGTGCCCGGTGAGTAACGCAGTAAGAAACAGCCGGCGGGTTTCACCGACCCATACCTTGCCTGTGATGGCTTCAAATTCTGACCGCCATGTTCCGACCCTGTGCCTACCCGCTGAACGGGCTTCGCAGAACACGGCTGGCGGATAGATTACCGAGACTGTTCCAGATGATGCTTGATCAGCAGATCCGTTTCCAGCAGGGGCAGGCCGACCACGGCGCTGTAGCTCCCCTCGATGCGGCTGACAAACTTGCCGGCAATCCCTTGAATCGCATAGGCACCCGCCTTGTCGCAGGGCTCACCCGTGCGCCAGTAGGCTTCGATCTCGGCCTCGTCCAGCTTGCGAAACGCCACGTTGGTGGTGACCAGGCGCACATCGCAGCGCTCCGGGGTCGCCAGCGCCACCGCCGTCATCACCTGATGCACCTTGCCGGAGAGCGCCTCCAGCATGTCTTTGGCATCGAGCAGGTCGGACGGCTTCTCCAGCACCCGATCCCCCAGCACCACTATGGTGTCGGCGCCCAGCACCGGCAGTGCCGTCGGGGCGGCTGCCACGCCGGCCATCGCCTTGTCGCGGGCGAGGCGGCAGACGTAATCCTGCGCCTTTTCACCCTCTTCCCGCCGTTCCGGCACATCCAGTCTGAGCACCTCGAAGCGGTACCCCAGCTGGGCAAGCAGTTCATGACGGCGGGGCGAGCCCGAGGCGAGATACAGTTGCAGTTCGTTGTGCTTGTTCATATTCACTTAATGAGATGAGGTAAAGTTACAATGCATTGTTTTTGCTCATATTCACTTGATATTGAAGCGGCGACGCACCTTGCGCAAGACCAGAAACACCCAGGGCCATATTAGCATCGTGCTCAGGGTCGACCAAAAGTAGGCAAGATTGAGGCTGGCACGGCTGAACAGGTGTTCGGCCCAGAAGATGGTCACCTTGCCCACCAGCGAGAGACAGCCGATGATCAGCGCCTGTTGCCAGAGGGAGAAGTTGCGGATCTTCTGGAACTGGAAGGCCGCCAGATAGGTGGTGATGGCCATGGCCATGGCCCGCACGCCGAGGGTGCTGCCCAGCAGCACGTCCAGCAGCAGGCCTGCCACCCAGGCGGAACCGACGTTGGTCCTGTGCGGCAACGCCAGCGCCCAGTAGATGAGCACCATGGCGAGCCAGTCCGGACGGAAAGGTTCAAATTGAAAGGGAAGCGGCAGGATCGACAGGCACAGAGCCAACAGGATCGAGATCCAGATCCAGATCCTGCCGCTGGCGGGTTGCAACATCAGCGCGTCGCTCCCGCAGCCGAGGCTGCCGCTACCGGCGCAGCCGCCGGGGTCGGCGCCTCTTCATCATCGTGCACGTCCGGCTTCTTGTCGGTCCACAACAGCAGCAGATAGCGCAATCTGTCCAGTGCCACCAGCGGCTTGGCCTCGACCTGGGCGAAGGGCTTGCCCTCCACATAGTCGGAGCGGGTCACGGTCGCCACCGGATACCCTTCCGGGAAGCGGCCGCCAAGGCCGGAGGTGACCAGCAGGTCGCCCACTTGCACATCGGTGTTGCGCGGCAGGTTGCGCAGCTCCAGCTTGTCCAGCTCGCCGCTGCCGGAGGCAATGGCGCGCAGGTCGTTGCGCAGCACCCGCACCGGGATGCCGTGGCTGGAGTCGGTGATCAGCAGGACCCGGCTGGTGGTGGAACCCACGTGCAGCACCTGACCTATCACCCCCTGATCGTTGATCACCGGCTGGCCGTTGTAGACACCGTCCAGCGCCCCCTTGTTGATCAGCACCTGATGGCTGAAGGGGTCTGAATCCACCGACAGCAGCTCGGCCACCATCTTGCGGGACTCCTTGTGCACCGGAGAACCCAGCAGCTCACGCAGGCGCTGGTTCTCGTGCTCCAGATGATCCATCTTGAGCAGACGCGAACGCAGGGTGAACAGCTGTTGTTCCTGCTGCTTGGTCTGCTCGATCAGGCCGGCCCGGGTCTGCACCTGGGTCGACATGGTATCGAGCATGATACCTGGCGCATTGGCCATGTATTGCAGCGGGCTGACGAGCGAACTGAGGTAGACACGGACATGGGTAAACACACCGAAGCGAGAGTCCGCTACGATGGCAGCAATGGAGATGATGACGGCGAGAAACAACCGTAACTGAAGCGAAGGGCCTCTACCAAAAATGGGTTTCATGAGTCGTCAAAAAAGAGCCGGCGCGCTGGCCGGCTTTGGGTCTTATTCGTAGTGGAACAGGTCGCCACCGTGCATGTCGATCAGCTCCAGCGCCTTGCCGCCGCCACGGGCCACACAGGTGAGGGGATCTTCGGCAACCACTACCGGTATGCCGGTCTCTTCCATCAGCAGACGGTCGATATCCTTCAGCAGTGCGCCACCACCGGTCAGCACCATGCCGCGCTCGGAGATGTCGGACGCCAGTTCCGGCGGAGACTGCTCCAGCGCCACCATCACGGCGGAGACGATACCGGACAGCGGCTCTTGCAGCGCTTCCAGGATCTCGTTGGAGTTGAGGGTGAAGCTGCGCGGCACACCTTCGGCCAGGTTGCGACCACGAACTTCGATCTCGCGCACCTCTTCGCCCGGATAGGCGGAGCCGATTTCGTGCTTGATGCGCTCGGCGGTGGCTTCCCCGATCAGGCTGCCATAGTTGCGACGCACGTAGCTGATGATGGCTTCGTCAAACTTGTCGCCACCGATCCGCACGGACTGGGAGTAAACCACGCCGTTCAGGGAGATGATGGCCACTTCGGTGGTACCACCACCGATGTCGACTACCATGGAACCGGTCGCTTCGGAGACCGGCAAGCCGGCACCGATGGCGGCAGCCATGGGTTCGTCGATCAGGTAAACCTCACGGGCGCCGGCGCCCAGTGCGGATTCCTTGATGGCACGGCGTTCTACCTGGGTAGAGCCACACGGCACACACACCAGCACACGGGGGCTGGGGCGGAAATAGTTGTTGTCGTGAACCTGCTTGATGAAGTGCTGCAGCATCTTCTCGGTCACGTAGAAGTCGGCAATGACGCCGTCTTTCATCGGACGGATGGCGGAGATGTTGCCTGGGGTACGACCCAGCATCTGCTTGGCGGCATGACCGACGGCAGCGACCGATTTGGCGTTCCCGCGCTCTTGGCGAATGGCGACAACTGAGGGTTCGTTAAGGACGATCCCTTGATCTTTTACGTAGATCAGGGTGTTGGCAGTTCCCAAGTCGATCGACAGATCGTTGGAAAAGACGCCTCTGAGCTTTTTGAACATGGCTACGGGAAATCCTAAGAATTTGGAGGTGCAGAAAACCGGCTAACTTTACCAATGCCCACCCCAATGGGCAAGCGCTCAAACTGTCGCCAACCCATCAGGCGCGACAAAAATGCGAGTCATCACTCACCCGCACAGGCTGACAAACGCTAATAAACAAGAAGATAGGGGGGAAGATCGCGAAGATCCGCCGCCCCGCCTCCATTACGGCATCACTTCGCGCCGATAAATAATTCTGTCATTGCCCCGGCTGGAGCCAAAAATGGCCTCGCCTTTCAGGTGACTGTCGTTGGAACTCGCCGGATCGGACAACCAGAGCGGCCGTGATGGCTGTTTTGCCAAATCGACCTTGTAGGGAATGCGTACCGAGATATCCGGCTTGGCAAAGTGAAACAGGATCTCGCCATCCATGGCCACCGCCGACATGCCGCCCGGCAGCGAGCTGCCCAGCCCCAGCTTTATCTTGTGGTTCCCCCCCAGGTTAAGCTCGCTGCTGGTCGCATCAAAGGTCTGGCCCGGATTGAGGAAACTGAACCCCTGATTGGCCAGAGAGAGCTGGGTACATTGGTCCAGCTTGTTCAACTGCCAGTTGCCCGCCTCGTAATACTGCATCTGCAAGGGAACGGCCAGCGGCGCAGAAGCAAGACCAGCCCCCGTGCCCGCCAGCAATCGACCGAAATAGACCTGCATGGCCACACTGTCGATCAGCCGGGCATTGCAACCAGCGCCGCTGCAATTGCCGGCCACGGCATCGTTGAAGTCGGGGCTGGCAATCAGGGTACGTTCACCATCGTTGTCTTTCATATAGAGACCAAACAGCAAAGACTGGTAAGGGCCATCCTGTTGAGTGTCTGAGAGGCGAACAAACTCGCTATTACCGGTAAACGCCGACCGCCCATTCACCCAGGGTAGCGCAGACAGGCTGCGCAACCGGGCCGACAGGGATTTCCCATCCTTGTTGTTGGCAACGGAGAGATAGGCGTCCCCCTTGGCAAACAGCCCCGTATAGTTCTGGGTCTGGCCACCCGACAGGTTGCGGGCCAGCACATCCAGCGCAACCCCGAAGGGCTGGCCCATATAGGAAAAGACATTGCAGGCCGGCACTATGTCGCCGCTCACCAGATTGAAGTCGGCCGGGATAAAGCGGCCCACTGGCTGGCTCTGGCTCGGCGGGACTGTGGTATTAAAATAGCCATTGGTCGGCGGGGTCGCCGTCAGCCTGAACACCCCCACCTCGCTGACGCTCTGCTCTATGCTGGTTGTCCCGTTGGCCGCGGCGCCATGGTCATAGCTGGTTTTACCCAGGCTGGCGGTACTGCCCGGCATCGGCGCCACCAGGGTATTGCTCAGGGCGATGCCGTTGAGCGAGAAATTGGGAGTCGCGAGATTGCCGGTGCAGATGTCCCCGTCGTTGGCTGACTCCCAGGCCACCGCCTTGATGTCGACCTGAAATGATTCCCCCGCCTTCTTGAAGATCGGGCAGCTGGCATAGTTGCCCGAACATGCTGCCGCAGCGGTCGTGATACAGAGCCCCACCGGCCGTGCCACAAACTGGTCGGCGCCGAGCATCACCAGACCGGCTTCACTGCCGGTGCCATCATAACTGGCATCCAGTTGCACCTTGCCCGCATCCGGATAATTAACCGTGATGGTCGACTGGCCCTGGGCATCAAACATGAGGGATACAGGCGTCGCAGTGCCCAGACTGGTACCGATCACACTGCTGTTGACACTCATCTTGCTGTTGTAGTTATTGCTATTCGGCAAGAGATAGCTGCTCCAGAACTTGATGCTCTTGCTCTGGCTGGCGAAACCCGGCACGCACTGCTGGGTCAGGTCGCTCTTCTTGACCGCCTTGATGGTCACCGTCTGCGGCTGGTTGGAATAGGTATCCGGCACATCGAAGAAAAAGCCACTATCGGCAAAATTCAGGGTACAGGCTGCCGCACTGGGCGTCCCTGCGCCAGCCTTGCACAGGGTGGTACTGAATGGCTTGGTGGCCGGGGTCGAGCCGGACACCCCTATGGTAACCGCAGTGGCGGTATTGTTGCGCAACTGAACGGTCGTGGAGCCGCCACTGAAGGTCACCGTATTGCCGCCAATCCAACCATTGCTGGCAGAAATAGGGGTAAGACTCAGGGTCGCGGTCACCGGATCTTTGATAAGTGTGGTACAAGCGGCATCGGCACAGGCATTGACCGTCACCGTCTCCGGATTGCATGTCAGCGCCTGACCCGAGTGATCGAGCTGGAAGTGATCGATCTGCACCCCGACCGGGTTGGAGCGCAGGGCACAGATCCGCACGTTGTCGATCTCGTGGTAGTTGGTTACCGAACCGGTGGAGCCGGTCAGGGAGAGCAGGAAATTGGCCGGCACTGCCGCCTGGCCGGCCTGACTCGCCATGTTGATGGGACCAACCAGGGTGCCATAACCCGAGCCGGTATCCCGCTCGACTTTCGCCAGCGAGCTGCCTGCCGTCCGGGAGTCGACGGTAATACGATAGCGGTGGGGGCGATTGCCGTTGGTGCCGCTGTCAACGGGGGGGCTCAGGTTGCTGCCAGTACCGGCGAGATAGTTGTAGCCAGAGGTGCCAGAACCCGAACCACGGATGGAAACTGCCTGCGGGCGTGATCCAAGGTTGTAGTTGCCCCCTTCATTGGCATAGTTGCCGTACTCGTCGAGCCCCACCCCGAGCCAGCCGCCCGCAAAGCCGCTAAATCCACTGAATCCGGTCTTGAAGCCGTAGCCCAGCGGACCGCCAAAGGCCCCCGGCTGCGGCGTCTGGGTCGCATCCGAGAGCACCACCGCCATCCCGTCCGCTCCGCTCGTGCCAGAGGTTTTGTAGGCGAACTGATCGAACTCGATCGTCACCAGGTTGCTGGCTCCCGGGAAGAGGCGCTGGAAGGTGGCCGAGGTGGCCTGATTGGTCACGTTCTGGGTGAGGCGCAGGCGGCCGTTCTGCACCGATGGCAGGGTGCTGTTGTTGCGCTGGGCCACCACCCAGTTGTCCGGGTTGATCTGGGCGCTGTCAAAACCGTCGTCAAAACAGGTCAACGGAGGAGGCACAGCATAGTCGTTGATGCTGGACTGGGTATCCATGCTCAGATAGCGGGCCGTCACCCGTCCATAGACGGTGGCATTGTTGTTCATGGTCAAACGACCATCGGTGTAGAGGTAACCATAAAACTTGGAGTTGTTGTCGATGGTCATGTCGCCATAGTTGACCCAGACCAGGCTGCCCTGATTGATCGCATTGATGTTGACCGTGTTGAGCAGCTTCACGTCCTGATTGACAAAAATGCGCGTCGTGCCGTTGCCGGACAGGCGGATGGTGGCGTTGTCGAGGATCAGCGAGTCGATAAAGTAATCCCCGTCCCCCAATACCAGCACACCGTTGTTGCGCACGCTAAGCGACTTGATCTGGTAGGTACTGCGGCTGGGAAAAGTCACGGTGCAATTCTCGACCGAGGCGGACCCATAGTCCGAGAAGAGGGCGGTTTGCTGGCCCTGCAGACAAAGAAGCGGCACCACAGAGGTGATGGTCGGAAACTTGTTGTTCCCTGTCAGAGTGAGGCCGCGAATATCGCTGCCGGTGATGGAGCAGACCTTGTAGCCGCCAGCCCCGTTATCGCAACGAGGGGTGTTGTTCTGATCCGGCAGGATGGAGCAGAAGTTGAGCGGCAATCCGCCGGTACCATTGATCTTGGGATTGTTGAGCTGGCTCAGCTGATAACCGCTGATCTGGTGGCAGGTATTGTTGTTGTTGCCATGGTGGCCCTGCACCACGGCAGGGAAGAAGGTGCTGGTGTCGATGGGGTCAAATGCCCAGACCGGGCCAGTGAAGAGGGCCAGCGCCCATAGCCATTTCATCATGAACCTCCATCATAGGCTTCAACGGCCAGGGTGCGGCTGACGGCAAAATCCGGGTTGGCGCTATCGATATCCCCGACTCCACAGGCCGCCGTGCTGACCAGGCGGTAACCGTTCGTGACGTTGCCATTGTAGGTAACGGGCACCCTGGCGCAGCTCACCTCGGCCCTGCAGCCGGCAAGGCCCGCATTGCCGGGGAAAGAGGTCACAAAGCTGGCGTCACAGAGCGCCGGCGGCAGAGGTTGCGCCAGGGTGCGATTCGGGAACAGCCGATAAAGAATGACCTCAAGCCCGCTCTGGGCTGCCAGCAGGGCACGCACACTGCGCACCTCCACCGTGTTTTTCTCGCTGCTGTCGGTCAGAAAGCGGCCCATGGCGGCCGCCAGCAGCGCCATCACCACTATGACAAACAGGGCTATCATCAGGGCGCTGCCCCCCGCCCGTCTCGGTTGTCTGGCATCAGGGCACATTGAGCACCCCTATCTTGTGGTTGAAAGCGACGGATTCACCTTTGCGCTCAAACACCAGCCGCATGCCAAACTCCCCTTCGGCGTTGAAGGCCGAGGTTTCCCGATAGAAAGCGCCAGTACGAAGGGACTCCGCCATCAGCACTCCCGTGGCAGGTAACGCGGCAGCGATGGCCGCACTGGCGCGGGTGAGCCTGTTCCCTGCCACGCAGTAACGTACCTGCTGGCTGGCAAAGTAGACCCGGCTGCCCGGCGAGAGGCCTGCCAGGGTCTCGCTACTGCTGTAGCGAATGGTCTGGGCCCCGGATACCGGAGCCAGCACCTCGGTCACTCGGGCGACACAACGGCCATAGTCGCAACCAGCGGTCAGTGAATCCACGTCTGAATTCGGCACCGGGAAGACGGCCATCAGATCCCCTGCCTTGACGGCATTGGCATCCTGACTCAGTGGATTGGCCGCAGAGGCGGGAGTGGCCATCACCAGCTCCAGGGTGGATGTGCTACCAGACTGGGCACGGTTGAGGGCAAGATAGCGGCTGGAGGCGCTGATGGGCCAGAAACGCAGGCAGGCCCCCTCGTCAAGCCAGTTGCCATTCTGGTCTTCAATCCGCTCAGAGCCCGGCACAGCATCACGCAGCTCGCGATTGAGCCGCTCCATGGCGAAACGGGCATCACTCATCAACTGCTCGCGGCTGCTGGCATCCCCATAGATCTGGGTGCCGATGCCGATAAACTGGCTGGTAAAGGTCGCCATGATGCCGAGCAGCAGGATCACCATCACCAGTTCGATCAGGGTAAAACCGCGCATTGCCCCTCTCATCAGTAGTTCCCCCGGTAGAAGGAGAAGTCGAGCAGGCTCTGATCCGGCAGGCGCACCTGCAGATCGATGCGTTTGCCCACAGAGCAGGGGGCGGCGCAGCTTTTGAAAGTACCATCGCTGAAATCGACCGCATTTACCGCGATTTTGACCCGATAGTTGCGATACTCCTCGCTGCTGATCCCCGCTGCCGTCTGAGTAAACAGATTGGCATCCACCCAGTTACCCGAGGTATCGAAGTCATCCACATCGTTGAAAGCATAAGGGGCTGGCTCGCCATCCAGGCCATAGCGGGTCGAACAGGCAGGAATGGTGACGCCGACGACCGTCTCGCCGCAGCGGTAACGGCCGCCGTTGTGATCCGAGTTTTCATCAAACGACTTTTGCAGTATCTCCCCGGCCAGGCGCTGGGCCAGCTGGGCGGCGCGTACCTGCTGCACCGGGTCCACCGCCTGGGGCGCCTGATTGATCAAGAGACCGAGAATGCCGGTCAGCGCCACCGCCAGCAGCACTATGCCGACGATCAGCTCTATCAGGGTAAAGCCGCGCTCAGGGGCTCTCATGGATATACCCCTCGGATTCGATCTTGATGCGACTCGTCTCGCCCCCATCACTCACCTGCAGAGTGCAGCCCCCCGCGCAGGCGCCAAGCGGCCGTCCCATCGGATCAAAGCGGAGCACAAAACGGCCATTACCGGTACCGACCTGAGAGATCTGCAGGCCGGATGAGGCGCTCACCACCCGGCCACGGGTCAGTTGGTTGTCAGTCCAGCCAGTCAAGGGATCGCTGCCCGGGCAAGCCGTCTGGGCCGTGACGCCATAGGTGCGATGGGCAAAACGGGGGGAGGCAACGATCAACTGGGTACAGCGGCTGGCAGGTTCGTGCATATTGACGGTCTGCACCAGCCGCAGCCGGGTCAGCAGCTCATCGCGGACGGTTTGAGTTTCAAAGCCGCCTTTGCCCAGCAACTTGGGCACGGCAAAGGCGGCCAGAATCCCGAGCAACAGGATCACAATCACCAGTTCAATCAGGGTAAAGCCTCGTTGCATTCTTGCTCCCTGTTTATAAACAATGAGGCGAGGCATAAGCCTCGCCTCCTTGAAACTAACTTTGAATCAGCATCCACCCAGAGTGGTAGTAGCTCCGGCAGTGCTGGTAGCAGGGGCATAGGTCACGGTGCATTTGGAACCGCTGGTGGCAAATACGAAAGTACCGCCAGATACAGCACCAGCCCAAGAGCCATCGATGGTGACAGCACGCGGGATACCAGTGTTGGTCGCAGCCGGATAACCATAAACAACGCTAATGCTGGTACCATCGCTGCTGCTCACAGCACCGCTCGCATCACGTTCAACACCAACCAGTGCTGCTTTGCTGTAAACCAGCTGAGCTGAGCTGCTGACTGCGGCTTGCACGCCCTGAGCGGCAGACTTCTTGGCATCATCCTGCAGATTCAGGAACTTGGGCGCAGCTGTCACTGCCAGAATGCCCAGAATGATGATCACTATGACCAGCTCGATCAGGGTAAAACCCGCCTGTTTTTTCATTTTACTTTCCTCTGTCAATTGATATTGGTGGTCACCTGACCGGAAGCCGGACGGTAACTGAAACTCATGAATGCATCAGTACTGCCTTGCGGATCCTGATACTTGCCATCACTACCCTTACTCAAACTATTGACCAGATAGTAGCGGCAGACCGAGTCCAGGCCGTTATTGGTCACACTGACATAGTATTTCAGGTCATTGCCGCTACCGCGCACCTCGTTAAAGCTGGCAGTAGCCTTGGGCGGGTTCTGCAACAGACCCTCCCAAATCTTGAGACAGCGCGGGGCCGTCAGGTTGGCCGGATCCACATCGATGCCGCCACCCGCCGAGGTATCCATGGGATAACCGGGAGAAAGCTCGCCATTGCTGACCTGGGTCTCGGTCGGCGTGGTCAGATAGAAGCGGGAACCGTCATACAGCACGGTATTGAGGCTGTCCTGCTTGGCGCGCCCTTCGGCCTCCCACTGGGCACGCACCAGCGAAACGCCGGTGGCAAAGCCGCCGGAGACCCCTTCCACGCTGGCCTTCTTGGCCTCGTCGGTCACATCGAGGAAGCGAGGCAAGGCGGTCACCGCCAGGATCCCCAGAATAACGATGACGATCACCAGTTCGATCAACGAGAAACCCGCCGCCCGAGGTGTCATCACCAACCTGGGATGTGTTGGTGCCATTCGATTTGTTGCCATGGTCCCTCCGTAATAACCCGCATTATTTCATGCAGATATAAAAAAATCATTTAACTGAGCCACACAATCGGCCTCATTCAAGGCTTTTGCAGCACTCTGCCATCAGAAAATTGATAAATCAGCCAATTATCTTCCCAACCGAACTCGCATCCCCCGCCATCGCGGCTCGCCAGCGCTTGCAGCGGCGGCAGATCCTGGCTCTGTGCACCTATGATCGACAACCAGAGCTGGCGGCAATTTTCCGAGGGCGCCAGCAGGGATCCGGCCCCGATCGGCCAACCCCTGTCATCGAACTGCCAGGCCAGACCATCGGCGAACAGACTCGTGGGACGGCGCTGATCCAGCCAGAGCCCGTGCAACCTTTGTGCCCGCTCGGCAAACTGTTCCCCCAGCAGGGCCAGGCTGAGGGCCAGCGCCTCCGCTCTGTGGGTGCGATAGCTCTGGGCCAGGGTCGCCACTATGATCAGCAGCAAGATCAGCACGGCCATCCGTCTATATCCCCCCAGCCAGCGATCATCCTGTTGTGACTGTCTGCTCACCCGTTTCGCTCCACATCTTGCCGCTTATCCACTCCCCGCATCACTGACGGTAAAGCTGCCTGTTTACTTGCCACGCACGGCTCGCATCATGTGCCACCTCGTTGATGGCAAAGATACCGGTTTACTTGCCGCGCACGGCCCGCATCATGTCCCGCCTCGTTGACGGCAAAGATACCGGTTTACTTGCCACGCACGGCCCGCATTATCTCCCGCCTCGTTGACGGCAAAAATACCGGTTTACTTGCCGCGCACGGCACGCATCATGTCCCACATGGGCGTGAAGATACCGAGCGCCAGCACCAGCACCATGACGGCGACTATGCCGATCAGGATGGGCTCGATACGGGCGGTCAGGCTCTTGAGGTCATAATCCACCTCCCGCTCGTAATACTCGGCGGCCTCGTGCAGCAGATCGTCGACCTGCCCCGTCTCTTCTCCCACCGCGATCATCTGCATCACCAGGGGAGTAAACAGGCCGCTGCTGCCGGCGGTGCGCAGCAGGCTCTCACCCCGTTCGATACCGGCCCGCATGTCGCGGATCTGGCCCGCCATCCAGGCGTTGTCCACCGCATCGGCGACCAGAGTCAGCGCCGTATTCAGCGGCACCCCGGCCTTGAGCATCATGGAGAAGCTGCGGGCGAAGCGGGCCAGCAGGGAGCGCTCTATGATGGTGCCGACGATGGGCAGCCTGAGTTGCCATCTGTGCCAGATCAGCTTGCCCTTGACCGTGCTCACCCAGCGGCGCCAGCCAAACACCATGGCCAGCAGTATGCCGAGCAGCAGCCACCAGTAGTGGACGAAGAAGTGGGAGGTGGCGAGCAGGATCCGGGTCGCCAGCGGCAACTCGACGCCGAACTTGGCAAACATGCCGGCGAAGACAGGGATCACCATGATATTGAGGATCACCATGGCGATGCCGATGGCCGCCAGCACGAAGCTGGGGTAGCGCATGGCGGTTTTGATCCGCTTGCGGGTTTCCAGCTCCAGATCGAAATAGTTGGCGAGCTGCAGGAAGGCCTCTTCCAGCTGACCCGTGTTCTCGCCCACGTGAATGATGGCGACGAACAGGCTGCCGAATACCTTGGGGTGGGCCTGCATCGAGCTGGACAGCGGCCGGCCGTTGCCAAGATCCTCCCCCAGCGCGTGCAGCGCTCGCTTGAGTGGCTTGCTGTGGGCGCTCTCCTCCAGCCCGGCGATGGCGCGCAGGATCGGGATCCCCGCCCGGGTCAGGGCATACATCTGGCGGCTGAACACCACCAGCTCGTCCAGCTTGACGCCCCCTTCCAGCAGCAGCGACCAGTCGATGGCGGCGGATTTCGCCTTGCCCGGCTTGAGTTCGGTCGGCATCACGCCGCGGCGCATCAGCTGCTCGGCCGCCGCCATCTCGTTGGCGGCGTCCACCACGCCGCTGACGGCATTGCCCTGGCTGTCGCGCCCCTTGTAGGCAAAGGTACTCATGAGGAGTGCCCCTGACCGACAGCGTCATGGCAACCAGCACGGGGGTTGGCGTTGAAGTGAGTCATGGCTTACCCCAGATCCTCGGCCAACCTCAGCACCTCGTCCACCGAGGTGATCCCCTGGCGTGCGTAGTCAAGGGCGGTGAGGGCCAGCGGCCGATAGTGTTCATGCTGGCGCGCCGCCTTGGCGAAGCCTTCGGCATCGTTGCGGCGCAGGGCATCCATCATGGGTTGATCCAGCTCCAGCAGCTCGTAGACCCCGATCCGGCCGGAGTAACCGGTGAAGTTGCAGCTCTGGCAGCCACGCCCCTTGTGATAGGCATGCTGACCGGGCGCCTCGCCGGAGAGCACGGTCAGCCAGGTGGCCTGACCCTCGTCAGGCGCCCTCTCCTCGACGCAGTGCTCGCACACCCGCCGCACCAGCCGCTGGGCCACCACGGCCCGCAGCGCGCTCGCCACCAGATAGCCGGGCGCGCCCATGTCGATGAGACGCAAGGCGCTGGTGACCGCATCGTTGGTGTGCAGTGTGGTCAACACCAGATGGCCTGTGATGGCGCCGCGCAGGCCTATCTCCACCGTCTCGTTGTCCCGCATCTCGCCCACCAGCAGTATGTCCGGATCCTGGCGCAGGGTGGAACGCAGCACGTGGGAGAAGGTGAGGCCAATCTTGGGGTTCACCTGCACCTGGTTGACCCTGGGCAGCCGGTATTCCACCGGATCTTCCACCGTGATGATCTTGTGGCTGGCCTGATTGAGCTCTGAGAGGGCGCCGTAGAGGGTGGTGGTCTTGCCGCTTCCGGTCGGGCCCGTCACCAAAATCATGCCGTGGGGGCGTTTGAGCTGACGGCGGAAACGGGTCAGGATCTCCGGCGGCATGCCGGTCTCGCTCAGCGACAGTATGCCGGAGGATTGATCCAGCAGCCGCATCACCACCGACTCGCCGTACTGCACCGGCATGGTGGACATACGCACATCCACGTCCCGGCCGCGCACCTTCATGTTGAAACGGCCATCCTGGGGCAGCCGCTTCTCCGAGATGTCGAGCCCTGCCACCAGTTTCAGGCGCAGCACCAGCGCCTGGGCGATGCGCACCTCGCTGAGGATATTCTCGTGCAGGATGCCGTCGATCCGCTGGCGAATGCGCAGCACCTTCTCGTCCGGCTCTATGTGGATATCGGAGGCCCCCACCTGCACCGCGTCCTCGAACAGGGAGCGCAGCAGCTTGGCCACCGTCGCCTCCCCCTCGTCGTTGGCCCCGAGGTTGCTGGAACCCAGCTCGAAGCCGGTATCCTGGTACTCCTCGTGCAGCTGTTCGGCGAAGCTCTCTATTTCACGGGTACGGCGATAGAGGCGGTCGAAATACTCCAGCAGCTGGCCTTCCCGCGCCACCGCCAGCACCATCTCCCGCGGGCGCAGCAGCGCCGCGATGGCGTCGAGGGCGCTCAAGTCCGCCGGATCCGACATGGCCACGGTCACCCGGTTGTCGGTGAGGTTGACCGCCAGCGCGCGATAGCGACGCGCCTGCACCTCGGGCAGCAACGGTACCGCCGAGGCGTCTATGGTGAGGTTGTTGAGATCGAAGAAGGGCACGTCCAGCTGGCGGGCAAGAAACTGCAACAGCTGTACCTCGCTGATGAAGCCGAGATCGATCAGTGTGGTGCCCAGCTTGCGGCCGGTCTGACGCTGCTGCTGCAGGGCGAGCTGCAGCTGATCATCCGAGATGATCTGCTCTTGCACCAGCAGGTCGCCGAGGCGCATTTTCAGTCTGGGTTGTGCCATGCAAACTCCAAAAAAGTGAACCAGCCCGCCCGTCAGGGGGCAAGCTGGGCAATTCGCTGTTCAATCCAGCTGGCCGAGGCCTCGCCGAGGTTGCCGTGCAGCTGGGCGTTGCGATAGGCGTCGAGCGCCCGCTGGCTGTGGCCCTGACCATCTTCGGCCACGCCGAGCCCGAGCCACCAGCGCCCCTGATCCGGCTGCTGGCGCAGCAAGGTAACATAGATTTCGGCCGCCTCGGCGTTGCGGCCCAGCTCCTGGGTCAGGCCGGCCCAGGTGGCGTAATAATCCAGATTGCTGGCCAGATCCGGCTGATAGCCGGTCAACCAGCCGAGCGCCTTGAGCTGATCGCCGCTGCTGATGGCGAGCCGCGCCAGCAGCAGCCGAAAATCCGCCTGTGCGGGATCGAGCTGGATCCCCTCTTCCAGCAGCTGGGTGGCCTCGCTCAGCCGCCCTTCGCCATAGAGCAGGCCCGCCAGTTGTTCGCGGGCGCCCTGATTGTGCGGGTCGTGGGCCAGCACCTGATAGTAGTTGTCCTGGGCATCGCGCAGTTGCCCTCTGGCCATGGCGGTGGTGGCCTTGCGCTCGGCCAGGGTCGCCAGTTCGGCCTCGGAGAGGTTCACCGTCTCTATCTTCAGTACGCCCGGTTTGCGCGGCGGCGGGGCCACCGCCTCTTGTTCCGCTTCCAGCTCGGCATAGAGATCGGGCTGCAGCGCCTCATCGCTCGGGGGCAGAGCGTCATAACCGGTTTCGTCCTGATCTTCCGCCGCCGGCTCGGGGTCGGCGGCAGCGTGGGGCTCGGACCTGGCGCCCGGGGTGGGCAAGGCCACCACCAGATCCACCGGCTCCTGCTCCTCGTCCGTCGGCGTGATGGGCACGGCGCGGGCAACCGCATCAGGCCCGGGTTCGCTGGCCGCCTGCACCAGACTCTGCGGTGCGACCCGCTGGCTCTGCTGCCAGTAGATCCAGGTCCGCCAGCCGAGAATGCCGAGGGCCAGGCCGCAGATCAGGGTCAGCACCAGCATCCACCAGCCCTGCTGCCGCACGGGAGGCACATAGACGGCCCCCTCGCCCCCCTGCTGACGCTGTTCCAGATCCTTGAGCATCTGGTTGATCACGCTCATGGCCAGACTCCATAGGCCGGCATAGGTATCCGCCAGCCCCATGTTGACGCACAACGCAGCTGGGGCGCTCTCATATCCCCGAGCATCTGGTTGATCTCGTTCATGATGGCCAGACTCCATAGGCCAGGGCACACCCCAGCAGTAGTAACAGTGGCCACCAGCGCCCTCGACCGGGGCGGCTGGCATCATCGGTATCGCGAATGGCGAGGTGCACCAGACCGGCATCAATCTGGCGCTCACCCCGGCCATAGGCCAGCATCAGGCACTTCTGCGCCAATATGTTGATGAGTCGCGGTATGCCACGGGAGGCGCGCCACAGCAGGCGCATGGCGCGGCCACCGAACAGCGGGGCCCCGCGATAACCCGAGACCTGCAATCTGTGCTCCAGATAGGCGCGGGTCTCGTCAAAGCGCAACGGCCGCAGGCAGTAGGAGAAACCGATCCGCTGGCGCAACTGGCGCAGATGGGGTTTCGCCAGCCGGGTGTCCAGCTCGGGCTGACCGAACAGCACTATCTGCAACAGCTTGCTCGATTCGGTCTCCAGATTGCCGAACAACCGGATCGCCTCCAGAGTCTCGTCCGGCAGGGCCTGCGCCTCATCGATCAGCACCACCACCCGGCTGCCCTGCTGATGCAGGCCTATGAGGTGGCGATGAATGCGATCCGTCAGATCCAGCTCGTTGCCTTCGCGCACCGACAACCCCAGCTCCAGGGCCAGCGCGGTGCGCAGCTCGGCCGGGCTGAGGTGCGGGTTGGGCAGCCAGGCCAGACGCACAGGACAGGCCTCCGAGCCCAGCTCGCTCAGCAGCTTGCGACAGAGCAGCGTCTTGCCGGTGCCGACCTCGCCGGTCACCTTGATAAAGCCCTCCCCCTGCATCAAGGCCCAATTAAGAACCTGCAGCGCCTCCTCATGGGGAGGTAACCCGTAGTAGAAACCCGTGTTGGGAGTGAGGCCGAATGGCGCCTCCTGCAAACCGAAGTGGTTCAGGTACATGAGTCGTCACCGGCCTGGGGGCCTGCCGTGGCACAGAGCCACAGGCCGCATGGAACAAGGCCAACCGCGTGCTGTGTCATGGCTTAGCCCTTGGGCGGATACCACTTGTCGAGCAGATCGGAGGAGCGCTGCAGTTCGTTTTGCCAGGTGTCCTTCTCCACCACGGTCGGTTTGAGCAGGATCACCAGCTCCACCTTCTTGGTGCTCTCGCGGCGGTTGGTAAAGGCTTCGCCCACCCAGGGAATATCCCCCAGCAGCGGCACCTTGCTGACGATCTCCTGCTTGTCGGTTTTCATCAGACCGCCGATGACTATGATGTCGCCGTTATTGGCCTGCACCACTGTATCGGACTCTCGGATCGAGCTCTTGGCGAGGGGCAGCTCCAGCGGTTTGGCGGTGCCGACGTTGATGATCTTTTTCTGCTCTTCGGTATCGATAACCGAGGGGTGGATATGCAGCAGCACCCGACCCTCTTCATCGATCTGCGGCGTCACATCCAGCGCAATACCCGAGAAGAAGGGAGTCAGCTCCACATTGGGGGTCACGATAGGTTCGGCCGTGCCGGTCGACGTCACGGTGGTGGTCGAGGCGTTGGTGACGAAGTACTCGTCCGTGCCCACCTTGATCACCGCCTTCTGGTTGTTGGTCGCAGTGACCCTCGGGCTGGAGAGGGTATTCACATCCCCCTGGGTCTTGAGCAGGTTGACCGCCACGTTGAAGTTGCCGTCAGAGATCTTGAAACCGGCGCCGCCACCCAGCGCACTGAAGATCTGGTTGGGGGTGGTTGGCAACTGAGTGCCGGCCAGCGAACCGCCGCCGGTGATCCCCTTGCCGCCATCCCAGCTGGCGGAGAGGCCGCTCCAGTCCACCCCCTGCTCGTACCCTTCGTTGAGGGCGACTTCGATGATCCGCGCCTCCAGCACCACCTGACGTTTGAGGTGGCTCTCGGATTGATTGAGGAATTCACGCACCGCCTTGAGCTCTTTCGGATAGGCGCGGATGGTGACCAGACCCGCCTGCGGGCTGGTGATGACGGCACGGCCATCGCCACTGCCGATCAGCATCTCCAGCGAGGTGCGCAGATCGGTCCAGTAGTCGCTGTTGGTGTCTGTCTCTATGCGGGTGCCGTTGCTGTTATTGGAACCGGCATTGCCGTTGGAGGCATTGCTGCTACTGCTGTTGTTACTGCCGCCGTTGGCGTTGTCGAAGCTGCTGTTATTGCTGTTGTTGCTGTCGTTAGAGGTCACCCCGCCCGTGCTGACCGAGGTACGGGACAGGCCACGACGGGACATCATCAGGTAGTTGACCGGTATGGTTTCGGTGCGCAGCCCAGCCGGATAGACGTGGAACACGTTGCCCTTGCGCTGCACATCGAAGCCATACATGTCACCCACCACCGCCAGCACCTCGGGCAGGGTCACGTCCTTGAGCTCGACGGAGATCTGGCCGGCCACGCCGGGATGCACGGCCACGCTGTAGCGGGAACCCTTGAACAGGGAACCGAAGAACTCCACCGCATCCACATCGTGGGCGGCGATGCGCAGCCGCTGTTCCGGCATGCTGAGGGCCTGGGGCGGCCGGTTCATCTGCAGCAGTTCGCTCTGTACCGACTTGGGCACGGTCGCCAGTGCCCCGACCTTGTTCTGCTCGGTCATGGCGTGTTTCAGTGCGTCCTTGGCCTGCACGGGTTCGGGGTGCCGGTAGCTGGTACAGCCTGCCGCCAGCACGGCCACAGAGATCAGGCAGAGATGATTTTTTTTCATGTAATGAGTGCACCCTGACTTGCAATTAAACTCGACAAACCTTGCCCCACCCATCCCGGGCGGGGCGCGTTCAGATGCGGACCTTGCTGGCGAACAGGGTCAGCGACTGGCGCTTGCCTCCCTTCTCCAGTACCACGGCATCTGCACTGATGGCCACCAGTCGATATCCATCGACCTGCTGGCCCACCCGGTAACTTTTCCCGTTGAGCACCGCCAGTGCCGGGCCATTGCCCAGCATCACGCTCTGCAATGTTGGCAAACCTGCGCTCTGGCTGGCAGTAGCCCCCGCCTGACTGTTCATCCCGTCCAGCGGTTCCGTGGGATCCTGCAGCACCTCGGCCTGGGCCACCGGGCCCAGCAGACAACACAATAGCGTCAGCCATCTAACCACGAATAAACTCCTTGCTGGTGCTCAGGGTGT
Organism: Aeromonas sp. CA23; assembly: GCF_002587065.1. Lineage (NCBI taxonomy): Bacteria > Pseudomonadati > Pseudomonadota > Gammaproteobacteria > Aeromonadales > Aeromonadaceae > Aeromonas > Aeromonas sp. CA23. The sequence goes on from NZ_CP023818.1 coordinate 674,491, forward strand.
AGATTTCCATCTCCACCACGGCCTTGGGATGCTCCTGCACCTGGTAGTCAAACTGCTTCCAGTAGAAGTGGCGGGGCAGCGCCTCCAGCGCCTTCAGGTACTGATAGACATCAAAATAGCCGCCCTCCAGCTTGAGGCGAATACCGTGCTTGAACAGGTTGATGCGCTGATCCCCCGCCATCAGCGGCTGAGGGGCGAGGGAGGTCAGCGCCAGCATGTGCAGATTGGCGGAGCGTGACAACAGGGCCTCCAGCACGGCTGGCATCTCGTGGGCCTGGATCAGGTCCACCGTCTGGGCCTTGAGCTCGGCATCCAGCTTGCCGATATCCCCCTCGACCCGCACCAGCTGCTCGCGCACGTTCTGATCGGGATCCCGCGCCAGCCTGGCCTGCTTGCCCAGGTTCTCGAGATCCATGATCTCCAGATCCCGCTGGGCCGTGGTCAAGGCCACCCTGTCCTGCTCCAGCCGCAGGGCAGCGCCATCCAGCCAGCCATAGATGGCGCCGGCACAGACCAGCACCAGACCGGTCAACAGGATCAATACCCGCTCGCGCTGGCTGAGGACGGCAATCTTGTCCGCCCATGCCTGCCATTGTGCTTTCAGGCTCATCAGGGCTTCTCCCGCTCGATGCCGCTGAGCTGGAAGGCCAGCCGGCCCTCCTTGTCGCGGCTCAGGGTCAATTCACCAAACTGCTTGCCCGCCAGCGACGGGGTCTGCTTGAAACGGTTTACCCAGGCGGGCACATCCTGGCTGCGGCCGGCAAAGCCGGACAGATTGATCCGCCCCTCGGCGATCTCGATCCGCTGCAAGGAGAGCTGCCTGTCCCGAATGCGGGAGAGATCGGCCATCAGACCGGCGTAGCCCTGGGATTTTTGCAACGCCAAACTGCCCAGCTGGCGCATCAGCCCCTGCTTGGCGGTCAGCTCCTCTTGCCGGGTGGCAAGCTGCTGTTGCAGCAGGGTATTGGCCTGGTGACGGGTCAACTCGGCATCCAGCCGCTGGGCCTCGCCCCGCTTGACCTCCAGCGCCGCGCGCACCTGCGCCAGCTCGCGGCCGACCCCTTGTTGCTGCCAGCCGTAGAAGGCGGCCATGCAGAGCAGCAATGCCACGCAGCCACCCCACACCAGCGCCATCTGGTTGAGGCTGGCCCACTGGCGTCTGGGGCGAAATTCGGCGCCATAGAGGTTGATCTGACGTTTCATCAGGCATCCTCCCCGAGGGCGGCGGCATAGGCCGAGAGATATTCAACGCCAGAGAGGATCGCCTTGTTGGCCATGGCGGAGACGGCGAAGCCGAAGGTCTGCTCCATGTGGCGCACCAGGGTGCCGATGAAGGAGGAGGCGATGGCGAGCTGCATCTGACCCAGCTCCGGTAGCTTGAGCTGGCCCACCAGGTAATCGAGAGAGCGCTGGATCTCCAGCGCCAGGGAGTCGAGCAGCATGCTGTCCGGCTCATGCTCGCCGGTGAGGGCGGTGAAGCCACGCAGCTGGCGGGAGAAGCAGAGGCCGCCCTGATGAAATACCAGCAACTGCAGATCCTGCCCCCTGGGCTGCCACAGCAGCATGCGCACCGTGTTGTCGGCCTCATAGAGCGCCGTCATGGCCAGCTCGTCGCTGACGATGGCATCCAGGCTGGCAATGCTGTTGACCGCATCCGCCAGCTGCTGTACCCGCGCCTTGGGCACGCAGATCACGCTGATGCGTGGCCGGCCGGCCGGCGGCGTGGGCAAATCCACGTAGTCCATGGCGAGCTGCAACACGGGTTCATTGACGTAATCCTTGACCGCCCAGGGCAGGGCACCGGCCATTTCGGCCTCGGGCACGGCGGGCTTGTCGATCTGGACTTGCTGATAAAGGCTGGCGGCGAGGGCGACCCGCACCTTAGACTTGGCGAGGCCATGGCGGCTGAACAGCTCGCTCATGGCAAGCAACCACTCCTGCGGGCCATTGATGGCGCGGGTAGCGAACACTGGCTGGGGCCCCAGCGAGGCCAGCATGATACGATCGCTGGCCAGCAGGATCCCTACCTGACGGCTCGGGGTCGAACGTCTGAAAAGTTGTTTCATTGAAACCCGCACCTGGCTGCATAAAACGGATTAAACCTTAGCATAAACAGGGTATTAGCCTCCAGATAAATGATGGATCACTCATTGCAACCCAACTCGACCCGCTCGCAGGTGTTTGCCCTGCAGCCGACCCGGCTTCCCTCGCCGCTCCAGGCCATCTCGCACCCTCTGCTGACCGAGCATGGCGTAATGCTCTGGTGCAAGCGGGATGACCTGATCCACCCGACCATCTCGGGCAACAAGTGGCGCAAGCTCAAGTACCAGCTGCAACACGCCCGGGCGCAGGGCATAAAGCACCTGATCTCCTTTGGTGGTGCCTACTCCAACCACATACATGCACTGGCGGCGGCAGGGTGCCAATCCGGCCTTAACACTACCGGCATCATACGCGGTGAGCCGGAGGCTGCCAGCAATTCCACCCTGAGCGCGGCAAAAGGCTGGGGCATGGATCTCATTTTTGTCGATCGCCAGAGTTACCGGCGGCGGCAGGATCCGGAGTGGCTGGCCCAGTTCGCGGCACCCGATACCCTGATAGTGCCGGAAGGGGGCAGCAGCCCGCTCGCCCTTCCCGGGGTGGCCGAGCTGGTCGACGAGGTGCCCTTCTCGCCGGATCTCTGGGTGCTGCCCTGCGCCAGCGGCGGCACCCTGGCCGGCCTGATCGCCGGCAAGCGGGAGCAGGAGCGGATCCTCGCCATCGCGGTACTGAAAGGCGCAAGCTTCATCGCCGACGAGGTGTGCCGCCTTCACCCGGCCGCGGCCACCACCCCCGGCTGGGAGATAGCGCTGGATCACCATGATGGCGGCTATGCCAAATTCAGCCCGGCGCTCTGGCAGTGGGTGCAAGCCTTCAGTGCGCAGACAGGCCTGCCGCTGGAGCCCATCTACAGCGGCAAGGCCATGTGGGGCCTGTTTCGCGAACTGGCCGCCGGGCGCATCCCCCGCGGCAGCAAGATAGTCTTCATCCATACCGGTGGCATGCAGGGACTCGCGGGTTTGCAAGAACAGGGCCGGATCTGAAGGCGGCCCTGCGGTCGCAGGATCAGGCGCCGGCCGGTTCCATCACCAGCCGCTCCGGTTCGGCGAACCAGGGCCCCTGCCCGGCATGGACGCCGAGGTGGCGCAGCATCTTCCACTCGTCGCCGCTCTCCACCCCCACGGCTATGACCCGGGTGCGGGTGTTGGCACAACCCCCCACCAGGCTGCGCACCGCCATCTGGTTGACCTGACGGGTGTGGATCTCCCGCACCAGACTGGGGTGAAGCTTGAGGAAGTTGATCTCGAACTCCTTGATGTATTGGGTGCTCACCACATCCTGACCGGCATGATCGATGGCCAGCTGGCAACCCAGCATGCGCAGCGCCCGCAGCGGCCGCTTGAGTGCCTCGTAGTGGCGGGTCACCTGGGCCTCCGACAGTTGCAGGACCAGCCGCTCGTTGGTGCTGCGCGGCAACTGGAACAGATCGAAGAAGAGCCAGCGCTGGAACTCGCGGTGCAGCAGGCTCTGGGCGCAGAGGGTCAGGCTGATGGGGCAGCTCTGCTCTGAGCGCTGACGAAGCAATCGCAGGGTCTGCTCCGCCACCAGCCGATCCAGCGGCAACAGCAGCCCCGCCTTCTCGGCCATCGGCATGAAGACACCGGCCTGCAACTCCCGCCCCTGCTCGTCGTGAATGCGGATCAACAAGTCCTGCTGCAATACCACCTGATCCCGCTCCTGCTGCACCGGCTGGACGTAGAAGTCGATGCCGTGCTCCTCGATGCGGCGGCCGATCAGGGTGCGCCAGCGTACCGTGCCCTTGCTGCTCTGCTCCTCATCCAGCTGCTTCTCGTAGAGGAACCAGCCGGTGTGACCCTGCAGCCGCGCGCTCTTGAGCGCCAGCTCGGCCTCTTCCTGCACCTTGAGCAGGGAATCCTGCGCCTGATAGCAGACGGCACCGAGGTAGACGGCTGTCTCGACGTTGACCGCCTCGGGCCAGTGCAGCCGTTGCAGGCTCTTGTGCAGCTGACCCGCACCGTCCACCATCTCGCTCTCGGACATGTTGGGCAGCAGCACGGCGAACACCTGGCCGGCGTAGCGGGCCTGCAGGGCACCGTTGTGCTTGCGCACGAAGGCGGTGATGGAGGCGCTCGCCTCCATCAGCAGATCCTGGCTCTGGCGCCCGCTCAGCTCGGGATCCAGGTCCTCCAGCCCGGCCAGCTCGATCAGCAGCACGCCGCCGCTCATCACGCTCGCCTCCATGATGGCGCTCTCCAGCCGGTTGTCGAAGAACAGCCGGTTGCCTATGCCGGTCATCTTGTCGACGAAGGCGTTGCTGCGGATGAAGTTGTCGAAACGGCTGCGCTCCTTGCGGGCATCCGCCAGCTCGGCCAGCAGATAGTCGAGGGCCTGGCTGGCGGAGACGGGCCACTCATCAGCCGGATCGTGGGCCAGCTTGGTGAGCTTGTTGTCGAGGATCAGCTGGGCGCGCTCGGCCAGCAGCTCGGCGCCCCGCAGTTGCAGGCGCAGCCAGCGAATGGAGTACCAGAGTCCGAAGATGACGATGAAGACGCCGAGGGAGATGCCGGACATGGCCCGCATGGAGTATTCAAACTCCTTGAACGGCCGCTCCAGTTTGAAGTCGGCCTGCATGCCGGCCTGATGGGAGATGGGCTGGCTATAGGGGATCAGCAGGCTCTCGTCGGTCTGCTGCTGCACGTCGCGAAACCAGTAGACCCGCTGCTTGCCCTGACGGATCTCCAGCTCCACCACATGGGCCGAACGCAGCAGGGTCGGCAGCCAGCGGGTGAGATCCTGGTGGTCGTCGGCCACCTCCAGCTGCTTGTCGATGATCTCGACCAGGGAGTTGACCTTCTTCTGCTGCAGCTCCATGCCCAGCTCGCGAAAGCTGAATACCCCGCCGAGCAGCACCATGGCCATGGCGGCGATCACGCACAGGGTAATAAACGAGACAAGCTGAGTGGTCAGTTTCATGTGCCTTTCCGTATGCCCGACAACATCCATGTGGCCTCATCGTATCAGCCAACGCCGAAGCGCGCCTATGGACGAAGATCCCGCTTCTGGAATTAAGCGGGCGAGCATAACCAAATGGGCACCTGAACACCAAGCCTGACGGCAAGCCGGCCATGAAAAATGGCCACGGGGGCAGGAAACGGGAGATGGGCGACGGGATCAGGGAATTTCAGGCAGAAAAATGGTCCCACTAAGGGGACCGAAAGAAACACTCATATCAAAACTAACACTCTGTGCTACTGACAAAAAAACAGATACAGGAGTATTGAACACACGGTGAGTCAAACCGCACCGCTACTCTAGCCACTTCAGATAAGCTGGACAATTGTCATTTATGACAGGTCAGCGATTGAATCTTCAACAGCTCATTTTATAAAACCATTATTTATCAGCACATTATAAATTCGCGCTACAAGTGTGATCAGCCCCGCTCAAATCGATTCAGCTAATGCACTATGATGATGCCACCCATATGCATCCCATCCGCACACCAGGCAGGTGCACCATGCGACCCATCCCCCCCCTCTGGCTCAGCCTGTTGCTGTTCTGCCTGCCCCTGCTGGCCAGCCTGCCTCTCAGTCAGCTGCTCGGCGGCCCGTTGGCCCACCAGCTGTTGCAGGAGAAGAAGGAAGGGATCGAGACCGCGCTGGCGGAACGTCACCGTCTGCTGGACAACAACGTCCGTAGCCAGCTGACCCAGTTTCGGCTCGATTGCGGCGAGCAGGACATGGCGCTGCTGCGGGATCCCCGCTTCTACAACGGCCATATCCGCATTCAGGGGATCCTGCTCGCTAGCGGCGGTGGCTGTTCCAGTCTGGGGGTTGACCTGCCCTTCACCCCGATCGAGCTGCCCCCCTACGCCAACCAGGAGCCGTTCGGGATCGCCGCCACCCAGTCCCGCTTCCACACAGAGCAGGAGCTGGTCGCCTACTACCGCACCGGCGGCAACATCGTCTACTGGGTGCTGAGCAACAGCTGGAGCCATTCTCTGCTGCAATATCCTTGCACCGACTGTTTCTATCTGGAACTCGACCAGCAACCGGGGACATCGAGCCAGACCTTTCCCCGCGGCGACAGCAGCATCAAGCAGGAGGTCGGCAGCCAGAGCATAGGTCTGAGCTTCCGCGATCCCGATGAACAGATCAGGCAGACGCTATGGGCGGGCAAGGCGCTGGAGCGCTATGCCCGGCAACAGGCACGGCACCATGGGCTCTGGTATGGCGGAGCCTTGGGAGCCCTGCTGGTCGCCGCCTACTGGGGGCTGCGCAACTATCGTCGCTCTCTCAAGGGGTTGCTGCAAACCGGGCTGGCCAGGCGGGAGTTTGTCCCCTTCTATCAACCCATAGTGGATAACCGCAGCCAGCAGGTGGTTGGCTTCGAGGCGCTGCTGCGCTGGCAGCGGGGGCGCGAGCTGGTGCCGCCCGGCGCCTTCATCGACTACGCGGAGGAGCAGGGGCTGATCCTGCCGATGACGGAGCAACTGCTGGAGCGGATCATGACGGATCTTCCCCGGCTGGCGCCGGCGCAGTGGGTCAGCGTCAACATAGTGGCCACCCACCTGGAGCAACCCCATCTGCGCACCCTGTTGCAGCGGCACGGCTGGCCCTCACCGACCCGGCTCACCTTCGAGCTGACCGAGCGCAAGCCGATCACAGATATCAAGGCGGCGATCGGCGAGATCACGGCGCTGCAGCAGCTGGGCTATCACTTCAAGCTGGATGATTTCGGCACCGGCTATGGCGGCTTCGCCTACCTGCAGCGACTCGGCATCCGCCAGATCAAGATCGACAAGATGTTCGTCGACACCATAGGCACGGACGACCTCAAGCGGACGCTGCTGGACTCCATCATCGCCTTCGGTCACGAATCCGGCATGGAGATGATCGCCGAGGGGGTCGAAACCGGGGAACAGGTCGACTATCTGCGCCAGCACGGCGTGCATCTGATCCAGGGCTATGTGTACGCCAGGCCCATGGCCCTGGCCCGGCTGCAGATCTGGCTGTTGGCATGGCGACAAAACCATGCCGGAGAAGGCTGACACCGGTGAGAAAGGTCAACGCCGGTATTGCAGTATCTGACCGCGAAAGGGCTGGCTCAGATAGCTCACGTCCAGCGGCTTGTGCTGACTGTGCGCATAGCCCAGGCTCGTCATCAACTTGCTGAAGCGACCCTGCTGGCCACGCCCCGGATCCACCAGGATCACCTCGCAGTGCGACTTGGCGTGCTGCTCGATAAAACCGGCCAGGGTCTCGACCTGGCCGCGCTCGTAGAGCAGATCGCTGCCTATGATGAGATCGAAGCGGCCCAGCTCGGTGACGGCATCTTCCCAACCGGTACGGATGAAGGGGATGAGCGCCCCCTTGTTGAGCAGCACGTTGGCCGCCAGAAAGGCCCCCGCCTCCGGGTGATAATCGGTGGCCGTGATGTCCGCCAGCCTGTGGTTGAGCACCAGACTCGCCAGGGCTATGCCGCACCCCACCTCCAGGATCCGCAGATCCGCCACCTCGTGCTCCACCATCAGGTGGGCCAGCACATTGCCGGAGTCCCAGACGATGCCAAACAGCGGCCAGAACGCCGAGGAGATGCCGAGCGCTTCCGCCTCTCCCTCGTCATCGGAGAACTGCTGGTTGTCACGCAACGTGCGCAGGTGGATGTCGAGTTCGCCAAACTCTATGGTGTGATAACGCAGACGCACAACAGACATGGGAGTCCCTGGTCAGGATGCCGCCAGATCCACGGAAGCATGAATTCGACCGGCATGCCCCCATGCTACGCAGTAAGCGGGCAGATACCTATCTATATCCCGACCCGACGGGGCAGTTGCGGCAGATTACATCCTGCAACAAAATGATTTTCCCCTGGCGGTACAACTCCCTTTATCATTAGCAGGCCCGCCACACCCGTAGCGGCGCCGTTTTGCCTCCATACCCCGTCGGCCCCGGCCGCCCCGAGATGAGAACCATTGCCTATGAAGTCATTTATCCGGCAAGAGATTGCCCTGTCCATTGGCCTGCTGACCCTGCTGTTTTTCAAGACGCTGGGCAGCGACCTGCTGACAGAGGCCACTCCGCTTGCGATTTATCTTCCTGTCTCGGCGGCGCTGCTTGCCATCGTCACCTGGGCCATCTTCTCTGTGGTACGCCACTCGGATGCCCTCGCCATCAAGCTGGGTGAACCCTTCGGCACCCTTATCCTGACGCTCTCCGTCATCTCGCTGGAAGTGGTGATGATCTCCTCCGTCATGCTGACCGGCGACCCCAATCCCGTGATGGCCCGTGACACCATGTTCGCCGTGGTGATGCTGGTCACCAACGGCCTGGTGGGCTTCACCCTGCTGTTCGGCGGCTGGCGCTACCACACCCAGAGCTTCAATCTGGATGGGGTCAAATCCTACCTGGTCGCCATCATACCGCTGGCCCTGCTCTGTCTGGTGCTGCCCAACTTCACCCGGGGCGGCACCATTGGCAGCATGTCGAGCCCCATGTCCTGGATGCTGATCATCATCTCCATCCTGCTCTACGGTATCTTCCTGCTGATCCAGACCCGCAGCCACAGCCACTTCTTCGTCGACAGCGACCACGAGGATTACGAAGAGCACCACGGCCCGCTGCAGAGCAACCTCTACCACACCCTCTTGCTGCTCGCCTATCTGGTGGTGGTGATCCTGCTGGCCAAGACGCTGGCGATCCCCATCAACTACGGGGTCAAGGTGATGGCTGCGCCGCCTGCGCTGGGTGGCTTCATCGTGGCCTGTATCGTGCTCGCACCGGAAGCCGTGGGCGCCATCAAGGCTGCCTTCAACAACCAGTTGCAGCGCGCCATGAACCTCTACTTCGGCTCTGTGCTGGCCACCATAGCCCTGACAGTGCCCGCCGTGCTGTTTATCGGTGCCATGCTGGGCCAGGAGGTGCGCCTCGGCCTCTCCGCCGCCGACATGGTGCTGCTCGTCACCACCCTCATGGTCTGCAAGGTGACCTTCAGCAGCGGCCGCACCAATGTGCTGCACGGTGCTACCCACCTGGTGCTGTTCGTGGTCTACCTGTTCCTGATGTTCGAGCACGAATAACGGATCACGCTACCGCAGCAACGAAAAGACCGCCCCTGAGGGCGGTCTTTTGCTATGGAGCGAATGGGGCTTAGAGGCTGGGCAGCACACCTGCCGGGATCAGGTCGTTGTAGCTCGCCTGAGCCAGCAGCTCGGCAGCCGCTTCGATGTCCGGCGAGAAGTACCTGTCCTTGTCGTAGAAGCTGACCTTGCTGCGCAGCCGACCCTTGGCCAGCTCAAGCAGCTCAGTGGTGCGCAGCGGAGCACGGAAATCCAGCCCCTGCGCCGCCGCCAGCAGCTCGACCGCCAGTATGCCACGGGTGTTCTCCGCCATGTCCGCCAGTCGGCGCGCGGCGAAGGTAGCCATGGAGACGTGATCCTCCTGGTTGGCGGAGGTGGGCAGGCTGTCCACCGAGGCCGGGTGGGCCAGGCTCTTGTTCTCGGAGGCGAGCGCCGCCGAGGTGACCTGGGCGATCATGAAGCCGGAATTCACCCCACCGTTGTTGACCAGGAAGGCGGGCAGACCCGACATGCGCGAATCGATCAGCAGCGCCATGCGACGCTCGGACAGCGACCCGATTTCGGCGATGGCCAGTGCCAGGTTGTCGGCGGCGAAGGCCACCGGCTCGGCGTGGAAGTTGCCGCCGGAGAGGATCTCCTCATCCTCGGCAAACACCAGCGGGTTGTCGGAGACAGCATTGGCCTCGCATACCAGCACCTCGGCAGACTGACGGATCTGGGTCAGGCAGGCCCCCATCACCTGGGGCTGGCAGCGCAACGAGTAGGGATCCTGCACCTTCTCGCAATTGTGGTGAGACATGCCGATCTCGCTGCCATCCACCAGCAGCTGGCGGTAGCAAGCGGCGGCATCAATCTGGCCGAGCTGACCGCGCACCTCATGGATGCGGGCATCGAACGGACGACGACTGCCCAGCGCCGCCTCCACGCTCATGGCACCTATGGTGATGGCGCCGGCGAACAGATCCTCGGCGTGGAACAGGCCTTCCAGCGCAAACGCCGTGCTGGCCTGGGTGCCGTTGAGCAGGGCCAGTCCCTCCTTCGGTGCCAGAGAGATGGGCTCGAGACCCGCGATCTTCAGCGCCGTGGCAGCGTCCATCAGCTCGCCCTTGTGGCGCGCCTTGCCTTCACCAATCAATAAACAGCTCATATGGGCCAGCGGCGCCAGATCGCCGGAGGCACCGACGGAGCCCTTCTTCGGCACCACAGGATAGACTTCGGCATTGATCAGGGTCATCAGCGCCTCAAGCACAGTCAAGCGGATGCCGGAGAAGCCCCGCGCCAGCGAGTTGACCTTGAGCACCATCATCAGCCGCACTGTGGCGTCATCCATGTAGGTGCCGATGCCGGCCGCGTGGGAGAGCACGATGGAGCGCTGCAATTCGTCCAGTTGCTCCACCGGGATGCGGGTATTGGCCAGCAGGCCAAAGCCGGTGTTGATGCCGTACACCACGCGATTCTGCTCGATTACCTTGGTGACCACGGCAGCGGAGGCGTGGATCCCCGGCAGCGCGGCCGGATCCAGGCTGATATGAACCGGCTCGCGGCTGACGCGGCGCAGGGTATTGAGGCAGAGCTTGCCCGGTAACAGATTGAGTTCAAACATCTTATTTAACCCCTTTGCCCGTTGCGGTCAGCATCGGCAGATCCAGTTTCGCCTCATGGGCGCAGTTGATGGCAATCTCGTAGCCTGCGTCGGCGTGACGCATCACACCGGTGGCCGGGTCGTTGCGCAGCACGCGGCCGACGCGTCTGGCGGCGTCATCGGAGCCGTCACAGACGATCACCACACCCGAGTGCTGGGAGAAGCCCATGCCCACACCGCCGCCGTGGTGCAGCGACACCCAGGTCGCGCCGCCGGCGGTGTTGAGCAGGGCGTTGAGCAGCGGCCAGTCGGAGACGGCATCGGAACCATCCATCATCGACTCTGTCTCGCGGTTCGGGCTGGCCACAGAGCCGGAGTCCAGGTGATCGCGACCTATGACCACGGGCGCCTTCAGCTCGCCATTTTTCACCATCTCGTTGAAAGCCAGGCCCAGGCGAACCCGATCCTTGACCCCGACCCAGCAGATCCGCGCCGGCAGGCCCTGGAAGGCGATGCGCTCGCGGGCCATGTCGAGCCAGTTGTGCAGGTGGGGATCGTCCGGGATCAACTCCTTGACCTTCTGATCCGTCTTGTAGATGTCTTCCGGATCGCCGGACAGCGCCACCCAGCGGAAGGGGCCAATTCCCTCGCAGAACAGCGGGCGGATATAGGCGGGCACGAAGCCGGGGAAGTCGAACGCATTCTTGACCCCCTCCTCCAGCGCCATCTGGCGGATGTTGTTGCCGTAATCCAGCGTGGCAGCGCCACGGGATTGCAGGGTCAACATGGCTTCCACCTGGCGGGCCATGGAGTGACGAGCGGCCTGGTTCACCTCCTGGGGCGCGGATTTTTGCAGCGCGCGCCACTGGGCGACGCTCCAGCCCTGGGGCAGGTAGCCATGGATAGGGTCGTGGGCCGAGGTCTGGTCGGTCACCACGTCCGGCGTGATGCCGCGGGCCACCAGTTCGGCAAAGACATCGGCGGCGTTGCCGAGCAGGCCGACGGAGACGGCGGTGCTGCTGCGTTTGGCTTCCTCGACCATGGCCAGCGCCTCATCCAGGCTATGGGCCTTCTTGTCGACGTAGCGGGTCTTGAGACGGAAATCGATGCGGGTCTCGTCGCACTCGACGGCGATCATCGAGAAGCCGGCCATGGTGGCGGCCAGCGGCTGGGCGCCGCCCATGCCGCCCAGACCGCCGGTCAGGATCCAGCGGCCCGCAGGCTCGCCGTTGAAGTGCTGGTTGGCCACCGCGAAGAAGGTTTCATAAGTGCCCTGCACTATCCCCTGAGTGCCTATGTAGATCCAGGAGCCGGCCGTCATCTGGCCGTACATCATGAGGCCTTTCTTATCCAGCTCGTTGAAGTGTTCCCAGTTGGCCCAGTGCGGTACCAGGTTGGAGTTGGCGATCAGCACCCGAGGCGCATCCTTGTGGGTCTGGAACACGCCGACCGGCTTGCCGGATTGCACCAGCAGGGTCTCGTCTTCCTCGAGCCGGGTCAGCACCTCGACAATCTTGTCGTAGCAGGCCCAGTTGCGGGCGGCGCGACCGATGCCGCCATACACCACCAGGGATTGGGGATGCTCGGCCACTTCCGGATCCAGGTTGTTCATCAGCATCCGCAGCGGCGCCTCTGTGAGCCAGCTTTTCGCGGTCAGCGCGGTACCACGGGGGGCACGGATGACCCGGCTCGGATCCTGACGGGGATCCAGGTGTTGCTCAGACATACACACTCCTTGTTTTATCAATGCAGCAGCATGGCGACCTGCCCTCGGCAGAGCGCTACTTGGTTAACTGATGGACCAGCCGGGCGGCCACGCGGGCGCTGCGGTTATCCTGATCCAGGTTCGGGTTGTACTCGGCCAGATCGGCGAGCCGCAGCTTGCCGCTGGCCCGGATATGGGCAATCAGGGGTTCGATGACCGCCAGCTCGACGCCGCGGGCGGCGGGGGCGCTCACCCCCGGCATGACGGCGCCGGGCAGCACGTCGAGATCGATCGTCAGATAGAGGTGATCACAACGGGCGATAAAGGCATCCAGTCCGTTCAGAAGCTCGGGCAGCTCGGCCTGGGTCATGGCCTCGTCCAGCGCATACCAGACCCCCAGTTCATCGGCGCGGGCAAACAGCGCCTGGGTATTGGCTGTCTCGGCCACCCCGAGGCAGGCGTAATGAAACTGTGTGCCCTGGGCGGCGCACTGCTCGGCGATCTGGAAGAAGGGGGTGCCCGAGCTGGCCTGCTCCACCTTGCGACGCAGATCGAAGTGGGCATCGAAGTTGATGATGCCGACCCGACCCTGACCAGCCAGATGGCGGTTGAGGCCGCTCCAGCTGCCGAACGCCACCTCGTGACCGCCCCCCAGCACCAGCGGGAAGTGGCCGTCATCCAGCAGGCTAGCCACCCGCTCGGCCAACCGGCCATGGGCGGCATCGAGATCGCCGTCGTCGCAGCACAGATCGCCGCTATCAAAGACGGGACGGGTCAGATGCCAGGCACTGTTGGCCAACAGCTTGCGGATCGCCAGCGGTGCGCCGGCCGCCCCCACGCGCCCCTTGTTGCGGCGCACCCCCTCGTCGCAGGCAAAGCCCACCAGGGCGACGCCGGGTTCGGCTGCCCCGATCAGCGGCCAGGCCTGCACCTTGTCGTGCCAGCGCAGGGCAAGCTCGCCATCTTCCGGATCCTGGCGCCCCTGCCAGACCGACATATGGGGCAGGCTGAACTTATCCATGCAGCGTCTCCTCGCCGTTGACGATACGGCTCACCAGCTGATCGACGCCGATGAGGTAACTGAGCTCGGCCGGGTGCCCGCAGTTCCAGACCAGGAAGTCCGCCAGCATGCCCACTCTCAACTGCCCCAAACGCTCCTGCTCGCCGAGCGCGCGGGCGGCGTTGCGGGTCACCCCGACCATGGCCTCGACCGGGGTCAGACCGAACAGGGTACAGGCCATGTTCATGGCCATACGCAGCGACACTATGGGGGCAGTGCCCGGGTTGATGTCGGAGGAGACCGCCATGGGCACATGGGCCTTGCGCAGGGCGGCGACCGGGGGCAGCCTGGTCTCTTTCAGGAAATAGAAGGCGGTGGGCAGCAGGGTGGCGACCACGCCACGGTGGGCCAGCGCCTGGATCCCTTCCTGATCCAGATGTTCCAGATGATCCACAGAGAGGGCACCAAAGTTGGCGGCGAGCGCACTGCCCCCCAGGTTGGAGAGCTGTTCCATGTGGCCCTTCACCGCCAGACCGTATTGATCCGCCGCCAGATAGACCTGCTCGGTCTGGGCCAGCGAGAAGCCGATGTGCTCGCAGAAGACGTCCACCGCATCCGCCAGACCCGCCTCGGCGGCCGCCGGAATGATCTCCTGGCAGATGGTCTCGACCCAGGAGTCGGGATCATCGCGATATTCGGGCGGCACCGCATGGGCCGCCAGCAGGGTGGTCTTGACCCGGATCGGCAGCGCCTCTCCAAGCCTGCGGGCAACCCGCAACATCTTGAGCTCATCCGCCAGCGTGAGGCCGTAGCCGGACTTGATCTCCACAGTGGTGACCCCTTCCCGGATCAGGGATTTGAGCCGCGGCAGTGCCAGCTCAAACAGCTGCTCCTCGCTGGCGGCACGGGTGGCCCTTACCGTGCTGAGAATGCCGCCACCCTTGCGGGCGATCTCGGCATAGGGCACCCCTTTCTGGCGCAGTTCAAACTCTTCGGCCCGGCTGCCGGCGAAGATCAGATGAGTGTGACAGTCGATGAGGCCGGGGGTCACCAGCTTGCCCTTCATCTCCTGCCAGTGGGCGGGATAAGGGCCCTTGAGATCCTGCATGGGCACCAGGGCGTGGATCTTGCCTTCATGAACGCCGAGGGCGTGGGGCTCCAGCAGACCGTAGTCGGCCAGATCGGGGCGCAGGGTGGCGGGTGTCACGTTGAGCCAGACCCGCTCGCAGTTCAACAGTTCCTTGTTCATACCGACCTCTAAATGTATATACATTAATTTATATCCGATCTCTGGCAGGAAAGAAAGGATCAAATTCACATCTTGATAACAGCGCTGTGATTAGAGTTTAAGCACAAAAAAGCCCACCATGAGGTGGGCTCTGTTAAAAACAATATGTATATACAATCAGCTGAGGCTGGTCTTGGAACTCAGCTTGTAGCGGGAACCTGGCGAGAGCAGGCGGGCGTAGGAGACCAGATAACCTTCCGACCAGGTACGGCGGTGCAGCAACAGGCAGGGGGTATCGACCCGCACCTGTAGTAGACCGGCCTCACCGGCGCTCGGCAGCACGGCTTCCACCACGTGCTCCATCTCGGAGAGAGGACAGACCTCCATCAGGTAGCGGTTCGGCGTCTGCTGGGTGAAGTCCTGCCCGCCGTAGTCCGGCAGGCGCTCGGCATCGACGAAGCGCTCCTCCAGCTGCAGCGGCTCCCCATCGGCCTGATGGACGATGAGGCTGTGGAAGATGGGGGCGCCGACCCGCAACCCGAGCTGGACCGCCACCTTCTCGTCGGCGGCCTGGCGTTGCAGCCGGATCACCCGGGCGCTGTACTCGCTGCCGCGCTCGGCGATCTCGTCGGCTATGTTGCGAATGGCCAACAGCGGCGACTCGGTGCGCCTGTCCGCCACGAAGCTGCCGGAACCGGCGGTACGCACCAGCCAGCCCTCGGCCACCAGCTCACGCAGCGCCTTGTTGACCGTCATCCGGCTCACGGTGAACAGCTCGCACAGGGCGGCCTCGGTCGGGATCCTGTCCCCCGCCTGATAGTGGCGTTCGCGGATCCCGTCCAGGATGTGCTGCTTGATCTGAAGATAGAGGGCTGGCGCCAACGGCAGGTTCCTCAGCGACGGCGGTGGGGCGGACGCATGTCCGGCCAGGCGCGGTAAACATCGGGGATCTGATCCGGCCCGCTGATGCAGAGATCCAGATCGTGCAGCAGACCGTCCTTGATGCCATAGATCCAGCCGTGCACCGCCAGCTCCTGCCCCTTGCGCCAGGCATTCTGGATGATGGTGGTGTGGCAGACGTTGGCCACCTGCTCGGCCACGTTCAGCTCGCACAGGTAATCAAAACGCTCGTGCTCATCTTCGATGGCATCCAGCTGTTCGCGATACTTGAAGTAGACATCCTTGATGTTGCGCAGCCAGTTGTCGATGAGCCCCAGCTCCTGGTTCTGCATCGCTGCCTTGACGCCACCGCAGCCATAGTGGCCGCAGATGATGATGTGCTTCACCTTGAGCACCTCGACCGCGTATTGCAGCACCGAGAGGCAGTTGAAATCGGTGTGCACCACCAGGTTGGCGACGTTGCGGTGGACGAACACATCCCCCGGCAGCAAGCCCATCAGCTGGTTGGCGGGAACCCGGCTGTCGGAGCAACCGATCCAGAGGTATTCGGGGGCCTGCTGGGCGGAGAGGGTAGCGAAGAAATTCGGGTCCTCGGCCTTGATCCGTTCCGCCCACTCGCGGTTGTTGGTAAACAGGTCGTTCAACAGTTTCACTATCTGCTCTCCCTACTGTGGCAGTGGCGGCAACATAACATAGACAAGGGTAACCAAGGCAAGGCCGACCAGATGCTCGTGAAACAAAAACAGGGCCATCAGGCCCTGTTTTTGTGAGGGAGGCATCAGGCCTCCATGGCGTCTTTCAGCTTCTTGAGTGCGTTTTTCTCAAGCTGACGCACCCGCTCGGCAGAGACACCGTAGGTGTCGGCCAGCTCCTGCAGGGTGGTCTTGCTGTCATCATCGAGCCAGCGGGCGCGGATGATGTGCTGGCTGCGCTCATCCAGAGTGGCAAGGGCCGAGCTCAGGCGACGGGTCGCATGGTCATCCCAGTTGTCATTCTCTATGGTGGCCGCCAGATCGGACGATTTGTCTTCCAGATAATGAACCGGGGCGAAGCCACCTTCATCTTCATCATCACCGACCAGATCGAACGCCTGATCGTAGTTGCTCATGCGTGCTTCCATCTCGGTCACATCGGTCGGGGAGACCCCCAACTCGGCGGCGACGGCCTGCACTTCATCGTGGCTGAACCAGCCCAGACGCTTCTTGGATTTGCGCAGGTTGAAGAACAGCTTGCGCTGGGCCTTGGTGGTCGCCACCTTGACCATGCGCCAGTTGCGCAGGACATATTCGTGGATCTCGGCCTTGATCCAGTGCACGGCGAAGGAGACGAGTCGCACCCCGACGGTCGGGTCGAAGCGCTTGACGGCCTTCATCAGGCCGATATTGCCTTCCTGAACCAGGTCAGCCTGGGGCAGACCGTAACCGGCATAACTCTTGGCGACGTGAACGACAAAACGCAGATGCGACATGACCAGCTGACGGGCAGCCTCGAGATCGCCGCCCTGCTGCAAACGCTCAGCCAGCTCACGCTCTTCCTCTGCGGTCAGCACAGGAATCGAGTTAACTGCCTGGATATAGCCTTCCAGACTACCTTGCGGAATCAGAGCCATAGTGCGCTGCAATGAAGTTCCCATGTTCTACCTCTTTCTTTTCAATCGAATCAGTCTAACACCCTGAGAGGGTCTGTCTACTGACCGGACGCCATTCTGCGGCCTGCATCAAACATCATAGTGAGCATGTCTGAACCGGGGTTATCTTAGGCCGGCAGGATGAATCATGAATGAACAGTCAAAAAAAGGGGGTCACAATCAAGGACCCCCGAAAAGTAGCATGCTAAGTCCATTGTTGCGGAGCTCGCAACCTTCACATGCTTGCCAAGTCAGACGAGCAAGGCAGAGGGGCCACACCCGTATAAGTTCTTCAGCACTTGTAGACTGCTTATAAATCAGAAGGTTCACAGGATCCAGAGAAGATCCCGAAGATCAGTATCGTTCAGATTACTCTCTGAACGCTGGCCGTGCCAGAAACGGCCCCTCTTTTACTTGATCCGTGTCTCAAAATCCAGCGCTTTAAAACGCTGATAAATCAATCAGGATGGTTCTATGTCACGAATGTGGCGATGGACCGAGAACCAGGAGGCGATCAGCCCCAGTAGAGCCCCTAGCAGAATCAGATTAATCCCATCCACCGCCCCCATGCCGACCAGCCGGAAATTGCTGTTGTAGAGCCCGGCCAACTCCTTCACCACACCCTCGCTCCAGATCACCATCACCTCGGTCAGCCACCAGGCCAGCATGCCGCCGATTACCCCGAACCAGATGCCGGTATAAAGGAAGGGACGGTGAATGAAGGCGTCGGTCGCCCCCACCAGCTTGAGCACTTCGATCTCGGATCGCTGGTTGAGGATGTTCAGGCGCAGGGTATTGCCGACGATCAGCAGCACGGCGGAAAGCAGCAGCACGGCTATGCCGGTGATGGTGTGGCGCAGCAGGTTCATGATCCCCTGCAAGCGGGTCAGCCACTGCAGATCCAGCTTGCCCTGTTCGACGCCATCCTCGTTGTTCAGCTTGTTGAGCAGCTCGGCTGCCCCTTCCGGATTCTGCCAGCGGGGATCGGGAATGACGCTCAGCACAGGCGGCAGCGGGTTGCTGTCGAGGTAATCGAGCGCATCGCCGAAACCTGAGATCTCGCGAAACTCCTTGAGCGCCTCATCCCGGCTCATGTAGGTGACGGACTCCACCTCGGGATAGAGCAGGATCCGCTGCTTCATGTCGAGAATGCTCTGCTCGGGCAGATCCTTGCGCAGATAGAGGGAGATCTGGGAACTGGTCTGCCAGCTCCCTTCCACCACCTCGGCATTTTTCAGCAGCACGTGGAAGCAGGAGGGCAGCGCCAGGCTGACGCCAAGCACCGCCAGCGTCATCAGGGAGGCGAGCGGATTGCGCCACAGCTCGCCCAGGCTGGAGAAAGCCTGACGGGCATGGTCGACCCAGTACATCATGAACCGGCGCAGCGGCGGTTGTTTATGACGAACAATAGCCATCAGAACATCTCCCCTGGCAAGTGTCTGGCGAGCAAAGAGCGGGCCGGATCCTCAACCCACGCCAGCATGAAGCGGCACTGTGGTGGCTGCTTGTGACGGAAAATAGCCATCAGAGCTCCTCCCCTGCCGAATACATGCGCCCCGCCTTGAGGGTCAGGGTGCGATAGCGCATGCGGGCGATCAGCCCCAGATCGTGGGTGGCAATCAGCACGGAAACGCCGAAGCGGTTGAACTCCTCGAACAGCCGCATTATGTCCATGGAGAGCTGAGGATCCAGGTTGCCGGTCGGTTCATCCGCCAGCAGCAGCGGTGGCTTGTTGACGATGGCGCGGGCGATGCCGACCCGCTGTTGTTCACCACCGGAGAGCATGCGCGGCTGGTAGCGCTCCTTGCCGAGCAGCCCTACCTTGTCCAGCGCCGCTGCCACCCGCTTGTTGATGTCGGCATGGCTGTAGCCGTCGATCACCAGCGGCAGCGCCACGTTGTCGAATACGGTTCTGTCCATCAGCAGCCGGTGATCCTGAAAGATCATGCCGATCTGGCGGCGCACATAGGGGATATCGCCCCGCCTGATATGACTGACGTCGTCGCCGTGAAAGAAGACACGCCCGTCGGTCGGCCGCTCCATCACACTAATAAGCTTCAAGAGGGTACTCTTGCCCGCCCCCGAGTGTCCGGTCAGGAAGGCCATCTCTCCCTTGCGCAGGTGAAAGCTGACCTTCTGCAACGCCTGATGGCCGCCGCTGTATACCTTGCTGACCTTATCGAAACGAATCATAACGGATCCCTGACAGTGACAAGCCCCGACCTGAGTCGGGGCATGTGGCGCTTACCGTGGCGCCTGAGCTTACTCATCGCGACTGAACAGTGCCTCGATAAAGTCGTTGGCGACGAAGGGGCGCAGATCGTCGATCCCCTCGCCCACCCCGATATAGCGGATCGGGATCTGGAACTTGTCGGCCACCGCGAAGATGACGCCGCCCTTGGCGGTCCCGTCCAGCTTGGTGAGGACGATACCGTCCAGCCCCACAGCTTCGCTGAACAGCTTGGCCTGGCTGAGGGCGTTCTGGCCTGTGCCCGCATCCAGGGTCAGCATGACCTCGTGGGGCGCCTCTTCATCCAGCTTCTTCATCACCCGCACCACTTTCTTGAGCTCTTCCATCAGGTTGCTCTTGTTTTGCAGGCGGCCGGCGGTGTCGGCGATCAGCACGTCGGCACCGCGCGAGCGGGCGGCCTCGATGGCGTCATAGATGACGGAGGCGGAGTCGGCGCCGGTATGCTGGGCGATCACGGGGATGTTGTTGCGCTGACCCCATACCTGCAGCTGCTCGACCGCAGCGGCGCGGAAGGTGTCGCCGGCGGCCAGCATGACGCTCTTGCCTTCGGCCTGGAACTGCTTGGCCAGCTTGCCGATGGTGGTGGTCTTGCCAACGCCATTCACGCCAACCATCAGGATCACGTAGGGTTTCTTGCTGGTGTCGATCACCAGCGGCTGCTCGACCTGGGCCAGCATGGCACCCATGTCCTGCTTGAGCAGGCCGTAGAGCGCCTCGGCATCCTTGAGCTGCCTGCGATCCGCATGCTGCACCAGACCATCTATGATGCGGCGTGTGGTATCGACGCCCAGATCGGCGGTCAGCAGCTGGGTCTCCAGCTCTTCAAACAGCTCATCGTCGATCTTCTTGCCACTGAACAGGCCGAAGAAACCGGAGCCAATATTCTCCTTGGTGCGCACCAGACTGCGCTTGAGGCGGGCAAAGAAGCCCTCCCGCTGCGGCTTGTCCTGGGTATCATCGTCCACCTTGGCGGCCAGCGGCAAGGCAGCCAATGCGGCGGCTTCAGCTTCCATCTCGGCAACCAGGCGAAGATCTTCCGCTCTCTGGGCCTCTTTGGCGATACGAGCCTCTTCGGCAGCCTGCGCTTCGGCGGTGATACGGGCGGCTTCGGCAGCCTGAGCCTCGGCAGCGATACGGGCAGCTTCGGCAGCCTGCGCCTCGGCAGCAATACGAACAGCTTCCGCAGCCTGCGCCTCGGCAGCAATACGAGCAGCTTCCGCAGCCTGAGCCTCGGCGGCGATGCAAGCAGCTTCCGCAGCTTGTGCCTCGGCAGCAATACGAGCAGCTTCCGCAGCCTGTGCCTCGGCGGCGATACGGGCGGCTTCGGCGGCCTGCGCTTCGGCAGCAATACGGGCGGCTTCTGCAGCTTGTGCCTCGGCAGCGATGCGAGCAGCTTCGGCAACCTCTGCCTCGGCGGCGATGCGAGCGACTTCCGCAGCCTGCGCCTCGGCACTCTCCTGCTCGATCAGCAGTTCATTGACGATGACGGGCTCCAGCTCGGAGGCACACTCTTCCACCACCAGCGGACCCACGTCCAGATCGGTGGGGGCGCAGCAATCGTCATCGTGCGCAGCGCCAGCGGGCAGGAGATCATTCTGTGCGCTGACGGGCAATTCAGGGGGCACAACCGGCGTAGTATCGGAAACGGGAGCGGGGT
Organism: Aeromonas sp. CA23; assembly: GCF_002587065.1. NCBI lineage: Bacteria > Pseudomonadati > Pseudomonadota > Gammaproteobacteria > Aeromonadales > Aeromonadaceae > Aeromonas > Aeromonas sp. CA23. The sequence goes on from NZ_CP023818.1 coordinate 695,580, forward strand.
GAGCGACGACCTCAGGCTCAACGATAATGGGGGTGGCTTGGGGTGTCTGTGGTTGGACAGCCTCAGCCTCTTCTTTCTTGCGGCCGAAACCCAGCCAGGAAAACAAACCTTTTGCCATCTAAAAAATACTCACTTCGTTGGCTGACTGCTAAGATAGCCGTCCCTCGGCGGGTCGGCATAAAAATGAACCGCCTTATACTACCACTTTATTTTCTGACGACGAAACGCGATGCCCAGAGTGAAACCCAGCCGTAACATCCCGAACAAGAGCCCGGCCCCGCAGGGGAAATCGGGCTTTGTCAGAATCATCAGCGGCCAGTGGAAGGGCCGCAAATTGCCGGTCAAGGATGTGGAGGGGCTCAGACCCACCACGGATCGCGTCAAGGAGACCATCTTCAACTGGCTGGCCCCCCATGTCCGTGGCACCCGCTGTCTGGATCTGTTCGCCGGCAGCGGCGGCCTGGGGCTGGAGGCGCTGTCGCGCTATGCCGAACAGGTGACCCTGATCGAGATGGACAAGGGTGCCGCCGACCAGATCAAAAAGAATCTGGCCGCCCTCGGCAGCAGCCAAGGCCAGGTTATCCAGTCCGATGCCGTCAGCTGGCTGCAAGGCCCTGTCACTCCCTTCGATCTGGTGTTCCTCGATCCGCCGTTTCGGCGCGAGCTGCTGCCCCAGGTATGCGAGCTGCTGGAGCAGCGCGGCTGGCTGGCACCGGATGCCCTCATCTATCTGGAAAGGGAGAAGGAGATGGCCGATCTGGCACTCCCTGCCAGCTGGCAGCTGCTCAAAGACAAACAAGCCGGTCAGGTCTGCTACCAACTCTATCTGCGGGATACCAAGAATGACGCTGCGGTTTAAATGCCGGGTGGGAGATGGGTGCTGTGCCCCTCCCCGTCAATTTGGGCAACGGCTCAACGACAAGCAAGCCGGTCAGGTCTGCTATCAACTCTATCTGCGAGAGGTAAACGATGAAGCGGGTATTTAATCTGTTGGCGATGGGGCTGATCCTGTTCTTCTGGTTCGGCGTGCTGGTCAGTCTGCTCGCCCCCCTGCCAGGCAAATTGAACGGTTTTCTGCCGGTCTGCGGCGTGATCGTGATCCTGATGCACTGGGTACAGGCCAGCATGGTCAAGGCCGCCTGCAAACCCTACTTCGCGGTGAGCCGGATCGAATTCGTCCAGGTGCTGGTGTTCGGCGTGTTCGGCATGGTGGAGATCCGGGCTCGACTGCAGGCCATAGTGGACGCCAAGCAGCGCGGCACAGACAACAAAGCCGGGTGAACCCGGCCCTGTCATGATTTATCAGGAAGGAGTGCGCGTCACTCCTTCTCTTTTTTCCCCACGCTGATGCCCAGCTTGATCGACAGCACGGCCAGCAGCAGCAACATCATGATGAGCGAGAAGAAGTTGCTGCCAAGCTCGGGGTACTGCACCTTGACCAGCGCCGAGTGGCCAAAGCCGCCGATGAAGAGGCACAGCAGCATGCAGAGCGGTGTATTGCCCTCCAGCGAGACGTGACGGTAGTGCTGGTAGAGCTGATAGGCTGCCAGCACGAAGGCGATCATCGGGAAGAAGGAGAAGGGCACCACCGACTCTGACAACACCGTCAGGGAGGCATCCCCACAGATGCCGATGAGCAGGGCCAGCAGCAGGGGTTTCTTCGGGATCGGATTCTGATCATGCATGGAAGTGTCCATCCTTGATTTAAGAAAGAGGTTGGCGGCGCTTCTGGTTCTGAACCTCGGCGCCCATGGCGATCATGCGCAGCTGGCTTATGGTGCGCTCGGACAGGGCCCGGCACTCTTCGCTGGTCATGTCGAGGGCATCGGCACCCGCGCTGAAAACGATGGTTACCATGGCTTCGGCCTGAATGTAGGCCTCTTCCCTCGGCGCCCCCGTGGTGGCTTCGAGGTAATCGGTCAGCTCGGCGATGAAGTGCTGTATCTCCCGCGCCACCGCCTGCCGAAATGCCGCCGAGGTACCGGAACGCTCACGCAGCAGCAGCCGGAAGATGTTCGGGTTGTTCTCGACGAACTCCATGAAGGTCTGCACCGAGGTGCTGATGACGCTGCCGCCGCCGGCGATGCGCTGACGCGCCTGGCGCATCAGCTGGCGCAGGGTCAGGCCCCCTTCATCCACCAGAGTCAGCCCCAGCTCCTCCATGTCGCGAAAGTGACGATAGAAAGAGGTCGGCGCTATGCCCGCCTCCCGCGCCACTTCCCGCAGGCTGAGGTTGGAAAAGCTGCGATTGGCGCACAGTTGGCTGAACGCCGCATCGATCAGAGTACGCCGGGTTTTTTCTTTTTGTTGCGCGCGAATACCCACGAAAACAGTCACCTTCAGGTTATCGAGGCCAAATGATAACCCGAAGGCCGAGCCGGGATCAGGTTTGTCTCCTACTTTTTTACCATTGACCCGAATTCTGGCTGCGTGGAGAATGGCGCACAGCTGTTCGCTGAAAGGAACCGAGTGAGATGGAACGCCCACCGATCATCATGACCAATACCCTGCTGTTTGCCCTCTCCGGGCTGACCGCACTGATAGCCGTGCCCTGGTACGGCATGACCCATGGCTATGACCTCTGGCAGTGGAGCTGCTTCCTGCTGCTGTTCTGTTACAGCGGCATCTCCATCACCGCCGGCTACCACCGCCTCTGGTCGCACAAGGCCTACAAGGCCCACCCGATCCTGCAGTGGATCTTCGCCATTGGCGGGGCCCTCGCCCTGCAAAACTCAGCCCAGCACTGGTCTTCCGATCACCGTCGCCACCATCGCCATGTGGACGACAACCTGAAGGATCCCTACAGCGCGGGTCGCGGCTTCTGGTACTCCCACATCGGCTGGATGCTGCGCGAGTACCAGCGTGATATCTACAACGATTACAGCAACGTGCGGGATCTGCAGAACAACCCCGTCGTCGTCTTCCAGCACAAACACTATCTGGCGCTGACCCTGGCTACCAACATTGGCATCCCGCTGCTGCTGGGTCTCGTCCACGGCGATCTGCTCGGCATGCTGCTGCTGGCCGGGGTGCTGCGCATGGTGATGACCCACCACACCACCTTCTTCATCAACTCCCTGGCCCACATCTGGGGCAGCCAGCCGTTTACCGACCGCAACACGGCGCGGGACAACGGCATCCTGGCCTTCTTCACCTTCGGCGAGGGCTATCACAACTTCCACCACCTGTTCGAAAACGACTATCGCAACGGCATCCACTGGTGGCAGTTCGATCCCACCAAGTGGCTGATCCGCAGCGCCTCCTGGTGCGGGCTGACCCGGGATCTGAGATCCTGTCCGGAAGAGCTGATCGAACAGGCCAGACTGGAAATGCAGCTCAAGCGGGCGCAGGCCAAGTTGCGCAAGCAGGAGGACAGGGAGTTGTGGCAGGCGCTGTTGCAGGAGGAGTACGACAAGCTGAGCCAGCAGTTGCAGCACTACTACGCCAGCCGCAAACGCCTGCTGGAACAACGCAAGCGCAAGGCGCTGGCCCGCTATGACAAGTTGAAGCTGCAGCTGGAATATCGCAACCTGCACGATGGCTTCGTTGCCAGCAAGCGCAACTGGAGCCGGCTGCTGGCGGGCATCGCCTGACCATGAGCCGTTGGGCTGAACAGAGAAAAAGACCGCCAACCGGCGGTCTTTTTCTGGGTGCCACTCAGCCAGCGGGCCATAAAAAATGGGGTGACATTTCCATGTCACCCCCTCGCAAATAGCATGTTCCATATTGGAATCCGGTCCTGTCGGGTGCCTGTCCTGTTTCCTGAGTTTCCGCTACCCATCCGAAGCAGGCGCCTGCTGGAGCAATCCAACCGGCCAGTACCCTTCACGACCCTCTTCCGCACGGCAGACAAGCCACCGTGTTTGTCCTTGCAACTGAAATATTACGCAGTTAAATAAAATAAAAAACCGTTTTATTCAGTGGAGTATGCAAGTGGCTGGGCGATCCCAGGATTCCTGCATCTGAACAAACTGATTAAAAACAATACGATAAAGAAATTCATCGCCTTTGGATGGCAAACGTTATCCTCGAAGGCGCACAAGGCTTTGCGAGATCTCGCACAAGAAATGACCCGCTCACAACCAGCGCTGCAGCGGCAGCCAGTCGCTCACCCTGGCCAGCAGTCGACGCAGGGTCGACTGTGGCGCGGCAACGGAATGGGACGACCGCTGCTGCCATCCCGCCAGCCACAGCTGCAACTCGGCGCAGAGCGCGGGGCACGCCAGGTGCAGCATCAGCTCGGTGTTGAGCATCAGGGAGCGGGGATCCAGATTGAAGCTGCCGAGCAGCGCCTCTTCTTCCCCGATCAGGATCAGCTTGGCGTGCAGGCTGAGCGCCTCCCCCTCCAGCTCCGACAGGGCGATGCCCTGCCGTATCAGCCAGGGGCGATGACGCCGGTAGGCGCCATACACCAGGGGCACATCCGTGCTGGCCAGGGAGTTGGTAAGAATCTCTATGTTCACCCCCGCCTGGCGCTGTTGCCTCAGTCGACGGCGCAGCCCCCGGGTCAGGATCAGGTAAGGGCTCACCAACTTCAGGCTCCCCAGGTTGTCGGCCAGCTTGCGCCAGAGCAGGGGCGCCGTGGTCGGCCTCGACACCAGCCCCTTGCCGGGCCGGTCGAACCACACCTCGGCCTCTCCCGGATGCCAGTTCAGGGCAACAGGCTCGGCGTCAAACAGGCTGGCGGGCAGATCATAGACGGCCGCCACCTGCGGCTCGGTCAGGGTGAGCAGAAAGTCGTTCACCGCCGTCACCTCGGCCCGCAGCAAGGGGCGACGCAGCAGACGGCGGATCGGGTGACTCCAGCGGCTGCGCCAGAATTGATCGAAGCCCTGCTCAGCCTGCTGGCAGAGCGGGCCACGGCAGGCGAGATCCAGATCGACGAATCGGGGCGTACCGCCCAGCCCGAAGTAGCGGTCACCTATGTTGCGGCCGCCGATCACCGCCTGGCTGCCATCCACCAGCAGCAGCTTGTTGTGCATGCGGTGATTGATCCGGCGAAAGCTGAACATCCCCTCCAGCAGCAGCGTCAGCGGACGCCAACCCCGCAGCCAGAAGGGGTTGAACAGTCTCACCTCTATGCCGGGCTGATGGGCCACCATCTCCAGGAAGCGGTTGTCGCCGGCATAGAGGTCGTCGATGAGCAGTTGTACCCGTACTCCGCGCCGGGCCGCATGCAGCAACTCGGACAACAGCAGCTTGCCGCTGCTGTCCTCTTCCCAGCTGTAGTATTGGGCCTGGATCCGGCAGCGGGCGCTGCGGATCAGCTGGCAGCGCACCTTGAGCGCCAGCTCGGGTTGATCAATCAGTGCAAATTCGCCGGGAATCATGGCGTCATCTGCCTGTCATGGGGAAATGGCATAACGCTGGCTACAGGCCTCGTTGGAATGTGGATGAAGGAATTTACCATGGAACTCACGGATCGCCCCGCCATCAGCCATCGACCGCAAGCCAGTCAGCCGGATCCCTCGCCGACCGGCCAGCTGGCCCCCTGGTATCTGCAGCACAGGGATCAGGGTTGGGAACCCTTTGCGCCACCCGCCCAGCCTGTCTAGACGGGCCAGGAAATATCAGGGCTGGGCCACCGCCTCGATGGCGGCCGCCTTGCCCTCCAGCTGCGGCAGGCTGAAGCGATAGGCCACGTAGTACTTGTAGATGGTGCTGACGTAGTTGATGGGCCCCTGGCCGACCTCGTTGGCCACCAGCTGCTCCACGTTGCCAAACCAGACGTTCGGATCCAGCCCGGCGGCCTCCGCCTTGGCCCTGATCGCCTGCACCCGATTCGGGCCTGCATTGTAGGCCGCCAGCGCAAACAGGTGGCGATTGAGCACATCCAGCCCGGGATCGTTGAAGTAGGTATCCAGGATCAGCCGCATGTAGCGGCAGGCCGCCTCCACATTGCCCTCCAGGCTGGCGAGCCTGGCACCGCGAATGCCCACCTCACCCCCGGTGCTCGGCAACAGCTGCATGATCCCCACAGCCCCCCGCTCTGAGCGCACGCCGGCATTGAGGCCCGACTCCTTGTAGGCCAGCGCCGCCAGCATCAGCCAGTCCAGCCGGTACTTGTCGGCCTGCTGCTCCAGCACCTGGCGTATGGTCGACAGCCGCCCCAGAGGATCCGGCGCCAGAATATTGCTCATCTGATCGCTGCGGGCCAGCAGACGGCGCAGGGTCATGTCGCTGTAGAGGGTGCGCTTGCCCGCATCGGCCAGATAAGCGTTGACCGCCTTGAGCAGCTCGGGACTGTTGTTACGTAGGGCCCAGGCACTGCGGCCCTTGTCCCGCAGCGGGATCAGCTTGTGGGCTCTCAGGCCGCTGATCATGCCGAGCCAGATGCGCCCCTTGAAGCTGTCGGTTACCGTGAGCGGTATGATGCCGGCCGCCACCATCTCCAGCAGATCCCCGTCCTGCAGGTATTCGGGGACCGTCTCTATGTAGATGGGCGGCAACCCCAGCTCGCGAAACAGCCAGTTGAGCTGGCGCAGGCTCTCGTAATAGCTGGAGCTGGCCCGCACCCAGACCCGCCGACCGGAGAGCTGGGTGATGCGGTTGAAGGTCGGCAGGGAATGCTGGCTCACCAGCCACTCTTCGATGGGGGCGATCACCGGATCCGAGAAGGTCACCTGCTCGCGCCGGGTCGGCGTCACCGTCATGTTGGCCGCCACCAGATCGCCGCGCCCCTCGCTGAGGTAGTCCAGCAGCTTGTCCTGACGCACCGGTATGTAGATGATCTTGAGCTTGATCTTCTCCTTGGCGAGATAGGTCTGGTTCAGCCAGCGCTCGAACCCCTGCAGCTGATTGACCAGGATGCCGTGCTGGGTTCCCTTGTCGAGGAAAAAGAAGCCCCGCTCATAGACCACCAGGGCCCTGAGTTCTTTCTTTTGCAGTATATGTTCGAGGTCCCCGGGTTGGGGCAGGCGCTGTGGCTTGAGATCCGCCGCCAGCAGAGGAAGACACCAGAGGGCCAGCAGGCCCCAGATCCATCGCAGCCTCATTATGTGGTCGCCTTCTGTTGGCCGACTCGCGTCGGGCAAAGCCGTCTGTGGGATAACTAACTATAGAACGCAGACCCACAGCAGAAGGGTCAACACGGCAGGCGAACCCGCCGTGTCATCACTGGGCTCAGATAGAGCGGGCACGCATCTCGAAAATCAATTTTTCGGCGGTGCAGGTGAATTGCAGGCGGGCTTTCAGGATCACGCCGTTGGCGCCCTGGCTCAGCTCGCTGCTGATGCTGGCTTCGGCGGTCACCTGTTTGGCCAGCGCCTCATAAGCGGCCAGCTTGGTACGGGCATCGGCTTCTGCCGCTGCTTCGATCACCAGATCCATTACATCGTCACCTTCACCTATGATGGTGCCGATCTCGGCGAAACAGCCGCAGCTGTCACAGGTTTCATTCAATTCGACTTTCTCGTCTTCAGACATCACTCAACTCCCACTTATTTCGGCTGTACTTCATCGTCACGCAAGGCTTTACGAAAATCCTTGATGGCGGTGCCCAGATCCTCACCGGCGCCGGCCAGGCGTTTGCTGCCAAACACCACGACCACGACCACGAGCAGGATCAACAAATGCCAGATATGAATTCCACCGAGTCCCATAGGGATGCTCCTGACTGATAGATACCGATTGTTTGTATCAAAAGAAGGCGCAAAGATTGTTGGGCAAAATCAAGGCAGGTGCAAGTTTGCAAATAAATCACGCAAAAAATACGGCGACCCAGGGTCGCCGTATCACTTGATGCTACTTGTCCCCTCAACCACTACATCCTGTACCAGCCGCCATCGAAGGCGAGAGACAGTTCGAGCATAGGTTCGCCAAGATATGAAAACAAATGGTATAAATTCATCTAAGAATTGAAGGAGATTCATATCATGTTGCTGGAACAGCTGGGGCGTATCGACCTCAATTTATTGATTATCCTGCAAGTTTTGCTGGAAGAGCGGAACGGCAGCCGGGCGGCCCGCCGCCTGCACCTGAGCCAGTCTGCCGTCAGCAAGGCCCTTGGCCGCCTGCGGGAAACCTTCGATGACCCCCTGTTCGTGCGCTCCGCCTACGGGCTGGAGCCCACCGCCCGCGCCCTGACGCTGCAGCAGCAGTTGCAGCCCATACTGCTGTCGCTGGACAACCTGATCCAGCCGCCGGATTTCGATCCGGCCAATACCGAGCGGGAGTTCGTCATCGCCAGCATGGACAGCGCCTTCACCCTGTTCGCCCCGCTCTACCTGAGCGAACTGAAACGGCAGGCGCCTGGCATACGGCTGCGCTACGAGGAGTGGACCGAGAACAGCCTGACCGAGATGAGCCAGGGCCAGGTGGACATCGCCTTCACTGTGCGGGAGAACTGCATCAGCTCGGATTTTCGGCTCGACACCCTGCCCAACGCCATCTGCCAGAGACTACTCGCCATTGATGACCTCACCTGTCTGGTGCAGCACGATCACCCGGCCCTGCACGAGCCCGAGTGGGATCTCGCCCGTTACCTGGCCTATCCCCATGTGCAGACCTACTGCGAGGGGCGGGACCGCTGGATGCTGGATCACAAGCTGGCGGGGATGGATCTATACCGCCGGATCGAGGCGACCGTGCCCTCGTTCGAGGCGGCGCTGCGAATGGGCATGCACTCGGACATGATAGTGACCCTGTCCAGGCTCTACGCCCGTCACGCCACCCAGGTCTATCCGCTGGTGCCGCTGCCGCTGCCCATAGCGCTCGACAGCATCTCCCACCTGCTGATCTGGCATCAGCGCCACGAAGAGGATCCGGGCCACCGCTGGCTGCGGGAAACTCTGCTCGCCCTCATCATGAGCAAGCTGGAACCCTCCACCATAGAACAAGCCTGATCATGCGGCTGGCTGCGGGAGACGCGCTTCATCTTCGGCATCAGCAAGCCGGTGTCTTCCACCGCAGAACAAGCCTGATCATGCGGCTGGCTGCGGGAGACGCGCTTCATCTTCGGCATCAGCAAGCCGGTGTCTTCCACCGCAGAACAAGCCTGATCATGCGGCTGGCTGCGGGAGACGATCTTCATCTTCGGCATCAGCAAGCCGGTGTCTTCCACCGCAGAACAAGCCTGATCATGCGGCTGGCTGCGGGAGACGCGCTTCATCTTCGGCATCAGCAAGCCGGAGTCTTCCACCGCAGAACAAGCCTGATCATGCTGCTGGCTGCGGGAGACACGCTTCATCTTCGGCATCAGCAAGCCGGAGTCTTCCACCGCAGAACAAGCCTGATCATGCGGCTGGCTGCGGGAGACGCGCTTCATCTTCGGCATCAGCAAGCCGGTGTCTTCCACCGCAGAACAAGCCTGATCATGCGGCTGGCGGCGGGAGACGATCTTCATCTTCGGCATCAGCAAGCCGGAGTCTTCCACCGCAGAACAAGCCTGATCATGCGGCTGGCTGCGGGAGACGCGCTTCATCTTCGGCATCCGCAAGCCGGAGTCTCCCACTGCAGAACAAGCCTGATCATGCGGCTGGCTGCGGGAGACGATCTTCATCTTCGGCATCAGCAAGCCGGTGTCTTCCACCGCAGAACAAGCCTGATCATGCGGCTGGCTGCGGAGACACGCTCCATCCTCGGCATCAGCGAGCTGGAAGCCGGAGCTGGCAGACTGCCCTGACAGCTAGCCCTGGCCGGTCACCGCCAGATAGTGGTGCACCCCGTCCAGCAGCATCTGTACCGAGATCATCACCAGCAGCATGCCCATCAGCCGCTCTACCGCCGTGAGTCCTCGCTCACCCAGCAGCTTGTTGAATACCTCGTAGAACATCAGGATCACGGCGCTGGCGCCCCAGGCCATCAGCAGGGCCAGCGACCAGTCCGCCATCCGGGTCGGCTCCTGGTTGGCCAGCAGCAAGAGGGAGGCGAGAATGGAAGGGCCGGCGATCATGGGGATGGCCATGGGCACCAGGAAGGGCTCCTCGCCCGCCGCCAGCCCGGTCACCCCGCCTTCACTCGGGAAGATCATCTTGATGGCGATGAGGAACAATATGATGCCGCCCGCTATGCTGACCGCCTCCTGGCGCAGATTGAGGAAATTGAGGATCTGCTGACCGGCGAACAGGAAGGCCATCATGATGGCCAGGGAGAACAACAGCTCCCGCATCATCACCTTGCGCCGCCGCTTGGGATCGATATGACGCAGGATCGACAGGAAGACCGGCAGGTTGCCCAGCGGATCCATGATCAGAAACAACATGACGGCAGCGGAGAAAGTGTCCATACAACGCCCAGGCTAAGCCTTCAACAAGGAGGGGAAAGAGGGCGAAATATAACAAAGGCGACGGGATTCGGCGAGCGTCACAGGCCGCTCGCCGCAGGGGATCACCCGTGGTTGCAGATCTTGTCGGCGTGGGTCTGGAAACCCTGCTCCGACTCGATGAATTTGCCGCGCTGGGCCAGGAAGGCGATCAGCGCATCTGCATCCATCTCGCTGGCGCTGCAGGTATGGAAACGGGCGTCGGCACCGAAGCGCGCATCGATCGCCTGCTTGAGGCTGGCCCGGGTAAATTGGCCACCCTGTGCCAGCATCATCTCCATCACCTCGTGACCGTGTACCGATTGAGTCATTGCAAACCTCTTGAATAGACATATTTGATGTCCATTAAATCCCGCACCGCCGCTGACGACCTTGATATAGGCCAATAAATTGCCGATTTCCTGCAGGACCTGCTGGTTGTGAGGCGTGCTTTGCCGATAATGTGGCAACCTGACAAGGGGATGGCTACACTAACGCCCCTTTTTGCCATCGCAGACCGAATATAAGGACATTGGCGTCATGCTGTTCCATGGATTGGCTTTCAAGCCCTGGCGGATCTGGACCCGCCGTCCCCTCTGGTTGAAGACCCTGATCGGCATGCTGACCGGGATCGGACTGGGACTCGGTTTCAGTGACCAGGCGTTGCAGCTCAAACCCATTGGCGTCCTGTTCGTCAACACCATACAGATGCTGATGGTGCCCCTCATCTTCTGCTCGGTCATCGCCGGCCTCACCTCATTGCTCAAGGGCAAGAGCCTGGATCGGATCGGCAGCAAGGCCATAGGCCTCTATCTCTTTTCCACCGCCATCGCCATCTGCATCGGCCTGATGATGGGCTGGCTGCTGGAACCCGGCATGGGCGCCAACATGGGGCCCTATGAGCGCGTCGGCATGCTGGAACAGCCTACCCTGGCCAGCGTGCTGAGCCATCTGGTACCGCGCAACCCGGTGCAGGCCATGGTGGATGGCAAGATACTGCAGGTGATCGTGTTCGCGGTCGCCCTCGCCCTCGCCCTCAACGCCACCGGCCGGCGCGGCCGCCCCGCCATCCTCTTCTTCACCTCGCTGGCGGAAGGGATGTTCAAGCTGACCCAGATGGTGATGGCGCTGGCCCCCTACGGCGTCTGTGCCCTGATGGCCTGGATGACGGGCAAATACGGGGTGAGCCTGCTGCTGCCGCTGCTCAAGGTGATCGGCGCCGTCTATCTCGGCTGCCTGCTGCACGTGCTCGGCGTTTACAGCAGTCTGCTGATCCTGCTGGCCCGGCTCAACCCGCTGCACTACTTCAAGAGCATCGTCGATGCCCAGGCCGTGGCCTTCACCAGCAGCTCCAGCAGCAGCACACTGCCCATCAGCCTGGCCTGCGCCGAGCGCCGGCTCGGGGTCTCCCCCGCCATCACCGCCAAGGTGCTACCCATAGGCGCCACCATCAACATGGACGGCACCGCCCTCTATCAGGGGGTGACGGCCCTGTTCGTGGCGCAGGCCTTCGGGGTGGATCTGCACATGGTGGATTACCTGACCATCATCAGCATCGCCACCCTGGCCAGTATCGGCACGGCGGGCACACCGGGCACCGGATTGATGCTGCTGACGCTGACGCTGACCGCGGTGGGATTGCCGCTGGAAGGGGTGGCGCTCATCGCCGGGATCGACCGGATCCTCGACATGGCGCGCACCACGGTCAACGTCTCCGGCGATATTCTGGTGTCCGTGCTGATTGCCCGCAGCGAGAAAGAGCTGGATCTGGCGACCTATCACGACGCCAGCGCGGGGGAGGATATCGACTTCACCCTGCGCTGAGGCAGGGCGAGCGATTAATTATCGTGGGGATCGTGATGACAGCGCCAGCAGACCTCGAAGTTGGCGCCGTTCTCCTCCCCGCATTGACCGCACAGCCAGCCATTGCCTTGGCGCTGCTGATAACGCTCTATGACGCGCCCCGCCTTGCTGCGATCCTGCTCGCGCACCATCAGGGTCACCTGCAACAGATCCACCGGCAGCTCACCCAGGGCGCCGGACAGCGCCTCCCCGTTGAGCCGTACCAGTACCCCTTCCACTTCCAGTGCCCCCTTCAGGGCATGGGCCTCCAGCGAATGGGAAGCCCGATAAAGATTGATCCATTGATCCATGCCTTCCCCCTGCAACCGGTTGTCGATGCCACCTGTAACCGGCACCATGCCCCTCTTCCATCCTATGGATCAAACCTGGATCCCGTGATCCAGACCTCCCCCTTTTCCTATCCATCTATCACAACAGATTGTCGATGCCGTAATCGGCCCCCTGCGCCACCATGAAATCGATAAAGGTCCGCAACTTGCGCGGCATCAGTCGCCGCTCCGGAAAAAGCAGATAAATCGGTACCTTGGGCTGCTGCCACTCGGGCAGCAGGGTCACCAGCGCCCCGCTAGCCAGCTCCTCATGGCAGAGCATGGCTGGCAGAGAGGCCAGCCCCAGCCCCGCCTTCGCCGCCTCCCTGGCGCAGGTTATATTATTAACCCGAAAGCGGGAGGGAGGGTCAACCAGCACCTCTCTGCCCTCGCGCTCGAAACACCAGTGAGAGGCCAGAAAACCGCTGCTCACCGCCACCCGCTCGTGTAAAAGCAGATCTTCCGGCCGCGTAATGGCCGGGCTGCGCGCCAAGTAATCCGGGCTGGCACACAGCAGCCGCTCCGTGCTCCACAGCCGCCGCGCCGCCAGGTTGGAGTCGCTCATGTCGCCGATGCGCACGATCGCATCCAGTCCCTCGTTGATGGGATCCACGATGCGATTGGTCAGCTCCAGCTCCACCTGCAGGCCCGGATAGACCTGCAAGAATTTGGCCACCAGCCGGCCGACCACCAGTTGCCCCGTCTCGATAGGCACCGCCAGCTTGAGGGTACCTGTCACCTCCTGCTGGCTGGCACTCACCATCAGCTCGGCCTGAGCCAGCTCGTCCACCGCCTTGCTGCAGCGCAGATAATATTGCTCGCCGGCCTCGGTCAGGGTGAGCTGCCGGGTGGAGCGGTAGAGCAGCCGCACGCCGAGACGCTGCTCCAGCTCGGCAATGCGGCGACTCACGGTCGCCTTGGTCATGCCCAGCTCCTGGGCGGCCGCGGTGAAGGAGCCCTTGTCGACGATCCGCACTAAAATCAATGCAGCGTTCAGATCCATTGTTGCACCAGTGAAACTGTATATCTCATAAATGGATACTAATCGAAACAGTTGGCCGGTGTTAGCCTGCGTCTCTTAAGTTCAGGAATCCCCCAAAAATGAGTCAACACAAGAAGATCCCCCTGCTGGCCGCCATGGTGCTGGCCCTGCTCGGTCTGCTGTTCGCCGGTTACTGGTATCTGCATGGCCGCTATTTCGAGAGTACCGACAACGCCTACCTGCAGAGCGAGGTGACCGGGATCGGCTCCAAGCTGCCGGGCTACATCAGCGAGGTGCTGGTCACCGACAACCAGGCGGTGAAGGCCGGCCAGCTGATCGCCCGGCTGGACGATCGGGAGTACAAGACCAAGGTGGCCGAGGCCGAAGCCGACCTGCGCCTCAATCAGGCGACGGCGGAGAATCTGGCCGCGACCCGCACCCAGCAGTTGAGCCTGATCCGTCAGGCCGAGGCCAAGGTCAGCTCTGCCAACGCCGAGCAGGTACGCGCCCGGCAACAGGTGCAGCGCGTCAGCCAGCTCAACCAGCGCCACTACAGCTCGCAGGACAGTCTGGACGAGGTGCGGGCCGGACTGCAGGTCAATCTGGCACAGGAGCAGGAGACCAAAGCCGCCCTGCAAGCCGCCCGTGAACGGCTGCTGGTGCTGGACGCCGAAGCCAAGCAGAACCAGGCCAGGCTGGCATTGAGCGCCGCCCAGCTGGAGCAGGCCAAACTTGAGCTGACCTATACCGAGTTGCGGGCACCGGCCGACGGCATCATCGGCAAGCGCAGCCTGCGGGCCGGGCTCTACGTCCAGTCCGGCATGCAGGTCGCCAGCCTGGTGCCGCTGCAACAGGTGTGGGTCGAGGCCAACTTCAAGGAAACCCAGCTGCTGCACATGCAGCCTGGCCAGAAGGTGAAGGTGATCCTGGATGCCTATCCGGATCAACCGGTCGAGGGGATCATCGACAGCCTGGCCCCCGCCACCGGCGCCAGATTCGCCCTGCTGCCACCGGAGAACGCCACCGGCAACTTCACCAAGATAGTGCAGCGGGTACCGGTCAAGATCCGCATCCCCGAGCCGGGCACCCTGGCCGGCAAGCTACTGCCTGGCCTCTCCACCGAAGTGATAGTGGATACCCGGGATCCTGAACCTCTGGTCGCCGCCCACTGATGGAACCCATTCCACGCCGCAACTGGATCGCGGTCATGGGGGGCCTCATCGGCGCCTTCATGGCCATCCTCGACATCCAGATCACCAACGCCTCCCTGAAGGACATTCAGGGGGCCCTGTCGGCTACCCTGAGCGAGAGCTCCTGGATCTCCACCTCCTATCTGGTGGCGGAGATGATCGCCATCCCGCTGAGCGGCTGGCTCAGCCGGGGCCTGAGCGTGCGCCGTTACCTGCTGTGGACCACGGGGGCCTTCATCATCGCCTCCGTGCTCTGCTCGTTCAGCTGGAACCTCACCAGCATGATCGTCTTCCGGGCGTTGCAGGGCTTCACCGGCGGCGCGCTCATTCCCATGGCCTTCTCCCTCATCGTCAGCCTGCTGCCGCTGCACAAGCGGGCCACCGGCATGGCGCTGTTCGGCCTGTGCGCCACCTTCGCCCCCGCCATAGGCCCGACCCTGGGCGGCTGGCTGACGGAGCAGCTCTCCTGGCACTACATCTTCTATCTGAACGTGCCACCGGGACTGCTGGTGATGGCCATGCTGGCCCACGGGCTGGACAAGAAGCCGGTGGACTGGGAGGTGATCAAGCGGGTGGATCTCATCGGCATAGTCACCATGGCGATGGGGCTGGGCCTGCTGGAGGTAGTGCTGGAAGAGGGCAACCGGGAGGACTGGTTCGGTTCCAGCTTCATAGTGCGGCTCACCGTCATCTCTGTGGTGGCCCTGGTGTTCTTCGTCATCAGCCAGCTGCTCAGACGCCACCCGCTGGTCAACCTGCGGCTGCTGCACAACCCGCGCTTCGCGCTGGCCTGCTTCGCCTATCTGGTGCTCGGCATGGCGCTGATGGGCTCCATCTATGTGCTGCCGCTCTACATGGCGCAGATCCACAACTACAACGCGCTGGAGATCGGTGAAGTGCTGATGTGGATGGGGCTGCCACAGCTGCTGGTGTTGCCGCTGGTGCCCAAACTGACCCACAAGATAGATCCGCGCTATCTGGTGAGTTTCGGCTTCCTGGTGTTTGCCATCAGCTGTTTCATGAACATGAACATGAGTGCCGACTACGCCGGCCCCCAGTTGATCCAGTCGCTGATAGTGCGGGCGCTGGGCCAGCCCTTCATCATGGTGCCGCTCTCCCTGGTGGCGACCGCCAGCCTGACCCATGACGAGATCCCCTCCTCCTCGACCCTGCTCAACGTGCTGCGCAATCTGGGGGGGGCCTTCGGCATCGCCATCATAGCGACCCTGATCGACAACGACACCCGCGTCCATGTCAGCCAGATCAGCAGCACCCTGGCCGCCAGCAGCATAGAGGGGCAAAGCTACCTGCTGCAGCTGGCCCAGACCATGATGGCGCAAGGCTCGGGTCCCGAGCTGGCCCAGCAGCAGGCCCAGGCCATGCTGTCGAACACCATCAGCCGCGAGGCGGCCATCATGGCCTACAACCAGGTGTTCTACGTGATGGGCATCTTCCTGCTGATCGCCAGCGCCCTGATGCTGCTGCTCAAGCAGCCGGCTTCCAGGGCTGCCGATGCCGAGCCGCTCGAGGCATAGCAAGGCGCTGAAAGCAGACATAAAAATGGGCCAACAGGCCCATTTTTTATTGTCGCGGACCTTCACCCTCCGGCGCAGTTCAGGATCCAGGTCCGCGCGATGAAAGAGAGCGGCGCCTCTTCACCCCGCCAGCGAGGCGGCGATCAGGAACTGGGCGGCAAAGTAGCTGCTCATCACCCAGGCCGTGGCATGGGGGAAGGGGCGACGAAAGCGGTCCAGCGCCAGCATGCTGTCGGAGAAGAGGAACATCAGCGCCCCCACCAGGGCGGCGGCACTGCCTGCGGTCAAGGAGGCGTGCCAGGCGCCGGCGGCCACCCAGGCCATGCCGATGATCACCAGCATGTAGCAGAGCACGGGGATCTTCATCTCCCCGAGCTTGCCCCACAACAAGCCGAATACCATGCCAGCCACCAGCAGCAACAGCAGGCCATCCACCAGGTTCAGCACCAGCGGCCCCTGGGCGAAACCGACTATGTAGCAGAGGTGCGCGACAAAAAATGCCGCCAGCCCCTGAATGAAACGATCGCTTGGCAACATCAGCAGCACGTCACCGGCCAGCGACAGGCAGAGGCCGAGCAGGATCCAGGCGTGGGAGCCGTCGTGGTCATAGCTCTGATAGCTGAAAGCCAGCGCTATGATGAGCAGCATGGTCAGCGGCTTGCTGATGTAGAACTGACGGGAGTCTGAGCCATAGGCCGCACGAATGTGCCACCAGCCCGATGCGATGATCAAGAAACTCAATAACATGCCCTGCTCCTCACGTGTTGCTCGCAGTCATACGGCAACATCTTCTTGCTGACAAGCAGAGTAACAAATTCCCCCGCCCAGTGGCAGGGGCGCTCAGCAAATGAGCAGCCTACGCCTAAAGTCTAATTGCCCCGCCTTCGAGGCTCGGGCATAAGGAACGGGTCTGGAGGATCACCATGGAAGAAGCAATGAAAAACTATCTGCCCGCCATCGATATCATGATGTGCCACCTTGGCATCAGCTTCGAGCAAGCCTGCGAACAGCTGGGCCTGAGCCCGG
The DNA here is from genome assembly GCF_002587065.1 of Aeromonas sp. CA23. Taxonomy (NCBI): domain Bacteria; kingdom Pseudomonadati; phylum Pseudomonadota; class Gammaproteobacteria; order Aeromonadales; family Aeromonadaceae; genus Aeromonas; species Aeromonas sp. CA23. The sequence goes on from NZ_CP023818.1 coordinate 712,724, forward strand.
TGGAACAACAGACCCTGAGCCTGCTGCAGGAGCAGGATCCGCAAGAATAAGCCCTCCCGGTTATGGATATCATGATGTGCCACCTTGGCATCAGCTTCGAGCAAGCCTGCGAACAGCTGGGCCTGAGCCCGGTGGAACAACAGACCCTGGGCCTGCTGCAGGAACAGGATCCGCAAGAATAAGCCCCGACCGGGGAGATGAAAACGGCGCCTCGATGGCGCCGTTTTTATTGACCCTTGTCAGGCTCGCACCGCCCGTCGCCGTTGCAGCCCGACGATCAGCGCAAACAGCAGGAAGCCCGGCAGCCACATCAACTCCTTGTGCCAGCGCTCGGTGGGCGCCTTGACCACCAGGATCTCCTGATCGAACTCCATGCCGGCCGCGGCGGCCGGGCTGCCGAAGGTGACGCTGTCGATCAGGGTCTTGCCATCCTGTTCATACAGGGCCAGCCCCAGGCTGGCGAGGCGGGCCTCCCCATCCTCTCCTGCCGGCACCGCCAGCAGCACGGTCGACTGACGCAACTTGCCCACCGCATCTTCACCCTGGACGCGCAGCCGCAGTGTGCTCTCCGCCTCCACCTCGCCCAGGGTCCGGGCCAGCTGGGCCGGCGCAGTGTCACGATAGGGATCGTGCACCATGTCCATCCAGAAACCGGGGCGGAACAGGGTGAAGGCCACCAGCAGCAGCAGCACGCTCTCGTACCAGCGACTCTTCACCAGGAAATGGCCCTGGGTCGCGGCGGCGAAGATCAGCATGGCAACGGTGGCCACCATGAAGATCAGCACCCCGTGGGCGAAGTCCACGTCGATCAGCAGCAGATCCGTGTTGAAGATGAACAGGAAGGGCAACGCCGCGGTGCGCAGGCTGTAGTAGAAGGCTGTGATACCGGTCTTGATGGGATCGCCCTTGGAGACAGCCGCCGCCGCAAACGAAGCCAGCCCCACCGGCGGCGTCACGTCCGCCATGATGCCGAAATAGAAGACGAACAGGTGCACAGCGATGAGCGGCACTATCAGGCCGTTCTGCTGCCCGAGCGTCACCACAACGGGCGCCAGCAGGCTGGAGACCACTATGTAGTTGGCTGTGGTCGGCAGCCCCATGCCGAGGATCAGGCTGAGCAGGGCGGTAAGCAACAGCATCAGCAGCAGGTTGCCCATGGAGAGCATCTCCACCAGATCCGCCAGCACCAGACCGACCCCGGTCTGGGAGACGGCACCCACTATGATCCCCGCCGTGGCGGTCGCAATGCCGATGCCGATCATGTTGCGGGCACCGGCCACCAGCCCCTCGCGCAGATCGACCATGCCATCGTTGAAGGTGCCGTAGTCGTGCTTGCCATCGCTGCGCAGCCAGTTGAGCAGCGGCCGCTGGGTCAGCAGTATGATCACCAGCATGACGGTCCCCCAGAAGGCCGACAGCCCGGGCGAGAGCCGCTCCACCATCAGGCACCACACCAGCACCACCACCGGCAGCAGGAAGTGCAGGCCGGAGAGCAGCACGGCGCGGGTGTTGGGCAGCTCAAGCAGCGGCTTGTCCGGATCCTCCGCCGCCAGCGGCTCATGGCTGGCCGCTATTTTCAGCAAACCCAGATAGGTGATGGCCAGCAGCAGGGCAATGCCTGGCAGGGCGTACTCACCCAGCGCCGGCTTGAGCCAGCCCAGGCCATAGTAGACCGCCATCGACAGCCCGCTGATGAGGGCAGCGCCGAAGGCGAAGCCGGTCAACCGGCGCAGCCAGGGCTTGGGCTGATGACCACCTATGGGCTGCATGCCGAGCTTGAGCGCCTCCAGATGCACTATGTAGAGCAGCGCTATGTAGGAGATGGTCGCCGGCAGGAAGGCGTGCTTGATGATCTCGACGTAGGGAATGCCCACGTACTCCACCATCAAAAAGGCCGCTGCCCCCATCACAGGCGGCATGATCTGGCCGTTGACCGAGGAGGCCACTTCCACCGCCCCCGCCTTCTCCGAGCTGAAGCCCACCTTCTTCATCATGGGAATGGTGAAAGTGCCGGTGGTGACCACGTTGGCGATGGAGGAGCCGGAGATGAGGCCGGTCAGGCCGGAGGCCACCACAGCCGCCTTGGCCGGGCCGCCGCGCAGGTGACCAAGCAGGCTGAAGGCGAGCTGGATGAAGTAGTGGCCGGCACCGGCCCGCTCCAGCAGGGCACCGAACAGCACGAACAGGAACACGAAGCTGGTGGAGACGCCGAGGGCAATGCCGAACACCCCTTCCGTGGTGATCCACTGGTGGTTGGCCAGCGCGGTGAAGCTCACCCCGCGGTGGGCCAGCAGGCCCGGCATCCAGGGCCCCGCCAGGCTATAGGCGAGAAACAGCAGGGCGATGACCGCCAGCGCCGGCCCCAGGGCGCGGCGCGCCGCTTCCAGCAGCAGCGGGATGCCGATGCAGGCGGTGATCAGATCCTCCGTAGTCAGGCTGCCCGGCCGCAGGGCCAGCGCCTGGTACATCACGAACAGGTAGCTGGCGGCACCGGCGGCGATGAGCCCCAAGGCGATGTCGCCGAGCGGCACCCGATCCCGTGGCGATGAACGAAACGCCGGAAACACCAGATAGGCCAGCAGCAGGGCGAAGGTGAGGTGAATGGCACGGGTCTCGGTGTCATTGAGCACGCCAAAGCCCAGCATGAAGGGCAGCGGCGAGGCGATCCAGAGCTGGAACAGGGACCAGGCCAGCGCCAGTGTGGTGATGAGCCCGCCCATGAGGCCGAACGGCAGACGAGCGCCCACGTCCTGGGCGATCAGTTCCTCGGTAGAGAGTTGTTTATCTTGCATAGGGTTAACTTGTGCCAACGAGTACAACAAGAGCGACACCCGCAACCGGGCAGCGGCTGACGGGTGTCGAAGAGAGTGACCTGGGCCCTTGGGCCGTCAGTCAGAGCCAGCCGCGCTCTTTGTAATAGCGGGCGGCCCCTTCATGCAGCGGCGCCGAGAGCCCCACCTTGATCATGTCGGCCTCTTTCAGCTCGGCGAAAGCCGGGTGCAGGCGCTTGAAGCGATCCAGGTTGTCGAAAACGGATTTGACCAGCTGATAGACCACTTCCGGATCGGCCTTGGCACTGGTGGAGAGCACCGCCTTGCCACCGATGGACGGGGTCGGCTGATCGCTGCCCTTGTAGATGCCGCCCGGGATCTCGGCCTTGGTGTAGTAGCTCTTCTCTGCCAGCAGCTTGTCGATGTCGGCACCGGTCACAGGTACCAGCACGGCGTCTGTGGTGGTGGAGGCCTCCTGGATGGCGCCATTCGGGTGGCCAACGAAGTAGCTCATGGCGTCTATGTTGTTGTCGCCAAGGGCGGAGGCCTGCTCGGCCGGTTTGAGCTCGGAGACCAGACCGAAGTCACCCTTCTTCCAACCCTTGACCGCCATTATCTCTTCCATGGTGTCGCGCTGGCCCGAGCCCGGGTTGCCGATGTTGACGCGCTTGCCCTTCATGTCGTCGAAGCTGGCGATCTTGGCATCGCGGCGCGCCAGTATGGTGAACACCTCGCTCTGCAGGGAGAAGACGGCGCGCATGTCAGCCATGGCCCCCTCGGTCTGGAACGGCGGCAGCCCCTTCATCGCCTTGTACTGATGGTCGGACTGCATGATGCCGAAGTTGAATTCACCGCTGCGGATGCCGTTGACGTTGGCCACACCGCCACCGCTGGCCGGGGCGTTGCACTTGATCTGGTGATCGGCGGCGCCGCGATTGAGGAAGCGGCAGATGGACTGGCCCGCCACGTAGTAGACGCCGGTCTGACCGCCTGTGCCTATGGTCACGAAGCGCTCCTGCGCCTGCAGCGGACCACCAAACGAGACACCGACCAGGGCAGCCGACAAGGCACACGCCAGGGATAATCCTTTCATGTTGTTCATCCTTTTTGATTGATTCAGCTCGCCCGTTCCACGGGCGAATGCCGGACAAACCACCGTTCTGCGTCGGTGGTCATCCATGACCTCGATATGAGGAATCGGGTGAACGGCGAGCGTTCCCCAAAAAGCCACCAGCATCCTGTGGTGAGACAGTCGGCTTCATGCCAACCGAAGATAATTGGCCCGGAAGGGACCAATCAAAGCGTCATAACGGCTTCGATTAAGCACATGGCGCCAACATAAATCAAACAAAAACACAAAATGATGGATATGGATGACGAGAAATTTGAAGCCGATCATCAATTTACTGATCAGGGATTAATTGGAGTGTGCTACCGGTTGGCAGGCGGGGGATATAGACGAGATTCTTTTGCAGCCCTTGACTGGCAAGGGCTGCAACCTTGGTGACTTATGCTTTCGGCTTGGCCAGATCCAGGATAAACGCAAACTCCAGCGCGATATCCTCGTAAGCCTTGAAGCGACCCGACTTGCCGCCGTGGCCGGCATCCATGTCGGTATTCAGCAACAACTTGTTATCATCCGTCTTCAGCTCGCGCAGCTTGGCCACCCACTTGGCGGGCTCCCAATACTGTACCTGGGAGTCATGCAGCCCTGTGGTCACCAGCATGTTCGGGTAGGCCTGCGCCTTGACCTGGTCGTAGGGGCTGTAGGCCTTCATGTAGTCGTAGTAGCGCTTCTGGTTCGGGTTGCCCCACTCGTCGTACTCCCCGGTGGTGAGGGGGATGGACTCGTCCAGCATGGTGGTGACCACGTCGACGAAGGGCACCTGGGCCACCACGCCACGATAGAGCTGGGGCGCCTGATTGATGACGGCCCCCATCAGCAGGCCGCCGGCGCTGCCTCCCATGGCGTAGACCTGATCCCTGGCGCCATACCCCTGCGCCACCAGCGCCTCGGTCACGTCGATGAAGTCGTTGAAGGTATTCTGCTTTTTCAGCAGCTTGCCATCTTCATACCAGTGGCGGCCCAGCTCCTCGCCACCCCGGATATGGGCGATGGCATAGACGAAGCCCCGGTCCAGCAGGCTCAGGCGAGCCGTGCTGAAATCGGGATCCATGCTGGCGCCGTAGGAGCCATAGCCGTAGACCAGCAGCGGATTTTTTGGCGACCCGGCACTCTCTTTCTTGAACAGATCCTTGCGATAGACCAGGGACACAGGCACGGCCACACCATCACGGGCGGTCACCCAGAGCCGCTCGCTGGCGTACAGCTCCGGCTTGAAGCCCGCCACCGCCTGCTGCTTGAGCAGGGTGCGCTTGCCGCTCGCCATATCCAGCTCATAGGTGGACGAGGGGGTGGTCATGGAGGAGTAGCCGTAGCGCAGCTGGCTGGTCTCCGGCTCCGGATTGTAGGCGAGCCAGGTGACATAGGCGGGATCGTCGAAGGCGATCTCCTTCTCGTCACCGCTCTGCCAGTTGATCTGGCGCAGCCGGGTCAGCCCCTGGTTGCGCTCCTCCAGCACCAGCCACTCCTTGAACAGGGCATAGCTCTCCAGCAACACGTCCGGATTGGGGGCGATCACCGCCTTCCAGCGCTCGACCGGGCTCTCCTTGGTCTCGTACAGGCCGAAGTTCTTGCCGTCCTTGTTGGAGCGCACATAGAAGCGACCACGGTAGTGATCCAGGCTGTATTCGTGATCCACCTGACGGGGCAGGAACAGCCGCGGTGCCTGAGTCGGCACGTTGGCGTCGATGAGGCGCGCCTCGCCCGTGGTGGTGCTTGAGAGGGCAATGACGATGAAATCTTCCGAGGTGGTGGCATAGAGGCTGACGTAGAAGGTGTCGTCCTTCTCCTCATACACCAGGGTATCTTTTGCCGGATCCGAGCCAAGCTCGTGGCGATAGACCTGATAGGGCAACAGTGTCTTGGGGTGCTTGCGCACGTAGAACACCGTCTTGCTGTCGTTGGCCCACACCAGGTTGCCCGAGGTGTTCTCGAGCTTGTCTGCGGCCCACTTGCCGCTCTCCAGATCGAGGAACTGGATCTGGTACTGACGGCGCGAGAGGAAATCTTCTGCCACCGCCAGCCAGCGATTGTTGCGGCTCACCTCCAGGGCGCCAAGGGAATAGAACTCGTGCCCCTCTGCGCGCTGGTTGCTGTCCAGCATCGGCTCGGGCTCCTGCGGCCCGTCCACCTTGCTGCGGGAGTAGATGCCGTACTCCTTGCCCGGCTCATAGCGGGTCTGGTAACGGTAGCCGTTCTTCACATAGGGGACGGACTCATCCTGCTGGGGAATGCGGGCCACCATCTCCTGGTAGAGCTGGTCACGCAGCGGCCGGGTCGGCTTGAGCATGGCCTCGGTATAGGCGTTCTCCGCCTCCAGGTAGGCCAGTACCTCGGGTTTCTGGCGCTCGTCATCGCGCAGCCAGTAGTAGTTGTCGACCCGGACGTCGCCGTGTTTCTTGATGGTGTGAGGGTGTTTGGTGGCCACGGGAGGCTGGATAAGGGTGTCGCTTGTGGGCATGGCGGACTCATCATTGGCATATGAACAGGGAACGGCAACCAGGCAAGCCAGCAGCAGAAGCCCTCGGGGAAAGGTGAACATGTCGCATCCTTTGCGCTTTAAAAGGGTTAGCAGACCTGAGCCTTGGCTCCTTGGATAGGGGATCAATCTGCCCCTTGTCGCCCCCAGTTGCAAGTTATCACCCTGCAAAACCTGCAAGAACAGGTAAAAGGGCCGCTATCTCGCGATAGCGGCCCTCAAACCTGACCATGAGCGACACAGGTTCGCTCAGGTGTGCCTCACATGATGGAGTCGTGCCTGCTCATGGCCAGTTTGCGTCAGCCGGGGTAGCTCGACCAGACTCTGGTCGCGCCCTCGTTGCTGATGCTCAGCACCTGGTAGGGCTGACCCGGAATATCCATGCCTGGCGCACTCTGGGGCATGCCCGGAATGGTCAGACCGCGGATCGCCGGTTTTTCCTTGAGCAGCTTCTGCACGTCGGCGGCGGGTACATGCCCCTCCACCACATAGCCATTCACCACGCCCGTGTGGCAGGAGGCCAACTGAGGTGTGATGCCGTACTGCTGCTTGATGGGATCGAGCTGCTCGGTTTCGACGACCTTGACCTCAAAGCCGTTCTCTTCCATGTGCTTGATCCAGGTCTTGCAACAGCCGCAATACTGGGACTTGTAGACGGTCATCTGCTCGGCCGCGAGGGCGGAGAAGCTGACGGTACCGGCCAGCAGGGCCAGTAACAGGGACTTGTACATAATTCACCTCAGATAAGAAGAAATACCCAAAAAAACAGGGGAACTCGACTCAATCTGGATGACGGGGAGGACGCTCGAGCCGTTCGAACGGCGCGTCCGGCGTGAACAGGGAGGGAGAAACAAACTGCGGGCTATCGGGTTCCAGCACGGCCACCGTCAGGCTGTCGCTGGTGAGCACCGTCATGGCCAGTGCCGAGGTGAAGCTGCCGCATGGCATGGCCTTCTCCAGGGTGCGCTCGCTCTGGCTGCAATGGGGCGTCAGAGTACAGAGATCGGTCGCCGCCCGGCTGCCAAACGACATCAGCACCATCAGCAGACTCCACAGGGGGAGCCAGCGGCGGGCGCGAGCGAGTTGGCGACGGGTCAGAACCATGACATGACTCATTGATCGGAGGAGCCCTATGGTAACCCTTGGCCCAGGGGGAGGGTCAAGCCCTCCCCTCATGGCCAGTCCGGATCAGGGTTGCTGACGGGTGGCCGCCAGCACGATTTCGCGTACGCAGACGTTGGCGGGCTGATGCCAGGCATAGAGCACGGCCTCGGCGATCACCTCGGGCGCGATCACGCCACCCATCTGATCCTTCCAGTCGTGATAGCCGGCCTTGATGTTCTCGTCCGTGGTGTGACTGAGCAGGTCGGTCTCGACCGCACCCGGGGCTATGGTCACCATGCGCACGCCGACGTCGGCCACCTCTTCACGGATATTTTCGGTCAGGGCGTGCACCGCGAACTTGGTGGCGCAATAGGCCGCATGGTTCGGGAAGGTCTTGCGACCGGCGATGGAGCTGATGTTGACTATGGTGCCGCTGCGGCGAGCCTTCATCCCGGCCAGCACGGCATGAACGCCGTTCAGCACCCCCATCACATTGATGTTGAGCATCTGCTGCCACTCGGCAGGATCCTGCACGTCGGCCTGCCCCAGCAACATGACGCCGGCATTGTTGACCAGGCAACCCACAGGGCCGAACCGGTTCTCTGCCTGCTGGACAGCGGCCTGCATGGCGGCCGTGTCGGTGACATCGACGCTGACACACAAGGCGTTGGGCAGACCCAGCGCCTGCATGGGCTCGACCCGGCGAGCCAGCAGCAAGAGTGGATGACCAGCGGCCGAGAAGGCGCGGGCGATGGCGGCACCGATCCCGGCTGAAGCACCGGTGATCACGACGAGGGACTTGGACATGGTATTTCCTTTTGATTCGATGAGAAACGGGATCACACAAGCGGCTGGCCAGCACGGAACTCAGTCACTATAGTCGCTGCATCCATCAGTGATAAATATTGTTTTCCGCTGGTTATCATCTGAAAAAACTATGGTTGGGCTCATGCTGGATCTGAGATTGCTGCGCTTCTTCATCGCCATCTATGAAGAGAAAAACATCACGGCGGCGGCACTGCGCTGCCACGTCAGCCAACCCTCCCTCTCGGCCGGCCTGCGCCAGCTGGAAGAGGCGCTCGGCGACAGCCTGTTCACCCGTGGCAAGAAGGGGGTTGAGGCAAAGGATCCGGCCCATTACCTCTATCCCCATGCGGTCAAGCTGGTGGAAGAGGCACGCCGCCTGCCGGAGCTGTTTCGCCAGAAGGCGACGCGCGCACGACTCAACATGGCCATCATGCCGGATCTGAGCCGCCACCGGCTGGCCGGCTTGCTGCAGCGGGTGCAGGGCGTGCTGCCCGAGCTGGATCTCACCCTCTCCGACTACGGCAGTCCCGCCGACTGTCGGCTGACCCTGGATGCGCTGCGCCGGGAGGACGAGATCTTCCTGCCCCTATGGGAAGAGGACTATGTGCTGTGCGTGCGCACCGACCACCCCCTCGCCAGCCGCGCCCGTATCGCGCTGACTGAGCTGCAGCATTATGATTTTATTGAGTGCCCGCCCTGTGAGGCCCATCAGCAGACCATAGGGCTACTGGCCTGCGACCGGCTCACCCTCAACCTGGTGGCCAAGGCCGAAAGCAAGGGGCTGGTGATGGCGCTGGTGCTGGCGGGCGTCGGCATCAGCTTCCTGCCCGACGGCCTGGTGGGCGACGAACCCGGCCTGTGCACGATCGCGGTAAGCGGGCCGCGGATGTTTCGGCGCATCGGACTCTGCTATCCCGCCCATCAGACCCTGAATCCGGCGCTGCGCGATCTGATCCCGGAACTGGCGGGCTATTGCGCTTCTTGATAACGTCGCAGCTCAATGCATCTTCTTTTCACCGGTATCAGGCCCATCTTCAGGTTATGACTTCATGAAACGCATTCTGGTTCTCTTTTCACACCCGGCCCTGCAGAGCTCCCGGGCCAACAAGCAGCTGCTGCAGGCCGTCTCCGATCTGGAGGGGGTCACGGTGCACGACCTCTACCAGCACTACCCTGACATGTTCATCAACGTGAAGCGGGAGCAGGCCCTGCTGTCGGAACACGACATCATCGTCTTTCAGCACCCCTTCTACTGGTACTCCTGCCCCGCCATCATGAAGGAGTGGATGGATCTGGTGCTGGAGTATGGCTACGCCTACGGTCCGGAAGCCCACGCCCTCAACGGCAAGCAGTGGCTGAGTGCCATCACCACGGGGGGCGCCCCCGACTCCTATTGCAGCGAAGGCTACAACCGCCGCCCGCTGCTCGACTTCCTGCTGCCGTTCCAGCAAACGGCGCAGCTGTGCGGCATGAGCTGGCTGCCGCCGTTCGTGCTGCACTCCTTTCACAAGATCAAGGATCCGGAGGCGCTGCGCCGCTGTGGCCAGGATTATCGCCAGCTGTTGTGTGCCCTGCGCGACGAGCAGCTGACCCCGGCCCAGCTCGGCGGCAGCCCCTATCTGCGGGATCTGCTGGAGGTGCTCTCATGAAACACTGTCAGTCATTTGGCCGACCCTGTGAGTCGGGCCAGACATGCGAGCGGAGGGCCAGCTGATGGGTCACGGATTACTGTTTGATGCGCTTATCTACCTCTCGGCGGCGGTGATCGCCGTGCCGCTGGCCAAGCGCTGGGGGCTGGGTTCCGTGCTCGGCTACCTGCTGGCGGGCATCATCATAGGTCCCTTCCTGCTGGGGCTGGTGGGAGAGCAGAAGGATGTGATGCACTTCGCCGAGTTCGGGGTGGTGCTGATGCTGTTTCTGGTCGGGCTGGAGCTGCGCCCTGCCCTGCTGTGGCAACTGAAGGGGCCCATACTCGGCACCGGCGGCCTGCAAGTGCTGCTCACCACGGGGGCCCTGACCGGGGTCGCTCATCTCATCGGCCTGCCCTGGCAACAGGGGCTGGCCATAGGTCTCATTCTGGCGCTATCGTCCACGGCAATCGTTCTGCAGAGCCTGCAGGAGCGCAAGCTGATGCAGAGCGAGAGCGGCCGCCCCGCCTTTGCGGTGCTGCTGTTCCAGGATATCGCCGTCATTCCCATACTGGCGATCCTGCCACTGCTCGCCATAGCACCGGTGGCCAGCAATGGCGGCTCCGAGCTGGCCGGCTGGCAGCACGGACTGCTGGTGGTGGCGGCCATCTCCGGCATAGTGCTGGGTGGCCACTACCTGATGCGCCCCGTGTTTCGGGCCATAGCCCAATCCCACATGCGGGAGATCTTCGTCGCTGCCGCCCTGCTGCTGGTGATCGCCATCGCAGTGCTGATGGAGTCGGTGGGGCTCTCCCCCGCCCTTGGCTCCTTCCTCGCCGGCGTGGTGCTGGCCGACAGCGAGTATCGCCACGAGCTGGAGGCGGACATAGAGCCGTTCAAGGGCTTGCTGCTCGGCCTCTTCTTCATGTCGGTGGGTGCCGGCATCAACTTCAGCCTGTTTGCCGAACACCCCTTGCTCATCCCGACCCTGGTGGTCGGCCTGATGGCGCTCAAGTGGCTGGTGCTGATGGCGCTCGGCTTTGTGATTCGCATCTCGCCGAGCCAACGCTGGACCTTCGGGCTGGCGCTGGCGCAAGGGGGGGAGTTTGCCTTCGTGCTGTTCTCGTTCGCCACCCAGAACAAGGTGCTGCCCGGCGACACCATCTCGCTGCTCACTCTGGTGGTGGCCCTCTCCATGGCGCTGACGCCGCTCTTGCTGATCCTCAACGATCGGGTGATCCAGCCCTGGTTCGATTACCGCACCCACAGCGATGCACCGCAGCACGAACAGCCGGAGCTGGTGGAACACCCGGTGATCATCGCCGGCTTCGGCCGCTTCGGCCAGATAGTGGGACGTCTGCTGCACGGCCACGGCATAGGCACCACCATACTCGAGCAGGATGCCAGCCAGATCGAAATGCTGCGCAAGTACGGCTACCAGGTGTTCTACGGCGATGCCAGTAGGCTCGACCTGTTGCATGCCGCCGGCGCCCACAAGGCCAAGCTGCTGGTGCTCTCCATCAACGATCCGGCCACCTCGCTCGAAGTGATTGAAATGGTGAAGAAACACTTCCCGCACCTTAAGATACTGGCGCGAGCCCAGGACAGACCTCACGCTCACGAGATCCTGCGCCAGGGCGTGGGCAGCGTGTATCGGGAAACCCTGGGTTCTGCCGTGGATCTGGGGGTGGAAGCCCTGACCCAGCTGGGATTTCGGGCCAACCAGGCCTGGCGGGCGGGACAGACCTTCAAGCAGCACGACAACTGGTTGCTGCGGGAGCAGGTCAACTACCTGGACGACGAACACACCTATATCAACAAGAGCCTGCAATACCGGGATATCCTCTCCGATCTGTTGCAAGACGATCAGGAAGGACAGGAGCGCATTCACGCTCACAACTGGAACAGCGGTCTGCCCGACAACGACAAGGAAGCAATATGATTGCCTATTACCCCATGCTCAAACATCTGCACATGACCCTGGCCATCGTCAGCCTGCTGCTGTTCGTCTATCGCTGGATGCTCTCTCTCAATGGCAGCCCGCGTCTGCAACAGCGCTGGCTGAAGATAGCGCCCCACGTCAACGACACCTTTTTGCTGCTGCTCGGGGTGCTGTTGGCGGTCACGTTGCAGATGAGCCCGGGCCAACAACCCTGGCTGATGGCCAAGCTGATCGCACTGGTGGTCTACATAGGCCTCGGCGTCATGGCGCTCAAGCGCCCTGCTCGCAACCAGAAACTGGTGGCCGGCTTCGCTGCCCTGGCGGTATTCGGCTATATGGTGGGAGCCGCCATCACCAAGTCAGCCTGGTCCTGGCTGGCCTGATAACAGGTCGCCATCTGGTGGAGGGGCCGCGCCCCTCCACATCATCTTCTGCCTCTTCCTGCTATTTTTATTTTTTCCTCTCCCCAAAAACCGCAAGACAGCACGTTCATTTGCGATTTTTTCATCAATTAAAAGCCTCGATTGCTGCCCACTAAAACATGTATTAGCTTTAATATCATGCAGTTAAACCAGTTTGTATGAAAATGGCGACAGTTGTCGCAGCAAAACTTGCGACATAGACTGTCGCATGTCATGGCTAGGATACACTCAACGCTAAACCAGTGAAGGCATGCACCATGAGTAAGAAGCTGTTACGACAACTGACCTTGGCGCGTTGCATCCCGCACCGCCCTTACAAGCTGACCGCCAGCCAACTCCAGGTAAAACTGGAAGAGGAAGGCATACACGTCAGTCTGCGTACCGTGCAACGGGACCTGGAGGAGATGTCCGGCATGGGGTTGTTCGACCTCACTTCGGATGAACGCAGCAAACCCCACGGCTGGTGCTTTGAGCGCCATGGCCTAAACGACTTCGCCAACATAATGCCGCTATCGCTGGCAGTGGCCCTGAAAACCTGGAGTGATCAGGCAAGCCAACTGCTACCGGCAAGTGTGCTGACCGAATTGAACCCGCTGGTCGACAAAGCCAGCCAGGTGATCCGCGACAGCCAGAGTGAACTGGCCGAACGCTGGCTCGAAAGCGTGCATCAGTCACCGCGTCCGTTTGCCGGCAACCCTGAGATCCGTCGCAGCACCCTGATCCGCGATGCCCTCTGGCGCGGTCGCAAGTTCAGTGCCGAGATTCAGCGTGTCATCAAGGAACGTACCGTATGGCTCTGCTATGACCGCATCAATCCCCTCGGTATCCTGAATCAGGCCGATGGTCCGACCCTGCTCTGTACCCTGTCAGAGCTGGATCCCAAGGTGTACGGCATACCGTTCGATCACATCAAGGGCGTGGAGCTGACCAACTTCAGCGCGACCCAGCCGAAGGATTTCAATATCCAGAAGCTGATCCGCGATCAGGGCTACCAGGACGTCAGCGGCCCGATCCGCTTCGTCGGTCGCATAGATGCCAACTGCCCGACTCTGGTCGATGGACAGATCCCGGGCCACAACCCGCGCATGACCCGCTACGATAAGCGCAGCGTAGTCGTGGAGACCGAGGTACAGGACACCCCTGAATTTCGCACCTGGTTGAACAACATGAGCGGCAACCTGGAAGTGTTGGCGCCAGAGTCGTTGCGCAAGGCATATCCCACGCCTGGCAGCCGAGTCAGCTAATCCCAAAAAAGCCGAGCCCAACCTCGGCTTTTTTGTATTCTTTTTGAGCATATTTATTCAACTAATTTTTAACTCTTGCCCGCTTAATTGAGCCGCGTTGTACCATCGTTTTCCCCCTGTTTTTGCGTGTGAGAGATCCGCCATAGCCGCTGTAAGAGGCCACTGTGTCGAGCCGTACGCGAAGCCATCTTTGAATCCATGTGCTTTCCGATGAAACAAACTAAGCTGATGATTAGTATGGGTTTATCTTGTTAATGGCTGGGTTTAACCAAGCCGGGTCATGCCGATAACCGCCCAACCTCCCTTGTTCCGCGATGCGGTTCCCTTAATATGGGTCTCACAAGGACGGAGCTGGTCCGGCAGGATGCAGGAACAGCGCATAAGCAGGGAATAATCCACAGGACGTGGTCAGGGACACCTCAGGATGAGGCAGGTAGCCAGGAAGGTTATCAAACGGATTGAACAGGACGCCACAGGATGTGGTTGTGGACACCTCGGGATGAGGCAGAGCGGTACGGATTGCGGCTCTTCAGGAAGAACAGGACCTCGCCGGATGCGAGTAGGACAGCTTCAGGATGAAGCGAGATAGGCCGGATGGTTATCTGTCAGGACGATGCAAGGAACACCACGGGATGTGGTAACGGACACCTCCAGGATGGAGAGAGTGCAGCAATCAGGATCGATTGCCAGGCTAGGATGGCCACAGGACACCTCAACGGATTGGGAAGGGGATATTCCGAAGGATCAGGATAAAGTCAGGGATTGCAGGGAGCGTTGCAGTTCATGGACTGGACTAGATGACTTGAGGGGACGGCAGCTGCCGTCCCCTTTTCTTTTACCTCTTTACAGCCCTTGGTCCATTGTTCGATGGCCATGCATGCACACCCCGCCTTAGATCAGCATCCACGACTTATCCGCATCACAAGCCCCCCCCCGAACGAACGTTTACAAGCGCAGCCCCCCTTAGAGGACATAACAAAGCCATCCATACAAAGTCTGATGGACTTGGCTCAAGCGAAGGTGATGGTGATGGTGATGGTGATGGTGATGGTGATGGTGAGTAAGGCTATCCACATTTACACCATAGAGCACCTGCGTCAGCCATTGAGATCCAAGCACTTTAAATTGCTAGATGCTAGGGAGCACAAGGGGTGACAGACTGGGATAGAGACGCCAGTGGCAAGTCGCAACCCAGTTTGTTGTTCCTTGTTTCCTTATTCCCGTTCGCAAATGCCAAAAAGCAAAAAGGCCTTCCCATCTGGGAAGGCCTTTCAATTTACTGGCGGAGCGGACGGGACTCGAACCCGCGACCCCCGGCGTGACAGGCCGGTATTCTAACCGACTGAACTACCGCTCCGCTGTCTGGTTAGCTTTTTGCTAAATTGTCTGCCGTCTCAATGAGGTGTCATCCTCTCGGCCAGCGTCGTGATGTGCACGTCGCTGTTTAATTGGGTGCCTGGCAGTGTCCTACTCTCGCATGGCGAATGCCACACTACCATCGGCGCTACCGCGTTTCACTTCTGAGTTCGGCATGGGATCAGGTGGTTCCACGGCGCTATGGCCGCCAGGCAAAATCTTAATCTAGAAAGCTGACGTGAGTAACGACTGATGCCTTGGGCTTCGTCGCTATCACTGAATTTGTAAGTAGTTCTTCGATTTGCTACAAGGCCCAGAACACTTCTTGGGTGTTGTATGGTTAAGCCTCACGGGTAATTAGTATGGGTTAGCTCAACACGTCGCCGCGCTTACACACCCCACCTATCAACGTTGTGGTCTCCAACGGCCCTTTAGGACCCTCAAGGGGTCAGGGATGACTCATCTCAGGGCTCGCTTCCCGCTTAGATGCTTTCAGCGGTTATCGATTCCGAACTTAGCTACCGGGCAGTGCCACTGGCGTGACAACCCGAACACCAGAGGTTCGTTCACTCCGGTCCTCTCGTACTAGGAGCAACTCCCTTCAATCATCCAACGCCCACGGCAGATAGGGACCGAACTGTCTCACGACGTTCTGAACCCAGCTCGCGTACCACTTTAAATGGCGAACAGCCATACCCTTGGGACCGACTTCAGCCCCAGGATGTGATGAGCCGACATCGAGGTGCCAAACACCGCCGTCGATATGAACTCTTGGGCGGTATCAGCCTGTTATCCCCGGAGTACCTTTTATCCGTTGAGCGATGGCCCTTCCATTCAGAACCACCGGATCACTATGACCTACTTTCGTACCTGCTCGACCTGTCCGTCTCGCAGTTAAGCTGGCTTATGCCATTGCACTAACCTCCTGATGTCCGACCAGGATTAGCCAACCTTCGTGCTCCTCCGTTACTCTTTGGGAGGAGACCGCCCCAGTCAAACTACCCACCAGGCACTGTCCGCGATCCCGATTCAGGGACCTGCGTTAGAACATCAAACATACAAGGGTGGTATTTCAAGGACGGCTCCAGCGCAACTGGCGTCACGCCTTCAAAGCCTCCCACCTATCCTACACATGTAGGTTCAATGTTCAGTGCCAAGCTGTAGTAAAGGTTCACGGGGTCTTTCCGTCTAGCCGCGGGTACACCGCATCTTCACGGCGAATTCGATTTCACTGAGTCTCGGGTGGAGACAGCATGGCCATGGTTACACCATTCGTGCAGGTCGGAACTTACCCGACAAGGAATTTCGCTACCTTAGGACCGTTATAGTTACGGCCGCCGTTTACCGGGGCTTCGATCAAGAGCTTCGCTTGCGCTAACCCCATCAATTAACCTTCCGGCACCGGGCAGGTGTCACACCCTATACGTCCACTTTCGTGTTTGCAGAGTGCTGTGTTTTTGATAAACAGTCCCAGCCATCTGGTCACTGCGACTCCCAACTGCTCCATCCGCGAGGGACTTCACTGTCAAGAGCGAACCTTCTCCCGAAGTTACGGTTCTATTTTGCCTAGTTCCTTCACCCGAGTTCTCTCAAGCGCCTTGGTATTCTCTACCCGACCACCTGTGTCGGTTTGGGGTACGATGACTTGTAATCTGAAGCTTAGAGGCTTTTCCTGGAAGCAGGGCATCAATGGCTTCACCACCGTAGTGGCTTCGTCTCGTGTCTCAGTGTTGTGTCTCCGGATTTGCCTAGAAACACCACCTACGCACTTTCACCAGGACAACCGTCGCCTGGCCCACCTAGCCTTCTCCGTCCCCCCATCGCAATTACAAGTCGTGCAGGAATATTAACCTGCTTCCCATCGATTACGCCTTTCGGCCTCACCTTAGGGGTCGACTCACCCTGCCCCGATTAACGTTGGACAGGAACCCTTGGTCTTCCGGCGAGGAGGCTTTTCACCCCCTTTATCGTTACTTACGTCAGCATTCGCACTTCTGATATCTCCAGCATACCTCTCGATACACCTTCGCAGACTTACAGAACGCTCCCCTACCACTCACACATAAGTGTGAATCCGCGGCTTCGGTGCCTGGTTTGAGCCCCGTTACATCTTCCGCGCAGGCCGACTCGACTAGTGAGCTATTACGCTTTCTTTAAATGATGGCTGCTTCTAAGCCAACATCCTAGCTGTCTGAGCCTTCCCACATCGTTTCCCACTTAACCAGAACTTTGGGACCTTAGCCGGCGGTCTGGGTTGTTTCCCTCTTCACGACGGACGTTAGCACCCGCCGTGTGTCTCCCGGATATTACTTACTGGTATTCGGAGTTTGCATGGAGTTGGTAAGTCGGGATGACCCCCTAGTCCAAACAGTGCTCTACCCCCAGTAGTATTCGTCCGAGG
>NZ_CP023818.1:735000-860000 GCF_002587065.1 Aeromonas sp. CA23
GACCAAAGCCACGCTCGAGTGGCTCAAGAGTCACTTTCGCATGAGTCGGGCTAACTTGCTCGATGTCAACTAGCCGCGGTTTAAGAAAATCTGTTACAGAACCCAGCATTGTGTCCTCTCTTTAGAAGCTAGCTTTACTTGGAGTAAAGCTCGACGATCAGCTGTTCGTTAATGTCGGCAGACAGGTCGGAACGCTCTGGCAGACGCTTGAAAGCACCTTCCATTTTAGCGGCATCAACCTCTACCCAAGTCGGCTTCTCACGCTGACCAGCAACTTCCAGGGAAGCTTTGATACGCGCTTGCTTCTTAGCCTTCTCACGAACGCAGATCACGTCCTCAGGGGAAACCTGGAAAGAAGGAATGTTCACAACGCGACCGTTTACCATGATGGCTTTGTGGCTCACCAGCTGACGAGATTCAGCACGGGTAGCGCCGAAGCCCATACGGTAAACAACGTTGTCCAAACGACCTTCCAGCAGCTGCAACAGGTTTTCACCGGTGTTACCCTTTTGACGGGCAGCGTCGCGGTAGTAGTTGCGGAACTGTTTTTCCAATACGCCGTAGATACGACGAACTTTTTGTTTCTCGCGCAGCTGAACACCGTAGTCGGACAGACGCGCTTTACGCGCACCGTGCTGACCAGGGGCGGTGTCAATCTTGCACTTAGAATCAATCGCACGAACACCAGACTTCAGGAAGAGGTCGGTGCCCTCACGACGGCTAAGCTTAAGCTTAGGACCGATATATCTTGCCATCTTCTTTCTCCAACAATCCTAGACCAAGTAGCTACAGCGTTATACGCGGCGCTTCTTGGGAGGACGACAACCGTTGTGCGGGATCGGAGTCACATCAGTAATATTAGTGATGCGGAAACCAGCCGCGTTCAGAGCGCGGATGGAAGACTCACGACCGGGACCCGGACCTTTGACCATGACTTCCAGGTTCTTCACGCCGTATTCTTTGGCGATCTCACCAGCACGCTCAGCAGCTACCTGGGCAGCAAACGGAGTGGACTTACGGGAACCACGGAAACCTGAACCACCGGAGGTAGCCCATGACAGAGCATTGCCCTGACGGTCAGTAATGGTCACGATTGTGTTGTTGAAAGATGCATGAACGTGCGCAATACCGTCGCTCACTTGCTTTTTAACGCGCTTGCGAGCACGAGTCGGAGTTTTAGCCATTTTCTACCTTCCCGTTACTTCTTGATAGCCTTGCGCGGACCCTTACGGGTACGAGCGTTGGTCTTGGTACGTTGACCACGAACAGGCAGGCTACGACGGTGACGCAAGCCACGGTAGCAACCCAGATCCATCAAGCGTTTGATGTTCATGGAAATCTGACGACGCAAGTCACCTTCAACGGTGAATTTACCTACTTGCTCGCGCAGACTTTCGATCTGAGCTTCGTCCAAGTCTTTAATTTTCACATTCTCAGCAATACCGGCTGCGGCACAGATGGCCTTGGAGCGGGTACGACCGACGCCATAAATCGCAGTCAACGCAATGACTGCATGCTTATGGTCAGGAATGTTAATGCCAGCGATACGGGCCACTGTTCACTCCTACGTAGCGTAGATAACGACCACCACAAAGCCCGTGAGCGGATACGTGGCGGTCAACCAATACACAACAAAAGTTGGCTGGCTATATTAGCCAGCACAACTATTTGTTGCAAGTACTAACCGTAAAAAATTAGCCTTGGCGCTGTTTATGCTTTGGCTCGCTGCAAATCACACGCACCACACCGTGACGCTTGATGATTTTGCAGTTACGGCAGATTGCCTTAACGGAAGCACGAACTTTCATTGCTTAACTCCGTAACTACGCCGACCTTTAGCGGCCGTAGCCCTTCAGGTTGGCCTTCCTCAGGACGTCGCCATATTGATGAGACATCATATGGGTTTGTACCTGAGCCATGAAGTCCATGATAACTACCACGATAATCAGCAGCGAAGTGCCACCGAAGTAGAACTGTACGTTCCAGGCAGTCATCAAGAACTGGGGTACCAGACAGATAAAGGTTATATAGAGTGCACCTGCCAATGTCAGGCGAGTCATAACCTTATCGATGTAACGTGCTGTCTGCTCGCCCGGGCGGATCCCCGGGATAAAGGCTCCACTCTTCTTCAGGTTGTCTGCTGTCTCGCGGGGGTTGAACACCAGCGCGGTATAGAAGAAACAGAAGAAGATAATGGCTGCTGCATACAACATCTCATACAAGGGCTGACCCGGCTGCAGGACCATAGAGACCTGTTGCAGGATATCAGCGATCTTGCCCTCACCCTGACCAAACCAAGAGGTAATGGTCCCTGGGAAGAGGATGATGCTGGA
Source organism: Aeromonas sp. CA23 (assembly GCF_002587065.1). Lineage (NCBI taxonomy): Bacteria > Pseudomonadati > Pseudomonadota > Gammaproteobacteria > Aeromonadales > Aeromonadaceae > Aeromonas > Aeromonas sp. CA23. The sequence continues at coordinate 737,334 of NZ_CP023818.1, forward strand.
TGCGAAAATCGCAGGAATCACACCGGCCATATTCACTTTCAACGGCAGGTGTGTGCTTTGCGCGGCGAATACCTGGCGGCCTTGTTGACGCTTGGCGTAGTTAACGACGATACGACGCTGACCACGTTCCACGAACACCACAAAGTAAGTCACTGCGAAAACAATCAAGCCCAGCAACAACAACAGCAGGATGTGCAATTCCCCTTGACGTGCCTGTTCGGCCGTAGCACCAATGGCATGCGGCAAACCAGCAACGATACCCGTGAAAATAATCAACGAGATACCATTACCGATCCCACGCTCGGTAATCTGCTCACCCAACCACATCAAAAACATGGTACCGGTGACCAGACTCACAACGGCCGTGAAATAGAAGCCCAAACCCGGATGAGTCACGAGTCCCTGCATCATATTCGGCAGACCGGTTGCAATACCAATGGCCTGGAAAGTTCCCAAAACCAGCGTGCCCCAACGGGTATATTGGCTAATCTTGCGACGGCCGGATTCACCTTCTTTCTTGAGTTCAGCAAGAGCGGGGTGAACCACAGTCAGCAGCTGGATAATGATCGACGCCGAAATGTACGGCATGATCCCCAGCGCAAGAATAGAAGCACGCGAGAGTGCACCACCACTGAACATGTTGAACATCTCAATGATGGTGCCCTTCTGTTGTTGGAACAACTCGGCCAGTACGGCGGCGTCAATACCAGGAATCGGCACATAAGAGCCTGCACGGAAAACGATAATCGCCCCGAGAACGAAGAGCAGACGGCTCTTCAGTTCACTCAGACCACCCTGTGCTTTAACATCCAATCCTGGTTTCTTAGCCATTGTACTGATTATTCCTCGATTTTACCGCCAGCGGCCTCGATGGCTGCACGTGCACCTTTGGTGACGGACACACCACGAACGGTCACAGCACGGTCAATGTTGCCAGACAGAACAACTTTAGCGAAAACGATGTTCTTAGTAACAACACCGGCTTGCTTCAGAGTGCTCAGATCGACCACATCACCTTCTACCATGGCGATTTCGTTCAGACGCACTTCGGCAGAAACCAAAGATTTGCGAGAGAAGAAACCGAACTTCGGCAGACGGATTTTCAAAGGCATCTGGCCGCCTTCGAAACCAGCGCGGACTTTACCGCCACCGGAACGAGAGGTTTGACCTTTCACACCACGACCACCAGTCTTGCCCAGGCCGGAGCCGATACCACGACCACGACGTTGTTTTTCAGGCTTGGAACCAGCGGCCGGAGACAGAGTATTCAGACGCATGCTTAGCCCTCCACCTTAACCATGTAATAAACCTGGTTGATCATACCGCGTACGCAGGGAGTATCTTCCAGCTCAACGGTGTGACCAATGCGACGCAGACCCAGACCACGCAGAGTCGCCTTGTGCTTTGGCAGACGGCCGATAGAGCTGCGAGTTTGAGTTACTTTTACAGTGTTAGCCATGTCGCATTACCCCAGAATTTCTTCAACGCGCAAACCACGCTTGGCAGCGATCTGGGCCGGGGATTGACCCTGTACCAGAGCGTCGACAGTTGCGCGAACAACGTTGATTGGGTTGGTGGAACCGTAGGTCTTGGCCAGCACGTTGTGGATACCAGCAACTTCCAGAACAGCACGCATGGCGCCGCCTGCAATGATACCAGTACCTTGTGAGGCCGGCTTCATGAACACGGTGGAACCGGAGTGAACACCGCGCACCGGGTGGTGCAGAGTGCCATTGTTCAGTTCTACCTTGCTCAGGTTACGTTTAGCCTGTTCCATCGCTTTTTGAATAGCGGCCGGAACTTCACGGGCCTTACCGTAACCGTAACCTACACGGCCGTTACCATCACCCACCACGGTCAACGCGGTGAAGGACATGATACGACCACCTTTAACAGTTTTCGAAACACGGTTTACTGCAATCAGCTTTTCTTGCAGTTCGCCGGCTTGAGATTCGACTTTAGCCATCTTCGACTCCTAGCTTAGAACTGAAGACCAGCGTCACGAGCAGCGGTAGCCAGAGCGGCTACACGACCGTGATACTTGAAACCGGAACGATCGAAAGATACGTTCTGAACGCCTTTGGCAATAGCACGCTCAGCGATTGCTTTACCTACTGCGGTAGCTGCATCAGCATTACCGGAGTATTTAAGCGCTTCACTGATGGCTTTCTCTACTGTAGAAGCAGAGGCCAGAACTTCGGAACCGTTGGCTGCGATAACCTGCGCGTAGATATGACGCGGGGTACGGTGAACAACCAGACGGGTAGCTCCCAGTTCCTGCATCTTCTTCCGAGCACGAGTAGCACGACGGAGACGAGCTGCTTTCTTGTCCATAGTGTTACCTTACTTCTTCTTAGCTTCTTTAGTACGCACTTGCTCGTTGGCATAGCGTACACCCTTGCCCTTGTAGGGCTCCGGAGCGCGGTAAGAACGGATATCGGCGGCGACTTGGCCAACCAGCTGCTTGTCCACACCACGCAGAACGATCTCTGTAGCGGTCGGGCATTCAGCGGTGACACCAGCCGGCAGCGCATGCTCTACCGGGTGAGAGAAGCCCAGGGCCAGCGCGACAGCATTGCCCTTGATGGAGGCTTTGTAACCTACACCAACCAGCTGCAGCTTACGCTCGAAGCCTTGGGTAACACCGATTACCATGTTGTTAGCCAATGCACGTGCAGTACCGGCCTGAGCGTCAGCACCAGCGATGCCGTCGCGCGGGGCGAACTTCAGTACATTGTCTTCTTTGGTCACTTCTACACCGGCGTGGATGGAACGAACCAGAGAACCTTTACCACCTTTGATGGACAGTTCCTGACCGTTCAGAGTCACCTCTACGCCAGCAGGAATAGTGACGGGTGCCTTAGCAACGCGAGACATTTCCGACCTCCTATTAAGCGACGTAGCAGATGATCTCACCGCCCATGCTTGCCTTGCGGGCAGCACGGTCGGTCATCACACCTTTAGACGTGGACACGATAGCAACACCGAGACCGCCCATAACTTTCGGCAGATCAGTAGTGCGCTTGTAAATACGCAGGCCGGGACGGCTCACGCGTTGGATCAGTTCTACAACCGGCTTGCCCTGGAAATATTTCAGTTCAATTTCCAGTTCAGGCTTCACATCACCCGCTACGGAGTAGCCAGCGATGTAACCTTCTTCTTTCAGCACTTTGGCAATTGCCACTTTCAGCTTGGAAGAAGGCATGGAAACCGCAACTTTGCTCGCCGCCTGACCGTTACGGATGCGGGTCAGCATATCCGCGATCGGATCTTGCATGCTCATAGTCTAACTCCCGAGATTCTTACCAAGAGGCCTTTTTGAGGCCTGGAATTTCGCCCTTCATGGCATGCTCACGCACCTTGATGCGGGACAGGCCAAACTTGCGCAGGAAACCGTGCGGACGACCAGTAATATTGCAACGGTTACGCTGGCGGGACGGACTGGAATCACGGGGCAGCTGTTGCAGTTGCAAGACAGCATCCCAACGCGCTTCTTCAGAAGCGTTCATATCAACGATGATAGCTTTCAGCTCGGTTCGCTTGGTCGCGAACTTGGCTACCAGCTTCGCACGCTTTGCTTCACGTGCTTTCATGGATGTTTTAGCCATAACCCTAACCTTACTTGCGGAATGGGAAGTTAAAGGCAGCCAGCAGAGCACGGCCTTCTTCATCGGTATTCGCGGAAGTGGTGATGGTGATATCCAGACCACGAACGCGATCGACTTTGTCATAGTCGATTTCCGGGAAGATGATTTGCTCACGCACGCCCATGGAGTAGTTACCACGACCGTCGAACGCTTTAGCGTTCAGGCCACGGAAGTCACGGATACGCGGTACGGAGATGCAAATCAGCCGTTCCAGGAACTCCCACATACGCTCGCCACGCAGGGTTACTTTACAACCTATCGGGTAGCCTTCACGAATCTTGAAGCCCGCAACAGATTTGCGAGCTTTGGTGATCAGCGGCTTCTGACCGGAAATGGCAGCCATATCGGCAGCGGCATTTTCCAACAGCTTTTTGTCAGAGATAGCTTCACCAACACCCATGTTCAGGGTGATTTTCTCGATCCGAGGGACTTGCATGATAGTCTTGTAACCGAACTGTTTGGCCAGTTCATTTACTACATCGGATTTGTAGTAATCATGCAGTTTCGCCATCGTTAAACTCCAATTACTTCACAAGTTCGCCGGTGGATTTGAAGAAACGAACTTTTTTGCCGTCTTCAATCCGGAAACCAACGCGATCAGCCTTGCCAGCGGCAGAGTTGAACAGCGCTACGTTAGAAACGTCCATTGGGGCTTCTTTGCTGATGATACCGCCAGCCTGACCCAGTGCGGGTACCGGCTTTTGGTGTTTCTTCACCAGGTTGATGCCTTCAACGTATACCTTACCTTCGCTTACCAGGACTTGAGTGACTTTGCCACGCTTGCCCTTGTCTTTGCCGGTAAGAACAATCACTTCGTCTTCGCGACGGATTTTAGCTGCCATCGTTCGACTCCTTACAGTACTTCGGGTGCCAGGGACACAATCTTCATGAACTTCTCATTACGGAGTTCACGGGTCACCGGGCCAAAAATACGAGTACCGATTGGCTGTTGGTTGTTGTTAAGCAACACAGCCGCATTGTTGTCGAAACGGATGACTGAGCCGTCCGGACGACGAACGCCTTTACGGGTGCGTACGACCACCGCGTTATACACATCACCTTTCTTCACTTTACCGCGAGGAATGGCTTCCTTAATGGAAACTTTGATGATGTCGCCGATGCCGGCGTAACGGCGGTGCGAGCCACCCAGAACCTTAATACACATTACACTGCGAGCGCCGGAGTTGTCGGCTACGCCCAGCATACTTTGCATCTGGATCATTTTAGTGCTCCGCTTTGTTTACTTCTTATCCCTCTCGGGATCTGGCTGCCTTCAAAAGGCGCGAAACTATAACACAGGATTTTTAGAAAAGGTAGCCTAAAAAACAAACGGCCCCGCTAAGGGGCCGTTTGGGCTAAAAAGTACCGATTAGGCCTTTTCTAAGATCGCAACCAGGGTCCAGGACTTGGTCTTGGACAGCGGGCGGCACTCGCGGATTTCCACGAGATCGCCAGCTTTACACTCGTTGTTCTCATCATGTACGTGCAGCTTGGTAGTGCGCTTGATGATCTTACCGTAGATCGGGTGCTTTACCTTGCGCTCGATAGCAACAGTGATGGATTTCTCCATCTTGTCGCTAATTACACGACCTTGCAGAGTACGGATCTTGTCAGTCATTACGCACCTGCCTTCTCAGTCAGTACAGTCTTGATACGTGCGACGTCACGACGCACTTGTTTCAGAGTGTGAGTCTGAGCCAGCTGGCCGGTGGACGCTTGCATGCGCATGTTGAATTGCTCACGCAGCAGGCCCAGCAGCTCCTGGTTCAGTTCATCGACGCTCTTTTGACGCAGATCTTGGGCTTTCATCACATCACCGTCTTAATTACGAAAGTGGTCTGAACAGACAGCTTAGCTGCGGCCAGGGCAAACGCTTCACGCGCCAGAGCCTCAGGTACACCGTCCATCTCGTACAGAACCTTGCCAGGCTGGATCGGGCAAACCCAATATTCCACGTTACCCTTACCTTTACCCATACGAACTTCGAGGGGCTTTTCGGTGATGGGCTTGTCCGGGAATACACGGATCCAGATCTTACCTTGACGCTTAACGTGACGGGTCATGGCACGACGGGCTGCTTCGATTTGACGAGCAGTCAGTTGGCCACGAGATGTCGCCTTCAGGCCAAAGGTACCGAAGGATACTTCGTTACCAGAGGTGGCCAGACCGCGGTTACGACCCTTATGGGTCTTGCGGAATTTAGTACGCTTAGGTTGCAACATTTACCGATCTCCTTACTTAGCAGCGCGGCGCTTGTTGTCACGCTTGGGCTTTGCAGGAGCTTGCTCTTGAGCAGCGGCAGCATTGACTGCAGCCAGACCGCCCAGAACTTCGCCCTTGAAGATCCAAACTTTGACGCCGATCACACCGTAAGTGGTGTGGGCTTCAGAAGTTGCGTAGTCGATGTCGGCACGCAGGGTGTGCAAAGGCACACGACCTTCACGGTACCATTCGGTACGCGCGATTTCAGCGCCGCCCAGACGACCGGACACTTCCACTTTGATGCCCTTGGCACCCAGGCGCATGGCGTTTTGTACGGCGCGCTTCATAGCACGACGGAACATAACGCGACGTTCCAGCTGGGAAGTGATGCTGTCGGCAACGAGTTTGCCATCCAGCTCCGGCTTGCGGACTTCGGAAATGTTGATCTGAGCAGGCACGCCAGCAATTACGGCGACGGCTTTGCGCAGTTTCTCAACGTCTTCGCCTTTCTTGCCGATCACGACACCCGGACGAGCGGTGTGAATGGTCACACGGATGCTCTTGGCCGGACGCTCGATGGTGATCTTGGACAAGGAAGCGTTTTTCAGCTCCTTGGTCAGGAACTGGCGTACTTGAAAATCGCTGTACAGGTTGTCAGCGAAGTCTTTGGTGTTCGCGAACCAGGTAGAATTCCAAGGCTTGGTAATACCCAGGCGAATGCCATTAGGATGTACTTTCTGACCCATTGCTTATCTCCCAGCCTTAGCGTCGGATACCACTACAGTGATGTGAGCGGTACGCTTGAGGATACGATCCGCACGACCTTTGGCACGCGGACGGATGCGCTTCATGGAGGGACCTTCGTCGACCATGATAGTAGCAACACGCAGGGCGTCGATGTCGGCGCCTTCGTTGTGCTCAGCGTTTGCAATGGCAGATTCCAGCACTTTCTTAACCAGCACAGCAGCCTTTTTCGGGCTGAAGGTCAGGAGATTCAGAGCCTTGTCTACGGACAGACCACGTACTTGATCGGCTACCAGACGAGCTTTCTGGGCAGAAGTACGGGCATAACGGTGTTTAGCGATAGCTTCCATCATTTATCCCTTAGCGCTTCTTAGCCTTCTTATCAGCAGCATGGCCGCGATAAGTACGAGTCGGTGCGAATTCACCCAGTTTGTGACCGATCATTTCTTCGGTAACGAAAACCGGAACGTGCTGACGACCATTATGGACAGCGATGGTCAAACCGATCATGTTCGGGATGATCATTGAACGACGGGACCAGGTCTTAACCGGCTTTTTATCCCCGCTTTCCACCGCTTTCTCTACCTTCTTCAGCAAGTGCAGGTCAATAAATGGACCCTTCTTGAGAGAACGTGGCATGGTGATTCCTCTATGTTAACAATTACTTGTTACGACGACGTACGATGTACTTGTCGGTACGCTTGTTCTTACGGGTCTTGAAGCCTTTAGCCTTCTGGCCCCATGGGGACACAGGCTGCATGCCCTTGTTACGACCCTCACCACCACCGTGCGGGTGGTCGACCGGGTTCATCGCCATACCGCGAACGGTCGGACGAATACCACGCCAGCGGTTGGCACCGGCTTTACCCAGTTGACGCAACATGTGCTCGGAGTTACCGACTTCACCTATGGTGGCGCGGCACTCGGCCAGAACTTTACGTACTTCGCCGGAACGCAGACGCAGAGTTACATAGTTACCTTCACGAGCCAGGATCTGGATGAAAGTACCAGCGGAACGAGCCAGCTGGGCACCTTTACCAGGTTTCATCTCAACGGCGTGAACAGTCGAACCGACCGGGATGTTGCGCATCGGCAGGGTGTTACCTACCTTGATTGCGGCATCAGCACCAGAAGCGATAGCGTCACCAGCTTTCAGGCCTTTCGGAGCCAGGATGTAACGACGCTCACCGTCTGCATACAACACCAGAGCGATGTTAGCGGTACGGTTAGGATCGTATTCCAGGCGCTCTACTTTGGCCGGGATACCGTCTTTGTCGCGCTTGAAGTCGACGATACGGTAATGCTGCTTGTGACCACCACCGATATGACGGGTAGTGATACGACCGTTGTTGTTACGACCACCGGACTTGCTCTTGCTGTCCAGCAGAGCGGCAAAGGGCTTACCCTTGTACAGCTCTTGATTGACGATCTTAACGACGTGGCGGCGGCCCGGAGAAGTAGGCTTGCACTTAACGATTGCCATTTTTCAGAACTCCTCTTACTCGGCTGCGCCCATGAAGTCGATGTCCTGACCAGCTTTCAGGGTCACATAAGCCTTTTTCCAATCGGAACGACGGCCTACGCGTGCACCTGCGCGCTTGGTTTTACCCTTCATGTTCAGGGTACGGACGGTCTCAACTTCGACCTCGAACAGTTTCGCAACTGCAGCTTTGACTTCCGCCTTGGTGGCGTCGACAGCAATTTTGAACACGATAGTGTTCTGCTTCTCGGCGACCATGGTGCTCTTTTCAGAGATATGCGGAGCCTTCAGAACTTTCAACAGACGCTCTTCGCGGATCATGCCAGCATCTCCTCGATTTGCTTAACTGCATCAGCAGTCATCAGAACCTTGTCGAAAGCGATCAGGCTGACCGGGTCGATACCGGCAACATCACGCACGTCAACTTTGTACAGGTTGCGAGCAGCCAGGAACAGGTTCTCATCGACTTCAGCTGTCACGATCAGAACGTCAGTCAGTTCCATCTCTTTCAGCTTGGCGATCAGTTCTTTGGTCTTCGGCGCTTCGATGCCGAATTTCTCGACAACGATCAGGCGCTCTTGACGTACCAGCTCGGACAGGATGCTACGGATAGCGCCGCGGTACATCTTCTTGTTTACTTTTTGGCTGTGATCTTGCGGCTTAGCAGCAAAAGTCACACCACCGGAACGCCAAATGGGCGAACGGATGGAGCCAGCACGGGCACGACCAGTACCCTTCTGACGCCACGGCTTTTTGCCGCCACCAGACACTTCAGAGCGAGTCAGCTGCGCGCGAGTACCCTGACGGGCACCTGCGGCATATGCAACGACGACCTGGTGAACCAGAGCTTCGTTGAATTCGCGCCCGAAGGTAGTCTCGGAAACTTCAAGAGCGCTCTTGGCGTCTTTCATTACCAATTCCATTACTATCTCCTCAGACGTTACGCTTTGACGGCAGGTTTGACGATCACGTTGCCGTTGGTTGCACCTGGGACTGCACCTTTGATGAGCAGCAGGTTACGTTCAGCGTCAACACGAACCAGTTCCAGGTTCTGAGTCGTTACACGCTCAGCACCCATGTGACCAGCCATCTTTTTGCCCTTGAATACACGACCCGGAGTCTGGTTCTGACCGATAGAACCCGGAGCGCGGTGAGACAAGGAGTTACCGTGGGTCATATCCTGGGTACGGAAGTTGTGGCGCTTTACAGTGCCCGCAAAACCTTTACCTTTGGATGTGCCGGTAACGTCTACCATCTTAACGTCAGCGAGAAGATCTACTTTCAGCTCGCTACCAACAGTGAAAGTTTCACCGTTGTTCAAGCGGAATTCCCACAGACCGCGGCCGGCTTCTACACCAGCTTTGGCGAAGTGGCCAGCTTCCGGCTTGGTCACACGGCTGGCTTTTTTGGCGCCAGTGGTAACCTGAATAGCGTTGTAGCCGTCGGTTTCTACAGATTTGACCTGAGTTACACGGTTAGCTTCAACTTCGATAACAGTCACCGGGATAGAAACGCCATCTTCAGTGAAGATGCGAGTCATACCCACTTTGCGACCTACAAGACCGATTGTCATTGTTATCAACCTCTTTCCGTAATTAACCCAGGCTGATCTGGACGTCTACACCAGCTGCCAGATCCAGACGCATCAGAGCGTCAACGGTCTTGTCAGTCGGTTCAACGATGTCTACCAGACGCTTGTGAGTGCGGATCTCGTACTGATCACGCGCATCTTTGTTGACGTGCGGGGAGATCAGGACGGTGAAGCGCTCTTTGCGAGTCGGCAGCGGGATAGGACCGCGAACCTGCGCGCCGGTGCGCTTTGCAGTTTCAACGATTTCCGCTGTGGATTGATCAATCAGGCGATGATCAAAAGCCTTCAGGCGAATACGGATTCTTTGGTTCTGCATTGACAGAGCTCCAATAGATAAAAGAACATAAACCAACACCGCCCGACCGGGAGTGATCCCGCCAGAGGTGTGATTTTTCACGTTTCCCCCCATATCGGGAGGACTGTATGGCTGGCCGTCCGTAAACGAACAACTCAGCAGCAGACATATCGTCTGGCTTACCTCATGGGTAAGCGGAGGGGATTATACGGATTTTTCAAATTTGCGCAAGGGAGAGCGAACAGATTGTGCGCAGTTTTATGTGACAGATGGATCTCGCCGGCGGTGACGCCATTCCCCGCCAACCGGGGGTGACGACAATGTTACAAACAGGCTGGTAGACTGTGCGCCTGCCTCCGTCAGTGGAACGACATTCTATGCTCAAAGATCAAAAGAAAGCCTATCAGTATGGACTCTGCGCCGTTGCCCTCTGGTCGACGGTCGCCACCGCCTTCAAGATTTCCCTCGCCTACTTCGAGCCTGTGCAGCTGCTGCTTGTGGCCGCCTTCACCTCGACCCTGACTCTCGGCGCTATCGTTGCCAAACAGGGCAAGCTGGCACTGCTGCTGAGTTACCTCAAGGCCCGCCCCTTCTATTATCTGGCGCTGGGGGTATTGAATCCCTTCCTCTATTACCTGCTGCTGTTCAAGGCCTATGACCTGCTGCCCGCGCAACAGGCGCAGACCCTCAACTACACCTGGGCCATCACCCTCAGCCTGCTGGCCGTTCCCTTTCTCGGCCAGAAGCTGCGCCGCCGCGACGGCGTCGCCATAGTACTGGGTTACTTCGGCGCCCTGGTGATCGCCACCAAGGGGGATGTATTCGGCCTGCAGTTCGACAGCCCGCTCGGGGTGACCCTGGCGCTGGTATCGACCCTCATCTGGGCCAGTTACTGGATCCTCAACACCCGCAATCAGGGAGACCCCATCGTCAGCCTGCTGCTCGGCTTCATCATCAGCCTGCCTTTCATCGTCGCGGCGACCTGGCTGCTCTCCGATTTTGCCATGACCGCCTGGCAAGGCTGGGCCGGCGCCATCTATGTGGGCCTGTTCGAGATGGGTTTCGGCTTCGTGCTCTGGCTGATGGCCCTGCGCCACGCCACCAACACGGCCCCCATCAGCAACCTCATCTTCATCTCGCCGTTTGCCTCCCTGGTACTGCTCAACCTGCTGATCGGCGAAGCCATACACCCGGCCACCCCCATAGGGCTCGGGCTGATCGTGGCCGCCCTGCTGATCCAGCAGCTCAAATACGGCAAGCGCTACCGCAAGAGCACCGAGCCGCAAGCCTGACAATGCAGAAGGGCGTATCCACGGATACGCCCTTCTCTCAATCCATCCACTCCAGTGGCTGGTTCTTGGGTAGCCGGATCTCCACCAGCAAGCCCCCCAGTTCCGAGCTCCCCAGCCGTATGGTGCCATGGTGCTGGGAGACAATCTTGGCGACTATGGCCAACCCCAGGCCGCTGCCGCTGCCGGTGCGGGCCTCGTTGCCCTGGGTAAACGGCTTGAGCACCCGGTAGTAGTCCTGCTCCGGGATGCCGGGGCCGTTGTCTGACAGCCGCAGCCGCACCCAGTGGCCATCATCCTTCAGCTCTGCATGCAGGCGGCTCGCGCCATAGCGCAACGAGTTGCCCGACAGGTTGTTGAGAATGCGCCGGATGCTGATGGGATTGCAGGCCACCCGCACCGCCTCTTCAGGCAATTCGAGATCCACCTCCAGCCCCTGATCGGTCTGCACCAGCAGCACGTCGTGGATCAGCTGGGTCAGGTCGATTTGCTGGGTATCCAGCCCCTCGTCCGGCCGGATGTAGTCGATGAACTGATCTATGATGCCGTTGGACTCGTCAATGTCCGCGTTGATGCTCTCCTTGAGATACTCATCCCCGGACGACATCATCTCGGTCGCCAGCCGGATGCGGGTCAGCGGTGTGCGCAAGTCATGAGAGACCCCGGCCATCATCAGGTTGCGCTCCTCGATCAGCCCCTTGATCGAGCTCGACATGTGGTTGAAGGTGCGGGTCAACCGGCGTACCTCCCGCGAGCCCTGCTCCCCCAGCGCATCGGGGAAGTTGCCGCGCGCCACGGCCACGGCACCGGCCTCCAGATCCTCCAGCGGACGCACCAGCTGGCGGGCAAACCGCCAGGCCGCGAACAGGGTCACCACCAGCAGCACGCTCATGTAGAGGATCAGCGGCTCTATGTCGTCATCCTCGATCTCGGTCAGCGGGATGCGAACCCACACCTGATTGGCCTGGGGCGGCTGGATCCAGATGATGTAGTGATCCTGGATCTCGACCCGTACCTTGGTCTTGCCCCCCAGCTCGCGGCTGATGCTCTCTTCCAGATAGGTGTAGGGCTTGGAGTCATTGAGCCCATGCTGCTCCGCCTCTGTCTGGGTATAGATGTCGCTGCCGGTCGCCACATAGACCAGCGCCTCGGCATCCTCGCTCAGCGCCAGCTGGTTGCTTTCGACCGGAAAGATGAGTTTGACCTGGTTGGCCAGCAGGTGGCTGATCTGCTTGACGGTCGGCGCCAGCAGATAGTTGTAGAAGGTGGCATAGGAGACAAACTGATAGACCACCAACACGGCGGCCAGAAACCAGAGCATGCGGGAAAACATGCTGCTCACTTTCTTCATTCGCCATCACCGTCCGGCACGAAGACGTAACCCAGGCCCCAGACGGTCTGTAGGTAACGCGGCTGGGCCGGGTCCTGCTCCAGCAAGCGGCGCAAGCGGGAGACCTGTACATCTATGCTGCGCTCGGTCGCCGTGTACTCGCGCCCTCTGGCTAGGTTCATCAGCTTGTCGCGGGAGAGGGGCTCGCGGGGATGGCTGACCAGCACCTTGAGCACGGCAAATTCGCCGCTGGTCAGGGCTACCGGCTCGCCATCACGGCTGAGTTCACGGGTCGCCAGGTTGAGCTGATAGCTGCCGAAGGTCACCATCTTCTCGGCGGTCGAGGGAGCCCCGGGCAGTTCGACGGTATGACGGCGCAGCACGGCGCGGATCCGCGCCAGCAGTTCGCGCGGGTTGAACGGCTTGGGCAGATAATCGTCGGCCCCCATCTCGAGCCCGACGATGCGATCCACCTCATCGCCCTTGGCGGTGAGCATCAGCACCGGGATCTGGTTGCCGGCCTCGCGCAGGCGGCGACAGATGGAGAGGCCGTCCTCCCCCGGCAGCATCAAGTCCAGCACCATCAGGCTGAAATTTTCACGAGTCAGCAGGCGATCCGCCTGTTCACCATTGGCGACGCCACGAACCACGAATCCTTGTTCGGTCAGATAGCGCTCCAGCAGGGAACGCAATTTCAAATCATCGTCGACCACCAGAACCTTGTATTGCTGACTCATTGCTTGCCTCTCCTCTCGATATGTTGCCAATACTAGAGCCCGGGCCCCCAACGGCAAAGCATAAATATGTTACTGGTTATTGCCCATGGCCGCCTTGCGCCCACCGGCCCACGCCCTCTCCCATGACGACGCAGGTTTTGCTCGACAGCGAGGCGACAGCGGATAAGATCGGCCGAGCCACCAGAGGCCCATCAGCCCACATTGACGCAGGTACTTGAAATCCATGAAGACCAAGCTGATCACCCGCGAAGGCTACAACAAGCTGAAAGAAGAGCTCGATTTCCTGTGGCGCGAAGAACGCCCCGAGACCACCCGCAAGGTGGCCTGGGCCGCCAGCCTGGGCGATCGCAGCGAGAATGCCGACTACCAGTACAACAAGAAGCGGTTGCGGGAGATCGACAGGCGGGTGCGCTACCTGCGTAAATGCCTCGAGGAGCTGGGGATCGTCGATTATGCCCCCGCCCAGGAGGGCAAGGTGTTCTTCGGTGCCTGGGTCGAGGTGGAGAACGACGAGGGCGAGACCAAGCGCTTTCGCATCGTCGGTTATGACGAGATCTTCGGTCGCAAGGATTACATCTCCATCGACTCCCCCATGGCCCGCGCCCTGCTCAAGAAGGAGGTCGGGGATGAAGCCATAGTGCCTACGCCAGTCGGTGACGTCTGTTGGTATGTCAACGAGATCAGTTATCCGAAGTGACGGTAGCGGGAAGCACTCGCCTCCCCGCCATGGGCAAGGGCTGATGCCCTGCCCGTCCAAGCAAAGAGCCCCCATGACAAGTATCTGGGCGGCCAGCCCCTCTCTCGCCATTCGGCCCGACAGCCATGCATGTCATTTCAGCAGGGTGGCATAGCGCCGCCCGACCCCATATAGTGCTCACATTTGGCGCCTTGGGTGCGGGCCAGTCCCGGCGACGCTCAATGCACACCATGCGGTCCCCCCTCATGGTGCAGAGAGGCGGTGAGCTGACGAGCGGCATAACCGGCCGCAGCACATCGACGCCACCCCGGGCCAGTTGGATAGAAGCGACCACAGAGATCCCAGATGCACAGCCATGTAATAGAGAAACAGATTGCCGGTGAGCTGAATGCCCGTCCGGAACAGGTGCAGGCGGCCGTGCGCCTGCTGGATGAAGGTTCGACCGTGCCCTTTATCGCCCGTTATCGCAAAGAGGTGACCGGTGGCCTGGACGACAGCCAGCTGCGTACCCTGGAGAGCCGCCTCGGCTATCTGCGCGAGCTGGAGGATCGCCGCCAGGTGATCATTCGCTCCATCGAGGAGCAGGGCAAACTCACCCCGGAACTGGCCCGCGAGCTGAACGGCGCCGACAGCAAGACCCGGCTGGAAGATCTCTACCTCCCCTACAAGCCCAAGCGTCGCACCAAGGGGCAGATGGCCATAGAGGCGGGACTGGAGCCGCTGGCGAGCCTGCTGCTCACGGACCCTATGCGGGATCCCGAACAGGCCGCTGCCGCCTTCCTCAACATCGAGCACGGCATCACTGACAGCAAGGCCGCCCTCGACGGCGCCCGCTATATCCTGATGGAGCGTTTCGCCGAGCAGGCCGACCTGCTGGAGAAGCTGCGGGACTACCTGTGGCACAACGCCACCCTGCGCGCCCGCGTGGTGGCAGGCAAGGAGCAGGAAGGAGCCAAGTTCAAGGACTACTTCGAGCACGACGAGCCGCTGCACAAGGCCCCCTCCCACCGGGTGCTGGCCATGCTGCGCGGTCGCAACGAGGGCATCCTCAATCTGGCGCTGATCACGGGTGAAGACGAGGGCTCCAGCCCCTGCGAAGGCATCATAGCCCACCACCTCAAGCTGAATCTGCAAAACCGCCCGGCCGACAAGTGGCTGCAGGTGGTGGTGAGCTGGACCTGGAAGATCAAGCTCTCCTTGCAGATGGAGACCGAGCTTATCGGCCGTATCCGCGAATCGGCAGAAGACGAGGCCATCAAGGTGTTCGCCATGAACCTGCAGGATCTGCTGATGGCGGCGCCGGCTGGCATGCGCTGCACCATGGGGCTGGATCCGGGCATCCGCACCGGGGTCAAGGTGGCCGTGGTCGACGCCACCGGCAAGCTGGTCGATCACGCCACCATCTACCCGTTCGAGCCGAAGCGCCAGATCGATCAGAGCCTCAAGACCCTGAGCGAGCTGTGTCAGAAGCACAAGGTCGAGCTCATCAGCATAGGCAACGGCACAGCCTCGCGAGAGACAGACCGGCTGGTGAGCGATCTGTTCGAGCGCTACCCCGCCGCCAAGGCGCAGAAGATAGTGGTGAGCGAAGCGGGGGCCTCTGTCTATTCCGCCTCCGAGCTTGCCTCCCAGGAGTTCCCGGATCTCGATGTCTCCATCCGTGGCGCCGTCTCCATCGCCCGCCGCCTGCAGGATCCCCTGGCCGAGCTGGTCAAGATAGATCCCAAGAGCATAGGCGTGGGCCAGTACCAGCACGACGTCGGCCAGAGCCAGCTGGCCCGTCGGCTGGACGCCGTGGTCGAGGATTGCGTGAACGCGGTCGGGGTGGATGTGAATACCGCCTCGGTCGCCCTGCTGAATCGGGTGTCCGGTCTATCACAGACACTGGCCCAGAATATCGTCGCCTATCGGGACGAGCACGGCGCCTTCCTGAGCCGCCAGCAACTGCTGAAGGTGAGCCGGCTCGGCCCCAAGGCATTCGAACAGTGCGCTGGCTTCCTGCGCATTCGCGGGGGCAGCAACCCCCTCGACAGCTCGGCGGTGCACCCGGAATCCTACCCTGTGGTTGAAAGGATCCTGGCGCGACTCCAGCAGCAAGTTGAGAGCCTGCTCGGCAACGGCAGCCTGCTGCGCAGCCTGAAGCCGGCCGACTACACGGATGAGCAGTTCGGCGTGCCCACCGTCACCGACATCATAGGTGAGCTGGACAAGCCGGGCCGCGACCCGCGCCCCGAGTTCAAGACCGCCACCTTCAAGGATGGGGTGGAGAAGATAAGCGACCTGGTGCCCGAGATGATATTGGAAGGCGTGGTCACCAACGTCACCAACTTCGGCGCCTTCGTCGACATCGGCGTCCATCAGGATGGGCTGGTGCACATATCGTCTCTGACGGATCGCTTCGTCAAGGATCCCCGCGAGGTGGTCAAGGCAGGTGACATAGTGAGGGTCAAGGTGCTGGAGGTGGATGCCCCGCGCAAGCGGATCAGCCTGACCATGCGATTGGAAGAAAAAGCCGGACAACCGGCCCGCAAGCCGGCGGAGTCCCGCAACACAAATGCTGGCAGTGCCCAGCCGAGACAGGCGCCGCGTCCAAGCACGCCGGTGGGTGGCGGCGCCATGGGCAACGCCTTCGCGGCAGCCCTCTCCAAAACCAAGAAATAAGCCGTCAAGATATGAAAAAAGCCCCGAAAGGGGCTTTTTTACAAGACGCCAAGGCTCATTGACTGAGGGTGGCCAGAATGCTTTCAGGATCCTGATGCCGGGCCAGCACCTCCCGCAGTCGATTGAATGCCTTGCAGGCCTCCTGCGGGTACTTGCCATAGGAAACCACGCCGGTATGGCTCCAACCGGCCGCCAGCATGACTTTCTTCTTGAAGTGAGTGCCTTCGGTTCCGCCACCACCAAGCTGCATCAAAAACTGTTCCATCTGAAGGTGAGGAGGGGGAACGCGGGAGAAGGTGGCAAAGTCTTCCGGTTTGACTTCATCAAAGTGCATGACGACTCCTGTGAGGATGAATGGGATTACCCCTCAGATTAGTTGCAAATGCCCAGGACGTGATCGAAAAATCAGGTGGAAGAGTGGTGCCGCGCTCAGACGTTCAGGCTGAACCCTTGCTGCGCAGCAGGCCTGACCGCCTGTTGATAACGCTGGGCAATGACCTGGTTGCGCTGCTCCATGTAGCCGTTCAGCACGCCCGTCCTGGCGCTGCCATCGGCCGCCAAGGTGGAGTCTGGGTCGGATGAGAGCAGCGCCTTGCGGGCATGAGCCTCCTTGGCGGCGGCACTTCTGGCCACGCTCAGATCCTGTGCGGAAGGATCGGCCGGGGCCAGGGCGGCGGCACGCACCTGCTGCATCTTGGCGATGGTCGCCCTGGGATCGCCGGGAATGGTCCCGATGTCGATGGAGACGCCGCCTCCGGTAGCGTAGCGCTTGCCATCCGGTCCCATCGAGAACTGATAGGTCGGACTGCTGGCATACTGGCCGCCAGTGCTCTGATGTGCCTGCTCGTGGGTCCGTACCTCCTGATCCCTGTCGGCCAGCTCCTTGATCTGCACCTCCTGCTTCTGTTGCTGCTCCTGCTGTCTGGGATCCTGCTGTTGCTTGTTGCGCTGCCCGTCTTCCCCCGTGGCCTCCACGAAGCGGTGATCAACCGGCGTTTGCGGATTGCCGGTCTGGGAAGCTTCCCGTGTCTGCTGGGAGGTCTGATTGGGATTGGCCTGGGTGGCCTTGGACTTGTCTTTCTGTGAGCCGACTTCAGGCTCGGCATTGAATGCCTCGCTCTGACGGGTCTGGGGGATGAGGGCTGCACGGCGATTGTCAGTGCGTGCCGATTCCGTCTGCGGTTGCAGCTGATTAGGAATAATGGTCGGCAGACTGACATTGATGTTCATGTCACACCCGGATATCGATCAGGGTACCCATAACATCACTGGCGGTCTGGATCACCTTGGCAGATGCTCCGGCCTGTACTTCGGCCACCTTGAGGTTGACCAGCTCATCGGGCAGTTGTACCTGATCACCGCTCGGGGTGTTGAGCCGGGCGATCTGGCTGGATGCCTTGTCGGCAATCTGTTCCGCTCGCTGAAACCCTTGTACTCCGCTGTTCAATGCAGAATCTATACGCATGATGACACTCCTCTGACGCTGGATTAATTATCCGTCACGCCAGAGGATTAATGAAGCAAATAGGTTGTTTTTCAACCAACAAAATGTCGAATGATTTCAACGAACTGCTGTGGATGGGAAATAAAGGGTGCGTGCGAGGCCTTTTCCAGCACCAGGCTGTGACTGGCCGGGTAGCGTTCGTCCAGCAGTGGTATGGCCGCCTTGGGCACCAGCGAATCCAGCCGGCCATAGACCCGCAGCCAGGGCAGGCTCAGCGTTGCCAGCTCATCGCGCAGATCAACGTCAGCCAGCAGACCGAGTCCAGCCTCCAGCGCCGCAAGTTGGGGAGCCGGACGCTCTGCCAACCAGTGGCGCAGCTGGCGGATATCATCCCGGGCGTGTTCACTGCCCATGGCCTGGATCGCGAGGAAACGCTCTATGGTCTGCTTGAAGTCACCCGCCAGCATCTGATTGAAGCCAGTCAGCACCTTGGGGGCTATCCCCGGCCAGTCGTCACGGGCCATGAAGCAGGGGGAGCTCGCCACCGTGATCAGGCTCTGGCAGCGCTCAGGCTGGGTCAGCGCCAACTGGCTCGCCACCAGACCACCGAGGGACCAGCCGAGCAGATGGCACTTCTGCGGCAAGACGGCAGCAACCTGCTCCGCCAGCCAGGGCAAGGAGTACTCACTCCCGTCGGCCAGCGGACTGTTGCCAAACCCGGGCAAGTCCACCAGATGCAGCCGATAATGGGCCGCCAACGGCTGGGCAATACCATGCCAGACTGCACCATTCATGCCCCATCCGTGCAACAGCACCAGATCGGGCCCCTGACCAAATCGCTCTACCGATACGCTCATCTAGACTCAAGATCCCTGTTCATTCTCTTGGGGTCAGCATGTTAAAGCGGCTGCTCGCCAAAGCAAGTCCGATCCTTGGCAACCATGCCGACTGGCAGGGCCACTGTCTGCTCTGCCAACAGCCTTGCGATGCACAGCCGCTGCTCTGCAGCTGGTGCCAGCAGGCCCTCCACCAGCCCTATCGCAAATGCAGCCTGTGTGCGGCGCCCTTGCCGGAACCTGACGGAGAAACCGAACCTGTCTGCGGGCGCTGCCAGCGCAGGCCACCGTCCTGGCAGCGGCTGCAGGTCATTGGCGACTACCAGGCCCCCTACTCCATGCTCATTTCGCAGCTGAAATATTCTGGCCAGATCCTGCTGGCGCCGCTGCTCGCCCGTCTGCTGGCCGATCATCTGGAGAGAGACGATCTCCCCGAGGCCATCATTCCGGTTCCCCTGCACTGGTGGCGACTGTGGTGGCGTGGCTTCAATCAGGCGGAGGAGATAGCCATCACCCTCAGCGAGATCACCGGCATCCCCTGCGACACCCGGCTGCTGCGCAGAACCCGAGCCACCCCGCAGCAGACGCGGCTCAGTGCCGCTCAGAGGCGACGGAATCTGCGCGGCGCCTTCCAGATCCAGCCCCACCATTACCAGCACGTGGCTCTGCTCGACGATGTGGTGACCACGGGGGCGACGGCAGGCCAGCTCACCCGCGTACTGCACGAGAGCGGCATCGTAAAAGTGGAGGTGTGGGCCATTTGCCGCACTCTCAAACACCTCAAATGACACTCGATATGGCTACCGCAAGCTCAGGCACATCAGGCTGCCACAGAGATGTATGCCGCCCCCGCAAACATCCTCAATAATCCGCGGCATGTATCCCGCAGGCTCATCCACATCAGGCGGCCATAGGTATATTTGACATATGCCCGGCGCCATCAGCATGCTACCCAAGCACTGCCAAGCGAGTTATCATGAATACCCTAGTCGTACACTCAGGTTTATGAGGATAGTGATGATCAGCATTTCCGACACCGCCCAGGCCCATTTCCGTAAACTGCTGGAAAAACAGCCTGATGGCACCAATATCCGGGTGTTTGTGGTCAATCCGGGAACCCAGAATGCCGAGTGCGGCGTATCATATTGCCCACCCGATGCGGTCGATCCGGAAGATCAACACCTGCCCTTCAGCGGCTTCGACTGCCTGGTCGATCCTCTGAGCGCCCCCTTTCTGGTCGATGCCACCATCGATTTCGTCACCGATCAGATGGGCTCCCAGCTCACCCTCAAGGCACCAAACGCCAAGATGCGCAAGGTGGCCGACGATGCACCGCTGATCGACCGCATCGAATATGTGCTGATGTCCGAGGTGAACCCCATGCTGGCCGGTCACGGCGGCAAAGTCACCCTGGTCGAGCTGACCGAAGACAAGCTGGCCATCCTGCAGTTTGGCGGCGGTTGCAACGGTTGCTCCATGGTCGATTACACCCTGAAAGAGGGGATCGAGAAGCAGCTGCTGGAGAAATTCCCGGGCGAGCTCAACGGCGTCAAAGATGCCACCGAGCACCAGCGCGGCGATCACTCCTACTATTGATCCCGTGCCAGCGGCGATCACCCGCCAGGCTTGATCCCCTTGCTGCACATAAAAAGGCCCCGCCAATCTGGCGGGGCCTTTTGCTATCAGGCGAACCGAATGAGTCTATCTCAGTAGGCGTCGTTGTTGACGGCAGTTTGAACACGGACAGCGCGCAGAAACCGGAGCGTATAGGCATACGTGAGGATTTCGAGCGCTGCCCAGGTTCAAAATGGCTAATAAAACAGCCTAATGGAATTTGCTCTTATTCGTCGCGCTTGTCCCGGCTAAGCAGGGCGATGGCGGCTTCTTTCGGGTTCTTGCCCTGATAGAGCACCTGGAAGATCTGCTCGCAGATGGGCATCTCGACGCCACAACGGGCCGCCAACAGATGCACCTCCTTGGTGTTGCGATAGCCTTCCACCACCTGACCTATCTCGGCCATGGCAGTATCCACGCTCTTGCCGGCCCCGAGGGCCAGACCGAAGCGACGGTTGCGCGACTGGTTGTCGGTACAGGTCAGCACCAGATCCCCGAGCCCCGCCATCCCCATGAAGGTTTTGGCATCGGCACCCAGGGCCGCTCCCAAACGCTGCATCTCCACCAGACCCCGGGTGATGAGCGCGGTTCTGGCGTTGGCGCCAAACCCCAGCCCGTCGGAGAGACCGGCACCGATGGCGATGACGTTCTTGACGGCACCGCCCAGCTGCAGACCGACAAAGTCCGGATTGGTATAGACCCGGAACGAACGGCCGCAGTGCAGCAACAGGGAGAGGTCATCGGCGAAGTCATCGTGAGTCGACGCCACCGAGATGGCGGTCGGCAGGCCGGCGGCCAGCTCCTTGGCGAAGGTGGGACCGGAGATCACCGCCAGCGGGATCGCCTCACCCAGCACCTCACGGGCCACGTCTTGCAGCAGGCGGCCGCTGTCAGGTTCCAGCCCCTTGGTGGCCCAGGCGATACGGGTATCGGGGCGCAGGAAGGGCTTGACCTGAGCCAGCACCTGGCCGAACACGTGGCTCGGCACTACCAGCAGCAGCACGGGCGCGGCTTGCACCGCCGCCTGCAGATCGGCGGTCAGCTGCAGATCGGCAGGGAAAGGGACATCCGGCAGAAAAGCCTTGTTGCAGCGGTCTTGTTCCAGCTCGGCGACATGGGCAGGGTCGTGACCCCACAGCAGGGTCGGATGACCGTTGCGCGCCAGAGAAATGGCAAGGGCGGAGCCATAAGACCCCGCCCCCAAGACCGAGATAGCGATCTGGTCAGCCATTATCAGGCTTCCGCAGTCGCCTGCTGGGCCTGTGCTTGCGCCATGTGCTGGGCAAACAGGGCATCGAAGTTGACCGGTGCCAGGTTCAGCTGCGGGAAGGAACCCTTGCTCACCATGTTCGCCACGGCTTCGCGGGCATACGGGAACAGGATGTTCGGGCAGAAGGCGGCCAGGCAGTGAGCCAGTTGCGGCTCCGGCAGGTTGCCTATGGTGAAGATACCGGCTTGCTGCACTTCACACAGGAAGGCAGTCTCGGTTTCCAGCTTGCAGGTCACGGTCAGGGTCAGCACAACCTCATACACGCCGTCAGCCAGGATGTTGGTCTTGGTGTCCATGTCCAGCTTGACGTCCGGCTGCCACTCTTTCTGGAAGATGTGCGGGGTATTCGGGGCTTCGAAAGAGACATCCTTGGTGTAAACACGCTGGATGTGGAATTCCGGTTGTACTTCCTGGTTGTTGATTTCGTCAGCCATTTCGTTTGATTCCTTTTTAAGAAAATATGTGGGCGCAGGCCCTTAAATCAGCGTTTTTTGGTCACCGGCAGATTATCTGCACGCCACTGGGCCATGCCACCGCTGAGCACATACACCTGCTTGAAACCGGCCTTGCTCAGTTGGCGACCCGCGCCACCAGCGGTCATCCCCGACTCGCACACCACTATGATGGGGGCATCTTTATGCTTTTCAACCGGACCCAGGTTATTGCTCTGGATCTGGCTGAGCGGCAGGTGCTGGGCACCGGCCAGATGGCCCTTGGCAAACTCTTCCTGACTGCGAATGTCCACCACTGTGGCATTTTCACGGTTGATCAGCAGGGTAGCCGTGTGGTTGTTCACCGTCTTAACCGGAGAAAAACGAGCACGCACAGTGGTGTAAACCAGGGTGCCTGCCAGGCCGAACCAGGCTGCGGTCAGCAGCGGGTTACGGGCCGCAAAATCCAAATACTCTTGCATCTTCTACTATCCAGGGACCAAGACAAGGGCCCGAGTATACATGGGGACCCCACCAAGATCAGCCATCTTGGCGGCAAAGCGGGAGCGGGCTCCCATCGGGCAGGGGCACGATAAAGGATCGGAATAAAAAGTGGCGTCCGACGCCTTGAGGCGAGGATTCTTCGAGCCGGGAGACAAGCCGGCGACAAAGGGGAAACAGGCTGGCAACAGTCCTGAACGACGGCGGGCCTGGGCTTGGCTATCAGGTGACTATTTCGGCAGATGTAGTAATATTACGCTAGTTTCACTTCCCGCAATTCATTCCTATCCGAGAGGACATAGCCTTATGTCAACAGCTAAGAAACCTTTGGTTCTGGTCATCATGGACGGTTGGGGCTACAGCACCAAGCAAGAGCACAACGCCGTCGCTGCCGCCAAGACTCCCAACCTCGACCGTCTCGCCCGTGACTACACCAGCACCCTGATCTCCGGCTCCGGCCTGGACGTGGGTCTGCCGGATGGTCAGATGGGTAACTCCGAAGTGGGTCACGTCAACATAGGTGCCGGTCGCATCGTCTATCAGGAACTGACCCGCATCTCCAAAGAGATCAAGGACGGCGACTTCTTCCAGAACGTCGAACTGGGCAAGGCTGTTGACGGTGCCGTGACCAAGGGCAAGGCCGTGCACATCATGGGTCTGATGTCCCCGGGTGGCGTACACAGCCACGAAGAGCACATCATGGGCATGATCGAGATGGCCGCCAAGCGTGGCGCCGAGCAGATCTATTTCCACGCCTTCCTGGATGGCCGCGACGTGCCGCCGCGTTCCGCCCAGTCCTCCATCGAACAGTTCGACGCCCTGTTTGCCCGTCTGGGCAAGGGTCGTTTCGCCTCCATGATCGGCCGCTACTTCGCCATGGACCGTGACAACCGCTGGGATCGCGTGCAGCAAGCCTATGACCTGATGACTCAGGGCAAGGGCGAGTTCACCGCCGACAGCGCCAGCGAAGCCCTGACCGCCGCCTATGCCCGCGACGAGAACGACGAGTTCGTCAAGGCCACCCGCATCGGTGCCGCAGCCCCCATGCAGGATGGCGATGCGCTGATCTTCATGAACTTCCGTGCCGACCGTGCCCGCGAGATCACCCGCGCCTTCGTCGACAGCGACTTCACCGGCTTTGCCCGTGCCGCCACCCCGGCGCTGAACTTCGTGATGCTGACCGAATACGCGGCCGACATCAAAACCGCCTGTGCCTACCCGCCGACCGCCCTGGTGAATACCCTGGGTGAGTGGCTGGCCAAGCAGGGCAAGACCCAGCTGCGCATCTCCGAAACCGAGAAGTACGCCCACGTCACCTTCTTCTTCAACGGTGGCGAAGAGTCCTGCTTCACCGGCGAAGACCGCGAGATCGTCGCCAGCCCGAAAGTGGCCACCTATGACCTGCAGCCGGAAATGAGCTCCGAAGAGCTGACCGACAAGCTGGTTGCCGCCATCAAGAGCGGCAAGTACGACACCATCATCTGCAACTACCCGAACGGCGACATGGTCGGTCACACCGGCGTGTTCGATGCGGCAGTCAAAGCCTGTGAGGCGGTTGACCACTGCATCGGTCGCGTCACCGAGGCCCTGGCCGAAGTGGGTGGCGAATGCCTGATCACCGCCGACCACGGCAACGCCGAGAAGATGCTGGACGAAGAGACGGGTCAGGCCCACACAGCCCATACCAACCTGCCGGTTCCCCTCATCTATTTCGGTCGCAAGTCCGAGGTGGTTGAAGGTGGCAAACTGTCCGATCTGGCTCCGACCATGCTGACCCTGATGGGTCTGCCGGTCCCGCCGGAAATGACTGGCAAGCCCCTGATGATTCTGAAATAATCCTTCCCCATGCGGGGATGCGAAGTTATTTCAAACAAAACCAGTCGCGTCGGCCTGTTGGCCGGCGCGCTGTTTTTTTGCCTGTCGTTTGTCGCGGGCAAGGCCATGGCTGCCAATCAGCAGCTCGGCACCATGCAGTCCCAGATCAAAGAGCAACAGAAGACCATCAAGCTCAGCAAGCAGGAGCTGGCCAAACTCAACACCCAGCTCAAGGCCGATGAGCAGGCCATCTCGGCCGCGGCGGCCAAGCTCGAGCAGACCAAGCAACAGCTGAAACAGAATCAGCAAAAACTGGTGGGCCTGCAACAGGACAAGCTGGATCTGGAACAACAGGCCAGCCATCAGAAGCAGTTGCTGGCCAAGCAGGCGGAAAGCGCCTTCCAGGCGGGCAACCACGATTACCTCAAACTGCTGCTCAATCAGCAGGATCCGGCCAAACTGAGCCGCTCTCTCGATTACTACGACTACCTCAACAAGGCCCGCATCGAGGCCATTGAAGCCCTGCGCACGACCCGCACCAAGCTGGCGAAAAACCAGCAGGCCACCAAAGAGACCGAGAACAAGCTGCAAACCCTGCTGAGCGAACAGCAGCAACATCACCAGAGCCTGCTGGCCAGCCAGCAGAGCCGCGCCAAGGTACGCAACCAGCTGCAGCAGTCGGTACAGGATGACGAACAGAAGCTGACCAAGCTGGTCAAGGCGGAGAAAGCCCTGAAGGCCCGGCTGGTAGAGCTGCGTCGCCAGCGGGAAGAGCAGGAGCGCCGTGAGCGGGCCGAGCGGGAACGGCTGGCCAAGCTGAAAGCCGAACAGGAGCGCCAGCGCCGCCTGGAGGCCCAACGCCTGGCCGCCGAGCAGAAGCGGATTGCCGAAGAGCAGCGGATTGCGGCGCAGCAGCGACAGGTCGGCGAGCAGCAACGGCTCGCGGCCCAACAGCAGAAAGTCGCCGAACAACAGAACCGGGTGGCGGAGCAGCAAGCCGCCGCGCGCAGCAGCAAGCCAAGCAGTGGCGGCTACGGCGGTCTCAGCACCAACGGCAGCCTGCGCTGGCCGGTGCAGGGCCCGATCCTCATCTCCTACGGCTCACCCCGCACCGCCGAGCTCAAGTGGAAGGGCACCCTGATTGGCGCCAGCGAAGGGACCCAGGTCAAGGCGGTCGCACCGGGCCAGGTGGTGTACGCCGACTGGCTGGATGGCTTCGGCATGCTGCTGGTCATAGATCATGGTAAGGGCTATATGAGCCTCTACGGTCACAACCAGTCGCTGCTGCGTCAGGTGGGCCAGAGCGTGGAACAGGGCGAACCCGTGGCGCTGGTCGGCGACAGTGGCGGCCAGGACAGACCCGGCCTCTACTTCGAGATCCGCTATCAGGGTGAAGCCATCAACCCGACCAAGTGGCTGGCCAAACGCTGACCCCGCACACGCGATGACAAAAAGCCTGCATGACGCAGGCTTTTTTGATCGTCGCCGACGGCCCTGTCAGCGGCATCGAATGACGAAAACTTACCCCGTTTTCGACCGCCTGGTTCAGGGGAAGACGATGAGGCCGAGCTGTTCGAGCAGCCCCTGCTGCTGCTCTTCATTGATCTGCACCCCATCCAGGTTGACCCGACGCAGATCCAGCCCGGGCAGATCGCATTGGCGCAGATCGCAGCCCTGCAGGTTGAAGCTGGTCCACTCTATCTGGCCGAACTCTGAACCGCTCAGATCGGAGCCGGCCAGCGAGGCCCCCAGCAGGTTGGCCCCCTGCCAGCGATTGCCGCTGAGCTCGCAGCGCTCCAGCAGGCAGCCATCGAAGTTGGCATAGCTGAAGTTGTTGCCGGTCAGATGCGCCTCGCAGAAGTAGCTCTTGACGGTGATCTGGTTGGCGAAGCTGGCGCGGGCGAAGTTGATGCCCATGGCCTGGCAGTCCCGCATCTCCAGCCCCAGGCACTGGCTGCGGCTGAGATCTGCCAGGGTCAGATCGCAGCGCAGGAAGCTGGCCTCCCGCAGATCGCAGCCCTGCAGCTGGCAGCCCAGCTCGCGCTCCCGCTCGTAGAAACTGCAGTCGACGAAGCGGCTCTCGCTCAAGTCCAGCCAGGAGAAGTTGCAGTCGATAAAGCGGCACTCAGTAAAACACTCTTGCGCCACATACTGCTGTTCGAAACGCTTCCCCTCGAAGCACTTGCCCTTGATCATGCGAATAGTCCTCTGCCGATGGCGTCATATGCTGACTTTGTTAAACAAAAACGGTAATGTTACCTGTAACATTTTTGCCGGATCCCGAGATGAACGATACCCGAAAGCGCCGCCCCACTCTGCAGGACATAGCCGACCAGACCGGGGTCACCAAGATGACCGTCAGCCGCTACCTGCGCGATCCGCAGGCCGTGGCCGAGGGCACCCGTGAGCGGATCGCCGCCGCGGTGGAGGCGCTTGGCTACATCCCCAACCGGGCGCCGGACATTCTCTCCAACGCCACCAGCAGGGCGATCGGCATACTGATCCCCTCTCTCTCCAACCAGGTTTTCTCTGCCGTGGTGCACGGCATAGAGTCGGTGACCCGGCCCG
Organism: Aeromonas sp. CA23; assembly: GCF_002587065.1. Lineage (NCBI taxonomy): Bacteria > Pseudomonadati > Pseudomonadota > Gammaproteobacteria > Aeromonadales > Aeromonadaceae > Aeromonas > Aeromonas sp. CA23. The sequence continues at coordinate 764,486 of NZ_CP023818.1, forward strand.
CCGGCTACCAGACCCTGCTCGCCCACTACGGCTACAGCCCGGAACGGGAAGAGGAGCAGGTGGCCTCCCTGCTCTCCTATCACGTGGACGGCCTGATCCTCTCCGACAGCCAGCACACGGAGCGCACCCGCAAGATGATCGCCACCGCCGGCATTCCTGTGGTGGAGACCATGGATCTGCCGCAGACCCCCATCGACATGGTAGTGGGGATGGATCACAGGGCCGCCGCCCGGGCCATGGTAACAGAGATGCTGCGCCGGGGCCGACGCAAGCTGGTCTATCTCGGCGCGCGACTCGACGTGCGCACCCAACTGCGGATGGAGGGTTACTACCAGGCGATGGGCGATTATGGCCTCTCCGGCCAGCACCTGCTGACCGAGCAGTCCTCCAGCTTCACCCTGGGCGGTCAGCTGCTGGATCAGGCGCTGGTGCGCTACCCCGACCTCGACGGCCTGTTCTGCACCAACGATGACCTGGCGGTGGGCGCCCTGCTGCAGTGCCAGGCCAAGTGGATACCCGTGCCCCAGCAGATCGCCATCGCCGGCAGCAACGCTCTCGACATAGGCCATGCCATGACCCCAAAGCTGGCCAGTATCGTCACCCCGCGCAAGGAGATAGGCCGCGAGGCGGCGACCATGCTGCTGGCCCGACTCAGCGGCCAGCCGCTGCCCGATACCCGCAAGGACATGGGCTTCTCCCTCTATGAAGGGGACAGCCTGGGCTGACGCTCTCGCGAAGGGAGGTCAAAGCCTGAGGGCACTCAGGCAGAATTAGCCTCCCCCTTAATTCAAAGGCAAAAAAAGAGCAGGCCACCCCGGGGTGGCCTGCTCTTTTTCTATCAACCCAATACTCTTTCCATAAACGATGCGGGTTTAGCGTTTAACCAGCTCGACCGCTTCACGAGAGAGGCGAGTCACCTCCTCCCAGTTGCCGCTCTTGACCGCATCGGCCGGCAGCATCCAGGAACCGCCAACGGTGGCGACGCATTTCAGCGCCAGATAGTCGGCCACGTTTTTCGGGCCTATGCCGCCGGTGGGGCAGAACTTGATCTGGGGAAGCGGTGCTGCGATGGCAGCCAGCGCCTTGGTGCCGCCGTTCGCTTCGGCCGGGAAGAACTTCAGATGGTCGTAGCCTGCTTCCAGCGCCTGCATCACTTCGGAGGCGGTGGCAACACCCGGAATCAAAGGCGCCGTGCTGTTGGCGGCATGGGCCAGCAGCGCCGGAGTCATCCCCGGGGAGATGACGAAGCGGGCACCGGCGGCCACGGCCGCATCAAACTGCGCGCAGTTGAGCACTGTACCGGCGCCGACCATGGCATCCGGCATCGCCTTGGCGATGAGGGCGATGGCATCGAGCGCCACCGGGGTGCGCAGGGTGATCTCGAATACCGAGATGCCGCCGTCCAGCAGCGCCTTGGCCATCGGCAGGGCCTGTTCCAGATCGTTGATGACCATCACGGGTACCAGCGGAGAGGCGGCAAACACCTCGGCCGGGGTCACTTTCCAGTTTTGCATAACGCTTCCTTAATCAAAGATGGTGGCGCCGCACTCGGCGCTCGATACCGCGCGACGCATCACGCTGAACAGTTCACGGCCCCACCCCTCTTGTTCCAGAGTGAGGTCGATGTCGGCCTGGGTACGGCCACTCAAATCGGTCAGGCAGTCGAGGCGGCCAGTCACCGCGTCGACCCGCAGCAGATCGCCATCGCGCAGCAGGCCAATGGCGCCGCCGTGCAAGGCTTCCGGGGTGACATGGATGGCAGCCGGGATCTTGCCGGAGGCGCCGGAGAGGCGACCATCTGTGACCAGCGCCACCTTGTGACCCGCCTTCTGCAGGTTGCCGAGCACAGGCATCAGCTTGTGCAGCTCCGGCATGCCGTTGGCGGCCGGGCCGTTGTGGCGCACCACGATGACGGCATCCTGACTGAGACTGCCAGCCTTGTAGGCCGCCTCCACCGCGTGCTGGGAGGAAAAGACCCGGGCGGGCGCTTCGATAACGCGATACTCGGGCGCCACGGCGGAGACCTTGACCACGGCGCGGCCCAGATTCCCCGCCAGCAGCTTGGTGCCGCCGGTGGCCTGGAACACGGAACCGGTCGGCGACAACACGCTCCCATCGCTGCTTTCACCCACCGGCTGCCACACCAGCTCGCCATCCACCAGAGCGGGACGGCTGAGGTAATCCTGCATCTCGCCAAACACAGGGGTGGCATCCATGTGGATCAGCCCCTCTTGCGCCAGACGACGCATCAGGCCGGGCACGCCGCCCGCCTGTTCGAAGGCATTCACATCGGCCGGGCCGTTCGGGTACATGCGTACCAAGAGCGGCACCACATCGGAGAGATCGCTGATGTCATCCCAGGTCAGGTGCAGGCCGGCGGCCCGCGCCAGCGCCACCATGTGGATGCTGTGGTTGGTGCTGCCGCCGGAGGCGAGCAGGGCCACCAGACCATTGACCAGGGAGCGCTCGTCCAGCACCTCGCTCAGGGGGCGGTAGGCCGGGGAGCCCGGGATCATGGCGCTGATGCGACGGGCAGCCTCTTCGGTGAGCGCGTGGCGCAACTCGCTGTGGGGATGGACGAAGGCGGAGCCCGGCAGCATCAGGCCCATGGCCTCGAACACCAGCTGGTTGGTGTTGGCTGTGCCGTAGAAGGTGCAGGTGCCCGGTGCATGATAGGCGCCGCACTCCATCTCCAGCAGGGCATCGCGGCCCAGCTCACCGGCGGCGTACTGCTGGCGTACCTTCACCTTGTCATCGTTGCTGATGCCGCTGGCCATGGGGCCGGCCGGCACGAAGGCGGTGGGCAGGTGCGCGTGGGAGAGCGCCCCCATGATCTGGCCCGGGGCTATCTTGTCGCAGATGCCGAGCAGCAGGGTGGCGTCGAAGGTGTTGTGAGAAAGTGACAGTGCGGTCGCCTGGGCGATGAGATCGCGGGAAAACAGGGACATGTCCATCCCGGGCTGGCCCTGGGTCACGCCGTCGCACATGGCCGGTACGCCACCCGCCACCTGGGCGCTGTGACCGAGCTCGGCCAGCGCGGCCTTGATGATGTCCGGGTAGCCCTGATAGGGCTGATGGGCGCTCAGCATGTCGTTGTAGGCGGTGACTATGCCGACGTTGGCACGGGTCATGTCGAGGATGCGCCCCTTCTCGTCACTGCTGCAGGCGGCCACGGCGTGCGCCAGGTTGCCGCAGGCCAGGGCGGCGCGGGTCTTGCCCTGCTCGGCCTGGCGCTGAATGCGAGCCAGAAAAGCCTGGCGACGGGCGGCACTGCGCTCGCGAATGCGGGCAGTGACGCTGGAAATAACCTGATGGATCATTGGGCTTGCTCCAATGCTGTGACGGCCCGATCAACCACCTGTTCGAAGGTGCCGTCTATATCGATGTGAAATACACCGGCCTCGCCATCCGGGCGCTCCAGGGTATCGAACTGACTTTGTACCATGGTTTCCCGCATGAAATGGCCCTTGCGTGCCCGCATCCGTTCGAGGATCAGCGGCTGATCACCGTCCAGAAACAGGAAATGCACCGCGTCATTGCCCTCGCGGATCTGGTCGCGGTACTGCTTCTTGAGGGCCGAGCAGACGATGACGCCCACCTCGTTCTTCTGTTCCAGGCTGTAGGCCGCGTCGCGGATTCGCTCCAGCCAGGGGGCGCGATCCTCGTCGTTGAGCGGATTGCCACCGGCCATCTTCTGGATATTGGCCCTGGGGTGCAGATCATCGCCATCGATGAACTTGGCCCCCAGCGCCTGGGCCACCTTGAGGCCGACGCTGGACTTGCCGCTACCACACACACCCATCACGATAATGCTCTTGCCCGCCATTGTTTGACCTCTATCCCATTTTTCAAAAATCGTGCTGCCGATGGGTTCTAACCTAGCACGTTACCGGTAACATGTTACCGGTAACAACAAGAAATGTGAAGTCTGCCACAGACTGAGCGAACTCACAGTCACCTGGGCAAGCGAGCTTGAGCCCTGGCCATAAATCTAAATAAATCATAAAGATATGGCCTGCCAATGGATCGGCAGGGTGTCGATACTGAATCTGGAACAAGGAACGCACAACAATGTCTGACCTCTCCCTGATCATGACGGCCGCCGGCTCCATAGTGCTGCTGCTCTTTCTGGTGATGAAGGCCCGCCTGCACGCGGTCGTCTCCCTCATCCTGGTCTCCATGGTGGCCGGCCTTGCCGCCGGCATGAACCCGGCCGAGATCGCCAACACCATCCAGAAAGGGATGGGCGGCACCCTGGGCTTCGTGGCCGTGGTGGTGGCGCTGGGCGCCATGTTCGGCAAGGTGATGGAGGTCACCGGCGCCCTCGACCGGGTGGCTCATACCCTGCTCGGTACCTTCGGCGTCAAGCGCGCCAACTGGGCCATGTCACTGACCGGCTTCATCTGCGCACTGCCGCTCTTCTTCGACGTGGCCGTGGTCCTGCTGATCGGGGTGGCCTTTGCCATCGTCCGTCGCGGCGGCGGCAGCGTGGTGAAGATAGGCATAGCGCTGCTGGCGGGCATCGCCACCTGCCAGGCGTTCCTTATTCCGGCGCCGGGCCCCATCCTGGTGGCGTCCCAGCTCGGTGCCGATTTTGGCTACATGATACTGTTCGGCCTGATCGCCGCCGTGCCGGCCCTGATCCTGGCGGGCCCGCTGTTCGGGGAGCTGATCAGCAAGGTGGTGGATGTGCCGCTGCCCGCCGATGCCCAGAGCAGCGCCCACGACGACTGCAAGACCCTGCCCTCCTTCGGGCTAGCCATGGGCCTGATCGGTCTGCCGCTGCTGATGATAGGTCTCAAGACCATAGTCGGCCGCTTCGTCGAGGCGGGATCCACACTGCACAACTGGCTGGAGTTCGTCGGTCACCCCTTCACCGCCATCATGGTCGCCTGTCTGGCCGCCTTCTACCTGTTGGGGGTGCGTCGCGGCATGTCCCGTGACGAGGTGATGAGCGTCTGCAACAGCGCCATCCAGCCGGCCGGCGTCATCATACTGGTGACCGGCGCCGGTGGTGTGTTCAAGCAGATCCTGGTGGATTCCGGGGTGGGTGCCGCCCTTGGCAACATGCTGGCGGATTCCGGCCTGCCCATAGTCGCGCTGGCCTTCATACTGGCGGCCGCGGTGCGGGTGATTCAGGGTTCCGCCACCGTCGCCATGCTGACCGCCTGCGGCCTGCTGCTGCCCATGCTGGAGCCGCTCGGCCTGAACGGTGCCCAGCTGGCCGCCGTGACCATCGCCATCGGTGGCGGGGCCATAGTGCTCTCCCACGTCAACGACTCCGGCTTCTGGCTGGCCAACCGCTATCTCGGCCTCTCCGAGAAGCAGACCCTGCAGACCTGGACTGTGATGGAGACCATCATAGGCACCACGGGCGGCGTCATGGCGATGATCATCTACAGCTTCCTTTGAACATAACCGCTGTCAAAAAGGCCTCCGATGTGAGGCCTTTTTCATCTTTATGACGATTCTTTCTTTGGCTAACAGGTCGAGGTTGCTAGAATCGCCTATCCATCGCTCCGAGTGGAACGCTTAACGCAGTGATTTCAGGTTTCTCTATGCATTCATCGGCACACTATCGACAGCTGTTGGCTCGTCTGCCCCAGATCGCCGTCGCCGCAGATCAGTTTCAGGTGCTCAACAGCGCCCGGGACTTCAAGAGCCGGATCCTTTCGCTCATCGCCAGCGCGACTCACCGCATCTATCTGGTGGCCCTCTACCTGCAGGATGACGAAGCGGGACGGGAGATACTGTCCGCCCTCTACGCCGCCAAGCAGCGCAACCCGGCCCTGGACATCAAGCTCTTCGTCGACTTCCACCGTGCCCAGCGCGGTCTGATCGGCAAGGGCAAGCAGGGGGGCAACCACCTGATGTATCAGGAAATGGCTGCCCGCCACGAACACCAGATCGCCATCTACGGCGTGCCGGTGAAGGGGCGTGAACTGCTCGGCGTGCTGCACCTCAAGGGCTTCATCTTCGATGACACCCTGCTCTACTCGGGTGCCAGCCTCAACGACATCTATCTGCATCAGCAGGATCGCTACCGTTTCGACCGTTATCACCAGATCACCAGCCCCGAGCTGACCCGCTGCATGGTCCACTATGTAGACGATCTCTTCCTCAAAAGCGAAGCGGTGCAGCGGCTGGATCGCAGCGACATCCCCACTGCCAAGCAGCTGAAGGGGCCGATCCGCCGCTTCAAGCACAGCCTGCGCCTGGGCCAGTACCGCTTCGAGAGCATGCCGGTCAACAGCCAGGAGATCGCCATCACTCCGATGACGGGGCTGGGCAAACGGGGCAATCAGCTCAACAAGATGATCCGTACCCTGGTGCGCGCCACCGAGCGGGAGATCTTCATCTGCACCCCCTATTTCAACCCGCCCAAGGAGTTGAACAAGGACATCGAGGCCCTGCTCAAGCGCGGCTGCAAGGTGACCATAGTGGTGGGTGACAAGACGGCCAACGACTTCTTCATCCCGCCGGAGGAGAAATTCTCCACCATAGGCGGCCTGCCCTATCTGTACGAGACCAATCTGCGCAAGTTTGCCGAGCGCAACCAGCATCACATAGATGCCGGCCGTCTCAACCTGATGCTGTGGTGCTGCGAGCGCAACTCCTACCACCTCAAGGGGATCTTCGTGGATGACGAGTGGGCGCTGCTCACCGGCAACAACCTGAACCCCCGCGCCTGGGCGCTGGATCTGGAGAACGGTCTGCTGGTGTACGATCGTCGCCATCACCTGCGTGCCCAGTTCAACGGGGAGCGGGAGAACATACTCGCCAACACCAAGCGGATCAGCCACTTCGATCAGATTGAGCAGATCAAGGACTACCCGGAACAGGTGCGCAAGCTGCTGGCCCGGATCCACAGGGTCAGGGCTCATATCCTGCTCAAACGCATCATCTGACGCCGGGCGCATCGCGCCCACAGGCAGCTGCAACAAAGGCCTCCCGTTTTTCGGCAGGCCTTTGTCACATGTGGCCACCGCCTTTTTTCAGCCGCCCGGCCGGCCCGGCTCACTGCAACGCGGCTTGCATCGAGCCATCAACAACCCCTATCATCTGGACATATTTACAGTGTTTTCGGGCATCTAATTGATGAAATTGGATAAAATCTCCCTCGACAGCCTCAAGGGCGTCGGCAGCAAGATGCAGGAGAAACTCGAGCGGCTGGGGCTGGCGACGGTACAGGATCTGCTGTTCCACCTCCCCCTGCGCTACGAGGACCGTACCCAGGTGTGGCCCATCGGCGATCTGCCGCCCGGGCTGCACGGCGCCGTCGAGGGCGAAATCCAGGACACTCAGCTGGTGATGGGCCGCCGCCGCATGCTGGTCTGTCGCATCAGCGACGGCACGGGCACCCTGACCCTGCGCTTCTTCAACTTCACTGCCGCCCAGAAGAACAGCCTGGGCCAGGGCCGCCTGATCCGCTGCTTCGGCGAGGTGCGCCCCGGCAAATACGGGCTGGAGATGGCCCACCCCGAGTACAAGCTGCTCGGCGAAGAACAAGCCGGTCAGACCGAAGAGGCGCTCACCCCCGTCTACCCCACCACGGAAGGGCTGCGCCAGCTCACCCTGCGCAGCCTCACCGATCAGGCGCTGGCCCAGCTCGACCTGTACGGAGTGGAAGAGCTGCTGCCCGCCGGCCTCTATCCCCAGCAGATCGAACTGGCCGCCGCCCTGCGCCTGCTTCATCGCCCGCCCCCCTCGGTGGCGCTGGCGCTGCTGGAGAGCGGCCAGCACCCGGCCCAGCAGCGACTGGTGCTGGAGGAACTGCTGGCCCACAACCTCTCGGTACTGAAAGTCCGTGCCCAGGCGCAAACCCAGCTAGCCCGCGTCCTCAAGCCGGCGCCCGCACTGGTCGAGCAACTGCTCGGCGCCCTGCCATTCACTCCCACCGGTGCCCAGAACCGGGTGGTCGCGGAGATCGGCCAGGATCTGCAACGCAGCTACCCCATGATGCGGCTGGTGCAGGGGGACGTGGGTTCAGGCAAGACGCTGGTCGCGGCCTTGGCGGCACTGCAAGCCATCGGCAACGGCTGCCAGGTGGGGCTGATGGCCCCGACCGAGCTGCTGGCCGAGCAACACGCCATCAACTTCGGCCACTGGCTGGCACCGCTCGGCATCGGAGTCGGCTGGCTGGCGGGCAAGCAGAAGGGCAAGGCGCGGGAGGCTCAGCTCGCCGCCATCGCCGACGGCAGCGTCAAGATGGTGGTGGGCACCCACGCCATCTTCCAGGAGCAGGTGGTGTTCCAGCGCCTGGCCCTGGTGATCATCGATGAACAGCACAGATTCGGGGTGCACCAGCGCCTCGCCCTGCGCGAAAAAGGGGAGCGGGAGGGAGTCCATCCCCATCAGCTCATCATGACGGCCACCCCCATTCCCCGCACCCTGGCGATGACCGCCTATGCCGATCTCGACACCTCCATCATCGACGAGCTGCCGCCGGGCCGAACCCCCATCACCACGGTGGCGCTGCCGGACAGCCGCCGCCAGGATGTGATCGAACGGGTCAAGCTGGCCTGTGAAGAGGGCAAGCAGGCCTACTGGGTCTGCACCCTGATCGAGGAGTCCGAGGTGCTGGAGTGCCAGGCCGCCGAGGATACCGCCGCCGAGCTGCAAAACCAGCTGCCCGGCCTGCATATCGGGCTGGTGCACGGCCGGATGCGCCCCATCGAGAAGCAGCGGGTGATGGAGGAGTTCAAGGCGGGCATATTGCAGCTGCTGGTCGCCACCACAGTCATCGAGGTGGGGGTGGACGTGCCCAACGCCAGCCTGATGATCATCGAAAACCCGGAGCGGCTCGGGCTGGCCCAGCTGCACCAGTTGCGCGGCCGGGTCGGTCGCGGCTCTGTGGCCTCCCACTGCGTGCTGCTTTATCATGCTCCCCTGTCGAAGACGGCCCAGAGCCGGCTCGGAGTGTTGCGGGAGACCAACGACGGTTTCCTGATCGCCCAGCGCGATCTCGAGCTGCGCGGCCCGGGGGAACTGCTCGGTACCCGTCAGACCGGGCTGGCCGATCTCAAGATCGCCGACCTGGTGCGCGACCAGTCGCTCATCCCGCAGGTGCAGAAGATGGCGCGCTTCTTGATGGACCGCCACCCGAGCCATGTCGATCCCTTGATACGGCGCTGGCTCGGTTTACGGGATCACTATTCCAATGCCTGACCAAGGCAAATGCAGAAGATGGGCACATTGCCTGATGGACAGACACGGCTCCCGCGTGGACCCCTTGATCCGCTGTTGGCTGGGTCTGCGAGATCACTACTCCAACGCCTGACAACCATCCCGAAACAGGAGGAAAGCACCCATGAATTCCTGGCTACGCGGCCTGCTCTATACATTTGCCTTCCTGCTGCTGTTTGTTTGGGTCGGCCTCGGCCTGTTCGATGCGGAGCGGGCCAAGGGCCCCATCGCCGGCTGGATCAGCCAACAGACAGGGGTGCCCGTCACCATAGGGCGGCTGGTGTTCAACCCGCTCCACCCCTACACCCTGCTGGCCGAGCAGGTGAGCTATGGCGACGCCGTCACCCTCGACAAGCTCTATCTGGAGATAGAGAGCATCGACTGGCTGAACCGGGATGTGCGCATCGCCCACCTCGATCTCATTCGCCCCGTCATCAGGCTGCCGCTGCCCAACCAGCTGCCGAACCTGCCAGTTCACTCCCTCACCATCAGCGACAGCACCATAGATCGGCTCAGCCTGCAGAGTGACGAGCTGACCCTGAGCGGCCTCAACGCCACCCTCAACGACTGGCAACTGCTCAATCCGGTGCGGCCACCCCAGGCCAACCTGAGCCTCAACATCAATCAGCTGACAACCCCCGCCTTGGCCCTCTCCCGCCTCAACCTCAAGGGTCGACTGGAAGGCCAGGTGCTGAGTACCGACAAGCTGACCACCAACCTGTTCGACGGCCTGCTGGAAACCGGCATGGAGCTGGACTGGCCGGCACGCAGCCTGCGGCTGAGCAACCTCAAGACCCAGGGTATGCGCATCGAGTGGAGCACCCTTGCCAAGACCGAATCTCCCCTGCGTCAGGTCAGCCTGGATCTCGGCCAGATCCGGGATCTCAGCTTCAACGACATCGAGCAGGAGCTGGCCCTCAACAACCTCAACGGCCAGCTCACCGCCTTCAACTGGCAGGCCGGCAGCACGCCGACCGGCTACTTCTCGGGGACCCTCGGCGATCTCGGCCGCGGCCTGTTCCAGCTGGAGGCCATCCAGGGCAAGGTCGCCTTCTCGCCCCAGCAGATTGACGCCGAGGTGCAGGGCAAGGCCTACGAAGGCGAATTCAATCTGGAGCTGGCGCTGGATACTCAGCAGCAGAAGCTGACCCTGAAAAACATGGCCCTGAGCGGCATGGACATCAGCCTGCCACAGGGGTGGTGGCAGGATTGGCAGAGCTGGCGGCCACAGCAGATCGACATCCGCAAGCTGGCATTCGACAAGCTCAAGGTGCTCTCGTTCGACGATGCCCTGCCGCTGTCGCTGACCGGCTGGCAGCTCTATCTGACCGATCTCGGCCTGCGGGGCCAGCAGCCCGCCCCCCTGCTCGGCCGGGCCAGGATAGAGAGCCAGTGGTTCGAGCTGGTGTGGGACGGCCTCAGCGCCCGCAACGGCGCGCTGGACGGTGAACTGACCCCCAGCGCCTGGCTGCTCAACAAGCTGACCAGCTCGCTGCCGGACCAGGGCTCCCTCAGCCTGAGCGGCCAGTGGGGCAAGGAGCCGGGCCAGACCAGCCGGTTGCAGCTCAAGGGGGAGAAGCTGGATCTGGTGCAGTGGAGCAAGCTGCTGCACTCCCCCATCTCCTTCGCCGGCAAGGCCGATATGAGCGCCGACCTGCAGGCCCTGCACGGCAAGACGCCAGGCGAGTGGCGCAGCACCCTGCAGGGGATCTTTGCCCTCGATGCCAACGAGCCCTTCTGGGACAAGGTGCAGATAGATCCCCTGCTGGATGAGTGGTTCAAGGGCGCCACCCCGCCCACCCTCAGCCCGGATCAGCTGTGGCAGGCCATGCAGGCGGGGGACACCCCCTTCTACCGCATCAAGCTGCAGGGCAAGGTGGAGCAGGGCCAGTTGCAGATAGAGCAGGCCGGCGCCTCCACCATCACTCACCTGCTCGCCCTGCAGGGGGGCATAGATCTGGTCAACGAACAGTGGCAGCTGGATCTCGGCGCCCTGAATGGCCAGCGCTGCGCCGAGCTGCTGAGCCACTGGCGCGGCCCGCTCGATGCACCCGTGCTGAGCTGGGAGTTCCCGGCCAAGCAGGCCTCCTGTGGCTGGGAGGTGGGGGTGAGCTATCCGGCCCAGGGGCGCAACAGCCCGCTCTGGCGGCCGGCACAGCCCGCCAAAGCGCCCACGCCGGCCAGCGAGCAGTAAAACGAACAAGGCCTCATCATGAGGCCTTGTTGCAATCTTGCGAGGTGAAAAGCGTCAGGCCTGCTGACCGGGCCGCTTGATGGGCTGCACCACATAGTGGCCGAGGAACTCGGCTGCCAGCTTGTCACCACTGAACAGCTTGATCTTGAGGCTGAACTTGGCCGACTCTCCCGCCTTGAGCGGCGCCAGCACGGCGGGCATTCCCTCGCGGGCCACCCGCGCCTCCGGCTCCTCGTTGACCGGGCGGTAATACTTGATGTTGCCCTCCGCCAGCACTGTATCCCCCACCAGACCCGCTTCTTTGAGCTGCAACCAGATCAGGCCCCAGCCCGCCAGCACGCACTGGCTGTAGATGCTGCCGGCAAACATGGTGTCGTGCACGTTGAGGTTGGCCGCCAGATTGGCCTTGAGATGGAAGGTCTGGCCGTCGTAGTGGGTGATGTGTACCCCCATCTTCTCGCTGATGGGGATGCCCCGCGACCAGCGGGTGGTCAGATCCTGGCACCACTCGGGGCGATACTGGATAGTCTGCAAGGGGCTGAGAGACTTGATCATCTGGCGGTGCGGAATGCGGCCGAAGGAGACGGGGCCTTCCCCCACCTCGAGGAAACCGCACTTGCGATAGAACTCCACCGCCTCCTGGCGGGCATTCATCACCAGCCGCTTCACCTTCTCGCTGCGGGCCAGCTGCTCGAGATCTTCCACCATGCGGACACCTAGCCCCTGCCCGCGAAACTCGGGGCGCAACGCCATGAAGCGGATCTGGGCCTCGTCGCCACCGACAAACAACCGGCCGACGGCGATGGGCGTGCCGTCAGGCGCCAGCATCAGGCGGTGGATGGCGACGGTATCGTATTCGTCCCGCTCGGAACCGATGGGCAGATTGAAGGGTTTACGCAGCAGTTCCCAGCGCAGCTGGTAGTAAGCATCCAGCTCGGCTGCCGTTTGAGGGGTGACTACCCGGTACATAAAGCGATCCTTGAGTGAGTGCCGACGGACAGATTGAAGCGCTTGCGCACCAATGCCTCCCAGCGCAGCAGGTAGTAAGCGTCCAGCTCGGCTGCCGTTTGAGGGGTGACTACCCGGTACATAAAGCGATCCTTGAGTGAGTGCCGACGGACAGATTGAAGCGCTTGCGCACCAATTCCCAGCGCAGCGGGTAGTAAGAATCCAGCTCGGCTGCCGTCTGGGGAGTGACCACCCGGTACATAGTTCCATCCTTGAGTTACACTGGTCGAAAACCATCTTGCCGTGCAAATTCATGGACTTCAATCTGCAAGCGTACCAAGCCGACCACTTATTGCACCTGAGCGCCAAGCCGGAACGGCGCCTCTCCATTCTGGAAAATGCCCATCACCGCTGGCTGGAGATAGACGGCGTGGTGCAGTCGGCCATGTCCCTCGCCCAACCGGCCAGTCTCTGCCTGCCCCATCAGCAGTGCATCGCCAGCCTGTTGCCGGCCAGGGCTACCCGGGTGCTGGAGCTGGGGCTGGGCGGCGGCGATCTCACCCGTCACCTGAGGGCACGCTGGCCCGAGGCACGGCACGACTGCGTGGATCTGGATGAAGAGGTACTGACCCTGTTCCAAGTGTTCTTCCGCCACCCGGCGGAGCCCGCTGATCGGGCGCTGCACCTGCACCACGCCGATGCCCTCGCCTTCCTGCTGGCCCGCGACGACACCTATGACTTCGCGCTGCTCGACCTGTTCAGCCAGGATGGCAACCCCCTGCTGCTGTTCCAGCATCACCTCTATCAGACCCTGGCCGCCCGGCTGCGCGGTCCCCTCATCATCAACCTGCTGCCGCGCACCCACAGGGAGCTGGAGCAGGCACTCATGCTGGCCGAGGAGTGGATTGGCCCCACCCAGACGCATCCCGTGCCCGGCTACATCAATGTGATCCTGCACGCAATCCCGCGCCACCTCGCCTAGCCGCGATGCTCCCGGTTATTGCCACCGGCTCTGCCGATACATCCTCTCAGACCTGCAGCCAGAAGGTCACAGGACCGTCGTTGAGCAGCGCCACCTTCATGTCGGCGGCAAAGCGGCCCGTCTCGGTCGGTATGCCGCTGGCGGTTGCCTGCGCCACGAAGTAGTCGTATAGCCGCTCGGCCTCGACCGGGTGGGCGCCGCCGGAGAAGCCGGGTCTCATGCCTTTCTTGGTATCCGCAGCTAGGGTGAACTGGGAGACGACCAGCAGACTGCCGCCAGCCTGACTCACGTTCAGATTCATCTTGCCCTCTTCATCGGAGAAGATGCGGTAGCCGCTCACCTTGTGCAGCAGCTTGTCGGCCTTGGCCTCGTCATCCCCCTGCTCCACCCCGAGCAGCACCAGCAGCCCCCGGCCTATGGCCCCGGTCACTTCTCCCTCTACCGTTACGCTGGCCTCGGAAACCCGCTGGATCAATGCAATCACATCCCTCTCCTCTTGAAACAAAATGACCGCCCCCATCTTGCTAACAGGGGCGGTCGTCGATGCTAACAGCAAGAGGCCGGATCAGGCCAACTCATCAGCGCCCGGTCGCTCATATTCGCCGAGGCAGGCGGTGGTTTCCGCGCCAAGCAAGACCACCAACCAGCTCAGGTAAACCCAGACGAACAGGATCGGAATGGTCGCCAGGGCGCCATAGATGGCCTGATAGGAGGGGAAGTTGGTGATGTAGATGGCAAATCCGCGCTTGGCCAGCTCGAACAGGGTAGCGGCCACCAGGGCGCCGATGAAGGCGTGTATCAGCCGCACCTTGCAGTTGGGCACCACCGTATAGACCAGCAGGAAGGTGAGCACGGAGAAGAGGAACGGCAAGCCGCGCAGCAGCAGGTAGCCGATGCCGAACAGGCTCTCGGCCCCAAACAGCCGCAGCGAGAAAATGTAGGAGGAGATGGCAATGCTGGCGCCTATGAGCACAGGGCCCAGGGTCAGTATCATCCAGTACATGGCAAACGCCTGCGCCAGCGGTCGGCCCTGAGTCGAGCGCCAGATGTAGTTGAGGTTCTTGTCGATGGCCGAGATCAACATCAGCGCCACCACTATCAGGGCGCCTATGCCAACGGCAGTGGTATTGGTGGCATTGGCCACGAAGCCATCTATGTACTCCTTGAGCATCTCACCCGCGGTGGGCACGAAGTTGTGATAGACGAACTGCTCCATCGCCTGTTTCAGAGTCTGGAATACGGGAAAGGCGGACATCATGCCGAACACCACGGCAATCATGGGCACCAGGGAGAGCAGGGTGACATAGGCCAGATAACCGGCGGTCACCGTCAGCCTGTCCTGCTGGAAACGACCCCAGACAAACTGGGCGAAGTGGCCACCATCGTGGCGTAAAAAGGAGAGGGCATGGCCGAGACGGCCACCGAATTTCTGCTGCATCGTGATTCCCAATGTCTTCATCATGCCGGCATTGTGTCAGATTGCATGGCCATTTGGCCACCCATGGGCCGGATCGATGCGACCTGTTCGGGCATGCTGGCCAGCGATACCCCGCCGAGCGACCATAAAAAAAGAGGCCCGAAGGCCTCTCTCTGTCTGTCGAGGAACAGATATCAAGCACGACCGGCGCGCTTGCGATCCATCTCGGTCAGCAGTTTCTTACGCACACGGATAGCCTTGGGCGTGATCTCTACCAGCTCATCGTTGTCGATGAATTCGAGAGCCTGTTCCAGGGTCATGCGGATCGGCGGAGTCAGCACCTGGGCTTCATCGGTACCGGAGGCACGCATGTTGGTCAGCTGTTTGCCCTTCAGGCAGTTCACTGTCAGGTCGTTGGAACGGGAGTGAATACCGATCACCTGGCCTTCGTACACTTCGGTCGCGTGACCGATGAACAGACGACCACGGTCTTGCAGACCGAACAGGGCGAAGGTCAGAGCCTTGCCGGTAGCGTTGGAGATCAGCACGCCGTTCTGACGCTCGCCGATGCTGCCACCCTTGTGCGGACCGTAATGGTCGAAGGTGTGGTACAGCAGACCGGTACCTGAGGTCATGGTCAGGAACTCGGTCTGGAAGCCGATCAGGCCACGACTCGGGATCATGAAGTCAAGACGGACACGGCCCTTGCCATCCGGGGTCATGTTGGTCATCTCGCCCTTACGCAGGCCGAGTTGCTCCATCACGGAACCCTGGTGGATCTCTTCCACGTCGACAGTCACGGTTTCGAACGGTTCGTGCAGAACGCCGTCCACTGTGCGCAGGATAACTTCCGGACGGGATACCGCCAGCTCGTAGCCTTCGCGACGCATGTTTTCGATCAGGATGGAGAGGTGCAGTTCACCACGACCGGATACGCGGAACTTGTCCGGATCTTCGGTCTCTTCCACACGCAGGGCCACGTTGTGGACCAGCTCCTGGTTCAGACGCTCCAGGATGTTGCGGGAGGTCACGAACTTGCCTTCTTTGCCGGCGAACGGTGAGGTGTTGACCTGGAAGGTCATGTTCACGGTCGGCTCGTCAACGGAGAGCGGCGGCAGGGCTTGAACAGCGCCGTTGTCACAGATGGTGTCGGAGATTTTCAGCTCGCCCAGACCAGTGATGGCGATGATGTCGCCCGCTTGCGCGTCAACCACTTCGGTACGGGACAGGCCCAGGTAGCCAAGCACCTGACCGACTTTGCCGGTACGGGTCTTGCCATCGGCACCGACGACGGTGACTTGCTGGTTGGTCTTGACGCGGCCACGGCTGATGCGGCCGATACCGATAACACCCACGTAGGAGTTGTA
Organism: Aeromonas sp. CA23; assembly: GCF_002587065.1. NCBI lineage: Bacteria > Pseudomonadati > Pseudomonadota > Gammaproteobacteria > Aeromonadales > Aeromonadaceae > Aeromonas > Aeromonas sp. CA23. Next base: position 780,580 of record NZ_CP023818.1, read on the forward strand.
GTCCAGCTGGGAGATTTGCATCTGGAAGGCACCGGCGGGGTCACCCTTCGGCTGCTCGACGTTGTCGACGATGGCCTGGAACAGGGGTTCCATGTTGTCGGACTCAACGCCCTGATCCAGAGTGGCCCAACCGTTCAGTGCAGAGGCGTAGACAACTTTGAAGTCCAGTTGCTCATCGGTGGCACCCAGGTTGTCGAACAGGTCGAATACCTGATCCATTACCCAGTCAGGACGAGCACCCGGACGGTCGATCTTGTTGATGACCACGATCGGCTTCAGACCCTGGGCGAAGGCTTTCTGGGTCACGAAACGAGTCTGCGGCATAGGGCCGTCAACAGCATCAACCAGCAGCAGCACGGAGTCGACCATGGACATGACGCGCTCTACTTCACCACCGAAGTCGGCGTGACCCGGGGTATCAACGATGTTGATGCGGTAGTCGTTCCAGCGGATCGCAGTGTTCTTGGCGAGAATGGTAATACCACGTTCCTTTTCCAGATCGTTGGAATCCATCAGACGCTCTTGACCATCAGTGGTACGGTCCAGGGTTCCAGACTGCTGCAGCAGCTTATCAACCAGGGTAGTTTTGCCGTGGTCTACGTGCGCAATAATCGCAATATTGCGTAAATTCTCTAACATTCTCGCCTCAATCACCGGGTAAAATTGGGCGCTAATTGTACTCTCGCCTTTGTGATCTGCCTAGCAGAATTGCAGTGCATTCACGCATAACAGGGGATCGGGATCATGGACCTTCCGTTCAAAGCCTGCTTAGATGGGGGCTGACCGTATACTGCGCACCATTTTAGTGCACCAAAACGATCCACTGTTGCACTACTTTGAGGCGTAACGCGCTGAGATGGCGGGTCTTGGGGCAGGCTTATAGTCGCAAATGCCCTGAAATCAAGCTGTCACAAACTTGGCACGATACTGGCTTATGTGAATGTGATGACGCATTCACCCTAAGAGTTTTAACACCGGAGGTTACTTAGCATGTCAGCCCAGAACGTTTTGGCCCTGATCCAGGAACACGAAGTCAAGTTTGTTGACCTGCGCTTTACCGACACCAAGGGTAAAGAGCAGCACGTATCCATCCCTTCCCACCAGGTCAACGAAGACTTCTTCGAAGACGGCAAGATGTTCGATGGCTCCTCCATCGGCGGCTGGAAGGGCATCAACGAGTCTGACATGGTGCTGATGCCGGATGCGGCCTCCGCCAAGCTGGATCCGTTCACCGAAGAGACCACCCTGAACATCGTCTGCGATGTGCTGGAACCGGCCACCATGCAAGGTTACGACCGCGATCCGCGCTCCATCTCCAAGCGTGCCGAAGATTTCCTGAAAGCCAGCGGCATCGCTGACACCGTGCTATTCGGGCCGGAGCCGGAATTCTTCATGTTCGACAACATCACCTTCTCGAACACCATGGGCCACAGCTTCGTGAAAATCGAATCTGAAGAAGCCGCCTGGAACTCGGGTACCGAGTATGAGCACGGCAACAAGGGCCACCGTCCGTTCGTGAAAGGCGGTTACTTCCCGGTTGCACCGGTCGACTCCTCCCAGGACATCCGCGCCGCCATGTGTCTGGTGCTGGAAGAGATGGGCCAGGTCGTTGAAGCTCACCACCACGAAGTGGCGACCGCCGGTCAGAACGAGATCGCGACCCGTTTCAACACCCTCACCCTGAAAGCGGATGAAGTGCAGGTGCTGAAGTACGTGATCCACAACGTGGCCCACGCCTACAACAAGACTGTCACCTTCATGCCGAAACCCATGTTCGGTGACAACGGCTCCGGCATGCACTGCCACCAGTCCCTGGCCAAGAACGGCGTCAACCTGTTCGCCGGCGACCTGTACGGCGGCCTGTCCGAGATGGCGCTGCACTACATCGGCGGCATCATCAAGCACGCCAAGGCCATCAACGCCTTCGCCAACCCGACTACCAACTCCTACAAGCGTCTGGTGCCGGGTTATGAAGCACCGGTCATGCTGGCCTACTCCGCCCGCAACCGCTCTGCCTCCATCCGTATCCCGGTAGTGCCGAGCCCGAAAGCCCGTCGCATCGAAGTACGCTTCCCGGATCCGGCTGCCAACCCGTACCTGGCGTTCGCAGCCCAGCTGATGGCCGGTCTGGACGGCATCATCAACAAGATCCATCCGGGCGATGCCATGGACAAGAACTTGTATGACCTGCCGCCGGAAGAAGCCGCCGAAGTGCCGACCGTTGCCGGCTCTCTGGACGAAGCACTGGCCGCACTGGACAGCGATCGCGAGTTCCTGACCCGCGGTGGCGTGTTCAGCGATGACTTCATCAACTCCTACCTGGAACTGAAACAGCAGGATGTTGACCGCGTGCGCATGACCCCGCACCCGCTGGAGTTTGAACTGTACTACTCCGTTTAATCCGGACCACAGCTCAGAACTTGACCAAACCCGCCAACAGGTGGGTTTTTTCTCTGATAGGATTAAGCAAAATCCCGTCAAGGAGAGATGGATGAGAAACACATACCCCGTATGGGCACTGAGTCTGCTGCTGGCGAGCATGGGGGCTCAGGCCGCCAAGGTGTACTCCTGGACAGACAGCAAGGGTGTCGTCCACTACACGGATGCCCCTCCCCCCGGCCAGCAGGCCAAAGAAGTGGATCTGCGGGTTGCCCCTCTCATTGGCAGCTCGCCGCGCTCGGTACAGGTGGAGAACTTCAACAGCCTGACCGGCGTCGATGCCAAGAAGGAGAAGGAAGCGGCCAAGCTGGTGATCGAGCTGCTCTCACCAGAACAGGGCAGCACGCTGCGCGACAACACGGGCAACGTGGTGTTCCAGGGCCAGATCAGCCCGAAAGCGCCGACCCAGTACGACGTGCGCCTGACGCTGGATGGCAAGGCGGCCCCCATAGTCAACAATGGCCTGGCCATTCGGGTCGAGAACCTGGATCGCGGTGCGCACGAGGCCCAACTCGAGCTGCTGGCCAAAGACGGTACGATCCTTGCTAAATCCAGGGTAGTCACCTTCTACCTGCACCGAGCCAGCCTCAATCCGGCACCAAAAGTGACCCCGCTCCCCAACAAGGGGTGATCCTGTGCATCGATACGGGTAGACTAAATGCACCACGTTGGTGCATTACTGGTGTATAGCACCGTTTTAGGGAGAAACCTGTGCCAACCCGCCCGGATCAAGCCAAGATACTGCTCGATAACTTGCTGACCGCCGTCATCCTGATGGATGAGCGGCTCTGCATCCAGTTCGTCAACCCGGCGGCCGAACAACTGCTCTCCCTCAGCCAGCGCCGGCTGATCGGGATCGAGCTGCCCCATCTGCTGGAACACATCTCCCTCGATCTGCAACGCCTCAAGCAGTGCCTCACCTCGGGGCAGGGCTTCACCGACAGCGAAGTGACCCTGGTGGTGGAAGGAGAACCCAGACTGGTGGAGATGAGCGTGAGCCCGCTCGCCGACCATGAACAACGCTTGATGGTGGTGGAGCTGCGCAAGATCGATCAGCAGAAGAAGATCAGCCAGGAGCTGCAACAACATGCCCAGCAGCAGGCGGCCAAGGAATTGGTGCGCGGTCTGGCCCACGAGATCAAGAACCCGCTGGGCGGCCTGCGCGGCGCGGCCCAACTGTTGCAAAAAGAGCTGCCGGATCCGGCCTTGCGTGAATACACCGGCATCATCATAGAGCAGGCCGACCGGCTGCGAGTGCTGGTCGATCGCCTGCTCGGCCCACAACGTCCGGGTCGTCACCAGATGCACAATGTTCACTCAGTGCTGGAACAGGTACGCCGCCTGGTGGAGCTGGAGCTGCCGCCGACGGTCCGCATAGAGCGGGATTACGATCCCAGCATTCCGGAATTCGAGATGGAGCCGGATCAGCTGCAGCAGGCGTTTCTCAACATGGTGCGCAACGCCGCCGAGGCCATAGGCGAGCAAACCGGGCTCATCCGCATCAAGACCCGCACCGCCTTCCAGATCACCATCCACGGCCAGCGCTACCGGCTGGCGGCCGAGATCAAGATCATCGACAACGGCCCCGGCATTCCCGATGCCATCCGCGATACCCTCTTCTACCCCATGATCACCGGCAAGGAGGGAGGCACCGGGCTCGGCCTCTCCATCGCCCAGAACCTGATCGATCAGCACAAGGGGCGCATCGACTGCATCAGCTGGCCAGGCCACACCGAATTCACCATCTTTCTACCGCTTCGCAAATAAGGGAACGTCATGACAGCAAAAGTGTGGATCGTCGATGACGACAGTTCTATCCGCTGGGTGCTGGAACGCACCCTCGGCAGCGAAGGCTTCGAGTGCGAGAGCTTCGCCGACGGCGAGGCCTTGCTGAGCTCGCTCGAGATGCGCTCGCCGGATGTGATCCTCTCCGATATCCGCATGCCCGGCATAGACGGCCTCAGCCTGCTGGAGCAGATCCACCGCCGCCAGGCCGATCTGCCCATCATCATAATGACGGCCCACTCGGATCTGGACAGCGCGGTCAACGCTTACCAGCGCGGCGCCTTCGAGTACCTGCCCAAGCCGTTCGACATCGACGAGGCGGTCACCCTGGTGCGCCGCGCCGAGAATCACCTGAAAGAGCAGCGCACCAAGCGCAAGTCTCGTCAGCAAGAAGCCACCGCCACACCCGAGATCATCGGCGAGGCGCCGGCGATGCAGGAGGTGTTCCGCGCCATAGGCCGACTGTCGCGCTCCAGCATCTCTGTGCTGATCAACGGCCAGAGCGGCACCGGCAAGGAGCTGGTCGCCCACGCGCTGCACAAGCACAGCCCGCGCGCTCACAAAAACTTCATCGCCCTCAACATGGCGGCCATCCCGAAAGATCTCATCGAATCCGAGCTGTTCGGCCATGAAAAAGGCGCCTTCACCGGCGCCAACAACATACGTCACGGCCGCTTCGAACAGGCCGACGGTGGCACCCTGTTTCTCGACGAAATAGGTGACATGCCGCTGGATGTGCAGACCCGCTTGCTACGGGTGCTGGCCGATGGCCAGTTCTACCGGGTCGGTGGCCATCAACCGGTGCAGGTGGACGTGCGGATCATCGCCGCCACCCACCAGAATCTGGAGAGGCGGGTCGCCGACGGCGAATTCCGGGAAGATCTGTTCCATCGCCTCAACGTCATCCGCATCCACATTCCGGCCCTCAAGGAGCGCCGTGAAGACATACCCCAGCTGGCCCAGCACTTTCTGCTGCGCGCCGCCAAGGAGCTGAACGTGGAGACCAAGAGCCTGCATCCGGACACCCAGGCCTACATCAGCCGCCTGCCCTGGCCGGGCAATGTGCGCCAGCTGGAGAACGTCTGCCGCTGGCTGACCGTGATGGCCTCTGGCCAGGAGGTGCTGGTCGGGGATCTGCCCGCCGAGCTGCTGACCCCCATCACCAGCGCGGCCGAGCCGGGCCAGCCGGCCCTGACCGGTGGCTGGCAGCAGCAGTTGCAGGATTGGGTCGCCAGCAAGCTGGCGCTGGGGGAGACCGACATCCTGGCCGATGCCCTGCCCCAGTTCGAGCGGATCATGCTGGAGACGGCACTGGATCACACCCATGGCCACAAACAAGAGGCCGCCCGCCTGCTCGGCTGGGGTCGCAACACCCTGACTCGCAAGCTGAAGGAACTCGACCTCTCCTGAGTCCTCGGGAAAAACGATTCCCATCACGCCTTCGCAAATCACTGACCAATAAGACCCCGTTTGATTTCAAACGGGGTATCTTTTTTGAGAGCCCTGCCTAGAATGGCAGGCTTTCAAACCCGACTCGAAGAAGGCGTCACCATGATTGACAGATCTCTCCCCCTGACCGACCTGCACCGCCATCTGGACGGCAACATTCGTCCGCAGACCATCCTCGAGCTGGGACGTCAGCACAATATCCAGCTGCCCGCCGATGAACTGGAGGCGCTGCGCCCCCACGTGCAGATCGTCGAGAACGAGCCGAGTCTGGTAGCCTTCCTGAAGAAACTGGACTGGGGCGTGGCCGTGCTGGCCGATTATGACGCCTGCCGCCGGATCGCCTACGAAAACGTGGAAGATCTGCTGCGCGCCGGCATCGACTACGCCGAGCTTCGCTTCAGCCCGGCCTACATGGCCATGGCCCACAAGCTGCACCCGCAAGGCGTGGTGGAGGCCATCATAGATGGCGTGGCTGCCGGCAGCCGCGATTTCGGTATCAAGACCAACCTGATCGGCATCATGAGCCGCACCTTCGGCACCGGGCAGTGCCGCATCGAACTGGAGGCCTGTCTGGCCCACCGCGACAAGCTGGTTGCCGTCGATCTGGCCGGCGACGAGCTGGGCTTCCCGGGCGAGCTGTTCACCGAGCACTTTCGCAAGGTGCGCGATGCGGGCATGCGCGTCACAGTGCACGCCGGTGAAGCCGCCGGCCCCGAGAGCATGTGGCAAGCCATCCGCGATCTGGGCGCCGAGCGTATCGGCCACGGCGTCAAGGCGATCCAGGATCCCCGTCTGATGGCCTATCTGGCGGAGCACCGCATCGGCATAGAATCCTGCCTCACCTCCAACCTCCAGACCACCACTGTGGCGAGCCTGACCGAACACCCGATCCGCCAGTTCCTGGCCGCCGGCGTGCTGGCCTGCCTCAACACGGACGATCCTGCGGTCGAAGGCATAGACCTGCCCCACGAATACGAGGTGGCCGCTCCGGCCGCCGGCATGACGGCGAACGAGATCCGCACCGCCCAGCAAAACGGCCTGACCCTGGCCTTCCTGAGCGATGGCGAGAAAGCCGAGCTGAGCGCCCGCGCCGCCAGCCGCTGAGCCTTGAACCGCTTGCTTACCCAATAAAAAAACCGCCGAGAGGCGGTTTTTTTATTTTCAGCGCCGGGCTGCCGGTTCAGATCACCCGGGAGAACTGCTGCTGGCGCGCCTTGTTGCGCAGATAGACATCGAAACACATGCAGATGTTGCGAATGAGCAGCTGGCCGGTGGAGACCACCTCCAGTCCCTCTTCACTCATGCGCACCAGACCGTCGTCGACAAAGGTCTGCAACAGCTTGAGATCGTCGGCGAAGTACTCACTGAAGACCAGGCCGTGCACCTGCTCGACGGCGGCGAAGTTCAGGCTGAAGTCACAGATGAGGCGCTTGATCACCTCACGGCGGATCAGATCGTCCTGGTTGAGGGAGCACCCCTTCCACTGGGCATGGCCCAGCGTTTCTACCTGAGCGTAATAGACCTTGAGCTCTTTCTGGTTCTGGGAATAGGCGTCGCCGATCATGCTGATGGAGGAGACCCCCAGCCCCAGCAGATCACAATCCCCCTGGGTGGTGTAGCCCTGGAAGTTGCGGTGCAGCTTGCCCTCGCGCTGGGCCACCGCCAGCTCGTCATCGGGCTTGGCGAAGTGATCCATGCCGATGAACTGGTAACCCTGACCGGTGAGGAAGGCGATGGTGTCCTGCAGCATGGCCAGCTTCTCCCGGGGGGCCGGCATGTCTTCCTCTTTCAGCTTGTGCTGGGCGGCGAAACGGCTCGGCAGATGGGCATAGTTGAAGATGGAGAGGCGGGCCGGATCCGTCTTGAGCACTTCTTCCAGAGTGTGGTGGAAGCTGTCGCGATTCTGGTGCGGCAGGCCGTAGATGAGATCCAGGTTGGTGGAGCGGAAACCCAGTTCACGGGCCCGATCCAGCATGGCGCGGATAAAGTCGTTGTCCTGCTCACGATTGACCGCGACCTGCACTGCCTTGTTGAAGTCCTGCACGCCGAGGCTGATGCGGTTGAACCCCACTTCACGCAGCACATCCAGCATGGTGAGCTCGATCTCCCGCGGATCCACTTCGATGCTGATCTCGCCTTCGTCCGCGAACTGGAAGTGCTCGCGCAACATGGCCATCAGACGGCGGGTCTGGGCTTCGTTGAGATAGGTGGGCGTGCCACCGCCCCAGTGCAGCTGGGTCACCAACCGGTGTTTGAACAGGGGGGCCTGGGCCTTGATCTCCTGCTCGAGATAGTCGAGGTACTGATCGGCCTTGTGCTGATGACGGGTGATCACCTTGTTGCAGCCGCAGTAGTAGCAGAGCTTGTGACAGAAAGGGATGTGCACGTAGAGAGACAGGTTGCGCGCCGGATACTGGCCTGCGGCGTGTACGAAGTCCGGATAGCCGAAGCGCTCGTTGAACTCCAGCGCGGTGGGATAGGAGGTGTAGCGCGGGCCGCTGTAGTTATATTTTTCGATCAGGGCCTGATCCCACACAATCTGTTCTGCTTGCACGCTTGCTTCCTCTTTTTTGTTATCGGCTCACCGGCTTAACTGAAAATCCTTCAGTTGGGCCACATCCTTGAGGATCTGCGCCTCCAGCTCGGCCTCATAGCCACTGCGTTCGAGATCCATCTTCATTACTTCATTGCGCTTGAGAGCACGTCTCGCCTCATGAGTCGGCATCTCTTTCACCTTCTCATAGAGACTGTACAAACCCGGAAATTCACTGGCAAAGGCCCGACCGCCCTGGATCTGCAAGGCATCCAGCAAATTGGTCAGCCGGATGGCGCCTTCGGAGTAGTCGCACTGACCGTCCCGCACCGCATGGGCAATCACCCGCACGCTGTCGAGGATACGCTCATTGCGGGCCGCAACGGCCTGCATCTGCATATCACGCTGGCGCTTGAGACGGGCCAGCAGGGTACCGGCATACCAGGCCAGCCCCAGCAAAATCAGGCCGCCCAACAGGGCGGCCAGCATCCATCCACTCATCACTTTTTCTTCGGCTCAGGCTTGGGCTCTGGCTGATAGTCAACCTGGGTGAAGCGATCCCACAGCTCCTCTTCGGAGGCGGGCTGGCTCGGCTCGTCATAGCCGGCATCGTCGAAGGAGCCATCGTCGTCTTCGTCATCATCGTTGTCTATGATGCCAAGCTCATCCATCAGCTCCTGATAGCGATCGACACGCTGGTCAACCCAGATCTGCTCGGCCGCTTCCAGGGTCTCGCCGGCATCGAGGCGATCCAGCAGATCGTTCAGGCGATCATCATTCTCGATGGCCGCCAGCTCCTGCTCGGGCGTCATTACCAGCTTCTTCTCTTTCACCGGCTTGGGCGCAACCGGCTTGCCGCTCTTCTCTTCCACGATCAGCGCGATGGGCTTGCGGGAACCGATACGCGGATCCTTGGCCTGCTTGCCATTCTTGTTGCTGGACTGTTCTGCCTGCTGGCGGGAGCCCGCCTTCAAGCCCTTACGCTTGGCGGCGCGTTTGCGCTCACGGCCTTCCAGGGCACTGGCATCTGATTCTTTGCGCTTACCGGTAGGCTTGCGGTTGGGTTGTTTAGCCGACATGAATGACTGACTCCGACAAATAACTGGATTGAAGCCGCACCCGGGATGAGACCATCCGGGGAGGATACTGACACGGGGGACAGTGGATCAGAAACAAGAGCGGGATCCTGCACCAACCCGACCATTTCTGGCCTCTGAACACCGCAGGATCGGTATCCTCTGGGCATGTTGCTGGTATTTTGACACAGAATGGCTAATCGGGTTAATGACCCAAAAGAAAAAAGGCAGCCGAAGCTGCCTCGATATGTTTATGCGAGTCCCATCCCTGGCTGCAAATCACCCTGTCCCTGGTGATACCTCTGCGCATCATATCTTTGTATATGGTCGTCCTGACCTTAATGGTCGTTCCTGAATGTGCGTGTGCTTGCTTGACCCATGGAGACGGCCTCCGGCCATCACTCTGGGGTGGTTGCATCCCGCAGCCCCGCTCTTCCTGAGCGGTCACCATCCTGGTATTTCAATCCCTTGCCTGTCACTTGCGTGGTCCTGTGGCATCCCGCCGCATCGACATCCTGTCTTCACAACATCCCGGTCGTGAATCGCCTCGTGGGCCACTCCATGCATCCACTGTATCAACTTAATAAAACGACTCAATCCACCAAGAACGTTTTCAAACGGATATAAATTGCTTATTGTCATTTAACATATTGAAATTAATGAATTACTAAAAATTTTTTTAAAAATGTTTAAGCCCTGGCCAGGCCAATGAATGGGGGATCTCTTACAACAATGCGAGAAAAAATTGGCCAAATGGAGTTAAAGGCCAAAAAGAAACGAGGAGCCAGTGGCTCCTCGTTAATATCAATGGGGTACATCATAATGCGTTTTCAGTGCAAACCGGCCACGTATTTGGACAAGGCTTCTATATCCTGATCGGTCAGCTTCTTGGCAACGTCCCGCATCATGCTGTTCGGGTCGTTCTCACGGGCAGCCGCACGAAACGCGGTGAGCTGGGCCTTGATATAGGCAGGATGCTGGCCGGACAGGCTCGGATATTTGGCCTGCTCGACACCCGAGCCCCGCGGACCGTGACAAGCGGTACAAGCAGCCAGCCCACGGCTCATGTCACCACCCATATAGAGCGCTTTACCCGCTGCTACAGCGTCATCAGGCACCGCAATCGGTGTTACCTTCTGGCTGGAGAAGTAGGCAGCAAGGTCTTCCATGTCCTGGTCGGACAGGGGAAGCGCCATAGGCCCCATGATGGGCGCAACTCGACCAATTTGGCCAGAAGCTGCAGCCTTCAGTTCAACTAATTGCTTTTTGATATATGATGCGTGCTGACCAGCAATCTTGGGATACATATCGACAAGGCTGTTTCCGTCCGGTCCATGACAAGCCGCACACACGGCAGCCTTGGATTGTCCCGCAGCGGCATCGCCCTTGGCTTGTGCCATCCCCGTTACGCCAACCATCAGAGCAAGAGTAATGACTAGGTTCTTCATGGCGTTCCAACTTCTCGTTATTAGGCTTCCAGATCCCATGCCGCTGAAGGCATGTTAAAATAAACGCGTTTAAGCGACGCCATTTTACACGATTTCACAAAAAAGTAACTCTATAACCCTCTATCTCTATGGGGAATTTACGTTGGATACACAAACTCTGAATTTCAATAAGGTGCATTTTGTGACCAGCGCACCCGACATCCGTCACCTGCCAAATGATGGGGGTGTCGAGATTGCGTTTGCCGGCCGTTCCAATGCCGGTAAGTCATCTGCATTGAACACCTTAACCAAGCACAAGAACCTGGCTCGCACCAGTAAAACCCCGGGCCGCACCCAGCTGATCAACCTGTTTGAACTGGAACCAGGCAAGCGTCTGGTCGATCTGCCGGGCTATGGTTATGCGCAAGTACCGCTGGAAATGAAGCTCAAGTGGCAAAAGTCACTGGCAGAATACCTGCAGCGTCGTGAGTCATTGAAAGGCCTGGTGATCCTGATGGACATCCGTCACCCACTCAAAGACACCGACATGAACATGCTGGAGTGGAGCTCCCACCGTGAACTGCCGGTCATGCTGCTGCTGACCAAGGCGGACAAGCTGAGCCCGGGTCCGCGCAACAATCAGGTCATCAAGGTTCGTCAGGCCATTGCCGACCTGGGCCCGCAGATCCAGGTAGAAGCCTTCTCCTCCCTCAATAATATCGGGGTGGAAAAACTGGCCCAGACTCTGTCTGGCTGGTATCTGGCCGGGGCAGACGAGATCGCCGAAGGTGATGAGCAAGAGCAGATCGAGGAATAATGCATTCCTCCATCATACTGCTATCCCCTCCTTGCAATTGGCGGAGTTGACCCTCCGCTGATTGAAAGACTTTCAGTTTGATGACGTCCCGCCAACCCTAGATACCCGCCTATACTCTTCCTCAAGAAAATTTGATAAAAGCCTTTTTTAACAATGGGATGAAAAGTTAATTACCATTATTAATTAACTTTTCATCCCCATGGCAACGTTTTCAGATTTCTGCCATCGAATTGAAGGCACATCACTCAATAAGTACGGAAATGAAATTTTATTACATGGAGGCGGCGGGAAGGGACAAAAATGAGGCCGGTACCACCGGTACAGTATCGGCCTGAAACAATCAGTTCAAAAATTGGGAAGAAGCTAAATCTTGAGAACAAAGACAACTGGTTTTCCTCAAGAAGCCCCTTCATTCTAACAAATACCTGGCCAAATTAAAGCATTTACTCTAAACGCTACACATAAAAAAACACCCCGACGAATACTCATCGGGGCTGCTATTCAGCCACATTCAATTACGTGAAATAAAAGGTCTGAAAGATAGAACATCTTACCTCTGTACCCTACGTTGCTAACTGTATAGCAAAGCAGCAGAAAGTGAAAGTAATTTATGTAATTTAGTTTCACGAAAGATGAATTACATAAAACACTTTGTTTTTCATATAGATAAAAAAATCCCCAGTACGAATACCGGGGAGTTATAAAGGTGACTAGCTAGCACTTCCTCAACTATCTAGTTAGTCAGCGGCATTCCACACAAGTTCCGCTGCTTTGAGAAAAAACTAAAAAAACTTAGAGATAGATGGCACCATCTTCTGCAAACTCTTGTTCTTCAATGAGTTTCTCTGCCATATCTTCGATGTCGAAGCGCACACTCTCGAAGGCGCGCAGTATGTCCTCCTCCCTGACGAGGGAAAGACCAGTCATCTTTTCCAGACGCCGGCGACTGATGTAACAATCGACCAGAGCCCCTCTCTGCTGGGCCGGGAAATGGATCCGCTGTTCGTGCGCCTGCCAGTCCGCCAGCTCGGGAAACAGTATGCCTTGGTTCATAGGGTCCCCAGATTTCGTTTCAGTTCTCTCAATACCTGTTTAGTCCCTGGCCGGATTCCGCGCCACACGGTAAAGGCCTCCGCCGCCTGCTCGACCAGCATGCCCAGTCCATCCATGACCTGGCGGGCCCCCTGTTGTCTGGCCCAGCCGATGAAGGGGGTATCCGAGGCACCATACATCATGTCGTAGATGGCAATATCGGCGTGGATCAGCGCAGGGGCGAGGGGCGGCAGCTCGCCTTGCAGGCTGGCGGAGGTGGAATTGATGATGAGATCGAACACCCCCTCCAGCAGCTCATAGCGCTCGGCCGTGACGACTCCCAGATCGTGAAACTCGGCCGCTAGTTGCTCCGCCTTGGCGTGGGTGCGGTTGGCAATCACCAGTTCGGTCGGATGTTCGGCCAGCAAGGGCGCCAGGGCACCACGGGCAGCCCCTCCGGCGCCCAGCAGCAGGATCCGGCCGCCCGTCAGGGTCACGCCGTGGGCCTTGAGATCCGCCACCAAACCGGCACCATCGGTATTGTCCCCCAGCAGTACACCATCGTCGGTCAGCTTGATGGTATTGACCGCCCCAGCCCGCTTGGCCCTCGGGCTCAACCTGTCGACCAGCGCGAAGGCCTGCTCCTTGAAAGGGACAGTGACATTGCACCCCTTGCCCCCTTGTGCGAAGAAGGCGCGCAGGGTCGTGGCAAACTCGTCGATGGCGGGTTCGGCCAGACCATATTCCAGCTCTTGCTGGGTCTGCCTGGCAAACAGGGTGTGGATAAAGGGGGATTTGCTGTGGCGCACCGGGTGGCCAAAAACCAGATAACGATCCATCAAGGAGTTCCATCAGAGGGCAATATTCCGATTTAACGGGTTTTCTCGCGCGGGAACAAGCCGAATATCGGCCAGTAAAAAAGGGGCCATCATGGCCCCTCTGGTCACAGCCACTCTCGTGGCGTGAGGTAGTCAGTGTAGAGCAAGGCCTCCGGACTGCCCGCTTCCGGCTGCCAGTCATACTCCCAACGGGCCAGTGGTGGCATAGACATCAGGATCGACTCGGTGCGTCCGCCGGTCTGCAGGCCGAACAGGGTGCCCCTGTCGTAGACCAGATTGAACTCCACATAACGACCACGGCGATAGAGCTGGAACTCCCGCTCCCGCTCGCCATAGGGCTGGGCCTTGCGCCGCTCGACAATCGGCAGGTAGGCATCGAGATAGCCCTTGCCGACCGCCTGCATGAAGGCAAAACAATCCGCAAACGGCCAGCGATTCAGGTCATCGAAGAAGAGGCCGCCCACACCGCGCGTCTCGTTGCGATGCTTGAGGAAGAAGTAGCGATCGCACCAGGACTTGAACTCGGGGTAGACCTGCTCGCCAAAGGGTTGGCAGAGGTCGTGCGATACCCGGTGCCAGTGCTGCACATCCTCGGCAAACGGGTAAAACGGGGTCAGGTCGAAACCGCCGCCGAACCACCAGATGGGCGCTTCGCCCTCTTTCTCGGCGATGAAGAAACGGACGTTGGCGTGGCTGGTCGGCACATGGGGGTTGTGCGGGTGGATCACCAGCGACACCCCCATGGCCTCGAACTCGCGACCCGCCAGCTCGGGCCTGTGGGCCGTCGCCGAGGCAGGCATGGCATCGCCATAGACGTGGGAGAAGTTGACGCCTCCCTGTTCGATCACGGCGCCATGGCGCAACACTCGGGTACGACCACCACCGCCACCCTCGCGGCACCAGGCATCTTCCACAAAGTGCCCGGCACCATCGGCCTGCTCCAGGCCACGGCAGATCTCGTCCTGCAACTGCAACAGGAAGGCCTTGACCTGGGCCACGTCCGGTTTGCTCATCTTGTCTCCAGTCAGGCAGGATCTTGAACGCCCTGTCCATTTTATTGTGATGTCACACCCAGGGCTCAAGGCCCATGTGCATTGCGGTAAAAAAGGGTCAGCCCGCCCCACTCAGGAGGGGCGAATGATGGCGCCGGTTCTGGCGTCCTTGATCTCGGAAGGATTGGCCTGGCCCCCGACCTCGCCGGGCAGGACATAGGCCAGCTGGCTGGCCAGCACCTTACCGATCTCGGCTAGCCGACGGGCAGGCTCCTCGCCGGTCAGGTTGGCACTGGTGGAGACCAGTGGCTTGCCGAAAGCGCGGCACAGGGCCTGCACCTGAGGATGGGCCGTCACCCGCACAGCCAGGGTGTCGAACTGACCGGTCAGCCAGGTCGGCGTCGCGGCTCGAGCGGGCATGATCCAGGTGAAGGGGCCGGGCCAGCTGGCCTCGACCCGGGCCAGCTGCTCGGCGCTGAGCTGGCTCACATCGATATATTCCTGCAGTTGCGCCAGATCGGCGGCGATCAGGATCAAGCCTTTCTCCACCGGACGCTGCTTGATGGCCAGCAGACGCTGCACCGCCAATTCTGAGTCGGGATCACAACCCAGACCAAACACGGCCTCGGTGGCATAGGCGATCACCCCTTCACTGTGGAGGGCGGCAACCGCTTGTTCAAATTCGTTGGGCATAGAAAAAATGCGGCAGCCAGGCTGCCGCCTCATCACTTATTTGGATTGAACCTGTTAGAGCGACAACCGCCGGTACACATCCGTGCGTCCTGTTATAAAGCGCGAACATGTCCGGCTGGTTGCCGCTTTATCACTTATTTGAGCAGTTGAGCCTGCAGGGCGGCATCCTTGGCCATCACCTCTTCGGCATTCTTCTGGCGTTCGGCACGTACCTTGGCCGCCAGCTCATCATTTCCGACCGCCAGCATCTGAGCCGCCAGATAGCCCGCGTTCTTGGCGCCGGCCTTGCCGATCGCCACGGTTGCTACTGGCACACCGCCCGGCATCTGCACGGTAGAGAGCAGCGCATCCAGTCCCTTGAGCGGGCCGCCATCGATGGGCACCCCGATCACGGGACGGGTGGTGATGCCGGCAACGGCACCGGCCAGGTGAGCAGCCAGACCGGCAGCACAGATAAAGACCTTGCAGCCACGGGCCTCGGCATCGGTCACATACTGATGAGTCGCAACCGGGGTACGGTGCGCAGAGGTAACCTTGACTTCCACTGTGATATCAAACGACTTGAGGACTTCAAGGGTAGATTGCATCACGGGAAAATCAGAATCAGAGCCCATCAATACGGCAACAAAGGGTTTATTCATGGTGGGAATTTCCTTACTCCAAGTGGGGGGTTGAAGTTCGCCGAAAACGTTTCAATTTGGTTACGGCGGCGGGATTATACCTGCTCACTTTGATGGCCGCATTTCTTTTGCGGGCAGATCCACCTCAGATTTCCCCTCACTTTCTTCTCTACCATGATGCCCCAGCCACATTCGGGACAAGGCATGGGGATCGGCTTGTCGTTAACCACATATTTACAATGGGGATACCCATCGCAGGAGTAGAACTGCTTGCCGTAGCGGGAGGTGCGACTCACCAGATGACCCTCGCCACACTCGGGACAAAGGATCTGGGTATCGTCGCTTTCCTGCAGGGATTCGATGTGCTGGCAGGCTGGATACTGGGTGCAACCCACAAACAGACCGTAACGCCCCTTCTTGATCGCCAGCGGCTGGCCGCAATCCGGGCAGGCCGAACCTTCGAGCACTTTCTCGATGTCGCGACCGGATGGCGTCAGGGAACGGATATAGTCACAGGTGGGATAGGCGGAGCAGCCCAGAAAGGGGCCATGCTTGCCCTGTCGGATCACCAGCTCGGCACCACACTGCGGGCACGGCTCTCGCTCGAATGCCTGTTCGTGGGCAGAAAAGAGATGATGATCGATTTTTGACATGGGCCGCGCCTTGAAATCCAGATGGCCTGAATTCTACCAGCGCGGCACCGGACTGTCAGTGAATGACGCCGTCTGACTCATCAAACACCAGCTCTTCCATCTGCTGGTAGGCATTTTCACTGCCCGGTACGTTGAACAGCACCATCATGACGACCCACTTCAAATCGTCCAGCTCGATATCCGGCTTGTCCAGCTCGAGCAGACGCTCGATGCAGATCTCGCGGGTTTCGGCATTCAGTACCTGAGCCTGTTCCAGGAACAGCAGGAAGCCACGGCATTCGGTGCTGAGGCGAGCCAGCTCTTGCGGGGCATAGATACGCATCGAGCCTTGCGCGCTGGCGGTGACGTACACCTCCCGCTCGCTATCGTGCAGGTTGGCCAGTCGCTCCAGCCAGTCGAGCGCCTTCTCGATCTCGTCTTTATCGAAACCGGCCCGACTCAGCTCATCGGTGAGTTCATCCTGCTCGACCATTACATCTGCATCGCTGTGGATGTAGGTCTCGAAAAGGTACATCAATACATCAAACATGATTCGCCCTCCTCGCTCTGACGTATCCACCGGCTACCGCCATCACTGCACCGGAAAGCTCCAGCTCTACCAACCTGCCCAATGCCACTTCGACAGGAAGCTGGGCCCGTTCGGCGACGGTATCCACGCTCGTGGTCTCATAATCTACGTTATCCAACAAATCGGCATAAGGCAATTCGCTATTATGCCGTTGCTCAGGCAATCCATCCGGTTTCCGGGCCAGGCTGACCAATCCGGGAAGCTCTTCCACTATATCGGCCGCGCTCAATACAAGTTTGGCCCCCTGCTGGATTAATTTGTTGCAGCCCAGCGCCTGCACATTCTGCGGCGCACCGGGAACGGCAAATACCTCACGCCCCTGCTCCAGCGCGTAGCGGGCCGTGATGAGTGAGCCACTCTGTTCGGCCGCCTCCACCACCAGGGTTCCGAGCGCCAGGCCGCTGATGATGCGATTGCGACGAGGGAAATGTTCGGCGAGCGGCCCCTTGTCCGGCGCCAGCTCGGAGATGAGCACACCCGCGTTCTCTAGGATCTGGCCAGCCAGCCCCTGATGACGCTTGGGGTAGAGGCAGTCGAGGCCGGAGCCCAGCACGGCGAGCGTGATACCACCAGTCGCCAGGGTCTGCTGATGACAGACACCATCGATACCGAGCGCGAGTCCCGAGGTGATCGCCAGACCATACGCCACCAGTTCCGCACACAGGCGCGCGGCATTGTCCTTGCCGGCATAGGTGGGGTGGCGCGTACCGACCATCGCCAGCTGTGGAACAGACAAGGCGGCAAGATTGCCACGACAGTAGAGCAGCAAGGGGGCGGCGGGGATCTCTTTCAACAGGTCAGGATAGGCGGGATCATCGGGGCAGAGCAGGTGATTGCCAGGCTCGGTGGCCCAGCTCAGCCCCTGCTCAACCGA
Organism: Aeromonas sp. CA23; assembly: GCF_002587065.1. NCBI lineage: Bacteria > Pseudomonadati > Pseudomonadota > Gammaproteobacteria > Aeromonadales > Aeromonadaceae > Aeromonas > Aeromonas sp. CA23. The sequence continues at coordinate 798,377 of NZ_CP023818.1, forward strand.
AGGCAGTGGCCATCTTAGCTGCCGTATCTGGGCCGAGTGCAGACCAAGCGCCCGCAAACGACCATCATCACTCTCAAACAGGGCGGCGATATCGCCACCGAAGTGGGCAAGCAGACGGGCGGCGGTGACTGGGCCGATACCGGTGACGGCATCCAGCGTCAGCCACAACGAGACCCGCCCGAGTGGAGGTGGCACGTTAGAAGTTACTGACCTGATAGCCGGAGCTGACCATGTCCTGGCTCTGCATGATGAGGCCGTAGCTCAGCTTGTCGTACACCTTGAACAACATCACCCTGGCCACCGCCTCCGAGGGCAAGGGGGGTTTGCCGGCCGAGTAGAAGGCCTTGTTGTAGACGGAAGAGTACTCCTTGTACGATACCTTGCCGTTCTTGCTCACCAGCTTGGCACCGGGGCGCCGGATCTCCAGCACATCGCCGGGTGCAAGCTGATCCCGCAGCCCCCGGTTGATTAGCACGACATCAAACTTGCCACCGCCACGGGCCTTGCTCGGCAGATCGACTATGTAGCCTGGTGAGATCACGGGCGCCGCCTTCGGAGTGAACACGGCGGAGAGCGTTTCCTGCGGCGGGAAAGGCATCACCTTGTCCCCCTGATACACCTCTCGCTGATTGTGACTGAGGGTGACCCGGGTGCGATCATCCGGCAGCCGTTCCTCGGCTCTGGCCGTGCCGACAAAGACCGCCTCCTGCCCCAGCAGCTCGCCGGTTTGTTTGTCCTTGTAAACCATGCCCGGATGATAGATGCCGTAGTCCTGACCTGGCGTCAGCGATCCCTGCACATAGAGGGTGTCGCCCTCCAGCATACCGATGTGGGCCTCGTTGTTGCCGAGCACATAGGGCAGCTTTTTCGCTTGTTGGTTGTCGGCCAGAATGTGGTCGGTTTGCAGGAAGGGGCCTATTTCGCTGAGCGGCAGCGTCGGAACCGGATTGGCCTTGTTCTCGTAGCGGCTCTTGGGCGAGAGATGGACTACCGGCTTGCCCCCCGATGTCGCCTTGCCGAGCCTACCCCCCCCCCCCCCCCCCCCCCCCCCCCCCCCCCTGAGGCTCGCCGTTGACCCAGCTCAGATGCAGCACGTCACCGGGGTAGATCCAGTGCGGATTGGCAATCTGGGGATTGATGTTCCACAGGCGGGGCCAGAGCCAGGGCTCTGCCAGATACTGGCCCGAAATATCCCAGAGGGTGTCGCCTTTTTGCACGACATAACGCTCGGGATAACCCGCTTTCAATTTCAACTGATCGGCCAAGGCACCCTGGCTCAGAGTGGCCAGCAGGCAGGCGAAGATGGTTTGCTTCAGATACATAACACTCCCTGTTACTTCTGCACGCAAAGTGTTGCTGTTTTTTGTCGGCGTAAATGACTAGAATTACGCCAATATTGACTGCATTTATACGAAACTAAAGAAAAAACTATGGCCATTCTAGATGTATTGCGTTTTCCCGATGAACGTCTGCGCACTGTCGCAGCCCCTGTCGAGACCTTTACACCCGAGTTACAACACATTGTAGATGATATGTTCGAAACCATGTACGCGGAGGAAGGCATAGGCCTTGCCGCCACTCAGGTCGACATTCATCAGCGCATCATAGTGATCGATGTCTCTGAAAACCGTGAAGATCCTCTGGTATTGATCAACCCCGAGATCCTCGAGCAATCCGGCAGCACCGGCATCGAAGAGGGTTGCCTCTCAGTGCCCGAGCACCGCGCTCTGGTGCCACGCGCCGAGTGGGTCAAGGTGCGCGCGCTGGATCGCAACGGCAAGCCATTCGAGCTGGAAACAGACGATCTGCTCGCCATCTGCATACAGCATGAGATGGATCATCTGGTCGGCAAGCTGTTTGTGGACTACTTGTCCCCGCTCAAGCGCCAGCGCATTCGCCAGAAGCTGGAAAAGATGGCCCGTGAAGATCGCAAAATCCTCTGAGGATCTGCCCCATTGAACAAGCTGAAACTGATTTTTGCCGGTACTCCCGACTTCGCCGCCCGTCACCTGGCGGCGTTGTTGTCTTCCGACCACGAGGTCGTTGCCGTTTACACCCAGCCAGACAAACCGGCCGGCCGTGGCCAGAAGCTCACCGCCAGCCCGGTCAAGGAGCTGGCCCTTGCCCATGATCTGCCGGTCTACCAGCCCGCCTCCCTGCGCAAGGAAGAGGCGCAGGCAGAACTGGCTGCCCTTGGCGCCGATCTCATGGTGGTGGTGGCCTACGGCCTGATCCTGCCCAAGGCGGTGCTCGATACCCCGCGCCTCGGCTGCATCAACGTGCACGGCTCCCTGCTGCCCCGCTGGCGCGGTGCCGCACCTATCCAACGCTCCATCTGGGCGGGTGATAGCGAAACCGGCGTCACTATCATGCAGATGGATGTGGGGCTGGATACCGGCGCCATGATCCGCAAGGTGAGCTGCCCTATCGCCGCCGATGAGACCTCCGCCAGCCTGTATGACAAGCTGGCCGAGCTGGGCCCGCAGGCACTGGTCGAGACCCTCGATGCCATGGCCGCCGGTGAAACCGCTGCCGAGGCGCAAGATGATGCGCTGGCCAACTACGCCGAGAAGCTCTCCAAGGAAGAGGCCCGCATCGACTGGTCGATGGAGGCTGTTGCCATCGAACGCTGCATCCGCTCGTTCAACCCCTGGCCCATCAGCTGGTTTGAAGTGGCTGACCAGACCATCAAGGTATGGCAAGCCGCCGTCATCGACAGCGACCATGGCCAGAACGCCGGCACCCTGCTCAAGGCCGACAAGCAGGGGATCGACATCGCCACCGGCAAGGGCGTGCTGCGCCTGCTCACTCTGCAACCACCCGGCAAGAAAGCCATGTCCGTCTCGGATCTGCTCAACTCTCGCCGCGACTGGTTTGAACCCGGCACGCAATTGAATTGAACCAAGCGGGGCCCAGGCCCCGACTTGCGCATCTAAGGTAACATTATGAAAACACGTGCACAGGCCGCTCTCGTTATTCAACAGGTGCTGGATCAGGGTCAATCCCTCTCCGCTGTTCTGCCTGCTGCCCAGGAGAAGGTTGCGCCCCGCGATCGCGCCCTCCTGCAAGAACTCTGCTACGGCACCCTGCGCTGGCTGCCCCGCCTCGATGCGGCGGTCAACGAGATGATGGACAAGCCGCTCAAGAACAAGAGCCGCATCTTCCACTATCTGATCCTGGTCGGTCTCTATCAGCTCATCTACACCCGCATTCCGGCCCACGCCGCCGTGGCCGAGACAGTCAGCGCCGTCAAGCTGCTCAAGGGCACCTCCTTGCGCGGCCTCATCAATGGTGTGCTGCGCAACTTCCAGCGCAGCGCCGAAGTCATCTTGCTGCGCATCGACCGCGTTCCCAGCATTCGCCTCGGCCACCCGGAGTGGCTCACCAAGCGGCTGCGTCAGGCCTATCCCGAAGATTGGGAATTCATCATGGAGGCCAACAACCAGCGCCCGCCCATGTGGATCCGCAACAACAGCCAGCGCCAGAGCCGCGAGCAGATGCTGGCCCGCATGGCCGAAGCGGGCATCAATGCGGTGGCCGGTGAGGAAGGGGAAGATTGCATCCTGCTGGAACGCCCTTGCGACGTGACCAAGCTACCCGGCTTCGAGGCAGGCGACTGCTCGGTACAAGACGGTGCTGCCCAGCAGGCCGCCCGACTGCTAGACCCTCAACCGGGCGAGTGGGTTCTGGATGCCTGCGCCGCCCCCGGTGGCAAGACGGCTCACCTGCTTGAGCGTCAGCCCAAGCTGGCCGGCGTGGTGGCCGTCGATGCCGACGAACACCGCCTCAAGCGGGTGCAGGAGAACCTGGATCGCATCGGCCTCAAGGCCGAGGTGATCCACGGTGATGCCAGCACCCCGGAACTCTGGTGGCCCAAGGGTCAATTCGATCGCATCCTGCTGGATGCCCCCTGCTCTGCCACCGGTGTCATCCGCCGCCACCCCGACATCAAGTGGCTGCGCCGGGATCAGGACATCCGCGAGCTGGCCGAGCTGCAGCGCCGTATTCTGATCGCTCTCTGGTCGAAACTGAAAAGCGGCGGTACTCTGCTCTACGCCACCTGCTCAGTGCTGCCGGAAGAGAACCGCGAACAGATCCGCGCCTTCCTGGCTGCCACCCCGGATGCCACTCTGGTGCCGCTGCACGAACAGGACACGCCGGCGTGCCCAGGCCGCCAGTTCCTGCCGGGCGAAGCCGAGATGGATGGCTTCTACTATGCCAAGCTGATAAAGCGGTAAGCAGAGCAATGGCCATGAAGATGACGGGTGCCGGTTGACGGCACCCATTACTGCGCAACATCGAGCAAGCTTTCCCTATGAGAATCATCATGTTGACGACTGACCCCGACCAGATTGCCATCCGTTGCAACGCATCCTCGTTCCCTGAGGGGTCCCTATGAAGATCATCATTCTGGGCGCTGGCCAGGTCGGTGGCACCCTGGCCGAAAACCTGGCCGGCGAGAACAACGACATCACCATAGTTGATACCGACAGCGACCGGCTGCGGGAGCTGCAGGACAAGTTTGACCTGCGGGTGGTGAACGGCCACGGCGCCCACCCCAAGGTGCTGCGCGAAGCGGGCGCCCAGGATGCGGACATGCTGGTCGCGGTCACCAACAGCGACGAGACCAACATGATCGCCTGCCAGGTGGCCTACTCCCTGTTCAACACCCCGAACAAGGTGGCGCGCATTCGCTCCCCCGCCTATCTGGTGGAGCGGGATCGCCTGTTCCTGCCGGAATCCGTGCCAGTAGATCACCTGATCGCCCCCGAACAGCTGGTGACCGACTATGTGCGTCGCCTCATCGAGTATCCGGGTGCGCTGCAGGTGGTGGACTTTGCCGGTGGCAAGGTGGGTCTGGTGGCGGTCAAGGCCTACTACGGCGGCCCCCTGGTGGGCAATGCGCTCTCCACCCTGCGGGATCACATGCCCAACATAGAGACCCGGGTCGCCGCCATCTTCCGTCAGGGCCGCTCCATCCGTCCGCAAGGCACCACCATTATAGAGGCGGATGACGAGGTGTTCTTCGTGGCGGCGGCGGGCCATATCCGCGCCGTGATGTCGGAGCTGCAGCGCCTCGAGAGCCCCTACCGACGCATTATGATCGTCGGCGGCGGCAACATAGGCGCCGGCCTCGCCCGCCAGCTGGAGAAGCGCTATAGCGTCAAGCTGATCGAGCGCAACCAGAAGCGGGCGGAGCAGCTCTCCGAGGTGCTGGAGAACACCATAGTCTTCTGCGGCGACGCGGCGGATCAGGAGCTGTTGGCCGAGGAGCACATAGACCAGATCGACGTCTTCATCGCCGTGACCAACGAGGACGAGGCCAACATAATGTCGGCCCTGCTCGCCAAGAAGATGGGCGCCAAGAAGACAATGGTGCTGATCCAGCGCAGCGCCTACGTGGATCTGGTGCAGGGCGGCTCCATCGACATCGCCATCTCGCCCCAGCAGGCCACCATCTCGGCCCTGCTGACCCACGTGCGCCGGGCCGACATCGCCAACGTCTACAGCCTGCGCCGTGGTGCGGCCGAGGCCATCGAGGCCATAGCCCACGGTGACGAGAACACCTCCAAGGTGGTCGGCAAGACGGTCGGCGAGCTCAAGCTGCCGCCCGGCACCACAATCGGTGCCATAGTGCGCGGTGATGAGGTGCTGATTGCCCACGATCGCACCCGGATCCAGCAGGATGACCACGTGGTGATGTTCCTGGTGGACAAGAAGTACATACCGGAAGTGGAACGGTTGTTCCAGCCAAGTCCCTTCTTCCTGTAATCTGCCCATGCATCCAGGCAGCGCAAACCAGACCCGGCACAGCCCCTACCAGGGATTGTCCGGGTCTTTTGTCAATCAACGACCAGGTTATCTTGCATGATCAAGCTGCGTCCCATCATCTTCACCCTAGGGGGGGGGGGGCTGGTGCTCTCCAAGCTGGCCCTGTTCATGTGGCTGCCCACCCTGCTGGCCCTGCTCACCGGCTCCGAGGGGTTCGTCGAGTTCTTGAAATCCGTGCTGATCACCCACGGCGCGGCCCTGCTCTGTCTCCATTACGGCCGCAAGGCGGTGTTCCACCTCGGCGTGCGGGAGATGTTCCTGCTCACCACCTCGGTCTGGGTGGTGGCCTGCATCTTCGGCGCCCTGCCCTTCTTCTTCATCAACCACATCGACTTCACCGATGCCTACTTCGAGACCATGTCAGGGGTCACCACCACCGGCTCCACAGTGCTGTCTGGGCTCGACGGCATGGCCCACAGCATCTTGCTGTGGCGCTCCATATTGCAGTGGCTGGGGGGGGTGGGCTTCATAGTGATGGCGGTGGCCGTGCTGCCCTACCTCAACGTGGGCGGCATGAAGCTGTTCCAGACCGAGAGCTCTGATTGGTCGGACAAGAGCGCGCCACGCGCCAAGACGGTGGCCAACAACATAGTGGTGGTCTATCTGGTGCTCTCCATGCTCTGCTTCCTGGCCTACTGGGTGAGCGGCATGACGCTGTTCGAGGCGGTCAACCACTCGATGACCACCCTCAGCACCGGCGGCTACTCCACCTCGGATCAATCCATGTCCCACTTCTCCAACTCGGCGCACTGGATCGGCACCCTCTTCATGTTCCTCGGCGGCCTGCCCTTCCTGCTCTATGTGCAAGCCCTCTCCCGCCGTGACAACAGCCTGCTCAAGGATGCACAGGTGCAGGGCTTCTTCTGGCTGGTGATCTGGGTCACCGTCGTCGTCACCTTCTATCTGTGGATAAGGGACATCTACGGCTTCATGGATGCCTTGCGCATCAGCAGCTTCAACATAGTCTCAGTGCTCACCACCACAGGCTTCGGCCTCGGCGATTTCGGCACCTGGGGGCCGCTCACCAGCATCATCTTCATCATCTTGCTGGCACTGGGCGCCTGTTCCGGCTCCACCGCCGGCGGGCTCAAGATCTTCCGGGTACAGGTGGCATTCGCCCTGTTCAAGAAACAGATGCGCCAGCTGATGCACCCCTCCGCCGTCTTCCCGCAGAAGTACAACGGTCGTCCGGTCAACGACGCCATCATCCGCTCCATGATCTCGTTCGTGCTGGCCTACTTCGCCGTCATACTGCTGATCGCCGCCCTGCTCGCCGCCATCGGGCTGGATCCCCTGACCGCCATCTCGGGCTCCATCACCGCCGTGGCCAACGTGGGTCCCGGCATGGGCCCCGTCATAGGACCCAGCACCAACTTCGCCACCCTGCCGGACTCGGCCAAGTGGATACTGTCGTTCGGCATGCTGCTGGGGCGGCTCGAGATCCTGACAGTGGCAGTTCTCTTCTTCCCCTCCTTCTGGAAGCAGTGATCAAGTTGCACTCCGCAGTCCGCCGACAAACGAAAACAAGAAGGGCAGCCAATGGCTGCCCTTCTTCCTCTCATGCCGTGCATGACCATCCACCTCACTCGGCGGACTCTTCCCGCTCCAGCGCGCGGTTGACCAGCGGCTCGGGCAGCGTTTTGGTCACCTCGACCCCCAGCTCGCGGAAGCGCTCGGCCTGGGCGATCAGGTTGCCACGACCGTTGACCAGCCGCCCCATCGCCTTGTCGTAGCTCTCCTGCGCCTTGTGCAAGCTGCCCCCCATCTGCTGCATCTCCTCCACGAACAGCCGCAGCTTCTCGTAGAGGCGACCGGCCCGCTCGGCGATCTGGCGGGCATTCTGGTTCTGCCGCTCATAGCGCCACAGGTTCTCTATGGTGCGCAGTGCCACCATCAGGTTGGTGGGGCTCACCAGCAGTATGTTGTTGTCGAGGCCGTAGCGCACCAGGGAGGGATCGGCCTCCACCGCGGTCAGAAAGGCGGGCTCCACCGCCACGAACATCAGCACATAGTCCAGGGTGCGCACCCCGGGCAGTTGCTGGTAATCCTTGCGGCCCAGCTCGCGGATGTGGTTGCGCACCGAGGCGACGTGCTCCTTGAGCGCCACAGCCTTATCCAGCTCGTTATCGCTGTTGTACCAGCGCTCGTAGGCGGTCAGCGACACCTTGGCGTCTATGATGATGTCTTTTTCCTGGGGCAGGTGGACTATGACGTCGGGCTGGTAGCGCTTGCCCCTGTCCACCTCGATATTGACCTGGGTATGGTACTCGTGGCCCTCGCGCAGGCCGCATTCGCTCAAGATGCGGGCCAGCACCACCTCGCCCCAGTTGCCCTGCTGCTTGCTGTCCCCCTTGAGGGCGCGGGTCAGGGCCGCCGCCTCTTCGGTCATGCGGGCATTGAGCTCGGCCAGACGTTCCAGCTCGAACTTGAGGCTGTGGCGCTGGGCCGTCTCCTGGGCGTGGGTCTCTCCCACCTGACGACGAAAGCCCTCGAGCTGCTCTTTGAGCGGAGTCAGCAGCAGATCCAGGCTGTTCTGGTTCAGTTCGCGGAAGTTGCCGGAGTTTTGCTCGAAGATACGGTTGGCGAGGTTTTCAAACTGCTGGCTGAGGCGCTGCTCCGCTTCCTGCTGCAGTTGCAGCTTCTCGGCGGCGGCCAGCCGCTCGCTGCGCAGGGTGGCTTCGGCATCCTTGAGGCGGGCGGTGAGCTTGATCAGCAGGGTCTGCTGCTGATCAAGCTTCTGCTGGCCCTGCATCCGCTCGTCCTGCAACTCGTCGAAGCGATCCTGCAGCGCCTGATGGCGCTCTTGTGCCAGCATCAGCTCCTGAGCCTGCGCCGTGGCGGCCCGACGCCCGAACAGCCAGCCAAGCCCGAGAGCCAGCACGGCGGCAGACAACAAGATCCCCCAGAGCCCGGGCTCGATCATTTGCGGCTCCGCTGACGCAGGAAGAGCTCGAGGTAGCGGTTGAGCAACAGCCAGATCACCACATAGAGGAGGTAGGCGGCCAATACCACCCACTTGTGACTGTTAACCCCGGTATCGAGCTCGGCGAACTCGATATCCTTGATTCGGCAGTAGCCCCACATCAGCAGGGGGAAGATATACAACAGAGACGCACGCCACAGAAATAACCACATGAGTTCATTCAATCCCGCAAAAAGACTCGCCTAGCTTACACAAGGGCAACCCGGCTTGCGATCCTGGCCGGCGCTATTCTCTGGCTTGCCAGCCGAAACTTGGATAAAATTAACCCCTAATAGGTATCAGGGGTGAGCATGACTCATTTTTTCTGTCGATGGCTGACGCACGCATTGGGGGGCTCCCGCAAACCGGACGTGGTTTGTCACGAGGCACGCCCGCCCTGGGCCATCGAAGAGTCCCAGTACCTCTCCCTCTGCACCCGCTGCGGTGAATGCTTCAAGGCCTGTCCCAACGGCCTGCTCAAACCGGCAAGCCAGCCCGAGTACGAGGGGACCGCCATCGCCGGCACCCCAGTGCTGGATCTCGCCTGCGGCCAGTGCAGCTACTGCGGCAGCTGCGCCAGGGCCTGTCCGACCGGCGCCCTCGACCTGCAGTGGGGGCGCCAGGTGCAGACCCGGGTGCAGATAGAGGCGAGCTGTCAGGCCAAACAGGGCTTCTACTGCCTGCTGTGTGAAGATGCCTGCCCCCAGCAGGCGATCAAGGCCACCGCCGACGGCGTCAGCGTCAACATGGCGGCGTGCGATGGCTGCGGTGCCTGCGGCCTCGCCTGCTTCCATGGCGCCATCACCCTGATCCCCCAGCTCTGACCCGGGCCGCCACCCTAGTCTCAAATACCAGAAAGCAAAAAGGGGCCCGTGGGCCCCTTTGTGTTTTCTGGCGCGGCGTTTATGCCATGGCCAGGATGGAATCCTGTTCGATGCCGAGCAGGTGGCAGAGCCGGGTCGGATCGCGCACCGCATCGGCCAGGGTGTACTCCCCCAGCACCTCGAGGAAGGCGTTCATGGCGCGGCGCAGTATGCCCTGGATGCGGCAGCCACCGGAGAGACGGCAGTTCTCGCGCTTGCAATCCACCGGGCAGAGCACGTGTTCCATGTCCATCACCACATCGCGCAGGTTGATGGAGACGGCGGAGCGGCCGAGGCGGATGCCACCATGCTTGCCACGTACCGTCTCTATGTACCCCTTGATGCCGAGTTGGTGCACTATCTTGACCACGTGGTTGCGGGAGATGGCAAAGGTATCGGCCACCTCTGTGATGGTCGACAGGCGATCTCCCGGCTGAACCGCCAAAAAAGTCAGGGTACGCAGGGCATAGTCGGTAAATCGTGTCAGTTGCATGGTCGCACTTGCCTCTTACTACAAGCCAGAAATCAGGACGACAACCTAAAGCTAAGAGGCGGGGCCGCGCTTGCGCTTGCACGGAGCACGCATCTTAATCTGAGTCGTGGAGTGACAAGGTTAAGAGCAGCTCAGGCGGGTGTCGATGAAGATGCACATAAATCGACACTTTCTTTGATTGATCGCAAACTTGCAGGCTTAGTCCAAGGTTTGGGGTGTTTTTGGCGGCTAAATTCGCCTGTCTTCCCCAAGCTCCCGAGTGGATTCACCTGCACCATACGAAACCGTTTTTCAGGATTCAGTGGGGCTGCCTGAGCCAGTTTTTCAAGGCGCTGGAGGGGATCGAGCTCTCGGAAGCGACCGCGAAGGCACCCCAATCCACCGCGCACTGCAGGGCATCCTGGATCGCCATGCCGCGGGCCAGCCCGTGAATGAGGCCGCCGGCGAACGCATCCCCCGCCCCCGTGGTGTCCACCACGGACACGGGCCGCGCCGCCACCCGGATCTGCTCCTCGCCGTGAATGGCCACGGCCCCCGCCTTGCCTTCGGTCAATACCAGCCACTCCAGCTGCTCTCCCGCCAGCTGACGAGCATGCTGCCAGGGGTCGCTCACCTCGCCGAGATCGGAGCGGGAGGCCACCAGCACGTGGCAGGGGCGGCGCGCCTGCCCCCCCTTGGGATACTGGGCCACCACGAAGCTCTTGCCGAGCATCTGTCGCATGTAGCCGATGATGGCGGTGCCGGGATAGTTCACATAGAGGCAGTCCACCCCCTCCAGCGGCAAGTCGCCCGGCAGATCCGGGCGACGTGGTCGCCTGAGGATGGTGCGCTCGCCGGTGGAGTCCACCAGGATCAGCAGCTCGCCTGTCTCGCCGCCGAACCGTTCCACGTGGGAGCAGTCCAGCCCATAGCTCGCCGCCTGCTCCAGCAGCCAGTCGCCCGCCTCATCCAGCCCGATGCGGGAGGCTATGGTCACCTCGTGGCCGGCCCACACCAGCCCTATGCCTGTATTGGCGGCGCCGCCCCCCAGCCGGCGGCCCTGATCCACGTATTGCAGGCGGGCTCCGGCCACCAGGGGTTCGGAGAGGGAGAGCACATGATCACAGTTGAGATTGGCGAGCAGCAGAATACGGGACATGGAGAGACCTCACTGACAAGGGATCCCAGTATATGAGAAAGGGCCCTGACGGCCCTCCCTGAAATCGCGGGGTTTGTGAGCCCGCTCGACGTTTGCCGGCCAGCTTCACGCTGCAGTCAGCCCAGCACGGACTCGGCGCTGACGTACTCGTAGCCGAGCGCCTGGGCCACCGCCGCCTGGGTGATCTTGCCCTTGAACACGTTGAGACCGGCCCGCAGGTGCTTGTCATCCCTGAGCGCCTGGGCGTAGCCCTTGTCGGCCAGCGCCAGCACGAACGGCAGGGTGGCATTGGTCAGGGCGAAGGTGGAGGTGCGCGCCACGCCGCCCGGCATGTTGGCCACGCAGTAGTGGATGATACCGTCCACCACATAGGTGGGCTCCTCGTGGGTGGTCGGGTGGGAGGTCTCGAAACAGCCGCCCTGATCGATGGCCACGTCCACCAGCACCGAGCCCTTGCGCATCAGCTTGAGCATGTCGCGGGTCAGCAGCCTGGGCGCCGCCGCCCCCGGGATCAGCACGGCGCCGATCACCAGATCCGCCTGGGCGATGCAGGCCTCGATGTTGGTGCGAGTGGAATAGAGGGTCTTGAGGGCCGGGCCGTACAGACTATCCAGCTCCCGCAGCCGCGGCAGGGAACGATCCAAAATGGTAACATCGGCTCCCAGTCCCAGCGCCATGCGCGCCGAGTTGACGCCGACCACGCCGCCCCCCAGCACCACCACCTTGGCGGGCGCCACCGCGGGTACGCCACCGAGCAGGGTGCCATTGCCCCCCTGCGCCTTCTCCAGGCTGTGGGCCCCGGCCTGGATCGCCATCCGCCCCGCCACCTCTGACATGGGTGCCAGCAGCGGCAGGCCGCCGCGCTCGTCGGTCACCGTCTCGTAGGCGATGGCCACAGCCCCCGAGTGCACCAGCAGCTGGGTCTGCACCGGATCCGGCGCCAGGTGCAGATAGGTAAACAGCAGCTGATCCGGGCGCAGTAGTTCACACTCCTCCGGCTGGGGCTCCTTCACCTTCACTATCATCTCGGCCCGGGCGAAGATCTCCGCCGCGCTGGCCACCAGCTCGGCCCCGGCCGCCTGGTACTCGGCATCGGACAGTCCGATCGCCTCGCCTCCCTGCTGTTGCACCAGGACCTTGTGTCCCCGGGCCGCCAGCTCCTGCACTCCGGCGGGAGTCATGCCGACCCGGTATTCATGGTTTTTGATTTCCTTGGGTACGCCAATAATCATGCTCGCTCTCCTGCTGTGATCCCGCCGGTCGCTCCTTCGCCACCGGGCAGTATGCCCAAAAATTGCAACAGCCACTGCATCATGGTGGCCGAGTCTACTTCCCCCTCCAGCGAGGAGAGGCTGCGCTGATAGCGGTCGTCGGACAGAAAGTCCCGCCGCCGCTCAATCAGCGCCCGGTTGTACTCCACCGAGAACTCCGGATGTCCCTGAATCGCGACTATGTGATCCCCCTGCAAGAACATGAAGTTGGGACAAAAATCGTTGCCCGCTAGCCGGATCGCGCCCGGCGGCAGCTGCTCGACCTGATCCTGGTGACTGGCCAGGATCCGGATGGTGTCCAGCCCGGGCTGCATCCAGGCGCCGGTCGCCAGCATGGGATGAACTGAGACGCCGAGCCCCCAGCCCTTGGTGGATTTCACTACCTCGCCCCCCAGCGCCTGGGCGATCACCTGATGGCCGAAGCAGACCCCGGCCAGCTTGACGTCCGCATCGTGGGCCTGGCGGATCCAGCCGCGCAGCGCCTGGATCCAGGGCAGATCGCTGTAGGCATCGTGGCGCGAACCCGTGATGAGCCAGGCATCGCACCCGTGCAGGTCGTCCGGCAGCTCGCCATCGAGCGCCGACCAGACCCGAAACTCCAGCCCGGGGGCCAGGGCCCGAAAGCCCTTGATAAACATCTCGGAGTAAACGGGGCCGAAATCACCCGCCAAATCGGGGTCCAGCCGGTCACAATCGAGAATTCCCAGTCGCATCTGTAACTCCTTTACAGAGATTGCCCCCGCAGAGCTATGGCCTGCGGGGGCAACAAGTTAGGCCATGGCAGCGTGCCTGCGCGTCACTTCATGGTCGGCATGGAGAACTCGGCGCCGGCACGCAGGCTCTGTGGCCAGCGCGCCGTCACCGTCTTCATCCGGGTGTAGAAGCGCACCCCATCCGGCCCGTGCATGTTGAGCGGCCCGAAGATGGACCGCTTCCAGCCACCGAAGCTGTGAAACGCCATGGGCACTGGGATGGGGACGTTCACCCCTACCATACCGACCTGAACCCTGGCGGTGAAGTCCCGCGCCGTATCGCCGTCGCAAGTAAAGATGGCGGTGCCGTTGCCGTACTCGTGTTCGTTGATGAGCCTGAGCGCCGTCTCGTAATCCGGGGCCCGCACTATGGCCAGCACGGGGCCGAAGATCTCCTCCCGGTAGATGCGCATTTCGGGGCTCACCCGGTCGAACAGGCTGCCACCGATAAAGTAACCTTCCCCGTGACTCACGCCGCGACCATCGACCCGCAACTGGGCCCCCTCGGCCACCCCCTGATCCACGTAAGCACGCACCTTGGCCAGATGTTCGCGACTGATCAGGGGCCCCATCTCGTTCTCCGGGTTCTGACCCAGACCCGGCCCGACCCTGAGTTGCGCCACCAGTGGCGAAAGCTTGGCCACCAGCGCATCGGCTGTCTCATCCCCCACCACCACGGCCACCGAGATCGCCATGCAGCGCTCACCGGCAGCGCCATAGGCCGCCCCCATCAGGGCGGAAATTGCCTGATCGAGATCCGCATCCGGCATCACCAGCATGTGGTTCTTGGCGCCGCCCAGCGCCTGTACCCGCTTGCCGTGGGCCGAGGCGGTGGCATAGATGTACTGGGCTATGGGGGTGGAGCCGACAAACGACACGGCGCCGACCCTCGGGTCAGTCAGCAGCACGTCCACCACCTCCTTGTCGCCGTTGACCACGTTGAGTACACCGTCCGGCAGGCCGGCCTGCTTGAGCAGCTCGGCCATGCGCAGGGAGAGGGACGGATCCTTCTCGGACGGCTTGAGAATGAAGGTGTTGCCGCAGGCGATGGCCACCGGGAACATCCAGAGCGGCACCATGGCCGGGAAGTTGAACGGCGTGATGCCGGCGCACACCCCCACCGGCTGCATCATGGAGTGGCTGTCCACCCCGCGGCCCACGTTGAGGGAGTGCTCCCCCTTGAGCAGGTGGGGGATGCCGCAGGCAAACTCCACCACCTCCAGCCCGCGGGTCAGCTCCCCCTGGGCGTCGGAGAAGACCTTGCCGTGCTCGCGGCTGATGAGCCGGGCCAGATCATCCCTGTGCTGCTCCATCAGCTCCTTGAAGCGAAATAGCACCCTGGCCCGCACCAGCGGCGGGGTCTGCGACCAGTCGGCGAAGGCGCGCTCCGCCACGGCAATGGCCTCGCCGCATTCGGCGGCCGTGCTGAGCACCACCTGGCCCTGCTGCTGGCCGGTGGCCGGGTTGAAGATGGCACCGAAGCGCTCGCTGCGACTCTCTGTCGTCTCGCCGTTGATAAAGTTGCTGACCCTGTATGTCATAAATCCTCCGTGATGGTTAATCCGTCTCTCCCTGCGCCGTCTCGCGCGAGCCGGGCACAGGGAGATGGCGCCCGAATCCGGGGCGCCATGCAATGCAAGGTGAAAAGGGGCTACGCCTGTGTCTGCAACACGTCCTGCAGCAGGGTGAAGAGATCGTCTATCTGGCTGCGCTCCATGATGAGGGGCGGCGACAGGGCTATGATGTCGCCGGTGACCCGGATCAGGGCCCCCTTCTCGAAGCAGCGCACGAACACCTCGTAGGCACGCTTGCCCGGCGCATCCGGCAGGGATTCGAGCTCTATGCCCGCCACCAGTCCGTAGTTGCGCACGTCCTTCACATGCTTGCAGCCCTTGAGGGAATGGGCCGCCTCCTCCCAGTAGCCCGCCAGATCGGCGGCGCGGGTCAGCAGGTTCTCGTTGCGATAGATCTCGAGGGTCGCCAGCGCGGCGGCGGCGGCCACAGGGTGACCCGAGTAGGTGTAGCCGTGGAACAGCTCGATGGCGCCCTTGCCGGCGGCCATCATGTCGTCATAGATGCCGTTGCTCACCAGCACGGCCCCCATGGGGATGGCGCCGTTGGTGAGCCCCTTGGCACAGGTGATCATGTCGGGCATGACATCGAACTCCTGGGCGGCGAAGGGGGAACCGAGGCGACCGAAGCCGGTGATCACCTCGTCGAAGATCAGCAGAATGCCGTGTTTGGTACAGATCTCCCTCAGCCGCTTGAGATAGCCCTTGGGCGGCATGATGACACCCGTACTGCCGGCTATGGGTTCGACAATGACGGCCGCTATGTTGCTGGCATCGTGCAGGAAGACTATCTTCTCCAGCTCGTCGGCCAGGGTCAGATCTTCATCGGGCAGCCCCCTGGTGAAGGCATGCTTGGCGATGTTGAGGGTGTGGGGCAGATGATCCACCCCGGTCAGCAGGGAGCCGAACCACTTGCGGTTGCCAGGAATCCCCCCCACTGAGATGCCGCCGAAACCAACCCCGTGATAGCCGCGCTCGCGACCAATCAGCCGGGTGCGGGTGCCCTGCCCCCGCGCCCGCTGCCAGGCCAGCGCAATCTTGAGCGCCGTGTCCACGGCTTCCGAGCCCGAGTTGGTATAGAAGACATGGCCCAGCCCCTTGGGGGCTATCTCCACCAGCCGGTTGGCCAGCTCGAACGGCAGGGGGTGCCCCATCTGGAACGTCGGCGCAAAGTCGAGATGGGAAATCTGCTGGGAGACCGCCTCG
Organism: Aeromonas sp. CA23; assembly: GCF_002587065.1. Lineage (NCBI taxonomy): Bacteria > Pseudomonadati > Pseudomonadota > Gammaproteobacteria > Aeromonadales > Aeromonadaceae > Aeromonas > Aeromonas sp. CA23. The sequence goes on from NZ_CP023818.1 coordinate 814,465, forward strand.
GCAATCTCGCGGCGACCATGGCCCGCGTTGCAACACCAGAGCCCGGCTGTGCCATCCAGTATCTTGCGGCCATCCTCTGAGTGATAATACATCCCCTCTGCCGACTTCAGGATGCGCGGCGCCGCCTTGAATTGCTGGTTGGCGGTAAACGGCATCCAGAAGGCGGACATGTCGGAGGGCGTATTGATGTCGCTGATCGGTTTCATGGTCACCTCATCCTTAAGGTGTTTAGTAACTATCGGCTTATGCCTATTAAATTAAACACCTGAATTCCTAAAAAGGGGCTCATTATCGCCCCATCTGGTGCCACCCCTAGCTGATACATGAGCAGGGTGGTATAAGATATTTAACACAATTTTAATAATAGTAAACAGTCAAGGAGTGTCTATTGATGGATATAGGTCACCGCCTCAAGGCGGTTCGCACCAAGGCGGCCCTCTCCCAGCGCGAGCTGGCGAAACGCTCCGGTGTGACCAACGGTTTTATCTCCCAGATCGAGAAAAATCAGGTGAGCCCCTCGGTCTCCTCACTGCGCAAGGTGCTGGAAGGTATCCCCATGTCCCTGGCCAGCTTCTTCACCGAAGAGACAGAGATGGGAACCGAGGTGATCTTCCGCGCCAGCGACATGCCGGATCTCGGCACCCATCCCATCAGCTACCGGCTGGTTGGCCACAGCCGCGCCAACCGTGCCATCGGCATGATGCAGGAGATACTGCCGCCGGGTGCCGACACGGGTGACGACATGCTGAGCCACGAGGGAGAAGAGTGCGGCATCATCATCCGGGGCACGGTCGAAGTGACAGTCGGCGAGCAGATCCACCAGCTGGCGGCGGGTGATGGCTACTACTTCGACAGCCGTACCCCGCACCGTTTTCGCAACGTGGGCGAGCAGGAGTGCGTGCTGATCTCCGCCAACACCCCGGCCAGTTTCTAAGGCCATTCAACGGCGTTCACGCCGATCGCTGGCGCCTTGCCCCGGCCGGTTTCTCGCTCATGGCGAGTGACAGGGATGGCCGCCATTGCCGGGGATAAAGGGGCAAGTGTTTAATGAATTGTTACAGAATGGATTTACAAGCGGCAAGATGTTTAGCATATTGATACGCGGAGACCAATTCTTTGCCGGTTCAAGGAGTGAACATGAGTGACCTGACCCTGGCCCAGTGGCAACACAAGGCCGCCCATCTGACCCTGCCCTCGCAAGCCTTCATCGACGGCAGCTACCGGGACGCCATCAATGGCGCCACCTTCGACTGCATCAACCCGGCCAATGGCCAGCTGCTGACCAAGGTCGCCGCCTGCGATGCCGCGGATGCCGAGCTGGCGGTGCAAGCCGCCCGCGCCGCCTTCAGTGACAAACGCTGGAGCGGGCTGGCCCCGAAACAGCGCAAGCTGATCATGCAACGCTTTGCCGAGCTGATGCGCCTCAACAAGGTGGAGCTGGCGCTGCTGGAGTCGCTGGACATGGGCAAGCCCATCGGCGATGCCATGGGATATGACGCCCCCGCAGCAGCCAACTGCATCGCCTGGAACGCCGAGGCCATCGACAAGATCTACGATCAGGTCGCCCCGGTGGAAGAGTCCGCGCTGGCGCTGGTGACCCGCGAGGCGCTCGGGGTGGTCGCCGCCATAGTGCCCTGGAACTTCCCGCTGGTGATGGCCTGCTGGAAGCTGGGCCCGGCGCTGGCCACCGGCAACTCCGTCATCCTCAAGCCCTCCGAGAAATCCCCCCTCACCGCCCTGCGCATCGCCGGGATCGCGAAAGAGGCGGGCATTCCGGATGGGGTATTCAACGTGCTGCCGGGCTTTGGCCACACGGTGGGCGAGGCGCTGGCCATGCACATGGACGTGGATTGCATCACCTTCACCGGCTCCACCCGAATCGGCAAACATCTGGTGGAGTGCTCCGGCAAGTCGAATCTCAAGCGCGCCTTTATGGAGTGTGGCGGCAAGAGCCCCAACATCATACTGGCGGACGCGCCGGATCTGGACGCCGCCGCCAAGAGTGCCGCCGGCGCCATCTTCTACAACCAGGGCGAGGTGTGTACCGCAGCCTCCCGCCTGCTGGTGCAAAACAGCATCAAGCCGCAGTTCATGGAACGGCTGCTGGCCCATGCCCGCGAGTGGATCTCCGCCAACCCGCTCGATCCCGCCACCCGCATCGGCGCCATGGTCGATAGCGTCCAGATGGAGCAGGTGCTGCGCTATATCGAGATTGGCAAACAGGAAGGGGCCAAGCTGCTGCTGGGGGGCAAGCGCACCCACATCGAGAGCGGCGGCTTCTATGTCGAGCCCACGATTTTTGACGAGGTGACGCCCGAGATGCGCATCTTCCGCGAGGAGATCTTCGGCCCAGTGCTGGCGGTAACCGGCTTCGACACGCTCGAAGAAGCCATCGCCCTCGGCAACGACACCGACTACGGTCTGGCCGCGGCGCTCTGGACGGCGGATCTGAACAAGGCGATCAAGGGCTCCCGCGCCCTGCGCGCCGGAACCGTGTTCGTCAACAACTGGGATGGCGGCGACATGACAATGCCGTTCGGCGGTTTCAAGCAGTCCGGCAACGGCCGCGACAAGTCGCTGCACGCCCTGGAGAAGTACACCGAGCTGAAAAGCACCTGGATCCAGCTCGAATAGCATCAGAAATGACGCTCATCTAGCGAATTGGGGGAGAAATCCCCCTTTTTCATTTTTACCCTTTCATCGCCCGCCTCAATCGATATAATCATCAAATAGACAAGCCCTTAAATATAAAGATAAAAATGTTATTTTTTCTGGGAAGTGTAGTGTTTCTGGTGATAGGACTGCCGCTGCTGTTCTACATGCTGGGGCAAGGTGAGGCCTATGTGACCTGGGGTCCGTGGATCTCCGCCATCGCACTCATGCTGTGGTTGCTGCTGGACGTCGAGAAGATCCGTCGCGGCGGGGGCCGCTGAGCAGAGCAAACCGCCGTTAAAATCCGCTGATCACCATTTATTCACTTCTTTCCCTCCAAAAGGATCGCTACACTGATTTTTTGCGATGTTTTCCAGCATCCGACTCTCCAGTGAAGGTTATCCACATGCAGCAACAAGCTCAGCGTCAGGGCATCATCTATGCCTTGTGCGCCTATACCCTTTGGGGTCTGGCCCCCATCTACTTCAAGACCATCTCGGCCGTACCGGCCGCCGAAATCCTGACCCATCGCATGATCTGGTCCTGCGTCCTGCTGCTGGTGCTGACCCTGATCGGCCGTCAGTGGCACAAGGTGCAGGCGGTGCTGCGCCAGCCAAAAGTGCTGCTCACCCTGGCCTTCACCTCCATCACGGTCGGCGGCAACTGGCTGCTGTTCATCTGGGCCATCAACAACGGTCACATGCTGGATGCCAGCCAGGCTATTACATCAATCCGCTGTTCAACGTGCTGCTCGGCATGCTGTTCCTGAGCGAGCAGCTGCGCCGCCTGCAGTGGTGGGCGGTGGGACTGGCGGTGATCGGGGTCGCCGTCCAGCTCATCGCCTTCGGCTCCCTGCCCTGGATAGCCCTGGTACTGGCGTCGAGCTTTGCCATCTATGGCCTGATCCGCAAGAAGCTGGCCCTCGATGCCCTCACGGGCCTGCTGATCGAGACCATGATCATGCTGCCGCCAGCCGCCATCTACCTGTGGGGATTTGCCGACAGCCCCACCAGCCATCTCACCGAAAATAACTGGCAGCTCAACCTGCTGCTGATCGCCGCCGGTGCCGTCACCACGGCGCCCCTGCTCTGCTTCACCGCCGCCGCCACCCGGCTCAAGCTCTCCACCCTGGGTTTCTTCCAGTACATAGGCCCCAGCCTGATGTTCATACTGGCGGTCACTCTCTACGGGGAAGAGCTGGCGCTGGACAAGCTGATCACCTTCGGCTGCATCTGGAGTGCGCTTGTGCTGTTCAGCCTGGACGGGCTGCGCAGCGGCAAGCGGCGCCGGGCTGCCAGTCAGGATTGACGGCATGGCGCATCGGCACTGCAATAATCTACAAGCCAATATTCGGGTTTCAGGTTATCAATAGTCGATGAGCGCTCCCCAATCCCGCATCCACTACTGGCAATCCCGGCTGCTGCCGGGGGTTGAACTCTCCCACTCCCACCACAGGGAGTTCAGCTATGGCCGCCACGTTCACCTGGACTATCACATAGGTCTGGTGCAGCAGGGCGGCCAGAAATTCATCCACAAGGGCAGCAGCCACAATCTGGTGCGCGGCGAGCTCTCCACCGTCAACCCGGACGAGATGCACGACGGCCTCAGCCTGCTGCCGGAAGGGTACGAGGTGCGGGTGTTCGCCATCGCCCCCGAGCAGTTGGCGCGCTGGCTGCCGGACAGCCCCGAACCCTTCTTCGACAAGGGCTTGCAGAGCCGCCCCGACCTCTATCAGGGCTTCGCCCGGCTGCACATGTATCTGGACACCCCCCAGGCGGACGGCCTGCTGGCGGAGAGCCAGCTGCTGGGCCTGCTCGGCGAGCTGCTGCACATAGCGCCGGAGCGCCACGCCCTGGCGGATCCCCAGCTCAGATACCTGCGCGATTATCTGCTGGCCCGGCTGGATGAGCGCCACAGCCTGGAGGATCTGGCCGCCCTGTTCGGGCTGGATCGCTTCGCCTTCCTGCGCCAGTTCAAGAAGAAGACCGGCATGACCCCCTACGCCTGGCTCAAGCGGTTGCGACTGGAGCAGGGCAAGCGCCTGCTCGGCAGCGGCCTGCCGGTGAGCGAGGTGGCGCTGGCGGTCGGCTTCTTCGATCAGAGCCACTTCCACCACGGTTTCCGGCAGGCCTTCGGGCTGACCCCCGCCGATTACCGCCAGCAGATGCAGTCTTTTACCAGCCAGCCCGGCTAGCCAGGGGCCATGACACGCCAGTCCGGCCGATAACCATCAACAGCTGCAATCTTTTACAATCGCCTCCCCGCCCTGATCCCCCATGCTGTCACCTCATACCGTCATCGAGGTTTTGCCATGTTCACCAGCCTGTTTCTGACCATAGGTCTCATCCATCTGATCGCCCTGGCGAGCCCTGGGCCGGACTTCGCGCTGATCCTGCGTACCAGCCTGCACAGGCCCACGGCCCTGGGGGCGGCGCTCGGCATAGCACTGGCCATCTTGCTGCACGCCACCCTCAGCCTGACCGGCATCAGCCTGCTGATCGCCGAACATCCCTGGCTCTTCATGGCGGTGAAGGTGGTCGGCGCCCTCTATCTCGGCTGGCTCGGCTGGGGGGCGCTCAAGGCCGCCTGGCACAGCTCGGCAACACTGGCGCTCAAGGCTGGCGGTGAGCAGCAAGGCTGGCGCAAGGGGATAGGGAGCGGGCTTGCCACCAACCTGCTCAACCCCAAGGCGCTGCTGTTCTTCATGGGACTGCTGGCGGCCATGGTGACGCCGCAGGTGGACGGCCTGACGCGCGGCCTGCTGGTGCTGGAACTGTTCCTGCTCTCTCTGGTCTGGTTCGGCGTGCTGGCCTGGAGCCTCTCCACCCCGCGGGCCCAACGCCTGCTTGGCCGGATCCAGCGTCCGCTCAATCTGGTCACGGGTCTGCTGTTCGGCGCCGTCAGCCTCTCCATCCTGACCGGCATGGCCGGCGAGGCCTATGCCCTGGTCCCGCACTGACCTCCTCCCGACCCCATGAAAAAGAGGGATGGCCTGAGCCATCCCTCTTTGCGTTCACACAGATAAAAATCCGCATGGCAGTCTGGTTCACACCGGGCACCACTGACGCTGGTACCTGATGGCCAGGCTTATCCCATCAGAACCACTGGCCGTGGCGCTTGATGTAGATGGTCTTGATCGCCTGGGTCAGCCCCATGTAGGCCAGCATGGTGATCACCAGCCACATGAAGTACTTGGGCGCTTCCAATGTGATGAAACCGAAGTGCTCCGCCAGCGGCGAGAACGGCAGGTAGCAGCCGATGGCGATGGCGATGGAGGTCGACAACAGCACCGGCAGGGTAGCCGTACTCTGCAGGAAGGGGATCTTGCGGGTCCGCAGCATGTGCACCACCAGGGTCTGGGAGACCAGCCCCTCGATGAACCAGCCCGAGTTCATGATGGCCTGACCGTTGACCAGGGGATCCATGCTGCCGTTGGCGGTGGCATACATGGCGCCGGCTCCGAACACGAACCACATCAGGCAGAAGGTGCTGATGTCGAACACCGAGGAGGTCGGGCCCAGCCAGAGCATGAAGCGCTTGATATTGCTGGCTTCCCACTTGCGCGGACGCTTGAGGAACTCGGGGTCCATCTTGTCCCAGGGCAGCAGCATCTGGGAGACGTCATACACCAGGTTCTGGATCAGCATCTGCATCGCCAGCATGGGCGCCCAGGGCAGCCAGGCGGAGGCGACCAGCACCGAGAAGACGTTGCCGAAGTTGGAGCTGGCGGTCATGTTGAGGTACTTGAGGATGTTGCCGAAGGTCTCGCGTCCCTTGACCACCCCCTCTTCCAGCACCATCAGGCTCTTCTCCAGCAGGATGATGTCGGCCGTCTCCTTGGCGATGTCGGCGCCGCTGTCCACCGAGATCCCCACGTCCGCATCCCGCAGCGCCGGGGCGTCGTTGATGCCGTCTCCGAGGAAACCGACCGTGTTGCCGTTGGCCTGCAACGCCTTCACCACCCGCGACTTCTGCAGCGGGGTGAGCTTGGCGAAGATGGTGGTGTGCTTGACGACTGTGCACAGGGCCACGTCGTCCATCACCTCTATGTCCTTGCCGAGCAGGGGCACCCCCGGGTTCAGCCCCACATCGCGACACACCTTGCTGGTGATGATGGGGTTGTCGCCGGTCAGCACCTTGACCGCCACGCCGTAGTCGTTCAGCGCACGTATGGCCGGGGCGGCCGAATCCTTGGGCGGATCGAAGAAGGTGAGGAAGCCGCGCACCACCAGCTTGACCTCGTCACTGGTGCGGTAGCTCTGCTTGCACTCGGCGGCCGGGATATCGCGGGTCGCCACTATCAGCACCCGATAACCATCGGCGTTGTACTCCTCGCTGCGGCGCAGCAGGGCACGGCGCTCAATCTCATCCAGCTCGCGGATCTGCTTGCCGTCGTCGATGTGGCTGGAGACGGAGAGCATCTCCTCGACCGCCCCCTTGGAGACCATCAGCTGCTGGCCACTCTCATCCTGCACTATCACCGACAGGCGGCGGCGCACGAAGTCGAACGGCAGCTCATCCACCTTGCTGTAGCCAGCCGGCTTGCAGCCCGCCCCCAGCGCATCGGCGTGCTCTATGACGGCTATGTCCATCAGGTTCTTCATGCCGCTCTGGTGATGGCTGTTGAGCCAGGCCAGCTGCAGTATCCTGTCGTCCCGGCTGCCGCGCACGTCGTAGTGGTGCTCCAGGATGATCTTGTCCTGGGTCAGGGTGCCTGTCTTGTCGGTGCAGAGCACGTCCATGGCGCCAAAGTTCTGCACCGAGTTGAGCCGCTTGACCACCACCTTGCGCTTGGCCATGGCCACGGCGCCCCGCGCCAGGTTGGCGGAGACTATCATGGGCAGCATCTCCGGGGTCAGCCCCACCGCCACCGCCAGCGCGAAGGTCAGCGCCGACATCCAGTCACCGCTGCTGACGCCGCTCAGCATGAAGACCACGGGCACCATCACCAGCATGAAGCGGATCAGCAGCCTGGTGACGCTGTTCACGCCGCGATCGAAGCTGGTTTCGATGCGCTTGTGGCTCACCACGTTGCGGGCCAGCGAACCGAAATAGGTGTCACTGCCGGTTGCCACCACCACCGCCTTGGCGGTGCCGCTGACCACGTTGGTGCCCATGAAGCAGATGTTGGGCAGGTCGAGCAGGCCCACCTCCCCCGTGCTGCTGCCGTCCGCCGACTTCTCGGCCACGGCCCCCAGGGTGTCGTATTTCTCCACCGGCAGGGCCTCGCCGGTCAGCACCGCCTGACTGATGAAGAGATCGCGGGATTCGATCAGCTTGATGTCGGCCGGGATCATGTCCCCCGCCTGCAGGTGCACTATGTCACCGGCCACCAGCTCGACCATCGCCACTTCCTTGCGCAGGGAGGGGGCTCCCGGCGAAGGGCGGCGTTGCACTGTGGCGGTGTTGCGCACCAGCGACTTGAGGGTTTCGGCCGCCTTGGCCGAGCGGTACTCCTGCCAGAAGCGGAGCAGGCCGCTCAGGCTGACCATGACGCCGAGGATGATCACCTTGACCCAATCCTCGTCACCCGGCTCGGCCATCAGCACGTCCATCACGTAGCTGACCAGTCCGAGCACGATCAGCACCATCACGAAGGGGTTCTTGAACGCCTGCATCAGCTGGATCAGCGGATGGGGCGGCTTGTCGTGGGTCACCTCGTTGGGGCCGAACTGGACCAGACGGTTGGCCGCCTCGGTCGAAGTCAGGCCGTCGATATTGCCGCGCACGGCGGTGAGGGTGTACTCGAGAGACTTGTCGGCCTCGTCGAGCACCCGGGAGGAGAGCTTCTCATTGGCACGGCCCGGGGAGACGAATCCCTGCTGCTTGTGCCGGCTGGCGGTATGTTGTTGCTTCATAACTCTTTATCCTGATTTTCGCTTGCAGCAAGGCCCTGTCGCGGGCCAGGCCAGGCGTCAGTACTGATGTGAGACAGGCAATGGGCCCCCGGCTGGCGCAGGCGCGGCATGGCGCCGCCCGCAGGACATGCCGCCAGACGGCGTGTCTGTCGGGCAAGCTTGCCAGCAGGTAGGGGCTATCAGGGATCAGGACTCCGCATCCTGTTACCCGCAGGGGGATCAGGCGTGGGGAGGCGTGGACCCCGAGGGTCGAGGCTTGGGCTCTTCGGTCATACGATATCCTCCGAGTGGGGTGGAGAGAGTCGGGCGCGGCCACTGACAGCCAGATGCACTGTCGCTGGCGGGCATGACCCGCGGGTCTGCATTATCGGCGGATGAGTCCGGTGATCCCGTCACTAGGGCGGCATACACCCATAAAGGAAATAAGGATAACGACAGCTTGAAATAACTGGATGCTGGGCAGGTAATAATATCAGCGATGCCGGGCGGGTGAAGATAACGGAGAAAACCGCACCCCATGGAAATATTACGGCGTAACCCTTGTTACGACCGAAATATATTGAGCAATCACGTTGATTATTTTATTTCGCAACCTGTCCTATCGAAAACGAATCCGTTTTCAATATGGTATTGTCCATCTTGTTATTTTACGCTCGATCACTTCCCGGCCACGGCACGGATGCACGGATCCGACGCTGTGGCGGCCCTGACGGGCAGCACCCGGGGCGCATGATGAAGCGTTCAATTGCAGGGGTCGCGAGGCGGCATGGCTCGCAGGTGAGCGGAACAATCCAGATTTACAACGGCAATCCCTGATGAAGGCCGGGATTAAGCGGTTGTGAGAGTCGAAGGTGACTCATATAGATGCTGCACTCTGAGCGATCAGAGTGAGGGGGAAGACAGGATATCAACCTCAGCTCTGGTAAGCCCACATCGCGATTTGCAATCGGCTACAACTGTCGCTTTCCATAATATCCTTCCATCTGCTGATAACACGCCGAGATTCTACCCAAAAGCATTCGATGGCGCAAAATTTAAATTCATCTTTTTCAATTTAATTAGTTTCACACTCGTCACACCATTATTTTCAGCCCCTGAAATAGATTCATCCTCATTTCGCTAGGGGCCCTTGCCAGGAATTGATCTGGATGGGGTTTTGCTTTCATTTTCCGTCACAGGCGCGGATCCGCGCTGGAATCGGACTCAATGTGGGAATAGGATGCACGGCTTCACTCACTCATGACGCACAGGAAACAACAACATGAATCGAAAATGGTCGCTCCCCATCGTGGCAATCGCGGGGGGAGCGTTACTCTGGCTCGGCAACACCTTTGGTATGAAATGGGCCCTGATGGCCCTGATCGGATTCGGCTTCGGCTTCACCCTCTCCTTCAGCCGCTTCGGCATCGTATTCGGTTGGCGCGAAATGCTGACCAAGCGCAACAGCTACTATGTGCGGGTTCACCTGCTCACCATCGCCATCGAAATCCTGCTGTTCACCTGCTTCCTCTCCTTTAGTCACGCCCTGTTTGGCGATGCCATGGTGGGCAACGTGATGGCCATCGGCATTCCCTTCATCGTCGGCGCCTTCCTGTTCGGCATCGGCATGCAGCTGGCAGGCGTCTGCGCCACCGGCACCCTCTACTGCTGCGGCGAGGGGCAACCCCGCTTCTGGCTGGTGCTGCTCTGCTACGGCATAGGCACCCTGATCAGCAACCAGTTCCGCCCCATGCTGGATGCCACCTTCTCCAGCCATGTGGTGCTGGCCAAGGATCTGACCGGCAATCTCTGGAGCGGCATGCTGCTCAACCTGGCGCTGGTCGCCGTGCTCTTCCTGCTGTTTCGCAAGAGCGAACTCAAGCGCACCGGCGAGCTCAAGCCCCTCTTCAGTGGTGGCAACCTGTTCTGGCGCGACGGCCGCTTCACCGTGCTGACCGGCGGCATCCTGATCGCCCTGCTCAACTCCAGCGTGGTGGCCCTGCACGGCTCGGCCTGGACCATCACGGGCGCCGTCTATGACATGGCGCTGCGCGGCGCCTCTTTGTTCGGCCTGTTCGAGGGGAACCCGAAACTGGCCCAGCCACTCTTCATCAACCCCATGGTCGGCATGTTCTGGCTCGGGATCCTGGGAGCCATGCTGGCGCGCTGCATCAGCGGTGGCGGCACCTTCGCCCCGATGCGGCTCGGCAACAGCCTGGCATCCATCCTCGGCGGCCTGCTGATGGGGATGGGCGCCATGTACAGCGCCTGCAACCTGGGTGGCTTCTTCGACGGCACCGCCTCCGGCAGCCTGCACGGCTGGGTCTGGATGCTGATGGCCCTCGCCGGCAGCCTGATCGGCATTCGCCTGCGGCCGCTGTTCAAGCTCTGATGGCGTAACGGGATGGCGCACAAGGGCGCCATCCCGTAAAAATACCTTTCCTTATATCCCGGCCGGATTGCTATCCCGCCAGGACTCTCCTTTTATCTCAGCTCAGCGCCCTGATCAGCAGCAGGATCGCGAAGCCGGTGAACATCACGGCCGACACCCGGTTGATCCCCCTGGCGAAGCGCTCGCCATACCCCTGCATGCCCACCCAGCGAAACACCAGACAGTAGCCGCCATGCACCACCAGCACCACGGCACTGAAGGTCAGCGCCAGCAGCATGCACTGGCCCAGCGCCCCCTGACGAAAATCGATGAACTGGGGAAACAGGCTGGTGAAGAAGATGATCGCCTTGGGATTGAGCAGGCTGATGAGCGCCCCCTTCGCGAAACTGCGGCCGCAATCCCGATCGGTGGAGGCCCCCACGACCGGGCTGACCGCGCGCTGACGCCAGGAGTTCACCCCCAGATAGAGCAGATAGAGGGCGCCCCCCAGGGTGAGGATCTGCTGCCCCCCGGCCAGCCAGTGGGTAAACCAGAGCACCGCCAGCGAGGCCAGGGTCGCCACCATCAATATCCCCACCGCCACCCCGACAAAGCCGGCGATGGCGTGGCGGGTTCCCCGGGTCAGGGTGTTGCCTATGGTGTAGATCACCGCCGGGCCGGGACTGAGCACAGTCCCCACGGCGAGCAGCAGGTAGAGGGCGTAATATTCGAGGCTCATCACAGGGTATTCCATCGTCGTGCAAGTGCCGCCCAGTATATTGACAGCCTCTTCGCCAGCCAGACATAGTGGCGCTCGGCTTTATAAACCAGGAGTTTAGAGTGGATCGTCTGACCGCCATCGAGATCTTCGTCGAGGTCGCCCGCGCAGGCAGCTTCAGTGCCGTGGCGGAGCGATTCGAGATGACGCCGGCCATGATCGGCAAATACATCAAATGGCTGGAGGCCAGGGTCGGTTCCCGCCTGCTCAACCGCAACACCCGCTGCCAGAGCCTGACCGAGGCGGGCAGAGAGTACCTCGGCGGTTGCCAGAACCTGCTGCAACACTATCGGGAGCTGGAGCAGAACACCCGGGCCCACACGGGCCAGGCGGCAGGAAAAATCCGCATCAATGCCCCCATCACCTTCGGCAGCTATCGGCTGACCCCCTTGCTGTGTCGCTTCATGGCTCAGTACCCGCAGATCCGCATCGAACTGGATCTCTGCGATCGGCTGGTCGATGTGATCGGCGACGGCTTCGACCTCATCTTTCGGGTCGGCACTCCCAAGGATGCCGCCTACATAGCCCGCCCACTGACCAGTTCGGCCTCGGTCTTCTGTGCCTCGCCACACTACCTGCAACGCCACGGCACTCCGGTCGAACTGGCGGATCTGGCCCGTCACCGCTGCCTGGGTTTCACCCCCTGGCTGACGCAGTCGAGCCTGGCCGAGGAGTTCCCCCTCGAACATCTGCACCTGTGGGACAGCCAGTTCATCAGCAACCATGGCAGTGCCCTCAAGGTGGCGGCCCTGAATCATGCGGGCATAGTGCTGCAACCCAGGGCCCTGCTGAACCAGGAGCTGGCCAGCGGCGCCCTGCTGGAGATACTGCCGGATGCCCTGCCCGCCCCGCGCCCGGTCAACCTGCTCTATCCGGCCAGGGAGCCCATGCCGCTGCGCCTGCGGCTGCTGATCGACTACCTCAGCGACCACCGTCATGAGCTGGATCTGCCCGCCTGAGAGGCAGGCCAGACCGGGTTACTCCCCGCGCAGCGTCGCCTTGCGCAGATAGACATAGCCCTCGCCCGGGCTGCCCCAGCGCTGATGGGCCTCGTTGTCGTAGGCCCGGTCCAGCAGCCTGACGCTGTCGGGGCCGATCCAGAGGTACTGCACCAAAGTGCTGGCGCCGCCGAAATTGGTGGAGCAGCTGCCGACCTTGCTGTGGCCCGCGTACTCCCCCGAGGGTTGGCGGGTCAGCCAGATCTCGCAGCCCTGACGCAGGGAGAGCTGTTGCGGGGTGAGGGAGTTCAGCAGACTGGGGTCGCGCCAGGCCCCGGCGAAGTCGACGGCTCTGGGCATGGTCAGTTCGGCCATCAGGATGCGGCCATCGGGGACGGGAGAGAAACGGTAGATACGCTGGCGAAACGGGCGCACCGCCCGCTCGGTCAGGAACTGCTCGGCATAGACCCAGCGAAAGCCCTTGTAGCCGGGCCAGATCTCCACCAGCCGCAGCTCGGCGCTGGTGAAACGGGTGTCATAACTGGCCTGCTCCCGGCTGGAGAACTCGCCGGTGAACCAGGAGAGCAGCGGTTCCATGCTGACCTGAGCCGTCGTCGCCCTGGCCGCTGACGGGCCGGTCGGGATGGTGACAAAGGGGGCGGGCGCCGCCCATACCAGGCAGGTGCAGAGCAGCCCGCACAGGGCCGCCATCAGCGTGACCATCGAATCCTTCCGAATCATTTTCATGGCGGCGATTATATGAGCGAATGGCCGCAATAACCGCAATCTTGATCAAATCCTTGCCGATCCATTGAAAAATCACAGTGTTAGCGAAAGGAAGTGACGGCGGCACCGGGTTCCATGGCCCCGTCACCTGCCGGCGCAGAGGCAGGCCAGCCCACCCAGCCAGCGGCAAACGAGGCCTACCTGCCGATAACTTGGATGACGGCTGAACAGGCCACGGCTTCCTCTTGTGGGCGCTCTTTGAATCGGTTATTTCTCTTGCAACGCCTTGCGCATCGGATGCAAAGGTCATGCATATCAGGAGCAAAGATGAAGAGAGCCGTAATCGCAGGCATGGTGGCCATCCTGTTGGGTGGCTGCGCAGTGAAGAATCAGGTATCGCAGGGGTTGCAGGCGATCCCGCTGGCGGCCTTTCAACCAAGCGAAAGCAACGCCAACCAGCGCGTCTACAAGGAGCCCGGCGTGGATCTGCGCCAGTACCATCAGGTGCTGCTCGACCCCTTGCAGTTCATCCGCCAGGAGAACGGCAACTGGTATCTGCTGACCGCCAACGAGCAGAACGACATCGGCCGCTACTACCACGCCACCTTCCAGCGCGAGCTGGTCAGCCAGGGCGTGCAGATCGCCACAGCCCCAGGCCCCGGCGTGATGCGGGTACAGGCCGCCATCACCAACTTCGATCTGACCCGCCCCGACCCCAAACTGCGGGATCTGCTGCCCGCCAAGATCGCCATCAACGTCACCCGCGAAGTGATCGGCAAGGAGCCCTACCTGCTCAAGGTGGGCAGCATGGCCCAGTTGCTCGACTCCCAAAGCGGCAAGCTGCTGGTGCGGGTGATGGATGCCCGCGAGAGCCCGGATACCACCCACAAAGACTCCCCCATCACGGCCGACGAGATGGAGAAGATGATCGATCAGTGGGCCGCCAGCCGCGCCAAACAGCTGGCCGACAATCTGGGCCGCTAGTCCGGCTTGCCACATCCAGGCCCAGTGCGCCCTGCGGACGGGGCCGGTTATTTCCCCTTTCTGTGACAAGGAGCCGTCATGAACCGTCACCCCAGCATCAAGCACTGGTGCGAGCTGCAAGAACCTGAGCCGGGATCCTACCCAGGCAGTGAGGAGCGCATGTCGCACGGCAGCGCTCTTGGCAGGCACTTTGGCTTCAGCCGCATCGGCATTCACCACGAGCTGGTCGAGCCCGGCCACCGCACCAGCTGGCCCCACGCCGAAGAGACCGAGGACGAGTTCGTCCACGTGCTGGAAGGGACACCGGATGTCTGGCTCGATGGGGTGCTCCATCGGCTGCAACCGGGCGATTCGGTGGGTTTCAAGGCCGGTGACGGCCTGGCCCACACCTTTATCAACAACACGGATGAGCCGGTGCGGCAGCTCTGCGTGGGGGACAGGGATCGCGCAGACAACCGCATCCACTACGCCCTGCACCCCGAGTACAACCGCCAGATCGGCAAGCGCCACTGGGACGAGGTGCCCGCCCGCGACATGGGCGATCACGACGGCCTGCCAGACCGGCTGTGCGAAAGTAACGGCCCCTTCTGATCCGGCGCTCATACCGGAATGACCCAGCGCTGGCGACTATCCTTGATGCGGATCTCAATCAGGAGGAGTTGACCATGACGACGGGAACAGTACGACTGCACAGGGTGCTCAAGGCGCCACCGATGCGGGTCTATCGGGCCTTTATCGAGGCGGATGCGCTGGCCAAGTGGCTACCGCCCCACGGCTTCACCTGCCGGGTGGCGCAGCTGGAAGCCAGGGTCGGCGGCCACTTCCGGATGGCGTTCACCAACTTCGGCACGGGCCACAGCCACGCCTTCGGCGGCGAGTACCTCGAGCTCGAACCGGGCAAGCACATTCGCTACACCGACAGCTTCGACGACCCCAACCTGCCGGGGGTGATGCATGTCACCATCAGCCTGACCGGTGTGCTCTGCGGTACCGAGCTTGCCATAGAGCAGGCCGGGATCCCCGAGGTCATACCGGTGGAGATGTGCTATCTCGGCTGGCAGGAGTCCCTGACCCAGCTGGCCGCTCTGGTCGAACCCGAGATCCCGGGGGAGTAGCCGGGCACAGGCCCGAGCGGGTTGCGCGCGTCGGCCAGCCCAAAAAAGAGAGCCTGCCACCTGGCAGGCTCTCTTCATTCCGGCAACCCTGAGACTTATTGCAGGTTCAACCCACCCAGATAGTCCCGCTTGCCGAGATCGACCCCGGCCCGGCGCAACAGGGCGTAGGTCATGGTGAGGTGGAAATAGAAGTTGGGGATGGCGTACTCATGGACGCAGGTATGGCCATCCATCCCCTTGCCACCCGCCCAGTGGGGGACATAGCGACCACTCTCGAACTGGCTGAAATCGGCATCCAGCTTGCTCTGCAAAAAGGCGATGGTCTTGGTGATATGGGCACGCAGATCCGCCATGGTCCTGGGCTCATCCCCCATCACGGGCTGCTCGCCATGGCTGGCGGTGGCGACACAGGCACGGGCCGAATCGCAGCAGATCAGCACCTGTTTGCTGAGGGGCAGCATGTCGACGATCAGCCGATCGCCGAAGAAGTTCTCCACATTGAACTGCTTCGCCTCGGCATGGGCGGCGGCCTTGGCCAGGCACAGGTCGAGGTTGGTCAGCATCTTGATAAACTGGGCAGCAATATCACGGTTCATGGTGCGTTCTCGGTTGGTTGAAGGCAGTTAAACGAGCCGCCCCACTATAGCGCATCCCCCCGTAGTATCACCCCACCCCACAACTACCGCGACAAGGTATGGCCATCGACAAGGGCATCTTGGGAGGAATCTTGGGACACCCACCTTTTTGTTGCCAGAAGATCGTCAGCCCCACGCCAACTATCCCGATCACCCAGTAGAGCGACCCCCACTTTTCGGGCGAATCAACCAGACTGGCGACCGCCATGCCGGCAGATGTGGTAGCCACGATCCCCACATAAACGCGCCAGTAGCGCGGGAAGTCGGTAATACAGTCGATAAAATCTAACAGGTCATCGATCAGTTGCAGCGGTGACATGAGCCCCTCCAGCTACTCCGTTATTCAGCATCCCACTCAGCTTGGCATAGTGCGGCCGTGGGTGGGGAAAGCGGTCAGGGCATATTGGGACACCCACCTTTTTGACAGCGCTTTACCTCTGTTCTTGACTGAAAGGGATATCGCAGGAGGTTGCCATGACCATTGCCCGTTCCCGTCAAATCAGTCTGCAAGATACGCCTTATTACCATGTGGTCAGTCGCTGCGTGCGGCGGGCCTTCTTATGCGGCGAAGATGCCCATTCCGGCCAGAGTTACGAACACAGACGCCAGTGGGTGGTCGACAAGCTGAGCCAGCTGTCGCGACTGTTTGCCATCGGCGTCTGCGCTTATGCGGTGATGAACAATCACTACCACCTGGTGCTCAAGGTTGAGCCTGATACGGCCACCAACTGGAACGAACGGGAGATAGCCGAGCGTTGGGCGGCACTGTTTCAGTGGCCCCTGCTGGTGCGGCGCTGGTATCAGGGGGAATCCCTGATTGAACCGGAACTTATGGTCGTACAACAGCTGATAGCCCAATGGCGTGAGCGGCTGCATTCCATCAGCTGGTTTGTTCGGCTGCTCAATGAAAACCTGGCCCGCCAGGCCAATCTGGAAGATGGTTGCAAGGGCCATTTCTGGGAAGGACGCTTCAAAAGTCAGGCATTGCTCACCGAGTCAGCCCTGCTGGCCTGCATGGCCTACGTTGACCTCAATCCGATACGGGCAGCGATTGCCGACAGACCGGAAGAGAGCGATTACACCAGCATCAAGCAGCGGCTCGCTGACCAACAACCCGCAGCGCCATTGCCACCTCTGTTGCTGCCGTTCTCCAGCAGAAGTGAGTCAGATGGCCTGCCCTACCTCTTTACCGACTATCTGATGCTGGTCGACTGGACAGGACGAGCCATCAGAACCGACAAACGGGGCCATATTTCGGCTCACCTTGCCCCCATCCTGCAACGACTTGGCCTTGATACCACGCAATGGTTGCGACAAGTGACGATGTTTCGGCGGCAAGGCATCAGAGCCGTGGGTGACAGGGAACATTGCCAACTGTTCGCACAGCACTGCGGCCAGCAACGATGTCACCAGCCGCCTCTTTGAATCGCTAGTCCCCACTTCATATCACACCCGGCATGTCATCCGATGCCAAGCATGACGCTGCCTGAACAAGAGGCTTTAAAAGCCAGAACCGTCACCTTGTCGCTCCCGCTCCAGCCACCGAGCCAACCATCACCTCATCACCAGCCTGGCTACGGCTTACTCAGAAAGGTGGGTGTCCCAGATTTTGATCCGATGCCGGGCATGACGCATGCCTGAACAAGAGGCTTTAAAGGCCAGAACCGTTACCTTGTCGCTCCCGCTCTGGCCACCATCGAGCCAACCATCCATCACCCCATCACCAGCCTGGCTACGGCTTACTCAGAAAGATGGGTGTCCCAGATTTAATCGACGATGTCACCAGCCGCCTCTTTGAATCGCGAGTCCCGCTTCATATCACACCCCGGCATGTCATCCGATGCCGGGCATGACGCATGCCTGAACAAGAGGCTTTAAAGGCCAGAACCGTCACCTTGTCGCTCCCGCTCCAGCCACCGAGCCAACCATCCATCACCCCATCACCAGCCTGGCTACGGCTTACTCAGAAAGGTGGGTGTCCCAGATTTTCTGCCGATTGGCCATATTCCACCTTCCATCGTTATGTGGCGAGCGGCGTCTATCCGCCGGATTGGTGCGGGTCGGTGGATGGGGGATTGGGGGGATTGGGGGGATTGGGGGGATTGGGGGGATTGGGGGGATTGGGGGGATTGGGGGGATTGGGGGGATTGGAGCAAACCCCTAAAAGGGTTGTTCCGTTGTAAGCGTCCGATTACGCTTCGCTAATCGAACCTACGGCCCTTCAATTAAAGAAAACGGCGTAGCTTCACCAGCTACGCCATCTACTAAAAGATCGATGTCACAGATTTTATGTAAATATATCATAAGATTAGGCGTATTTTTGTTACATTAACAATCCGAAATTAAAACTATTTTTGCCGATGGGAGTGAGAGTGGGAATATTAGAGGATATATGGAGCTCCATTAAAGGTAATGCCAGAATAAGGGTTAAAGACCCTATAATTGGCACCTTTATTTTCTCTTGGTGTATATGCAACTGGGATAAGTTGGCAACCCTCTTTTTAGGAACAGCCTCAATTGATGAAAGAATAAAATACATGGTTGATACCATGCACATCACAAATCTACTTTATGATGTAGATCTGATAATCCTTCCATTAATGCTGACGCTATTATATCTGTTTGTATTTCCACATTTATCACTATGGGTAAAACAAAAACAGAATGCCGTTATTTTATCACAGCACAAGCAAGCTATAGAATTGGATATTAACCAGGCAAAGGCTCAGAAACAACTTAACAAAGTCAGGCTTAGAGCAAATCCTGAAAAAGAGTTTCTTACTCAAGAAATTGAAATGGATCTTCAAGAGGAGATGCGGAAAAGTGAACGCCGTAACAAGATAATGGAATATATCGATTTAAAGACAAAAAACAAACGTGCAGAGTTGGAAATAAAAAGTTCTCAGGCAGAGAAGTTACGTGTCGAGCTTGAAGTGAAAAAACGACAAGAGGACACAGAAAAAATGAAATTTGAAAGGCAAGCCGTAATTCATAGGGCAACGTTAGCTTCAAATCGCTTTCCTATCTTGTATCAATGGATGAATTTGCTTTCAAATAGCATCCAACAAGATGGCGTGACCATGAGCCTTAGTGGATTAACTAACACTATCGCTGCCATGTTTGGGTATGACACCATAGATATGCTGATCAATGATAAAAATTTCAACAACTCAAAGTTAGATGAAATAAAATTCATCTATCACGATTCAGTATATTTGGCTGATAAGCTTAGCAATATAGCAAGCGCTGAAAATGACAATGAAGAAATAATATCTGGAGAGTTACTTTTTGATCATGTTCAGATGATATTGGAGGGTTTCAACATAGATTTGTTATCTGCTGATGAATTAGCGGAAAAGATATGTGATATGGTCAATGAAACAAGTTATGACATTCTTAATAGTGAGGAATTATCAGGCCCAATGGCTGAGACTGACACTATATTTGATGACCTAGAGATAGCCGTCGATAGTTTTAAATTTAATGACGGATTTGAAGTCTCAATGAGTGGTTATGCTAGTGGTCATCATCGAAAAGAAGATGATGTTATCGGTCGAGAATTGTCAGTTAATATAATCGCTAGTTGTACACCACAGATAGGTAGATTCGGTTTGTCAGATTACAAATTAACTATTAGTGGTTCGCCTAGAGATTATGAGTGAGTTAGCAACTTTGGATTTTTCTTATAAATAAAAATTATTGCATAATAAAGCTATGATATATAAACCAACCCGGCCTAAGCCGGGTTGGTTGCATCAAGAGCGGGAATAATCAAAGCGCTTCCAATCTGGCATACGCCGTCACCAGCCACTTGGCGCCGACCTCGTCGAACTGGATCTGCACCCGGCTCTGCTGGCCGACCCCTTCGAAGTTGAGCACTATGCCTTCGCCGAATTTCGGGTGCAGCACCCGCTGACCGAGCGTGATGCCGCTGGCGTCGAAGCTCTGCTGCACCTCGTTCTGGCTGAAGCGGCCGTACTGGGTGGGTCTGCTCACCTGAGTGCGCAGCCGGATCTCTTCCAGACACTCGGCGGGCATCTCGCGGATAAAGCGGCTCGGCTTGTGGAACATCTCGCGGCCATAGATACGGCGGCTCTCCGCATAACAGATGTAGAGCTTTTCCATGGCGCGGGTCATGCCCACGTAACAGAGGCGGCGCTCCTCTTCCAACCGGCCCGACTCCTCGGTGGATTGCTGGCTGGGGAACATCCCCTCCTCCACCCCGACCAGCAGCACCAGCGGGAACTCCAGCCCCTTGGCGCTGTGCAATGTCATCAGTTGCACCGCATCGGCATATTCGTCCGCCTGATTCTCGCCAGACTCCAGCGCCGCATGGGCGAGGAAGGCGGAGAGATCGCTCATGTCTTCCAGCTCGTCCGGGCGCTGGTACTGGCGGCAGGCGGTGACCAGTTCGTCCAGGTTTTCCACCCGCGCCTGGGATTTCTCGCCCTTCTCGGCCAGATACATGGCCTTGAGGCCGGAGTGCTGGATGGCGATGTCCGCCTGCTGATGCAGCGGCAATAGAGAGACCTTCTCTTCCAGCGCATCCAGCAGATCGACGAAGCCGCGCACCGCGTTGCCGGCGCGACCGGTCAGCACCTTGTCGTTGAGCAGCCCCTTGGCCGATTGCCACAGGTTCTGGCCCTGATCCCGGGCGTTGGCGCGCAGTATCTCCAGGGTGCGATCGCCTATGCCACGGGTCGGGGTGTTGACCACCCGCTCGAAGCTGGCATCGTCGCCACGGTTGTTGATCAGACGCAGGTAGGCCATGGCGTCCTTGATCTCCTGACGTTCGAAGAAGCGCAGGCCGCCGTAGATGCGGTACGGCATGGCGTCCTGCATCAGCGCCTCTTCCAGCACCCGCGACTGGGCGTTGGAGCGGTAGAGGATGGCGCAGTCGGCCAGCAAGCCGCCCTTCTCTTTCCAATCCTTGAGACGGCCCACCACGAAGCGGGCTTCGTCCACCTCGTTGAAGGCGGCATAGAGCGAAATCGGCTCGCCCTCGGCCCCCTCGGTCCACAGCTCTTTGCCGAGCCGCTCAGAGTTGTTGGCAATGACGCAGTTGGCGGCCTTGAGGATGTTGGCGGTGGAGCGGTAGTTCTGTTCCAGGCGTATGGTCTCGGCGCCCTGATAATCGGTCAGGAAGCGCTGGATGTTCTCTATCTTGGCGCCGCGCCAGCCGTAGATGGACTGGTCATCATCGCCAACTATCATCACCTTGCCGGAATCCCCTGCCAGCATCCGCAGCCAGGCGTACTGGATGCCGTTGGTATCCTGGAATTCGTCCACCAGGATATTCTGGAAGCGGTCGCGGTAGTGCTCGAGGATGTGCGGTTTGTTGAGCCACAGCTCGTGGGCGCGCAGCAAGAGCTCGGCAAAGTCCACCAGCCCGGAGCGATCGCAGGTCTCCTGATAGGTCTGGTAGATCTGCTGATAGGTGCGGGTGACGGGGTCGCCGTAGAGGTCGATGTCGCCGGGGCGCAAGCCCTCGTCCTTCTTGCCGTTGATGTAGCTCATCACGGCACGCGGAGCCCAGTGCTTCTCGTCTAGGTTGAGCGCCTTGATGACGCGGCGGATGAGACGGTACTGGTCGTCTGAGTCGAGAATCTGGAAATCCTGCGGCAGACCGGCATCCAGATGGTGGGCCCGCAGCAGACGGTGGGCGATACCGTGGAAGGTGCCTATCCACATGCCGCGTTGCATGCTGCCCAACACCTTCTCGACCCGACCGCGCATCTCGGCGGCGGCCTTGTTGGTGAAGGTCACGGCTATGATGGAGAAGGGTGAGCAACGCTCCACCTGCATCAGCCAGGCAATACGGTGCACCAGCACCCGGGTCTTGCCCGAGCCGGCGCCGGCCAGCACCAGCAGGTTGCTGCGGGGCGCCGCAACGGCATCTCTTTGCTTGTCGTTGAGCCCGTCGAGCAGGGTTGAAACGTCCATCACCACTCCTGTTTATTTATACAGGCGGGGATTATACGACCTGTGGCGCCACAGACCAAATCGGCGTGAACGACCGACGCCATCGGGTATGTCGGGCCTGGGTCGGGAGAGGCCAAAACGGGCGCAGAACATAAACAGGCACCAATAGAAACCACTTTTTAGCCAGCCGGGCGAAAACGCTTGCTTATAACCATATGAATATAAACAAAAATGTCATTTGAAACCCTGTTTTTGCAGAATTTAAATCTGAAAACAGGCATCAAAACAACCACTTATAAATTGATTTGCTTATATTTCAAACCGTTACCGCAAACGTTTTTCCTTTATGATCTCCTTGACCCGCACCGTGGCTCACTTACAGTTAGCCAGCGTGCTTTATGGCCTGCTCCGGCAGGTTGTGGACCCTCACATAACAATCAAGGATACGATCGTGACTAAAGTGCTCAAGCTGGCCACCGTTGCCACCCTCACTCTCGCTGCCCTTTCTGCTCAGGCAGCTTCCCAGCCCGCCGTCATCTATGACACCGCCGGCAAATTCGACAAGTCATTCAACGAAGCCGTGTTCCGTAACGGCGTCGAAGTCTACAACAAGGACAAAGGCGTCAAGGTCAAGGAGTTCGAACCCCAGAACGAAGCCCAGCGTGAGCAGGGCCTGCGTCGTCTGGCCAGCCGTGGCAACGGCCCGATCGTCGCCGTCGGTTTCAACATGGGCTCGGCCGTCGAGAAAGTCGCGACCGAATTCCCGAAAACCCAGTTCACCATCATCGACATGGTGGTCGACAAGCCGAACGTGCAGTCCCTCATCTTCAAGGAGCATGAAGGCTCCTTCCTGGTGGGTGCGCTGGCAGCCATCGCCTCCAAGACCGGCAAGGTCGGCTTCGTGGGCGGCATGGATATCCCGCTGATCCGCAAGTTCGAGTGCGGCTACGAGCAGGGTGCCAAGTACGTCAATCCGAAGATCGAAGTGTTCCAGAACATGACAGGCTCCACCCCGGCGGCGTTTGCTGACCCGGCCAAGGGTGCCGAGCTAGCCAAGTCCCAGTTCGCCAAGGGCGTCGACGTGGTTTACGCCGCGGCCGGCGGTACCGGTATCGGTGTTTACCAGGCAGCCAAGGATGAAGGCAAGTTCGCCATCGGCGTGGATTCCAACCAGAACCACCTGCAACCGGGCACCATGCTGACCTCCATGGTCAAATCCGTGGGTCTGGCCGCTTATCAGACCTGGGATGACGCCGCCAAGGGCACCTGGAAACCGGGTATCAAGAACCTGGGCCTGGCCGAGGGTGGTGTGGATTGGGCACTCGACAAAGACAACGAGAAGCTGATCAGCGCAGACATGAAAGCCAAGGTTGACGTCATCAAGGCCGACATCATCTCCGGCAAGGTCAAAGTTCATGACTATATGAGCGACAACAGCTGCAAATACTGAGTAACCGCTACTACTCTCAACCCAACGACCGGCCCGTACGGGCCGGTTTTTAGTCTCTCTTCATGACCCGCAAGGACTGCATCATGGACCAGACAGATCGCTATGCCATCGAATTAAGGGGTATCGATAAGCGGTTCGGCGAAGTGTACGCCAACAAGCAGATCGACCTTAAGGTTCAAAAAGGCAGTATTCACGGTATCGTCGGCGAAAATGGCGCCGGCAAGTCGACTCTGATGAGCATCATCTACGGTTTCTACCACGCCGACAGAGGCGAGATGTTCATCGACGGCAACCCTTTCAAACCCCATGGCTCACAAGATGCGATCGCCGCAGGCGTGGGCATGGTGCACCAGCACTTCATGCTGGTTAACAATTTCACCGTGCTGGAGAACGTCATCCTCGGCGCGGAAAACGGCTGGCACCTGGGCCAGAGTCTGGCTGCGGCCGAGAAGCTGCTCGGCGAGCTGGCGCGGGACTATGGTCTCGACGTGCCACTGCACGAGAAGATCGAGGATCTGCCGGTGGGCCTGCAACAGCGGGTCGAGATCCTCAAGGCGCTCTATCGTGGTGCCCGCATCCTGATCCTCGACGAGCCGACCGGGGTGCTGACCCCGCAAGAGGCGGATCACCTGTTCGAGGTGCTGAAAAAGCTGCGGGATCAGGGCGCGACCATCATCCTCATCACCCACAAGCTGCGGGAGATCCTGGCCATCACGGATCAGGTCTCCATCATGCGCCGGGGCGAGATGGTGGCCCACGTCGCCACCAAGGATACCGACAAGGAGCATCTGGCCGAACTCATGGTGGGCCGCAAGGTGCGCCTCAAGGTCGACAAGGGCCCGACCCAGCCGGGCGAGGCCAAGCTCAGGGTCAACGGGCTCAGTTACTTCGACGATGCCAAGGTGGAGCGGGTCAAATCCGTCAGCTTCGAGGTGCGAGCCGGTGAAGTGGTCGGCATCGCCGGCGTCTCCGGCAACGGCCAGTCCGAGCTGCTCAGCCTGCTCGGCGGCATCATCAAGCCCAGCAAGGGCAGCTTCACCATCACTGGCAATGGTCAGGCGCACGAGGTGAGCGTGGCGCATCCGGCCGATCCCGAGCGGGTGCGCAACTATGGCCCCTAGGCCATGTGCCGGAAGACAGGCACAAGATGGGGCTGATCAACCGCTTCGAGGCGCAAGAGGCCTTCATCCTGGGTTATCACCGCCGCCCCCAGTACAACAAGGGCTGGCTGCAGAACAAGGAGGCGATCCTGCAGGATTGCCAGGCCAAGATGGACAAGTGGGACGTGCGCCCGCCCCATCCCGACCACAAGACCGCCAACTTCTCCGGTGGCAACCAGCAGAAGCTGGTGATCGCCCGCGAAGTGGAACAGAACCCGGATGTGCTGCTGATCGGCCAGCCGACCCGCGGGGTCGATATCGGTGCCATCGAGTACATCCACCAGCAGATCATCGCCATGCGCGACAAGGGCAAGGCCGTGTTGCTGGTGTCGGTGGAACTGGACGAGATCATGAGCCTGTCTGACCGGATCCTGGTCATCGCCGACGGTCGCATCGTCGGTGAGCTGGACGGCGCCAAGGCGGATGAGCGCACCATAGGGCTGATGATGGCGAACATAGTTCCCGACGAGGTGGCGGCAAGCCAATCGCAAGGAGCCACATCATGAAGGTCACAGCCACTTGTAACGGATTCGGCCTGATGATGGTCAACGCACCCGTCCCCGACGAGATTGCCAAGGAGGCTCGCTCATGAGCCAAGCACGTATCCCTGCCTGGATCTCCGTGGGCGTGCTGCCCGCGGTCAACATATTGCTGGCCTTCCTGGTGTCGGCCATCCTGTTCTACTACCTCGACATCAACCCGGTCGATGCCGCCAAGATCATGTGGTACGGCGCCTTCGGCACGGGAGAAGGGGTTGGTTTCACCCTCTACTACGCGACCGGTTTCATCTTCACCGGCCTGTCGGTGGCGGTGGCCTTCCATGCCGGCCTGTTCAACATAGGCGGTGAAGGTCAGGCCTATATAGGCGGCCTCGGCGTCGGCCTGGTCTGTCTGCTGCTCGGCGACTCCCTGCCGTTCGCGCTGCTGCTGCCGCTGGCCATCATAGCCGGCGGCCTGTTCGGTGCGGCCTGGGCCTTCATCCCGGCCTGGCTGCAAGCCAAACGCGGCAGCCACATCGTCATCACCACCATAATGTTCAACTTCATCGCCGCCTCCCTGATGGCCTACCTGCTGGTCGAGGTGTTCAAGCCGGCAGGCTCCATGGCGACCGAGAGCAAGGTGTTTGCCGAGGCGAGCTGGCTGCCCAAGGTCAGCGAGCTGGCGAGCGGTTTCGGCATGGAGATGCCCAACAGCCCGCTCAACATCAGCTTCTTCTGGGCGCTGATCTGTGCGGCCCTGGTCTGGGTCTTCATCTGGCATACCCGCTGGGGCTACGAGATCCGCTCCGTGGGCGCCAGCCAGAGCGCCTCAGCCTATGCGGGCATCTCCTATCCCAAGGTGGTGATCCTGGCCATGGTGATCTCCGGCATGCTGTCGGGCTTCTTCGCCCTCAACGTGCTGCAGGGTGAACTGCACCAGATCAAGCTCAACTTCGTGGAAGGCTTCGGCTTCACAGGTATCGCGGTGGCCCTGATGGGGCGCAACCACCCGGTCGGCGTCATCATCGCCAGCCTGCTGTTCGGCTTCCTCTATCAGGGGGGCGCCGAGCTCAGCTTCGAGTTCGGGGTCGACCGCAACATAGTGGTGGTGCTGCAGGGTCTGGTGATCCTGTTCTGTGGCGCCCTTGAGCACATGATGCGTCCGCGCATCGAGCAGCTCTATCTGGCATTTGCCAACCGCTCATCCGCGCAAGCCAAGGGAGTCTGATCATGTTCGAAACTCTGATCCTGATGCTGGATGCGACCATACGAACCGCGCCACCGCTCATCCTGGCCGCCATGGCGGGCATGTTTTGTGAACGCTCCGGTGTGGTCAACATAGCGCTGGAAGGCAAGTTGCTGGCGGCGGCGTTCGCCAGCGGCGCGGCGGCGGCCGTCTCCGGCTCTGCCTGGATTGGTCTGGGTGCGGGTGTGGGCGTCTCCATACTGTTCGCCCTGATGCACGGCTTTGCCACCATCACCCACAGGGGCGATCAGGTGGTGAGCGGCATGGCCATCAACATACTGGCGGCCGGTCTGACCGTCACCCTGGGCCGTTACTGGTTCGATCAGGGTGGCCAGACCCCGGCGCTGTCCGGTGCGGCCCGCTTCGCCCCCATAGATCTGCCCTACGCCAAGGAGCTGTATGACGTGCCCGTCATAGGCCAGCTCTACAGCGAGCTGCTGAGCGGCCACTCCCTGCTGGAGTACGTGGCGTTTGCCGCCGTGCCCCTGGCCTGGTGGGTCTTGTTCCGTACCCGCTTCGGCCTGCGTCTGCGCGCCGTGGGTGAGGCGCCGGCCGCGGTCGACACCGCCGGCATTTCCGTGGTGCGCATGCGTTATACCGCGCTCATCATAGGCGGCCTGCTGGCCGGTATTGGTGGCACCTATCTGGCGGTGGCCCAGACGGCCCAGTTCATCCCCAACATGAGCGCGGGCAAGGGCTTCATGGCGCTGGCGGCGCTGGTGTTCGGCAAGTGGCGCCCCTGGAATGCCATGGCGGCCTGCCTGCTGTTCGGCTTCCTCGATGCGGTCGCCATCCGGCTGCAAGGGGTCAGCATAGGTGGCTTCGCCATTCCGGTGCAGGCCATAGAGGCGCTGCCCTACATACTGACTGTGTTCCTGCTTGCCGGTTTCATCGGCAAGGCGGTGGCCCCCAAGGCGCTCGGCACCCCCTACGTCAAGGAACGGGAATAACCCTCTCCTTCATGCCATACAAACAGGCCCGCGCAAGCGGGCTTTTTTTATCTCCATTTTCATGCCGCCCGCTCAACCCACCGGTCGCACCAGCGCGGGCTGATGGGGATCGCTGAGCCGCTCGGCCAGGTAATCCACCAGCAGCCGCACCTTGGGAGAGAGATGGCGGTTGTGGGGGTAGAGGGCCCAGATCCCCTCCTCCGGTGCCCGCAGCTCGGGCAGCAGCTCGACAAGCTCGCCCCGGGCCAGGTGGTCGCTCACGTAGTAGTCCGGCAGCTGGATGATGCCGATCCCCTTGAGCGCCGCATCCAGCAGGGCGTGGCCGCTGTTGCACTGCAGCAGACCGTGCACCCGCACGCTGTGGGGGCGAGCGTCCAGGGTGAAGTACCAGTCGTCACTGTTGCCCACCAGACAGCGGTGGCGGGTCAGCTCGGAGAGGCTGTTGGGAATGCCGTGACGGGCGGTGTAGGCCGGCGAGGCGCACACATAGGGCACCCGCTGCGCCAGCTTGCGCGCCACCAGGGTCGAATCCTTGAGATGACCGAGCCGGATCGCCAGATCGTAGCCTTCGTGCACCAGATCCAGCAGCTGGTTGGTGAGGTTGAGGGTCACCTCCAGCTGGGGGAAACGCACCATGAAGTCGTTCACCAGCGGGGCGATACGGCTCTCGCCATAGGAGACGGGCGCCGTGATCCGCAAAGACCCTTGCGGCACCGCCTGATGGCGCCCCACCGCCAGCTCCGCCTCGTAGAGGTTGTCCAGCAGCTGGCGGCAGTGGCGATAGTAGATTTCGCCAAGCTCGGTGAGCCGCACCTGGCGGGTGGTGCGCAGCAGCAGCTTGGCCTGCAGCCTGTCTTCCAGCTGCGCCACCTGCCGGCTCACCTGAGCCACCGACACCCCCAGCTTGCGCGCAGCCGGGGTAAAGCCCCCCTGCTCCGCCACGCTGACAAATTCACAGATCCCTTCCCAGCCGAGCATTATTACCTGTGTGTAAAAGTGATTTGATATTTAGCCTTATTATCACCAAATCGAAGGGAAACTACACTGCATACCTGAGTTCATCTCTGTTCACCTACCGCAACAAGAAGGATGTCATTCATGGCACAGGTTCAAAGCATCAAGTGTAAAGCCGCCATCGCCTGGGGACCGGGCCAGCCCCTCTCCATCGAAGAGGTGGAGGTCATGCCACCCCAGGCCGGTGAGGTGCGGGTACGCATAGTCGCCACCGGCGTCTGCCACACAGATGCCTTCACCCTGTCCGGTGAAGATCCGGAAGGGGTCTTCCCCTGCATCCTGGGCCATGAGGGCGGCGGCATAGTCGAGTCCGTCGGCGCCGGCGTCACCAGCGTCAAGGTGGGGGATCACGTGATCCCGCTCTACACCCCCGAATGCGGCGAGTGCAAGTTCTGCAAATCCGGCAAGACCAACCTGTGCCAGAAGATCCGCGCCACCCAGGGCAAGGGGCTGATGCCGGACGGCACCACCCGCTTCTCCAAGGACGGCCAGCCCATCTATCACTACATGGGCACCTCCACCTTCAGCGAATACACGGTACTGCCCGAGATCTCCATCGCCAAGGTGGACCCGGCCGCCCCGCTGGAAGAGGTGTGCCTGCTCGGTTGCGGCGTCACCACCGGCATAGGCGCCGTGATGAACACCGCCAAGGTGAAAGAGGGTGAGAGCGTCGCCATCTTCGGGCTGGGTGGCATAGGCCTCTCCGCCGTGATCGGTGCCCGTCTGGCCAAGGCCGGCCGCATCATCGCCATCGACATCAACGAGAGCAAGTTCGAACTGGCCCGCAAACTTGGCGCCACCGACTGCATCAACCCGAACGACTATGACAAGCCGATTCAGGAGGTGATCGTCGAGTTGACCGATGGCGGCGTCGACTTCTCCTTCGAGTGCATCGGCAACGTCAAGGTGATGCGCGCTGCGCTGGAGTGCTGCCACAAGGGCTGGGGCGAGTCGGTCATCATAGGCGTGGCCGGCGCCGGCCAGGAGATCAGCACACGTCCGTTCCAGCTGGTCACAGGCCGGGTCTGGCGCGGCAGCGCCTTCGGCGGGGTACGCGGTCGCAGCGAACTGCCGAGTTACGTGCAGCGCTACATGCAGGGGGAGTTCCGCCTCGACGACTTCATCACCCACACCATGCCGCTGGAGCAGATCAACGAGGCGTTCGAGCTGATGCACGAAGGCAAGAGCATCCGCACCGTCATCCACTACTGAGCATGATCACCCCGCCCGCCGCCGCGGGCGGGGTGCAGGAGTTCCTCGATGAATCTGGACATTATCAGCAGCAACAAGAGCTTCGATGGCTGGCACAAGCGCTACAGCCACAGCTCCAGCCTGCTCGGCTGCGAGATGCGCTTCGCCATCTATCTGCCGCCTCAGGCCCTCACCGGCCAGAAGGTGCCCGTGCTCTACTGGCTCTCCGGCCTCACCTGCACCGATGAAAACTTCATGCAGAAGGCGGGGGCACAGCGCATCGCCGCCGAGCTCGGCATAGCCCTGGTGGCACCGGATACCAGCCCGCGCGGCGAAGACGTGGCGGACGACCCCGCTTACGATCTCGGCATGGGGGCCGGCTTCTACGTCAATGCCACCCAGCATCCCTGGCGCGATCACTACCAGATGTATGACTACGTCACCCGCGAGCTGCCCGAGCTCATCGAGACCCACTTCCCGGTCTCGACCCGGCGTGCCATCAGCGGCCACTCCATGGGCGGCCACGGTGCGCTCATCGCTGCCCTGCGGGAACCCGGTCGCTACCGCTCGGTGTCGGCCTTCAGCCCCATCAGTCACCCGAGTCGCTGCCCCTGGGGCCAGAAGGCGCTCGGCGCCTACCTCGGCAACAATCCGCTGCTGTGGCAGGAGTGGGATGCCTGCCAGCTGCTGCGCCACCATGAGGTGACGCCGCTGCCGACTCTGGTGGATGTGGGGCTGGACGACCCCTTCCTCGCCGAGCAGCTGCACATAGATGCCCTGGCCGATGCGGCCGCCAGCAAGGCCTGGCCGCTGGAGCTCAACCGCCATGCCGGCTATGACCACAGC
Source organism: Aeromonas sp. CA23 (assembly GCF_002587065.1). Lineage (NCBI taxonomy): Bacteria > Pseudomonadati > Pseudomonadota > Gammaproteobacteria > Aeromonadales > Aeromonadaceae > Aeromonas > Aeromonas sp. CA23. The sequence goes on from NZ_CP023818.1 coordinate 844,759, forward strand.
TACTACTTTGTGGCGAGCTTTATCGAGGCGCACCTGCGCTTCCACGCCCGCCACCTCTGATCGAAACAGGCCCGTCACGGGCCTGTCTCTTTTCTGCGTTCGATTGCCGGCTTGAGGCCAGCGGCGTCAGCTGCCCTGGCGGGTCACGTCACCCGAGCCCGCGATCTTGCTCTCCAGCTTGGGATCACCCCAGTAGCTGACCGAACCGGATCCGGCGATGCCGACCTTGAGCCGATCCCGGGCCCGCACCTCCACATCCCCGCTGCCAGCGATATTGATCTCGACCTGCTCGCTTCTGAGACCGGCGCCCAGCACATCGCCGGCGCCGGCGATATTCAGCTCCATGGCTTTGGCCGAGCCCTCACCCAGATCCAGGCTGCCCGAGCCGGCTATGTTGCCCTCCAGCCGGTTCAGATCCAGCTTGCTGGCGACTATGTCGCCCGTGCCGGCCACCGACAGCACCAGCTGGTCACCCTTGAAGCCATGCAGATCGCCGCTGCCCGTGCCCGCCAGCGCCAGCTCATGGAGCTCCGGCAGTGTGATGGTGAGCTCCAGCGGCTCAGTGGGATCGAGCCGATAGCCATCCTTCACCTCTATCTCCAGCTTGTCTCCCTTCTCGGTCAGCACCAGATAGGGCAAGAGGTTCTCCTGCCCCTTGATATGAATACCGCTCGCCTCACCCGCGACCAGATGGATACTGGCAGGCACACCGGCCAGTATCCTGGTCACCTGCCGACCCATGGCGTGCTGCTGCTCGATCACGGCCCCCGCCCCGCTCACCCGGGTATCATCCAGCCAGCTGCAACCACTGAGCCCCACGACCAGCATAATGCCCATCATCCATTTCATCGCCACTCTCCTCGTTGTGTTCTGGCCGTCTTCAGACCGTTTGGTCCTCATAGATGGCAAACCCCATGCCAAATCATCAACCGCATGATTTTCATCATCATTTAACTTTCCCATGTCAGCACCATCACTATGCAGAGAGTCATCCAGACCATTATTTGGTAAAAATGACCATCCCAAAACGGGGAGATCCCGGTCGGTTGGCAGCCCTCCCGCAGGGTCGCTATGCTGACAAACCGTGGAAGTTTTTTGTTGTGGCGCCAGTCCGTTGAGCCAATAGTGATACCTTGTGCGTATAGAGCTCTCCATCGATGCATTTACCACTGTCTTGTCAGTCTTCACTGCAACAAGGAGTCAGAGCGTGACCCAAGTCAGCACCTCGTTTTACACCGCCGTCGGCCTGCCTGAGCCGACCCGCACCCCGCTGCTGACCGGCAGCGATCCCGAGCAGAAGCGCCGCGAGCTGCTGGCCTACTTCTGCCAGACCTTCGATCTCTACGACTCGCTGTTCGATTGTCTGGCCGATGAGCGCGCCTGGTTCAACAAGGCGATCCCGCTGCGCCATCCGCTCATCTTCTACTACGGCCACACGGCCGCCTTCTTCATCAACAAGCTGCTGGCGGCCCGCCTCATCGACAGTCGCCTCGACGCCCGCATCGAGGCCATGGTCGCCATCGGGGTGGACGAGATGAGCTGGGACGATCTCGACGAGACCCACTACGACTGGCCCGCCGTCGCCGAGCTGCGCGACTACCGCGCACAGGTGCGCGCCCTGGTGGTCGACTTCATCGAGCGGATGCCGCTGACCCTGCCCATCGACTGGCAGAGCCCGGCCTGGGTCATATTGATGGGGATAGAGCACGAGCGCATCCACCTCGAGACCTCCAGCGTGCTGATCCGCCAGCTGCCACTGGCCTGGGTACGGCCCCGCCCCGATTGGCCCGCCTGCCCCCAGGTACGCCATCAGATGGCGGACGTGCCTGCCAACAGCCTGCTGCCGGTGGCAGGGGGTCGGGTGCGGCTCGGCAAGCAGGATGCCACCTACGGCTGGGACAACGAATATGGCGAGCGCCACATCGACGTCGCCCCCTTTCAGGCCAGCCGCATGCTGGTCAGCAATGCCGAGTATTTCGCCTTCGTGCAGGCGGGGGGGTATGAGCAGCAGCAGTGGTGGGATGAGGAGGGTTGGGGCTGGTGCCAGTATGCCAGGGCGCGCATGCCCACCTTCTGGGTCGGCGATCCCAGCGAACCCGAGCAACTGCAACTGCGGCTGATGACGGAGCGGGTGGCCATGCCCTGGGACTGGCCCGCCGAGGTCAATCAGCTGGAGGCCGCCGCCTTCTGCCGCTGGAAAGCTGCCCAGACCGGGCTGCCCATCCAGCTGCCGAGCGAGGGGGAGTGGGCGCTGCTGCGCGATCAGCTGGCGGGGGATCAGCCGGACTGGGTTGAGGCACCCGGCAACCTCAATCTGGCCCGCTTCGCTTCGTCCTGTCCGGTGGACGCCTTCCCCCAGGGCAGCTTTTTCGATCTGGTGGGCAACGTCTGGCAGTGGACCAGCACCGCCATCGACGGCTTCGAGGGGTTCAAGGTACACCCGCTCTACGACGACTTCTCCACCCCTACCTTCGATGGCAAGCACACCCTCATCAAGGGCGGCAGCTGGGCAAGCACGGGCAACGAGGCCCTCAAGTCATCCCGTTACGCCTTTCGCCGCCACTTCTTCCAGCATGCGGGCTTCCGCTATCTGGTCTCCCGTTATCAGGAACCCGTTATCGTGAATCCTTATGAAACCGACACGCTCGTTGCACAATACCTCGACTTTCAGTACGGTCCGGCCCACTTCGGCGTGGCCAACTACGCCAAGACCCTGGCAGACCTGGCCAGCGAGCTGTGCAGCAACCACCAGCGGGCGCTGGACATAGGTTGCGCCACAGGTCGCGCCAGCTTCGAACTGGCCCGTCACTTCCAGCATGTGGACGGAGTGGACTACTCGGCCCGCTTCATCGACGTGGCACTCGCCCTCGCCAGCCAGGACAGCTTCCGCTATGCAGTGCCACTGGAGGGAGATCTGGTGGAGTATTGCGAGGCGCGGCTGTCGAGCCAGGATCTCGGCGCCGAGCAGGCCGGGCGCGTCCACTTCAGCCAGGGGGATGCCTGCAACCTCAAGCCCAAATATGGCGACTACGATATGGTGCTCGCCGCCAACCTGATCGACCGGCTGCGCGAACCGGCCCGCTTCCTGCGCGACATAGCGCTGCGCCTGCGTAGCGGCGGCCTGCTGGTGCTCACCAGCCCCTACACCTGGTTGACCGACTACACCCCCAAGACCAACTGGCTCGGCGGCATCCGTGAAAATGGCGAGGCGCTCAGCACCTATCAGGCGCTGCAACGGCTGCTGGCGGAGGAGTTCGAGGAGCACTGCCCACCCAGGGACGTGCCCTTCGTGATCCGCGAAACCGCCCGCAAGTATCAGCACACCCTGGCCCAGCTCACCGTCTGGCGTAAGCGCTAGAAAGCGGCGACGGCACGGGCCGTGAAAATAAAAAAGGAGGCCTGTCGGCCTCCTTTTTTTCATTGTGGCGCGCACCCGGCTGGGCTCAGACCCCCTGCTCGTGATAGCGGCGGGCCAGCACGGCACAGACCATCAGCTGGATCTGGTGGAAGATCATCAGCGGCAGCACCATGACACCGACGCTGGCGGCCGGGAACATGACGTTGGCCATGGGCACACCATTGGCGAGACTCTTCTTGGAGCCGCAGAAGACTATGGTGATCTCGTCCGCCCTGTTGAAGCCGAGCCGGCGGCTGATCCAGACGTTCCAGCCCAGCACCAGCGCCAGCAACACGCAGCTCAGCAGCACTATGCTGGCCAGATCGTACCAGCCTACTTGATGCCAGATCCCCTGCACCACGGCCTCGCTGAAGGCCACATAGACCACCAGCAGGATGGAGCTCTGATCCAGCTTGCCGATCAGCGGCCTATGGCTGTCGACCCAGCGGCCGATCAAGGGCCGCGACAGATGCCCCACCACGAACGGCAACATCAGCTGCACCATGATGGCCTGGATGGAGTGCCAGGTGTCGACCCCCTCCCCTTGTACATTGATCATGAGCCCCACCAGCACGGGGGAGAGGAAGATACCGAGGATGCTGGAGGCAGAGGCGCTGCACACAGCCGCCGACACATTGCCCCCCGCCATGGAAGTGAAGGCGATGGCCGACTGCACGGTGGCGGGCAAGGCGCACAGATAGAGGAAACCGAGATAGATGGCCGGGCTCAGCCATTGCGGCACCAGCGGGGTAAGCAGCAGCCCCAGCAGCGGGAACAGCAGGAAGGTGCTGGCCATCACCACCAGATGCAGCCGCCAGTGACCCAGCCCCGCCAGCAGGTTCTGGCGCGACAGCTTGGCGCCGTGCATGAAGAACAGCAGCGCCACCGCCAGCTTGGTCAGCAACGCGAACCAGACGGCAACCTGCCCCTCGCAGGGAAAGAGGGAGGCCAGGGTGACCACCAGAATAAGCACACAGGTAAAGGGATCCAGACGCACGGAGAGTCTCCAACGAAAGCGCATCCCGCTCCGCCGAGGCGTTCGGGAGGGGACGACAGGAAACACAACAGGAGCTGTTTGACAGCTCCCGTTGCAACGAATCCCCAGCTTACCCCTATATGCGGGAGGCGCAAAGTTGAGCGGCCCCTCGCAGCGTGCAGGAAATTAAACAACCAGGGCTGGCGGCCAGCCCTGTGATTCAGCGCTGCTTGGCCAGCTTGGCGCCGTCTGCCAGCTTGCCGTTGCCGGTTTTCTTGTCATTACCACCAAGCTTGCGGGCCTGGCGCTTCTCGAAGCGGGAGATCCACCAGTAGGCGATCGCCGAGAACACCGCCGTCATGAAGACGTTGATGAAGAAGGCGCGTACCAGATCCACCCCGCTCGGGAAGGCGGAGGCGCTCATGCTCACCACGAATATGAGGATGAGCACCGAGACCACAGCCATGCCGAAGGTGCGAGATCCCATGCGGAACTCGCGGGGGGTGTCGTCGTGTTTCCAGCGGAACACGAAGTAGGCCACCATGATGAAGATGGGCGGCAGCATGGCGGTACCGGCGGTGAGGTTGATGGCGGTGTTCATCATCTGCTGCACCGACTCGGAGCCGAAGCCGTTCACCACCAGCATCACGAACACGAACGCAAATTGCCACCAGGCAGCGCGCACCGGCACCCCGTGCTCATTGAGCTGGGTGGTCTTCTCCCCATAGACGCCCTGGGGGATCTCGGAGAAGTGGATCTTCACCGGGGCCGAAGTCCACATCATCATGGAACCGAACATGGCGATGAACAGCACAACCCCGACCGCACGGCCGACCAGCGCCTCGGACAGGTGGAAGTACTGGGCCATGCCGGTGAAGATCTCCACCATGCCGCCGGCATAAGTGAGGCTTTCACGCGGCACGAACACGTTCACCAGCAGGGAACCCAGCGCATACATGGCACCTATGACGATACCGGCGGTGATGATCACCCTGATGAAGGACTTCTGACCGCCTTTGACGTCATTGAGATAGGCCGCCGCCGTCTCGGCACCGCCCGCCGCCTGGAAAATCCAGCACATGATGCCCAACGTCGCCCAGTTGACTGTGGGGGTCATGGCTTCCAGCGTGATGGGCTGGGCCGCCACATGATCTCCACTCAGTGCCATCAGGGCACCCAGCACATAGATGGCGAACAGCGCGAACACCCCGTAGGCCACCAGTTCGGCAATCTTGCCGAGCCAGGTCGCCCCCCTGGTGGAGATATGGGTTGCCGCCGCGAACAGCGCTATGGAGATGATCGAGGTCACCATGGGGGAGAAGCTGTATTCATACCCCAGCATGGCGTAGGAGGCGTAGGCGATGACGTTGGGCAACAGGGAGACGAACCAGAACAGGTTCACGAACCAGTAGAGGAAGGAGCCCAGATAGGCCATTCGGGTGCCGAGCGGCTTCTTGAGCCAGTCATACATGCCCGATTCGGAGTTCTTGTTGGCCGAGACGAACTCGGAAATGATGAACACGAAGGGGATGAAATAGACGAGCGTGGCCAGCAGGAAGATGGGCGCCGAACTGAGCCCAAGTTCTATGTTGTTGTTGACTATGTTGCGCACGTTGAACACGGCGGCAAAGGTCATCGACAACAGGGCAAACTTGCCCAGGGTGCCGCGTACGGAATCAGACATATGTCCTCCAATGGAATAACGCCGCTTCACCAGCTGACGCTTTGACTCTGAATGTGTTCGGCACAGGCCTCATGGCCCGGCCAGAGATTTTCTTGTTATGGTTGGGCCGCTCAAGCGACCTCGCTGGCAAACCGCTGCGGCCCAACCGCACCGGCACTCAATCAGGGATCCCTCAGACGATCTGGGTACCCGGCGCCATGGGCACGCGAGGCTGCAGCAGCACGCTCTGGCTCTCGTCCGGGGTCTCGGCGCAGAGCAGCATGCACTCGGAGCGCTCGCCGCGCATCCTGGTGGGCTTGAGGTTGGTCAGCACCACCACCTGGCTGCCCATCAGCTCATCTTCGCTGTAGTGGGGCACCAGGCTGGTGACGGTCTGCAGCGGCCGCTCGCCCCCCACGTCTATCTGCACTATGTAGAGCTTGTCGGCACCGGGATGGCGCACCACCTCCAGCACCCTGCCCACCTTCATCTCGACCCGTTTGAACTCGGCAAATTCGATTGTCTCGCTCATTCCATTCTCCTTCTGTTCTGTGGTTCAACCGGTGACGGGTGGCTGTCGCCACCCGCTTTATCTCTCTTGGCCACTCGGGCCCGGGCCGGCTTGCTCTGGGGATCAGGAGGCCTGGATGGACACCTGAGCGGCCGGCAGGGCCTCTTTCGCGCGCGCTTCCTCACTCAGGGAGGCTTCGTATCTGTTGTATTTCCACCAGGCAAAGCCGAGGAAGATCACTATCCCGCCCACGTTGTAGAAGACGATGGTCATGATGTCGGCACCGGTCGGGAAGGTGGAGGCGAGGAAGCCCACCGAGAAAATGGCGATCAGCACCGAGACCACGGCGATCCCCGTGGTGCGCGAGCCCATCTTGAAGTCCCGTGGCAGGTGATCCAGCTTCAGGCGCAGGTTCAGGTAGGCCAGCATGATGAACAGGGGTGGCAGCATGGAGGCGGCCGCCGTCATGTTGATCACCGTATTCATCAGGTCTTGGGCGGTGTTGGAGCCCAGGGTCGGGATCAGCATCAGCGGCAGCACTATCAGGTACTGGATCCAGGCTGCGCGAGCGGGCACGCCGTTTTCGTTCAGCTCGACCGTCTTCTTGCCGAAGATGCCGGCCGGGATCTCGGAGAAGAAGATCTTCACCGGGGTAGCTGTCCACATCAGCAGGGAGCCGAACATGGCGGTAAAGGAGACCAGCCCCACGAAGCGGTTCATCAAGATGGCGGGCAGACCAAAGTAGGACGCCAGCCCTTCGAACACCTGCACCGAGCCGCCGGTATATTTCAGGGTGCCGCTGGGGACGAAGACGTTGATCAGCAGTGAGGCGATGGAGTAGAGCACGCCGATGAAGATCCCGGCGATGATGATCACCTTCACGAACGACTTGGATCCGCCTTTCACGTCATTGACGTAGACAGCCACCGACTCGGCGCCACCGGCTGCCATAAAGATCCAGGTGGTGATACCGAGGAAGGCCCAGCTGAAGTCCGGGATCATGGCCTCTACCGTGATGGGATCGGCCGGTTGCACGCCGCCCACCAGTGCCGCACCTGCCAGCAAGATGTAGGAGAGGGTCAGCAGCAGCATCAGAGAGGAGGTCACCGAGGTGATGGGGCCCAGCATCTTGGCGCCGTTGGTGGAGACGTAGGTCGCAAAGGCGAACAGGATCATGCTCAAGCCAGTGGTCGCCAGCGGGGTGAGTATGTATTCGTAGCCCAGGAAGGCATAAGAGGCGTAGGCGATGACCCGCGGCAGCAGCGAGGTGAAGAAGAAGAGGTTCACGAACCAGTAGGTGTAGGCGGAGATAAAGGCCCAGCGCCCGCCGAGGGAGCTCTTCACCCAGGCATAGACGCCCGCTTCGGAGTTCTTATTCAGCGAGACGAATTCCGCGATGATGAGGCAAAACGGAATGAAGTAAAAAATGGTGGCCAGAAAGAACATAGGGGCCGAGGCCAGACCGATCTCGATGTTGTTGTTGATGACGTTGTTGAAGCTGAATACCGCCGCGAAAGTGAGCGACAGCAGACCAAACTTGCCTATCGTATTGCGTTTGGAATCAGACATGGTGCATCTCCAGACCTGTAGTTATTGCTGCGAAAGGGCGGGGCATGATTTGTAGGGTGAACCCCGCCCTTCCGGCTTTGTCAGTGCAAAAACAGCGGCTTGTTATTTGTTTTTGAAGTAGCCGCCTTCGACCGTGACCTTGATGATCAGCTTGCGCACCGGCGCATCGCCGGCGAAGCGATAGGCCTCATGGTTCTCGAAGATCACCAGCTGGCCATTGCCGACCTTCTGGCGCTCTCGCACCTCGCCGGCCAGCCACTCGCGGTCGCTGGTGTCGTCATAGGCCGATTCCGTCTGCAGGCCGTGCTTCTCGGCCCACTCCACAGTCTCTTCCCCTTCCAGGTAGTAGTGGATATCGAAGTAGCGGCGTTGCCCCTCAAACAGAGAGGTGGCCGGGCTGGCCCCCTCCTGCAAGCGGTAGGTGAGGGAGTCACCGATGGAGTGACAGATGCCGGGCTTGAGGTTTGGCAGGTTGTCGATGGCCTCCACGCAGCGGCCCCACTTCTTGCCCTCCCGGTAGATGTTTTTGAACAGGGTCAGGTTGTCCAGGGTGATCATGCGAGGTTCCTCCCGCCGTTGATGGTGAGATCGATCCCGGCCATCGCAGCCGGATTGAGGTTGCCACGGGCGATGGGCAGCAGGGTCAGGCCGAAGCTGAACGGTTCGAAACGCACCCGCCAGGAGTCCAGCACCTCTGAGCCCCAGGAGTTGGAGCCCAGCCCCAGCACCTTGTGATCCAGATTGAGGGTGAGATAACCGCTCGGCTCCAGCTCATTGATGTGCTGGGCGGCGTGGATATGCTCCCAGCTGTAGGGCCAGACGCTCAGGTTGATGGGGGCATCGGGTCGCACGTAGAGACCGGCGCCGTGACGGTTGGTCAGGGTCGCCCAACGCACCTGCTGGCGGTTGCCGTTGTCCTGCGGGAAGGGGTAGTGCTCCCACATCTCGCCCACAGTGCTGTTGAAGCAATCGATCCAGTTACTCTGGCGGCTGTCCTGGTAGTTCTCCCCCGGTCCCATGCCAAGGTAGTGCACCCGGTCGAGATCCTGGCGGATACCCAGTTCGAAGCCGATCTTGGGAATGATGTCGTCATAACCGCCGTAGGGCTGACCGGACAGTGCCACGTGCAGCTGACCGTTCGGGCTCAGGGTGTAGACGTAGCGGCAGCGCATGCCGAAGTCGAACACGGGCGGCGCTATCAGGCTCTCTACCGTCACCTCGACCGCGTCACCCAACTGGCGCCAGCTTAAGCCACGGAAGTGCTCCTGCATGATCTGCAGGTGGTTCGGGTGCCACAGGCTCTCGTACTCCTGCTTGTGGTTGTCGATCATCGGCTTGAAGAAGGTCAGGCGCGGCGAGCGCTCGACAAGCTCATTGCCATCCTGCTGCCAGCTCACCAGCTTGCCGTCGAGGCGCGAGAAACGCATGGCAAAGCCGCTGCCGCTCAAGGTCAGCGCGAGGCGCTCATCGGCAATCTGCAACGGGGTGGCGTTGGGATTGGCAAAGGGCTGCAACTGGCGAGTCGATGCCTTGAGCTGGAACTGGTACTGGCCCAGCTCGTGCTCCGCCGCACTGTAGCGGGTGGCGGTGGCCTTGATGACCCGCAGCTGGACGAAGGTTTCCCGCCCATCGAGGGATGGCAGTTCGAGCAGCAGCTCTGTGGTGGCACCGGGGGCAACCCCTTCCAGCCGGACTTGCTGGCTGGCCAGCAACTCGCCCTCGGCCTTCACCTCGACCAGCAGGCGGATGTCGTCGAGATTGGAGAACCAGTAGCGGTTTTCCAGCTCCAGCCGGCCGCTCGCCAGATCCAGGGCGCGGATCTTGACCGGGCAGATCACCTGCTTGTATTCGCGCAGGCCAGGCCCAGGGGTCTGATCCGGGTAGATGAGGCCATCCATGCAGAAGTTGTAGTTGTTGGGGTAGTCGCCGTAGTCACCGCCGTACTTGTAAACGGGGCGACCCTGCTCGTCCTGATCCAGAATGCCGTGATCGCACCACTCCCAGATGTAGTGACCCTGGATATGGGGATGGCGATCGAACACCTGCTGGTATTCGCTGAGGCCACCCGGGCCATTGCCCATGGCGTGGGCGTATTCGCAGAGGATGCGCGGCTTAGTCATAGGGAACTCGCCGAAGCAGTTCATCTGTGAGACGCGGGAATACATGGTGCTGACCACATCCACCACCTCGGCGTCGCGATCCTCTTCGTAGTGCACCAGCCGGGTCGGATCGATTTGCTTGCAGCGCTGGTACATGGCCCTGATGTTGCAGCCGTAGCCGGACTCGTTGCCGAGCGACCAGATGATGATGGAGGGGTGGTTCTTCTGGGCGTGAACGTGGCGCTCGATGCGATCCACGAACACAGGCTCCCAGAAGGGGTCGTCTGTGATGCGGCTGAGATCGCCGACGTTGGCGAAACCGTGGGTCTCCACGTCGGTCTCCGCCATCACGAACAGGCCGTACTGGTCGCACAGCTCGTAGAAGCGCGGGTCGTTCGGGTAGTGGGCGGTGCGCACCGAGTTGAGGTTGTGCTGCTTCATCAGCACTATGTCGCGCTCCACTCTATCCATACCGACCGCACGGCTCTTGAGGTGGTCGTTGTCGTGACGGTTCACCCCGTGCAGCTTGAGGTACTGGCCGTTGACATAAAATAGGCCATCTTTGACGGTGATCTCGCGCACCCCGACCCGCTGCGGGATCACTTCCAGCAGCTCGCCCTGACCGTTGTAGAGGGAGAGCATCAGCTGATAGAGATAAGGGTCTTCGGCGTTCCATAGATGGGGGTTGGCCAGATCCAGCGTGAAGCGACAATCACACTTGCCGTCGATGGCGAGATTGTCGAGAGAGCCGCTGGCGATCTCGCTGCCCTGATCCAGCAGGGACCAGACCAGACGGTGATCACGGGCCGATGCTCCCAGATTTTCCAGCTGGATGTCGCAGCTCAGGGTGGCGCCTTGATTGTCGTCGGCCAGCGCGGTGCGGATGAAAAAGTCCTGCACGTGGGCAGCCGGTTTGCCCACCAGATAGACGTCGCGGAAGATCCCCGCCATCCACCACATGTCCTGATCTTCGATATAGGTGGAGTCGGCCCACTGCATCACCCGTACCGACAGCAGGTTCTCGCCGGTGCTGGCATAGGCACTGATGTCGAACTCGGCGGTGAGGCGGCTCCCTTTGCTGAAACCCACATAGTGGCCGTTCACATAGACCTCGAAGTAGGTCTCCACCCCGTCGAACTTGATGATCACCTGCTCGCCATCCCAGGCCGGGCTCAGCACGAAGCTGCGCTGATAGGCGCCGGTGGGGTTGTTGCTCGGCACGAAGGGCACGTCTATGGGAAAGGGAAAGCCCTCATCCGTGTATTGTAGGTTGCCGTGCCCTTCCATCTGCCACATGTTGGGCACTGTGATCTGGCCCCACTCGCTCATGGGGCTGTGATAGAAGGCCTCCGGCACCTGCAATGGGTGCTCGAAGTAGTTGAACTGCCACTGGCCGCTCAAGGAGAGAAAGCGGCGGCTCAGCTCGCGCTGCATGGTGGCCGCCAGCGCGTGGTCGGCATAAGAGAAGAAGTAGGCGCGCGGGGCCAGCCTGTTTTCACCAACGAATTGAACGTTTTCCCAGTTATTCACATGTCCTCCCGGAACAAGGCAACTTTGACTGGGTAAACTGTAGATAAACATTTACTAAATATCAGGTAATGATCGGTAAAGTTTTAACCCCATCACACAAGATGGCTGGATTTGTGAGCGAGATCAGAAGCCGGAACTAAAGGAGGGGTTTGTCTGCCTGGGTGGCATGGATGTTGATTCCCATAAGAGAGGAAACAATAATATTGTTATATAACAATATATTAAGAACTTATTAAGAGTGGGAATGTCTATCCGGGATAAAGAGAGTCGCCGCACCATGTCAGAATGGTGCGGCTAAAAACCAATGAGTTTTACTAAAACTACCGGGTGGTGCCACGCAGGGTCAGCCGGCTGGGGACCAGTACCCGTAGCGGGACCTCACGTTCGTCGCGAAGCCGTTCTACCAGCAGATTGACCCCCTGGGAGCCCATCAACTCGGAGTGGATCCGCACGGTGGAGAGAGGCGGGAAGGTGAATTTGGCGGTCGGAATATCGTTGACGCTGATCAGCTCTATCTGCTGGGGAATGGCCAACCCCTTCTCGTGGATGGCCCGCAGCACACCGATGGCGATGGAGTCGGAGGCGACAAACAAGGCCTTGGGCCAATCCCCCGCCAGCATCTCCTTCGCCAGTCGATAGCCGGAGGCACTGGAGAAATCCCCGCGATAGAGATCGTTCTCCTGCACCACTCCCAGCCGCTGACCATAGTCGAGGAAAGCCAGCTCACGCAGATCCGGCGCCTCATCCTGACCACCTATGTAACCGATGCGGCCGTGTCCCTGGGCCATGAAGAAATCCACCACCTGCTGGCTGATCAGCGCCAGATCCACGTCCACCGAGTCAAACTCCCCCTGGGAGCGACAGTCCACGAACACCAGCTGGGCAGAGAGGGAATAGAGTGCGGCAAGCCGCTCAGGTGGCAGATGGCCGATAACCAGAATACCGTCGACGGCGGAGAGCTCACGCCCCTCGGCACCGTTGTAAAAATGGGTAAGCTCGATATTGAGGCGGGCACACTGGGTCTCGATGCCATAGCGAATGGCGAGATAGTAGGGGTCGTTGACCTCTGTGCTCTGCGGGTAGGCATAGACAGCCAGAAAGTGCAGCTTGCTCTTGTGCACCCCTTTGCGAGCCGTGCTGGTCTTGTATTCCAGCCGCTCGGCGATCTCAAAGATCTTCTGCCTGGTCTCTTCCTTGACGCTTAGCGTCGGGTCTTCATTGAGCACCCGTGACACAGTCGCCTGGGAAACCCCCGCCTCCTGCGCAATTTCCTTCAACGTGGCCATGCATACTCCTCTGGCGATGACTCCCGACAATACCAGACCAAGAGTAACGGGCAACGTGCTGACATCCCAGCATTTTTACTAAAAGAACCATAGGGTGGGAGGAAAAATCCCAAAGCAAAAAGGCCTCCCGAATGGGAGGCCTCTTCTAAATAGGAGCCTGACAGTGTCCTACTCTCGCATGGCGAATGCCACACTACCATCGGCGCTACCGCGTTTCACTTCTGAGTTCGGCATGGGATCAGGTGGTTCCACGGCGCTATTGCCGTCAGGCAAAAAGCGTTAAAACTAACTTAAAACTGGTGCTGATACCCAGAGTCGAACTGGGGACCTCATCCTTACCAAGGATGCGCTCTACCAACTGAGCCATATCAGCACACTAACCGGTAAAGACCGCACTGCGTGCGTTATCTAAATCTTCTGTCCAACACAACCTGACGTTGTATCGCGACCAACTACATCGCTGTAGTTGCTTAATTGAAGCCTGGCAGTGTCCTACTCTCGCATGGCGAATGCCACACTACCATCGGCGCTACCGCGTTTCACTTCTGAGTTCGGCATGGGATCAGGTGGTTCCACGGCGCTATGGCCGCCAGGCAAATAACTTCAATCTTGGAAAGCTGACGTGAGTAACGACTGATGCCTTGGGCTTCGTCGCTATCACTGAATTTGTAAGTAGTTCTTCGATTTGCTACAAGGCCCAGAACACTTCTTGGGTGTTGTATGGTTAAGCCTCACGGGTAATTAGTATGGGTTAGCTCAACACGTCGCCGCGCTTACACACCCCACCTATCAACGTTGTGGTCTCCAACGGCCCTTTAGGACCCTCAAGGGGTCAGGGATGACTCATCTCAGGGCTCGCTTCCCGCTTAGATGCTTTCAGCGGTTATCGATTCCGAACTTAGCTACCGGGCAGTGCCACTGGCGTGACAACCCGAACACCAGAGGTTCGTTCACTCCGGTCCTCTCGTACTAGGAGCAACTCCCTTCAATCATCCAACGCCCACGGCAGATAGGGACCGAACTGTCTCACGACGTTCTGAACCCAGCTCGCGTACCACTTTAAATGGCGAACAGCCATACCCTTGGGACCGACTTCAGCCCCAGGATGTGATGAGCCGACATCGAGGTGCCAAACACCGCCGTCGATATGAACTCTTGGGCGGTATCAGCCTGTTATCCCCGGAGTACCTTTTATCCGTTGAGCGATGGCCCTTCCATTCAGAACCACCGGATCACTATGACCTACTTTCGTACCTGCTCGACCTGTCCGTCTCGCAGTTAAGCTGGCTTATGCCATTGCACTAACCTCCTGATGTCCGACCAGGATTAGCCAACCTTCGTGCTCCTCCGTTACTCTTTGGGAGGAGACCGCCCCAGTCAAACTACCCACCAGGCACTGTCCGCGATCCCGATTCAGGGACCTGCGTTAGAACATCAAACATACAAGGGTGGTATTTCAAGGACGGCTCCAGCGCAACTGGCGTCACGCCTTCAAAGCCTCCCACCTATCCTACACATGTAGGTTCAATGTTCAGTGCCAAGCTGTAGTAAAGGTTCACGGGGTCTTTCCGTCTAGCCGCGGGTACACCGCATCTTCACGGCGAATTCGATTTCACTGAGTCTCGGGTGGAGACAGCATGGCCATGGTTACACCATTCGTGCAGGTCGGAACTTACCCGACAAGGAATTTCGCTACCTTAGGACCGTTATAGTTACGGCCGCCGTTTACCGGGGCTTCGATCAAGAGCTTCGCTTGCGCTAACCCCATCAATTAACCTTCCGGCACCGGGCAGGTGTCACACCCTATACGTCCACTTTCGTGTTTGCAGAGTGCTGTGTTTTTGATAAACAGTCCCAGCCATCTGGTCACTGCGACTCCCAACTGCTCCATCCGCGAGGGACTTCACTGTCAAGAGCGAACCTTCTCCCGAAGTTACGGTTCTATTTTGCCTAGTTCCTTCACCCGAGTTCTCTCAAGCGCCTTGGTATTCTCTACCCGACCACCTGTGTCGGTTTGGGGTACGATGACTTGTAATCTGAAGCTTAGAGGCTTTTCCTGGAAGCAGGGCATCAATGGCTTCACCACCGTAGTGGCTTCGTCTCGTGTCTCAGTGTTGTGTCTCCGGATTTGCCTAGAAACACCACCTACGCACTTTCACCAGGACAACCGTCGCCTGGCCCACCTAGCCTTCTCCGTCCCCCCATCGCAAT
>NZ_CP023818.1:865000-912500 GCF_002587065.1 Aeromonas sp. CA23
CAGCACGCCCGGGTAGCGTTCGAAGTAGAGATCCATGTACTTCTGCGCCTCGGCGCGACCTATCCCCAGCTGTTTGGCCAGACCGAAGGCGCTCATGCCATAGATGAGGCCGAAGTTGATCGCCTTGGCGCTGCGGCGCATGTCGGTGGTAACCGCATCGAGCGCCACCCCGAACACCTCGGCAGCCGTTGCCTTGTGGATGTCCTTACCCTCGGCAAACGCGGTCAGCAGCCCCTTGTCACCGGAGAGGTGCGCCATGATGCGCAGCTCGATCTGGGAGTAGTCAGCCGCCACCAGCTTGTAACCGGCGCTAGGAATAAAGGCCTGGCGGATCCGGCGCCCCTGCTCGTTGCGCACCGGGATGTTCTGCAAGTTGGGGTCAGAGGAGGACAAACGGCCGGTGGCCGCCACCGCCTGATGATAGGAGGTGTGTACCCGCCCGGTCTGGGGCTTGATCATCAGCGGCAGCTTGTCGGTATAGGTGGACTTGAGCTTGGCCAGCGTGCGGTGTTCCATCAGCAGACGCGGCAGCTCGTAGGTCTCGGCCAGCTCGGCCAGCACCTCTTCCGCGGTGGACGGCGCTCCTTTGGGGGTCTTCTTGATGATCGGCAGCCCCAGCTTGGTGAAGAGGATCTCCCCCAGCTGTTTGGGTGAGGAGAGGTTGAACTCCTGCCCGGCCAGCTCGTGGGCCTGACGCTCCAGTTCGGCCAGACGCAGCTCTATCTCCTGGCTCTGCTGATGCAGCAGCTTGGGATCTATGGTGGTCCCGAGCAGCTCCATCCGCGCCAGCACCGGCAGCAACGGCAGCTCGATGTCGCTGAATACCTGGCACAGGCCAGGCACGGCTTCCAGCTGTCCCCACAGAGTCTGGTGCAGACGCAGGGTGATATCGGCATCTTCCGCCGCATAGGGGGCGGCCTGCTCCAGCTCGATCTGGTTGAAGGTGAGCTGCTTGACCCCTTTGCCCGCGATATCTTCAAACGAGGTGGTTTCGACCCCGAGATAGCGTTTGGCCAGCGAGTCCATATCGTGACGGCTGGCGGTGGAGTTGAGCACATAGGACTCGAGCATGGTGTCGTAGGCGATACCCTGCAGGTCGATGTCGTGGTTGAGCAGCACGTTGCGATCGTACTTGAGGTTCTGACCCACCTTGAGACGGGTCGGATCTTCCAGCAACGGCTTGAGCTTGCCCAGCACCACGGCTTCGGTCAACTGCACCGGTGCCCCCAGATAGTCGTGACCAAAGGGCACATAGGCGGCCTTGCCCGCTTCGACGGCGAAGGAGACCCCGACGATGCGCGCCTCCATGTAGTCGAGGCTGGTAGTTTCGGTATCGAAGGCGAACAGCGGCGCCGCCTGCAACTGCGCCAGCCAGTCGTCAAACTCGGCCTCGTCCAGAATGCAGCGGTAGTCGGTTTCGATGGCGGCAACGGGGGCAGCCGTATCATCGCTCCCCTCTTCCGGACCGGCACCCTCTTCGCCACCGGACTCCAGTTCCTTGATCAGGTTGCGCAGCTCATATTCGCGATAGACGGCCAGCAGGGACTCCTTGTCGACCGGTTTGAGCAACAGCTGTTCCAGGCTCTGTTCCAGCTCGACATCGGTTTTGATGGTCGCCAGGAGATAAGAGAGGCGCACCTGCTCCTCCTGCTCGCGGAACTTGTCGGCGAACGCCTTGGAACCGCGGAAGCCGAGGGCCGCCACCTTGTCCAGATTGGCGGCGATCTCGTCTATGCTGCCGATCCCCTGCAACAGGGCCAGCGCCGTCTTCTCGCCGACGCCTGTCATGCCGGGGATGTTGTCGACCTTGTCACCCATCAGGGCCAGATAGTCGATGATGAGCTCCGGCGGCACGCCAAACTTCTCGATCACCCCTTCCCTGTCGGTCTTAACATCTTTCATGGTGTCGATCAGGGTGACGTGATCTGAGACCAGCTGCGCCATGTCCTTGTCACCGGTACTGATCAGCACAGGCAGTTGCTTCTCGGTCGCCTGGCGGGCGAGCGTGCCGATCACATCGTCGGCCTCGACGCCTTCGACCATCAAGAAGGGGAAGCCCATCGCCTTGATCATCTGGTGGATGGGGGCGACCTGGCTGCGCAGATCGTCCGGCATGCTGGCACGGGTCGCCTTGTACTCGGGATAGATGTCGTCGCGGAAGGTCTTGCCCTTGGCGTCAAACACCACGGCCACATGGCAGTCAGGGTATTGCTTGCGCAGGCTGCGCATCATGTTGGCCATGACACGGACGGCGCCGCTCGGCAAACCGGTCGAAGTGCGCAGATCGGCCTGCTGGGAGGCGAAGAAGGCGCGGTAAAGATAAGAAGAGCCGTCGACCAGAATAAGGGGGTTGCTAGGGGCCATGAAATCGTCCTGCCAGAGATAAACAGCCGCTAGGATGCCACAGGGCCCCCCTCACACCAAGGGGTGCAGCAGCCCCCTAAGCGGGCAGCCAAGGGGACTCAAGCTGTGGATAAGTCTGTGTTCAAAAATGGGGCGCAGTATGAGCCACAGTGATAAAACTGTGCACAAAAAATATAAAATCCATATAAAACAGCACATTGAGATCGTAAAAACCGATCATGAGACTGTTGGAATGATCTTGATCAATGTGGAAAAAGATTTAAGGGAGTAAGTACGGCAGGATCCAAAACGAAACAATCCTAGCACAGCGAGATGACTTGACCAGCGGATGGCGAGCGATAACCATACAAAAGTACAACAATCTATCCTGGCTCACATTTTCAACAACGAGGAGTTTGCCATGAAAAAAGTGGCCGTGATTTTGAGTGGCTGTGGCGTGTTTGACGGGGCCGAGATCCATGAAGCCGTCATCAGCCTGCTGGCGCTGGCCCGCCATGGCGCCACCACCCAATGCTTCGCCCCGAACGTGGCGCAGTTGCATGTGGTCAACCACCTAACGGGTGACGTCAGCGAGGGGGAGAGCCGCAACGTGCTGGTCGAGGCGGCGCGCATCTGCCGTGGCCAGATCAAGGATGTGGCCGAGCTGGATGCGGCCGATTACGACGCCCTGCTGGTGCCCGGCGGCTTTGGGGCGGCCAAGAACCTGTGCGACTTCGCCACCAAGGGCGCCGGGTGCCAGATCCAGCCGGATGTGCTGAAAGCGTGTCAAAGCTTTGCCAATGCCCGCAAGCCAGCAGCCTACATCTGCATCGCGCCGGCCATGATACCGCTCATCTACGGCGCCGGCACCCTGGCCACCATAGGCCATGACGAAGGCACCGCCAACGCCATAGAGGCGATGGGCGGCAGCCATCTCAACTGCCCGGTCAACGAGTTCGTAGTGGATCAGGAGCGCAAGGTGATCTCCACCCCCGCCTACATGCTGGCCAACAACATAGTCGAAGCGGCGGACGGCATCGAGAAGACGGTCAAACAGCTGCTGACCCTCTGATCCCCTACCCGTCACAAACAAACGGGCCGCTCATGGAGCGGCCCGTTTTCAATGTTGCCAACCGGCAGCAGACTAGATGGTTTCGCCCATCTGATCCATCTTGCCCAGCAGGGCGCGCAGACGTTCCTGCCAGGCAACGTGTTCGTTGCGCAGCTGATGGTTTTCGTCTTGCAGCTTGCCGTTTTGCTCTTTCAGCTCGTCCAGCTCCATCTTCAGCAGAGAGATGTTGTCGACGGCGGATTGTACTTTGGATTCGAGTTGCTCAAGGACTTCTAGTGACATATGCATACCTGTATGTTCAATTGCGATGCCCCACAGAGGGCGATTCAAGCGCGTGAAGCCAGCATACCCTGAGGGCATCGGCACAAACAAGCCAGTGCGCTGTAAAATGCGCCTTCCATAGATGTATTGCCTAAATATGCGTCTGTTTTTCTCGCATCCTGCGCCCGGACCGCGACAAGACCCTGACAACCAACAGACAACCCTTCGTCGAGGCAGTGACCACGGGCATGTCGTCGAACCCGGTTTCCAGATTATCCCGTCAGCCATGCGGCGTGATTCAAGCCCCCGGCAACAGGCATCCAATCTCGAATCCATACCGCGCCGCCAGATTACCCCGTCAGCTGTGCAGCGTGATATAAGCCCCCAGCAACAGGCAGGCGACCCCGTACATCAACAGGCCGTAGAGCAGGTTCCAGCGCAGGATCAAGCCGGCACTCAGGTTGTAGCGGGACGCCAGCGCCAGGTTGGAGCCAGAGAGCGGACTGGTGCCGGTCGCCAGCCCCCACCCCAGCAGAAAACACATGCCGAGCAGGCTGGGATCCGGCGCCAGCGGCCAGAGCAGCGGCGCCAGCCCGGAGATGCTGATGAGCGGATGCACGCCGACGATGGCCACCAGCAGGATCAGCAGCAGAGTCAGGGATGACTCCAGCCAGCCGAAATGGTTGAACAACGGCAGCCCGTGTTCGCCCCCGAGTTCGAGCACCGACAGCGCACTGTTGATGCCGGCGGCCAGCAAACCGGCCCCCAGAAACAGCACCAGCTGACCGCCGATGGCGGGGAAACGCTCCACCACCTGCCGCTTGAGGGCAGCGCCTCGCCCGGCTCTGGGCATGAACAGCAGCGCCAGCAGCGGTGCCACCAGGGCGATCACCGCCAAAATGCCGAGCGCTGGCCAGATCTGCTTGATCAGCAGCACCAGCAGCGCCAAGGCCACCGGCAGCCCCAGGGTCTGCAACCGCAGCGGGTAGCCGGCAAAGTCCTCGACCCCGAGTCGCTCCACCTGCCAGGCGGTCAGTCCCATCGCCAGCAGCGCGGCGACCACGCCAAACGGCAGTATGCTCGACAGTTGCAGACCTGGGGCATAGGTGAGCGCCACCGCCATGGCGACGAAGAAGGGGGACCAGAAGGCGGCGGCACAGAAGATCCGGCTCAGCACCATCACCTGACGCCGCTCCAGGGTGCCGCCCCGCTCCAGCCGATCGCCGATGATGAACAGCACGGAGAGGTTGATGACGGCACCCAGCAGGTTGAGGCTGGCCATGGTGCTCCACAGCCCCTTGCGGCCGGACCAGGAGGCAGTCCCGGTCAGCAGGCCTGACGTCGCCAGGTTGAGGGTGCTCACGGCGGCAAACATGGTGAGCATGTTGATGTTGGGCAGCAGCCAGTCGCCCGGGTTGAGGCTGGCGCCCCGCCACCAGGAGAAGATCAGCAGCGCAAGCGCGGCCCCGTACAGGGCCAGGGCCTGCCGTTTGGCCGCCCCCACCAGCCAGGGCCAGGTGAGCAGGGAGGCGGCCCAGGCGGCGATGGCCGCAGGCCAGGGGGAGAATCCCAGATAGAGGTGCAGCAGGTTGAGCAGCCACATCCCCAGGATCAGATAACCTGACCAGCGCTTGGCCATCGAATCGTCTCGGTCAGGGGATCAGAGGCACTGATCCATATCCAGCGAAGGCTTGTCGCACTCCGGGCGGCCCACTATCTTGGCCGGTACGCCCGCCACTGTGGTGTGCGGCGGCACCGGGTTGATCACCACGCTGCCGGCACCTATCTTGGCGCCCATCCCCACTTCGATATTGCCGAGCACCTTGGCGCCCGCCCCTATCATGACCCCTTCGCGGATCTTGGGGTGGCGATCGCCGCTCTCCTTGCCGGTACCGCCCAGGGTCACGCTCTGCAGGATGGAGACATCGTCCTCGATCACCGCCGTCTCGCCGACCACTATGCCGGTGGCATGGTCAAACATGATGCCCTTGCCGATCCGCGCCGCCGGATGCACATCGACCCCGAACACCACCGAGATCTGGTTTTGCAGGTAGAGTGCCAGCGAGCGACGCCCCTGGCGCCACAGCCAGTTGGCAACCCGATAGCCTTGCAGGGCATGAAAGCCCTTGAGGTAGAGCAGCGGGGTGGAGAAGAGATCGACCGCAGGGTCACGCTCCTGCACGGCGCAGATATCGGCCGCCACTGCCGCCAGCAACTCGGGCTCGCTGCGCAGGGCCAGCTCGATCACCTCGCGCAGGGCGATGGCAGGCATGGTGGCGCTGTCGAGTTTGTTGGCCAGCTGGAAGCTGAGGGCCGAGCGCAGGTTCTTGTGATTGAGAATGGTGGAATGAAAGAAGCTGGCCAGCATGGGCTCTTCGGTCACCATGCATGCCGCTTCTCGCTCAATTTTTTGCCAGGTTTTGGCAACCAGATCATCCATGTTGCAGCCTACTGTTGTTCTGATGGAGTGCCTTGCTGTTCCTTGTGCACCACAGAGATGGGGTCCATATGAATGATGACATCCATGCGCTCGAATTCCTGACGCACCGCCAGTTCGGCTTCATCGGCGATCTGATGGGCCTTGACCAGAGGGAGCTGGTCATCCAGCTCCAGATGCAACTGCACGAAGCGGGTCGGACCGGATTGACGGGTACGCAGATCATGCACCCCGTGGACACCTTCGACGTCACAGCAGAGAGCCATTATTCTCGCTTGTTCTTCGGCTGGCAACTGACGATCGAGCAGCGCCTGCACCGACTCATAGCCGATATGGATGGCGCCCCACAGCAGGAACAGGCCGATCAGGATGGCAAACAGGCCATCGGCCCAGAACCAGCCCCGCCCCGCCAGCACCAGCGCCAGCAGGACGCCGCCGTTGAGCAGCAGGTCGGAACGGTAGTGCAGCATGTCGGCCTTGATGGCCACGCTGTTGGTCTTGCGGATGACAAAGCCCTGGAAACTGACCAGCAGCAGGGTCAGCACTATGGAGCCGCCGCTGACCCAGAGACCCGCTTCGAGCCGCAGTATGGGCGCCTGGTTGAGCAGGGAGGAGATGCCGTGCATCACCAGCAGCAGGGCCGAGCCCGAAATAAACGCGGACTGGATGAGGCCCGCCAGCGACTCCGCCTTGCCGTGGCCGAAGCGGTGCTCGTCATCGGCCGGCGCCAGCGCATAGCGAATGGCCAGCAGGTTGATGATGGAGGCGCTGACATCCATGAAGGAGTCGGTGAGCGACGCCAGCAGACTCGATGAATCCGTCATGAGCCAGGCGATCAGCTTGCCGGTGATCAGCAGGGTAGCCGTGGTGACGGCGGCCATGCTGGCCAGCGTCACCCAGCGGGAATATTGTTGATGGCTCAAAACCGGCTTTCCTCTTGCGGTTAAAAATCTATTATACCCTGACCCCTGCGCCGGCTTGGCGCGAAAAATCAGCGGAATGACTTCAGATGCACAAAATACTCCTGGTCGACGACGATCTCGAGCTGACCCAGCTGCTCACCGAAATTCTGACTCTGGAAGGCTTCCAGGTCACAGTCGCCGAGGATGGCGAAGAGGGGTTGCTGCGACTGGCCGAGCAGGACTTCAACCTGGTGCTGCTGGACGTGATGATGCCCAGGCTCAACGGCTTCGCCATGCTGACCAGGCTGCGCAAGACCCACGATACCCCGGTGCTGATGCTGACTGCCCGTGGCGACAGCCAGGACAGGGTCAACGGGCTGGAAGCCGGTGCCGACGACTATCTCGCCAAACCATTTGATGACAGGGAGCTGCTGGCCCGGGTGCGCGCCATACTGCGCCGGACCCAGAGTGCCCAGCCCCAGCGCGGCGGCACATCCGAAGAGCTTCGCTTCATGGATCTGGTGCTGCAACCCGGCCTGCAACAGGCCAGCAGCGGCGATCAGCTGCTGGAGCTCACCGCCACCGAATTCGGGCTGCTGGAGTGCCTGCTGCGCAACCCAGGCCAGATCATCAGCAAGAGTCATCTCTCCGAGCAGGTGCTCGGCAAGAAGCTGGAGCCCTTCGATCGCGCCATCGACATGCACCTGAGCAACCTGCGCAAGAAGCTGCCGGAGCGCACCGATGGCCAGCCCCGCTTCAAGACGGTGCGCGGCCGCGGCTACCTGTGGCTGGAACAGGCATGAGCACGGCCCGCACCTTCAATGGCCTCTCCACCCAGATCTTCCTCTGGTTCTGGCTCATGCTGCTGGTGGTGCTGGCGGCCGTGGTGATACTGCCGACCCTGGATCCCCGCAACATCATCCCCTTGCCGGCGCACGAGATGACCAGGATGAACAACAACCTGAAGGCGTTGCAGAAGGGGGCGGATCCCGATCATGACTTCGATCTGGTGCAGGCCATAGATGCGGCGGGCCTGCTGCCGGTGGACAACATCTATCTGCGCGATGAGAAAGGCCAGATGCAGTCCACCACTCGCCTGAGCAAGTTCGTGGTCCGCTTCATGCTCGATTCGGACAACCCGGCCAAGCCCATGCTGGGCAGCGAGCACAAGCGGGCCATCGCCGGCCCCTTCCAGATGGAGCATCGCGGCCAGATCTATCACGTCTACTTCGGCCTCAATGTCGAAAACTCCTACCTATTTCTGTTCATCCAGATCCTGGATCACCCGATCCAGATCCTGGGCATCGCTATGCTGGTCAGCACCCCGCTCTGCCTGCTGCTGGCCTGGCGCCTGACCCGCCCCATACTGCAGTTGCAGCGGTCTGTCTCCCAGCTGGCGGAGGGCAACCTGGAGATGCAGATCCCCAACCTGGGGCGGCGCGACGAGATCGGCCAGCTGGCGGATCACGTCAGCCACATGGTCGATACCCTCAAGAACATGATCCAGAAGCAGAAGCAGCTGTTGTCCGACATCTCCCACGAGCTGCGCAGCCCGCTTACCCGCATCCAGCTGGCGCAGGCGCTGATCCGGCGCAAGCAGGGGGACAGCAGCGAGCTGGCACGGATAGAGTCAGAGATAGGCCGGCTCGACAAGCTGATCGGCGACCTGCTCGACCTGTCACGGGTGCAGCAACACGTGGAGGCGCCCGTGGTGATGCCGCTGGCGGATCTGCTGGAGCCCATGCTGGACGACGCCATGTTCGAGGCAAACCAGAGCGGCAAGCAGTTGCGGCTGCCGCCCCTGCCGACCGAGTCGATCCGGATGTGGCCCGAGCTGCTGGCGCGGGCGCTGGAGAATCCGCTGCGCAACGCGCTCAAATACGCCCGCGAGTTCATCAAGGTGGACTGGTATCGGGAGGGACGGGAGTGGGTGATGACCATACGCGACGATGGCCCCGGCGTGCCTGTGGAGCAGCAGGCCCAGCTGTTCCTGCCCTTCTTTCGGGTGGATGATGCCCGCAACGCCAAGACAGGCGGCACCGGGCTGGGGCTGGCCATCGCCTCGGAGGCGATCCAGCGCCACGGTGGCACCATACGCGCCAGCAGCAACCAGCCAGCCGGGCTGACCATCACCATCCGCCTGCCCATCGGCTGAGTCGCCTCTTTTCATCCACCCGGGCGCTGGGTATGCTGGCGCCCCTTTCGCCCCAATCTCGGCCCCCATCAGGATCCCGCCATGCTCGACATAGTGCTCTACCAACCGGAAATCCCGCCCAACACAGGCAACATCATCCGTCTCTGCGCCAACACCGGCTACCGGCTGCACCTGATAGAGCCGCTGGGTTTCGAGTGGGATGACAAGCGGGTGAAGCGGGCCGGGCTCGATTATCACGAGTTTGCCGAGGTGAAGCGCTGGCCTGACTATGACGTCTTTCTGGCCGAGGTGGCGCCCAGGCGGGTATTCGCCTGCACCACCAAGGGAAGAACCGCCCATTCGGCCGTGCAGTTTGCCCCCGGCGACGCCATGCTGTTCGGCCCGGAGAGCCGTGGCCTGCCTGCGGATCTCATCGAGAGTCTGCCGTTCGAGCAGCGGCTGCGCATCCCCATGCTGCCCCAGAGCCGCAGCATGAACCTCGCCAATGCGGTGGCGGTATTCGTGTATGAGAGCTGGCGCCAGCTGGGCTATGAGGGATCCCTCTAGGCTCTTGGCCGCCACCGGGTGATGCCGTCCCTGTGATGGGTCAGCCCTCACAACAGGATCATGCCTGCCAGGCTATGACGGCTCGCCCTCGGCCTGTTCCATGCCGTGGGGTGAGAGCAACAGGCGACCATCGCGCTCCAGTTGCCAACACAGCCACCCCAGCGTCAGACCCCGCCCCGCCATCAGCGCCCCCATGGCGGCCCACAAGGCGGCCACACCCCAGCCCTGACAGAGCCACCAGATGGGGAAGAAGCCGCACAGTACCGCCACCAGCATGCTGTTGCGCATCTCGCGGGCCCGGGTCGCGCCTATGAAGACCCCATCCAGCAGGAAACACCAGACCGCCAGCAAGGGCATGACGATCAGCCAGGGCAGCTGGCGATTCGCCTCGGCGATCACCGCCGGAATGTCGGTGATATGGGCGATGAGCCGACTGCCACCCGCCGCAAACAGCAGACTGAAACCCATTGCTATGAATAACGCCCACCCCAGGTTCAGCACTATGGCCTCGCGCAGCCCCTGCCGATCCCGCCGGCCTATGGCGCGGCCCACCATGGCCTCCACCGCATAGGCAAAGCCGTCCAGCCCGTAGGAGATGAGCATCAGGAAATTGAGCAGCACCGCATTGGCGGCCACCGCCACGTCGCCCAGCCGCGCCCCCTGCAAGGTCATGAAGGCGAAACAGAGCTGCAGACAGAGGGAGCGGACAAAGATGTCCCGGTTCAGACTGAGCAGTCTCAGCAAGGCCGGCCACTGACGCCAGCGCTGCCAGGCCCCCTGCCACACCGCGGGCGAGAGGCGGCGCAGATGACGGCTCACCAGCCAGAGCCCGACCCCCAGGGCGCTGTAATCTGCCAGCAGCGAGGCGGCGGCCACTCCTTTCACCTGCCAGCCCAGCCCCAGCACGAACCAGGTATCCAGCGCCATGTTGACCAGGTTGGTGAAGATCAGCAGCAGCATGGGGCTGCGAGCATCCTGCATGCCCAGCAGCCAGCCCATGATCACCAGATTGCAGAGTGCCGCCGGCGCGCTCCAGATCCGTACCGACACATATTCGCCGGCATAGCCCTGTACCTCGGCAGAGCCGCCACCGAGTGCAATGAGCGAAGGCAGGAAGGGCAGCAACAGCAGTAGCAGGGCCAGCCCCAGTCCGACGGCGAGGCCGAGCGCCCGTGCCAGGGTGTCGAGCTGGCTGTGCGGGCTGCCGGCGCCATGGGCCTGGGCGGTCAACCCAGTGGTGGACATGCGCAGGAAACCCAGCAGCCAGAAGATGAGATTGATGAGGGTAGCCCCGACCGAGACGCCGCCGAGGAACCAGGCCTGGCCGAGATGACCGATCACCCAGGTGTCCACCAGCCCCAGCAAGGGGGTGGTGATATTGGAGAGCACCATGGGCAAGGCCAGGGCAAACACGGCGCCATGGCGCCGGCCATCTTTCAACCAGGGCGGGATCAGCATGGCAACCGACGCTCGTCCGGCATCACTCGCCTTCCAGTCGCACGATTCTGGCGAAATCGGAGACCAGGGTCGCCATGACCACATGGGGCACCTGCCCCTCGCTCATCTGGGGACGGAACACGGCCTCCAGCTTGCCTTCCGGGTTGATCAGCACTATGGAGGCGGAGTGGTCTATCAGGTACTCCTTCTCCCCCTGATCGGCGATGGAGTAGATGAGGCCCAGATTGCGCACAAACGGGAACAGCTTGTCATGGGAGCCGGTTGCCGCCTTGAACTCGGGGTGAAAGAAGGCGGTGTAGGTCTTGAGGCGAGCCACGTCATCCCGCTGCGGATCCGCCGAGATGAACACCACCTGGCTCTCGGGTGCGATCTTCTTCAGCGCCGGGTAGACGGAGCGCAGATCCGCCAGCGTGGTCGGGCATATATCCGGGCAGAAGGTATAACCGACAAACAGGAAGGTCCAGTGCCCCACCAGACTGGCTGGGACGAAGGGCTGACCGTCCTCGTCGGTGAAGGCAAACGGGTTGATGTCCCGCCCCGCCGGGTAGTAGTCGGCCTGCTCGGGCAGGGAGGGCTGGTTCCAGTAGAATGCGGCCATCATGCCCCCGACCAGCAGCAGAAACAGCAAGGGGTAACGCGGTTTAACCATAACAACAGACCCTTTCACTTCGACATGCCCGCAGACCGGGCCCGAATGGATGACCCATTGTAACCCAGCCAATCCCGGACCGGACCATCCCATCTACCGGATGCCGATTCGGCATCCAACTTCGGTCAGGGGATGACGCTATGGGCAGGCCGCCGGGCGAACAAGGCCAGAAAACAGCAGCCCCACCGTCAGGGTGGGGCTGTCAGCAGCACGCGGGGCTATCAGGGTTGCAGCCTGCGCCGCTCATGGGGGCGACGGGCCAGGGCGCGGAGCGGTATGACGGGGGCCGTCCAGGGAGCCTCCGCCGGTCCCCTGTCGTGATGGCTGTGAAACAGACGGACCAGGCGGACTATCTTGTCCTTGGGACAGCCCAGCCAGATGGTCCAGCAGGCGCCCTTGTGATGCACCCAGAGCGCATAGAAACGGGTCATCCGGTTGCCCTTGATGAACCGTGTGATGGAAGAAACGGGCGATGCCAGACCCGGATCCCATGGCGAGCTTGAAGCCATACCTGTCCTCCTTGACCAAGAGGTCACGCCGACCGGCATCGTCTGCTACCGCTAGGTGGCCAGATCCTGTGACTGCCGCGTGTCGACTGCGCGAGTGTGCCCTCATTACCCGGACGGTCGTTGCCGTCGGCGCCATGCTGGCCACCCTCCCTTCTTATCCCGCGATATCGCCTCTCTCTGTGGTGAGCCGGCCACATGCCATTGCTGTCCAGCTCACATGAGGCTGTTGTCATGCATCCCTGCTGCCCCTGGGTTCCTGCGACGTGGGTAAAGAGCGTCTTGTCGAGCATTCGGGGGACAGTGCAACGAGTCCACTGCCTTACCAAATGATATATCTGAAATGCGTCACCTGCGGCCGTTCGCCGCAGACAAAATGGCAGATATCAGGATCTGATTGAAATCATGGGGAAAGGAACACAAAAACGACACGGCCTCCCGCAGGAGGCCGTGTCATGGCGAGGGTGATTACATCCAGTCGGCGTTGCGGATCACGCCGACGGCCAGCCCTTCTATGGTGAGCTGCTGGCTGGAGAGATCCACCGCTATGGGCTCCAGATCCTCGTTTTCCGGCAGCAGCCACACCTGGCTGCCCTTGCGCTGGAAGCGCTTGACGGTGACATCCTCATCGAGGCGCGCCACCACCACCTGGCCGTTGCGCACCTCCTGGGTCTTGTGGACCGCCAGCAGGTCGCCATCCAGAATGCCGATGTTTTTCATGCTCATGCCCTGCACCCGCAGCAAAAAATCCGCCCGGGGGTGGAAGAGGGCAGGATCCACCTGGTAGTGGCTCTCGATGT
Organism: Aeromonas sp. CA23; assembly: GCF_002587065.1. NCBI lineage: Bacteria > Pseudomonadati > Pseudomonadota > Gammaproteobacteria > Aeromonadales > Aeromonadaceae > Aeromonas > Aeromonas sp. CA23. Next base: position 878,130 of record NZ_CP023818.1, read on the forward strand.
GCTCCTGCGCCAGGATAGGTTCACCGGCCGCGACCTTGCCGATCAGGGGCAGGCCTGTCTCTTCCAGCACCTCTTCCTCTTCGATCAGCAGACGGATACCGCGGGAAGTCCCCGGCATGATCTCGATGACCCCTTTCTTGGCCAGGGCCTTCAGATGTTCCTCGGCCGCATTGGCCGACTTGAAACCAAGCTTCTGGGCAATCTCGGCGCGAGTCGGCGGCATGCCGGTCTCGCTCATGTTCACCTTGATCAGCTCCAGCACTTCGGCCTGGCGGGGGGTAAGAGGTTTCATAACATTGGCACCTGTCTTTTTATACAGCACACTGGCAGTATATACAGTGCTGGGGCCAAGGCAAGGCACAGCTGACATTTGTCATGGCCTGGCGCTCATTTACCGTTGTTTTGATCCTGCGCAGCCGACTCATCGTACCTCTCGGCGACAAGGCGCCGGTGATTTGCTATGCTCACGCCGCATTTTTTCGGAGAGCAGACGCACATGTCCCTTGGACAGAAGATTTCCAGAGCCATCTTGCAATGGCCGGTCAGTGGCTTGGTCAATCACAAGAGCCTGCCGGAAAATCCCATCACCGAGCTCAAGCTGGATCCGGCCAGACCCATTGTCTATGCCCTGAAAACCAGCTCGATCACCGACCTGATGACGCTGCAACAGTGCTGCGAGGATCTCGGCCTGCCCGGCCCCTTCACGCCGCTGGAGCTGAACGGCCAGTTGCTGCCGCGCTACGTCTGTCTGGACCGTCCGCCTCCCCTGTTTGGCAAGCGCAGCAAGCCGTTGCCCTTCCTGCAGGAGTTCCACCAGCTGCTGGATCTGCACAAGCAGGATCCGGCGCTGGATATCCAGGTGGTGCCCGTCACCCTGTTCTGGGGCCGCGCCCCCGGCCGGGAAGGCGAGGAAGCCTCCGGCTGGAACATCATCAGCAGCCTGGCACCGAACCGCCTCAAGAAGGCGCTGATCGTGATCCTCAAGGGTCGCGAGAATCTGGTGCGCTTCTCCCCGCCGCTCTCCCTGCGCCACATGGCCGACAAGCACGGCACCGACGAGGCGATCGCCCACAAGCTGGCGCGGGTGGCGCGCACCCACTTCAGTCGCCAGCAGCTGGCGGCCACCGGCCCCAAACTGCCGAACCGCAACCTGCTGTTCAGGCAGCTGCTGGATTCGAGCGTGATCCAGCAGGCGATCGAGGAAGAGGCGCAGCGCGACGGCATCAGCCTAGAGAAGGCGCAGAAACGCGCCCACGGCTACATGGACGAGATCGCCTCCGACTTCTCCTACCGGTTGATCCGGCTCGGCGAGAGCTTCCTCGGCTGGCTGTGGAACAAGCTCTACCGCGGCCTGTCGGTCAACGGCGCCGAGAAGGTACGCCAGCTGGCGCAGGAAGGGCACGAGATCGTCTATGTACCCTGCCATCGCAGCCACATGGACTACCTGCTGCTCTCCTACGTCATCTATCACCAGGGCATGGTGCCGCCCCACATAGCGGCGGGCATCAATCTCAACTTCTGGCCGGCAGGCCCGCTCTTTCGTCACGGCGGTGCCTTCTTCATCCGCCGCACCTTCAAGGGCAATCCGCTCTACAGCACCGTCTTTCGTGAATACCTGAACCTGCTGTTTGCCAAGGGCTACTCGGTGGAGTTCTTCACCGAAGGCGGGCGTTCGCGTACCGGCCGCCTGCTGCCGCCCAAGACCGGCATGCTGGCCATGACGCTGCAGGCCATGATGCGCGGGCTGGACAGACCTGTCACCCTGGTGCCCGTCTATCTGGGCTACGAGCACGTGATGGAGGTAAACACCTACCACAACGAGCTCAAGGGCAGCCGCAAGGAGAAGGAGAGTTTCCTGCAGGTGCTCGGCATACTGCGCAAGCTGCGCAACTATGGCCGGGGCTTCGTCAACTTCGGCGAGCCGCTGACCCTCAACAGCTACCTCAATGAACATGTGCCGGCCTGGAAGGCCGACATAGGCCAGGAGGAGCGCCCCGAGTGGATGGCGCCCACCGTCAACCAGCTGGCCGAGCTGCTGATGACCCGCATCAACGGGGCCGCCGCCGTCAACGGTCTGACCCTGAGCGCCCTGGCGCTGCTGGCCGCCGAGCGCCACGCCCTGACCCGGGACGAGCTGCAGGCCCAGCTCAACACCTATCTGGATCTGCTCAAGCAGGTGCCCTACAGCCCGCAGAGCACAATCCCGGATGAGGATGCCAAGACACTGCTGGATCAGGCGATGGAGCTCAACAAGTTCGAGGTGAGCGAGGACAAGCTGGGCCAGATCATCAGCCTGGACCGCTATCAGGCGATCCTGCTGACCTACTACCGCAACAACATACTCCATCTGTTCGCCCTGCCCTCCCTGGTGGCGGCGCTGATCGAGCGTTGCGAGGGGATCTCCCGCGGCGAGATAGTCGCCCGTTGCGTCGACATCTACCCGCTGCTCAAGACGGAACTGTTCCTGCGCTACGAAGAGGATGAGCTGCCGGAGCTGGTCGATGCCCTGCTGGCCGAGCTGCAACGCCAGCAACTGGTCGAGGCGCGCGATGGCGGCCATTGGGTCAATCCGGGCAACCAGATGCGCCTGCTGCTGCTGGCCGAGAGCATTCAGGAGACGCTGCAACGCTACGCCATAGTGCTGACCCGGGTGCTGGCCCAGCCCCATGTCGAGGCGGAACAGCTGGAGGCGGACGGCCTGATGATGGCGGAGCGCCTCGGCACCCTGCACGGCATCAACGCCCCCGAGTTCTTCGACCAGAAGCTGTTCAGCACCCTGATCCACACCCTGCGCAAGGAGGGCTACCTCTCCCCCGAGTGCAAACCGGATCTGGGCCGCTTCCAGGCGCTGGCCGACAACATAGTGCCGCTGCTGAGCAACAAGATCCGGCGCACCATACAGGCGGGCAACCGGCTCTGACCTCAAGAAGAGCCAGATACAGAGCAATAAAAAGGCCGCAGCATGCGGCCTTTTTCATGGAAGCAGGGTGACCCCCGCCTCTCGAATAGTGAGCGTCCCGGACAGCCCGCGTCAGCGCGGCTGGCTCACAGGTAGTTGAGCGCGACCCCGGCAAACACCAGGGCCCCCACATAGTTGTTGTTGAGGAAGGCCTGGAAGCAGGCCTCCCGCTGCCGCTCCCGGATCAGCCGCTGCTGGTAGACAAACAGCGCCGCCGCCGCCAGCAGCGACCAGTAATAGCTGGAGCCCAGCCCGCTCAGTTGACCCACAGCCAGCAGGATCAGCAGGGTGGCCAGTTGCAGCATACCGATGATCCGCTTGTCGTGGCGACCGAACAGGATGGCGCTGGACTTGAGGCCGAGCCTGAGGTCATCGTCCCTGTCTACCATGGCGTACTGGGTGTCATAGGCGATGGTCCACAGCAGGTTGGCGAGAAATACCAGCCAGGCCACCAGTGGCAAGGCGTTGGCCTGGGCCGCATAGGCCATGGGAATGGACCAGGAGAAGGCCATGCCGAGCACCAGCTGCGGGATCGGAATGTAGCGCTTCATGAAGGGGTAGCAGACCGCCAGCAGCAGGGCCGCAAACGACAGGCCTATGGTGAGCGGGTTCATGGTCAGCACCAGACCGAACGAGATGAGCGCCAGCACGGCGAACAGCGTCAGCACCTCACGCGGCCTGACCTTGCCCATGGGCAGGGGTCGACCGGCGGTGCGCTTCACATGGCCATCGAAGTTGCGATCCGCATAGTCGTTGATGACGCAGCCGGCGGAGCGCATCAGAAATACCCCCACCACGAACACCAGCAGGGTCCAGAGATCCGGCAGGCCATCGGCCGCCAGCCAGAGTGCCCACAGGGTCGGCCACAGCAGCAGCAGGGTGCCGATGGGCTTGTCGATGCGGGCCAACTGCACATAGGCCAGTCCCCGCTCCTTGGTTAACAGCTTCACTCCGGCTCCTTATTCGATGACAGCGAGGGCAAGAAGAGTTCATGGACCAGCAGTGGCCATTGCCCCAGAAACAGACGGGAACGGCGTCCCCAGACGGTGGCGGCCGGGCACCAGGGATTGCTCGCAATCTCGAAACAGGCCAGTTGCAGGTGATCGCGCCGGGCGGGCTCGTCACCGAAGATACGCTCGCCCAAAGGCTGTTCACCCAGCTCGCGCAGCCCGCTCTCTTGCAAGGCGGCTTCGGCAAACAGGGTCCAGCCCAGCACAGCCGGCCCCCCATCGCCGTGCAGTATCACCTCGCGGCACAGGCCCTGGGCCTGCTCGGCGGCCACCAGCCGCTGCTCGTCGGCGCCAAGGGCAACGCTGCGATTGCCGAGCAGTTGCAGCGAGAAGTGGCGATTGTGGCGACGCAGGCGCCGGGTCATGGAGTCGGCCTCCAGCAACCAGGGCCGCAGTGCCTCTGGCGGCTCGCACTCTGCGGGAGCCCGCCACGGGACGAGCTGGACGAGGGGAACAGTCAACTCGGACTTCACAGCTTCACCATCCGGAGATTTCCGTTATCAGGTTAAAATCCGGTTTATTATCCGTAAATCAATCGAGAATTGTAAGAACATCCGTGCTTGACGGCCCCGATGGCAACATCAAAAATGGGGTATCTGCCGCTGATGAGCCATCTATATGAAGATCTTCAAAATTCTGCTGGTGTTGTTACTGAGCTGTGGCGCCCTGCACGTGCAGGCCTCGTCCGGGGAGGAGCCGCCCGCCGAAGGGGCCGAAGCCGCCAAGCCGGGTTTCCTCTATCACCTGCTGGATCCCGACATCATCACCAACTACCTGAGCGATGGCAAAACCCTCGGCTATATCCGGGTCACTGTGGAGCTGATGGCCGAGAACGAGGCCGATCTCAAGCTGCTGGAGCAGCACGACCCGCTGATCCGCGACGCCATCATACGCCTGATGGGCAGCAAGACCGGCGAACAGATCAAGTCGCTGGTGAACCGTGAGGAGCTGCGCAAGGAGTGCCAGACCCGGGCCAACGAGCTGCTGGTGAAGGAAACCGGCAAGAAGGCGGTGCGCGAGCTTATCTTCACCAAGTTCCTCTACCAGTAACCGACACAGGCAAGCAATACGGCCACCCAGGGGTGGCCGTATTGCTGTGTTCGAAATGAAAATTGATTACACTAGGCCCCACTGAGCTGTCGAGGTAGTCGGTATGGGCAACAAGACCCTGTGTGAATGGCGTCGCAGCGAGATCCCGGCCGATCTCAAGACCCTGCGCAAGATAGTGCGCAAACCCAAGTTTGTCTGTGGCAAGTGCGCCCGCAGCGCCAATGACAAGAGCTATCTGTGTCAGCCGCTGCGGTTGAAAGAAGAGTAAGACAGGTTATCCGCGCGGCCGGCTATTGATCGGTCCAGCCCTGGCGCCCCTGTTCGAACAGTCTGCGCGCCTGTGTGTCGTTGGGACAGACGCCGCGATATTCGCCACCGGATCGGCCCGCCAGATAGAGGTGCTCCGGCCGGCAATACCAGGCCAGTCCTTTCTGGTGTCCCTGCTTCCACAACTCGGCATCCACCTTCTTGCCGCACTGGGTCTGGTGAAACTCGACCCGCTCAGTGGTGAAGCCCAGCTTGCCATCCGCCTCCCCCACCTCGCTCCACACCTTCTCGCACGGATCATCCGAGTGGGAGGCACAGCCCCCCAGCAGGGCGGCAAACACTATGACAGAGAGTCGCATAATCATCCTTGAGTGTCGTTTGGGCAGTTCATTCTAGCCAGCCTGATGCCGCCGACCAAGCGCTCGTCCCCATTCCTGTGAGCCGCACAAAAAAACAGGCGGGCCCCAAGGCCCGCCTGTGTGCTCAATGTGTGGACTACTGGTCGTCGAGAGGGTCATCGTCCTGCCAGCTCTCGTCTTCCCATTCATCCAGCTCTTCTTCCCAGGATTCCGGTTCCCATTCATCATCGAGATCGTAATCCGGCTTGTGTCCACCCATGCTCATTCTCCTTGGATAGTGCACCCGCACTCAAAGTCTATCCAGAAAAATGGGGCTCGCCAGTCAAGGCAGGATCAAAGTTTGACCAGGGTGCGCCCCGCGATCCGGCCTTGCGTGATGGCTTCGGCGGCTTCCACCACCTGCTCCAGCTCTATCTCGGTCACCGCCTGCGCGAAGAAACGGGCGGGCAGATCCCGCGCCAGCCGCTGCCACGCCAGTTGACGGCGCGCCAGCGGGCACATCACCGAATCGACCCCCTGCAACCGCACGTTGCGCAGTATGAAGGGCATGACGCTGGTCGGCAGATCGAAGCCGCCCGCCAGCCCGCAGGCGGCCACGGCGCCGCCGTAGTTCATCTGGGCCAGCACCTGGCTGCCGACTGTGTCGATCGCCCCGGCCCACAGCTGCTTCTCCAGCGGCTTGGCAGGCTCCAGCAGCTCGCTGCGCGGTACTATGCGACTGGCCCCGAGGGCGGTCAGCATGGCTCCCTGCTCCTCGGGACGGCCGGTCAGAGCCGCCACTTGATAACCCAGCGCAGCCAGCAGGGCCACGGCGGTGGAGCCCACCCCACCGGCGGCTCCCGTCACCAGGATCTCGCCGCTCTGTGGGGTGACGCCCGCTTCTTCCAGTGCCAGCACGCAGAGCATGGCGGTGAGGCCGGCGGTGCCGATGCACATGGCCTGGCGTTCATCCAGTCCGGCCGGCAGCGGCACCAGCCAGTCGGCCTTGACCCGCGCCTGCTCGGCCATACCGCCCCAGTGGCCCTCCCCCACACCCCAGCCGGTCAGCACCACCTTGTCACCGATCTGATAGCGGCTATCGGTCGATTCCAGCACTGTACCGGCGAAGTCGATGCCGGGCACCAGCGGCCACTGACGCACTATCTTGCCCTTGCCGGTGATGGCCAGCCCGTCCTTGTAGTTGATGGAGCTGTGGCTCACCGCCACCCGCACCTCCCCTGCCGGCAACTGGCTCTCGGCCAGCTGGGTCAGGGTCGCTGTGGCCTTGCCGTCTTGGTTTTCCAGTAACAGAGCCTTGAACATGGTTGCCTCTTTAGATGAGTGTGAAACGGGATCAGCTGCTTTGACGCTTCTGCAGTTGAAAATCCAGGGTCAGGGCCGTGCCCATGACGGGGTCACCAGCCAGCTGGCGCAAGATAAGCTCGGCCGCCTCCTGCCCCATTTGGCGATAGGGGATCCGGACCGAGGTGAGCGCCGGATAACAGGCGCGCGCCACGTCCAGATCGTCGAAGCCGGCGATGGCGAGCTTGCCAGGCACGCTCAGGTGACGACGCTGACATTCGAACAGCACCCCGGCCGCCAGCTCATCGTTGACGCACACCAGTGCATCCAGCTCGGGCCAGCGCAACAAAAACTCCCCCAGCATGGCCGCGCCCGTGCTGAAACTCGGCAGCTCAGAGGTGTTGATGATGGCATCGGGGGAGAGGTAGTTGTCCAGCAGCGCCTTCTGCCAGCCCTGCATGCGCTGTTGCAGCATCCACTGCTCCTGGCGGGCGCAGAGAAAGCCTATGTTGCGATAACCGCGCTCAATGAGATGGCGGGTCAGCTGATAGCCGGCATCGAAGTTGGAGACGCCGACATTCATGTCGATGGGCTGGCGCGCCATGGCCCCCACCTCCACCACCGGCAGGCGGGCTGCCTGCAGCCGGGTGCGGATGGTCTCGCCGGGATCGCCGCCAAACAGCACCACGGCAGCCGGGTTGTGCTGCAAGAAGCTGGTCAGCAGGCTCTCCTCCTGCAGCTTCAGGTGCTGGGCATCACCCAGCATGATCTGGTAGCCCTCATCGAGCAGGGTCTGCTGCAGCCCGGCGATCATGTCGCCGCAACCGCGCTCGGTCAGGCTGGGCACTATCACCACTATGGTCTGGGAGGTGGCGGAGGCAAGCGCACCCGCGGCCCGGTTGGGAATGTAGCCGAGTTCATCCACGGCGGCGTCGATGCGTTCGCGCATCTTGTCTGACACCAGCTCGGGGGTGCGCAGGGCACGGGACACCGTCATGGCCCCCACTCCGGCCAGCTGGGCCACATCGTTGAGGGTCACCCGACCCGTGCTACGGCGCTTCTTCGCTTCTGACATCCCTTCCCTTCCTCGACATACGGGTGCTCACTTTAAGGCAAAAGTGCGGCACTGACTATTTGCTCAAGCCGGATTTTACCCCCTTTGAGCAAGTGACGGGGCAAGATGAATCCCTCCCATGATAGAAATGATAGCGCTATCACAATTCGATGTTAGCGCTATCTGGTAGCGCTAACTTTCGAGATCGCGCTCACAGTTATCGCGGAGCAAGATCGCTAGATTGGCGCCATCTCATCCAGCCCGGACATTGCCATGCTGACTCAATTGCTGACCGAAGAGGTCATTTCCATCGAAGCGGGTGCCCGCGACTGGCGTCATGCCATCGAGCTCGCCACCGCCCCCCTGCTGGCCAACGGCACCATAGAGCCCTCCTATGTGGCGGCGCTGTTTCGCTCCCACGAAGAACTCGGCCCCTACTACGTGCTGGGCCCGGGCCTGGCCATGCCCCACGCTCGCCCGGAAGACGGGGTCAACCGCCTCGGCCTGGGGCTGACAGTGCTGAAAACCGGGGTCAACTTCGGCTCCGAGGGCAACGACCCGGTCCGGCTGCTGGTAACCCTTGCCGCCAGCGACAGCAACTCCCACGTGGAGACAATCGCCCAGCTGGCCGAGCTGTTCATGAATGAAGAAGACGTGGCGGCCATCATGGCGGCCGACACCAAAAGCGACATTTTGCGCATCCTGGCGCGTTACTGAGCGGCGCCCTGCGCCCGACAGAGGAAGAGACGATGAAAATTCTGGTTGTATGCGGACACGGCCTGGGCACCAGCCTGATGATGGAGATGAGCATCAAGAGCATCCTCAAGGAGCTGAATGTGACCGCCGAGGTGGATCACAGGGATCTCGCCTCCGCCGGCAGTGAAACCGCCGAGATGTTCGTGGCCACCCGCGACATCGCCGAGCAGCTCGTCAGCATGGGGGTCAACGGCCGGCTGGTGTCGCTGGACAACATGGTCGACAAGGCCGCCATGAAAGAGAAGCTCTCCATCGCCCTGCGCGAACTGGGCGCACTCTAACCCCTTTGCGACTGTCTGGGCGGCCGGTGAGCCGCCGCTTCCATCTGCTTGGAGCTGACCATGGAATTTTTCAATTTTCTGATGTTTGACGTGCTGTCGGAGCCGGCCGTGCTGGTCGGCCTAATCGCCCTTATCGGTTTGATCGCCCAGAAGAAACCCGTGACCGAGTGCATCAAGGGCACGGTCAAGACCATCATGGGCTTCGTCATCCTGGGGGCCGGTGCCACCCTGGTGGTGAACTCCCTCGGCGATTTTGCCACCATCTTCCAGCACGCCTTCGGCATCAAGGGGGTGGTTCCCAACAACGAGGCCATCGTCTCCATCGCCCAGCAGTCGTTCGGCAAGGAGATGGCGATGATCATGTTCTTCGCCATGCTGGTGAACATACTGATCGCCCGCCTCACCCCGTGGAAATTCATCTTCCTGACCGGCCACCACACCCTCTTCATGTCCATGATGGTGGCGGCCATCCTCTCCGCCGGCGGCATGAGCGGCATTCCCCTGATCGCGGTCGGCAGCCTGGTGGTCGGCGTGACCATGGTGCTGTTCCCGGCCCTCGCCCACCCCTACATGAAGCAGATCACCGGCTCCGACGAGGTGGCGCTCGGCCACTTCTCCACCATCTCCTACGTGCTGGCCGGCTGGATCGGCGCCAAGTTCGGCAACAAGGCCCACAGCAGTGAAGAGGTGCAGGTGCCCAAGAGCCTGCTGTTCCTGCGCGATACCCCGGTGGCCATCTCCTTCACCATGGGCATCATCTTCCTCATCACCTCCGCCTTCGCCGGCCCCGAGTTCGTCGCCAGCGTCGCCAAGGGCAAGCACTGGTTCATGTTCTCCCTGATGCAGTCCATCACCTTCGCCGCCGGCGTCTACGTCATCCTGCAGGGGGTGCGCATGGTCATCGCCGAAATCGTACCGGCCTTCAAGGGGATCTCCGACAAGCTGGTGCCGAACGCCAAACCGGCGCTCGACTGCCCCATCGTCTTCCCCTACGCCCCCAATGCTGTGCTGATCGGCTTCCTGTCGAGCTTCACCGCCGGTCTGGCGGGCATGGTGCTGCTCTACCTGCTGGGACTGACCGTCATCATCCCGGGCGTGGTGCCGCACTTCTTCGTCGGCGCGGCGGCCGGGGTGTTCGGCAACGCTACCGGCGGTCGTCGCGGTGCCCTGCTTGGCGCCTTCGCCAACGGCCTGCTGATCACCTTCCTGCCGGTGTTCCTGTTGCCGGTGCTGGGGGATCTCGGCTTTGCCAACACCACCTTCAGCGATGCCGACTTCGGCGTGGTAGGCATACTGCTTGGCCTGATAGTGCGCTGACCAAGAGCCCCACGACAAACAAAAACGGAGCGCCATGCGCTCCGTTTTTTTATGTCCATTCGCCTGGATTCAGTCGTTTTCCAGGCTGGCGAGGCAGTGGGACAGGGTGCGTGCCAGCGCCCCCTGATTGCGCAGCACCACGGCGCGCGCCTGTTCGCCCATCTGGCGGCGCTCGCCCCCGTCGGCCAGCAGCTCGCTCACCGTCTCCCCCAGCGCGGCGGCATCGGCCACCAGAGCGGCCCCCCCCTGAGCCACCAGCTGGCGGGTGATGTCGCTGAAGTTGAAGTAGGCGGGGCCAGTCAGACAAGGCTTGCCCAGCGCCGCCGGTTCCAGCAGGTTGTGCCCGCCCACCCTCACCAGACTGCCGCCAACGAAGGCCAGATCCGCCGCCGCCAGCATCAGCGGCAGCTCACCCATGGTATCGCCGAGATAGACCTTGTCCGTCTCGCGGAGTGGGGCGTCGCCGGTACGGCGCGCACAGCCATAAGGGGCGCACAACTCGGCCACCCGATCGAACCGTTCGGGGTGGCGCGGCACCAGGATCAGCAGGGCCTGCGGGTGGCTGTGCAGCACCCGGTCAAACGCCGCCAATACCTGCTCGTCCTCACCCTGATGGGTGCTGGCAGCGATCCAGACAGGCCTGTCCTGTCCCAGCTGCTGGCGCAGGGCACGGCCTCTGGCCTGCACCTCGTCCCCCAGCTGGATGTCGAACTTGATGGAACCGGTCACCGCCAGCCGCTCGCGGCCTATGCCAAGTCGATGGAACCGGTCGGCGTCGTCCTGATGCTGGCAGAGCAGATGGGTCAGCGGCCGGCTCAAGGCGTCGAACGCCCCCTGGAAGCGGGCATAGCGCTGGCAGGATCGCTCCGAGAGGCGGGCATTGATGATGGTCACCGGCAGGTGGCGCGTCTCGCAGGCCGCCAGCCAGTTCGGCCACAGCTCTGTCTCCATCACCCAGAGGGCGCGCGGCTTGATGCGCTTGAGGAAGGCGGCCACCGCCCAGGGGTAGTCTAGCGGCGCGTAGCGATGCACCACCAGATCGCCCAGCTTGGCCGCCTGTTCGGCGCCGGTGCGGGTGGTGGTGGTGAGCAGGATCGGCAGGTCCGGCCGCTCGGCCTTGAGGGCGCGAATGAAGGGGCTGATGGCCAGCGTCTCGCCGACACTCACCGCATGGATCCAGAGCGGCGCCTCCTGCCCGGTGGCGGGCGTCCGTCCCAGATGCTCGGCCCAGCGCTTGCCAAAGCCGGGCTTGCCCTTCTTCGGCTTGTAGAGCGCCAGCAGTGCCAGCGGCAAGCCCAGGTGGATCAGCAGGTTGTAGAGCAGCCGATAGCCCATGCTATTTTGGCTCCGATCGCTTGCCTGGGTCGGAGACGAAGCGCGGTGGCTCGCCCACTTGCAGCGCGATCGGCTGAGCCGGCGACTCGCCGCACTCCAGTCGCCTGCCCGCCTCTATCACCTGCTCCGGCATCAGCTCGATCAGGCACTTGAGGTGACCGAACTTGCAGGTGCGCTTGAAGCAGGGGCGGCACTCTATGTCGGTGTGGACGATCTCGACCCTGTCCGCCAGCGGCGGCGTGTAGAGCGGCGAAGTGGAGCCATAGACCCCGATCAGCGGCCGGTTGAGGGCGGCGGCTATGTGCATCAGGCCGGAATCGTTGGAGATGACCCGCCCGGCCAGCGCCATCAGGTCGATCGCCTCATACAGGCTGGTCTTGCCCGCCAGTACGTGGCAATTGGGGCGCGACAGGGGATTGATCCGGTCGCGAATGGTGTTGGCCACGGGCACATCCTTGCCGGAGCCGAAGATCCACACCTGCCAGCCCTCATCCAGGTGCTTCTGCGCCACCACGGCGTAGTGCCCTTCCGGCCAGCGCTTGGCCGGGCCGAACTCGGCCCCCGGGCAGAGCACCAGCACGGGGCGGGCGCGATCCAGACCGAGCCGGTCCAGCGCCTTGCCCTGATTGATGAGATCGACATTGAGCGACGGATGGGGAATGACGGGAATGTCGGCCCGGCTCTTCATCTGCGCCTTGGGATAGGCCAGCGCCAGGTAGGCTTCCACCATCAGCGGGAAAGCGGACTTGTTGCTGCGCATGTCGTTGAGCAGGCCGAAGCGGTGTTCCCCCTTCCAGCCGGTGCGTACCGGGATCCTGGCAAACCAGGGGATCAGCGCCGACTTCATGGAGTTCGGCTGTATGATGGCCTGATCGTACTTCTCCGCAGCCAGCTGCTTGCCGAGCCGACGACGGGCGCTCAGCTTGAAGTCACCGTGGCCAAGCGGCATGGGGATGGCTTTGTCCACCTCGGGCATCCGCTCCAGCAGGGCGCCACACCAGGCGGGCGCCATCACATGCAGCTCGCTGTCGGGGTGATTGGCCTTGATCGCCTTGTAGAGGCTCTGGGACATCACCATGTCGCCGACCCAGGAGGGGCCGATCACCAATATCTTCATCTCACGCGTCTCTTGGGGCCAAGCCCTGCGGTTAATCGTTGCTGGCCGAGATTATGCCCCAAGAATGGCCCGAGAAATAACAGAAGATCCCCGTACCACCCGCTCTCATGCCAAAAAAGAAGCCATTTGAAACTGACGCACCATAGGCGCCGGAACCATGCCCCGCCTGCCGTTTTAGGCTAGAATGGGCGCCAATTCGAGCATGGCCCGCCAGCCGGGCGCCAACAAGAGCCCTTAATCCGTGAAAAAACCGACCCTGGCGGCCGTCCTGATCGTCAAGAATGAAGCCGAAAACCTGAGAGCCTGCCTCGCCTCCCTCGATGGCCTGGTGGACGAGATCGTCATCATGGACTCAGGCAGCCAGGACGAAACCCCTGCCATCGCCGCCGAATTCGGCGCCCGCTTCTTCGTCAACCCGGTATGGCCGGGCTTCGGTCGCCAGCGCCGCCTCGCCCAGTCCCATGTCCAGTCAGAGTGGGTGCTGTGGCTGGATGCCGACGAGCGGCTCACTCCCGAGCTGAAAGCGGCCATCGCCACCGTCATGGCCAACCCGGCCAGCGATACCATCTACTCGATCCCGCGCCTCTCCTGGGTGTTTGGCCGCTTCATCCGTCACAGCGGCTGGTATCCGGACCGGGTGCTGCGCCTCTACCCCAAAGCGCTCACCAGCTACAACGAGGTGCTGGTGCACGAGAAGGTGGAGGTGCGTGCCAACATGAAGATCGTCAATATCCATGGCGACCTGCTCCACTTCACCTACCGGGATCTGGAGCACTATCTGGTGAAGTCCGCCGGCTATGCCAGGGCCTGGGCCGATCAGCGCACCGCCCGTGGCAAGAAGGGCTCCCTCAGCCAGGGGCTGGTGCATGCGCTGGGCTGCTTCCTCAAGATGTACCTGCTCAAGGCGGGCTTCCTCGATGGCAAGCAGGGGCTCCTGCTGGCCATACTGTCGGCCCACTCCACCTTCGTGAAGTACGCCGACCTCTGGATCCGCCAGCAGCCGCAGGCGCCGGATCAGACCGGCCACTAATTGCGTAGCCGCTCAAACCAGCATGACGAAACAGGGCCCGAAAGGGCCCTGTTTGTATCGATCAGCTCTCTGTCCGCCAGAAAGGCGGTGCCCAGCGGGCGATCGCCGCCGCCATTGTCTTGGGATCGAGCTGGCTCATGTCTTCCGGGTGATCGCTGTCTTCCGGCGGGCTGAACGCCAGGTGGCGCCCCTCGCTGTTGAGCGGACGCCAGCGCAGCGGGGTGGCCGAGCGGTGCGCCGGGAAGAAGCCTATGGTGGGCACATCCAGCGCCGCCGCAATGTGCAGCGGCCCCGTGCTGCCCGCCACGAACAGGGCGGCGTTGGCCATCACCTGACAGAACTTGGGCAGCCCCTCGTCGGAGCGGTAGATCCAGCCGTTGCCGCCGTGGGCCAGCAGCTCGGCCGCCAGCTGTTCGGCGATCTTCTCCTCCCCCGGCCCCGCCGTCAGTATGCACTGCAGCTCGGGGCAGGCCTGATTGAGCTTGATGATGAGGCGGGCGTACTGCTCGATGGAGAGGTTGTTGGCCGAGCCGCCGCTGCCGGCATGCACCATCAGCCAGGGGCGGCTGGCATCCAGCTTCAAGCGGGTGGCGACCTGCTCGCGCACCTGCTGCAGGCTCTGGGGATCGAAGCTGAGGTAAGGCGCCTGCGGTGTGACCACGCTCACCTGCTGGTCGGCGAGGAAGCGGCGCACCAGATCCAGGTTGTATTCGTACTCCGGCTTCTGGGAACGGGAGCGACGCTGGATCAGCCGCTGGTTGTAGAGCACCTGGGCCAGCTTGGTGGCAGGGGCCAGCCGGTAAGGGATGTGCGCCTTCCACACCAGCATGGCATTGCGAGAGTTGGAGAAGAGGCAGATGGAGGCATCGAAGGCGGCGGCCTTGATGCGCGCCTGCAAGGCACGTTGCTGTTCCTTGTCGGCCCGTGAACCCGGATCCAGGATGATTTCGTCGATCCAGGGACAGAGGCGGGCCAACGGCGCCGTGTAGGCAGGAACCAGGGCAGTCACATGACACTCCATGGAGCGCTTGAGCATGGCAAAGCTCGGCCAGGCCAGCATGAAGTCACCAATCTTGTCATTGCGTACTACCAGAATACGTTTCATAAAAAATCCCTTTGCTCCCTGTCACCAATGCAAGGAGGCTTGATGCGCGGTGCGGGTATTCTTGCCTGATGCAGGGCTATTCTCAAGCGAAGACGCCAGGCGACAGCGATTTGAACGACCAAACTTAGCGCCTCACCCCGGCACTCACCCCATCCCGGTCGCGACAAAACGCCAACAGACCCTATAATGCGACCAAATTCCCAGGTTGCAGGAATCAACAACATGACCAACAAGGTAATTTATCCCGGCACCTTCGACCCCATCACCAATGGCCACACCGACCTCATTGGCCGGGCCGCCAGACTGTTTGATGAAGTGGTGGTCGGCGTCGCCAACAGCCCGAGCAAGCGCCCGCTGTTCGATCTGGCAGAACGCGTCCTGCTTGCCCAGCAAGTGACCGCCCACCTGCCCAACGTCAAGGTGGTGGGCTTCTCCGGCCTGCTGGTGGATTTCGCCAAAGAGCAGCAGGCCAACGTGCTGATCCGTGGCCTGCGCGCCGTCTCCGACTTCGAGTACGAATTCCAGCTGGCCAACATGAACCGCCGCCTGATGCCGGAGCTGGAGAGCGTCTTCCTCACCCCGGCGGAGGAGAACTCCTTCATCTCCTCGACCCTGGTGAAAGAGGTCGCCCTGCACGGTGGCGATATCCGCCAGTTTGTCGACCCGATCGTCGCCAAGGCAATTGCCGCCAAGCAAGGCAAGTGATCAAAAACAGGCTACCCGAGGGTAGCCTGTTTGCCACTGCAGCCTGTGCATCTCAACCTGCCAGACGCGGGCCCAGCTGTTGCTGACTCGCCAGGGTCAGCTGGTCAAGCCACTCGTAGCGGCGCCGGTACATGGCCCGCTTCTTGGAAGCTATCTCCTCCAGCGGCTTGCGCTGGGCAGGCTGCAACCGCACGAAGTTGTCATCCAGATCGATGGCGCCAAACTCCTGCCACAGCTCGTCATAATCCGCCTGCAGACAGGCTTTCTTCTTCTTGCTGTAGCGCCTGGCCTGATAAATGTGCGCCTTCATCCGCACCGCCGAGATATGCTCGGCCTCCATCGCCTCGGCCAGCTGCATCACCAGCATAACCACCAGCGACTTGGGTCTCAGACCGTGGCCCTCCTTGGTCAGCGCACGCACCTTGTCCTGCGCCTGCTCGATGCAGGGCTCCGGACCCTGTACCGAGCCGATCACCACGGCCAGCCGCTTGGGTGTACCGGCCAACGAGAAGGCACAGCTGTAAAGCCGCTTGCCCTGCGGATCGACGATGGAGAGGGCCAGCTCGGCCTCGCGGCGGAAGGTACCGTCGTGACGCAATATGATGCGGCAGCCGCTCTCGGGATAGCGGCCGAGCTCGATGCCATCGCCCAGATAGAGCGGGTCGATCAGATCCGGGTAGCGGGCCAGCATCAGCCGGTAGTGGTTCTCCAGCATCTCGGCCCGCTCGGTCGCGGTGGAGCCGGCAAAGCGGTAGGGCCGCATCGGCTTGTCGAGCAGCTCGGGATAGTGGGCAGGCAGGGCCTTGAGGGGTTCGGCCTGAAACAGCTCGAATACCCGGCTCAGCTGCTGCCGATAGAGCAGGCTGCGCAGCACGAACTTGGCGCGATTGAAGGTCTTGCGGGCGCTGTCATCGGGATAGAGGAAACGGGCCATTTTTTGGGCACAATAGTGCCCCTGCCGGGATAAATGATCCCAGTCTATTGATTTAGCTGTCATTTTATTTTCTCAAACTGCCTGAACGGTCGAGATACTAGTGACGGGCGCGCAAATATTCAACAGACTGGAAATACTCTCTTACAACTTGGCCGTTTTTGGCCAAAATAACGGCCAATCAGCGCTGGCAGTGGGAGCAAAACACCGTGGTTCTCTGCCCCAGCCGGATTTCACTGAGCAGGGTGTGGCAATGAAAACAGGGCTGGCCACCCCGCCCGTAGACCTGCAACTGCTGCACGAAATAGCCAGGTTTGCCATCAGCGCTGGTGAAATCCTTGAGGGTGGTGCCACCCTGCTTGATGGCCTCGGCCAGTACCCGCTTGATCTCGGCTACCAGGGTGGCCAGTCGCTCGGCGCTGACGTTGCCCGCCGCCCGCTTGGGATGAATGCCGGCAGCATAGAGCGCCTCGTTGGCGTAGATGTTGCCCACCCCGACCACCACATGATTGTCCATCAGGAAGGTCTTGATGGGGGTGCTGCGCCCCTTGGCGCGCCCCTGCAGGTAGTCGGCGCTGAAGGCGTCGGTGAGCGGCTCCGGTCCCAGCTTGGCCAGCAGGGCGTGCGCCTCGGCCGGCTCACGGGTCCACAGCAGGGCACCGAAGCGGCGCGGATCGTTGAGCCGCAGCAGCTTGCCGTTGGCGAGCTCTATATCCACGTGGTCGTGTTTCTCGGCCGGGGTGCCGATATTCAGCACCCGCAGGCTGCCGGACATGCCCAGATGCAGGATGGCGGTGCCGAAGTCGGTCTCCAGCAGCAGGTACTTGGCGCGGCGGCTGACCCTGTGGATGACGAGATCCACCAGCTCCTGGATTTCGCCCGGCACCGGCCAGCGCAGCCGGCCATCCCGCACCACGACGCGAGTGACCTTGATGCCGGTGAGCCAGGGAGAGATGCCCTGGCGGCTGACTTCGACTTCCGGTAATTCAGGCATGGGGTCCTCTCGCTCGAAAATGGATTAGGGGGTGGGACGCAGCAGGCTGCGGTACTGCTCCTGACTCAGGCTGAGCCAGGTCGAAGGGGGCAGCAGGGCGGCAAACTTGCCACTGTCCTGATAGAGCCCCACTTCAATCGGATCGCTCTGACCGGCGACCCAGATCTTGAGGGTGACCGGGGTGCCCCGCACGGCGCTACCCGGTGGCAACAACCAGCCCTGCCAGCCTTCTATGTGAGCGGCCAGCTGGGCACTGCTGAGCCCCAGATCCGGCCCGCTGCGCCAGCCCTGACCGATGCGCTCGATCTGCCAGCTCGGTCCCTGCCAGGTAAGCACGACGGCGCTGTCCGGCAACAGGGGACGGGCGCGCTGGGCGCTGTTCTCCTGCTGGGCTATCTCCAGCCGGTGCAGCAGGGTGATCACCGCCAGCACGGCCACTATGATCACGTTATTCCAGCCTTTGCGGCTCAATCTGAACATGGCAAGCCTCCCTTCGAACCGGCAGTGTACTGAATTTCGGCCATAAAAAAACCCGGCACGAGGCCGGGTTTTTTGGGAATGCAGCATCAAGTAATTACTTGATTTTGCCTTCCTTGTAGATCACATGCTGACGAACAACGGGATCAAACTTTTTGATCTCCATTTTTTCGGGCATGGTGCGCTTGTTCTTGGTAGTGGTATAGAAGTGACCAGTACCGGCGCTGGAGTTCAGACGAATTTTCTCGCGAATACCTTTAGCCATGATCTAATTCCTTATACCTTAACACCGCTGGCGCGCAGTTCAGCCAGAACCACTTCAACGCCACGCTTGTCGATGATACGCATGCCTTTTGCGGATACGCGCAGACTTACGAAGCGTTTTTCACCCTCAACCCAAAAACGGTGAGTGTGCAGGTTCGGCAGGAAACGACGCTTGGTAGCGTTGTTAGCGTGCGAACGGTTGTTACCAACTGCCGGGCGCTTGCCGGTTACTTGGCATACTCTAGACATGTCAGTCTCTCCAAATCTTACTTCATTGCTCGAGCAAATATCTGCCCCGCTGGCCTTCGATTGCGGGGCAAACAGAAGGCGGCATTTTATACAGCATCCGTGATCAAAGATCAACTAATACAGTGCCAGAGCCAGTTACAACCAACCACGCTCTGCAAAAGAAACCGTGATGCCATCACCGATCACCAAGTGATCCAGCACTCTGATATCGATCAGGGCCAAGGCGGCCAAGATCCGATCCGTGATCTGGCGGTCGGCCCGACTGGGCTCGGCCACGCCGGACGGGTGATTATGCGCCAGAATCACGGCGGCTGCATTATGTTTGAGCGCGATCTGCACGATTTCTCTGGGCCAGACGCTCGCCGAGTCGAGGGTTCCGTAAAAAAGTTCAACGAATTGAATCACTCTGTGCTGGTTGTCCAGGAGCAACAAGGCGAACACTTCTCGCGGCCGATCCCGCAACTGGGCCTGCAGATAATCCCGGGTCAACTGGGGCGAGGTGAGGGCATCACCCCGCTGCAACTGCTCGGCCAGATGACGCTTGCCCATCTCCAGTACAGCCTGTAGCTGGGCGTATTTGGCCGGCCCCAGCCCATGAGCATCACAGAAGGCCGACTGCTCGGCGCCGAGCAGTGCCCGCAAGGATCCGAACTGCTGCAACAGCTGGCGTGAGAGATCCACCGCGCTCAGCCCGTTGACACCGGTGCGCAGGAAGATGGCCAGCAATTCGGCATCGGACAAGGCGCCGGGCCCCTGGCGCAACAGCTTCTCTCGGGGACGCTCATCCTCTGGCCACTCCTTGATGCTCATTTGTCTCTCCCTCATGCCTATTGAGAGAAAACATAGCAAAAAATCGCGGGAGCCCGACCACAAGTCCCCCATGTCAGCCTCTGTCGTCATCCCTTGCCTGTGGTATCTTAGCCGACCAGTCAGAGTGAGCCGGAAGAGAAGCAGCAGATGAGATTGGCCGATAAACGCATCCTGTTGGGTGTCAGTGGCGGGATCGCCGCCTACAAGAGTGCCGAACTGGTACGCCGCCTGAAAGATCAGGGAGCCGAGGTACGGGTGGTGATGACCCGCTCCGCCAAGGAGTTCATCACCCCGCTGACCCTGCAGGCCGTCTCCGGCCATCCAGTGGCAGACAGCCTGCTGGATCCCGCCGCCGAGGCGGGCATGGGCCACATTGAACTGGCCAAGTGGGCGGATCTGGTGCTGATCGCTCCGGCCAGCGCCAATCTGATGGCCCGCATGGCTGCCGGCATGGCCGACGAACTGCTCACCACCCTCTGTCTGGCGACACCGGCACCGGTGGCACTGGCCCCGGCCATGAACCAGCAGATGTATCTCAACGCCGCCACCCAGGCCAACCTTCAGACCCTGGCCAGTCGCGGCATCCTGCTGTGGGGGCCGGATTCCGGCAGCCAGGCCTGCGGCGACGTGGGCCCGGGCCGGATGCTGGATCCCCTCGAACTGGTAGAGCGTTGCTGCCAGCAACTGGCCGCCGAGCCGCTGCTGGCTGGCGTCAGGCTGCTGCTCACCGCAGGGCCGACCCGCGAGCCGCTGGATCCGGTGCGCTACATCAGCAACCACAGCTCCGGCAAGATGGGTTACGCCATCGCCCGCGCCGCCCGTGAGGCGGGTGCCGAGGTGACGCTGGTGAGCGGCCCGGTCGCCCTGCCGACACCGGGTGGGGTAGTAAGAGTCGATGTGGAGAGCGCAGAGCAGATGCATCAGGCGGTGATGAGCCGGGTGGCCGACTGCGATCTCTTCATTGGCTGCGCCGCTGTGGCCGACTATAGGCCCGAGCAGGTCGCCAACCAGAAGATCAAGAAGACCGTCGACAACGACCAGATGGTGGTGAAGCTGGTCAAGAATCCCGACATCATAGCCGCCGTGGGAGCGCTGTCAGACAAGCCCTTCACCGTCGGATTTGCCGCCGAAACCGTGGATGTGGAACAATACGCCCTCGACAAACTGCAGCGTAAGCGCCTGGACATGATCGCCGCCAACGACGTGTCCCGCGCGGGCCAGGGCTTCAACGCCGACGACAACGCCCTGACAGTGTTCTGGCAAGGGGGTCAAGCCCCTCTGCCGCTGGCCGATAAGCTGACGCTGGCCCGTCACCTCATCGCCCTGATTGCGCGTCACTACCGGGGCTAACACCCGGCCCGTCTGCCGGTACGCCCGGCAGGCGAACGATTCACGACGACACAGACTGCACTGGCCATGCTGGGCGTCCACACAAGCACTCATTGAAAAACGAACTATCCATGACAACACAAATTGAATTGAAGATTCTGGATGCCCGCATCGGCACCGACTACCCGCTGCCCGCCTACGCCACACCGGGCTCTGCCGGCATGGATCTGCGCGCCCTGCTGGATGCGCCCATCACGCTGGCACCGGGCGATACCACCCTGGTACCGACCGGTCTGGCCATCCACATCCAGGATCCCGGCCTGTGTGCCACCATTCTGCCCCGCTCCGGCCTCGGCCATAAGCACGGCATAGTGCTGGGCAACCTGGTGGGCCTCATCGATTCCGATTACCAGGGCCAGCTGATGGTCTCGGTCTGGAACCGTGGCAACGACAGCTTCACCATGCAGCCCGGCGAACGCATCGCCCAGCTGGTGATCATGCCGGTGGTTCAGGCCAGCTTCCAACTGGTCGATGAGTTCAATCAGAGTGAACGGGGTGAAGGCGGTTTTGGTTCTTCTGGTCGCCAATAACAGACCACACGGGCCCTTGGGCCTGTGCCTAATAATAGAATCAAGCCATTGTTTTTTTAGGGGAATCCATGGCAAGCAGTAATCAGAAACAGAGTCGGCGCGATCAGATCCTGCAAGCACTCGCCCATATGCTGGAAACCAGTCCTGGCCAGCGTATCACCACGGCACGTCTGGCGGCCGAGGTGGGTGTCTCTGAGGCAGCCCTCTATCGACATTTTCCCAGCAAGGCGCGAATGTTCGAGGGGCTGATCGACTTTATCGAGGATTCCCTGCTGTCACGGGTCAACCTGATCATGGCGGAAGAGAAGGACACCATGGCTCGCTGCCATCACATCCTTCAGCTGCTGCTGGTGTTCGCCGAGCGCAACCCCGGCATCACCCGTATCCTCAACGGCGACGCCCTGCTGGGCGAACACGATCGGCTGCGGGATCGCATCAGCATTCTGTTCGACAAGCTGGAGACCCAGATCAAGCAGGTATTGCGGGAAAAGCGGCTGCGGGAAGGCCAGGGCTTCCAGCTCGACGAAACCATGCTGGCCAATCTGCTGCTGGCCTATACCGAGGGACGGATAAGCCAGTTTGTTCGCTCCGAGTTCAAACTCAAGCCCACCGCCGGCTTCGAGGATCAATGGCTGTTCATCCGCAGCCAGCTGCTGCAAAGCTGACCACTCAGCCCAGCGGCTATTCAGCCGCAATCATCAGCAACAACGCTGGTCCAGACGGGTTGGTGCAAACAGGGAGGCCTTGGCCTCCCTTGTTTTTTGTGGCAAAAAAGAGGGGATGAGCACCAGATGCGACCCGGATTGTCGCATTCCAGTGTTAGATTCATGCGTCATAAACCTTTACTGCCTGACAGGACATCCTATGGAACCCGAAATCATTACCGAAGCGCAGACCTGGCTGGTCAATAACCAGGGCCTGCTGATCGAGTATGCCGTCAACATCGCGGCCTCCCTGATCACCCTGCTGATCGGTTACATCGCCGCCAACCTCCTCAGCAGCGCAGTGGTCAAGGTAATGCAGGCCCGCAAGCTGGACATCACAGTCACCCATTTCGTCGGCAGCATCCTCAAGTACACCATTTTGGTGTTCGTGGTGATCGCCGCCCTGGGTCGGGTCGGGGTACAGACCGCCTCCTTCGTCGCCATCATAGGTGCCGCCGGTCTGGCCATTGGTCTGGCGCTGCAAGGCTCGCTCTCCAACTTCGCCGCCGGCTTCCTGCTGATCATCTTCCGCCCCATCAAGGCGGGCGAGTTCATCGAAGTGGCGGGCACTGCGGGTGTGGTGCAGTCCGTTCAGCTGTTTACCACCACCCTCACCTCGGGTGACAACAAGATGGTGGTGGTACCCAACTCCGCCATCCTCAACGGCACCATAGTCAACTACTCGCGCATGGATACCCGTCGCGTCGACATGACCTTCGGCATCGGCTACGGCTCAGACCTGCGCAAGGCCAAACAGATCCTGGAACGCCTGGTGAATGAAGAGCCGCGCATCCTGAAGGATCCGGCCGCCACTATCGCCGTCGCCGCCCTGGCCGACTCCTCGGTCAATATAGTGGTACGCCCCTGGGTCAAGACCGCCGATTACTGGGGTGTCTGGTTCGACTTTCACGAGAAGGTGAAGCTGACTTTCGACGCCGAAGGTGTCGAGATCCCCTTCCCGCAGATGGTCATGCACATGCAAAAACCCCAGGCCTGAACCCGGACCTGAGTGCCACCATGCCAGCCTTAGTGCTGGCATGGTCGTTTCTGGGCCTAATGTGCGCGCCACAGGCATAAAAAATCCGGCCACCGGGGCCGGAAATTGCTCAGCTGTCATCCTGGCCCGGCACGCCCATCCATACAGGCGGCGGAACCCCTTACCCCAGCCGACGAGCGACCCGGTTGAGCAACGGCTGCACCAGCACATAGCCCCCCAGGACGGCGCCGATCACGGCCAGCACCCGTATCTCCAGAGTTGGCGCCGCACTGGTCAGCACCATGGTCAACAGGCCGATGAGGCCGGTGGCGATCAGGCTCAGGGCAAACAGGGATAAAACGTGTTTCATATCGATCTCCTCATTCCAGACAGTGGCCATCCCTGGGAGATCTCGTCCATTCGGTTCATATGCTAGCCAAGGCCTCATCCCGACAACTTGCGCTTGCTCATAAAATGAGCCGAGAAGCGACTGTCAGATACCCCTTTGGCTGTAACACGAACTTGCCAGGCAGCAAGCCGCGGCCGGCCATAGATGAAAGCCCTTTCAAGCCGGGTGAAGTATGAGCAAACTCAAGATCCCCTGACCATGAGTGACTCATAATCGCAGCGTTTTGGTTGTAAACTCCTTCGATGGCAGACAATTGGTAAAGCTCTGTTACACGGGCCGCGCAATGAGCCCGGTATAATGGGCCCGATAGAGTGCTCGAATAATAAGGTTTGGCGGGAGCCTTGCCTGCAAGGTTCAAACACAACTTGGAAGATCGGTAATCCTATGAAAAATATCAATCCAACCCAGACCCAGGCCTGGCAGGCGCTGGAAGCCCATTTTGCAGCTAACAAAGAGACTCGACTCAAGGATCTGTTCGCGCAGGACCCGAAGCGCTTCGACAAGTTCTCCCTCACCTTTGGCGGCGACATTCTGGTCGACTACTCCAAGAACCTGATCACCGAGGAAACCCTCAAGTTGCTGGTTGATCTGGCCAAAGAGACCGATCTTCGCAGCGCAATCGATGCCATGTTCAACGGCGACAAGATCAACATGACCGAAGGCCGCTCCGTACTGCACGTGGCCCTGCGCAACCGTTCCGACCGTCCCATCGAGTGCGACGGCAAGGACGTGATGCCGGAAGTGAACGCCGTGCTGGCCAAGATGAAGGGCTTCTGCGAGAAGATCATCTCCGGCGAGTGGAAAGGCTACACCGGCAAGGCGATCCAGCACGTGGTCAACATAGGTATCGGTGGTTCCGATCTGGGCCCGGTGATGATCACAGAGGCACTGCGTCCCTACAAAAACCACCTGCAGATGCACTTCGTCTCCAACGTCGATGGCACCCACATCGCCGAGACCCTGAAGAAGATCGATCCGGAAACCACCCTGTTCCTGGTGGCCTCCAAGACCTTCACCACTCAGGAGACAATGACCAACGCCCTGACCGCCCGCGACTGGTTCATCAAGATCGCCGGTGACAAGGCCCATGTTGCCAAGCACTTCGCCGCGCTCTCCACCAATGGCAAGGCCGTGGCCGAGTTCGGCATCGACACCAACAACATGTTCGAGTTCTGGGACTGGGTTGGCGGCCGCTACTCCTCCTGGTCTGCCATCGGCATGCCCATCGCCCTGTCCGTCGGTTTCGAGCACTTCGAAGCCCTGCTGCAAGGCGCCTTCGAGATGGACATGCACTTCGCCACTGCCTCCTATGAGCAGAACCTGCCTGTGCTGCTGGCGCTGATCGGCCTCTGGTACAACAACTTCCACGGTGCCGAGTCCGAAGCCATTCTGCCGTACGATCAGTACATGCACCGCTTCCCTGCCTATTTCCAGCAGGGCAACATGGAATCCAACGGCAAGCAGGTGGATCGCAACGGCAAGCCGGTTGACTACCAGACTGGCCCCATCATCTGGGGTGAGCCGGGCACCAACGGCCAGCACGCCTTCTACCAGCTGATCCACCAGGGCACCAAGCTGATCCCCTGTGACTTCCTGGCGCCGGCCATCAGCCACAACCCGATCGGCGATCACCATCCGAAACTGCTGGCCAACTTCTTCGCCCAGACCGAGGCCCTGGCCTTCGGCAAGAGCAAGGAACAGGTCGAAGCCGAGTTCCTGGCTGCCGGCAAAACCCTGGAGCAGGTCAAGGATCTGGTGCCGTTCAAGGTGTTCGAAGGCAACCGCCCGACCAACAGCATACTGTTCAAGAGCCTGACCCCGAAGACGCTGGGTTCCCTGATCGCCATGTACGAGCACAAGATCTTCGTGCAGGGCGCCATCCTGAACATCTTCAGCTTCGATCAGTGGGGCGTGGAACTGGGCAAACAGCTGGCCAACAAGATACTGCCGGAGCTCAACACCGATGCGGCCGTCACCAGCCACGACGGCTCCACCAACGGCCTCATCAACACCTGGAAAGCGTGGAAAGCCTGATTTATCCGGCCTTTCTGAATGCAAAAGCCCCGCTCGATGAGCGGGGCTTTTTTATGGCGGGTCGGGCTGGTTTTTCTGGCTGACCGGTCGGGTGTCCAGCCCGACCGGCGACGGGGATCGTCATCCCCGCCCCTTCATCATCCTGCCCGATGCAGGCTTAACCGCCGACGGCGATACGCTTCATATCCTTCATGTAGCCGCGCAGCACCTGACCGATCTTCTCGCATCAGGCATGGTTGCGGGTCATGCCTGATTAACCGCCAACAGCGATACGCTTCATGTCCTTCATGTAGCCGCGCAGTACCTGACCGATCGCTTCGATGGGGTGGTTGCGAGTCGCCTCATTGGCCGCCAGCAGCGCCAGGTTATCGACGCTCTGCCCTTCCGCCTTGCTGGCACCCAGATCGCCGGCCTTCAGAGTCGGCATGAAGTGCTCACGCAGCAAGGGCACGGCGGCGTTGGCGAACAGGTAGTTGCCGTACTCGGCGGTGTCGGAGATGACCACGTTCATCTCGTACAGACGCTTGCGAGCGACTGTGTTGGCGATCAGCGGCAGCTCGTGCAGGGATTCGTAGTAGGCGGACTCCTCGTAGATGCCGGAAGCCACCATGGTCTCGAACGCCAGCTCGACACCCGCCTTGACCATAGCCACCATCACAACGCCATTGTCGAAATACTCCTGCTCGGCAATCTTGCCCGCGAACGCCGGGGCGTTTTCGAAGGCGGACTTGCCGGTCTCTTCGCGCCAACCGAACAGTTTGGCATCGTCTTCGGCCCAGTCGGCCATCATGCCGCGGGAGAACTCACCGGCGATGATGTCATCCATGTGCTTCTCGAACAGCGGGCGCATCAGGGTGCGCAGTTGCTCGGAGAGCTCGAAGGCGCGCAGCTTGGCCGGGTTGGAGAGCCTGTCCATCATCAGGCTGATGCCACCCTGCTTCAGGGCTTCGGTGATAGTCTCCCAACCGAACTGGATCAGCTTGCCGGCGTAGGCCGGGTCTGTCCCTTCGGCAACCAGCTTGTCATAACAAAGCAGGGAACCGGCCTGCAGCATGCCGCAGAGGATGGTCTGCTCGCCCATCAGGTCAGATTTCACTTCCGCCACGAAGGAGGATTCCAGTACGCCGGCACGGTCACCACCGGTGGCAGAAGCCCACGCCTTGGCGATAGCCATGCCTTCACCCTGGGGATCGTTCTCCGGGTGGACGGCGAGCAGGGTCGGCACACCGAAACCACGCTTGTACTCTTCACGCACCTCGGTACCCGGGCATTTGGGCGCTACCATGACAACAGTGATGTCGGCGCGGATCTGCTGACCCTCTTCCACCACGTTGAAGCCGTGGGAGTAGCCCAGAGCAGCGCCTTGCTTCATCAGCGGCATCACGGTTTTCACCACATCGGAGTGTTGCTTGTCCGGGGTCAGGTTCAGCACCAGATCGGCGCTCGGGATCAGCTCTTCATAGGTGCCGACCGCAAAGCCGTTGTCGGTGGCCTTCTGCCAGGAGGCACGCTTCTCGGTGATGGCGGCCTTGCGCAGGGCATAGGAGATATCCAGCCCGGAGTCGCGCATGTTCAGACCCTGGTTCAGACCCTGGGCACCACAGCCCACAATCACCACCTTCTTGCCCTTCAGCACGTCGCAACCGTCGGCGAATTCCGCCCGCTGCATGAAACGACACTTGCCCAGCTGGGCCAACTGCTGACGCAGGTTCAAGGTGTTGAAATAGTTAGCCATGGTGATTGCTCCGTTAGATTGATTCCATGCCGGATGACGGCGTTGTCTGAACCACTATAGCGCGGGACACTTATTGCCTGAAC
Source organism: Aeromonas sp. CA23 (assembly GCF_002587065.1). Lineage (NCBI taxonomy): Bacteria > Pseudomonadati > Pseudomonadota > Gammaproteobacteria > Aeromonadales > Aeromonadaceae > Aeromonas > Aeromonas sp. CA23. The sequence goes on from NZ_CP023818.1 coordinate 905,341, forward strand.
TGATATATTCGAAACAGTATGTTGCAAGAATTGAAAGATGATTCTTGGCAATCTCACCCAGTGTCATCCCAGGTCGGCAAGCGCGCCGCGGCAGGAATTGAAAGATGGACCTTCGCAATCTCGAGCTGTTTCTCCACCTCGCCGACTCACTCCACTTCGGCAAGAGCGCCGATGCCATGGCGGTCAGCCCCTCCACCCTGAGCCGTGCCATCCAGCGACTGGAGCAGGAGACCGGCTGCGTGCTGTTCGATCGGGACAACCGCTCGGTGCGCTTAACCCCCGCTGGCGAGAAGCTGCGGGAGTTCGGCGGCGGCCTGTTGCAGGAGTGGCGTCAGCTCAAGCAGGAGCTCAAACGCAGCGACGAACCGCTGCAAGGGCGGCTGCGGGTGTTCTGCTCGGTCACCGCCAGCTACTTTCTGCTGCCCGAGGTGCTGGAGCGCTTTCGTCGCCGCTATCCCCAGCTGGAGATCAAGCTGGAGACCGGCGACCCGGCGCTGGCGGTGGACAAGATCCTGGCGGACGAGGCCGATCTCGCCATAGCCGCGCGGCCGGATGCGCTCTCGTCCAAGCTGGAGTTTGCCAGCCTGCAACAGGTGCCGTTGGTGTTCATCGCCCCACGCAACCCGCCTCAACCCAACCAGTGGTTCTTGCAGGGAGAGCCCGACTGGGAGCGGCTGCCGCTGATCCTCTCCGAGCAGGGGCTGGCGCGAAAGCGCTGTGACCAGTGGTTTCGCAACAAGGGCATAGCCCCCAACATCTATGCCGAGGTGGCGGGCAACGAGGGCATAGTCGCCATGGTAGCGCTCGGTTTTGGCGTCGGGCTGGTACCTGCCGCCGTGATCGACCACAGCCCCATGGGGGAGAAGGTGCGCATCGTCGAACCCAGACCGGCGCTCAAACCATTCGATGTCGGCATCGCCGTGCTCAAGAAGCGGCTGGAAGAGCCGCTGATCCGCGCCTTCTGGGATACGGCACGCGGCCAGGGATCACTGCGCTAACGGGCTGACAGCGACCGGTGCATAGATGAGGGTCGGGTCGGCCATCATGGCGCGGCTGCTGGCGGGCAGATCCGGGTTATCCAACTCCAGCATGACCCGCTCATCCAGCTTCAACCGACGAATGGTACTGCCGAACCCCTCCTCAAAGACCCGATCGAAGGCACTCGACTGGCGCGCCCGCTGCAATCCCAGCTCGATGCGTTGTGCCAGCTCGGGATATTTTGGCGAGACAAAAAACAGCAGCGCCAACGGATAACGAAACACCAGATGAGGCTCTATGGCCAAATCCGGATGTGACTTGAGCTCATCTTCTATTTCGATGACGGAGCGCAGGAAGCAGTCGAAACGCTGCTTGCGCAGCATGTTGAACAAGGCCTCATACAGGCTGCCGACCACGACCCTGAGACCATTCGTCTTGAGCAGACGGGTATCGGGCCAGGATCTGTGCTGGCCTATGGTGAGCCCGGAGTGATGCCAGTCAGCCAAGGAGTAGATCCTGGCAAACCGCCCCTCATCCCCCTGCCGGATGAGGCAGACCCGCCAGCCCAGCAACCCCTTCGCCAGCGGAATATGGATAGGCAGCAGGGTACGTTCCCGCTCCTCATCGGGCGCGAATACCCCGATCTGCACCAGCTCGCCACCCTGCAACTCCTTGACGGCTCGTCCCTGCTCCATCGGCGGGCTGGCACTCAGGCGGTAGGGACCGTATTCGGGCACGGTCAGATCGAGCGACAGCCGCAGCAAGCCTGCCACGGCAGGATTGGGATGATCCAGCAGCAGGTTCCAGGCCCGAATGTGCGACTCGGCAGCCAGAGCACTCCCCGAAAAGAGTGCGATGCACCACAGCCAGACTCTGATCATGTACCTCGCCCCTCAGCGTTTCATGCACTCACTATAATGCGTGCGGGCCCGCTACTGAGCCCGGCCCCGCAGATGTGTGAGCCGCTTCGTGTCAAATCTGACAATGGTCATAACGAGATGGCAGTCACAGACTAGACTCTACGTTCAGCCTGAATGGAAGGAGCCTCGCCATGATGCGTCATCTGATCGAAATCAACAGCTCACAGCTGTTTGAAGAGTACCTGCAGAGCCTGGGCGTACCGCAAACCCCGCTGGATCGGGAGCAGGATATCTATCTGCAGGAACGCCATCTGGCGGCGGTGCGTCAGATCCAGGGCAAGATGAAGTTTTATCTGCGAGTCAGCGCCCTCACCAAACAGTGATCCGCAACCGGTCACAGAACAGGCAGTCAAAGCGTATTACACTGGCACCATCCGCCACCCACGGGAGTGCCCATGAAACCAAGCGGCCTGGATCGGCTCTTCAAACCCCAGTCAATCGCCGTCATCGGTGCCTCGACCAACCCGCAGAAAGCGGGTCATGTGGTGATCAGGCACCTGCTCGCAGGCCAGTTCAAGGGCCCCATACTGCCGGTCAGCCCGCACAACAAGGCCATCGCCGGCGTACTGGCCTATTCCGATATCAGCAGCCTGCCGCTCTCCCCCGATCTCGCCATCATATGTACCAAACGCGAACGGGTACTGCCACTCATCGAAGAGTTGGGCAAGAAAGGCACCGGAGCTGCCATCATACTGGCTGCCGACTTCTCCATGCCGGAGAGAGCGCAGCTCCAACAGCTGAGCCGCCAATACGACATTCGCCTGCTCGGCCCCAACAGCATGGGCATGCTGTTGCCGGGTCAGGGCATCAACGCCAGCTTTTCCCCCATCGCGGCCAAACCTGGCCAGGTGGCGTTTCTCTCCCAGTCAGCCGCCGTCAGCACCACCATCCTGGATTGGGCCAAGCAACATGAGCTGGGTTTCTCCGCCTTCATCTCCCTCGGCGATCACTGTGACATCGACTTCGGCCAGTTGCTGGATCAACTCTCCCGCGATGGCACCACTCGCGCCATCCTGCTCTACATGGACAAGCTGCACGACGCCCGCCACTTCCTCTCGGCAGCACGGGCAGCCTCACGCAACAAGCCGATCCTGGTGCTCAAGAGCGGCCGCCACGATCCGGCCAATGGCCTCGACAACGTCTACGATGCCGCCATTCGGCGCGCAGGCATGCTGCGGGTGCGAGATACCCACGAGCTGTTTGCCGCGGTCGAGACCCTGAGCCACTCCCTGACCCTCAAGGGGGAAAGATTGGCCATCATCTCCAATGGCCGTGGACTGGCCAACATGGCGGTCGACGTGCTGCTGGAGCGGGGTGGCAAACTGGCCATGCCACCGCGGGACATCGGCAGTGATGCCGATATTGCCGCCTATCGGCAGGCGCTGGAGACCTTGCTGCAAGGGGATGAAGCCGACGCCATCCTGCTCATTCACGCCCCCTCCCTCACGGCGCGCGGAGCCGAACTGGCCCGCAGTCTGATCGACTACGTCAAACAACATCCCAGGGCCAGGCGCTTCAATATCCTGACCAACTGGGCCGGAGAATACTCGGCGCAAGAGGGGCGTCGTCTGTTCAGCGAGGCCGGATTTCCGACCTATCGTACTCCGGAGAGCGCCGTCGCCGCCTTCATGCACATGGTGGAATACCGCCGCAACCAGAAGCAGCTGATGGAAACCCCTGCCTCCCTGCAGGGGGACAAGCTCAACGCCGAGCTGTGTCAGCTGTTGATCCGCCAAGCGCTGGAGCGCAAACAGCTCACGCTCGATACCCACCTGGTGCACCCCATACTGCAGGCCGCCGGGCTCTCTACGTTGCCGACCTGGATCGTCTCCGATGCCATCGAGGCCACCCTGACCGCAGAGCAGATCGGCTATCCGGTCGCGGTCAAACTGCGCTCACCGGATATTGCCCACAAGTCTGCGGTGCACGGCGTCATGCTGAACCTGCGTACCTCAGCCGAAGTCGCCCAGGCAGCGGATGCCATTCTCGACAGGGTGAGGCAACACGATCCGGGGGCACGGATCGAGGGGTTGCTGGTACAACGGATGGCGCGCCGCAGCGGCGGGCTGGAGCTGAGGATCCGCCTGCAACAGGATCCTGTCTTCGGTCCCGTCATCCTGCTCGGCGAATCGGGGGCCGAGCCGCAAGAGATGGTGGCCGCACTTCCGCCGTTGAACCAGGCGCTGGCACGCTACCAGATCATAGGAGCCCTCAAGAGTCGCAAGATCCGCGAGCAGGCCACCCCCGAAAAACTCGATATCGATGCTCTCGGTCAGGTGCTGTGCCAGCTGTCGGAACTGCTGCTGGCCTTCCCCGAGATCCAGGAGATGGACCTGCATCCGCTGCAGGCATGCGGGGCCGAGATGGTCATTCTGGATGCCAGCCTGACGCTGATGCCTGTGGTGCAGGGACGCAATACACTGGCCATACGCCCCTATCCCACCGAGCTGGAAGAGGGGGCCTGGCTCAAGGATCAGAGTCATGTTCTGCTGCGCCCGATCCGGCCGGAGGATGAGCCCGCCCACAAGCAGTTTGTACTCAAGGTATCGGACGAAGACAGGTACAAGCGCTTCTTCGCTGACGTAGGGGAGCTGGGTCATGAAGAGCTGGCCCGCATGACCCAGATTGACTACGACCGGGAGATGGCCTTCGTTGCCGTCGGGCAGGACGGGGCCTTCAGTCAGCAGATCCTCGGGGTGGTGCGGGCCATTTCCAACCCGGACCTATCCGATGCGGAATTTGCCATTCTGGTACGTTCCGACCTGAAAGGACTCGGGCTCGGCAAGCTGATGATGGAGAAGATAGTGCGCTACGCCAGAGAGCGGGGCATTGGTCAGCTATCGGGCATGACCATGCCCAGCAATCGCGGCATGATCAATCTGGCCAAGCGGCTTGGCTTCAAGATCGACATCCAGCTGGAAGATGGGGTGGTCAACATGGAGCTACCCTGTGCCAATCAGGGCCAATAAAGAAGGGGATCAGCTGTTTATCGCTTATAAATGGCTGATTTCTGGCAATAAAAAAGCCCGCTCATCTGAGCGGGCTTTCAATGTTGGGTGCCTGGCAGTGTCCTACTCTCGCATGGCGAATGCCACACTACCATCGGCGCTACCGCGTTTCACTTCTGAGTTCGGCATGGGATCAGGTGGTTCCACGGCGCTATGGCCGCCAGGCAAAATCTTAATCTAGAAAGCTGACGTGAGTAACGACTGATGCCTTGGGCTTCGTCGCTATCACTGAATTTGTAAGTAGTTCTTCGATTTGCTACAAGGCCCAGAACACTTCTTGGGTGTTGTATGGTTAAGCCTCACGGGTAATTAGTATGGGTTAGCTCAACACGTCGCCGCGCTTACACACCCCACCTATCAACGTTGTGGTCTCCAACGGCCCTTTAGGACCCTCAAGGGGTCAGGGATGACTCATCTCAGGGCTCGCTTCCCGCTTAGATGCTTTCAGCGGTTATCGATTCCGAACTTAGCTACCGGGCAGTGCCACTGGCGTGACAACCCGAACACCAGAGGTTCGTTCACTCCGGTCCTCTCGTACTAGGAGCAACTCCCTTCAATCATCCAACGCCCACGGCAGATAGGGACCGAACTGTCTCACGACGTTCTGAACCCAGCTCGCGTACCACTTTAAATGGCGAACAGCCATACCCTTGGGACCGACTTCAGCCCCAGGATGTGATGAGCCGACATCGAGGTGCCAAACACCGCCGTCGATATGAACTCTTGGGCGGTATCAGCCTGTTATCCCCGGAGTACCTTTTATCCGTTGAGCGATGGCCCTTCCATTCAGAACCACCGGATCACTATGACCTACTTTCGTACCTGCTCGACCTGTCCGTCTCGCAGTTAAGCTGGCTTATGCCATTGCACTAACCTCCTGATGTCCGACCAGGATTAGCCAACCTTCGTGCTCCTCCGTTACTCTTTGGGAGGAGACCGCCCCAGTCAAACTACCCACCAGGCACTGTCCGCGATCCCGATTCAGGGACCTGCGTTAGAACATCAAACATACAAGGGTGGTATTTCAAGGACGGCTCCAGCGCAACTGGCGTCACGCCTTCAAAGCCTCCCACCTATCCTACACATGTAGGTTCAATGTTCAGTGCCAAGCTGTAGTAAAGGTTCACGGGGTCTTTCCGTCTAGCCGCGGGTACACCGCATCTTCACGGCGAATTCGATTTCACTGAGTCTCGGGTGGAGACAGCATGGCCATGGTTACACCATTCGTGCAGGTCGGAACTTACCCGACAAGGAATTTCGCTACCTTAGGACCGTTATAGTTACGGCCGCCGTTTACCGGGGCTTCGATCAAGAGCTTCGCTTGCGCTAACCCCATCAATTAACCTTCCGGCACCGGGCAGGTGTCACACCCTATACGTCCACTTTCGTGTTTGCAGAGTGCTGTGTTTTTGATAAACAGTCCCAGCCATCTGGTCACTGCGACTCCCAACTGCTCCATCCGCGAGGGACTTCACTGTCAAGAGCGAACCTTCTCCCGAAGTTACGGTTCTATTTTGCCTAGTTCCTTCACCCGAGTTCTCTCAAGCGCCTTGGTATTCTCTACCCGACCACCTGTGTCGGTTTGGGGTACGATGACTTGTAATCTGAAGCTTAGAGGCTTTTCCTGGAAGCAGGGCATCAATGGCTTCACCACCGTAGTGGCTTCGTCTCGTGTCTCAGTGTTGTGTCTCCGGATTTGCCTAGAAACACCACCTACGCACTTTCACCAGGACAACCGTCGCCTGGCCCACCTAGCCTTCTCCGTCCCCCCATCGCAATTACAAGTCGTGCAGGAATATTAACCTGCTTCCCATCGATTACGCCTTTCGGCCTCACCTTAGGGGTCGACTCACCCTGCCCCGATTAACGTTGGACAGGAACCCTTGGTCTTCCGGCGAGGAGGCTTTTCACCCCCTTTATCGTTACTTACGTCAGCATTCGCACTTCTGATATCTCCAGCATACCTCTCGATACACCTTCGCAGACTTACAGAACGCTCCCCTACCACTCACACATAAGTGTGAATCCGCGGCTTCGGTGCCTGGTTTGAGCCCCGTTACATCTTCCGCGCAGGCCGACTCGACTAGTGAGCTATTACGCTTTCTTTAAATGATGGCTGCTTCTAAGCCAACATCCTAGCTGTCTGAGCCTTCCCACATCGTTTCCCACTTAACCAGAACTTTGGGACCTTAGCCGGCGGTCTGGGTTGTTTCCCTCTTCACGACGGACGTTAGCACCCGCCGTGTGTCTCCCG
>NZ_CP023818.1:917500-1042500 GCF_002587065.1 Aeromonas sp. CA23
CATACTCCCGCCGACCGCCAATAGAAAAGGCCCTGCACATGGCAGGGCCTCGCTTTTTCTCTTCTATATATAGCAGCGCTGGCGATCAGAGGCGGTAGTCCGCCGTCAGCTTGAACTCGGTCCCTGCCGACGCATAGCCATAGGCCGGGGCATAGTCGCGATCAAACAGATTGTCGATGCGGCCACCCAGCGTGAACTGAGGCGTCACCCCGTAGCTGGCCCCCAGATTGATCAGGGTGTAGGAACCCAGCTCTACCCGCTCAGCCGGGAAGCTGCTGAAGTTCTTGTCATCCCGCTTGCCGACATAAAGCAGTTCGGTGGAGAGATCGACCGGGCCCAGCTGTACCTGAGTCAGCCAGCTGGCCTTCTGCTTGGCACGACGCAGCAGTTGCTGGTCACCATCGTTCTTGTCTTCGGTCTTGGTATAATCGAAGCTCAGATCATGATGGAGCGGTCCGGTTTCCAGACCCAACGCCACTTCCACGCCGCGGATCTCGGCATCCGTGTTGTCCGGCTTGCAGGTGGAGAAGGCACTCTGGCAGGCGATCAGGTTCTGGATCTGGTTGCGATACAGATTCAGCGACCAGTCCCAACCGGTATAACGGCCTGTGAAGCCCAGCTCCAGGTTCTTGCTCTCTTCCGGTTTCAGATCCGGATTCTCATAACCGGGATAGTAGAGGTCGAGGAAGGTCGGCGCCTTGAAGCCGGTGCCATAACTCAACCGCACATTGTGGTTGTCATCTATGTCCAGCCCGCTGGCGGCGGACCAGGTGTTGTGACGGCCATACTGCTCGTTGTCATCGGTGCGACCCGAAAGCTCCCACAGCAGGGCCTGCCAGCGGTAGCTGCCCACCGCAAACAGACCCGTGTTGTCGCGATCGGGGGCATTGAACGCCTGACCGGAGCTGCGCGAGTCGGATTTCAACTGCTCCTGCTGCCAGTCGGCGCCACCGGTCAGGTTGAGCCCCTCAACGCCACTCCAGCTGTTGATCCAGGAGAAACGGGTCAAGCCGGTGTGGATCGGCTGGGCGCTGGATTCTCCCTTGCTCTCCCACCAGCTCTTCAGCTTGTTCTCGCCATAACTGGCCTCCAGCCGGCTGGTCAGCGTCTCGCTCTGGAACTTGAGACCGCCATCATACTGGAAGGCCTGTACCCGGCTCTGATCGGCCGACTGATAGGCATCATCCATCTCGGTCTGGTTGTCATAACCCTGGGCGTTGAAGTCTGCACTCCAGGCATCATTGAAGGCATGGTTCAGCCCGATCTGGCCGTTCAGACTGTCGAAGCCATCCCGATCCGGCTGCTGGGCATTGGCCACCACATCGAAACCATCGGTGCGCTCGTAGCCGATCATCATATTCATGTCGGTCTGCTGACCCAGGGCCTGCACGGTACGCACCTGACCCTGGCCGTAACCATTGCTGCCCACGCCCCCCTTCAGGTGGGTCTCGCTGCCATTCTTGGCGGAGGTTTTGGTGATGAGGTTGATGACGCCGCCGATGGCATCCGCGCCATAGACGGCCGCGCGTGGTCCCCGGATGTACTCTATGCGCTCGATATTGCCCAGCGGGATCTGGCTGAGGTCTGGCGTGCCAGCCACCATGGCGGCGATGGGGCGCCCGTTCATCAGCACCAGCGAATGGTTGGAGTTGGTACCGCGAATGAACAGGCTGCTCATGTGCCCTCGCCCACCCAGTGTGGTGATCTGCACACCCGGCAGCGTCTTCAACAGCGCTGGCAGGCTCTGCACCTGACGGGATTCGATCTCGGCGCGATCGATCACCACAACAGGTGCCAGAACCGTGCTGATGGGTTGTTCCACCCGGTTGGCGGTGATCACCAGGGTAGGATTGACGGGGATGGTCGTCTGGGCGAAGGCCGCCGTTGGCAACAGGGCAGCCACCAATAATTTCTTGGACATGAGAGATCCTTAAGTTCGCGTAAGCATCTACTTCGTGGCCGGTTTCTCTCGGCCCGAAATACGAACTTTGGCAGGTCTTCGGGCTGGGGGGCTGATGGCCTACGGCGACGGCTTCCCACCTGACGGCAGTGCCCTGATGTCGCTTCGTTCCCCCTTACCGCTGCGCGCCAGCTCCGGATTTTCACCGGATTCCCTATTAAGCATGATGCGCCAAAGCGGGGGGATTATAGGAAAGGGCGGCACAAGAGTATAGATATTTAGCCATCTATACGTCTTTTGATGAAAGAAAAACCTGAGCCCATCGGGCTCAGGTTTCATGTCGTCATCGAGCGAGGCGAACCCTCAATCGGTGCAGAGCGGCTTGGGAGCCGGCAGACGTATGGTGAGAGAGAGCACCAGAGCCACCACCATCAGCACCAGGATCAGGTTGAAGGTCGCCATGAAGCCGCCGAACAGGGAGGCCACTATGGAGCCTATGATGCTGCCCAGACCAAAGCCCAGATAGATGACGCCGTAGTTCTTGGTCAGGTTGTTGAGACCGAAGAAGTCGCTCACCAGCGAGGGATAGACTGTGATGGTGCCACCGAAGCTGAAGGCCACGCAGGCCACCGCCACGAAGAAGAGGTTGGCATTGAGCGGCACGAACAGCAGCAGCGCCATGCCACACAGGGTGATCAGCTGGGCTATGGTGATGACCCGGATGCGGGACATCTTGTCAGACAGTATACCCAGCACCAGCCGGCCACCCAGGTTGGCCATGGCGATCACCGCCACCGCATTGGCTGCCACCGCGGTCGACAGGCCGACCATGTTCTCGCCGATGTCCTTGGCCACGCCGATGACATAGAGGCCGCTCATGCAGGCGGTGAGGAACATCAGCGCCAGCATCCAGTATTGCGGCTTGCGCATCGCCTCGGCCAGGGTGAAGTCACGGCTCTCGGTCTGCTGCAGGGAGGAAGCCTGCTTGGGCGCATCCTTCATCAGCATGCCGCCCACCAGCACCATGGACATGGCGATCAGCCCCCACAGCTGGAAGGTCGCTTCCAGGCCGTTGTTCGACAGCAGCAGCAGGTTGATGTACTTGAAGCCGAGGCTGCCCAGACCATAGGCGCCGATGGAGCAGGCGGAGATCAGCCCCTTGCGCTCCGGGAACCACTTCACGCAGTTGGAGAGCGTCATCAGGTAGCCGGTGCCGTCGGCGAAGCCCACCAGGATGCCGGCGCAGAGGTAGAGCATGGCCAGGTTGCTGGCATGGGCGGTGAGGAAGAAGCCGATGCCGAGCAGCACGCCGGCGCCCAGGGTGACGTTGCGCACCCCGAACCGCTCCTGCAGCTTGCCCGCCATGGAAGACGCCACCGCCAGCGACAGGCTGAGCAGACCGAAGGCAAACGCCACCTGACTGACCGGCTCGTCCAGCTTGTCGGAGAGCTGGGCGTTGAACAGGCTCCAGGTGTAGACGGAACCCAGCGCAAACTGGGTGATGATGGTACCTATCAGGGTCAGATAGCGGGTGCGATTCATCTCTTTGGTCATGATGCGTCTCGGTCGATGGCCTTAAGGAAATTGAGGCCACTATAGGCAAGACGCAGCTCGCGCCGACTGATTAAGGCATGAAATGCAGATCGGCGGGAATGAATGACAATCAGAGCCGCATCAGCTGACGGAACGCCTTGATGTTGCTGCGACTGACCGGCACCTCGAACGACAGGTCATGGAGCCGGATGAGATAGGTGCTGTTGAACCAGGGCACTATCTCGCGGATCTTGTTGATGTTGACGCAGTAGGAGCGATGGCAGCGGAAGAAGCCCTCGGCGGGCAGCCGGCTGACAAACTCGCTGATGGTCATGGTCATCACGTAGCGATCGGTGCGGGTATAGACATAGGTCAGCTTCTCGTCCGCTTCCGCGTAATAGATCTGCTCGCAGGGGGTGACTATGATGCGCTCCCCCTTCACCAGATTGACGGTGCGATTCTGCGGGCTGATCACGTCGCCGCTCGCCTCCCCCGTGCCGACCGGCTGCGACTTGCCCGCATGCTCGAGCTTTTGCAGCAGATTGATGATGCGCGGCTCGTTGTAGGGCTTGAGGATATAGTCGAACGCCTCCAGCTCGAACGCCTCCACCGCAAACTCCTTGTAGGCGGTGACGAAGATGATGTGGGGTGGATGGCTCGACTTGTGCAGGTTCTTGGCCAGCAGCAGACCATCGATGGAGGGGATCTGGATATCCAGAAACACCACGTCCACCTCGTGATCCTGCAGGTATTTGAAGGCCTCGAGCCCGTCCTCGAAGCTCGCCACTATCTCGATCTGGCTGTGCTGGCTCACCAGATAGATGAGTTCCTCACGGGCCAGATATTCATCTTCGACAATAATGGCTTTCAGCATTGCGTTGCCCCTAGCTGGGAAGAAGAGCAGGCCAGCACCTCTCGAGTCAGAGACTCGTCCTCAACAGTGATGTCTCTCAGCATGGCATGGCCTCCTGATCCGGCAGATAGAAACAGACTTCGGTACCCGGTTCCAGCCGCTTGAGCTGCAGGCCATCACCGTACAACAGCTTGACCCGCTGATGAACGTTCATCAGGCCTATGCTGCGGCTCTCCACCCGACCGGCGGCCACGCCATCGATCACCGCCTGACTGATGCCATAGCCGGTGTCGCGCACCGCCACCCGGATGCCACCCGCCAATTGCTTCACCTCGATAGTGACCCGGCCCGGCGCGCTGCGGGGCTGGATGCCGTGCAGGATGGCGTTTTCCACCAGCGGCTGCAACAGCAGGCTCGGCACCTGGATGTGGACGTCGTCCACTTCGAACACCACCTCCAGTTTGTCGCCAAAGCGGGCCTGCTCGATGGCCACGTAGTCGCGCACCTGCTGCAGCTCCTCCTGAATGTCGATCAGCTCATCCCCCTTGTTGAGGTTGTAACGCAGGTAGTCCGCCAGATTGGCAATGAGCTGGCGTGCCTGCTGGGGACGAATGCGGATCAGGGATGAGATGGCGTTGAGGGCATTGAACAGGAAGTGCGGGTTGATCTTGCTCTGCAGGGCGGTGAACTCCGCCTTGCGGGTCATCTCTTTCAACTGCTCGATGCGCGACACCTCCATCTGGGTGGAGATGAGCTGGGAGAGGCCCACCGCCATCTCCCGCAGCGAGCTGGTGATGCTGTGGGTGCGGCGGTAATAAATCTTGAGAGTGCCGCTGACGGCGCCGTTTTCCCGCAGCGGAATGATGATGACAGAGTGAAAATCGGAGAGGTGATACTGGCGCAGATCGTTGTTGATGATGATCTGGTCCAGCAACACAGCCCGCTGGGTCATGTCGCTGATGGCGTGGTGCTCGTCCAGCTCGTAGTAATCCTTGCCCACCCCCACGTAGGCCAGCACGTCGCGGGTATCTGTGATGGCCACCGCATCGGCATGGATCTCGTTGCAGATGACGCCGCACACCTGACCAAGGGAGTGGCGATCGACCTTCTGGAAGAAGGGCAACGTCTTGTTGGCGATATCCAGCGCCAGCTTGGCCTGCTTGGCGGCAATCAGCTCCTTCTCGTCATCCAGATCCTGCACCAGCTTGATGATGAGCCCGATACAGAGCGCCCCGGCGATCATCGGATAGGCGATGTGGCTGACGATCTCCACCCCCACCTCATGAGGTTCGGTCAGCAGCCAGATCAGCAACATGGTCAGCCCCTCGCACAACATGCCCGCCAGTATGCCGTAGAGCCAGAGTCGCGACTTGCGGCAGCGCAGGTGCAACCAGGTGGCGAGCAGACCGGCAATGATGCTGGCGATGAGACAGGGGATCGAGGTGTGACCATCCATGTCGATGAGGTAGCGGTGCAGGCCCGAGATGACCCCGGCCGGAATGCCGACCCAGGGGCCGAACAGTATGCCGCCCGAAATGATGGCGATGATCCGCACGTTGATCAGCGCCCCCTCCACCGGAATGCCGGTATAGGTACTGAACACGGCGAACAGGCCGAAGATGGAGGCGACCAGCACCAGCTCGGCCGGGGTGTGATCCCGCTTCTGGAACAGCCGCTGGAACGGCCGGGTGCGGGTCAGGAAGAACAGGGTCATCAGCATCAGCGCCGCCCGTTCGAATACCGCCAACAACATCATCTGATTTTCGAGCAAGACAGGGATCCCGTATCAATGAAGAAGATATGTACCAAGGCGCGAGATCATACCCCGTATTCCGTGTCAGCTCATTCCGAATCGCGAGCGTCAAACTAAGCTTTCTGGCAGGTGAGTCGATAAACGGATGACCCCGACAACGGGGTAACCTCTAGATCCAGGAGATGACCATATGTCTCAGAAAGGAATGCTGGTGGCGTTACTACTTGGGTGCTGTGGTGCAACCGCCCAGGCCGCCACCCTGACCCGTCAACTCAATTGGCCAGCCACCGCCAGTAAAGATACCAGGATGGAAATAGCACTCACCCATCCCGGCCTGCAACCCGTCAATTCAAACCAGACGCAGTATCCCATTCACACCCTGGCGGCCAATATCAGCAGCCCGGATTTCAATACCACCTATCAACTGCAAGCCCGCAAACTGTATGGCACCCTGACACAACAGGCCGGCACTCCCATCAGTCTCACGCTCAATGGTCAACGGATCCCCTCCACACATCCTCTGACCCTGGCACAAGCCACCCGCTATTACCTCAGCTATCAAGCCCCTTCGAGCCGACCCCACCAGACAGGTGAGGCAGCCTATGAGTTGATGGTGTATTGGCACGGTTGAGCAGTCATGAAGGCATGTCACCATGCCTTCATTCTTATCCAGGTTCTGTGCTCTGCAGCCGCACTATGGCCAGCCTGGCAATGTGATAGACACGTTGCAGGCGCTGCAACGCCATGGGCAGGGTTTGTGCGTTCAGTTCCCCGGACTCTATCTCGCTGCAGGTGGCGACCAGCTGCATGGCCCCCATGATCCTGGCTCCGCCTTTCAGACGATGAACATAATCCAGAAAGCGGGCCAGCTCCCCGGCGGTAACCGCCTGTTGCAGCGCCTGCAGGTCGTCGTCACTGGCACGAACAAATTCGGCCAGCAGGGGCAACATCAGGGCTGACTGGTGGCCGGTCAGCGGCCCGAGACACTGCCTGATCTCCTGCATGCAAGCGGCGACATCGGCTTGCTCCTCACGCTGCATATGCCGACGCAGGCAATGATCGAGCGCCTCCAGCCCTACCGGCTTGAACAGACAATCATCCATGCCAGCCGCATGACCCTCGTTCACCTGCTCCTGACGCGCATCGGCCGTCAGGCCCAGGATCACACAACGGTGCCTGCCATTGAGGTGTTCCCGCACACGGCACTGCCGGGTCAGCTCGAACCCGTTCATGCCGGGCATGTTGAAGTCGGTGATGACGACATCGAAGGAGTATTCGGCGAAGAGCGCCAGCGCCTGCTCACCCGACTCGGCCGCCATGGCCTCATGCCCCAGATAGGCCAGTTGCTGACTGATAAGCAGCCGATTGGTGGGGTGATCATCCACTATCATCACTCGCAGCCTATCCCCGCGCGCCATCACTGAGTCAAGTTCGCCTGACAGGGGTTTCTCCACGGCCGTGGCAAGGGGCAGTTTCATCTCGACGCACACCCGGGTGCCACGACCCAACTCGCTCTCCAGCACCAGGGATCCCCCCATTGACTCGCAGAGGGAACGAGAGATCATCAGGCCGAGGCCCGTACCGGATTGCTGTATATGCTCGGGTTGGCTGGCCTGGCTGAAGGGCTGAAACAGCCTCGCCAGTTCCGCCGGGGCTATCCCTATCCCGGTATCCCTGACCACCAGTTGCAAGGTACACCAGCCGTCACTGCTCCATAGCTGCAGCTCGACCCGTACCGAGCCCAGCTCAGTGTATTTGATGGCATTGCTGATCAGGTTGGACAGGATCTGTTTGTAACAGAGGCCGTCTACCTGCACCCAATGGGTCGCTCCGATAACCAGTTCCAGTTGCAGATTCTTCTGTCTGGCCAGGGCGTTGAACACCGTGACGACAGACTCGGTCAAGGCCGCTATGTCATGGGGTTCGGGCACCAGCTCGAGCCGCCCCGACTCTATCTTGGAGATATCCAGAATATCGCCGATCAGGGTCAGCAGATCCGTCGCCGAGCCATGGGCGATGGAGAGCGAGGCTTTATCTTCCTCATGCAGACGATCTCGCCGCAGAGTCAGCTCCAGCAGGCCAATGATGGCATTCATGGGGGTACGAATTTCGTGGCTCATGGTGGCCAGAAACGTCGATTTGGCGCGATTGGCCTCTTGCGCCTCCTGGCTGACCACCGCCAGATCATCCAGCAGGCGCAGGCGCTCGCTCACATCGATCCAGCCGCCAATGCCCCCCTGCACCTTGCCATCCAGATCGTAATAGGGCTGGACCCAGTGATAGACATCCACGGCCCCATTCACCATGACCAGACGATGATCCCCCTCCTGCGCCTGTCGCTCCTCGCGGGCAGCGGCAAGATCGGCAAACAGGGGGGCGAGAAAGGGCCAACGCTCACCATCAGCGGCCAGGCCTGCGCCCAGCAAGCCGGCTTTCGGTTCACCAAAAAAGGCCGCATAGCTGCTGTTGCAGAGGATAAGCCGCCCATCCTGGTCTCTGGCGTAGATGGGATGGGGCGTGCCGTCCACCAGATCTTCAATGAACTTGAGCTGGGCACTCAGCGCCACTTCGGCAACCCGACGTTCGCGCATCTGTTTGCGCAGGGAGAGACTCCACAGGCTGACCAGGAGGGTCAACAGCAGGATCAGTGAAATAAAAATGCCAAACTCGCGTACCAGTTCCTGCCAGGTGATCGCCTCCTGCTGGGTACTGACCCGCCAGCGATTGGAGAGCCCTTCCAGCTCGTCCGGCGGCATGGTTGCGATCACCTTGTCCAGAATATTGCGCAGTACTGTGTTCTCCTGGGATACCGCGAACGCGGCACCAATCGGAATCGAATCGAATAATTCGCCCGTGATAAGCAAGCTGTCGGGAAATTTGCTGTTGACGTAATACTTGGCTACCCGCAGCGGCAGTACAGTCACATCACATACCTCGGTCGCGACACAACGCAGTGCGTCTTCAATCTTGTCAAACGGGCGAGTCCTCAACCTGCCGTATACCTCCTCTATGGCCTGCGCCGAAATGAAATCCTTGACCACGGCCACAGTCCCGAATTTGAGCAGGGTGTCCGGTTCACTCGCTTCATGTTTCACGCCAACCACGTAAGACAAGGGATCCAGCACGAAGGCCCGACTGAACAGGACACGACGCCTGCGCTCCACCGATGGGCTCATTACCACAGCATCCACTCTCCCCTCATCCAGCAGCTGGATCATGCGCTTGATCGTCTTGACCGGGACCGCCTCGATCTCCACTCCCAGTTTCGCCCTCAGCACCTGCAACAGATCGGCAGTCACGCCATGCAAGGTACCGTTAACGTCGAGGAAGCTCAGCGGCGGAATACCGCTGTTGACCGCAATCCGGAGCTTTCTCTGCTGGCCAAGCCATGCCCATTGACCACTGGTCAGCCCTATCCTCTTGGCATCGATGGAGAGTCCACCACCGCTCCAACGTTTGGCAATCTCGTCGCGCTTGCCTTCCAATACCTCATGCAATGCAATATCAATTATTTTCTTGAGGCGCCGATTCTGTTTTTCCAGCGCGAATGAGAAACCATGAGTATCCACATACAAGGGCCTTAGTAATTGAATGCTGTCTTGGTAGAATTTATTGACGATAAAATTACCAGAAATCATATCTACCATAACAGCGTCGACCTGACCATACGCGACAGCCGACAAGGCACTATAGCGGGAGGAATATAACTTTACTTGAACGCCAGGCAGGTAACGCATCACATCAAGAGTTGGCAGATAATACTCTGGGACGGCCACCGTTTTTATATCACGCTCCTTTACGTGTATGCTTTTATATATGGCGGGGTCATCTTCCATATATTTATCAGTTAATAGCAACTGTTGTTCCTCCTCATAAGCATTTGAGGTACTCAACAGATCGATCTCCCCCCGCTTGAGCGCAGCTATGGCCGCCGCCCGTGACGGAAGCTTCTTCACCACTATCTCGACGTGCAACAAATAACTCAACATACCGGCAATGTCGGCGGTAACCCCTTCATAGGCACCGGAACGCAGAGTAATGTCCATGGGAGGGTTGTCCGGCATCGGCACCCCCAGAATCAGCCGTTCACGATTGCGCAACCATAGCCAGTCATCGGCACGTAGAGGTAGTGCCTGCTTGCCGAGATACTCGTTGTCATCCCGCGCATAGACATGCAGCAGGCTATCTTCCAGTTCATGGGCAGGGGCAAGAAACGAACTGAGCGAACTGAGGCTGACGAACAAGATCAGAAGTAATTTCATCTTGCTCACATCAATTCTTGCCGCTTGGCCAGACTGATCAGGTCAACCATGTTGGTTACATTGAGCTTTTGCATCAGGCGGGTCTTGTAGGTGCTGACCGTCTTCTCGCTGAGCAACATGCTTTCCGCTATCTGCTTGTTTGCATGGCCCTGGCATATCTGCAGCAGCACACTCATTTCACGATCCGAGAGTGCTGACAATAGATCTTCCCTGTCTACTGAATGAGCATTTTTGGCGCCTGCGATAATATCTCTTGGAAAATAGAGCTGATCTTTCTCTATTTTTACGATCGCACTTCTCAATAGCGACAGCTCATCCAGCTTGGACATGAATCCATCAGCTCCGGCCTGCAGGCAACGCACCATGACATGATGAGTTGATTGTGCTGATAAAATAATCACCTTGATGCTGGCATCCAGATCCTTCAGTCTTTTGATAACTTCAATACCATCCAGTCTGGGAATGCCAATATCGAGCACCACAATATCAGGCTGATGTTTCCTAGCCGAAGAGATAGCATCAACACCATTATCAACCTCTGCCAGAATATGGTGCCCATCCTGTTTAAGCAGCATATTCACTGCCATTCTTATTGCGGGATGATCATCGACTATCAATATCCTTGCCATATACCTACCTACCGTTGACTCATTTGATTTAGCGTATACTAACTACAAAATCAGCACCTGTACCATACGGCTCTTTGATATTAATAATATGTTACACAATTCAAATAAAACGCTAATAAAGTGACCTGAACGCTATTTGAACGATTTGTTTTATATATATTTATCAATTAGTTATAAGTACAAATATTCTTTTGAATCTTATGGTTCATTTGTACCGCATCGCCGACTCAAACATCATTCGCAACCGCTCGCCAGACGCCCGATTCATCTTGATAAGAAAAGCATCAAAATGCTTAAAAATCAAAGTTATAACTTTAAATGACCCATGACAGAGCCGCAGGGATATACATGCATCTGAAGTTGTACGTAACAACTACCTTTTAGGACTTTTCCTACACACCATTAGATCGATCCAAGCAGGTCTGGCGGTTATCTTGGTCGGCGAAAAGATGAGCTGGGTGACGGAACATTATGTTTCGGGGCCCGGCAACACCCCTTGGTCAAATATACCCCGGGGATGAAGAACGAATGCACCTCGGGTGCAGTGAATCAAACGGGTGGCTCAAGGCTACTCATCGGGAAACCTGTAGGAAACATCAAGATGAAAAAGACTCTGATTGCGCTGACAGTTGTAGGTTTGGGTTTTACCGCTGCCACCCAGGCAGCCGTAGAAGCCTCGGCAGTCGCAACATGGCAGGCAACCGCCAAGAAAGACACTACCTCCGAGCTGGTTGTCACCCCGCTCTCCAGCCTCTCCTTCCAGTACGCCGAAGGGATCAAGGGTTTCAATACCGTCAACGGCCTGTTCGATGTCGCCATCAAGGGGGATGCCAGCGCGACTTCCTTCATTCTGAAAGCCAAGAAGCTGAACGGCACCCTGAACCATCTGGGTGGCAACTCCACCGTCGACGTGGGTGTGTTGTGGGGCGGTGCACCGGTCAGCGCCACGGCCTACACCACCCTGATCGATACGGCGGCGGGCATCACAGGCGGCAACCTCTCCCCCATAGCCCAGGGTTTCAAGGAGGACACCCAACGTACCACGGCGCAGGGTTCCTTCAGCTTCAACATTGAAAGCGCCACTGCCAACGGCAGCACGGCCACCTTTGAAGCCCTGCCAGACGGTCTGTGGAGCGGCGAAGTCAACGTCGAGTTCGTGGCCAACTGGGCCTGATTGCCTCAACGCATATCATTCGGGGCCCTGCGGGGCCCTTTGTATTCACAGGAGATCACATGAACCTGAAAATGCTGGGGGTATGGATGCTGTTTATTCCCGGAATAAGCCAGGCGATCAACGTCGGCTCGGTTACCACCTTTATTGATGCGGGCAGTCAGGATGTCGCCAAAGAGATCGAGAACGCCAGCGATCAGGCCAGACTGGTCACTGTCACAGTGACACGCATCTCCTCCCCGGAAGAGGGCGGACAGGAGATGCCGATGGAAGTGGACGGTGAACTCATGCTGTCGCCAAGCCGGCTGATGCTCCCCGCCAACGCCAAGAACAACGTGCGCTTCTTTTACAAGGGCCCGCAGGATGGCAAGGAGCGTTACTACCGCATCCGCTGGCTGGATACCGCCCTGTCGATGGACGACCAGCGCAACGAACGCCGCCAGGCGGTCGCCACCACCTCAGCCCAGATAGGCACCATCCTGGTGGTCACACCGCGCCAGCAGAAGTTCGATTACCTTCTGCAAGGCGATACCCTGACCAATAAAGGAAACGCCTCATACCGCACAGTGGCGTATGGCACTTGCCTGAAACAGCGCAAGGAACAGTGCAAGGAGACCTATTACGACCTGCCGGGCAAGCAACGCCAATTCCGCCAGGTTGATCTCCGGGATCCGAAGAGCCATGTCGGCCTCTGGCTGGGCCAGGAATTCGTCGTCATCAAATAATCCTTTGTACTGGTACTGCCTCCACCACCCGGTCGAGTGGCTGTGTTGTTTTGCCGAAATTTGGAACCATGGTGCGTGATATGTTGAAAAAAGCCTGCCTGTTGCCAGTCTCATTGCTGATCATGATGTCAGCCTCGGCCAGCGCCTCAGCGCCACTCAAAATCGCCAATATCATCATTCCTGCCAGCTTTGCCAGTGCACTGGCAGAGGGCATTGCCGTACCGGTCAGGCTGCAGTATCAGGATCAGGCGCTGGCACTCGACACCACCACCGAAGAGTCCGTTGGCAACGCCACGCTGATCCTGCGGGACGGCGCGCTGCATCTGCTCAACCTGGACTTCAACCAGGGCCAGAGCGATGTGGCCCTGCGCCAGGAGCTGGTGGAGCTGCTGCAACAGAATCAGCTGCGCACCTTTTCCAGCGACGGACGGCTGGTCATCAACGACAGCGCCACCCTGCAGCTGGATCTGATCGCCATGCTGCTGACCATACAAGTCACCAAGGCAGCCTTTGGCGAGAAGCGTGTCAGTGTGGCCAAGACCAGTCTGACGCCCTCCGTTGAGGCGTTGACCAGCGTCAATCGCTACAACCTGGGCTACTCCTTTGCCAACAGTCGTCAGGCGGGCAGCACCAGCACCAACTTCGCCCAGTTGAACAGCCTGGTGGGGTACAGTGAACACCATCTGGACCTTGATGGTTCTCTCTACAATCTGGGGGAAACGAACCAGAACGGCTCCCTCTATCGCGCCATGTATGAGCGGGATATCGAAGATCGCCGTTTTGCGACCGGCATGGTGTCGACCTGGGACCTCCAGACCCTGGGGGGCGTATCCGCCCTGAACGCAGGCCGGATCTACGGGCTCTCTTACGGCAATCAGGCCCGCTCACGTACCGTCAACGAGAGTGAATCCACCACCCCGATCCAGGTCTTCATGCCCTCGGCGGGTGAGGTTCGGGTCTATCGGGATGGCAAGCTGATCGGCCTGCAGAATTTCTCGATCGGCAACCACCGCATCGATACCAGCCGCTTCCCCCACGGCTCCTACAGCGTCACGGTCGAGATCCATATCGACGGGCGCCTGACGGAATCCAGCAATCAGCGCGTCACCAAACTCAACAACAGCCTGGGCTTCGATCAGGAGTGGGGCTGGCAATCCTGGGGCGGCCTGATGGAGGCCAGTCAGGATGGTGCCCGCTCCCCCCTGCTGGGGCTGTCGCTGGCACGTACCTTCGAGACCACCAACCTGACCCTGACCGGCTATGGCTTCAAGGATGCCCTGGTCAGCGAGAGCCAGGCCAGCTGGCAGCTGACCGACAGAGTCAGTACACAGCTGCAGGGCATGCTGGCCTCGGACGCCTCCTGGCGGATCTCGTCCGGCGTGACGGCACAAGTACACGACAACGTCTCGTTCTGGCTCAGTCAGGAGAAACTCGACACGGGCAGCAAGCTGACCACGGCCCCCCTGGATCTTTATACCGCCGGCATCAGCATCAACCTGCGGCGGCTGGCATGACAGGCTGGGCAGCCTCTCGTTCAACACCACGCACGACAGTGAGCAGGGGAACGATCGCAGCTATATCGACTATTACCAGGGCCTCTATTCCGGTCGCTATGGCCAGTTGTCACTGCGAACCAGCCTGCAGAGCAGCAGCGCGACCCTGAGCGGGTTCAACAACAAGAGCCTGACCCTGGACTACTCGATCCCGTTCGACAACCTGTTCAGTCTGGGCATGAGCAGCAACGAAGAGGGCCACACCACGGCCAACCTCAGCTATCAGAAACGCATGGAGGGCTTCATCAACACGGCGACACTCAACGGTGCCAAAGTCATCAGTGGCGCAGAGCACAATGACCTGGCCCTCTCGGGGACCCTGGGTTTTGAAAACAGCATGACGGGCGGCACCCTGACCCTGGGTCGCAGTCAGGGCGGCGATGTGAACGGCAACCTGATTGCACGTGGTGCTGTCATCACCACAGGGGATGAGATCCTGGCCTCCAGCCAGAACCGATCCGGTTCCGGCTTGCTGATCGATACCGGCATTGGCAAGGAAGGCAAGATGCTCGCCAAGATCAATGGCCAGGAGTACTCGCTCGAAGGCAACAAGACCTTTGTCGCCCTCTCTCCCTTTCAGGAGTACGAAGTGGAACTGCTCAACAGCAAGACGACCAAGGACAGCTATGACATCAACACCGGCAAGCAGCGCTACACCCTGTTCCCCGGCAACGTGGCCAAACTGGATGCCACCCGCTCGGTCAAGGAGATGGTCACCGTCTTTGGCATCATACGTGCCGAGGATGGCAGCGTGATCGCCAACGCCAGGATCGACAACCACATCGGCACCACTGTGACCAATGAGACAGGTGAATTTTCACTGGATGTGGACAAGGCCAATCCGGTATTGAGCTTCAAGCATGGCAACGAATTCTGTGAGGCAGAGCTTGATCTGGCGCAGCAGAGCGGCGCCGCCTGGGTAGGTGATGTGATCTGTCGCGGCCTGCCGACTTACGCCATGGTGAGAGGTTGATGGCATGAAAATGACAAAAATTGTTATCGCGGCCTGCTTCATCGGCAGCATGCTCGCCAGTGTCGGCACCCAGGCCGCCGTCTCCAAGACCGTCTGGGGCGATGCTCCCCTGCGCAATTTTCTGTTTATCGAAAACCAGGAAGACAGCAACCTGTTTGTCGCCCCGACCGATGCCCTCGATCCCCGCCTCAGCGGGGCCAACGCCTGGACCTCTCTCAAGGGCACCCGCCAGGTGAGCCTGGCCTATGTCGACAACGGCTATAACACGGGGATCAGTAACTGGAACGTCGACATGTGGGAGGAGGGTCCCATCAACCAGCCCTATATCAATCAGCGCTGCATCATGAGCTACGCCCGTTGCGATCCCAACACGGCCGAGGCAGTCAACAAGCCTGCCGTCGTCGATGGCAAGGGTTTCTACGGCCTGCTGGGCGCGGCGGATGGTTGGGGCCATGCCAAGCTGAGTGCCAGCTTCTTCGACTACCTGAGGAGCATGCCGGTCGGCAGCAGACTGCTGCGTGAAATGAACCTGTGTGCCACCCTGGTCAGCTTCAACGCAGCCACGGGGGCGCGCTGCAAGGATCAGGCAAGTGGTTACTGGTATGTTCGCAAGATCGAACACAAGAAGGCGGGTCATATCAAGTTCACCCAGACCAACGCCATCAGCGAAGTGACGGTGGACAGCAACGGCAATCCCTATGTATTGCCGGGCTCCCGCGGCTGCGAGAACTATGTGCTCAACAATGTCAGCGGCGTGCTGTGCCGCTTCCTCGATTACTCCTTCATCGAAGATGGCAGCCAGACCTTCGAACCCATCTATCTGTTTACCAACATCAAGGATGCAGGCCTCAAGTCAGCCATCGCGGCCACCGATGTGCAAGTCACAGCCAACATGACCAACTGGGCCTGGAATGGCTATGACTACACGACTCGCTACCTGAAGAACCAGCAATCCGTCTCCCTGTTTCTCTCGGGCAACTTCTTCAAGCAGGTCGTACGGCTGGGCTTGCAGGATCGGCTGACCCGGGATCTGATCAACTTCAATATGCGCAATGCCCATGCCCCCGAGAGTGGCTATTACGAGTTCAGCGGCACCACGGAAATCATCATCAAGCCACGCCACTTCAGCGTTTCCATCCTCTCGTCCGAAGGGATCACCAATCCCTATCGTGAGGGACAGATCGGCAAGGATGTGCTGTCGTTTCAATACAATATCTCGGATAGCGGCCCCGTCTCGGCCGACGTGCTGGAGATGATCCTGGCCCAGGACAAGGGAAGCCCTTATCAGGGGAACTGTACCTTCTACCCGGCCGATAGCCAGGAACCCGAGAGTGCCGTGCCCATTCCCGCCAGGCTGGTGTTCGACTCCACCCGCTATGGCGCCAATTACCGCCATCCGATCGGCTGTGACCGGGTGCCGGTCAATATCAGGACACTCGCCATCAAAGACAGTCAACCGGCTCACAATTGGATAGATCCCAACGGGAACCCGGGTATTACCCGCTTCTATCTGCTCAAGCTGGACTTTGATCTGACCGATCCAAGGGCGGCACAAACCACGGAGGGCAGCATATGGGAAGGAGAACGGCACCAGAGCGGCACCCTGACCATCAAGGGCAGCTGGCGTTAGCAATCAACATGGATCTCAGGACAATGATGAAAAACCTGGCGCGCAGTTTGACTCTGCTGACGGCTCTGCTGCTTGCCGGCCCCCAGGCATGGGCCATCGACATAGGCCCCATGACAGCCATCATGGAGCACGATGAAGAGTTCATCTCCCGCACCGTCACCAACAATGCCAGCACACCCAAGCTCTACGAGCTGGCGGCGTATCGCATCACCAGTCCGACAGCGGACGAGGCCATTCTACCCATGGCCCCTGGCGAACTGCTGTTCGCCCCCAAGCGGTTTGTGCTGCATCCGGACCAGCGGCAGCACGTCAAACTCTATTACAAGGGGCCCGGCGATCGGCAGGAGCGCTACTACAGGGTCGTTTTCACCGAAGTTCCGGTGGCGCAGGCCGGCACACCCGATAACGCAGGCAAGCGCAGTTCGGTCGAGATGACCATAGCGCTGCAATCCATTCTGGTGGTGAGACCCCGCCAGGAGCGGTTCGAATATCGTCTCGATCAGGCGGCAGGCAGCATCACCAATACCGGCAACAGCTTCTTTGAGTTCATGGTGAAACAGGGGTGTGACCAGCCGGACAGCATGGCAGACAGCAAATATCTGCTGCCCGGCGAGACCTATCGCAATCCCAAGATCAGCCAGTCTGGCAATCAGAAGCTGATCGTGCATCAATCCCGTTTTGTACGGGTTGGCAAGGATTGCTGGCCGGACTAGACGCCCGGCACCGGGCGTCCATGGCTTGGCAGGCCCACAGGCCGGTCAGGATGACAACGTGGCCAGCCGGGCGGCGAAGCCCATAAAGAAGAGGCCGATGAGGCCGTTGCCGAGCTTGGCGAGGCGTACCTTGCGCGCAAAGAAGCGGGCCATCAGGGTGCCGCCGAAGATCAGCAGGGTGAGATAGACGAAGCTCATGGCCTCCAGCATGCTCGCCAGCACCAGGTAGGAGACCCAGGTGTGGGCATAGTTGAAGTCGACGAACTGCACGAAGAAGGAGACGTAGAACAGGATCGCCTTGGGATTGGTGAGGCTCAGGGTCAGCGCCTTGGAGAAGTAACGCTCGCCGTGCTCGACCACAGACGCCTGCCCTTCCCGCCTGGCGATGAAGTTGGCGTGGAGGATCTTCACCCCCAGATAGAGCAGGTAGAGGGCACCCAGGTAGCGCACCAGGGTAAACAGCAAGGGGGTGGTGCGGATGAGGGAGGCGATGCCCAGATAGGCGCAGAAGATCAGGATGGCGTCGCCGACGAAGACCCCGAGGGCCGCCTTGTAGCCGGGGCCAACGCCGCGGCTCGCCCCGGTGCGCAGCACATAAATCGAGTTGGGCCCCGGCGCTATGATGATGAAGAAGAGCCCGACCAGATAGGTCCAGACATTGATGACTCCCAGGCTCTCAAACATGGCGCGCCCCCCAGAACTTGGAAAAGAGCCCGCTCAGGCAGGTCCAGACATTGATGACTCCCAGGCTCTCAAACATGGCGCGCCCCCCTGGACTTGGAAAAGAGCCCGACCAGATAGGTCCAAACGTTGATGACTCCCAGGCTCTCAAACATGATCCCTCCATGGCGGGTGGCGACCCGCATAATGCGACGACGAGGTTTCTATACTAATCCGCCGCCCGCCGAGCACAAGTGCCGATCCGTGATCCGTTCGCCCCACCCTCTCACCGCCGTAACCGGCAACCCCGATCCCCCCACTTTGTGGTGTCCAGACGCGCCGGGATCAGGCATGTTAAGCCATACCCAGGATCACAGAACCCACCCTCATGGAAAAGAGCCTCAGTACCGATCAGCCACTCGCCACCTCTGCCGTGCACGACGCCTTGAATCGCACCACCTATCCGGTGATCGCCGCCATCAGCTTCTCGCACCTGTTGAACGACATGATGCAGTCTGTGCTGCTGGCCATCTATCCGCTGCTCAAGCTCGGCCTCAACCTGTCGTTCGCCCAGATAGGCCTCATCACCCTCACCTACCAGTTCACGGGCTCGCTGTTGCAGCCGCTGATCGGCCTCTACACCGACCGCAGGCCCATGCCCTATTCATTGCCGTTCGGCATGGGCTTTACGATGATCGGCTTGCTGTCGTTGTCGCAGGCGGCCAGCTTCGGCGCCGTGCTGCTGTCGGCCATGCTGATCGGCATAGGCTCGTCTGTGTTCCACCCGGAATCTTCCCGGGTCGCCCGCATGGCGGCCGGCAACCAGCCTGGCTTGGCGCAATCGCTGTTCCAGATCGGCGGCAACCTGGGGTCGGCCATAGGGCCGCTGCTCGCCGCGCTCATCATAGTGCCGCAGGGTCAGGGCAGCGCGGCCTGGTTCTCGCTGTTCGCATTGGTCGGCGTCATAGTGCTCAGCCTGGTCGGGCGCTGGTCCAGCCACCACGCCGCCAACTTCCATAAACGGATGAAGGCTCACCTCGGCCACAGTCTGAGTCGCCGCCAGATCGGCTGGTCCCTGGCCATCCTCGGCCTGCTGATGTTCTCCAAGTTCTTCTACATGGCCAGCCTGAGCAGCTATTACACCTTCTACCTGATGGACAAGTTCAGCCTGCCGCTGGAAAGCGCCCAGCTCTATCTGTTCGCCTTCCTGTTTGCCGTCGCGGCGGGGACTGTGCTCGGCGGGCCGATCGGCGACCGCATCGGCCGCAAGCGGGTAATCTGGATCTCCATCCTCGGCGTCGCCCCCTTCACCCTGCTGCTGCCCCACGTCGACCTGTTCTGGACCTCGGTACTCTCGGTCATCATAGGCCTGATCCTGGCCTCGGCCTTCTCCGCCATCCTGGTCTACGCCCAGGAACTGGTCCCCGGCAAGGTCGGCACCATCTCCGGCCTGTTCTTCGGCTTCGCCTTCGGCATGGGGGGCATAGGGGCCGCCCTGCTGGGCCAGCTGGCCGATGCCACCAGCATAGAGACCGTGTACCAGGTCTGCGCCTACCTGCCGCTCATCGGCTTGCTGACCGCGTTCTTGCCGACCCTTAGAAAGGGATAGCGGGCCATCGATAGCCAACGCCGCTAGGAATACCGACCATAAAAAACGCGGCCTGAGCCGGACAAGGGAGCCACCGAGGCGGCTCCCTTGTCCGGGATGAATGAGTGCGAAGGATTGTCAGCAGTATTGGCCCGCCACCCAGCCCGATGACCAGGCCCACTGGAAGTTGTAGCCGCCGAGCCAGCCGGTCACGTCCACCACCTCGCCGATGAAGTAGAGACCGGCCACCTTGCGCGCCTCCATGGTCTTGGAGGAGAGCTCGTTGGTATCCACGCCCCCCAGGGTCACCTCGGCGGTGCGATAGCCTTCGGTACCGTTCGGCAGGATCTGCCAATCTCCCAGCAGGGTGGCGATGGCCTCCAGCTCGCGCTCGTTGTACTGACGCATGGGCTTGTTGACGAGCTGACCCAGCTCCACCAGCTTGTCGACGAAACGCTTGGGCAGCTCGCGTCCCAGCACGGTTTTCAGCTCCTGGGCGGGATGGGCCTGCGCCCATGCCTTGAGGGCCGCCGGAATATCCAGCTCGGGCAGCAGGTTGAGGTGGATCTTCTCCCCCGCCAGCCAAAACGAAGAGATCTGCAGTATGGCGGGGCCCGAGAGGCCACGGTGGGTGAACAGCATGGCCTCCTTGAAGCGGGTGCCATCCTCGGCGGTCACGGCCACCGGCAGGCTGACCCCCGCCAGATCGGCGAAGGCCTCCTTGTCGGCCTGATGCAGGGTGAAGGGCACCAGACCGGCGCGGGTGGGCAGCACAGCAAGGCCGAACTGCTCCGCCAGCTTGAAGCCGTAGGGGGTGGCGCCGAGCTTGGGCATGGAGAGGCCACCGGTGGCCACCACCAGCGAGTGGCAGCTGATCTCCCCCTGGCTGGTGGTCAACACGAAGCCCTCTTCCGTCTTGCTGACGCTCAGGATCTCGGTCTGGAACTGCAGGGTGACGCCGGCCCAGTCACACTCGGTCAGCAGCACGTCGACTATCTCCTTGGCGCTCTCGTCACAGAACAGCTGGCCCAGGGTCTTCTCGTGGTAGTTGACCCCGTGCCTGTCCACCAGATCGATGAAGTCCTGCTGGGTGTAGCGCGCCAGCGCCGACTTGCAGAAGTGGGGATTGCCAGAGAGAAAGGCGTGGGGCCCGGTCTGATGGTTGGTGAAGTTGCAACGACCGCCGCCGCTGATGAGGATCTTCCGACCCGGCTTCTTGGCGTTGTCGAGCAACAACACGGATCGGCCCCGATAGCCCGCCTGCTGGGCACACATCAAACCGGCCGCACCGGCCCCGATCACCACCACATCAACCTGCTTCATCATCATTCACTCATCCAAAGAAAAACGGCCCCTTTATGCGAAAGACCGTCATTGTACCCAGCAGAAACCACCACAGCGATTTCATCGCAGCATCAATAGAAAACGGCCCCTATACGAGGGGCCGTTATTGTACTGGCTGAACACTAAGTGTCCACGACTATCAGGCGTTGCCATCCATGACGCTGGCAGGGGCGCCCTTGGCCAGCTCGGCCAGCTCCTTGTCGATGAAGTAGAGACCCTTGCCATCCTCGCCTACCAGCGACAGACGGTCGACTATGCTCTTGAACAGCTTCTCCTCTTCATGCTGCTCGGCCACATACCACTGCAGGAAGTTGAAGGTGGAGTAGTCCTGGGTGGTGAAGGCCACATGGGCCAGACCGTTGATGCACTTGGTGATGTGGTACTCGTGCTCCAGGGTGGTGCGGAAGATGTCACCCAGGGAGTTGAACTCGTGGGGAGGCGCATCTATGGCGCCCAGCATCGGCATGGCGCCGGTCTCGCTCACGTAGGTGAACAGGCGCTCCATGTGCTGGCGCTCCTCGACCGCGTGCTGGCGCAGAAAATTGGCCGCCCCTTCGAAGCCCTTGTCCTCACACCAGGCGCTCATCTGCAGGTAGAGATTGGAGGAATAGAATTCAAGATTAATCTGCTCGTTCAACTTCTCGATCATGGCTTTGGCCAACATGCTGATTCTCCACTGTGATTTTGTCACGATTGTCGCCACTGTTTCATCACGAATCAACCAGATACGGTGGCCCCAGCTCTCAGTTGTGACAGCTTTTCACCTCATCCTATCCCCCATACGGTTATAGAGAAGCAAAGAAACATGGTGTAGGTGGATTCAGCCATTATGATGGCGCCAGTGGTCGGGGAAAGGATTCAATGAGATTCATTATGGCACTGGCACTGCTCTGGATAACCCAGTTGCAGGCTGCTCCCTCCTTGCTGGAAGAGGCTGAATTGCAGGCGGCGCGCGATCCCGTCGGCTATCTGCGGCGCCTCGATGCCCACCCGCAGCAGGATATGGAGCTGTTTCATGCCAGAGCCCTGGCCCAGGCCGCCCTGGGTCGCTATCCACAAGCCCTGCTCGACAACGCCCGGGCGCGCGGGCTGGCCAGCGCCCAGCAGGAGACCCAACGCCTGCTCGACTTCAGGTTGCAGCAGATAGCCCTCACCCTGGATACGGAGGCGCCGGATCAGGCCCTCGCCCTATTGGCCCAGCTCAGGCCAGCCGTCGCCGGCCACCCTATGCAGGAATCCGAGTGGCACGCCCTGAACGGGCTCGCCCTCTATCGCACCCAGCAGTTGAAAGAGGCGATCGCCGAACTCAAGACCGCCTTCCAGCTCAAGCGATCCGCCCCGGACAACCCCATCTCCAGCCTGCAGTGCGCCCGCCTGCTGATGACACTCGGCAACCTCTATGCCGACCTGAGTCTGGCCAAGGAGGCTGAAACCTATTACCAGGAAGCCTTGCAGCTGATGGTGAAACTGGACGAGCCTAACAGCCAGACCATCATCCGGGCCAACATGGCGCGGCTCTACATAGATACGGATCGCCCCGCCCAGGCCCGGCAACTGCTCGACGGACTGCTGGCCACCCCGGAACTGGCGCCGGATTACCGCGCCATCATGCTCGGCTATCAGGCCATGGCGTTCAATGCAGAGGGCAACTGGGCGGGCGCCCTGCGCAGTCTGGACGAGGCGCAGGCACTCTATCAGCAACTGGGTTACCCGGAAGCGGGGGTGCGTCTGCTGGAGACCCGGGCCCGGGCGCTGCAAGGCCGCGGCGAGAAGCAGCTGGCGCTGCAGCTGCTGACTTCCCAGGGGCAAGTCAGTGTCAGCAGCAAGGCGCTGCAAGCCAGCCTGCTGGCCGATCAGGGCCGCTATCCCGAGGCCTATCAGGCGCTGACCGACTACATGAGCGACTACAAGCAGCACTTCAACCAGACCCTGAGCCAGCATGCCACCGCCTTCCAGGCCGAGATGGATTTGGCCCGCAGCGAGGCCAGCAACCGGGCGCTGCAACAGGAGAACGAGCGCAAGCGTCAGCAACTGCTGCATCAACAGAGTGCCCGCCACTACCAGCTGGTGCTGGTCGGCCTGCTGGCCGGCGCCCTGCTGCTGCTGGGGATCACCACCCACAGACTGCATCGCAGTTCACGCCACCTCTACAAGCTCGCCACCTTCGATCAGCTGACCGAGCTGCCAAACCGCCGCGCCCTGCTGGAACGGCTGGCCACCCAGTGGCAGCAGGAGGGCCCGCTCACTCTGCTCATCATCGACATAGATCACTTCAAGCAGATCAACGACCGCCATGGTCATCAGGCGGGGGACAGGGCGATCCAGCGGCTGGCGCGGGAGCTGAGATCCTGGGCGCCCGACCTGCAACTGGTCGGACGCTGGGGAGGCGAGGAGTTTCTGGTGGCGGTGCCGCTGCCGGCGGAGGATTGCTGGCATCTGGCCGAACGGCTGCGCCAGCGGATTGCCCAGCTGGACAACCCCCGCATGACCATCAGCATAGGGGTTGCCGGGCGCTCACCGGCCGACGAGGGGCTGGGCCAGCTCATTCACCGGGCCGACATGGCCATGTATCAAGCCAAGCGCCAGGGCCGCAACCAGACCATATTGGCGACGATCCCTTCGGCGCAGGATGAACTGGCCAGCAGCGTGGCCTGATGATCTTCCCAGCCACCGGCTCTGAATAAATGGGAGGGATGGATCAACAGCCCAGTCTGGCTCAGGGCAACAGCTCGGTCAGCGAAGCCAGATCCACAGGCGCCCCATAATCCACGCCAGGCAGCTCGAAGCCGTTGAGCTGCATGAAATCCTGCCGCAGCCCGGCGAAATCCCCCAGGGCATGGAAGTTGTCCGGCGTCACCTTGGACCAGAGGGTTGAGACCGCGGCCTGAACGGCCGGGTCCAGCTCGTGGTCATCCATCCGGATCAGCCGGTTGCCGTCGGCCACCACCCCATGGGGTCCGTACATCTTGGCGGCAAACAACCGCTGCATCTGCTCGATGCAACCCTCGTGCACGCCGCGCTCCTTCATCACCCCCATCAGCAAACCCAGATAGACCGGCAGCACCGGAATATAGGCGCTCGCCTTGGTCACCAGTGCCTTGCAGACCGACACCCAGGCGTGGCCGCCGATGTCGGCCAGTTGCAGGTTGATGGTCTCGGCGGTGGCGTGCAGATGCTCCTTGGCGTAGCCGATGGTGCCGTCCCGGTAGAGGGGATAGGTGGATTCTGGGCCTATGTAGGAGTAGGCCACAGTCCGGGCGCCGGGCGCCAGACAATCGGCCTGCTGCAACGCCTGCAGCCAGAGCTGCCAATCCTCGCCGCCCATCACTGTGACGGTATCGCGGATCTCCTCCGGGGTGGCGGGCGCCAGCGATTGCTGCACCAGGGCGTCGCGCTCCAGATCCAGCCCCCAGCCACTGAACGGCTGGCCGGTGGTCTTGAGCACCGAGCGCACCTGAGTGCCATCCGGCAGCACCCGAATGCCGCTCGCCAGCGAGTAGATCACCAGATCCACCTGCCCCAACTGCTGGCGGATGGTGTCGATGGCCTGCTGGCGCATCCCGTCGGAGAAGGCATCACCGATCAGGTTGACGGCGATGCGCCCCTCCTGCTCTGCCGCCTGCCGAAACCAGATATTGTTGTACCAGCCCGCGCTGCCGAGCCCCTTCTCGGACGGGCCTCGCTCGAACGAGACACCGACGGTATCGGCACCAGCCCCGAAGGTGAGCGCGATGCGCGATGCCAGCCCGAATCCGGAGGAGGCACCCAGTACCAGCACCCGCTTGGGCCCGTTGAAGGGGCCCGCGGCTTTGACGCTGGATATCTGCTGCAACACGGCGGCCCGGCAGCCGATGGGGTGACAGTTGCGGGCGACACAACCCTGGATCTGCGGGTGAATGATCATGAAGGGATCTCCAAAGGAACTGGCTACAGCATAACCAAGAAGTCGCGGATTACCTTGATGTCGGGCGGGATATCGGCAGTAAGGAGGTAGAAAAACAAGAGGGAGCGCGAGGCTCCCCAAAGCGGTATTCAGATGCTTTTTGTTGTTTTGTGTTCATTGCGAAGCACGGGCACATCCTATGCCCGTCACCCCTTGCGGGCAAGCCAGCGGGTGTGACCTGCTTCAAATTCCTGTTCGATTTATAGCCGATTTTTCACCTGCGGCCGAAAGATAGCCTCATAAGAAACTCGTTTAAATCCTAAAACTGTGCCGGATACACCATTTTAGTTTCATCAGACATTGGTATAGTGGACTCAGGATCAGTGAGGAGAACTCCCATGAATGGAACCTATTACAAACACATACTGGCCGCGATCGACCTGTCGGAGGACAACCGCAAGGTGATCGAGAAGGCGGTCGACCGGGCCCGCTCCAACGGCGCCAAGCTGTCGGTGATCCATGTGGACGTGGACCTCAAGGATCTCTACACCGAGATGATCGATATCGACATCGACAACGTGCAGGATCAGGTGATCGCCGAAGCGAAAGAGAAGCTGGAGACCTTCCTGGCCTCGGTGGACTACCCCATCGAGAAGAAGCTGGTGATCTGCGGCGATCTGAGCGAACGGGTCAACCAGGCGGTCAAGGATTACCAGATCGATCTGCTGGTGTGCGGTCATCGCCAGAGCTTCTGGAGCCTGCTTACCTCCAGCGCCCGCCAGCTGATGAATACCGTGCCCTGCGATCTGCTGGTGGTGCCCTTGCAGAAGTGATCAAACAGGCGTAGCTTTATTTGCCATGAATATGACCATCTTCAATCACAACTACTGGTGGTGCTGCTTATAAACAGGCGGCACTGCTTTTCTATGTAAAATTTTCCAAAGAAAACACCGTGACCGCCGAGAGGCGGTCATTGTTTTTATGCCTTTGTCGCCTCCCGGCCCACCCCAACTGGAGAGAGTGACATGCACAACCCCATCATACTGACCGGCGACCGTCCCACCGGCAAACTGCACATAGGCCACTACGTCGGTTCACTGCGCCAGCGCGTCGAGGCCCAGCACCATTACCGCCAATTCGTGATGATCGCCGATCTGCAGGCGCTGACCGACAACGGCCACAACCCGGCCAAGGTGACCGACAACGTGCTGGAGGTAATGGCCGACTATCTGGCGGTCGGTCTCGACCCGGCCAAGACCACCTTCTGCCTGCAGAGCGCCCTGCCCGCCCTCGCCGAGCTCACCACCTATTACCTCAATCTGGTCAGCGTCGCCCGACTGGAGCGCAACCCTACCGTCAAGGCGGAGATCCAGCAGAAAGGGTTCGAGCGCAGCCTGCCGGCGGGTTTTTTAGTCTACCCGGTCAGCCAGGCCGCCGACATCACCGCCTTTCGCGCCACCCATGTGCCGGTAGGCGAGGATCAGCTGCCCATGCTGGAGCAGACCAACGAGATAGTGCGCCGCTTCAACGCCCTGGTGGGCAAGGAAGTGCTGACCGAGTGCCAGCCGATCCTGAGCGACACCGGCCGCCTGCCCGGTATAGACGGCAAGGCCAAGATGTCCAAGTCCCTCGGCAACACCATAGAACTCGGTATGTCAGCGGAAGAGGTAAAACAGGCGGTGTTCGCCATGTACACCGACCCCAATCACCTCAAGGTGAGCGATCCGGGTCAGGTGGAGGGCAATACTGTGTTTGCCTATCTGGATGCCTTCCACCCGGACAAGGCGCTGGTGGCCGAGATGAAGGCCCATTACCAGCGCGGCGGGCTGGGCGACATGCGTTGCAAGCAGGTATTGAATGACTGCCTGCAGACCCTGCTCGCCCCCATGCGGGAGCGGCGCCAGGCGGCGATTGCCGACAAGCGTCAGCTGCTGCAGCTGTTGCAGCAAGGCACGCTGCAGGCCCGTGTGCTCACCGACGAGGTGCTGGCGGAGGTAAAAAGTGCCATGGGACTGGATTACTTCGCCGCACTGACCTGATCCGCCCCGCGCTGCGCCGGGCTGCCAAGCGCATCCGCGCCGTAGCGCTCGAACGCAAGCCGGTGCAAGAGCCCCTTGAACCAGCCAATGGCCTCGTCATGGGCGGTGAGCGGGTGGCCCGCCATCAGGTAGACGATGGGGATGTCAGGATCCAGCTGATGCAGCCGCAGCGGGTAGTAGCGGCAGAAGTGGCGGCCGATCATCTCGGGCACCACCACCAGATAGCGGCCGGTTGCCATCAGGGGCGGCACCGCCATAAAGCTCGGCAACCGCACCCCCAGCTCACGCTCGACCCCGAAACGGGCCAGCCAGAGATCCACCATGGCCTGGCTGTGGCCCCAGCTGGAGGTATGGATATGGGGGCGGCTGACCAGCTCGGCCGGCCCCAGCACGTCCGGCAGCTCGCTGCCGAGGGGGGACAGGCAGACCAGCGGGTTGTTGAACCAGGGCTCGCGCCACAACCGGGGCGAGAGGTGGTTGGCATCGGCGAACCCGATCACCAGATCCAGCTCCCCCTTCTCCAGCTCCCGCTCATAGTCGCTGTCCGCCAGCTCGCACACCTCCAATCGGCAGTGAGGCGCCTGCCGGTGCAGCCGCTCCACCAGCACCGGCACCAGGCCATGTTCCACCGAGCCCGGGGTGGCGATGCGGAAGATCCGTCGTGCGCTGGCGGGATCGAACCCCTTCGCCTGCCGCAGCCCCTGCTCCAGCATGGCCAGCGCCTGACGCACCGGCCCGGCCAGCGCCTTGGCCCGCTCGGTCGGCATCATCTCGCGCCGGCTCATGACGAACAAGGGATCATCCAGCGCCTGCCGCAACCGCCCCAGCGCATGACTGACGGTGGACTGGGAGAGGTGCAGACGCTCGGCGGCACGGGTGACGTTGCGCTCCTGCATCAGCATGTCGAACACGGTCAGCAGGTTGAGGTCGAGGCGGGAAAGAGGGAGTTCCATCGATAATGGCCATAGTTGAATGACGACAATTCATTTTTGGCATAGTAGCAGATTGCATAGAATGCGCTGGCGAATTACATCGGAGATTAAAATGCGTAGCTATCTGTTGTTGCTGGCGATTGGCCTGTTGTGGGGATCCCAGTTCATTTTCATGCATCAGGCAGTGACTGAATTGCCCCCCATCATGGTGGCAGCCGGTCGTGCCTTGTGTGGCAGCCTGACCCTGGGTCTGCTCTGCCTGTTCATGCGCCTCAAGAGCGAGCACACCCCCTGGCGTACCTACATGCTGATCGCCCTGCTCGATGCCACCCTGCCCTTCATCATGGTGGCCTGGGGTCAACAGTATGTGGATAGCGCCATCGCCGCCGTGGTAATGGGTTGTATCCCCTTTGTGACCATTCTGGCTGCACCCCTGTTTATTTCTGGTGAAAGAATCACCAAGGGCGGGTTGATCTCGGTGATCATAGGTTTCGTCGGCGTGCTGGTGCTGTTCTGGCCGAAACTGGCCAGCGGTATGAACGCCGGTCTGCTCGGTGCCATGGCGATCCTGTTCGGCGCCAGCTGCTTTGCCATCGGCCTGCTGATGATCAAGCGCTTCGCCAAAGACCACCCTGTGGTGGTGGCGCGCAACATACTGATCTCGTCCGCCATCCAGCTGATGCTGGCCGCCCCCTTCGTCACCGATCTGAGCGCCCTCACCCTGCCGAGCCAGCAGGTCATAGGCGCCGTGGCCGTGCTGGGTGTCTTCTGTACCGGTCTGGTCTACTTCCTCTACATGGCGCTGATCCAGAAGGCGGGTCCGACCTTTGCCTCCTTCAGCAACTACCTGGTGCCGCTGTTTGGCGTCATGCTGGGTGCCCTGTTCCTCGGCGAACAGATCCAGTCCACCACGGGTGTGGCACTGGCCCTGATCCTGGGCTCGGTCGCCCTGAACCAGTGGGCACAGCAACGTCGCGCCCAGCGGGAGGCCACCCTATGTCAGGCATCCTGACCACCCTGTGTGGCGGCCTGGTGCTGATTGCCGGCTGGCAATACCGCCAGCGGCTGGCCGGCGTGCTCGGCCTGCTGATGGTGCTGCTGCCCTGGTTCTTCGACAGCAAGCTGCAAGCCATGCTGAGCTATGCGTTGAGTGCCTGAAGTCCATCTCTGAATGTGTGACGAGAGTGTATCTCTCCTGTTTTTGGGACCGTTTTTTAAAAAACCTCCGATTTGTCCCCTCTACCGGCGCGCTGCGCCGGTTTTTTTATGCCTGCCTTTCCCTGCCAGCACAGACGCCAAGCCCCCTTGCACATCACTCCCGGTAGCGATAGCTGAGCCGCTCGTTCTTGCGCGGCCCCGTGATCTGCCAGCCGAGCAGAAAGCCACTCGTGGTCTGCGTCAGCTCGGCACTGTAGTGATCCTGGCCACACAGGTGGGGCGCGGCGGTGAGCCAGCGGCCATCTCCTTGCGGCAGCAATTCGAACAACTCGACCGGCTGCTCGTAACGCAGGTGGGAAAGCAGGATCCCCCGCACGCCGCGCCGCCACCAGAAACGGTTGTGCATGGTGAGCACCCGACCATGGGGCGTGGTGTAACGGCCTGTCTCGGTAAAGAGCCAGCCACCCTGATGATCGGTCACCCGCACCTCACCCTCACCACGCCCGCACCAGTCGGTCGCAGACCCTTCCCCGTTGCTCGCCTCGAAGGCAAATGCTCCGATCTGTGGCAACTGCCCCCATAAACGCTGGATCGCGCTTTCCAACTCGGCCATCATAGCGCCCTCCAAATTGACAACTGACGACAATTCAATCACATGAACTACTTGATAGGGGTAACCCTGCTCTGGTCATTCTCCTTCAGCCTGATCGGGGTCTATCTCGCTGGCCAGGTGGATGCATACTTCTCCGTGCTGACCCGCATCGTCCTCGCCAGCCTGGTGTTCCTGCCCTTTCTCCGGCGCCGCTGGCTGCGGCCCGATCTGGTGGTCAAGCTGATGAGCCTGGGCGCCATCCAGCTCGGCATCATGTATCTGTTCTACTACCAGTCTTTCCTGCTGCTGACGGTGCCGGAAGTGCTGGTGTTCACCATCTTCACCCCCATCTACGTCACCCTGATCCACGATCTGCTGGAGCGGCGCTTCAAACCCGTTTATCTGTGGGGTGCCCTGCTGGCTGTGCTGGGAGCGGCCGTCATCCGCTTCGACGGGCTGACCGAGAGCTATGTGCTGGGATTCCTGGTGGTGCAGGGTGCCAACCTCTGCTTCGCCCTGGGCCAGGTCGGTTACAAGGTGTTGCTGGCACGGGAGGCGCAGCAGCCACCGCAACTGGCGGTGTTTGGCTGCTTCTATCTCGGGGCCCTGGCTGTCGCCCTGCCCGCCTGGTGGCTGCTGGGCAAGCCGCAATACCCGACCAGCAGTTTGCAATGGGGCATTCTGCTGTGGCTGGGGATAGGCGCTTCCGGGCTGGGTTACTTCCTGTGGAACAAGGGCGCCACCAGGGTCAGCAGCGGTGTGCTGGCCATCATGAACAACGCCCTGATCCCGGCGGGGTTGCTGGTCAACCTGCTGCTA
The DNA here is from genome assembly GCF_002587065.1 of Aeromonas sp. CA23. NCBI lineage: Bacteria > Pseudomonadati > Pseudomonadota > Gammaproteobacteria > Aeromonadales > Aeromonadaceae > Aeromonas > Aeromonas sp. CA23. Next base: position 948,211 of record NZ_CP023818.1, read on the forward strand.
TGGGGACGGGAAACCGACCTGGTTCGCCTCGCGCTCGGCGGCTTGCTGATGCTGGCCTCCCTCTGGATTTGCCAGCGCGCCAACGTGAGCAAGCATTAACCAACGACGGTATTGTGCTCCCGTCTGGCCTGACCGTGACAGGTGGCCAGACGAGCCAGCAGATGATCGATATGTTCGCCGCTCTGGCTCTGCACCAGCCCTATGCTGACGGTTACCGGCCGCTGCGGCAGCAGGCTGGCATCGGCGATCTCCAGGCGCAACCGCTCGGCAATCTCCAGGCTGCTCAGCCGATCGGTCTGGGAGAGCATCAGGATGAAGCCATCCTGGTCCCAGCGGGCGAAGGGATCCTCCCGCCGCAGTTCGTGGCGCACTATGCGCGCCAGCTTGGCCAGCATGGCATCACAGGCCGCCTCGCCAAACAGCTGCAATATTTTGGCACTGTGGTCCACGGTGAACTGCAGCAGGCTGAAACTGCCGCTCTCGGTCGCCAGCCGCTCGTCGAGCAGCTGCTCGAAGTGGCCGCGGCTCTCCAGTCCGGTGAGGGGATCCATGCCGTGGCGCTCCTCCACGATCACGGCCAGCGGGTCGAGCTGGCGCACCACCCCCAGCACCTGGCCATGCACATCACGCCGGGCCCGCTCTTCCAGCCGCACGTAGTGACCATCGTGATGCAGGATGCGGTATTCGAGCCGGATCTGGGCCACTCGCCCGCTCTGGCAGGCAGCGAGCGCATCCTGCAGGGCGGCCACATCGTCGGGATGTACCCGCTCCAGCCAGCCGAGATCGTCCAGCCCAGTCTCATCCAATCCCAGCAGGCGCAGGCAGGAGAGATCCCGCTGCACTCCCTGTTGCGGGCTCCAGCTCCAGAGTCCCGCCGCCAGCAGAGCCATGGCATCCGCCATCAGCGCCAGATCAAACCGGGTGATTGCTTCCCTCAGGGGAGCCTTGAGCATGTCCATCGAGCGCCTCGAAACCGAATCTGAATACCTGCTCAATAAGTAACATTGGCTCTCGCGGCGAGCAACAGGGTCAGCTCGCTTTTCCTTGATAACCCTGCATCAAGGCCTGCCAGTTGTCCGGCACGAAGTGGAAACTGGTATGTAATTGGGACTCTTTGGTGAAAGAGCGCAGCAGCCGCTCCAGGTTGGCCTGCTGCCAGCTGCCGGGGGAACGTATCGCTCCCTTGTCGAAATCGATCACCCACACCTTGCCCTCCTTGTCGAGCAGCAGGTTGTGGCTGTTGAGATCCGCATGATAGACACCGGCATCGTGCAGCTGGCGCACCGTCTGGCCGACCTTCTGCCACACCTCGCCGGCGATCGGCCCCTGCTTGAGCAGCGCCACCAGATCCTTGGCGCCGCGAATGCGCTCGATCAGGATATCGGCCCGATAGAAGGGGCCCTGCTTGGCCATGCGGGCCGCAAATGGGCGCGGCACCGGCAGACCCTGCTCGCTCAGCTTGGCCAGCAGGCTGTACTCGGCCATTGCCCGGCTGCTCTCTACCCCCTCGAACCAGAAGCGATCCCGCACCACCTTGCCCACCATGCCCCCGCGATAGTAATGGCGCAGCACCAGATGGCGGGATTCATCCTTCACGAACCAGGTCACCCCGCGACCAATGGAGGAACCCACTACCTGGCGATGGGTCTGCCACCAGGCCGGATCAAACAACTCGGGGGAAGGGTCATGAAAAATCCCTTCGGCGTACCAGCAGATCTGGTTGTGTTCGGTCTGAATTCGCATCTTGGTGATTCCGGTCGGTCAGTAATCGCAATGGTTCGATTCAAGATAAAGCGGCCTGTCGGCACGGACCCGTGCTCCTTGTGAGGATCAGAGTCAGTACCGGCTGCCAGTTGCGCGCAATTTTACAATCCACAGGGGAGTTTGCATAATGCCATCCATCCATTTTGCCACCATTGCGCCACATCATGCCGCTGTTCCAAACGCCGCCCTCTTCCATCTGTATCCTGCGGCTCTCCGCCATCGGGGATTGCTGCCACGCGCTGGCGCTGGTGCGCGTCATCCAGCGGGCCTGGCCCCAGACCCGCATCACCTGGATCACCGGCAAGATAGAGGCGACACTTTTCGCCGATCTGCCCGGGGTCGAGGTCATCGCCTTTGACAAGAGCAAGGGCTGGCGCGGCTATCGCGATCTGTGGCAGACCCTCAAGGGGCGCAGGTTCGATGCCCTGCTCCACCTGCAGACCGCCATGCGTGCCAGCATTGCCACCCTAGGCATCATGGCGAACATCAAACTCGGCTTCGACAAGGCGCGGGCCAACGACGGTCAGTGGCTGTTCACCAATCACAGGGTGCCATCCCCCACCTCCCCTCACGTGCTGGACGGTTTCCTCGCTTTCGCCAAAGAGTTAGGCATCAAGGATCTGACCCCGGACTGGCAACTGCCCATCAGCGCCGAACATAAAACCTGGGCCCGGGAGAAGATTGGCGGCAAACCGACCCTGCTCATCTGCGCCGCCGCCAGCAAGGCGTTCAAGAACTGGACCGCCGCGGGTTATGCCGCGCTGGCAGATCACGCGGCCAACAAGGGCTTTCAGGTCTATCTGTGCGGCGGCCCGGCCAAGCTGGAACGGGATCTGGCCGCCGACATACAGCGGCTGAGCCAGAGCAAACCGGTGGATCTGGTAGGCCAGACCAACCTCAAGCAGCTGCTGGCGCTGATCGCCGAAGCCAGCCTGGTGCTGGCACCGGATACGGGCCCCACCCACATGGCAACCCTGGTCGGCACGCCGGTGATCGGCCTCTACGCCCATCACAATCCGGCCCGCACCGGCCCCTATCTGTGCCGCGACTACGCGGTCAGCGTCTATCAGGAACTGATCGAACAGGAGACCGGCAAACCGCTGGCCGAGCTGAGCTGGCGCACCCGCCTCAAGGATCCGGATGCCATGAGCAAGATCACGAGTGAACGGGTCATCGCCACCTTTGACCGGCTCTGCGCCGATCGCCATCTGCCAGGCTGAGAGGCAACTCGGAAATTCCGAGCCCTGAGGCAGGGATAACCTGCTGGCCTCTACCCGCCCTCAAAGGCACAATAGCGGCCGATGTGGGTTACGCTCCCGCAGCAAGCTACGAATACTTTGATCGGCTGGAATATGATTCCGGCCGTTTTTTTATCCGCCGCCTTCTGTTAAAATTCGCCGCCTTTACATCCCCCTGATCCAAGAATTTTCCGCGTTTTGCGTTTGGCTGTCTCCCTTTCGGGCACAAGACGGCGGCCTCTGCTACAACCAAAACACGGGTTTCGATTAAAGGTAATGACATGGCGCAACAAGGCACTCTCTATATCATCTCCTCCCCGAGCGGGGCGGGTAAATCCAGCCTGCTCAATGCCTTGCTGACCAAACACAACGCAGCAGGCAAGATGCAACTGTCGGTCTCCCACACGACTCGTGCCATGCGCCCGGGCGAAGAGAACGGGGTGCATTACCACTTCGTGCCGGTGGAGACATTCAAGGCGCTGATTGCACGCGGTGATTTTCTGGAGTGGGCCGAAGTGTTCGGCAACTACTACGGCACCTCACGCGCCGCCATCGAAGCCTGTCTGGCCAAGGGGATCGACGTCTTCCTCGACATCGACTGGCAGGGCGCCCGCCAAATCCGCGAGCAGATGCCGACCAAGTCCATCTTCATCCTGCCCCCCAGCCGTGCCGAGCTGGAACAGCGCCTGATCGGGCGCGGTCAGGACAGCAGCGACGTGATCGCCGGCCGGATGGCGAAAGCCATTGCCGAAATGGTGCACTACGACGAGTATGACTATGTCATTATCAACGAAGACTTTGAGCTGGCGCTGTTCCAACTCAGGGCCATTATTGAGTGCCAACGGCTGGAAATGCGTCAGCAACAGCAGGCACAACAAAACTTGCTGCAACAGCTACTGGCAGAATAGGCCAAAAACAAGTAAACTTTTGCGTCATTTTTAAACACCGCTTTTCTAAACACAGAAAGCCCAAACACTGGAGTCCTGCATGGCACGCGTTACTGTAGAAGATGCTGTAAAACAGGTAGGTAACCGTTTTGACCTGGTGCTGGTCGCCGCCCGCCGCGCCCGCCAAATCGCGGTTCAAGGCAAAGATCCCCTGGTTGACGAAGAGAACGACAAGCCGACCGTGATCGCCCTGCGCGAGATCGAGCTGGGTCTGGTGAACAACCAGGTGATGGACACCCAGGACCGCTACGAGCAGCAAGAACAGGAAGCTGCCGAGCTGGCTGCCGTTGCTGCCATCGCCGAAGGCCGCGGTTAAGTCAGTTATTTCTCATAGTCGGCGCCCGCCCGGGTGCCGACTGTTCTTCCCATTTACAACCGCTCGAAAACCTCGCAAACTCAGGACTATTCCTCAATTCCACGGATTGCCGTTTCACCGCTGCGGGGACTGTCTTGTATTTATTTGAAAATCTTAAAGAAATAGCCAGTTCCTACCTGCCATCAGAGCAGGTTGAGAAGCTCAGGCAAGCCTATGTGGTGGCCCGTGATGCCCACCAGGGACAGATGCGTTCCAGTGGCGAACCCTATATCACCCACCCGGTTGCCGTTGCCCGCATTCTCGGCGACATGCGACTCGATCACGAAACCCTGATGGCCGCCGTGCTGCATGACGTCATCGAAGATACCCCAGTCACCAAAGCCGATCTGGCCGAACTGTTTGGCGATGCCGTCGCCGAGCTGGTAGCGGGCGTCTCCAAGCTCGACAAGCTGAAATTCCGCGATCGCAAAGAGGCCCAGGCCGAAAACTTCCGCAAGATGGTGATGGCCATGACCCAGGATATCCGGGTCATCCTGATCAAGCTGGCCGACCGCACCCACAACATGCGCACGCTCGGCTCATTGCGGCCGGACAAGCGCCGCCGCATCGCCCGTGAAACCCTCGAAATCTTCGCCCCCATCGCCAACCGCCTCGGTATTCATACCATGAAGAACGAGCTGGAAGAGCTGGGCTTCGAGGCGCTCTACCCCATGCGCTCCCGCGTGTTGCGAGAATCGGTGCGCCGCGCCCGTGGCAACCGCCGCGAAATCATCGACTCCATCCAGAGCGAGATCGAGGGCCGTCTGCGGGATGCCGGCATCGACTCCCAGGTCAGCGGCCGCGAGAAGAACCTCTTCTCCATCTACAACAAGATGGAGAAAAAAGAGCTGCAATTTCATGAGGTAATGGATATCTACGCCTTTCGCGTCAGGGTGAAGGACATAGATACCTGTTACCGGGTGCTGGGGCAGATGCACAGCCTCTACAAGCCGCGCCCCGGTCGCTTCAAGGATTACATCGCCATCCCCAAGACCAACGGCTACCAGTCGCTGCACACCTCGCTGGTGGGGCCGCACGGGGTACCGGTCGAGGTGCAGATCCGCACCGAGTTCATGGATCAGATGGCCGACAAGGGGGTTGCCGCCCATTGGGCCTACAAGCAGGATGGCGACAGCTCGGGCACCACGGCCCAGATCCGCGCCCAGCGCTGGATGCAGAGCCTGTTGGAGCTGCAACAGAGCGCCGGCAGCTCGTTTGAATTCATCGAAGGGGTCAAGACCGACTTGTTCCCGGACGAGATCTACGTCTTCACCCCGGAAGGCCGCATCATGGAGCTGCCCACGGGCGCCACGCCGGTGGACTTTGCCTACACGGTGCACACCGACATCGGCCACGCCTGTGTCGGCTCCCGGGTCGATCGCCACCCCTATCCGCTGAGCAGCCCGCTGCATTCGGGTCAGACGGTGGAGATCATCACGGCGCCGGGCGCCCGTCCCAACGCGGCCTGGCTCAATTTCGTGGTAACCACCAAGGCCCGCTCCAAGATCCGCCAGTTCCTCAAGAACCTGCGCACCGAAGAGTCAGTGGTGCTTGGTCGCCGCTTGCTCAACCATGCGCTCGGCGCCAAGAACATCGAAGACATTCCTGAGCCGCGCATCAAGCAGGTGCTGGCCGACACCAAGCACGAGAACCTGCAGGGCCTGCTGGCCGACGTGGGTCTGGGCAACGCCATGAGCGTCATGGTGGCGCGCCGCATGCTGGGGGATGAACTGCCGCCGGAAGAGCAGCCCAAGTCCAGCAGCAAGAAGATGCCGATCAAGGGCGCCGACGGCATGCTGGTCACCTTCGCCAACTGCTGCCGCCCGATCCCGGGGGATGCCATCATTGCCCACATCAGCCCGGGCAAGGGGCTGGTGATCCACCAGGAAGCCTGCCGCAACATCAAGGGCTACAGCCGCGAACCGGACAAATACCTGCCGGTACAGTGGGAGGTGGACAAGGATCAGGAGCAGGAATTCCGCACCGGCATCAGCATAGAGATAGTCAACCATCAGGGTGCGCTGGCCGAGCTGGCCAACGTGATTGCTGCCACCGGCGCCAACATTCACGCCATCAGCACCGAAGAGAAGGATGGCCGTGTCTATCTGGTCACCCTGCTCATCACCACCAAGAGCCGTATCCACCTGGCCAACATCATGCGCAAGATCCGCGTGATGCCCAATGTGCTCAAGGTGAGCCGACAAAAGAACTGAATACAGGCGGCGCAAGCCGCCTGCTGCTTTTATAGAGACACGCCATGAGCCCCGAACGCCTCGAGCCAATCCGCACCATACTGACCCAGCGTCAGCCCGACTCGACTCGCTTGCCCGGCACACCCGCCTCACCCGATAGAAACTGATATGACTCCTGAACGCTTTAAACGGATTTCTGACATGCTGGCCCAGCGCCAGCTCGACTTGACCGTCTGTATGGAAGAGGTCCACAAGCCTCACAATCTGGCCGCCATAGTGCGTACCGCCGATGCCATTGGCATCCACAGGGTGCATGCCGTCTGGCCCAAGAGCTGGATCCACAAGCGCAAGGGCACAGCCCGCGGCAGCCAGAACTGGGTGGACGTGAAGCTGCACCCGGACATCGGCAGCGCAGTGGCCGAATTGAAAGCCGCCGGCATGCAGATCCTGGCGACCCATCTCTCGGAGAGCTCGGTGGATTTTCGCGCCATAGACTACACCAAGCCCACCGCCATCCTGGTGGGCCAGGAGAAGCACGGCATAGGCGAAGAGGCGCTGGCCCTGGCCGATCACCATATCGTCATCCCCATGGTGGGCATGGTGCAGTCCCTCAACGTCTCTGTGGCCGCCGCCGCCATCCTGTATGAGGCCCAGCGCCAGCGCGAGCTGGCCGGCTGCTACCAGCGCGGCTGCCCGCTCGACCTGGAGGAGCAGAACAACATATTGTTCGAGGGGGGTTACCCCATCTATGCCCAGCTCTGCAAAGAAAAAGAGATGCCCTATCCCCAGCTCGGTCCGGCCGGCGAAATCCTGGCGGACGAGGCCTGGTGGCAACAGATGCAACTGACCCGCAAGGGCTGGGCCGCACAGCAGTCGGACGACACCTCGGAAGAGTACATTGATGAAGCCTAACTATTTGCCCCTGTTGGCCCTGACCCTGTTTTCTGCCGGAGCCCTTGCCGTGACCAATCCCTATCCGCTGACATCCGAAGCCGAGGTTGCCACCCTCCATCAGCAGACCCTGCCCGGCTTCTGGCGCGAGCACGCCGTCGAAGGGGAATTCAAGGGCAAGGACGGCGTCACCATCCGCTACGCCGCCCTGCGCCAGGTCAGGGTGGATCGCGCCATTCTCATCGTCAACGGCCGGGTCGAGAGCTATCTCAAGTATCAGGAGCTGGCCTGGGATCTGTGGCGTCAGGGCTACAGCCTCTATCTTATCGATCACCGGGGACAGGGCCTGTCCGAGCGTCTGCTGGACGACCAGGAGAAAGGATATGTCGACCAGTTCGACGATTATGTGCTGGATCTGAAGCAGTTTCACGACCAGGTCATAGTGGCGGACCAGCCCGCCAAGCTGTTCCTGCTGGCCCACTCCATGGGCGGCGCCATCTCGGCGCTCTATCTGGATCGCTGGCCGGATGACATCAAGGCGGCCGTGCTCTCCTCCCCCATGATGGGCATCAACCTCGGCGGCCTGCCCAAGTGGCTGGCACAGGGGCTGGCAGCCAGCATAGACACGGTCGGCAGCTGGCTGGGCGAACCGCCCTATGGCCCGGGTCAGGGCAGCTACCAGTCTCACGAATTTGCCGAGAATGGCCTGAGCCACAGCGAGCCGCGCTATCAGGCGTTTCGCGAGCTCTACGAACAGCGTCCGCAGATCAAGCTGGGCGGGGTGACAGCCCACTGGATCCGCGAGGGGATAGCCGCCGGAGACAGCGCCATCGCCGCCGCCGATCGCATCAAAACACCGCTGCTGCTGCTGCAGGCGGGGGAAGACAGCGTGGTGGACAATGCCGCGCAGGATGCCTTCTGCGCCCGGGCTCGGTGTGAAGGGGGCAAGCCGTTGCGGGTAGAGGGAGCCTGGCACGAGCTGTTCATGGAAGCCGATCCCCAGCGTCAGGTAGCGCTGAATGCCACCCTGGCCTTCTTCGATCGCTTCTGACACTGGTTATTTTTTGGATCCCTAAATAAATGGGGTGACGCAAAACGCTGGGGTACACTGCCCCGGCGTTCAATTGATGCCGAGGTAATGATGTTCAAGGTAGTTGTATCCGATCTCGATGGCACCCTGCTCAACAAGCAGCACCAGATCTCCCCCCGCACCCGTGACACCCTGCACCGTCTGGTGGAACAGGGGATCAAGTTCGTGGTGGCCACAGGCCGGCACCATGTGGACGTGCGCAGCATTCGCGACACGCTCGGGCTGGACATCTACCTCATCACCTCCAACGGTGCCGTGGTGCACGACAAGCAGGATCAACTCATCTTCAATCAGGCGCTGCCAGCCGCCGTGGCCGCCGAGCTGATCGCACTGGAGCGCGACCCCTCCATTCACCTCAACGTCTACTATGGCGACGAGTGGTTGGTGGAAGAGGAACTGCCCTGGTTGCTGCAATTCCATGACGAATCCGGATTTACCTACCGCCTGACCGACCTCGCCACCCATCCGATGGACAAGGTCAACAAGGTGTTTTACATCGGTGACCACGAGAAGCTGCTGCAGATCGAGGCCCAGCTCAACCAGCATTATGGTGATCGACTCAACGTCACCTTCTCCCTGCCGGACTGTCTCGAGGTGATGCACGCCGGGGTGCACAAGGGCAATGCCGTGCGCGCCGTGTTGGAGCAGCACGGGCTGGAGATGTCCCAGGCCGTTGCCTTCGGGGATGGCATGAATGACTTCGAGATGCTGAACATGGTGGGTCGCGGCGTGGTGATGGGCAATGCCCACGATCGCCTCAAGCTGGCCCTGGCAGACCACGAACAGACTCTGAGCTCGGATGAAGATGGCGTCGCCGTCTATCTGGAACAGCTGTTCGCCATCAGCACCGCCGGCGCAGCCTGATCCCTGCCGTCATGGATACCGCCCGTGCGTGGTATCCATGATGCTCCGACCTTTCCCCCTAGCGTTTGAAGCTGTGGTCGCACGCCCTGCACCTATATTGCCGCGAAATCTGGCGATCTATGGTGCGGCCAAGCCATAACCCCAGCCCTCCTCCGGTTGCGCCCCCCAACAGGGCACCACCCAGAGCCCCGGCGACGGCACCGATGGGCACGCCTATCCCTCCCAACGCAGCCCCCATGCCGGCACCGACCTTGGCGAACGTGGCTGCGCAGGCATAACCGCCGGCGGCACCACATCCCATGGCGCAGGCCCGTCCCACCCGCTCATCCAATGCTTTATCAACCTCTTCTTTCAGACACCTCGGACATCTCATGATGTACCCCTTAGCCGACAGAATAGAATCCGCTGTTCACGCCCTGAACAAGTTTCGCTCTTATCTGCATCGGCTGCACTCGATTATGTACCGGTAATAACTCAAATTTTTACGGTTCCTGTTCGATAGCGTGACCCTCGCCTGAATCCCTTCAAAGTCTCAAACCCGATAATGGAACGTCATTTATCGCCTCAGCGAGACTCACCATCATGAAACTTCTGAATCGCTTGTCCCTAACGACCAAAACCCGTCTTCCCGTGGTGATGGTGTTGATCATCATGTCCAGCGTCGTTGCCGTCGCCTACACCAGTTTCACCGAGCAGCAGCGGGTCAATCGCACCGTTGTAGAGCAGATACTGCCGGTACAAAACTCCCTTGAAGATGCCTATCGCGATTTCTATCAGGTCATTGCCGCAGGCCAGGGGCTGATCGTGGGTGGCCTCACCACCGAAAATGTGGCGCATCAGAAAGCGGAATTTCTTGATAATGGCAACAAGGCGAGGGACAGGCTGAGTCAGGTGCAGACCCTGATCGATGCAGGCCTCCTCGGCAAGCAGTACCAGAGCAATCTTGACCTCATGTTGGCGGAGTTTGATCGCTGGCTCGCACACTATCAGGCCGTTTTTGCCGATCCCCATGAGAGCAGCCAGCTGCTCACCAATCACTTCCAGGCGTCACAGCAGCAGTTCACCAGCATCCGCCAGCAGCTCAACCTGCTCAAGGACGCCATCGAGCTATCTCAGCAGGCTCTCAGACTAGAGGTTCAGGCATCGAGCCAGCATGCGCAGCAGGTCTTGAGCATGGGCACGCTGAGCGCCATTCTGCTGGCCCTGACACTCACCTGGTCGGTCACCCGGCTCACGCTCAGGCCCCTCAACCAGATGCAGCGGGCGCTTGAGGATATAGCTCAGGGCGAGGGCGATCTCACCCGGCGCCTCACCATCACCTCGCGCGACGAGATCGGCGCCCTCGGTTCCGCCTTCAACCGCTTCATCGATCAGGTGCACAAGATCGTCAGCGACGTCAGCCAGACCGCCTGCACTGTGCAATCGGCATCACGGCAGCTGCACTCCCTGATGGAGCAGATGCTCACCAATGCCGAGGAGCAGCAGCGCCAGAGCGATCAAATTGCCGCTGCCGTGGAGGAGCAGAGTGCCACCAGCACCCTCATGGTGGAACACGCCAGCCAGACCGAACATGCCTCGACCAAAGCAGCCGGTCAGGTGCACAGCGCCACGACGGATCTGATGAATACGGTCGCGGCAATGGAAGCACTGGCACGGGACATTCACAGCTCGGAACAGGGTATCCAATGGCTGGAGCAAGATGTCGGGCACATTTCGTCAGTGCTGGATGTGATCCGCGGCATTGCCGAGCAGACCAATCTGTTGGCACTCAATGCTGCCATCGAAGCGGCACGGGCCGGGGAGCAGGGACGCGGCTTCGCCGTGGTGGCAGACGAGGTCCGCACCCTGGCCAGCAAGACCCAGCACAGCACGGGTGAAATACAACAGATGATCGAGCGGCTGCAACAGGGTAGCCAACTGGCTGTGCAGAAGATGGAAGCCAGCAGCCACAGCGGCACCCAGGCCGTCGCTCAGGCGCACCAGACCCGGGAGAGCTTGAGTCAGATGACGCAAGCGATCACCATCATCAACGAGATGAACGGCCAGATCCGGGATGCAGCCCATGAACAGAGCGGCGTCAGCACCGAGATCAACCACAATCTGAGCATCGTCGCGCGCAACGGCCGCGCCATGCTGGAGAACCTGGAGATCATTCGCCAGACCTGTGGCCAGCTGGGGGCCCAGAGCCAACAACTGGCCACCACTGTGCAGCAGTTCAAACTCTGACGGCTCAGCCGGCAGGCTTGAACTGCTCCTTGTCGAGATTGTGTTTCTTCATGCGCAGATAGAGCTTCTTGCGCGGGATCCCGAGGTAGTGGGCGGCCTCGGTCACCCGGCCGGAGAACAGGAACAGGGTATCTTCGATCACCCGCCGTTCGAACTCTTCCACCAGATCGTCCAACGGCTCCTTGGCGCTGGCCAGCGGCATGGCCCGCTCAACACCAGCCAGTTTGACAATGCCCACCGCATAGAGCTCGGCCACGTTCCTGAGCTCGCGCAGATTGCCAGGCCACTGATGCCGCTTGAGCGTTTCCAGATAGGCGCGGTCCACCGCCGGCACAGGCTGGCCAATCCGTTTGCAGCCCTGACGCAGAAAGGCGCGAAACAGGGGGATGATGTCGCAACTGCGTTCGACCAGCCGGGGCAACTTGAGCCGCACCTGAGAGAGGAAGTAGTACAGCTCCGGCATCAACTGTTGTCGCTCCACCAGCCCTTCCGGCGACTCGTCAAACAGCGCTATGGTGCGCAGGGACTTGTTCCCCTTGCGCTCCTGCTCCAGCAGATGGTTGCCCAGCCAGCGCTGGCACTCGGCCGTCAGTCTGGCGGGAGACTGCAGTACCAGGGTGCCCTGTTCGGCGAGCGCCAGACTGGCCTGTATCTCGGCCAGCGAACCTGCCGACACGCAGTCATGCAGATGGCAGGGCTGTGCTTTGCGCGCGCTGATCCTGTGCAGCAGCAGTGCTAGCGTGTGCCGGCCAGAGCCGGCAGGCCCCTCCAGCATCAGATCCTTGTCGGTCTGTGCCAGCTGGTTGATCTGGTTGCGAATGGCCACTATCTGCGGGCTGGTTCCAATCAGCTCGTCATCGACGGCCGCCTGGATCTCGCTGCGGCGCGCCAGAGTGACGCGGCGCTGATGGCAGGCTCGCTCCAGCAGGGCCAGCAAGGCATGCGGGTTGAGCGGTTTCTCCAGAAAGTCGAACGCGCCCTGTTTCACCGCCCGCACCGCCAGGGGAATATCGCCGTGACCCGTGATCATGATGACCGGGATCTCGACGTCTATCTCCTGTACCCGAGTCAGCAAATCCATGCCGTTCATGGCAGGCATGTAGATATCGGATACCACCACGCCAGGCCACTGGGCAGTGAGCTGGGTCAATGCCTCGTGGGCCGAGGTGGTAGCCTTGGGATGATAACCGGAGAGCCGCAACAGGTGGCAATAAGACTCCAACACGTCCTCATCGTCATCCACCAACAAGACGTTGGCCGGGCGGCTATGGGGTAACAACATTGACTGACCTCTCCTCGTTCATATGCTCATCGGATACTGGGCCCCCGGATGGGCAAAGTACACGGCCCCCGCCGAACTCCAGGATCACCATGGCGCCGCCTGTCAGGGCCGAGCCCAGCAAGATGCCGGCGTCACAACGGGCCAGCAGGGAGCGACTGATGGTCAACCCCAGTCCCAACCCCACCTCCTTGGAAGTAGTGAAGGGGGTAAACAATCTGGGCAGTATGGTCTCACCGAAGCCGGCACCGCTGTCGGCGATGGCAATCTTGAGCTGACTGCCATCCTGTTCCAGCAGCAACAGGCGGATCTCGCGGGTTGCCCGCCCGGCGATGGCATCCATCCCGTTCACCAGCAGATTGACCAGCACCTGCTCCACCAGCACGGGGTCGGCCTCGATCCAGAGCCCGGTGGGCAGCTCGTTCCTCAGGATGCAGCCATCCCGTCTGGCCCTCGTCTCCAGCAGCAACAGGGCCTGCTCGGCCACCTGGCCCAGCTCGAGCGGGATGCGGGTCTCTTCGGTCGGCGACTTGCGCGCAAAGTTTCGCAGCGCAGTGATGATGCGGCTCATGCGCTGGCTAAGCTTCTCAATCTTGCCAAGGTCATCGCCCAGTGTCTGGAGCTGTCCGGCATCGAGCGCGGCACGGCTGGTGTAGAGGTAGGTCATCATCGCCGACAGGGGTTGGTTGAGTTCATGGGCCAGACTGGTCATCGCCTGCCCCACCACCGCCATCTTGGCGGCCTGGATCAACTCATCCTGGGTCTGCAGCAGGTTGCGCTGGGCATGCTGACGCTGCACCACCTCTGCTGCCAGCAAATGGTTGTTCTCGGTCAGCTCCCGGGTACGCTCCTCCACTAGCTGAGCCAGATCCCTGGCGGTCAGCTCCTGACGGGTCACATCCGTGATGGTGATGATGAATCTGTGCCCCCGCCCCTGTTCAAAGCGACGCAGATTGAAATGCAGGAAACGGGGCTTGCCCTCCCGCTCGCTGGCAACCGTACATTCGCTGTAACCTAACTGGTACAACGGCTGTCCCGGCAGGAACTGGCTGGCCAGCACTGTCCTGGCCTCTTCGGGAAAAGCCTGCCACAGCGGCTGATCCGGTTTGATGGTCGTCTGCTGGAACAGGGTCAACGCACTCGGGTTGACCGACTCAATGGTGCCATCCGGATGGCAGGTGATGAGACAGGCCTGGGTATTGTTGATGAGATTCAGGGCGTTGGCCCGTTCCATCTGCTGCAGTTGCTGACAGAAATGGCGCAGGCTCTCCCCCAGCTGGCCGATCTCGTCCCGCCCGCTGGTCCTGACCGGCAGATCCATCTTGCCCGCCGCAACCCGGGCCAGATCTTGCCCCAGTACATCGAGCCGCCCAATCAGCCGACGGCCGATCAGCACCACCAGCACAAAAATGCTGAGCAAGATGGCGAGCGCGAGTACCACCAGGATCACCAGCTTGCCGGTCGCCACCATCTGGCTGCTGTTGTGTCCCAGCGTACTGAGCGAACGGTTTGCCTCGCTCACCATCAAGCTCACTCGCTGGTGATAGCGCGAGACTGCATCATCCAGCAGGGGCCGCAGAGCAGCCAGCCGCTGGTGAGTCAAGGCATCCGCCAGCAGCAGCCGGTGCAGCTGACCATCCGGCTTCACCAAGGTCACAATATCCTGCAGGATCTGGCGATAGCTGACGGTCGAGGGGTACTCCGCCAGGCGGGAGGTCAGCTCATCTATCTCGTCAATCTTGTAACCGATGAACAGAAACGCGCTTTCCAGATCCTGTTGATAACGCTGGGCAATGACCTCGTTGACCAGAGCCTGTAGCTCGTTTTCCTTGAACGTCAGATCCTGCAGGGCGGAAAACTCCTTGATGACACTGCCAAACTCGCCCATGTCATCCGAGCTGGCCACCATGCTGGTCAGATGCCACTCCACTTCCTGCAGCAGAGGGGCAACGTCGTCCACCAGATCCTGATGCAGCCAGTTACTGCGCTTTTGCAGCTGCTGCAGGGTTTCGAAGTGATCGATCTGCTGCTTCAGATAGCGGGCGTGATCAGCTACCAGGGAGCTCAATTCATCGAACGCCTGCCGCTGCGATGGTGTCTCCTGATCTCCCGGCGTTCCCAGCAGGTATGCATTCTGGATGTCCAGCAGGGTGGAGGAAACCGAAATGGAGAGCCGCTGGTACTGCACAGGATCCCGGGTGTCACGCAACTGAGCCAGCAACAGCAACAAGCGGGAACTGGCGCGTTCCAGCTGATAGGCACTGCCGATCGCGGGCAGGCTCTCCTCGACAATCAGGTTGACCTGCTGTCCCAGCCGTTCCCATACCATATAAGCAGCCATCCCCATGATCCCGGTCAGGGCCGTGATGGCCACAAAGGCGAGGATGAGCCGACGTCCCAGGCTGCTTGGCATGCGCAAGCTGCGCCCAAGCCAACTCATGGCTTGACCGCCTGCTCGACCAGCCGCTGTGCTTCGTTCAGCCGCCCCTCCGTCACCTGACGCCACTGGTGCATCACCCGCTCTGCCTGTGGATTGCCCTGCTCTCGATCGTACATGCCATCGAATAACGCCAGCAACGCTGGATCCCTCGCCTGCTGCTCGCTCAGGGGGGGCGTGCTGGCCTTGCTACGCGCCTGCTCCAGCAGTTTGATCCGCCAGGGTTCCTGCTGGGTATCCGCTCCGTTAATCCCCTGCCAGGTCATTTTCAGCCTGGGCATCTGCTGGGTAATGGTCTGTTCGAACAGAGCTTTGAGCAGGCCAGCTCGCCGGTACAGCAGCGCCTTGTCGGTCACATAACGGGTCTGCCTGGCCAGCGCCGGCTGACTCAGTGTGGCCTTGGCCATGCCGGGAGTCCCTATGATGGCCTGCCCCCTGGCTGACAACAGATATTGGATGAACAGGGCCCCATTGGCCGGATTGGCACTGCTGCGGGTCACCCCCAGATAGGTCGGCAGGATCACTGAGTCCGGCATGATGTTGAAACCGACGTGCTCAAAGCGGGACTGGCTGTTGAGGGCATAACTGTCGATCACCAGACCGGCGCCGGCCAGCCCGCGAGTAATACCGTCGCTCACCCCAAAACTGCGCGCAGTAATGGCCGACAGGTTGCTACCGAGTCGCATCAACAGGGCCCATCCCTGCTCCCAGCCATACTGCTGCAGCACGCTCTCCACCATCATGTGGGTCGTGCCAGATTGGGAGGGGGAGCTCATCATGACATGCCCCATGAAAACAGGTGAAGCCAGCTGCTGCCAAGTGGTGGGGAGGGGTAATTGATATTTGGTCAAATAGTGGCGGTTATACATGATGCCGCTGCTGGAATATCCGACGACCGCCACTTTATTGCTTAATCCCAGAGTATGCGGACTCAGCCAGTCCGGAGGAGTTGTGACGATCGACAAAGGCGCCAGTAAACCCGCCTTATCCAGTGTGTTAAAAAAAGTCGGCGACGATGACATGATAATATCAACCGGAGGCGCCTCCGCCTCCGTTAATAATCGCAAGGCTGGAATGGTGCGCCGATAAATAACCTCTACCCGGATCCCCGGATATTGTTCGGCGAAACCGTCGATCACCGCCCTGACCGGTGTCTCCGAGAAGGAGGTAAGCACAGTCAATGACGCGGCCTGAATGGTGCTGAATGGCAACATTGCCACGACCAGACAGAGGGGCAGCAGTCGGCAAAATATTGGCATAGGGTGTCTGTCGGCTCGCTATCAATGTCAGATTATGTGCTGCACATCTAATATTCAGCACATGCCATTATTTTTATTAAATGGGGGATGAGCCAGTTCTGACTCATATCACCCCGTCGGGATCGCTATTGTTATTCATTGAATATCAATAGGACAGTCTGAATATGTCACTTTTGACTCATGACATCCCTATGATTGAGTCAGTGTTGACCCATATCTGTCATTTTGCCGCCTGAAATTCTCCCTTCATATGATGGCAACCGCTATCAGAGCTTCCTCTGAAACCATGCTGCCAAATATAAACGGAGAACGACATGTTCAACTTTTTCAAGACGCGAGCAGACCTGCCGGTCATGGATGCCTCGCCCGATAAAATCCGCTCCATTTACCGCAAGTACCAGTGGCAGGTTTTCCTGGGACTGGTGCTAGGTTATGCCATGTTTTACGTGGTTAGAATGAGCCTTAACGTTGTCAAGAAACCCCTGCTGGATGCCGGCATAGTGACGCTGGAGGAGCTGGGGGTCATAGGTTCCGCCTTCCTGTTCACCTACGCCGTCGGCAAGTTCTCCAACGGCTTCCTCTCCGATTACGCCAACATAGGCCGCTTCATGTCGGTCTCGCTGGGGCTGTCATCCATCTGTACCATCCTGATGGGCATGAACACAGCGACCTTCTTCCTGGTGCTGATGTGGGGCCTGAACGGCTGGTTCCAGTCCGTCGGCTCGGCGCCCTCCTGTGTCTCCATCTTCCAGTGGTTCTCACCCAAGCAACGGGGCTCCGTCTATTCGATCTGGGGTGGCTCACGCAACATAGGGGAAGGCATCTCCTGGATCCTGACAGCCACCATCGTCAGCTACTTCGGTTGGCAGGCTGGTTTTATCGGGGCGGGTATTGCCTCTCTAATTGCGGCTCTGTGCATGTTCCTGGTACTGAAGGATCGCCCGCAGACTTATGCTCTGCCGGAACCGGCCGTCGCCTTCGGTGAGCAGGCCGAAATCGCCAAGAAAGTGGAGCCGGCCGAGATCCGCCGCGCCCAGCTGTTCATCCTCAAGCAACCCACCGTCTGGCTCATCGCCGCAGCCTGCGCCTGCATGTACATGTCCCGCTACGCCATGAGCTCCTGGGCCGTGCTCTACCTGCAGGAACAGAAGGGTTACAGCCTGATCGATGCCGGTTTCGCCATGTCAGCCTACCCCATCGCCGGTTTCGTTGGCGCCATCCTGGCAGGGGTCATCTCCGACAAGCTGTTCAACGCCAACCGCCACATCCCGACTCTGCTGTACGGTCTGGCCAACATAGCCGGCATGTGCCTGATGTTCTGGGGTCCGCAGAGCCGCATGATGGACGCGGTCGCCCTCGCCCTGATCGGTTATGCCATCGGTGGTCTGGTGGTGTTCCTGGCCGGTCTGACCGCCTGTGACCTGATGCCCAAAACGGCGGTGGGTGCAGTGAAGGGATTCATCGGCCTCTGTTCCTACATCGCCGCCTCCGGCCAGGAGCTGGTCTCCTCCGCGCTGATCAAGACCAGCGTGATCGATGGCGTAACCCACTATGACTTCAGCAGTGCCCAGTACTTCTGGCTGGGCGCTTCTGTGGTCTCCATGCTGCTCGCTCTGACGGTGTGGAACGCCAAGAAAGTCGTCAACTACTGATACATGCCCAAGAAAAGGGTGGTCTGGTGACCACCCTTTTGCATTGTTGTCGCAACCGGAGAATCCCATGCGCAAGACCAAAATCATCGCCACCCTTGGCCCGGCCAGCTGCTCCGCCACCATGGTGGAGAAGCTGATCCAGGCAGGAGCCAACGTTTTTCGGCTGAACTTTTCCCACGGCAGTCCGGCGCAGCACCTGGCACTGGCAGCGCTGATCCGCACCACGGCCGCACGCCTCGATACCCACATCGGCATTCTGGTGGATCTGCAGGGCCCCAAGATCCGGATAGCCAGCTTCGCCGCGGGCAGCATACGGCTGCAGGCGGGAGAATCCTTCGTACTCGATGCCGGGCTCGATGACCGGCAGGGCGACCAATGTCGGGTCGGGATCGACTACCCGGCACTGGTGAACGAGGTGTATGCGGGCAATATCCTGCTGTTGGACGATGGCCGCATTCAGCTCAGGGTGGAACAGATTGAGGGAACGCACATCGCGACCCGCGTGTTGGTGGGCGGCATATTGTCGAATCGCAAAGGCATCAATGTGCTGGGCGGCGGCCTCAGCGCCCCGGCGCTGACCGCCAAGGACAGGGAAGATATCCTGACCGCCCACCAGCTCGAGGCCGACTTCGTGGCCATCTCTTTCCCCCGTTGCGCCGCCGATCTCGACGAGGCCAGAGCGCTCATTCGTGCCACCGGCAGCAAGGCAGCCATCGTCGCCAAGGTCGAGCGGGCAGAGGTTGTCGCCTCGGTCGAGGCCATGGACGAGATCATTCACGCCGCCGACATCATCATGGTGGCCCGTGGCGATCTGGGGGTGGAGATCGGGGATGCCAGACTGCCCGGCGTACAGAAGAAGTTGATCAAGCGCTGCCGTGCTCTCGGTTGCCCCGTCATCACCGCGACCCAGATGCTGGAGTCGATGATCGGCAGCCCCATGCCTACCCGGGCCGAAGTACTGGATGTGGCCAACGCGGTCATGGATGGCACGGATGCGGTGATGCTGTCGGCCGAGTCGGCGGCTGGACTCTATCCGGTAGAAGCGGTCGAAGCCATGGCTCCGCATCGCACAGGGAGCCGAACAAGAGATGGAGCCCATGCCACCACGCTGGCGCAGGGACACCAGCCAGATTGATCAGTCCGGCCACTGTATGGCGCTGGCCGCCATGACCTCCGCCTTCAGCCAAGACAGCGCCTGCGGCATTGCCGTGCTGACCCGCCAGGGAGATGCGGTCATCGCCATATCCCGGGGCGGTCTCAACAATCCGATCTGGGCACTGTCAGACAACCGCCAGCTGCTCAATCAAATGGCGATCTTGCGCGGCGTCAGGCCGATCCACTATCGGGATAGCGACCCCCAGCACCATCACAGCCAGCTGATAGACACATTGCGACGGGCCGATCAGCTGAAGGGGGTCCACTCCCTGCTGATCAGTCGCCTCGACTCGCTCGAGGGGTCTGGTCATGAGGATGTCTGTCGCCTGGTGCCATTGCCCGTTACAATACCCCAGCCAGAACGCCCGATAAATGCCGCTCATTCACACTGAGGGGAACCACTCGTCTATCTCAAAAGCCTCACCAGATGAGGCTTTTCAGGTTCAGCTGGTCCAGCACGCTCGTTTCATTCTTCCACTCGAAGCTCTGGTTGGCACCGCCGTAGCAATCCGCCAGCCGCAGCGGGGTGCCGGGTTTGTGACGGCGCCCGGCGACGTCCAGGCATAGCTCGACCTTGCGGTTGAACAGGCGATCCGCCTGCCACTGCCATTGACGACTCTCGTCCTGGCACTCCGTCATGGCGAGCTCACTCCCCCCCTTGGCCACCAGACAGCGCTGCTGGAGCTGCAAGGCACCGGCATCCCAGCTGAACTGCTGACGGGCCGTCTGGTCGCAAGGCTGGGTGATCAGCTGATCCTGGGCATTCAATGCCACGCAGAAACCACCGCTGGTCACCAGGGTGGAGGGGGTATCAGCGGCCTGCCTGGGCGCTGCGCCCATCAGGATCTCATCCGGCTTGGGCTTGAACGAGCAGCCGCTGAGGGCCACGACAACAAGCGCCAGCGTGCTGACGCGAACGATATTAGGGTGCATATGACATGTTGGCCTGAAATGTGTTCAATGATGCCCACTTGCTGTGGGTCTGTGGCCCAGCATACCCGAAGCCGCGGCGAGAAAGTGCCAACAGAAGTGTAAACAGACGTGACAAGGTGTGACGACAGGAGAGATGGCAAACACCAGAAAGCGAAAAACCCCGCCGAAGCGAGGTTTTTCTGAATATGGTCGGTGATAAAGGATTCGAACCTTTGACCCTCTGGTCCCAAACCAGATGCGCTACCGGGCTGCGCTAATCACCGAGACAATTTTCTTTACTAAGTACTCTAAAGCACAAAGACGACCACTTGCGATCATCCTCGTCATACAGCAAGTATGGTGCGAAGAGAGGGACTCGAACCCTCACACCCGGGGGGCACTAACACCTGAAGCTAGCGCGTCTACCAATTCCGCCACCTTCGCATACCTGACAAGCTGTAAAATGGGGTGGCTGATGGGGCTCGAACCCACGACAACCGGAATCACAATCCGGGACTCTACCAACTGAGCTACAGCCACCACAGCTGTTTTCGTTCCACAACAACGCCCGTTTAACTGGCGCACGTTTGATGGTGCGCCCGACAGGATTCGAACCTGTGACCTCTGCCTCCGGAGGGCAGCGCTCTATCCAGCTGAGCTACGGGCGCTACGCTGTCGAACGGGGCGCATTATTGATGATGGGAGCATGCTTGTCTACACTTTTTTGCCTGCGCTGAATCAACCGCTTGTTTTTCCATCATTTATGGCTGTTTTATGCCATTTTCCCTTCATTCAGGCTGGATCCAGTCCCCCCCGTTACTTTGTCCCCCCACTATGGTGGTCAAGCGCGCAGCAGAACTTGACTTGCCTCAAGGTCACCCTAAAATGAATGAACGTTCATTCAGCCGTTGTGATAATCGAGTCATGAACAAGAAAGAACGCATTTTCAATGCGGCGCATGAAGTACTCGGCGAGCAGGGTTTCCACGGGCTATCCATTGCCGTGGTGGCCAAGAAAGCCAAAGTCGCGGCGGGCACCATCTATCGCTACTTCAGCGACAAAGATGATCTGATCCGCCAGCTCTATCAGCACACCATACTCCAGTGTCATCCCCTGGTCATGGAAGGGGTGCAGATAGAGGAGGTGTCGTTTCAGCAATTTCGGCGCTTGTGGCTCAACATCCACGCCATTTTTGCCGACGAGCCCAACGCGCTCAAATGCAAGTTGCAGTATGAGAGCTCTCCGCTGGGAGCCGAGCTGGAGAAAGACCCGGTCATCATGGCCGCCTGGGCACCTCTGGATCGCTTCTTCGAACGGGGACGTGAACAAGGTCTGTTTATCGATCTACCCGTCCGGGCACTGCAGGTGCTGAGCCTGGATTGCGTGGGAAGTCTGGCGTTGCAACGCCAGGTTCACCACTTTGAACTGACGCAAGAACAGCTGGAAGCCGTGATCCGGGCCAGCTGGAATGCCATTGTAAACCCCAATTTTTCCACCTCAGGAGCCTGTTCATGAAAAAGTGGATGGCCATCATGTTGCTGATAGCGCTTGCCCTGTTTGGCAGCGTCATCGGCTTCAATATGTTCAAGCAGAAGAAGATTGCAGAGTTCATGGCCAACCGGCCTGAACCCGAGTTCCCGGTGACCGCCATGGTGACCAAGGCGCAGGACTGGGTACCGACCATAGAAGCGATCGGCTTCATCGAACCGAACCAGGGGGTGACGCTGTCCACCGAACTGGCGGGCACCATCGATGCCATCACCTTCGAATCCGGCAAGCCGGTCAAGGCGGAGCAGCTGCTGCTGAGCCTGGACTCCAGCGTGGAGAAGGCCAATCTGCAAGCCTCCCTGGCCAAGCTGCCGGCGGCGCGCGCCAAGTACGAGCGCTTCCAGAACCTCTTCAAGAAGAGCTCCATCTCCAAGGATCAGCTGGATGATGCCGAAGCCAGCTACCGCTCGCTGGAGGCCGACATCGAGAGCCTGAAGGCGACCATAGCCCGCCGTGAAGTCCGCGCCCCCTTCGGCGGTGTGGTCGGCCTGCGCAATGTCTTCCTCGGCCAGTACCTGCAACCGGGTACCGACATAGTGCGGCTGGAAGACACCAGCGTGATGCGTCTGCGCTTCACCGTGCCCCAGACCGACATCTCGAAAATCACTCTGGGCCAGATCATCAAGATCAACGTGGATGCCTATCCCCAGACCCAGTTTGATGGCCACATCACCGCCATCGAGCCGGCCGTCAACTACCAGAGCGGCCTGATCCAGGTACAGGCTGACATCCCGAACAACGACGGCCAGCTCCGTTCAGGCATGTTCGCCCGCGCCAGCATCATACTGCCCACGGTAAAAGAGCAGATGGTGATCCCGCAATCGGCCATCTCCTTCACCCTGTATGGCGAAAACGTCTATGTCATCCACGAGGTGGACGGCATGAAACGGGCCAAGCAGGTCGTGGTCAAGGCGGGCGAGCGTCGCGGCAATGACGTACATGTGCTGTCCGGTATCAAGGCCGGGGACGAGATAGTGTTGTCGGGCCAGGTTCGCCTGAGCAACGACACCAAGGTGCGCGTGGTCGAAAACGATGCCCTGGCCGTTCCGGCACAAACCCCGATGCTGTAAGCGCGGAGATCTGCAATGCGATTTACTGACATATTCATAAAACGGCCTGTGCTGGCGATCTCGCTCAGCTTCCTGATCGCCCTGCTGGGCTTTCAGGCCATCTTCAAGATGCAGGTGCGGGAATACCCCGAGGTGACCAATACGGTGATCACGGTCAGCACCAGCTACTACGGTGCCAGTGCCGACCTGATCCAGGGCTTCATCACCCAGCCGCTGGAACAGGCGGTGGCGCAAGCCGACAACATCGACTTCATGACCTCCTCCAGCCAGCTGGGCAGCTCCACCGTTACGGCCTTCATGAAACTGAACACAGATCCGAACGCCGCGCTATCTGACATACTGGCCAAGGTCAACTCGGTGCGCTCCCAGTTGCCGAAAGAGGCGGAAGACCCCTCGGTCACCTCCTCCACCGGCTCCACCACGGCGGTGCTCTACCTCGGCTTCACCAGTCCGGAGCTGAACTCCAGCCAGATCACCGACTATCTGGAGCGGGTCATCAAGCCGCAGCTGTTTACCGTGGGCGGCGTGTCCAAGGTAGATCTCTACGGCGGTGTCGAGTTTGCCCTGCGGGTATGGCTGGATCCGGCCAAGATGGCGGCCTTCAACCTGACCTCAAGCGACGTGATGACTGTGCTCAACAGCAACAACTATCAGTCGGCCACCGGTCAGGCGACGGGTTACTTCACCCTGTTCAACGGCAATGCCAAGACCCAGGTCAGCAATACCGAGGAGCTCAAGCGACTGGTGGTGGCCACCCGTGACGGCAAGGTGATCCGCCTCTCCGACATCGCCAAGGTGACGCTGGAGAAGAGCCACGACATCTACCGGGCCAGTGCCAACGGCCGCGAAGCCGTGGTCATGGCGGTCAACGCGGCGCCGACCGCCAACCCCATCAACATTGCCCACGACGTGCTGGAGTTGCTGCCGAGCCTGAAGAGCAACATGCCGAGCACCATGCAGGCCAACGTGCTCTATGACTCCACCATCGCCATCAACGAGTCCATCCACGAGGTCATCAAGACCATACTGGAGGCGGCCGCCATCGTACTGGTGGTGATCACCCTGTTCCTCGGCTCGTTCCGCGCCGTCATCATCCCCATCATCACGATTCCGCTCAGCCTGATCGGCGTGGTGATGATGATGGATCTGTTCGGCTTCTCGATAAACCTGATGACACTGCTGGCCATGGTGCTGGCGATCGGTCTGGTGGTGGATGACGCCATAGTGGTGCTGGAGAACGTCGACCGACACATCAAGCAGGGGGAGGAGCCCTTCCGGGCCGCCATCATAGGGACCCGCGAGATAGCCGTGCCGGTTATCGCCATGACGGTCACCCTGGCTGCCGTGTATGCGCCGATCGCTTTGATGGGAGGCATCACCGGCTCCCTGTTCAAGGAGTTCGCGCTGACCCTGGCGGGGGCGGTATTCGTCTCCGGCATCATAGCGCTGACCCTGTCACCCATGATGTGCGCCAAGATGCTCAAGGCCAACGAGCAGCCGGGCAAATTCGAGAGCACGGTACACCACCTGCTGGATCGGATGACGGAACGCTACGACAGCATGCTGCACGCCGTGATGCAGAAGCGCATCGTGGTCGTGGTGTTCGCCGTCATCGTATTCGGCAGCCTGCCGCTGCTGTTCAAGTTCATCCCGAGCGAGCTGGCGCCGTCGGAAGACAAGGGCGTCATGGCGGTGCTGGGTACGGCGCCCTCCAACGCCAACCTGGACTACATCGAAAACACCATGGCGGACGTGAACAAGATCCTGGATGAGCAGCCGGAAATCGCCTACTCCCAGGTCTTCTCCGGGGTATTCAACGCCAATCAGGCGTTTGGTATCGCCTCCATGGTGCCATGGAGCCAGCGTGAAGCGAGCCAGAAAGAGGTGCTGGATCGGGTCGCCGGACTGGTGAAGGACATCCCAGGGATGGCTATCACCACCTTCCAGTTCCCTGAACTGCCGGGTGCATCGAGCGGCTTGCCGATCCAGTTCGTCATCACCACCCCGAACAGCTTCGAGAGCCTGTTCCTGATCGCCAGCGAGATGCTGACGGCCACCCAGGCCAATGGCCAGTTCGTCTATTCGGATCTCGATCTGAACTACGACTCCGCCACCATGAAGATCAAGATCGACAAGGACAAGGCGGGTGCCTACGGCATCACCATGCAGGACATAGGCATCACCATGGGCACCATGATGGCGGACGGTTACGTCAACCGCATCGACCTGGATGGCCGCTCCTACGAGGTGATCCCCCAGGTCGAGCGCAAGTACCGCATGAACCCGGAATCCATGAAGGGTTACTACGTGCGTGCGGCCGACGGCAAATCCATCCCGCTGGGCAGCCTGATCAACATCGAAGTCGTGGGTGAGCCCCGTGCCCTGCCCCACTTCAACCAGCTGAACTCCGCCACCATAGGCGCCGTACCGGCACCGGGTGTGGCCATGGGGGACGCGATCAACTGGTTCAAGACCACAGCCGAAGAGAAGCTGCCGCAAGGCTATCGCTACGACTTCATGGGTGAGGCTCGCCAGTTCGTGACCGAAGGCAACGCCCTCTATGCCACCTTCGCGCTGGCGCTGGCCATCATCTTCCTGGTGCTGGCCATCCAGTTCGAATCGGTACGTGACCCCCTGGTGATCATGGTGTCGGTCCCGCTCGCCATCAGTGGTGCCTTGATTGCACTGGCGTGGGGCATGGCCACCATGAACATCTACTCCCAGGTGGGCCTGATCACGCTCGTCGGCTTGATTACCAAGCACGGGATCCTGATCTGCGAGGTGGCGAAGGAGGAGCAGCTGCTGCACGGTCTGAACCGGACCCAGGCGGTGATGCAGGCGGCCAAGGTGCGGCTGCGCCCCATCCTGATGACCACGGCGGCCATGATCGCGGGTCTGATCCCGCTGCTGTACGCGGCCGGTGCCGGTGCAGCCCAGCGCTTCAGCATAGGCATAGTGATAGTGGCCGGTCTGGCGATCGGTACCATCTTCACCCTGTTCGTGCTGCCGGTGATTTACACCTACCTGGCCTCCGAGCACAAACCCTTGCCCGTGTTTGATGAATCCATCCCGCCCAAGGCGAAAGGGAGTCATTGATCACCGATTTGAATGCAAAAGGCCCCGATTCGGGGCCTTTTTTTATCCCGCTAACGAAACACGACATAAGTGCATGAAGCAGTTAAACTAAATGGCAATATATCCAGACCGCAAGGACGCCATGTCAGGACTCTTCTCCAAGACCGCGAGGGCCGTCGGCCGTAACGGGCTCTCATACCGCCTGCTCTCCTACATTCTGGTGTGCAGTACCGTATTGGCGATGATCATTACGGTGTTGCAGCTTGCCTGGGATTACCGCAAGGATGTCGCCGTCATCGAGGACAGCATCGGCCAGATCGAGGCCTCCTTCCTGCAACCCATCGCCGCCAGCCTGTGGAACCTGGATGAGGAGCAGGTCAAGGTACAGATAGAAGGCATCATGAACCTGCCCAACATGCAGTTCGTGATGGTCAAGGAGATGCTCGGCAACTCGGAAGTGCCGCTGCTGACCCAAGGGGTGGAGCGTGAAAGCTACGACATCTCCCGCGAGTTCAATCTCACCTATCAGGGTGAAGTGGTCGGCAAGCTGTTCGTCGCCGCCTCCCTCGAACAGATCTATCAGCGCCTGATTGAAAAATCCGTGCTCATCATGGTCAGCCAGACCATCAAGACGCTGGTGGTCTCGTTCTGCATCCTGATCATCATTTACTATCTGGTGGTCCGTCACCTCAACCGCATCGCCAACTATGCCCAGAAATTCAATCTGGATAGGCTGGCCATAGAGCTGACGCTGGAGGGGCGCCCCCTGCCCCGCAAGAAACCCGATGAGCTGGATACCCTGGTCGCCACCCTCAACCAGATGCGAACACGGCTGAACGACGAATTTGCGGCGCGCCATCAGGCGGCGGAACAGCTGCAACAGGAGCGGGACTTCTCCGCCACCCTGATCAACTCGGCCAACATGCTCATCTGCTGCATGGAACCCAATCTCACCATCGCCAGCATCAACCCGGCCGCCATACTGCTGACCGGCTACCACCAGCAGGAGATCTTGCAGCACAGCTGGCTGGATCTGTTCGTCAGCAAGGAACAGCGTGAAGAGCTGGCGCTGATCCTGGCCGATCACGGTTCCATCGAGGACAAAGAGGTCATCATGCATGACCAGCAGGGCCATGAACTGGTGCTGCAGTGGACCTTTGCCCCCTTCTACGAGGGCATCAACCTCAAGTATCTGATCGGGTTCGGCTATGACATCACCCGCCTCAAGAAGGTGGAGCGGGAGATCATCTCCCTCAACGAACAGCTGGAAGGCAAGGTGGTGGAGCGAACCCGCAGCCTGAGCGACGCCAACGATCAGCTGGGCAAGGCCTACGACGACCTGAAACAGGCGCAGCAGACTCTGGTGGAATCGGAGAAGATGGCCTCCCTCGGCTCGCTGGTGGCCGGCGTGGCGCACGAGATCAACACCCCCATCGGCATCAGCGTGACCGCCTCCTCCTATCTGCAGGAACGGGTGGCCGACTTCAAGCTGCACATCGACTCCAAGCAGCTATCGCGATCCTATCTCAACGAATTCACCGTCAACCTCGACGAGTCCATGCAACTACTGCAGGGCAACCTGAGACGCGCCTCGGAGCTGATTGCCAGCTTCAAGCAGGTGGCGGTCGATCAGTCGTCCGAGGCACGTTACAACTTCAGCCTCGCCGACAACCTGCATCAGGTGGTGGTCTCCCTCGGCCACAAGCTGAAGAAGGCCCAGTGCGAGGTGGATATCCAGTGCGATCCCAAGCTGTCGATCTTCTCCTTCCCCGGCAGCTTCACCCAGATCTATTCCAACCTGATCCTCAACTCCATCAACCATGGCTTCGACAACTGGGACAAGCCGAAGAAGATCACCATCAAGGTGGAGCAGCTGGGTGAGGAGCTGATGATCGACTACAGCGACAACGGCCGCGGTATCCCGCCCGAGATACTGCCGCGCATCTTCGACCCCTTCGTCACCTCCAAGCGGGGCCAGGGCGGCAGCGGACTCGGCACCCACATCATCTACAACCTGGTGGTGCAACTGCTGCGTGGCCGTATCAACTGCGTCAGCGAGCCGGGCAACGGCGCCCAGTTCCATATTCGCCTGCCGATCCAACATAACTGAGCGCTGGCTCTTGTGAGCCAGCCGCTTTATCCCCATCATGCTGTGATTGCATTCTTAATGAGCGGAGAACCTCGCAATGGCACAGCATTTTGACTATATCGCCATCGGTGGCGGCAGCGGCGGCATCGCCTCGGCCAACCGGGCTGCCATGTACGGCAAGAAAGTCGCCCTGATTGAAGCCAAAGAGTTGGGTGGAACCTGCGTCAACGTCGGCTGCGTGCCGAAGAAGGCCATGTGGTATGCGGGCCAGATCGCCGATGCCCTGAAATATGGCGCCGACTACGGCTTCGATACCACACTCAACCACTTCAGCTGGGCCAAGCTGGTCGAGTCCCGCCAGGCCTATATAGGCCGCATCCACCAGTCCTATCAGAACGTGCTGGGCAAGAACCAGATCACCGTCGTCAAAGGATTCGCCCGCTTCGTCAATAGCAACACGATCGAGGTCAATGGCGAGCAATACACCGCCGATCATATCCTGATCGCCACCGGTGGCCGTCCCGAAGTACCTGCCATTCCGGGCGCCGAGCTGGGTATAGATTCGGATGGTTTCTTCGATCTGCAGAGCCAGCCCAAGCGGGTTGCCGTGGTCGGAGCCGGCTACATAGCCGTGGAGATTGCCGGCGTGATGCAGGCGCTTGGCTCCGAGACCCATCTGGTGGTGCGCAAGCACGCACCGCTGCGCAACTTCGACCCCATGATCCACGAAACGCTGGTTGAGATCATGACGCAGGAAGGGCCCAAACTGCACACCCACGCCATCCCCAAGGCTGTGCTCAAGAACGCCGATGACAGCCTGACTCTGCAACTGGAAGATGGTCGCCACCTGACCGTCGATTGCCTGATCTGGGCCATAGGCCGCGTACCGGCTACCAACAACCTCAACCTGGCCGCAGCAGGTATCGAGCTGGACGAGAAGGGCTTCATTCCGACCGACAAGTTCCAGAACACCACTGTTGCCAACCTCTATGCTGTTGGTGACAACACGGGCCGCATCCAGCTCACCCCGGTGGCCGTCGCGGCGGGCCGTCGCCTCTCGGAGCGGCTGTTCAACAACAAGCCGAACGAGCACCTCAACTACGATCTGGTGCCGACCGTGGTGTTCAGCCACCCGCCCATCGGCACCATAGGACTGACCGAACCGGAAGCCATCGCCGAGTATGGCGAGCGCCAGGTGAAGGTCTACCGCAGCCAGTTCACCGCCATGTATTCGGCCCTGACCCAGCATCGCCAGCCAACCCGCATGAAGCTGGTGTGCGTCGGGCCGGAAGAAAAAGTGGTCGGCCTGCACGGCATCGGCTTTGCCATGGACGAGATACTGCAGGGCTTCGGCGTCGCCATGAAGATGGGGGCCACCAAGGCCGACTTCGACAACTGCGTAGCCATCCATCCCACCAGCGCGGAAGAGTTCGTGACGATGCGCTAAGCCTCTCGCCCTTTTCCTATCAACCCGGTCCAGGCCGGGTTTTTCATATCTGTCCTTCTCCAGCCCGACAAACCTGCGCTTTTTACGCCGATTTTACGCCCGCCCCATGCTGCTTTATGGCGCCTTTACGCCTGTTTTACATACCCTTTCAGTGTCAACTACACCAACGGAGTCGATGCTGTTTTACATCGACTCTTGCAGCTAATTATTTCAATGGAGTCGATATGAATTGGCTATATCTGCTGCTGGTCCTTGCCCTTATGGGTTATCTGTTGCGCGCGTTAACGCGCAGCCACGAGTGAGGGATCTGATATGTGGCAAGAAGTGATCTATCCGGTAGCCTTTGTGCTGCTGGTCCTGCTGCCAGCCCCCCTGCTTGGCAGCTATATATATCGGGTGTTTGAAGGCAAGAGCCGCTGGCTGTCGCCGATCGAGCGCGCCACCCTGGCCTGCTGCGGCACGGACGGACGGGAGCAAGATTGGAAGTCCTACGCCCTAAGCCTGCTGGCCTTCAACGGTGCCGGTTTCGGTCTGCTGTTCCTGATCCTGATGGCACAAGGCCTGCTTCC
This sequence comes from Aeromonas sp. CA23, assembly GCF_002587065.1. Lineage (NCBI taxonomy): Bacteria > Pseudomonadati > Pseudomonadota > Gammaproteobacteria > Aeromonadales > Aeromonadaceae > Aeromonas > Aeromonas sp. CA23. The sequence continues at coordinate 978,270 of NZ_CP023818.1, forward strand.
CCTCAACCCGCAGCAATTGCCAGGGCTGAGCTGGGAACTGGCCTTCAACACAGCGGTCAGCTTCATGACCAATACCAACTGGCAAGCCTATTCCGGTGAGGCCAGCCTCTCCTACTTCAGCCAGATGGTGGGGCTTACCACCCAGAACTTCGTCTCCGCCGGTACTGGTGCAGCCGTTGCCGTCGCCCTGTTTCGTGGTATCTCCCGCCAGCAGACCATTCATCTAGGCAACTTCTGGCAAGACCTGGTGCGCTTCTGCCTCTATGTGCTGCTGCCACTGGCGCTGATCATGGCGCTGCTGCTGGTGTGGCAAGGTGTGCCCCAGAGTCTGTCTGCCTATCTGCCGTTCCACAGTCTGGAAGGTCAGGAGCAACTGCTGCCGCTCGGCCCAGCAGCTTCTCAAATCGCCATCAAGCAGCTCGGTTCCAACGGTGGTGGCTTCTTCGGTGTCAACTCGGCGCATCCGTTCGAGAACCCGACAGCCCTCTCCAACTGGCTGGAGATGGTCACCCTGCTGACCATTCCCGCCGCGCTGGTCTGCACCCTGGGTCGCTATGTGAAGGACACGGGCCACGGCCGTGCCATCCTTACCGCCATGGCCTTGCTGTTCGTGCTAGGGCTCTGCCTCTCCCTCCCCCAGGAGATGAAACTGGATCCCAATCTGGCCGATATCACCAGCCAGGCGGGCAACTGGGAAGGCAAGGAGAGCCGCTTCGGCCCCGTGCTTTCCAGTATTTGGGAAGTTGCTACCACTGCTGCCTCCAACGGTGCAGTCAACGCCATGCATGACAGTTTCACCCCGCTCGGCGGCATGGTCGGCATGATCAACATGCTGCTTGGCGAGGTCATTTTCGGCGGCGTGGGCTCGGGTATCTACGGCATGATGCTGTTCGTACTGCTGACCGTGTTCCTCTGCGGCTTGATGGTGGGACGCACTCCGACCTATCTGGGCAAGCGCCTCGGTATCACGGAGATGAAATGGGTTGTCGCCAGCATGCTGGTAATGCCGGTCGGGGTATTGGTGTTAGGCGGGGTCACTCTGCTGATGCCGGATGCCAGCACCATCATAGGTCATGAAGGCCCCCACGGGTTGTCACGGCTGATCTATGCCTACGCCTCGGCTGCCGGCAACAACGGTTCAGCCTTTGGGGGCTTTGCTGCAGCAGATAGCTGGCAGTGCATCGCCATCGGCCTGGCTATGCTGCTCGGTCGCTTCGGTTACATCATACCTGTGCTTGCCATCGCAGGTCAGCTCGCCCGCGCACCGCGCCAAGAGACGGGTGAGGGTGACTTCCCGATCCGCGGCCCGCTGTTCATTACCTTGCTGATTATCACAGTGTTGCTGATAGGTGGGCTCTCCTTCCTGCCGGTACTGGCACTGGGCCCGGTAGCCGAGCATCTGAGCCTGATGCAGGGAGCGTTCTGATGAACGACGCCAGCGCGATCACATCACAGATGCCAATGGTCAACTATTTGATACTGGGAGCTTTTCAATGAGCAAGTCCATATCCATCACAACCCATGCCGACAAGGTGAAGGGTAAAAAGCAACGCTCGCAAATCGTGCAGGCCATGGCCGAAGCGCTTTACCGCTTCAATCCCAAGGCACTGTTTGGCAGTCCTATTCTGTTCACGCTCTGGCTGGCTGCCGTCATGGCAACCGTGGAGTCCCTCCTGGGGCAGCCCTTGTCTGGGGTCGCCCCCAGTCTGGCGTGGCAGCTGACCGCCTGGCTCTGGTTAACCCTCTGGTTTGCCAACTTCGCCGAGACCCTGGCCGAAGGTCGTGGCAAGGCGAGAGCCGACAGTCTGAAGGCGGGCATGAGCCAGCTCAAGGCTCGTCGGGTGACCGATGCCAAAGATGGTCAGGGCGAATGGGTGCCTGCCACCAGCCTGCTGAAAGGCGATCTGGTGCTGGTACGCAGCGGCGAGATGATCCCGGCCGATGGTGAAGTGGTCGCCGGTATCGCCTCGGTCAACGAAGCCGCCATCACGGGGGAATCTGCCCCCGTCATCCGCGAATCCGGCACCGACCGCAGTGGCGTGACTGGCAACACCACAGTGGTCTCTGACGAGATCTGGGTACGCGTCAGCAACAATCCGGGTGAAAGCACGCTGGATCGGATGATAGCCTTGGTCGAAGGAGCCAAGCGTCAGAAGACCCCGAACGAGATGGCGCTCGACGCCCTGCTGGTGGGTCTGACCCTGATCTTCCTGCTGGTGGTGGCGACCCTACCCTGGTTCCTCAACTACAACGGCACCCAGGTACCCAGGCTCTATCTGATCGCCCTCTTCATCACCCTGATACCGACCACCATAGGTGGTCTGCTCTCCGCCATCGGGATCGCCGGTATGGACCGGCTGGTGAAGCTGAACGTGATAGCCAAATCAGGCCGTGCCGTGGAGGCCGCCGGTGACGTGCGCACCCTGTTGCTGGACAAGACAGGCACCATCACCTTCGGTAACCGCATGGCCGACGAGCTGATCCCGGCACCAGGGGTGGATCCCTCCCTGCTTGCCCAGGCGGCCATGCTGGCCTCCCTTGGCGACAATACGCCGGAGGGCAAGTCCATCCTGACCCTGGCGGGCAAGAGCATGGCCAAGCCGAGCCAGCTCGAGAGCGACAAGCTGATCCCCTTCAGTGCCGAGACCCGCCTGAGCGGTCTGGATCGCAACGGTCACCAATATCGCAAAGGGGCTGTGGATGCGGTGCTCAACTACCTCTCTCTCGACCGCAAGGCAGTGCCAGAGGTAATCCTCAAGTCGGTGGATCACATAGCTCGCCAGGGCGGCACGCCGCTGTTGGTTTGCACCCACGAGAAGCTGCTGGGGGTTGTGTTCCTCAAGGACATCATCAAGCCAGGCATCAAGGCCCGCTTCCAGATCCTGCGTCACATGGGGATCCGCACCGTGATGATCACCGGTGACAACCCGCTGACCGCCGCCGCCATCGCTGCCGAAGCCGGGGTGGATGACTTTATCGCAGAAGCAACGCCGGAGAAGAAGCTGGCTTATATTCGCCAGGAGCAGGCGGACGGACGTCTGGTCGCCATGTGTGGTGACGGTGCCAACGATGCGCCCGCGCTGGCTCAGGCTGATGTGGGTCTGGCCATGAATGAGGGCTCTCAGGCAGCCAAGGAGGCGGGCAACCTGGTGGATCTGGACTCCAACCCCACCAAGCTGCTGGACGTGGTACTGGTCGGCAAGCAGTTGCTGGTGACCCGGGGAGCATTGACCACCTTCTCCATCGCCAACGACGTGGCCAAGTACTTTGCCATACTGCCGGCCCTGTTCATCGCCGCCTATCCGCAACTGGGTGCGCTGAACCTGATGCAGCTGGGTAGCCCCGAAAGCGCCATCTTGTCGGCCATCATCTTCAACGCCTTGATCATAGTGGCGCTGGTACCGCTGGCCCTGCGCGGTGTCAGTCTGAAGGGAACGGCTGCCAGCCTGCTGCGCCGCAACCTGATGATCTACGGTGTCGGTGGTCTGCTGGTGCCCTTTATCGGCATCAAGCTGATCGACCTGGTTATCACAGGCCTGGGTCTGGTGTAACGACATAGCGGGATGCAAGCCGGGCTTGCATCCCATCAACCTGTTTGGAGCAAGAAAATCATGATCGCAATCAGAACCCTGCTGACCCTGACCCTGTTGCTGGGCGTCGGCTATCCCCTGGCAGTGACAGGTGTGGCCCAGTTGCTGTTTCCCTGGCAGGCCAATGGCAGCCAGTTGACCAACAAGAAGCAAGAGTTTGTCGGTAGCGCCCTGCTGGCGCAGAAATTCGAGCGGGCTGAGTACTTTCATTCCCGTCCTTCCGCCAGTGACTTCGCCACCATTGGCAGCGGCGCCAGCAACCTGGGCGTCAGCTCACCATTGCGTAGCGAGTTCGCCAAGGCACAGGGTGATGTCCAGTCTCCCGCCATGCTGACCCGCTCCGCCTCGGGCCTCGACCCCCATTTGCCGGTGGATGCCGTGCTGGCTCAGGTGAACAGAGTGGCCAAGCAGCGAGGGCTGGATCCCGCCTTGCTGACGGAGCAGGTCAAGTCAGCGACACAAGCTGGTATCCTTGGCCCGCAAGTGGTCAATATCCTTCAGCTGAATCTATTGCTCGATCAGGGCAAGGATGCCTGATGGAGGCAAAGTCCGGCACATACGGGCTGGCGATGACCCACATTTTCGAACTGAGCCAGCGGTTGCTCGATAAGGACAATAATGCGTGATGAGGTAAAGGCGGCAAGTCTGGAGCGGGAGCACTGGGATGCGTGATGAGGCAAGGGCCGACGCCTTACTGGCGAGCCTGGAGCAAGAACACAAGGGCAAGCTGAAGGTATTCCTCGGTGCCGCACCCGGCGTAGGCAAGACCTACGCCATGCTGCAGGCAGTGCGTGAGCAGGCAAGAGAGGGGGTCGATATCCTGATCGGCGTGGTGGAAACCCACGGCCGTCAGGAGACTCTGGCCCTGCTCGACAAGCTTGCCATCCAGCCACGCAAACTCCATCTCCACCGCCAGCAACGTCTGGAGGAGATGGATCTGGATGCGCTGCTTGAACGCAAACCCGCCATAGTGGTGGTGGATGAGCTGGCCCACAGCAACGCCCCCGGCAGCCGCCACGAGAAGCGCTGGCAGGATGTTGAGGAGCTGCTCGGTGCCGGCATCGACGTCTACTCCACCCTCAACGTGCAACACCTCGAGAGCCTCAACGATCTGGTGTGGCAACTGACCGGTGTCAGGGTCAAGGAGACCCTGCCCGACCAGGTGCTGCTGGAGGCCGACAGCATAGTGCTGATCGACCTGCCCCCCAAGGAGTTGCTCGGCCGGCTCAAGGAGGGCAAGGTCTATGTGCCCCATCAGGCCAAGGCCGCCCTGCAGTCCTTCTTCTCCCTCAACAACCTGACCGCCCTGCGCGAGCTGGCGATGCAGACCGCCGCCAGCCACGTGGAGGGGGATCTGCAACTGCAGTGGCAGGCTGCGGGCAAGACCACGCTGCCGCTGCGGGGCAAGCTGATGGTCTGCCTCGGCGATCAGCACGGCTCTGCACTGGTGCGTTACGGCCACCGTTTCGCCCAGCGTCGCCAGCTGCCCTGGCTGGTGGTGCATATCGACAGCAAGGGGCAACGCTCCGCCGAGCTGGAGCAGGCACTGGCTCTGGCCTCCCACCTTGGTGCCAAAGTGCTGACGCTCTCCAGCCCGGCGGTAGCCAGTACTCTGCTGGAAACGGCCGAGCAGCAACAGGTCTCACAACTGCTGCTCGGCAAACCCCACAAGGCCCCCTGGCGCCGCTCCCTGGTGCAACACCTGCTCAAGCAGGCACAAGGGCTCGAAATCACCCTGGTGGATACCGAGAAGCGCAAACCCGGCATAGGATTGCAGCCGCTTCACCCCAAGGACATTCGCCAGAGTCTGCTGGCAGTGACCATAATGGGGCTGACATCGGCTGCCGCCTGGGGACTCTCTCACTGGCTGCCCCCTGCCTCCCTGCCACTGCTGTTCGTGCTGGGGGTGCTGGCGACGGCACTCACCACCAGCCTGATGCCCGCCATTCTGGCGGCCGTGCTGGGCTTTGTCGCTCACAATCTGCTGTTCACCGCTCCCTACTTCTCCCTCAGCGTGGCCAGTCACAGTGATCTACTCACCCTGTTCGTGCTGCTCATCGTCGGCATGACGGCGGGGCGGCTCGCCTCCCGCCAGCGGCAACAGCTGATCGGCCTGCGCGAAACCCAGCAGCTCGGCAACGCCCTGCTGTCGCTGAGCCAGGGGCTGGCCACCGCCAGCAGCCCGGAAGAGGTGCTCAGGCAAGGTACCCAGGCCATCTCGCTGGCCCTGGCCCAACCTGTCTTCGCCCTCGATCAGGACTATCAACACCGAGCGGGCTCAGCCCAACACAATCCGGGCCAGACCGACAAGGCGGCCATCGACTGGTGTCTGGCCCAGAAGCAGAGCGCCGGTGCCCACACCGCCACCCTCAATGCAGCCGAAGCCCAATATCACCATCTTACCGATGAGCTGATCCTCGGAATTCGACTGTCCAACCCGCTCGCCTCTTCGGCCGAGCATCAGCTGCAAGCCCTGCTCACCGACATCCGCGCGGCCCTGGCACGAATCGATCTCAACGAACGGTTGGCCGACAGCCAGTTGCAGGCAGAGACGGATCGGATGCGCGCCGCCCTGCTCTCGTCTGTCTCTCACGACCTGAAAACCCCGCTCGCCACCATAATGGGGGCTGGCAGCACCTTGCTGGAGTACGGTGACAGGATCAGCCCGGAGGATCGCAGCGAGCTGCTCCATTCGGTGCAGGATGAGGCCCGCCGCCTGCACAGCTATGTGCAGAACCTGCTGGACATGACCCGTATCGGTTCACCCGACTTCCAGCTGAAACGCGACTGGGTCGACCTGGCGGATCTGGTAGAGAGTGCCCGCAAGCGGCTGGAATCTTCCTGGCGTCAGCACAAGCTGCTGGTGCACTTCGATCAGCAAATCCCCCAGCTTTATGTGCACGGCGCCCTTATCGAGCAGGTGCTGGTCAATATCCTCGACAACGCCTCTCGCTACTCACCGGCCGGCACCCCCATAGAGTTCAAGGTGATGCTGGCGGATCCGGACCTCATCCTCGACATCATAGATATCGGGGTCGGCATCGCCGAGTCGGACCGGGACAAGATCTTCAATCTGTTCTACACCCAGCCTGTCGGCGATTGCGGCAGTCGTGGTACAGGGCTTGGCCTCGCCATTTCTCGCGCTATGATAGAGGCCCATGGCGGCCGTATCTGGGCATTCTCCGGTCCCAATGGCAACGGCACCTGCATGCGCATCTCGCTGCCGCTTGCCCTCAACGCACCTGAGGTATAATGGCCCGCATATGGCTTACAGCGATGGCAGAGAGTGCTATTTCCCCTCGCCTCAGCCCTCTCCCACTGTTCGCCTCTGGAGGCTAGATGGCTCACATATTGGTCATAGATGATGAAGCGGCGATTCGCCGCTTTCTGCGTATCAGCCTGATTGCCGAAGGGCATCAGGTCAGCGAGGCGGTAGGGGTCAACGAAGGGCTGGAGCTGTATCGCCATCTCAATCCCGATCTGGTGATCCTGGATCTCGGCCTGCCGGATGGGGATGGCATTCAGATACTGCAAGCCATTCGCGAGCACCACCAGAATCCGGTACTGGTACTGTCGGCGCGGGATTCTGAACAGGAGAAGGTGCGACTGCTGGATGCCGGTGCCAACGACTATATGAGCAAGCCGTTCGGCATTGGGGAGATGATGGCCCGCATCCGGGTATTGCTGCGCCAGCGGGCCGGAGTCAGCAGCGGCGAACGCCGCCACTTTCCTCAATGTGGCCTGACCCTGGACGCCAGCAGCCACAAGGTGAGCCTGCATGATGAGGAGATCCCCCTGTCTCGCAAGGAGTTCGCCCTGCTGCAGGCGCTGGTGTGCCACCCGGGCAAGCTGGTGATGCAGACCCAGCTGCTCAACGACATCTGGGGGCCAAGCCACAAGGAAGATACCCACTACCTGCGTATCGTCATCGCCAGCCTGCGCAAGAAGCTGGGGGATAATCCCCAGCAACCCCACCTGATCGAGACCGAATCCGGCATCGGCTACCGCTTTATCGGCAGCTGATGTTTCACGTGGAACGCCGTCCACTGCACAGTACGGCCAAGAGGCCACAGCCAAAGAGCAGCAGACCTATATCCTGCAAAGCGGCCGCCAGCGCCAATCCCAGGCTGAGCAGCAGGTAATAGGCCAGTCCGAACAGGGCACCGGCGCTGCCTGCCACCTCCCGATAGGCCAGCAAAGCCTGACTCAACACATTGGGGATGGCGATGCCAAAGGCCACCACGACTCCCATCATGGGCAGCAGGAACCAGAGCGAATCCTGGCTCGCCCACACGGCAACCCCAGCCCCCAGCGCCAGCACCGAGGCCAGCCGGATCAGAACTGATGGCGACCAGCCCATGCCCAGCAAGCGCTTGTTCAGCAGGCTGCCGATCAGGGTTGCCAGCGCCAACACCAGGCCGGAATAGCCAAACTCGCTGGCATTCAATCCCAATCCGGCAAACAGAAACGGCGCCAGGCTGTAGTAACCAAACAGCATGGTATTGAACAGAGCGATCAGCAGGGCGCTGCGCCAGAGTCCGCCATCCCGCACCATGCGGCATGCCAATGGCCAGAGGGCAACCCGAGTGGTCATCACGGGACGGGTTTCCGGCAGCCGCCAGCCGGCGATCCCCCCCAGCATCAGGGCCAGCACCAGCAAGCCGCTGAAGACCCCGAGATAGCCAAACTGCTCGGCCAGCAAGCCGCCGCTCACCAGCCCCAGCACGGGGCTGAGGGAGAGTGCGACTCCCATTACCGAGAAGACGCGGGCCAGATCGCTGCCCTGGTAGCTGTCGCGCAGCATGGTCTGGGTCACCACAGATCCCACGGCGGCGCCAAAGGCCGAGATGACCCGGGCCAGCAGCAACACCTCGAACTGGTTGGCCAGCAGCGCCAACAAGGTGCCTAGCCCGTAAGTGAACAGACCCGCCAGCATGGCGGGGCGTCGCCCGATCAGATCGCAGAGCCGCCCCCAACAGACCACGCCCACTGCAAACGCCAGAAAATAGACCGACAGGGTCTGGGATGCCTGCCCGTCGCTTACCCTGAACTGGCTCGCGATATGCGTCAGCACAGGGCTGTAGATGGTCTCCACTATCTGGGGAAACATCATCAATCCGACCACCAGCCAGAGCGGTGGCAACTTGTTGTTCATGACAAACCTCCTTCACAAGAGGTCGTTATTCTAGAGAGATGCCGACTGTCCGATTACAATAAGCAGGACTATAAACATCAATAATCGGACACATGGCCTTTATTCTCCCCGGTCACCCTTTTGACCCAGACAGCCTGGCTGGCAGCGTGATCGGCATTGCCTCCGCGCTGGGTTGGCACGACTCAGGCCTGCACCAGCATCAGCGCCATCAGCTGCTGTTCGCCCAGGCGGGCTGCATGAGCATAGAGCTGGCGAACCAGGTCTGTCTGCTGCCACCCAGCCGGGCAGCCTGGCTGCCGGCGGGCACTCCCCACAGAGTGCTGATGCGCGGTGTGGTGGCCTACCGCTCTCTCTACTTCATGCCTCAGCCAGATCTGCCAGCCAGTGTGCAGGTGATGGCGGTCAACCCGCTGCTGCGGGAGATCATAGAACGAATGGCACTCTGGCCATGGGAGAAACCGGAGGTGGAGCAGAGCCGGACACTGGCGCTGTTCATCGAGGAGCTGGCGCAAGCGCCGCGGGAATCCTGGCAACTGCCGCTACCGGCAGACTCGCGCCTGACGGTCTGGTTGCAGGAGGTAAAACGGGGCGACACCCTGCCCGATCGGCTCAACCGGCTGGCCGGACGGGTGGGTGCCAGTGACAAGACCATAGGTCGCATCTTCATGCGAGACACAGGCATGAGCTATCAGGCCTGGCGCCAGCAGTGGCGTCTGCTGCGCGCCATGGAGCTGCTGGCCGAGGCCGTGCCCATCAGCCGGGTGGCCGCTTCGCTGGAGTTCTCCAGCGACAGCGCCTTCATCAGCTTCTTCAGACAGCATACGGGGCAGACTCCCCTGCACCATCTCAACTCCCGGGGTGAGTCGCATCGACCGAACTCACCTCCACCACCAGGGTATCCAGCGCCAGTGGCTTGAGGTTGCTGAGGGCATCCAGCACCACAGACCGGGATGCTTCCTGCTGCTGGGCCAGCATCTCCTGTCCCAGTTTGGCGGTATCCAGTTCGGGTCTGGGGTTTTCAGTTGCCATGACATTCAAGCTGAGGGTGCTCATTATCAGGGTGGCGATCAGGGTTTTCATCTGGTGTGCTCCGGTGTGGTTGAGATGACCAGATAGTTATTCCAATACTTGTGCCATATTTATAACCATATGATTTTTATTGAATTAACTAGCTTAAAACCCCCATTTGTGCCTTGTCGGGATAGCAAGGTGGTCATTTTTAAACCCATAAATGGTATTTTTTACCACAGCGTATTCCCGAGTCATGTTCCACGTGGAACGTCCCGTTATTTTGATCGACACTCGCTTTTAAACTGAGCTATGGTGCTACATCCCCGTAACTGACTCTGGATCCGTCACCGAATGGAATTTTCCTTGTTCGGCGAGAAGTTCACTCGCCACGCCGGCATTACCCAACTCATGGATGACCTTAATCAGGGGCTGACCAATCCGGACGCCATCATGCTGGGTGGCGGCAATCCGGCCCCCATCCCCGCCATGCTGGAGCGCTTTCAAACCGAAGCCAAAAACCTGCTCGACAATGGCGAACTGGTCAAAGCCATGGCCAACTACGACGGCCCCCAGGGCAAGGACAGGTTCACCAAGGCGCTGGCCGCCCTGCTCAGCAAGGAGCTCGGCTGGGATATCACCTCTCGCAATATCGCCCTGACCAACGGCAGCCAGAATGCCTTCTTCTACCTGTTCAACCTGCTGGCCGGCGAGTTCGCTGATGGCCGCAAGAAGAAGGTGCTGTTCCCGCTGGCCCCGGAATATATCGGCTACGCCGACTCTGCCCTCACCGATGACTACTTCGTGGCGTACAAACCCACCATGGAGAAGCTGCCCGATGGCCAGTTCAAATACCACGTGGATTTCGAGAGCCTGCAGGTGGGCGACGATATAGGGGTGATCTGCGTCTCCCGTCCAACCAACCCGACTGGCAACGTGCTGACCGATGACGAGATAGAGCATCTGGATCAGATAGCCCGCGACAAGGGCATTCCGCTGCTGATCGACAACGCCTACGGCGTGCCTTTCCCTGGCATCATCTTCAGCGAGGCCAAGCCGTTCTGGAACGCCAACACCATCCTCTGCATGAGCCTCTCCAAGCTGGGACTGCCGGGCACCCGCTGCGGCATCGTCATCGCCGACGAGAAGATCATTCAGGCCATCACCAACCTGAGCGGCATCATCAACCTGGCGCCGGGCAGCCTGGGACCCGCCATCACCATCCCCATGATCGAAAGTGGCGAGATCATCACCCTGAGCGAGCAGGTGGTGAAACCCTTCTACCGGCAGAAGGCCGAGCTGGCGGTACGGCTGTTGCGTGAGGCGATCCCGGATCCGCGCTTCCACATCCACAAGCCGGAAGGCGCCCTCTTCCTCTGGCTCTGGTTCGAAGATCTGCCCATTCACTGCCAGGAACTTTATGAGCGGTTGAAGGCGAAGAACCTGCTGATAGTGCCGGGTCACTACTTCTTCCCCGGCATCGACGACCCCAAGTGGCGCCACAGCCAGGAGTGCATCCGCCTCAACTACTCCCAGAGCGAGGAGCTGGTGCGCCGTGGCATCGCCATACTGGCGGACGAGATCAACGACCTCTACGGCAGCAACTGACCTGCGAACCAAAAACAAAAAGGCCTGCAATCGCAGGCCTTTTTCATTTCTCATGGCTTAGTTTGGCAGCGCCAGCGGCTCGGCTTTACCGATGGGGATGGCGCGAGGCTTGAGTGCCTCCGGCAGTTCGCGCGCCAGATCTATGGTCAGCAGACCATGCTCCAGCCTGGCGCCCTGCACCTCCACGTGCTGGCTCAACTTGAAGGCCAGCTCGAAGTCACGCTCGGCAATGCCCTGATGGAGGAACTGGCGTTCATCAGAGGCTGCCTTGCGCCCCTTCACCTTGAGGGTGCCGTTTTCGGTCTCCAGTTCCAGCTCTTCGCGCTCGAAACCGGCCACCGCGACCGTGATGCGATAGCCGTCGTGATCGCGCTTTTCGATGTTGTAAGGGGGATAGGCTACCGCCTTCTGGTCAAACAGGCCTTCCAGCTCACGGGCCATCCGCTCGAAGCCGACGGCATTGGAATGGAGATGAGAAAAATCGAGGTTACGCATAATCCTATCCTTCTAATAAGCAACAGGTTTCTATTTCCACGGGCCCGCCATCGGCACCCGGAAAGCTTGGTAAAAATGGATTCAAATCGGGCGTTAGCCGTTGATCTCGATCTTGCGCGGCTTCATCGCCTCCGGCACCTCACGCACCAGCTCGACGTGCAGCAGGCCGTTCTTCAGGTCGGCACCCTTCACCCGCACATAGTCGGCCAGCTGGAAGCGACGCTCGAAACCCCGCTCGGCTATGCCCTGATACAGGTAGTTGCGGTCGGTCTCGGCCTGCTTGCTGCCCTTCACCGTCAGCAGATTTTCCTGAAAGCTCAACTCCAGCTCTTCCTGGGTAAAGCCCGCCACCGCCATGCTGATGCGGTAGTCGTTGTCACCCAGCTGCTCTATGTTGTAGGGGGGATATCCGGCATTGCCATTGCTGGCCGCAGATTCGATGAGATTGGCCAGACGATCGAAACCGATGGCAGAACGATAGAGCGGAGAAAAGTCGATAGAACGCATAGTATTACCCTCTTGTGAGCGATAACGGATGGTTTGCCCTCCTGTCGGACGGGCGTCTGGTCGAAACCTCTGTTGAGCGTTCCGGCCTTGTTACCTATATAGGGTCCGGCTTTTTGCTTTCAAGGGCGAGAATCAAAGAAATTTTTCGAGTTTGTCCGACGCACAACTGTATCGTTCAGCTGGCCCGATAGGATCGATAATCGACCCGCGGGCCACTCATGGCTCCCCGCATCCCCCGTCATACTGGTTGCACACCTCGCCGCTATCACGGAGCTACACAATGCAGATTACCCAGGTTCGCAACGCCACCCTGCTGATCGACTACGCCGGCACCCGCTTTCTGATCGACCCCATGCTGGCAGCAAAGGGCACGCTGCCCGCCTTCGCCGGAACAGCCAACAGCCACCTGCGCAACCCGCTGGTCGAGCTGCCTCTGCCCCTGGCGGAGATACTCGATGTGGATGCGGTGATCGTCACCCACGATCACCTGGACCACTGGGACCCGGTCGCTCAGCAGCAGATCCCCAAGCATCTCCCGCTGTTTGTGCAACATCAGAAAGATGCCGACACCATCTGCGCCAGCGGCTTCAAGGATGTGCGCCTGCTGAGCGAGCAGGCCGAATTTGCCGGCATCCGCCTGCAGCAGACCGAGGGGCAACACGGCAACGATCAGGTCATGGCGGTGTTGGCCGAGCGGCTGGGTGAGGTGTGCGGTGTGGTCTTCTCCCACCCGCAAGAGAAAACCCTCTATCTGGCGGGTGATACCGTCTGGAACGAAATGGTCGCACAGAGCCTGCGACAACACGGGCCTGATGTGATCATCCTCAACTGTGGCGATGCCCAGGTGCCGGGGCTGGGCTCCATCATCATGGGCAAGGAGGATGTGCGGGCCGTCTATCAGGCTGCGCCACAGGCCACCCTGATTGCCAGCCACATGGAGGCGGTCAATCATGCCGTGCTGTCACGCAAGGAGTTGCACGACTATCTGGCCGAGCACGACATGGCGGATCGGGTGCGGGTGCCGGAAGATGGCGACACGCTTTCACTGTGATAACTGGGGCCATGCATCCGCATGGCCCTTCGGCTTTCAGCTGCCAGCGCATATCATGGTTGCTCATCGCGCAAAGAGGAGGCCAGCGTCATGCCCATCCCGATAGTTGCCGTCGTGGCCTTCGACCACTTCAGCCCCTTTCACTGCTCAGTGCCCTGCCTCATCTTCGGCGACATACTGCCGGGTCAGCCCCTGTTCGAACTCAGGCTCTGTGCCGGGGATGGCAAGGCCAGCTCGCATTCGTCACAGGGGTTCAGCATCCAGGCACCTTATGGGCTGGAGGCCCTGGCCGAGGCGGACATCATAGTCATTCCCTTCTGGCGCGACCCGGCCGAGCGCCCGGCCCAGCCACTGCTGGATGCCCTGATGGCGGCTCATGCCAGAGGGGCCCAGGTGGTGGGACTCTGCCTCGGCACCTATGTGCTCGCCTATGCCGGCTTGCTCAATGGACGCAAGGCCTCGACCCATTGGGAGTACGAGCAGGATTTCCTCCGCCGCTTTCCCTGCGTGCGGCTCGATACCAACGCCCTCTATGTGGATGACGATGGGCTGGTCACCTCGGCGGGCACAGCTGCCGGACTGGATTGTTGCCTCTATCTGGTACGCCAGCACCATGGCAGTGCCATCGCCAACCAGGTGGCACGACGGCTGGTGATCCCGCCCCACCGTGAAGGTGGCCAGGCCCAGTTCATCCAGCAGCCGGTCTCCACCTCTACCCGGGATGCCAGGATGAACCAGCTGCTCGATCACCTGCGAGCCCACCTGTCGGAACCGCATACCCTCGACAGCCTGGCAGCCCACAGCCTGATGAGTCGGCGCACCTTTACCCGTCGCTTTCATCAGGCCACCGGCCTCTCCGTCGGAGAGTGGCTGCTGATCGAGCGGCTCAGGCGCTGCCAGGAGCTGCTGGAAGCCAGCACCCACCCCATAGAACGCATCGCCGAACTGGTGGGTTTCAAGACAGCCACCTCCCTGCGACAGCACTTTCGGGCCCGCTTCGAGGTTTCGCCGAGCGAATGGCGGCGGTCTTTTCGTGGCAGCAGGGAGTGAGCCTCTCACCTCACCCTGTTCCGGTTCGCCCAAACATGGCACCCTAACCGCAGATCCCAAGGAGCCATGCCATGTCCCGTTCCGAACGTCTGCTGGCCCTGCTCCAGCTGTTGCGCGGTCACCGTTACGCCATCACAGGCACAGAGCTGGCCAACCGGCTCGGCATCAGCCTGCGCACCCTCTACCGGGACATAGCGACCCTGCAATCCCAGGGGGCGCATATCGAGGGTGAGCCCGGTATCGGCTATGTGCTGCGCCCCGGCTTCATGCTGCCACCGCTGATGTTCAGCGAAGAGGAGCTGGAAGCCCTGGTGCTGGGCTCCCGCTGGGTGGCCGAACATGCCGACAGCACCCTGAGTGCCGGTGCCCGCAGTGCGCTGGCAAAGATAGAGGCCGTGCTGCCCGCCGAGTACCGCCAGCAGCTCCACGCCAACACCCTGCTGATCGGCTCATCCCGCAGCGACGCCTGCACCGATGAGGCTCCCCTGCGCAGTGCCATCCGTCAACAGCGCAAGGTAACCCTGAGCTATCGCGATCTGAGAGAAGCGAGTTCCGAGCGCACCGTCTGGCCATTTGCCCTCGGCTATTTCGAGCAGGTGCGGGTCCTGGTGGCCTGGTGTGAGCTGCGGCAGGACTTTCGCCACTTTCGGGTGGATCGCATCAGCCGGCTGAAGCTGGAGGAGATCGGCTATCCCAGGAGCCGGGCTATCCTGCTCAAGGAGTGGCGTGCCACCCAGCAGATCCCGCAGCCACAATTCATTGCTGACAGAAACTGACAGTGGGTGGCGCCATGCTGACGGGGTCGGCGCAGATGCGCCATCCCCGAAACAAGGAGTGTCACCATGCTTGTTCCCCAGTTCACCATCCTCTATGTCGCCAATCCGGCTCACAGCGCCCGTTTCTATCGCGAGCTGTTTGGTCGCTCGCCGGTGGAAGAATCCCCCACCTTCGCCATGTTCGTGTTCGAGTCGGGCGCCAGGCTGGCGCTCTGGTCCAGTGCCACGGTTGAGCCCAAGGTCACGCAAGAAGCCGGAGCCATGGAGCTGTCCTTCCCTCTGCCAGATGATGCCAGCGTCGATGCCGAGTTTGCGAAATGGCAGGCTCGCGGCCTCACCATCACCCAGTCGCCGATCCGACTGGAGTTTGGTTACACCGGCATGGCGCTTGATCCGGATGGCCATCGACTGCGCCTCTACTGCCCAGCCCTCGAGCCAATCTAAGCCTCCAGGTATCCATCCGCTCATCATGCAAAATGCCGAACCGCTAAGTTCGGCATTTTCTTTATCTCAGCCCGATCGCCCATCCTTTCAACTGCCAGTGTTTCACGTGGAACGTCGGGCGGCATCCGGGCAACCGACTGCGTTGTTGTCTGTGTTATCATCTTCGGGCCTTATTATCTGGAGAAACAATGACCAATCGACATAGCTCGCTCGAACTGTACCAACCAGGCAACAGCACCCCTGATGAACTGAGCGAGAAACAGTTGGCGCTATTCGCCCTGCTGCAACTGCGCGAGCAGGAGTTTGGTTTCAACCCAGACGTGATCGTCCACTACCCGGAAGCAAGCTTTCTCACCGCACCGCTCGATTATCTGGATCAGCGGATCCTGGAACAGCAGCAACAGGGTCACCTCATCAATGAGGTGGTGATACTCACCACTTACCTGCAAGTACAGGCCCTGCTGGGCGAGCGCGGTTATCGGCATGAAGCTGTCCACATGCCTGCAGGCCCCGACCATACCGCGATTTTCAGGGTGCAATGCGGCACTCATGTGGCTGGCAAGACGCTCTATGTCGAGGCCGTCAATGAGCAAGATCTCAAGATCCGACCGACCTTTGTGTTGATGCTGCGCGATGAGCATGGCGAGCTGCAGGGTGGAATGTCCGGGTCTATCTGGACTAAAGAAGAGCGGCGTTATGCCTATATTGGCACTGTGGCCGTGCAACCGGGGCAACCCGCCGGCACCGGCACTCTCCTGGCCAGTACAGTGCTTGAGTACCTGATGCAGCAAGGGGTTTGCGAGGTCAATCTCGGTACCCAGACAGCCGAGCCTTTCTATACCAAACTCGGCTTCCAGACCATTCACCACATAGTGCCGGCGTTGCGTCATCGCATCGCTGAGGATGGAACTGAACTTCCTCACAATCTGGTCATCATGAGTAAATTGCTCTGATTTCGCTGACGACAGATGTAAAAAAGCCGCTCACAAGGAGCGGCTTTTTGCTGTCTGACTGACTAGGTCGATTAGACGTCGAGGTTGGCGACCCGCAGGGCGTTGGTCTCGATGAAGTCACGACGAGGCTCGACCGCATCACCCATCAGGGTGGAGAAGAGCTGGTCCGCACCAACGGCGTCGTCTATGGTGACGCGCAGCATGCGACGTGCTTCCGGATCCATGGTGGTTTCCCACAGCTGGTCCGGGTTCATCTCGCCCAGCCCTTTATAGCGCTGGATGTAGATGCCCCGCTTGCCTTCGCTCATCAGCCAGTCGACCGCTTCCACAAAGTTGGCAATCGGCTTGACCTTCTCGCCACGCTTGATGAAACCGCCTTCCTCGATCAGGTTGGCGATCTCCTTGCCGAGAGAAACCAGCTGACGGTACTCACCGGACTGCAGGAAGTCGTAGCTGATCGCGTATTCACGGTCGACCCCGTGCTGACGTACCACGGCGTGCGGCACAAACAGGCGGCGCTCTTCATCACGACGCACCTGGATCTGGTACTGGATACCGTGGTTGCTCTCGTTGAGCACGGCTTCCATTGCCTGACACCAGGCCAGCAGGTCGCTCTCGCTGGCCAGCAGGGTTTCGTTCAACTCAGGCTGATAGATCAGCTGGGTCAACACGGCATCCGGTGCCCGACGGGACATGCGGGTGATCAGGTGAGACACGGCACGGTGCTGGTTGACCAGACGCTCCAGCGCCTCGCCACCTATGGCCGGGGCAGACTCGTTGACGTGCAGGGTAGCACCATCCAGCGCCATGGCGGTCTGGTACTGCAGCAGCGCATCTTCGTCTTTCAGATACTGCTCCTGCTTGCCCTTCTTGACCTTGTACAAGGGCGGCTGGGCTATGTAGATGTAGCCACGCTCGATAATCTCCGGCATCTGACGATAGAAGAAGGTCAGCAACAGGGTACGGATGTGCGCACCATCGACGTCCGCATCCGTCATGATGATGATGTTGTGGTAGCGCAGCTTGTCCGGGTTGTACTCGTCACGACCTATGCCGCAGCCCAGGGCCGTGATCAGGGTGCCCACCTCTTGCGAGGAGATCATCTTGTCGAAACGGGCCTTCTCCACGTTCAGGATCTTGCCCTTGAGCGGCAGTATGGCCTGGTTCTTGCGGTTGCGACCCTGCTTGGCGGAGCCGCCAGCAGAGTCCCCTTCCACTATGTAGAGTTCGGAGAGGGCCGGGTCTTTCTCCTGGCAGTCTGCCAGCTTGCCTGGCAGGCCGGCGATGTCCAGCGCACCCTTGCGGCGGGTCAGCTCGCGCGCCTTGCGGGCCGCTTCACGGGCACGGGCCGCATCGATGATCTTGTTGACCACTATCTTGGCATCGCCTGGGTTTTCCAGCAGGAACTCGCCGAGCTTCTCACCCATCGCCTGTTCAACGGCGGTCTTCACTTCGGAAGAGACCAGCTTGTCCTTGGTCTGGGAAGAGAACTTGGGATCCGGCACCTTGACCGAGATGACCGCAATCAGACCTTCACGCACGTCGTCGCCACTGGCGGCCGACTTGGCCTTCTTGCTGTAATCCTCTTTGTCCATATAGGTGTTGAGGGTACGGGTCAGCGCGGTGCGGAAACCCACCAGGTGAGTACCACCATCCCGCTGCGGGATGTTGTTGGTGAAGCAGTAAACCCCTTCCTGATAGGCATCGTTCCACTGCATGGCGACTTCGACACCGATGCCGTCCTGCTCTGTGGAGAAGTGGAACACCTTGGGATGGATCGGGGTCTTGTTCTGGTTCAGGTATTCAACGAACGCCTTGATACCGCCCTCGTAGCAGAAATGCACCTCACGGCCATCCCGCTCGTCCTGCAGACGGATGGAGACACCGGAGTTGAGGAAGGAGAGCTCGCGCAGACGCTTGGCCAGGATCTCGTAGTGATACAGGGTATCGGTAAAGATGGTCGGGCTCGGCCAGAAGCGCACCTCGGTACCCGTGCCGCTGCTGCTGTCGCCAATCTGCTTGAGCGGCGCCTGCGGCTCACCCAGGTGATAGGTCTGCTCGTAGACATGGCCGTTGCGACGTATGGTCAGCAACAGCTTGTCAGAGAGGGCGTTAACCACTGAGACGCCCACGCCGTGCAGGCCGCCGGACACCTTGTAGGAGTTGTCATCGAACTTGCCGCCGGCGTGCAGTACGGTCATGATGACCTCTGCGGCGGAGCGGCCCTCCTCCTCGTGCATGTCTACCGGGATACCCCGGCCATTGTCACGCACGGAGACGGAACCGTCGGAATGGATCTTGACCAGAATATCGGAGCAGTAGCCAGCAAGAGCCTCGTCAATGGAGTTATCGACGACCTCAAACACCATGTGGTGCAGACCTGAGCCATCATCCGTATCGCCGATGTACATCCCCGGGCGCTTGCGGACCGCATCCAGGCCCTTCAGTACCTTGATATTCGAGGAGTCGTAAGTATTTTCACTCATAGCTTACTCTCTGCCTTCTCTAACGTTTCGGAGATCTTGCCTTGTTCCACGTGGAACAACTTGCAGTCATTCGCATCCATCATGTCTGCGAGCTGACCGGTATCGATGGCGGTGATAAACACCTGGGACGCACACTGCTTCAGCCTTGCGGCCAGTAAGCGGCGCTTGTCGACATCCAGTTCAGAGGCAAAATCGTCAATTAAAAAAATACAGCCACGGCTGCTATGTTGATTCAAATAGAGCCCTTGGGCCAGTCGCATGGCACAGACCAACAACTTCAGCTGACCCCTGGACAAAATATCCTGAGCGGGCACACCATTCGCCTTGAGTCGCACATCGGCCTTCTGTGGGCCTACCCCTGTGTAACCCAGCGAACGATCCCGCTCAAACCCCGCCTCCAGCAAGTCGCCGAGGGGAGTCTCTTTCTCCCAGCCCCGATAGAAACCGAGACTGATGTCGAATTCCGGCAGAAAATCTGCCGTCATCTCCTTGATCAGGGGCGTAATGGCCTGACAATAACTGGCGCGAAGCTCGGCCAGTTCACCCCCGAGCCGCACCAGCTCCTGATCCCAGAACGCCAGCTGGCGATACTGGGTGCTCTGGCGCAGCAGCGCATTGCGCTGTTTCAGCAGACGCCGCACTCGTCCCCACAGGGAGAAAAAGGTCGGTTCCTGATGGAAGACGCCCCAATCCAGCCAGGCCCGGCGAGCCTGGGGCCCGCCCGTCAGCAGGTTGAAGCCATCGGGATGGATCAACTGCACCGGCAACAGCTCGGCCAGATCGGCCAGTCGCTGGGCCTGGGCCCCGGCGATCTTGAGCTGGGTCTCGCCACTCTTGTCCTTGGCGAGACCGATGGGCACCTGACGCCCCTCCAGTTCGCACTGGGCAAACAGGGTAAAGGCCCGCTCCCCCTGGCGGATGACCCGCCCGGTCAGGTGAGTACGAAAGGAGCGACCGAGACCAAGGTAGTGAATGGCTTCCAGCACGCTGGTCTTGCCGCTGCCATTGCACCCGACCAGGATGTTGAGGCCGGGGGACAGCTTGAGACTGGCCTGCTGGATATTGCGAAAGTCGCTGAGCTGGAGTTTGACCAGGGCCACGACTAGATCCGCATCGGCATCACCACGTACTGAGCATCCTGATGATCAAAATCCTCAATAATGGCACTGCTGATGGAATCGCTCAGGCTAATCCGGATTTGGTCACATTTTAACGTATTCAGCACGTCCAGCACATAAGAGACGTTGAAACCTATCTCCATCTCGCTGGCCTCGTATTGTACGTCAAGCAGCTCTTCGGCTTCTTCCTGTTCCGGGTTGTTGGCGGTAATGCGCAGCAGGTTTTCCTGCAGATTGAGACGCACCCCACGGAATTTCTCGTTGGAGAGGATGGCCGCGCGGGCAAACGCCTGACGCAGATCCTCACGACCGGCGATCAGGGCCTTGTCGCTGTTGCGCGGGATAACCCGACGCCAATCCGGGAAGCGGCCATCCACCAGCTTGGAGGTGAAGATGAAGCCGTCCAGCGCCGCGCGCAGGTTGCTGCGACCGATCTGCAGCCGTACCGGCTTGTCTTCCGCTTCCAGCAGGCGCACCAGCTCAAGCACACCTTTACGGGGCAGGATAACCTGATGATCGGGCAGCGATTCTTCCACTACCTCGCGACGGCAGGTCGCCAGACGGTGACCGTCGGTCGCCACGGTACGCAGGCCGTGGCCCTCGCTCTCGAACAGCATGCCGTTCAGGTAGTAACGCACGTCCTGGCTGGCCATGGAGAACTGGGTGGCATCGATCAGCTTCTTCAGCTCCAGCTGGCCTATGTCGAATTCGAGCACGGATTCCCAATCCTCGATATTCGGGTATTCGGTCGCCGGCAGGGTCGACAGGTTGAAACGGGAACGACCGGAGCGGATGATCAGGCGCTCGCCTTCGGTGTTGAGGCGGATGTCCGCCCCTTCCGGCAAGCCGCGGCAGATATCCAGCAGCTTGCGCGCCGGCACTGTGGTGCGGCCATCCTGGCTCTCATTATTGAGATAGACCTGACCTATCATCTCAACTTCCAGGTCGGTGCCGGTCAGAGACAGCAGACCCTGGCTGACATCAAGCAGGACATTGCCGAGGATCGGCAGGGTCGGCCGGCCACCCAGGGCACCGGACACCAGTTGCAGAGGACGTAACAGGGCCTCACGGCTAATTTCGAGCTGCATCTGTGCTCTCCGTTGTTATCGGGACGAAAGGATTCGAATCAGGTTGGAATATTCGCGCTGCATCTGTCCACTCACCGTTGTTATCAGGAGGAAAGGGTTCGGATCAGGTTGGAATAATCTTCCTTGATGTCGTGGCTCTCCTCCTTCAGCTGCTCTATCTTGCGGCAGGCATGAAGAACGGTAGTGTGGTCACGGCCACCAAAGGCATCACCAATCTCAGGCAAACTGTGGTTGGTCAGCTCCTTGGCCAGTGCCATCGCCAGCTGACGTGGACGGGCAACGGAGCGTGAGCGGCGTTTGGACAGCAGATCCGCCAGCTTGATCTTGTAATACTCCGCCACCGTCTTCTGGATGTTGTCTATGGTGACCAGCTTCTCCTGCAGCGCCAGCAAGTCCCGCAGCGCTTCGCGCACGAAATCTATGTTGATGGCACGACCGGTGAAGTTGGCGTTGGCGATCACCCGGTTGAGGGCGCCTTCCAGTTCACGGACGTTGGATCGCAGACGCTTGGCGATGAAGAAGGCCACTTCGTCTGGCAGGTGGATCTGGTTCTCATCCGCCTTGCGCATCAGGATGGCGACGCGGGTCTCCAGCTCCGGCGGCTCGATCGCCACCGTCAGGCCCCAGCCGAAGCGGGACTTGAGGCGATCCTCGACACCATTGATCTCCTTCGGATAGCGATCCGAGGTCAGGATGATCTGCTGGTTGCCTTCGAGCAGCGCGTTGAAGGTGTGGAAGAACTCCTCCTGGGAGCGCTCCTTGTTGGCGAAGAACTGGATGTCATCGATGAGCAGGGCATCGACGCTACGGTAATAACGCTTGAACTCTTCAATGGCGTTATTCTGCAGCGCCTTCACCATGTCCTGCACAAACCGCTCGGAGTGCATGTAGATGACTTTGGCGTCCTTCTTGCGCTCCTTGATGGCGTTGCCAACGGCGTGCAGCAGGTGGGTCTTGCCCAGGCCGGTGCCGCCATAGAGGAACAGCGGGTTGTAAGCGCCACCCGGGTTGTCGGCTACCTGACGGGCAGCCGCGCGGGCCAACTGGTTGGACTTACCCTCGACGAAGTTCTCGAAGGTATAGTTCACGTTGGTGTTGCTTTTGTGGTTCGGCTCAGGCTTGGCTTCAGCCTTGCTTTCCCAGCTCTTCTGCAAGTTATTCACAGGCGCAGCACCACGCGCCGGCGCTCTTGCGACCGCGACGGGATGAGGACGATTACCTATATCAAAACGCAGGGTGGGGCCATCGACCCCACAGAGTTCATTGATGATGCCGTTAACCCGGATGAGATACTTGTCTCGTACCCAGTCCAGAACAAAGCGATTCGGTGCATACAGGGTCAGAGTATTGTCACTCAACTCCGCTTGAAGCGGCCGGATCCACATGCTGAATTCTGCCGAGGGCAACTCATCTTGCAGCCGGTTAAGGCACTGCTGCCATAGCGAAGCAGTCACTCTAAACTCCCGTCAATTGATTAACTAAAGACCGGCTATTCTACGTTTTTAGCGGCTGGATCTCTAGCCGCCACCTTGCGGATCCGGCAAATAAGATCCTTGACTTTCAAGGATCCAGCACCGCTGGATCTGATTTCATCCCCAAAGTTACCCACAGCCTGATCCATCCTGGATGGCACCAAAGATCCAGACCTGAACCGGTTATTTTATATAACCAAATATCATTTATTCTTTGGCTTTTATTCCAATAACATCAGCGCAAATCCAGTGATTACAACTAAAAATACAGAACAACAGAGAGAGGAATCCCCATGACATCATCCATCAAGCTGGTCTCCGGTGCTGCCATTCTGCTGGCAGCCCTGTCCGGTCAAGCCATAGCCCAGGAAACCATTAAGGTCGGCATGTCCGGCAAGTATTTCCCGTTCACCTTCGTCAAGCAGGACAAGCTGCAGGGCTTCGAGGTGGATATGTGGAACCAGATCGGTGAGCGCACCGGCTACAAGGTCGAGTTCGTGACCGCCAGCTTCTCCGGCCTGTTCGGCATGCTGGAAACCGGCCGGGTCGATACCATCTCCAACCAGATCACCATCACCGACGAGCGCAAGGCCAAGTACGCCTTCTCCCAGCCCTATGTCTATGACGGCGCCCAGATAGTGGTCCGCAAGGGCAACAGCACCATCCACGGCATCAAGGATCTGGAAGGCAAGAAGGTCGCGGTCAACCTCGGCTCCAACTTCGAAGAGCTGCTGCGCAAGAACGACCCGAACAAGAAGATCGACATCCGCACCTACGACTCCAGCTTCGAGCAGGATGTCGCCCTGGGTCGCATCGACGCCTTCGTGATGGACCGCGTCTCCACCGCCCAGCTGATCAAGGAATCCAAGCTGCCGCTGCAACAGGCAGGCGCACCGTTCGAGACCATCGAGAACGCCCTGCCCTTCCTGAAGACGCCGGAGAAACAGGCCGTACTGAAGAAGGTCGACGACGCCCTGACCGCCATGCGCAAGGATGGCTCCCTGCGTCAAATCTCCGAGAAATGGTTCGCTTCCGACATCACCGACAAATAAATGATGGAATTTGACCTCGAGTACACGCTAGGGCTGTTTCCCATCCTGCTCAAATACCTGGGCACCACGATGGAAATGGCTCTGTGGGGATTCGTATTGGCACTCGTACTGTCGCTGGCCCTGGCGATAGTGCGGGTGTTTCGCGTCCCCGTGATCCACTGGCTGGCGATGCTCTATATCTCGTTCTTTCGAGGTACTCCCCTGCTCGTCCAGCTGTTCCTGCTCTACTACGGACTGCCGCAACTGTTCCCCGTCTTCGTGGGGATGGATGCCTTTACCGCCGCCATCGTCGGCCTGACCCTGCACTTCGCGGCCTACATGGCCGAGTCGATCCGCGCCGCCATTCTGGGCATCCACAAGAGCCAGATGGAAGCGGCGCTCAGTATCGGCATGAGCCGTTACCAGGCGATGCAGCGGATCATCTTGCCGCAGGCGGCCCGCATCGCGACCCCGTCGCTGATGAACTACTTCATCGACATGATCAAGAGCACCTCGCTGGCCTTCACCCTGGGGGTGGCCGAGATCATGGGCAAGGCGCAGATGGAAGCCTCCTCCTCCTTCAAGTTCTTCGAGAGCTTCATGGCGGTGGCCCTGGTCTACTGGGTGGTGGTCATCATCTTCACCCGCTTGCAGCACCTGCTGGAAATTCACCTGAACCGAGCCTATTAAGGGAGGTCTGCGATGATCAAATTAACCGGCCTCTCCAAGGCATTTCACGGCAACAAGGTGCTCAACAGCATAGATCTGGAGGTCAGAAAGGGGGAGATAGTGGTCATCATAGGCCCCTCCGGCACCGGCAAGTCGACCCTGCTGCGCTGCCTCAACCTGCTGGAGACCCCGGATGCAGGTACCCTTGCCATCGACGACCTGCAGCTGGACCTGGCCAACGCCAGCGAGCAGCAGGCGATCGAGCTGCGCAAGCGCGCCTCCTTCGTGTTCCAGAACTATGCCCTGTTCGCCAACAAGACGGCGCTGGACAACATAGCCGAGGGGCTGATCACCGTCTGGAAGCAGCCAAAAGCCGAGGCCCGCGCCACTGCCCTCGGTATCCTCAAGGACATAGGGCTTGCCGACAAGCAGGATGCCTACCCGGCGTCCCTCTCCGGCGGCCAGCAGCAGCGGGTCGGCATAGGCCGCGCCATGGCGGCTCACTCCAAGGTCATTCTGTTCGATGAGCCCACCTCGGCCCTGGATCCCGAGTGGGTCGACGAGGTACTTGGGCTGATGAAGGAGCTCGCTCGCCAGCACCAGACCATGGTGGTGGTGACCCATGAGATTGAATTTGCTCGTGATGTTGCTGATCGGGTGATCTTCATGGAGGGGGGCCGGATCGTGGAACAGGGCCCGCCGGATCAGATATTGGTCGATCCCAAGGATCCCCGTACCCGGGAGTTCTTGCGAAAAGTGCTTAAATAGCTCTCTCTTTGGCGGCCTTGCCGCCTTTTTTATTGGAGGATCCTTGTTTAACCCCGGGTTGCCAGTATAATCCGGAGCCCTTGATCCTCCGGATCCTGCCAGCTTCTCCTGCTTCTTTATGAGTCAGGGCAAGATGAGAGGGAACGGCGGATTGACTAAAAGCCGAACTCTGTTTAGAATTCGGCCTCTTTTGCTAGTCGTCACACGCTATAGCTGGCGCGTCGGCTAAGTGTGACAATCAAAACTGTACAGAAATACGGAATCGAATCATGAAACGTACTTTTCAACCGTCCAACCTGAAGCGCAAGCGCTCTCACGGTTTCCGCGCCCGCATGGCAACTGCCAACGGTCGTAAAGTTCTGGCCGCTCGTCGTGCCAAGGGTCGTGCCCGTCTGGTAGTTTAATGCCAACGCCGCACACCTTCTCTCGGGAGTTACGTCTGTTAACTCCCGAACACTTCAAACGCGTTTTCGCCGAGCCTGTCCGGGCCGCTTCTCCGCAAATTACTCTTCTCGCCTGTCCCAATACCCTCGAACATCCCCGTCTTGGCCTCGCTGTGCCCAAAAAAGCACTCAAGCGTGCCGTCTGGCGTAATCGTGTCAAACGAGTGGTCCGGGAAAGTTTCCGTCTCAATCAAGCCAACCTGCCCGCTATCGACATAGTCGTGATCGCCAAGGGCGGCGTCAAAGAGATGGATAACGAGGAGCTGTTCAAGTTACTGGAAAAGCTATGGCGCACTCTGTCACGCCGTTGCAATGGGTAGCTGTCAAACTGATACGCCTGTATCAGCTAATCATTAGCCCTCTGCTCGGGCCGCGCTGCCGTTTCACGCCAACTTGTTCCCAATTTGCGATAGAAGCAATCCGACTTCACGGTTTCATAAAAGGCGTTTGGTTAGCCAGCAAACGTCTATTAAAATGCCATCCCTTATCCGAGGGTGGTTATGACCCGGTTCCGCAACCAAAGCGAAGAAACTGAAGACTATGGAATCACAACGCAATCTCATCCTGATCGGTTTGCTGTTCGTGAGCTTTCTGCTCTGGCAACAGTGGGAGTCTGACAAGGCTCCGAAGCCGGCCCCGACTACCGTGGCCCAAACCGAACATTTCGTACCTGAAGCCGGTCAGACCGGTGATATTCCTCAGGTTTCCGAGCAAGCCAACGCGAACGCCGCACGCAAGCTGATCACAGTCTCCTCCGACGTGCTCAAGCTGACCCTGGACACCCAGGGCGGTGACATCGTTTCTGCCGAGCTGCTGGCCCACAAGCTGGAAGAAGGCAAGGATCAATCCTTCGTACTGCTGACCAGTCAACCTGACCGCCTCTATGTCGCCCAGAGCGGCCTGGTGGGTCGCGATGGTCCTGACAGCCAGGCCCAGGGTCGTCCCACCTATGACGCCACCCAGACCAGCTACCAGCTGGCCGATGGTCAGGATCAAGTCGTCGTACCGATGACCTGGACCGACAGCAAGGGTGTGGTCTTCACCAAAGAGTTCGTGCTCAAGCGCGGTGACTATGCGATTGGCGTCGATTACAAGATCGACAACAAATCCGCCGAGCCGGTCCAGGTGCAGTTCTACGGTCAGCTGAAGCAGACCGTGACCACGCCCAAGGATCAGGAAGGTCACGCCATGGTAGCCAGTGCTTACCGTGGTGGCGCCTTCTCCAGCGAAGAGAGCCGCTACAAGAAGTACACCTTCGACGAGATGAAGGATGCCGACCTGAACAAGACCACCAAGGGTGGTTGGGTCGCCATGCTGCAACACTACTTCGTCTCTGCCTGGGCACCGAATGCCGACGATACCAACAGCTTCTACAGCCGCGTGATCCCTGGTAAAGACCAGGCCATCATAGGCTACAAGGCGCCGCTGGTAGACGTGGCTGCCGGCCAGCAGGCCGAAGTGACCAGCAAGCTGTGGGTCGGTCCCAAGCTGCAAGACCAGATGGCCAAGGTGGCAAACCACCTCGACCTGACCGTCGACTACGGCTGGCTCTGGTTCATCGCCCAACCGCTGCACTGGTTGCTGACCGTGTTCCACGGTTTCGTCCAGAACTGGGGTCTGGCCATCATAATGCTGACCCTGCTGGTACGCGGCATCATGTTCCCGCTGACCAAGGCCCAGTACACCTCCATGGCCAAGATGCGCATGCTGCAGCCCAAGCTGGCCGCACTGCGTGAGCGCTTCGGCGACGATCGCCAGAAGATGTCTCAGGGCATGATGGAGCTGTACAAGAAGGAGAAGGTCAACCCGCTGGGTGGCTGTCTGCCTATTCTGGTCCAGATGCCGATCTTCATCGCCCTGTACTGGGCCCTGATGGAATCCGTTGAGCTGCGTCACGCGCCGTTCACCCTGTGGATCACCGACCTGTCGGTGAAGGACCCCTTCTTCGTGCTGCCAATCCTCATGGGTGCTTCCATGTGGTATCTGCAGAAGATGAGCCCGACCACGGTGACAGACCCGATGCAGCAGAAGGTGATGCAGTTCATGCCGATCATCTTCACCTTCATGTTCCTCTGGTTCCCGGCTGGCCTGACTCTGTACTGGTTGGTGAGCAACGTCATCTCCATTACCCAGCAGACCATCATCTATCGTCAGCTGGAGAAGAAAGGCCTGCACACCCGCAGCTAATCTTCCCCCTGATGACAAAAGAGGCGGCCTTGGGGCCGCCTTTTTTATTACAATGTCCCCCAATTACCGAGCAAATGAGCCAAGCAAGATGACAACAGATACGATCGTGGCCCAGGCCACCGCGCCCGGCCGTGGCGGCGTTGGCATAGTCCGGGTCTCAGGCCCCGCCGCCGAACAGGTCGCCGAGATAGTGCTCGGCAAGCGCCCCCGGGTGCGCTACGCCGAATATCTGCCGTTCAAGGATGAGCAAGGCCAACCGCTGGATCAGGGCATAGCCCTGCTGTTCAAGGCCCCCAACAGCTTCACCGGCGAAGATGTGCTGGAGCTGCAGGGTCACGGCGGTCCCGTCATCATGGACATGCTGGTGCGCCGTATTCTGCAGATAAAGGGGTTGCGCCCTGCCCGTCCCGGCGAGTTCAGCGAGCGCGCCTTCATGAACGACAAGCTGGACCTGGCCCAGGCCGAAGCCATCGCCGATCTGATCGAAGCCTCCAGCGAGCAGGCCGCCCGCAGCGCCATGCACTCCCTGCAGGGGCAGTTCTCCAGCAAAATCCAGCAACTGGTGGAGAGCCTGATCCGGCTGCGCATCTATGTGGAAGCCGCCATCGACTTCCCGGACGAGGAGATCGATTTTCTCTCCGACGGCAAGGTGGCGGGCGATCTGTACGCCATCATGGACGAGCTGGATGGCGTGCGCGGCGAAGCCAAGCAGGGCGCCCTGCTGCGGGAAGGGATGAAGGTGGTGATCGCCGGTCGTCCCAACGCCGGCAAGTCGAGCCTGCTCAACGCCCTGGCCGGACGCGAGTCCGCCATCGTCACCGAGATAGCCGGCACCACCCGCGACGTGCTGCGCGAGCACATCCACCTGGATGGCATGCCGCTGCACATCATAGATACCGCCGGTCTGCGCGACACCCAGGATCAGGTGGAAAAGATCGGCATAGAGCGCGCCTGGGCCGAGATAGAACAGGCCGACCGTGTGCTCTTCATGGTGGATGGCACAACGACAGATGCGATAGACCCGCGGGAGATCTGGCCGGAATTTGTTGATCGGTTGCCAAAAAACATCGGCCTCACGGTCGTGCGCAACAAGGCCGACCTGACCGGCGAAGATCTGGCGCCGAGCCAGGAGCTGGGCCATGCCGTCTACCGCATATCCGCCAAGACAGAGCTGGGGCTGCCCGCCCTGCGCGAGCACCTGAAAGCCTGCATGGGCTTCCAGGGCAACACAGAAGGGGGCTTCATGGCCCGCCGCCGTCACCTGGACGCGCTGGAGCGCGCCGCCGAGCGGTTGCTGGTGGCCAGGGATCAGCTGGAAATCTATGTCGCCGGTGAACTGGTGGCCGAAGAGCTGCGCCTGGCGCAGGAGTCCCTCTCCGAGATCACCGGCGAGTTCAGCTCCGACGATCTGCTGGGCCGCATCTTCTCCAGCTTCTGCATCGGCAAGTAACGCCGCACGGCAGGTAATAAAAAGCCCGGGGTCATCCCGGGCTTTTTTGTGCGTTTTTTCTTCGAAAACCTACAGCCGGCGCAGGCACCACATGAAGTAAGCGCCCCCTAACAGGGTGGAGACCAGCCCGACCGGCACGTCCTGCGGGAACAGGATCTGCTGGCCGATCCAGTCCGCCGACACCATCAGCAGAGCGCCGGACGCGGCGGCACCGAGCAGATGCCAACGGGCCCGCACCAGTCCCATCAGCTTAGCCATGTGCGGGGCCAGCAGACCGACGAAGGATAGCGGCCCCACCACCAGGGTGGCGCTGGCGGTGAGCACGGCCACCAACAGCAGTATGGCGAGCTGGGCCCGGTTGAGGCGAATGCCCAATGCGGTCGCCAGCGCCGACCCCATCGGCAGCAGATCGAGCCAGCGGCTGATGAGCAGGCAGGCTGCCAGCATCAATACCGCCAGTGCCACCAGCCCATAAGCCACCGGCAGGGTGACGTAATAGGTGGAGCCGGACATCCAGGAGAGCAGCTGCTGCACCCGCATGTCGCCGTTGGCCAGCGCTATGGCCTGCAGCGGCTCGAACAGCGCCGTGATGGCGATGCCGGACAGCAGGATCCGCTCCGGCTGGAAGCCGTGCTTGCGGTTGACCAGCACCAGCAGCAAGAGACAAGCGAAGGCGCCAAGCAGGCCGCCCAACAGCATAATGGGCAGCGGCAAAGCCGGCAGCAGCAAGGCCGTCGCTATCACCCCCATAAAGGTACCGCCGCTCACCCCCAGCAGCTCAGGGCTCGCCATGGGGTTGTTGCTGACCCGCTGCAGCAGGGTGCCCGCCAGCGCCAGCAAGACGCCGGCGGCACCGGCCGCCAGGGTGCGCGGCAGCCGCCACTCCAGCTGGGCCTGCCACCTGAGCCAGCTCGGCCAGCTCCAGCCAGCCATCCCCTGCCCGACCAGCAGGGAGCCTATGATGGCGAGCCCCAGGCCGAGCAGCAGTAAGGTGAGCAGCCGAGTCGGGGCCGGATGCCGTGCGACCGACAGGCCGCTTGCCCCCTTAGGCGCGCCGGACTTCAGGGCCAGCCGCGGGATCAGCCAGAGCAGCAGCGGCGCCCCCAGCAATGCCGTCATGGCACCGGTCGGGATCAGCACGGGCCAGACGTTGCTCAGGGTCTGCAGCAGCAGATCGGTGGCCGTCAGCAGCAGAGCCCCCAGGATTGGCCCCCACAACAGCCGTTGGCCGAGTCGACGGATCCCCAGCAGCCGCACCATGGCCGGCGCCGCCAGCCCGATGAAACCGATCAGCCCCACCACGCTCACCACGCAGGCGGTGACGAACACCGCCAGCCCGAGTCCGGCCAGTCGCAGCTGCAGCAAGGAAACACCCAGGCCGCGGGCGCTGGCATCATCCAGCTCCAGCACCGCCAGCGGGCGCACCAGCACAGCCGCCAGCCCACCCGCCACCAGCAGCCGTGGCAGCAGGTAGCTCACTCCGCTCCAGCTGTTCTGGGCCAAGGAGCCACTGCCCCACACCAGCAGTCCCTTCAGCTCCTCCTGAAAAAACAGCAGCAGCCCCATGCTGATGGCAGCGAGGTAGAGGTTGATCACCAGTCCCGCGAATACGATGACCACAGGATTGAGCTGACGGCGCCAGGCCAGGGCGAACACCAGCGCCATGGCGAGGCTGCCACCGGCCATGGCGATCCACTCCCGCCCCAGCAGCAGCCAGGAGGGGGCAAACAGGGTCACCATCATCAGCGCCAGCTGGGCGCCGGAGGCCACCCCCAAGGTGGTCGGCGAGGCGAGCGGGTTGCGCAGCACCTGCTGCATCAGGGTGCCGGCCAGACCGAGGGCAGCTCCGGCCAGCAGGGTCACCATCAGCCGGGGCAACCAGCTGAAGTGCACCACGGCCTGGCGGACATCATCCAGATTGGGCGAGAAGAGGGTTTGCCACCAGAGCGCGCCCGGCACCTGGCGGGCCAGATCCCAGCCAGCGAGCGAAAGAGTCAGCCCCAACAGGATCAAGGCCGGCCGCAGCAGCGGGGATGGGAATATGTGTTTCATTGGCTATCTCCCCTGGCATCCTGCTGCAATGCCTCGTTGAGCAGGCTGGCGAAGCGGCGGGCGGCGAGCACGCCACCGAAGCTCCAGACTGCGGGCAGATGCAGCACAGGTGCCTGCTGCACCAGCGGCAGATGCTGCCACAGGCCGGGCTCCTGCAGCCGCTCGCTCACCCCGACGGGGATGGGATCCACCACCACCAGCCGCGCGGCTGGCAGCGCCATGAACTGCTCTATGCTGGCCACCGAGAAACCCCAGGCATTGGTCTCCCCCTGCCAGGCATTGCGCAGGCCGAGTCGCTGCATCACGGCCTCGAACAGGCTGTGGCGGCCGAACACCCGCACATGGCGCTCATCGATGAACTGCACCACCAGCAGGGGCGGCAGATCCGCTGGCAACTCGGTCCGCATCTGCGCCAGATCCCGATCCAGCCCGGCCAGCAGCCTCTCGGCCTCGGCCGTTTTGTTCACCAGCGCCGCTATGGTCAGGGTCGCCTCATGGAGCCGCTGCCACAGATCGGTTTGCGGATCATAGAGAGCGATTGACTGCACGGGTGCGATGCGGGACAAGGTCGGTGCCAGCGGCGTCGCCAGCGGGGAGATGAGGATGCGATCGGGTTTCAACTCGGCCAGCAGCTCGCGGTTGGGCTGGGCCCGCAGGCCTATATCCACCACCTCGGCCGGCAGCAGCGGCTCGCCGACCCAGGCGCGGTAGGAGCTGACATCCCCCACCGCCAGCGGGGTCACCCCCAGCGCCAGCAGGGTTTCGGCTACGGTCCAGTCGACTGTGGCGATGCGGGGTACCGACTTCACAGCATCGGCTTGAGGGAAGTCTGCAGCGGCAGGCATCGCTGGCTCGGCCTGCAACATAAACGGAGCCAGGAGGCAGCAGAACCAGCCAGCTTTCTTTAATAAACTCATCGGGATAACAAGCCTTATCTAAACGATGGCGATGGCGTGGTCATGGGCCGGGTGACGAATGACCTCCATCGGGATGCCATAGATGGCGTGCAGGGTCTCGCTGGTCATGATCCGATCTGGCTCGCCATGGGTGAGCAGGCGGCCCGAGTGCAGCGCCACCAGCCGATCGCAGAAGCGGGAGGCCATGTTGATGTCGTGAATGACTATGATGACCCCGAGGTTGAGCTGACGGCTGAGCTGCCTGACCAGAGTCAGCACCTCCACCTGATGGGCCACGTCCAGCGCGGCCAGCGGCTCGTCCAGCAGGATGAAGCGGCTCTCCTGCGCCAGCAGCATGGCCAGCCAGACCCGTCCTCGCTCACCACCTGAGAGGGTATCCACCAGCCGGTCGGCGAAGCTTTCGGTATGAGTGAGGGCGATGGCCCGCTCGACCTGACGCTGATCCTCCTCCCCCATGCGGCCCAGCAGACCGCGCCAGGGATAGCGACCCATCTCCACCAGCTCGCGCCCGAGCAGGTTCTCGGCGCTCGGCAGATGCTGGGGCAGATAGGCCACCTGACGGGCGAAGTCCCGGTTGCCCCACGCCTGCAGCGGCTTGTCATCGAACAGGATCTCGCCGTCACTCAGGGGCTGCTGGCGCGCCAGCAGCTTGAGCAGGGTGGATTTTCCCGAGCCGTTGTGGCCTATGAGGCCATAGACCCGGCCCTGCTCGAAACGCAGGTCCGTTGGGTGCAGCAGCTGGCGGTCGTTTACCGCGAAGCTGGCGGCTTTCATCTCAAACATAAGCAATTCCTGTGCTGGCCTGATGCCAATCTCATCGGTGCCGGCATCAAGCCGGCACCTCGCAATCCAGATGGGCTACGGCATCCCGGCTGACCTGCTCGCGTCGTTCGCCGGTCAGTTCGGTGAGCTGACCCTGGCGCATCTCCAGCAGGCGATCGGCAAGCGCGAAGTAGTGATCGTCGTGGCTGATGGCGATCACCGTCTTGCCCATCGCCTTGAGGCGCGGCAGCAGCAGCTGATAGAAGATGCGGCGGAACTGGGGATCCTGATCCGCGGCCCACTCGTCAAACAGCATCACCTCACGCTGCTCGGCCAGCGCCAGCAGCAGGGCGACCCGCTTGCGCTGCCCCTGGGAGAGGTCGATATCGGCGATGAAGCCATCCTCGATGGCAAGCTTGCTGCCCATCTGCAACCGATCCAGCCACTCAGCCACCAGCTCAGCCTTGGGCTCGGGCCCCAGCAGGTGCTGGAACAGGTGGTAGTCGGTGAAGATGGCGGAGAAGAGCGCCAGATAGGCGTTGCGATCCGTGACGGGCTCGCCATCTTGCAGGATCCGGCCAGACACCGGCTGATAGAGGCCGGTCAGCAGCATGGCCAGGGTCGACTTGCCGGAGCCGTTGCCGCCTATGATGAAGACTTGCTCCCCCCGCTCGATCACCAGATTGATGGGGCCCACGGCGAAGCCGCCCTCCCCCTGATAGTGAAAGCTCACCTGCTCCAGCTCGATGCGTTGCCAGGCACGGGGCGCGGGCGGCAGCGGGAAGTCGGGATCCGGCTCGGCCAGCGCCAGTGCGGCTATCTTGTCGAATGCCACCTGGGCGGAGAGCAGGGTCGGGAGGGCGCCAATCCCCTGCAACAAGGGCGTGCGCAGGAACAGCAGGGTCAGCGCAAAGGTGGCGGCCACATTGGTGTTGGCCCAGCCCAGCCCGTTGGCCAGGAAGAAGACCAGGCCTATGGCCCCCAGCATCATGATATTCGACCAGTTCACCGCGCTCAGGTGATAGGTGTCGGCGCGGATGATCTGCTGGCGATAGTCACGGGCGTTCTGTTCATAGAGCTGGTGGTAGACGAAGTGAGCCCGCTCGCGGTTGAGCGCCAGCTCCTTGCTGCCAGCTATGATGGCCTGATAGTTCTGGTAGAGCCTGTCCTCGGCCTGACGCATATGGGACAGGTGGTGATAGACGCGGTTCACCAGCAGCCAGCCCACCACCATGGTGACGGTGACCCAGAGGGCGGTGACGCCGAGCAGGGCCGGCGAGAGCCAGCCGAGATAGAGGGCCGAGCCCAGGGTGAGCACCAGCCCCTGCACCAGCTCGGGCAGGCGCACGAAGGCGATGGTGATCTGGCCTATGTCGCTGGAGAGGGACGCCAGCAGCGGCCCCTGGCCAAGCTGGCGAATGCGGGCGACATCGGTATCCAGCAACTGCTTGAGCAGACGGCCCCGCAACCGGTAGACAAAATGATGACCGAGTGTGGTCAGGGCCAATTGAGAGCCGAGTGTGATCACCAGCAGCAACAGGATCAAGCCAAGCAGTTGGCCAAGTACCGGCAGCGGATCGCCGACGGATTCGACGAGAGAGTGATTGATAAAGGCAATGACGCCGATCCCGCTCACTGCGCTGAGCAGGCTGAGCAGGGTAATGGCGATGAAGGGCCAACGATATTGGCGGTAAACCAGAGACAAGAGTTCCATAACGGACCGGTATTCTAGAGATATGCTAGGAGCAATGTGCAGGGAAAAAGGAGAGCGGGAGCCTGGTTCCCGCCCTTCTTCGATTACCAGCGGTAGTTGATGCTGCCCACTACGCTGCGCGGCTCGCCGTAGTAGCAGTAGTAGTCACAGCTCGCCACATAGGTATCACCCAGCAGGTTGTTGACGTTGAGCTGGGCTCGCCAGTTCTTGGCAAAGTCATACCCGATCATCGCATCCCACACGGTATGGGCCGGCACCTGAGCCGAACCATAGATGGGGGTGTAGTCCGCATTCACGGCACCTATGCCGACACTGGAGCCGACATAACGCACGCCGGATCCCAGTTCCAGACCGGAAACCGGACCCTGCTGCACCTTGTAGTTGCCCCAGAAGGAGGCCTGGTGGCGCGGGATCAGGCTGGCACGGCGATCGCCCTTGCCGGTGTCGTTGGTCTTGGCATCGGTATAGGTGTAAGCGGCGGTGAGACGCAGTGCCTCGGTGGCCTGCACGCTCCCTTCCAGCTCGACGCCCTGGGAGGTCACTTCACCGGCCTGGGTTTGCTGACCGGACCCTGTAGAGACCAGCGAGTTGGTCTGCTCCAGATCGAACAGGGCCAGGTTGATGTAGCCGTCGAGGAAGCTCGGTGCGTACTTGACGCCTGTCTCGTACAGGGTGCCCTTGAGCGGCTTGTAGGACTCGCTGGTGTTGGGGTCGATCCCCGGCAACACCTCGAACGACTCGGCGTAGGCAATATAAGGAGAGAGACCGTTGTCGGCCAGGTACATCAGGCTGCCGGAGAGGGAGAGCTCGTGATCATACTGCTTCTCGTTCTTGCCCTTGGCTTCGCTGATGTTGTGGGTCTCCACGTAGTCGAAGCGACCGCCGCCGGTCAGCAACCAGCGATCGTCCCAGCGGACCTGGTGCTGGGCGTAGAGGCCGCTCTGGCCCTTGGTGCTCTTCTGGTGGGTGGCGGTGGATTCATCAAAACCGGGGAAGCCGCTGTAATCCGGGTTCATGGTGTTGATGGAGCCCATGCCGTAGTTGTCGGCTTCCTGGCCTTCGTTGACGTGACGCTGCAGATCCAGCCCCAGCAGCAGGGTCTGTTCCGTGCTGTCGGTGTTCCAGTAACCCACCATCTGGTTGTCCATGGTGGCACTCTTGGTGTTGCCATCCCGGTAGACCAGACCGCGGAAGGCGGTGGTGCCTTCATAGGTCGGGAAGATATAGGTCTGACGCAGCAGCAGATCGTTGTAGTTGAAGCGGACGTTCTGCTTGAACTCCCAGGTCTGGTTGAGCTGGTGAGCCAGCTCGTAACCGGTGGAGATCTGGGTGTTGCGGTTGCGATCGTAATCCGGCTGGCTCAGGTTGGTGGAGGGATCGATCTGGCCGCCGCTGGTATTGAGGGTGCCGTAGACGGGGAAGAAGCCGTTGGTCGGTACCCCTTCGTCGTGCAGCAAGCTGGCCAGCAGGGTCAGGCTGGTGCGATCCGAGAGATCAAAGGTCACGCTCGGCGCCAGATAGACGCGATCGTTGTAAGTACCATCCAGCACGCCATCACGCTCTTTATAGAGGGCAACCATGCGGTAGCGGCTGTTGTCGGTCAGCGCATCGGAGACATCCACCCCGATCTGGCGATGATCCCGGCTGCCCAGTTGCAGATCCAGCAGCCCCTGCGGGGTGGCGGTCGGCCGCTTGCTGATGGCATTGATCACGCCACCGGGAGGCGCCTCGCCGTAGAGGATCGAGGCCGGCCCTTTCAGCACTTCCACGCTCTCCAGGCCGAACGGCTCGGGCGTCCAGACATAGTAACCTGTGCCGAACAGGCGGTTGCCGTCCAGATAGGAGGCGGCATCGAAGCCACGCACCTTGAACCAGTCGGTATTGTTGTCGGAGCCATAGAGGCCGGTCAGCACGCCGGAGCGGTAGCGCAGGGACTCGTCAAGCTGCTGCACGGCGTGCTGATCCAGATCCTCGCGGTTGACCACTGAGACGGCGCGAGGCGTCTCGGCCATGGGCACTTCCACCTTCATGGCAGTGCCTGTCACCACCATGGTTTCGCTGGCCTTGGGCAGTTCTTTCGGTTGTTCAGCCAACACTGGCAGGCTTGCCAGCAGGCAGGAGAGCGGCAGCAGATGCTGGGCCCCTCTCTTTCGCATCGCTGCGATTGGGGTGTTTTTTTGCGCAATCATATAAGTGTCTCAAATATCAATGAGTTGTTTCTGGTTTCTTATTATTGGTGCCCGGTCATGCCGGTCGGCCCGGTTCCGCAGGCGAATAAAGCAGCGTCATGCTACTACAGGAGCCATGATCGAATCGATTCAATAATTGCTAATCATTTGCATCTGCATTGTTACTTAACGTATCAAGCAGGCGATTTTCGGGCAGAAGAGGAAGGGAGCAGACGGAGGCATCTCTGCTAAAAAGATCGGAGGAAAGAAGAAATCGAGGGATCCTGCTTTATATAAGGAAAGAAAAGAGGATCCATTATCCCCAAGCTTTATCCATATTTATCCACACCCTTTGACGGTAGAATCCGGGTTCCGCATTTTTCAGGATCCATTCCATGGCCAAACTCAATCTCGTCGTCGGCTCCATGCTGGGCGCCGCCGAATATGTCGCAGACCACGTCGCCAACCTGCTGGAACAGGCAGGCCATCAGGCCGAGATCCACAATCCGGCCACGCTGGCCGAGGTGCTGGCCGAACCGGACGCCATCCTGCTGGTGGTCACTTCCACCCACGGCGCTGGCGACGTGCCCGACAACCTGCAACCCTTCGCCAAGGATCTTGCCGAGCAGCATCCGGATCTTAATGCATTGAAATATGGCGTGATCGCCCTCGGCGACAGCAGTTATGACACCTTTTGCCAGGGTGGCAAGACGCTGGATCGGCTGCTGGCCGAGTGCGGCGCCAGCCGGATCGGGGATCGTCTCGACATAGATGTCACCCAGCACGAGATCCCGGAAGATGCCGCCGAAGCCTGGATCCAGGGCTGGATGCAGTTGATCGCCTGATCAGGGCCTGGGAGATCCGGCAGAAAAGTCTTGATCTCCCCGTTTACCCCCAGATCGCTATCCACCAGGTTATTAACAGATTGATCCTGACGACTTGTTCTACATGGTTACCCACAACGACCGGGGGTAATGTGCATAACTATAGTGTAAAGCTCTGCAAAACCTATAGTTATCCATGTATGAGATCCAGCCCGCCAGCCGCCTGTGTATAAAAGCACTGGTTATCCCCCTGTTCACGGGGCCAGGATCCAAGCTTTTCCACAAGCTGAGATCGCCTTTAACCAGATGATCTTTATGATCAAAAAGCGCTTATCAACAGAAATGGTGGATCCTAATAAAAGATCCAATAAAAGATCGATCTAAAGATCCTTAAGATCTATTAAGTGGATCCTCCCTCCATACTGACCGTTAAGTAGACGTTCCCCTCAGGACGCGAAACAGATAGAATGTTCCGCCCCTCAGCCCAGGCAAACAACGATCTTCAGGCGTGCAGATCAAGGTGATCCCCAATGCAATACCATGAACAATTTGATGTGATCGTCGTCGGTGGCGGTCATGCAGGAACCGAAGCAGCAACAGCGGCAGCCCGTATGGGTCTGAATACCCTGTTGCTGACCCACAATATCGATACGTTGGGACACATGTCCTGTAATCCGGCGATCGGCGGGATCGGCAAGGGACACCTGGTCAAGGAAGTTGACGCCCTCGGCGGGATCATGGCGCGAGCCATAGATCTTGGCGGGATCCAGTTCCGTACCCTGAACTCCTCCAAGGGACCAGCGGTACGAGCCACCCGTGCTCAGGCGGATCGACTGCTCTACAAAGCCGTCGTGCGCCAGATGCTGGAGAACTACCCGAACCTGAAGATCTTCCAGCAGGCCTGTGACGATCTGATCATGGACGGGGATCGTGTTGCCGGTGTGGTCACCCAAAGCGGGATCCGCATCAGCGGCAAGACTGTGGTGCTGACCGTAGGCACCTTCCTGAATGGCTTGATCCACATAGGGATGGAAAACTACAAGGGCGGCCGCGCCGGGGATCCTCCCTCGATCGCCCTGGCTCAACGGCTGCGCGAGATGCCGCTGCGCATCGATCGCCTCAAGACGGGTACACCGCCGCGGATCGATGCCCGCAGCGTCGATCTCTCCGTGATGCAGGCCCAGTACGGCGATGATCCGCGCCCCGTCTTCTCGTTTATCGGCAACGCCAGCCAGCACCCCCGTCAGGTGCCCTGCTACGTCACCCACACCAACGAGCGTACCCACGACGTGATCCGCAACAATCTGGATCGCAGTCCCATGTATGCCGGAGTGATCGAAGGGATAGGCCCGCGCTACTGCCCGTCGATCGAAGACAAGATCACCCGCTTCGCGGACAAGACAGCACACCAGATTTTTGTCGAGCCGGAAGGCCTGACCACCCACGAACTCTACCCGAACGGGATCTCCACCAGCCTGCCATTCGACGTGCAGGTGCAGATAGTGCGTTCCATTCGTGGTTTCGAAAATGCCCACATCACCCGCCCCGGCTACGCCATCGAATATGATTTCTTCGATCCGCGGGATCTCAAGGCCAACATGGAGAGCAAGTGCATCGGCAACCTGTTCTTCGCCGGCCAGATCAACGGCACCACGGGTTACGAAGAGGCCGCGGCCCAGGGCCTGATGGCCGGTTTGAACGCCGGTCTGCGTGCCCAGGACAAGGATCCCTGGCATCCGCGCCGGGATCAGGCCTATATGGGCGTGATGATGGACGATCTCTCCACTTTGGGGACCCGCGAGCCCTACCGCATGTTCACCAGTCGTGCCGAATATCGCCTGCTGCTGCGGGAAGACAACGCCGACCTGCGCCTGACCGCCATCGGCCGCGAGCTGGGTCTGGTGGATGACGAGCGCTGGGGCAAATTCAACGCCAAGATGGAACAGGTGGAGCTGGAGCAGCAGCGCATGCGTTCGACCTGGATCCACCCGCAACATCCGTCGCTGGAGGCGGTCAACGCCTTGGTCAATGCCCCGCTGACCCGCGAGCAGAGTCTGGAAGAGCTGCTGCGTCGTCCCGAGGTGACCTACGATGCGCTGATGGCCATCGAAGGCGTGGGCCCGGCGCTGAGCGATCGCGCCGCCGCCGATCAGGTGGAGATCCAGATCAAGTACGCCGGTTACATCGAACGTCAGCACGACGAGGTGGAGAAGCAGCTGCGCAACGAGAACACCCTGTTGCCGCTGGACATGAACTACCGCGACGTCAACGGTCTCTCCAACGAGGTGATCGCCAAGCTGAGCGATGCCAGGCCGCAGACCATAGGTCAGGCTTCCCGCATCTCCGGCATCACCCCGGCAGCCATCTCCATCCTGCTGGTTCACCTGAAGAAACACGGCCTGCTGCGTAAAACCGCCTGAGGATCCCCATGCTGGAAAGATTGAACGGCCTGCTCATGCAGGCCGGTATTGTTATCACCGACACCCAAAAGACCCAGTTGGTTCAGCTTGTCGAGTTGCTGCACAAGTGGAACAAGGCTTACAATCTCACCTCGGTGCGTGATCCGGACGCCATGCTGGTCAAGCATATCCTCGACAGCCTGGTGGTGAGCCCTCACCTGCACGGTGAACGTTTCATCGATGTGGGCACAGGCCCTGGGCTGCCTGGCTTGCCGCTGGCCATCATCAATCCGGACAAGCAGTTCGTGCTGCTGGACAGTCTGGGCAAGCGGATCAACTTCATCCGCCAGGTGATCCAGGAGCTGGGCTTGACCAATGTGACGCCCGTCAAATCCCGGGTTGAAGAGTATCGGCCCGAGGTGGGTTTCGATGGCGTACTCAGTCGGGCCTTTGCCTCGCTGGAGGACATGCTGACCTGGTGTCATCATCTGCCGTCGGCCCAGGGCAGCTTCTTGGCGCTCAAGGGGCAATACCCCGGGCCCGAGCTGGCTCAACTGCCTGCCAACATACGTCTGGTCGCCTCCCATCAACTGGTGGTGCCGGAACTGGAAGGCGAACGTCATCTGCTGGAATTCAAACATGTCCAGCCCGAATAGGGTCGCAGTTTCATTTAGGGGATAGTGTGGGAAAAGTCATCGCCATAGCCAACCAGAAGGGTGGAGTGGGTAAAACCACCACCTGTGTGAATCTGGCCGCCTCCCTGGCCGCCACCCGGCGCAAGGTGCTGGTGATCGATCTGGATCCGCAGGGCAATGCCACCATGGGCAGTGGCGTCGACAAGTACGAAGTCGAGCGCACCGCCTATGAGCTGCTGATCGAAGACGCCCCCATTGGCGAGGTGATCATCCCCGAAACCTCGGGGGGCTATCACCTCATCGCCGCCAACGCCGACGTGACCGCGGCCGAAATCCGCCTGATGGAATTCTTTGCCCGCGAGATCCGCCTGCGCAATGCGCTGGCCTCGGTACGGGACAAATACGATTACATCTTCATCGACTGCCCGCCTTCTCTCAACATGCTGACCGTGAACGCCATGGCCGCCGCCGATTCCGTGCTGGTGCCCATGCAGTGCGAATACTATGCGCTGGAAGGGCTTACCGCCCTGGTCGACACCATCAGCAAGCTGGCAGCCGTGGTCAATCCTGAGCTGAAGATCGAAGGGGTGCTGCGCACCATGTTCGATCACCGCAACCGGCTGGCCAATGATGTGTCCGATCAGCTGAAACAGCATTTCGGGGACAAGGTCTATCGCACCATAATCCCCCGCAACGTAAGACTGGCGGAGGCGCCGAGCTTCGGTGCCCCGGCCATGCACTATGACAAATCATCGGTGGGCGCCAAGGCCTATCTGGCGCTGGCTGGCGAGATGCTGCGCCGCCAGGAGCAGGAGCGTCAGGTGACCATCGCAGACCGAGAGAGCATATGACGCCGAAAAAACGTGGACTGGGCAAGGGGCTGGACGCCCTGCTCAGCACCAGCACGGCCGCGCGCCAGAAACAGGTGATGAGCGACCAGCGTACCGAGCAGGCCATGGCCCCCACCAATCAGGGGGAGCTGCGCAGGCTGCCGGTGGAGTGGTTGCAGTCCGGCAAGTACCAGCCACGCAAGGACATGTCGCAGGATGCACTGGAAGATCTGGCCAATTCCATCCGTGCCCAGGGCGTGATCCAGCCGATCGTGGTGCGCCCCCTCGGCGAGCAATCCTTCGAAATCATCGCCGGCGAGCGACGCTGGCGTGCCTCCCAGCTGGCCCGGCTCGATGTGGTGCCCTGCATCGTCAAGGATGTGCCCGACGAGGCGGCTGTCGCCATCGCGCTGATTGAGAACATCCAGCGCGAAGATCTCAATGCCATCGAAGAGGCGGTCGCCCTGCAGCGGCTGCTGACCGAATTCGAGCTGACCCACCAGCAGGTGGCCGAGGCGGTAGGCAAGTCCCGCACCACAGTCACCAACCTGTTGCGCCTCAACCAGCTCAACGACGACGTCAAACGTTTCGTCGAGCACGGCGATCTCGACATGGGTCATGCCCGCGCCTTGCTGGCGTTGAGCGGCCAGGCCCAGTCCGAACTGGCCAAGCTGGTCGCCCAGAAGGGGCTGACAGTGCGAGATACCGAGAAGCTGGTTCAAAAAGCGCTGGAACC
This sequence comes from Aeromonas sp. CA23, assembly GCF_002587065.1. NCBI lineage: Bacteria > Pseudomonadati > Pseudomonadota > Gammaproteobacteria > Aeromonadales > Aeromonadaceae > Aeromonas > Aeromonas sp. CA23. The sequence continues at coordinate 1,020,656 of NZ_CP023818.1, forward strand.
GGCAAAAGCCAGGGTTGAACCCGTCCGTGATCCCCAGTTTGGTTACCTGGAGCGCCAGATTTCAGAAAAAATTGGCAATCAGGTACAACTTCAGCCGGGAAAACAGGATAGCGGCAAGTTAGTAATAAGTTACGAGAACTTGGCGGATTTGGACCGGGTATTGGGCTATTTTGGCCTGTCAGAAACGTGATTTTTACGCTTTTTGTAGTAATAAAACATCCATTCCTTTTGATATGGACATAACCTTGATTCTGTGCGGAAAGCCGCAAAAATTAAGGATTTTTGCCATGTTGCAATAGCTGTCTTCAAGGGTATAATTTGACCGGCTTTTAGGGCTGTAAACACGGGGTCTTCGGATCCCGATTTTTTACAGTTCTGTAATGTTCAGGGGTAGGTTGGTGAAGCAGAAAATAGCCTTGGAAGGTTTGACGCTGGCCTTGGCTATGCTCGTTTGTCAGCTCGTCCTGATCCTGGCGATCAGTACCGTCTGGTTTTACCAGACCGGTGCGTTTGCCGGACGTTCCTCCCTCTATGGGGGGAGCATGTACTGGGTTCCTCAAGCCCTGTTCACGCTCTGGGTTCTGCGCCGCAAGGTGACGAAGGAGAGTGTGGGCCTGGTTCTGCGGGACTTTTATGGTGGGGCAGGGATTAAGCTCATTACTACAACAGGACTTTTCGCCCTGATGTTTGGCGCCGGGATCGAGGTCGATACCGTCTCGTTCTTTGCCACTTATATCCTCGCCCTCGTTGTACAGTGGATAGTCTCATTCACGCTTAACAACCACTATTAGGAAAACTCATGTCTGCAACCGGAGAAGTCCTGACTCCTCAGGGATATATCTCCCACCATCTGACCCATCTGCAAGTCGGGTCTGGGTTCTGGACAGTCAATGTCGACTCAATGATATTTTCTGTTCTGTTGGGCATTCTGTTTATCTGGTCTTTCCGCCGTGTAGCCGTCAACGCTACCAGTGGTGTCCCCGGTAAGCTGCAGTGCTTTGTGGAGATGCTGGTCGAGTTTGTGAGTGGTAACGTCAAGGACATCTTCCATGGTCGTAACAAGGTCATCGCACCTTTGGGCCTGACGGTGTTTGTGTGGATCTTCCTGATGAACCTCATGGATCTGATCCCAGTTGACTTTATCCCCCACGCTGCACAGTTGATGGGTGTTCCCTATCTGCGTGTGGTTCCCTCTGCTGACGTTAACATCACCATGTCCATGGCTTTGGGCGTGTTCTTCTTGATCCTGTACTACAGCATCAAGGTCAAGGGTATCAGCGGGTTTGTGAAGGAGCTGACGCTTCAGCCTTTCAACCACCCGGCTGCCATCCCGGTTAACTTCATCCTTGAAACCGTCACGTTGATTTCCAAACCTGTTTCTCTGGGTCTACGACTGTTCGGCAACATGTATGCTGGCGAACTGATCTTTATCCTGATTGCGGGTTTGTTACCCTGGTGGTCACAGTGGATCCTGTCCGTGCCTTGGGCAATTTTCCACATCCTGATCATCACTTTGCAGGCGTTTATCTTCATGGTTCTGACCATCGTATATCTGTCGATGGCACAAGAAGACCATGGTTGATGCAACTCAAATAATCCTTTTTATACAATCAATTACATCTAAATAAATGGAGATCCTCATGGAAAACTTGAACATGGACCTGCTGTACATCGCTGCTGCAATGATGATGGGTCTGGCGGCTATCGGCGCGTCCATCGGTATCGGTATCCTGGGTGGCAAGTTCCTGGAAGGTGCAGCTCGTCAGCCTGACCTGATCCCTGTTCTGCGTACCCAGTTCTTCATCGTGATGGGTCTGGTGGATGCGATCCCGATGATCGCCGTTGGTCTGGGTCTGTACGTGATGTTTGCGGTTGCTGGCTAAGTCTCAACGACTCCCAGGCATAACCCATTAACTAACTAAGAGGACATAGGCTGTGAATATCAACGCCACCCTCCTCGGCCAAGCAATTGCTTTTTTCTTCTTCGTAGTGTTTTGCATGAAGTACGTGTGGCCGCCGCTGATGGCAGCCATCGAAGCCCGTCAGAAAGAAATTGCTGATGGTCTCTCTTCCGCAGAGCGTGCCAAGAAAGATCTGGATTTGGCCAAGGCCAACGCCACCGATCAGCTGAAAGAAGCCAAGCTCCAGGCTGCAGAAATCATTGAACAGGCTAACAAACGTAAAGCCCAGATCATTGATGAGGCTGCTGTCGGAGCCCAGACTGAGCGGGAAAAAATCCTGGCTCAGGGCCGCGCCGAGCTCGAAGCTGAACGTCATCGTGCCAAAGAAGAACTGCGTAAGCAGGTTGCTGCTCTTGCCATTGCTGGTGCAGAGAAGATCCTGGCGCGTCACATCGACCAGGCTGCCAACAGCGACATCGTCGACAAACTGGTAGCAGAACTGTAACGGGAACGGGGCTATGTCTGAACTGACTACAATCGCTCGCCCCTACGCCAAGGCTGCTTTCGAGTTTGCCGTTGAGCACAAGGCGGTTGACCAGTGGCTGGGGATGCTCGGCTTCGCTGCACAAGTAGCGGAGAACGAGACCATTCACAACCTGGTGAACGGCTCTGTCGCTGCCGAAGAACTGGCAAATCTCTTTGTCGGTATCTGTGGTGAGCAACTCGACGAGCATGGCCAGAACCTGATCCGGGTGATGGCTGAGAATGGTCGCTTGGGTGTGCTGCCGGCGGTCGTTGCTGAATTTGTAGCGTTCAAGGCTGAACTGGATAAAGAAGTTCAGGCTGACGTGATTTCGGCGACCGAACTGACCGACCAGCAGAAAGCCGCTATTCAGGCTTCTCTGGAACAACGTCTCGCGCGCAAAGTGAAGCTGAATTGCAGCATGGATGCGTCCTTGATGGCCGGGGTGCTCATCAAGGCCGGTGATCTGGTAATCGACGGCTCTGTCCGCGGTAAGCTGGGTCGCATGGCTGACGCGCTGCAATCTTGATTGGGGTATTAGAGCATGCAACTGAATTCCACTGAAATCGCCGAGCTTATCAAGCAGCGCATCGCGCAGTTTGATGTCAAAAGCGAAGCGCGTAACGAAGGTACCATCGTCTCTGTGAGCGACGGTATCATTCGTATTCACGGCCTGGCCGATGCCATGCAAGGTGAGATGATCGAGCTGCCGGGCAACCGCTTCGCTCTGGCATTGAACCTGGAGCGTGACTCCGTCGGTGCTGTGATCATGGGTTCCTATGACGGTCTGTCAGAAGGAATGAAAGTAAAAGGCACTGGCCGTATTCTGGAAGTGCCGGTCGGTCGTGGTCTGTTGGGCCGGGTGCTGAACACCCTGGGCCAGCCGATCGACGGCAAAGGTCCGGTCGACAACGACGGCTTCTCGCCGATCGAAGTGATCGCCCCGGGCGTTATCGAGCGTAAATCCGTTGACCAGCCGGTTCAGACCGGTCTGAAAGCCATCGATGCCATGATCCCAATCGGTCGTGGCCAGCGTGAGCTGATCATCGGTGACCGTCAGGTGGGCAAGACCGCCATCGCGATCGACACCATCATCAACCAGAAAGACTCCGGCATTAAGTGTGTCTACGTTGCGATTGGCCAGAAGGCCTCCACCATCGCCAACGTGGTGCGCAAGCTGGAAGAGCACGGCGCGCTGGCCAACACCATCGTCGTTGTTGCTTCTGCCTCCGAAGCCGCTGCCCTGCAGTACCTGGCACCCTATGCCGGTTGCTCCATGGGTGAGTACTTCCGTGACCGCGGTGAAGACGCGCTGATCATCTATGATGACCTGTCCAAGCAGGCCGTAGCTTATCGCCAAATCTCCCTGCTGCTGCGCCGTCCGCCAGGACGTGAAGCCTATCCGGGTGACGTTTTCTATCTGCACTCCCGTCTGCTGGAGCGTGCTGCTCGCGTCAACGCCGAGTACGTAGAGAAGTTCACCAATGGTGCCGTGAAAGGCCAGACCGGTTCTCTGACCGCGCTGCCGATCATCGAAACCCAGGCCGGTGACGTATCTGCATTCGTACCGACCAACGTGATCTCCATCACAGATGGTCAGATCTTCCTGACGTCACAGCTGTTCAACTCCGGTATTCGTCCGGCGGTTGACCCGGGTATCTCCGTATCCCGTGTGGGCGGTGCCGCTCAGACCAAGATCGTCAAGAAGCTGTCCGGTGGTATCCGTACCGCACTGGCCCAGTATCGCGAACTGGCGGCATTCGCCCAGTTCTCTTCCGATCTGGACGATGCGACTCGCAAGCAGCTGGACCATGGTCAGAAAGTGACCGAGCTGATGAAGCAGAAACAGTACTCTCCGATGAGCGTGGCCCAGCAGTCGCTGGTGCTGTTCGCCGCCGAGAAAGGCTATCTCTCCGATGTCGAGCTGAACAAGATCGTCGACTTCGAAGCCGCTCTGCTCTCTTACGCCAATACCCAGCATGCTGAGCTGATGGCTGAAATCAATGCCAAAGCAGACTACAACGACGCGATCGTTGGCAAGCTGACTGCGTTGCTGGATGACTTCAAGGCAACCCAGACCTGGTAAGCGTGTGTGGCAGCGCGAGCTGCCACCTGATGGAGAGTAAGAGATGGCCGGCGCAAAAGAGATACGTAACAAGATCGGGAGTGTGAAAAACACTCAGAAGATCACCGGCGCTATGGAAATGGTGGCAGCAAGCAAGATGCGCCGTGCGCAGGAACGCATGTCTGCCAGCCGTCCGTACGCTGAAACCATGCGCAAGGTGATCGGCCATATCGCCCAGGGGAACTTGGAATACAAGCACCCCTACCTCATGGAACGTGAGGTCAAGCGAGTGGGTTACATAGTCGTCTCCACCGACCGTGGCCTGTGTGGCGGTTTGAACATCAACCTGTTCAAGGCTGCCCTCAATGATATGAAGCAATGGAGCGCGAAAGGTGCCAAGGTTGACCTGGCTCTGATCGGCAACAAGGCCTCCAACTTCTTTGAACGGCACGGCGCCAAGGTGAAAGCTCATGTCGCAGGACTGGGTGACAACCCGAGCGTCAATGACCTGATTGGTTCAGTCAAGGTCATGCTGAAGGCTTACGACAACGGTGAGATTGACAAGCTGTACCTGGTGTACAACAAGTTCGTCAACACCATGGTGCAGCAACCACGAGTCGATCAACTGCTGCCTTTGCCCGTAACTGAAGACAGCAAGCTCGCCAAGAAGCAACACTGGGATTACCTCTATGAGCCGGATCCCAAGCAGCTGCTGGATACCCTGTTGATTCGCTATGTCGAATCCCAGGTGTACCAGGGGGTGGTAGAAAACTTGGCAAGTGAACAGGCAGCCCGAATGGTTGCCATGCAAGCCGCGACTGACAACGCCGGTAACCTGATTAACGATCTGCAACTGGTATACAACAAGGCCCGTCAGGCCAGTATTACCCAGGAGCTGACAGAGATCGTATCCGGTGCTGCTGCGGTGTAAGGCAAGGGTTATCAAAGGTTTAGAGGATTTGACATGAGTAACGGTTTCATCGTCCAAATCATCGGCGCTGTGGTGGACATCGAGTTCCCGCAGAATGCCGTGCCCCAGGTGTACGATGCACTGAAGGTCGTCAGCGAAGGTCAAGGCCTGGGTCTGGTGCTGGAAGTGCAGCAACAGATCGGCGGCGGCGTCGTTCGTTGCATCACCATGGGCTCCTCCGACGGTCTGCGTCGTGGGTTGGAAGTAATGAATAGCGGTAAATCCATCCAGGTGCCGGTCGGCGTATCGACTCTGGGTCGGATCATGAACGTACTGGGCGATCCGATCGACGAAAAAGGTCCGATCGGTGAAGAAGAGCGTTGGTCCATCCACCGCGCGGCCCCCAGCTACGAAGATCAGTCCAACAGCAACGATCTGCTGGAGACCGGCATCAAGGTTATCGACCTGGTATGCCCGTTCGCCAAGGGTGGTAAGGTCGGTCTGTTCGGTGGTGCCGGTGTCGGCAAGACCGTCAACATGATGGAGCTGATCCGTAACATCGCCATCGAGCACAGCGGTTATTCCGTGTTCGCCGGTGTTGGTGAGCGTACCCGTGAGGGTAACGACTTCTACCACGAGATGATGGAGTCCAACGTACTGGACAAAGTATCTCTGGTTTACGGTCAGATGAACGAGCCGCCCGGAAACCGTCTGCGCGTGGCGCTGACCGGCCTGACCATGGCCGAGAAGTTCCGTGACGAAGGTCGTGACGTGCTGTTCTTCGTGGACAACATCTACCGTTACACCCTGGCCGGTACTGAAGTATCCGCACTGCTGGGCCGTATGCCGTCCGCAGTAGGTTACCAGCCGACCCTGGCCGAGGAGATGGGTGTTCTGCAAGAGCGCATCACCTCCACCCGGACCGGTTCCATCACCTCAGTCCAGGCCGTTTACGTGCCTGCGGATGACTTGACCGACCCGTCTCCGGCGACCACCTTCGCCCACCTGGACGCCACCGTCGTTCTGTCCCGTCAGATCGCGGCTCTGGGTATCTACCCGGCCGTTGACCCGCTGGACTCCACCTCCCGTCAGCTGGATCCGCTGGTGGTAGGCAAGGAGCACTACGAGACCGCTCGTGGCGTTCAGACAGTACTGCAGCGCTACAAAGAGCTGAAGGACATCATCGCCATCCTGGGTATGGATGAACTGTCAGAAGAAGACAAACTGACCGTAGCCCGTGCCCGTAAGATCGAGCGTTTCCTGTCCCAGCCGTTCTTCGTGGCAGAAGTGTTTACCGGTTCTCCGGGCAAATACGTGCCGCTGAAAGAGACCATCCGTGGTTTCCAGGGCATCCTGAAAGGCGAGTACGACGATCTGCCTGAGCAGGCGTTTTACATGGTTGGCAGCATCGACGAAGTCGTCGAGAAATCCAAGAAACTGTAAGCCTCGATAGGAGGGCCCATGGCTGAGATGATCTCCTTTCACCTGGATGTGGTGAGCGCCGAAGGGAAACTTTTTTCCGGTCGGGTGCAATCTGCTCAGGTATCAGGCTCCGAAGGTGAGCTGGGTCTCCGTCACGGTCATGCTCCGTTGCTGACTGCCATCAAGCCGGGCCTGGTCCGCTTGATCAAGCAAAATGGTAGCGAAGAGGTGCTGTATATTTCCGGCGGCATGCTGGAAGTGCAACCCGAAGCCGTGACCGTGCTGGCGGATACCGCGATTCGTGCCAACGATTTGGATGAGGCGAAAGCCCAGGAAGCCAAACGTGCGGCCGAAGAGCGGATCCACAGCTCCCATGGTGATATCGACTATGCCCAGGCCGCTACCGAGCTGGCCAAGGCGATGGCCCAACTGCGGGTTATCGATATCGTCAAAAAGAATTACCGTTAAGTTCGGTGATGCAAAAAGCGACCTTCGGGTCGCTTTTTTTTTACTCGTTGGATAGACTCCGCCGAGTATTTATTCATGTTCCAAAGGTCGAGTTATGTCCCTCAATGTCGTGATCCTGGCGGCGGGTAAAGGCACCCGCATGCGCTCAGCCCTGCCCAAAGTGCTGCACCCGGTAGCCAATAAACCCATGGTTTCCCATGTGATCGACACCGCCCGCAAGGTCGGTGCCGAGCAACTGCATCTGGTCTATGGCCACGGTGCCGAGCTGCTGAAGGAGCGGATCCAGGCCGCCGATCTGAACTGGGTACTGCAGGCCCAGCAACTGGGTACCGGTCATGCCGTCGCCCAGGCCATCCCGTTCTGGAAAGATGAGGATGACGTGCTGGTGCTGTACGGCGACACCCCGCTGATCCAGCCGGAAACCCTGCAACGGCTGCTGGCCGCCAAGGCCGATGACGGCATGGCGCTGCTGACAGTGGTGCTGGACAACCCGACCGGTTATGGCCGCATAGTGCGCGCCAACGGCCAGGTGGTCGGCATTGTCGAGCAGAAGGATGCCAACGCCGAGCAGCTCGCCATTCGCGAGGTCAACACAGGCGTGCTGGTGGCCAACGGCGGCCAGTTGCGTCAATGGCTGTCACGTCTGGACAACAAGAATGCCCAGGGCGAGTTCTATCTGACGGATGTGATCGCCATGGCGCACGGGGATAATTGCCCCATCGCCGCCGTGCATCCGGACCATGCCATGGAAGTGGAAGGGGCCAATAATCGAGTTCAACTGGCTCAGTTGGAGCGCAGTTATCAGCAAATGCAGGCCGAGCAGCTGATGATCGCCGGCGTCACCATGATCGACCCCGCACGCTTTGATTTACGGGGAGTTTTGGAAATTGGCGAGGAAGTGGTTATTGATGTAAATGTCATCATTGAGGGCAAGGTAACGCTCGGCAACCATGTGCGCATCGGGGCCGGCTGCGTACTGAAGGATTGCGTGATCGGCGACCACACCGAAGTGAAGCCCTACTCCGTCATCGAGGGCGCCCAGGTCGCGGATCAGTGTTCGGTCGGTCCATTTGCCCGCTTGCGTCCCGGCTCCGTTCTGGAGCAGGATGCGCACGTTGGCAACTTCGTCGAGATGAAAAAATCCCGTCTCGGGGTTGGTTCCAAGTGTGGTCATCTCACCTATCTGGGGGATGCAGAGATCGGCGCCAAGGTGAACATCGGGGCCGGTACCATCACTTGCAACTACGACGGGGTCAACAAGTTCCAGACCATCATCGAGGACGATGTGTTCGTCGGTTCCGATACTCAATTAGTAGCACCAGTTCGCATCGGCAAGGGAGCAACCCTGGGTGCGGGCTCTACTATTACCAAGGATGTGGGTGAGCATGAACTCGTGATTACCCGGGTACCCCAACGCCACATCCGCAATTGGGCTCGTCCGGTCAAGAAGAAGTGATGCCCGATCAATGAAATGCAAACCGGCGCCTGATGGCGCCGGTTTTGTTTTTAGCTCTCCTGCTTGGTGGCGGGGAGCGTCGGGACACTTCCCATCACCCGATACCAGTCCAGCTTGCGGGTCTGCACCATGACAAGCGTCAGTATGGCGAACAGCAGCAGGGCGCCGAGCAGCAGGGCTGTCTCCTGTGCTTGCAGCAGGCCGAACAGGATGGCGTAGACCAGCCCGAGCAGGGCCGCGAAGCCGAGCCCCTGTTTGGGGCCGCCCAGCACATGACTGAGGTAGAAACCGTTGAGGGCAACGCTGGCCAGGCTGGCAATCAGGTAGGCCCAGCCAAAGCCGAGGTGCTCGGTCAGCGCCAGCAGCACCAGATAGAAGATGGCCAGCCCCATGCCCACCAGGGCGTACTGGATCGGGTGTACCCGCAATCCCCTGAGCAGCTCGAACATGAAGAAGCTGAGGAAGGTGAGGCCGATGAACAGCAGGGCATACTTGGCCGCCCGCTCGTTCAGCTGATAGTGATCCACCGGCTGTACCAGGCTGACGCTGAAGGCGGGCAGATCGCCGCTGGCGCCCTTCATCATGCGGTTGAAACGAGTCTCCATGTCGGTGGCGAACCAGCTGCTCTGCCAGCTGGCGTCGAATCCCCGGGCTGTGAGGGTGCGGCTGCCCGGCAGAAAGTCACCGATGAAGTTGGGATGAGGCCAGTTGCCGCTCAGCTGCAGCTTGCTGTCCTGGCCGAGGGGCACCACTTCCAGCTCATTCATTCCCTGCAGATCCAGCTCGATATGAAAGGCGTCTCCCTCACCCGGCAGGGCATTGAGCGGCGCATGGATGCCGGCCAGACCGTCACCCAGCAGGGCGCCGGGGGTGAACGGGATGCGCTGCTCACCCAGCTGCAGTTCCGGCACGCTGTTGATGCCGCGGGCATCGGACAGCACCAGGCTCAGATAGGGAGTACCCGCCACCAGCGCCGGATCGGCGCCATCGACGGTCAGGTCTGGTTCGCCGCTTATCAGGGCCTTGCCGTTCAGCCCGGTGGGCAGGCGCCCCGAGAGGGAGAGCCGGGTGTGATAGACCTGAGCCTGATAGATGCCGAGCTTGCGGGGGGTGACCTCCATGCTGGCCCGCACATCCAGCTGCTCCGGCAGCAGGTAGCGGTAGAGCTGCAGCTTGCGCTCGAAGCGCTTGCCATCCTGCTCCACAGTGACTGTGCGGGTGTAAGGCTGCACCACGACGGGCCCCAGCAGCCGCTGCGGACCGCTGCTGCTGGCCATGATGCTGTGAATGGCCTGACTGCGATAGGCCTGACGCTCCCGGTTCAGCTCCATGATGGATTGCACCGGCACCATCAGCAGCAGGCTGAGCAACAGCAGCAGAAAGATTTTGTGGCTGAATATCTGTTTGACCATGACACGTCTCCTTGTTGACGGGAACAAGTGTGTCTGGCTCGGGTGAAGAGGCGATGGGGCCGTGTGAAGTGGGGGTGAAGGGCGATAAAAAAACCGGCGCCTTGCGCCGGTCTTGGCATCACAGCTTCTTCAGCTGTTCGGGCAGGGCGGCAAACACCTCTTCCTTCGCCTTGATCGAGGCGAATTGCTTGCCGGGCTTTTGCACGACTGTGTGGACGAAGATGAGCTGCTTGCCCGGTTTGCTGGCCCAGCCGACGAACCAGCCGATCTGCTGATCCCGGTTGAGGCTGCCATCCAGCAGCTTGGGGTAGCCCATGCCGGTCTTGCCGTGGATCTGCCAGCCGTCGATGTCGGGCTGACGCAGTATATTGGCCGTGTGCTGCAGGGTCTGGGCGGAGACAGGCAGCTTGCCGCTCACCAGTTTGCCGAGGAAGCGGGCCTGTTCCTGCGGGCTGATGGCGAGGCTGGAGCTGAGCCAGGCCTGGGTCAGACCGTCGTGCTTGCCGGGGTTGCCAGAGAGATCCCGGTTGCCGTAGTCGAAGCGATCGACGTACTGCTGGAAGCGCTCCATCCCCAGCCACTCGGTGAGGCGCTGGGAGTACCAGACCACAGAGTAGGTGAGCCAGCGGCTCGGGGTTGTGGTCTCGCGCCAGGCGGGCAGCCAGTCATCGTCGCCGGGTTTGAATGGCAGGGCCGGCAGCTTTTCATCCACCAAGAAGCCGCTGTCATACCCCATCAGTGCCAGCGGGATCTTGAAGGTGGAGGCGGGTGGCAACTGGCTTGAGCAATCCCCCTGGCTGCTGATGGGCTTGCCGCTGCCATCGGCAAACAGCATGCAGCCGGAGGCGGCGCTGGCCGGCAGCGAGAATAGCAGGCCGGCGGCGAGCAGGCTGGGTAACAGAATGCGGGACATGGGGTCTCCTTGGACAAATGGGGCTGAGGGCCGGGAGGCGGCAGCATAACGCCGCTTTATGTGGCCAGTGTGAAGTGTCAGCCGGTGGGCAGCCAGAGCTCGGCCAGCACACCGCCATCGGGCTGATTGCCGAGGCTCAGGTGGCCGCCGTGCTGGCGGGCCACCTCGGTGGCAAAGCTGAGCCCCAGGCCGCTGCTCTTGCCCTTGTCGGGCCTGGGCAGGGAGTAGAAACGCTCGAAGATGCGTGGCAGGGCATAGTCCGGAATGCCGGGCCCCTGATCCCGCACCCGGAAACAGTAACCGTCTGCGCTCATCTCGCCGGTCAATCTGACCGTGCTGCCGGCGGGCGAGAAGTCGAGGGCGTTGTCCAGCAGGTTGCCGAGGGCCTGCTCCACCAGCAGCGAGTCCCACTTCTGTTTCTGGGCCTCGCCGAGTTCGGCCATCAGCGTCACCTGGCGGCGCTGGGCCAGGATCTGGCGGGCGTCGAGCGCCCGCCTGCCCAGTGTGGCGGGGGCTATGGCCTGTCTGTCCAGCCCCTGCCCCGACTCCAGTTTGGCCAGTTGCAGCATGCGTTCTATCAGCTGCTGCATGCGGGCCGTCTCCAGATTGATGTTGCCGATAAAGCGCTTTGCGACGTCCAGCGGCGGCGCCTCGGCCAGCAGCTCCCCTGCCCCGCGAATGGCGGCCAGCGGGCTCTTCAGCTCGTGGGTCAGGCTGTGCACATAGGCTTCGATGTAGGCCTTGCCGTCAAGTTGGCGACGCATGGTTTCCAGAGATCGGCCGAGCCGATCCAGCTCGGGGCTGTAGAGGCGCGGCAGGCTGGCCGGCTGGTTGTGGCTGACCGCATCGGCGTAGTGCACCAGCTTGCCGATGGCGCGGTTGAGCCACCACACCAGCAGGGCGCCGATCAGCAGCGAGATGAACAGCAGCAGGGCCGCCCCCTGCAACAGCTGGTGTTCGCTGCGCTCTATCATGGGCAGCAGGGTGCGGTTGGGCTTGGCGACCGTGAGGGATCCCAGGATATCGTCCCCCTCCCGCAACGGCGCGGCCACGTGCATCACTGAACTGGCGGGATCGTCGGGGTCGCTGCGGGTGCTGCGGGCACCGTATTCGCCGCGCAGGGTGCGATAGACGTCGTTCCAGCGCGAGTAGTCCTTGCCCAGATCCACCCCGTCCGAGTCGTAGACCACCTTGCCCCAGCGGTCGACCACATAGATGCGGTACTCCGCCTGCTGCTTGAGGTGGCCGTCGATCAGGGCGTTGATGGGGCTCTGGTTGAGGCGGGCGAAGGCGCTGGCCAGCCTGCCATCCGCCATCTTTCCTTCCTGCAGATCGTCCAGTGCCAGCGGCGCCAGCATCTGGGCCATGTCGACCAGGGTATCTTCGGTAGCGCTGCGCACCCCGGGTTTTATCTCCTCGACGAAGATCTCCAGTACGAACCAGGCGGCCAGTGCGAAGATCAGTACCAGCCCGCACAGCAGTTGCAGTCCAATTCTCATGTCGGCTCCTGGCCGCTGCACGGCAGCAGCATGTTCATGCCAGCTCCATGCTGTAGCCCAGCCCGCGATGGGTCAGGATCAGGTTGGCGTCCGGGTCGCGCTCCCGCAGCTTGGCGCGGATGGTCTTGATGTGGGTATCGACGGTGCGATCCAGGCTCTCTTCCGCCCCGCTCCACACCAGATCCATCAGCTGCTGGCGGGAGTAGACCCGGCCCGGCGCCTGCATCAGGGTCTTGAGCAGCAGGTATTCGTAACGGGTGAGCGCCAACGGCTGGCCGTGGAAGCTGATGCGGGCCCGCTCCTCATCCAGTGCCAGCAATTGGCTCGGTGGGGGCGTGGTTGGCTGGCTGCGGCGCAGAATGACCCGCACCCTGGCGCAGACCTCCCGGGGCGAGAAGGGCTTGGCCACATAGTCGTCGGCCCCTATCTCCAGCCCGATCAGCCTGTCTATCTCCTCGCTGCGGGCGGTGAGAAACATCAGCGGAGTGTCGCAGCAGGCACGCACCTGCTTGCACAGCTCGAAACCGCTGATGTCCGGCAGCCCCACATCCAGGATCAGAAAATCCGGTCGCGTCTGTTCCAGTCGTGCCAGCAGCGGCTGGCCGAGGGGAAACCATTCCACCTCGAAGCCGTCGGTTTGCAGCGCATAGATCAGGGTGTCGGCTATGCTGGCCTCATCTTCCACCAGCCAGATGACTCGTTTTTGCATGGCGTCCTCGTCGTAAATCCGTTGTCCCATTCTGGCATCGAACCAAATCGGATCCTATTTGCTGTTTTATTTTTCCAAAAAAGGCGCTAACATTTCGATATTCTTTCGAATCGAAACTTAAAGATGACCAAGCGTAATACCCAGCAGCGCCGCCATACCATAGTGAGCCTGGTGCAGGAGCAGGGGGAAGTGAGCGTCGATACCCTGGCCAAGCACTTCTCCACCTCCGAAGTGACCATCCGCAAAGATCTGGCCGTGCTGGAAACCGGTGGCCTGCTGTTGCGTCGTTACGGTGGTGCCGTGCCCCTGCCCAGCGAGATGGTGGTGGACAGCAATCCCGAGCAAGTTTCGAAACGAAAGCTGGCCATAGCCCGTGCCGCCGCCGAACGGATCCGCGATCACAATCGCGTCATCATCGACAGTGGCAGCACCACCAGCGCCATGATCCCCATGCTGGGCAACAAGCGCGGTCTCATCGTCATGACCAACTCCCTCAACGTGGCCGGCGCCCTGCGCGAGCTGGAGAACGAACCCACCCTGCTGATGACCGGCGGCACCTGGGATCCCCACTCCGAATCCTTCCAGGGTCAGGTGGCGGAGCAGGTGCTGCGCTCCTATGACTTCGACCAGCTGTTCATCGGCGCCGATGGCATAGATCCGGAGCGGGGCACCACCACCTTCAACGAGCTGGTGGGCCTGTCACGGGTCATGGCCGAGGTGTCGCGGGAGGTCATCGTCATGGTCGAGTCGGAGAAGATAGGCCGCAAGATCCCCAACCTCGAGCTGCCCTGGGCAAACATCCAGACCCTGGTGACCGACGAAGGCCTGGCCAGCTCGGCCAGAGAACAGATCCAAGCCCGGGGGATCACGCTGATCTGCGCCCCCGTGGCCGGCTGATATCGCCAATCAAATATCCCGTTATCCAAACCTATTTCTGAATTCAATCGAGGAGAAGTGTATGTGTGGCATCGTCGGGGCCGTCGCCCAACGTGATGTGGCTGAAATCCTGGTAGAAGGCCTGCGCCGTCTGGAATACCGTGGCTATGATTCCGCCGGTGTGGCCGTGTTCAGCGCCAGCCAGCCGCTGCAGCGGGTTCGCCGTCTGGGCAAGGTGGCCGAGCTGGCCAAGGCGCTGGAGGAGCAGTCCGTCCACGGTGGAACCGGTATCGCCCATACCCGCTGGGCTACCCATGGCGAGCCGTCCGAGCGCAATGCCCACCCCCACGTCTCCGAGCACATAGTCGTAGTGCACAACGGCATCATAGAGAACCATGAAGAGCTGCGGGCCGAGCTGCAAGGGCTGGGCTATGTGTTCAGCTCAGACACCGACACCGAGGTGATCGCTCACCTGGTGCACCACGAGCTGAAATCCGCCCCCAGCCTGCTGGCGGCCATGCAGGTGGCGGTGAAGCAGCTGCGCGGCGCCTACGGTACCGTGGTGATGGACAGCCGTGACGACAGCCGTGTAGTCGTGGCCCGTTCCGGCTCCCCGCTGGTGATCGGCCGCGGCATAGGCGAGAACTTCATTGCCTCCGACCAGATGGCGCTGCTGCCGGTGACCCGTCGCTTCATCTTCCTGGAAGAGGGTGACGTGGCCGAGGTGACCCGCCGCGACGTGCACATCTTCGATACCCACGGTGACGCCGTGGTGCGCGAAGAGCTGGAATCCGAGCTCTCCCACGATGCCGGTGACAAGGGCGAATACCGTCACTACATGCTCAAAGAGATCTACGAGCAGCCCAAGGCCATCACCAACACTCTGGAAGGCCGTCTGGGCACGGATCACGTTGTGGTCGAGTCGTTCGGCAACGGCGCCCGTGCCATCTTCGACAAGGTCGAGCACGTCCAGATAGTTGCCTGCGGCACCTCCTACAACTCGGGCATGGTGGCTCGCTACTGGTTTGAAGAGATAGCCGGCGTCTCCTGCGACGTGGAGATCGCCTCCGAGTTCCGCTATCGCAAATCCGTGGTGCGCCCCAACAGCCTGCTGGTGACCCTGTCCCAGAGCGGCGAAACCGCCGATACCCTGGCCGCCCTGCGGCTGGCCAAGCAGTCCGGCTACATGAGCTCGCTGGCCATCTGCAACGTACCGGGCTCCTCCCTGGTGCGTGAATCGGATCTGGCCTTTATGACCCGCGCGGGGGCAGAAATCGGGGTGGCCTCCACCAAGGCGTTCACCACCCAGCTGGCCGGCCTGCTGATGCTGGTGGCCTCTGTCGGTCACTGCCGTGGCAACCTGAGCGCTGCCGCTGAGGCCGAGCTGGTCAAGGCGCTGCAAGCCCTGCCGCTGCGCATCAAGGAGAGCCTGGCGCTGGCCAAGGATATCGAAGCCCTGGCCGAAGAGTTCGCCGACAAGCACCACAGCCTGTTCCTCGGCCGTGGCAGCCAGTACCCCATCGCCATGGAGGGGGCGCTCAAGCTCAAAGAGATCTCCTACATCCACGCCGAGGCCTATGCCGCCGGTGAGCTCAAGCATGGCCCGCTGGCGCTGATCGATGCCGAGATGCCCATCATAGTGGTGGCGCCGAACAACGATCTGCTGGAGAAGCTCAAGTCCAATGTGGAAGAGGTGCGTGCCCGTGGCGGTATCCTCTACGTGTTCGCCGATGCCGATGCCGGCTTCAAGAGCGACGAGACCATGCGGGTGATGAGCCTGAACCATGTGGAAGAGATGATAGCCCCCATCGTTTACACAGTGCCGTTGCAGCTGCTCTCCTACCACGTTGCCCTCATCAAGGGCACGGACGTGGATCAGCCGCGCAACCTGGCGAAATCCGTGACTGTGGAATAAGCCGTTGTCAGAAATGAAAAAAGAGCCGCATTGCGGCTCTTTTTGTTTGTCTGGTGGGGGCGCTATGACAGCCGCAGGTTGGTGATGGTCACGTCGTCCAGCGAGGGCACTATGATGCCGCTGGAGATGCTCTTGGCGATCGCCTGGTTGCGGTTCTTCGAGTCGGTCTTGTTGGTGACCTGGTTGAGGTGGAAGTTCACGGTCCGCTCGCTGATGCCGAGTATGGTGGCTATCTCCCAGGAGGTCTTGCCCTCGCTGGCCCAGAACAGGCACTCCTTCTCCCGGTCCGACAGCTCGGTCAGGTACTTCATCAGATCCGGCCTGCTCTTTATCAGCTGCAGCGCCGAGTTGAAGATGTAGCTGGCGCAGAACGACAGCAGGGGAACGTTTTCAAACATCAGATCGGAGTTGGATTTTTCCTTGCTGATGAAGGAGAGGATGCCGTGCTCCCCCTGCGGGGTGTGCAGCGGGAAGGAGACACCGTTCCTCACCCCGAAATCGGCGGCCAGATTCATCACCTCCCGGCTGGCGCTGGGCAGCCAGGGAGAGTCGCAGTCGAGCTTGTTCCAGAAGATGGGCTGGGTCTGCTTCAGGCCCAGGAAGACCACAGGATCCTGGGTCAGGTAGTGCCGCTCCGTGTAGGCATCGAACCAGCTGGTGGGGCAGTTGTTGAACAACGCCACGTGGGATTTCTGCATGCTGATGGGGAAAATAATCAGCAGACGGAAGTAATCAAAGCCCATCTGATGACTGAAGCGCTCCAGTTGCTGCTGGATATCGCTGGTCTTCTTGGCCTTGGTGAACCGATCGATGTGTTCCCAGATCGCATCGTTAAACATGTACATCTCCTTTTTCGATCTCTATCACATTGATCGAAAAGATATTTTTTATTTATTAATTTGGTGTTGTGACTACCAACGCCAGTGACTCCCGTGCTTGCTTAAAAATTATCCTGTTTTTTCGGCCGAAGGCCAAGAAAATCATCTGATTGCCACTGACCCCACTCTTTGAGACAATGAGAATAGTTATCATTGTTAAGATTTATATCATGAATAAGTTTTGGGGTTTGGCCTTGTTGCCATTGTCAGTCCACTTTGCTGCCGGCGCCGACGAGCTGGTCGCACCGGCACTGAAGAGCAGCATAGCTGCCGGAAAAGTCTCCCAGCAGCGGGTGGAAAAAGCCGCCGATGCGGCCGTTGCCGCCCGGCTGGAGCTGCAAAATGCCCAGCTGCAACTGCGCGATCTGGAAGCCTACAACCGCTACATGCAGTCTCTGGTGGCCGATCAGCAAAATGAGCTGGGCAAGCTGAGCCAACAGCTGGAAGCGGTACAGGAGACCCGGCAGGGCTTGATCCCGCTGATGCTGCAGATGCAGGCCGACCTGGAGCAACTGGTACAAAATGACATCCCGCTGCGCAGGGAAGATCGGCTGGCGCGGGTGGAACAGCTGAAAGCGACCCTGGCCCGAGCGGACGTGAGCGAGGCGGAGAAATTCCGTCAGCTGCTGCAGGCCTATCAGATCGAAGCCGAATACGGCAGCCGGCTGGATAGTTACTCCGCCGAGCTGGCGCTGGACGGTGCACCGCGCCGGGTCGATGTGCTGGCAGTGGGCCGGGTTTCCCTGCTGGCGATGACCGCCGATCGCTCCCAGGCGTGGCGCTGGTCTGCGCAGAGCAAGCAGTGGCAGGCCCTCGACAGCCAGTGGCTTTCTCCCATCGCCGAGGCGCTGGAGATGGCTGCCGACAAGAAGGTCCCCCAGTTGTTGAATGTCCCCCTTTCCGTCAGCCGTGGTCAGGAGGCCCAGTCATGAGCGTCACCATGAAGTGGTTCCCCCTCGCTATTGCCCTCTCTCTGGGCACCACTGCCGCCGTTGCCGATGAAGCCTGGCAGCAGCAGGAGCAAGCCCGTGAACAGCAGGCGCAGCAGGATCTGGCCTCCGTCTCCAAGGAGCTGAACGGTGCTCGTGCCAAACTGGCCGCGGCCCAGAGCCTCAGCAAGCAGCTGGCGGCCGAGTTTGCCGGCAACGAGAAGCAGCTGGTGGAGCTCAACGCCCAGTGGGAGCAAGCCTCCGGCGACATGAACGAGATCTTCGCGGTCACCCGTCAGGGCGCAAGCGATGCGGTCAAGCTGCTGGCCGAGTCCGCGGTCGAGGGCCAGTATCCCGAGCGCCTCGCCCCGCTCAAGGCTATGGCGCAGGAGAAGCAGGTACCGGATCGCGCCGCCCTCGCCCTGTTGCCCGCGACTCTGCTGCAAGAGATCCGCGAGTCTGGCCGGATCGCCCGGTTCGACGGCAAGGTGCTCGATGCCCAGGGGGCTGCCAGCGAGCAGGCGCTGACCCGGGTCGGCAGCTTTGCCCTGCTGGGTGGTGAAGGCTTCCTGCAGCCCACAGCCGAGGGTCTGAGCCCTGTGCTGGGTCTGCCAAGTGGCGTGCTCTCCGACGTTGCGGCCTATCAGGGTCAGGAAGGGGAAGCGTTGCCGCTGGATCCCTCCCACGGTACCCTGCTGGAGATGCTGGCGCAGGCCCCCACCTTCTGGCAGCAAGTCCAGCAGGGTGGTCAGGTTGGCGCCATCATAGTGCTGCTGGCCGCCATAGGTCTGGGCATTGCCGCCGCGCGGCTGTGGAGCCTTTCCCGTGAACTGGGCCGGGTGCGTCGCCAGCTCAAGAGCGGCGAATATCACGCCGACAACGCCCTCGGCCGGGTGCTGACGGTGGCGGAGCAGCATCCCGAGCTGAGCATGGAGACCCTCGAACTGAGGCTGGACGAGGCCATACTGCAGGAGACGCCCCGCATGGAGCGTGGCATCGGCATGGTCAAGGTGATCGCGGCCATAGCTCCCATGCTGGGTCTGCTCGGTACCGTCACCGGCATGATCGGCACCTTCCAGGCCATCACCCAGTTCGGCACCGGAGATCCCAAGATCATGGCGGGCGGCATCTCGATGGCGCTGATCACCACGGTACAGGGTCTGGTGGCGGCCATTCCGCTGATCCTGGCTCACAGCCTGCTGCAGTCCCGCTTCACCGAGCTCTCCAATGTGCTGGAGCAGCAGGTGGCCGGCATCCTGGCCGAGCGCGCCGAGAGCAATAACAACGGGATGGAGCGAGCGGCATGATGCTCGACATCTGGCAACAGTTGCAGAGCTTCATGGGCCGTGGCGGCCCCGTGCTCTGGGTCATTCTGGCCCTGCTGGTGCTGATGTGGATTTTGATGATCGAGCGGCTGCTCTACCTCAATCTGGGCTTTGGCCCCTTGCAGCAACAGCTGCTGAGCCGCTGGCAGGGGCGCAGCGAGCGCCACAGCTGGCATGCCAGGGCCATTCGCGGTCGCTGGCTGGCCCAGGCCGAGCTGGAGCTGAACCGTCATCTCATCTTCATCCGCACCCTGGTGGTGCTCTGCCCCATGCTGGGGCTGCTGGGTACAGTGACCGGCATGATAGGCGTATTCGATGCGTTGGCCGCGGCCAACCGC
Source organism: Aeromonas sp. CA23 (assembly GCF_002587065.1). Classification (NCBI taxonomy): domain Bacteria; kingdom Pseudomonadati; phylum Pseudomonadota; class Gammaproteobacteria; order Aeromonadales; family Aeromonadaceae; genus Aeromonas; species Aeromonas sp. CA23. The sequence continues at coordinate 1,040,195 of NZ_CP023818.1, forward strand.
TTTAACCCGGAGAGCATGGCAGGCGGTATCTCCCGCGCCACCATACCCACCATGGCAGGTATGGTGGTGGCCCTCTCCGGCGTCTTGTTACTCAGCCGGCTCGAGAGCCAGGCCAGGCGTGCGCTGGCCAAGACCCGGGACGGCCTGCGAGAAGAGAAGGTAATGCAATGAGACGGCAATCCAAACGCCAGCGTGACGAAGTGCAGATCGACATGACCCCCATGCTGGATATCGTGTTCATCATGCTGATCTTCTTTATTGTCACCACCTCCTTCGTGCGCGAAGCCGGGCTCGAGGTGCACAGACCCCAGGCCAGTCAGGCCAAGGCGCAGAAATCCTCCAGCATCATGCTGGCGATCGGTGCCCAGGGTCAGATCTTCCTCGACCGCAAGCAGATAGACGTGGAGAGGGTTCAGGCCAGTATCGCCCGCCTGCTGGCGGAGCAGCCCGATGCCAGCCTGGTGATCCAGGCCGACGAGCGGGTGCCCCACGGCAAGGTGGTACGGGTGATGGATGAAGCCAGGGCGGCGGGCATTGCCAACATCGCCGTGGCGGTGGCGCCGAAATGAAGTTCAAGTTGATGAGCCTGGGGCTGGGGATCGCTCTCAGTCTGGCAATCCTGCTGTTCATGGCCACTCTGGTGGAGCCCCCCAAGGGCGAGAAGGTGGCGAGCGAGCAAAAATCCATCGTCATCAACATGCAGAATGAAGTGACCGAGGTGCAGGTGCGTGAACGCCCTGTGCCACAAGAGCCCGAACCTCTGCCGGAACCTCCCGCCGCCCTGGCGTCGACCCCCATGCCCTTGCCGGCCGCGGCGCCGTTGCCTTCGGTGCAACCTAGCCTGGACTTGGTCTCCAGCCTCAGCGCTGTGCAGGTCTATGCCCCCGGTGTGGCGACCAGCACGGCCCCCGTGCTGAGCGGCAATTTTCATGGTCAGCAGCAGGGCGCCGGTGTCGGTGCCGGCGACATGCTGATGCCACTGCAACGGATCGAGCCTGTTTACCCCTATCGCGCTCAGCAGGCCGGGATTGAAGGCGCAGTGACCCTGCGCTTCAGCGTCGATGCCGAGGGGCGAGTACAGGATGTGGAAGTGATCGAGGCCAAACCCAAGCGTCAGTTCGAGCGGGCGGCCATTCAGGCCATCAACAAGTGGCGTTATCAGCCCAGGCCCGGCGCCAGCGACAAGCTGGTGCAAGTCATCACGCTCAAATTCAAACTGGAGTCATAACTATGTTGCGGATCTGGATCTGCCTGCTGGCCCTGGTCAGCCAAGCCTGTCTGGCGATGGAGGTGAGCCCCCATTTCTCTCGTCAGCTTGAGCCCGTGATGAAGCTCTATCAGTCCGGCCAGTGGCAACAGGCCCAGAGCAAGGCATCCGGCCTCAAGCCGGGGTCCGATGCAGAGCGCGCCTGGCTGGCCCAGCTGCAGGCGTCCATGGCAGCCAACCTGCAGCAGACCGCCCAGGCGAGCCGTTACGTCGAACAGGCGCTGGCCTATAAAGAGTGGCCGGAGCAGCAGCAACTCCAGTTGTTGCGTCTGCGTGGCGATATCCAGGCACAGCAATCCAACTGGACCGGCGCCATCGCCAGCTACAAGGCGGCACTGGCACTCAAACCCGACGATGCCCTGCGTCTTCGTCTGGCCGGCCTCTATTACCACAACAAACAGTACGCCGAGGCAGCCAGCCAGAGCGAACAACTGCTCAAGAAGGGCTGGCAGAAGCAGGCCGCCATCATTCGTCTCTCCGCCCTCACCGCCCAGCAACGTTATGGTGTAGCTGCCGATCAGGCCGCCGAGCTGATCCGTCACGAGCCGACAGAGAGCAAATGGTGGCAACAGGCGGTGTCGCTCAATCTTTCCGCCAAGCGTGGCGATCAGGCGCTGGCCCTGTTGCAGACCGCCATCGATCGCCAGCTGATGGACGATGCGGCAGCCCGCAACCAGCTGATCCGCCTCTATGCGTGGCAGGGGCTGCCCTATCGCGGTGCCCGTCTACTGGGAACCGCCATGGCGAAGGGACAGATGAAGCAGAGTGCTGACAATCAGCAACTGCTGGCCCAGTTGTGGGAAGGTGCCCGGGAATGGCCGAAGGCGGTCGATAGCTGGCAACTGCTGGCCAAACAGCATGGTCAGCCCAAAGCCGCCATGCGCGCCGCCGAACTGTTGCTGCAACAGGGCAAGATGGATGCCGCCATGACTCAGCTCGTGGCCATCAAGTCAGTGAAAGGCGAGCAAGGCAATCGCGCCAAAGCGTTGCTGGTGCAAGTGCACCTTAATAAGGAGCAGTATGCACAGGCGCTGGAACT
>NZ_CP023818.1:1045000-1120000 GCF_002587065.1 Aeromonas sp. CA23
AAATTTATTTTGGTCCTTGTTGTACGACAACAAGTCGCGTCGTTTCGACGACACTTCTTGGGGTTGTATGGTTAAGTGACTAAGCGTACATGGTGGATGCCTTGGCAGTCAGAGGCGATGAAGGACGTACTAACCTGCGATAAGCTGTGAGAAGTCGGTAAGAGACGCTATTACTCACAGATTTCCGAATGGGGAAACCCACCCAGCATAAGCTGGGTATCTATTACTGAATACATAGGTAATAGAGGCGAACCGGGAGAACTGAAACATCTAAGTACCCCGAGGAAAAGAAATCAACCGAGATTCCCTCAGTAGCGGCGAGCGAACGGGGATTAGCCCTTAAGTTTCTTGGAAGTTAGTGGAATGGTCCTGGAAAGGCCAGCGATACAGGGTGATAGCCCCGTACATGAAAACGACCTTGAAGTGAAATCGAGTAGGGCGGGACACGTGACATCCTGTCTGAATATGGGGGGACCATCCTCCAAGGCTAAATACTCCTGACTGACCGATAGTGAACCAGTACCGTGAGGGAAAGGCGAAAAGAACCCCTGTGAGGGGAGTGAAATAGAACCTGAAACCGTGTACGTACAAGCAGTGGGAGCCCTTCGGGGTGACTGCGTACCTTTTGTATAATGGGTCAGCGACTTACATTTTGTAGCGAGGTTAACCGTATAGGGGAGCCGTAGGGAAACCGAGTCTTAACTGGGCGTCTAGTTGCAAGGTGTAGACCCGAAACCGGGTGATCTAGCCATGGGCAGGTTGAAGGTTGAGTAACATCAACTGGAGGACCGAACCCACTAACGTTGCAAAGTTAGGGGATGACCTGTGGCTGGGGGTGAAAGGCCAATCAAACTCGGAGATAGCTGGTTCTCCCCGAAAGCTATTTAGGTAGCGCCTCGGACGAATACTACTGGGGGTAGAGCACTGTTTGGACTAGGGGGTCATCCCGACTTACCAACTCCATGCAAACTCCGAATACCAGTAAGTAATATCCGGGAGACACACGGCGGGTGCTAACGTCCGTCGTGAAGAGGGAAACAACCCAGACCGCCGGCTAAGGTCCCAAAGTTCTGGTTAAGTGGGAAACGATGTGGGAAGGCTCAGACAGCTAGGATGTTGGCTTAGAAGCAGCCATCATTTAAAGAAAGCGTAATAGCTCACTAGTCGAGTCGGCCTGCGCGGAAGATGTAACGGGGCTCAAACCAGGCACCGAAGCCGCGGATTCACACTTATGTGTGAGTGGTAGGGGAGCGTTCTGTAAGTCTGCGAAGGTGTATCGAGAGGTATGCTGGAGATATCAGAAGTGCGAATGCTGACGTAAGTAACGATAAAGGGGGTGAAAAGCCTCCTCGCCGGAAGACCAAGGGTTCCTGTCCAACGTTAATCGGGGCAGGGTGAGTCGACCCCTAAGGTGAGGCCGAAAGGCGTAATCGATGGGAAGCAGGTTAATATTCCTGCACGACTTGTAATTGCGATGGGGGGACGGAGAAGGCTAGGTGGGCCAGGCGACGGTTGTCCTGGTGAAAGTGCGTAGGTGGTGTTTCTAGGCAAATCCGGAGACACAACACTGAGACACGAGACGAAGCCACTACGGTGGTGAAGCCATTGATGCCCTGCTTCCAGGAAAAGCCTCTAAGCTTCAGATTACAAGTCATCGTACCCCAAACCGACACAGGTGGTCGGGTAGAGAATACCAAGGCGCTTGAGAGAACTCGGGTGAAGGAACTAGGCAAAATAGAACCGTAACTTCGGGAGAAGGTTCGCTCTTGACAGTGAAGTCCCTCGCGGATGGAGCAGTTGGGAGTCGCAGTGACCAGATGGCTGGGACTGTTTATCAAAAACACAGCACTCTGCAAACACGAAAGTGGACGTATAGGGTGTGACACCTGCCCGGTGCCGGAAGGTTAATTGATGGGGTTAGCGCAAGCGAAGCTCTTGATCGAAGCCCCGGTAAACGGCGGCCGTAACTATAACGGTCCTAAGGTAGCGAAATTCCTTGTCGGGTAAGTTCCGACCTGCACGAATGGTGTAACCATGGCCATGCTGTCTCCACCCGAGACTCAGTGAAATCGAATTCGCCGTGAAGATGCGGTGTACCCGCGGCTAGACGGAAAGACCCCGTGAACCTTTACTACAGCTTGGCACTGAACATTGAACCTACATGTGTAGGATAGGTGGGAGGCTTTGAAGGCGTGACGCCAGTTGCGTTGGAGCCGTCCTTGAAATACCACCCTTGTATGTTTGATGTTCTAACGCAGGTCCCTGAATCGGGATCGCGGACAGTGCCTGGTGGGTAGTTTGACTGGGGCGGTCTCCTCCCAAAGAGTAACGGAGGAGCACGAAGGTTGGCTAATCCTGGTCGGACATCAGGAGGTTAGTGCAATGGCATAAGCCAGCTTAACTGCGAGACGGACAGGTCGAGCAGGTACGAAAGTAGGTCATAGTGATCCGGTGGTTCTGAATGGAAGGGCCATCGCTCAACGGATAAAAGGTACTCCGGGGATAACAGGCTGATACCGCCCAAGAGTTCATATCGACGGCGGTGTTTGGCACCTCGATGTCGGCTCATCACATCCTGGGGCTGAAGTCGGTCCCAAGGGTATGGCTGTTCGCCATTTAAAGTGGTACGCGAGCTGGGTTCAGAACGTCGTGAGACAGTTCGGTCCCTATCTGCCGTGGGCGTTGGATGATTGAAGGGAGTTGCTCCTAGTACGAGAGGACCGGAGTGAACGAACCTCTGGTGTTCGGGTTGTCACGCCAGTGGCACTGCCCGGTAGCTAAGTTCGGAATCGATAACCGCTGAAAGCATCTAAGCGGGAAGCGAGCCCTGAGATGAGTCATCCCTGACCCCTTGAGGGTCCTAAAGGGCCGTTGGAGACCACAACGTTGATAGGTGGGGTGTGTAAGCGCGGCGACGTGTTGAGCTAACCCATACTAATTACCCGTGAGGCTTAACCATACAACACCCAAGAAGTGTTCTGAGACTTGTAGCAAGTGCGAGACTACTTACCTAATTCAGTGATAGCGACCAGGCAATAGCCAATCAGTCGTTACTCACGTCAGCTTTCTAGATTAAGATTTTGCCTGGCGGCCATAGCGCCGTGGAACCACCTGATCCCATGCCGAACTCAGAAGTGAAACGCGGTAGCGCCGATGGTAGTGTGGCATTCGCCATGCGAGAGTAGGACACTGCCAGGCTTCAATTAAGCAACTACAGCGATGTAGTTGGTCGCGATACAACGTCAGGTTGTGTTGGACAGAAGATTTAGATAACGCACGCAGTGCGGTCTTTACCGGTTAGTGTGCTGATATGGCTCAGTTGGTAGAGCGCATCCTTGGTAAGGATGAGGTCCCCAGTTCGACTCTGGGTATCAGCACCAGTAAATATTAAAGCCTCCCAATCGGGAGGCTTTTTTGTATTCGTCTTTCTCAGTTTACCGAAATCTGTCTGGCATCGAGATAGAAACGGGCCTGCCCCGAGGCTTCTATCTGGATAGCCGCGACCAGCCGCTCGTTGCGCTTGTATTCCCACTGCTTGTCGATCGAGGTCAACGGCGGCTTGTTGATACCCAGCGCCTGCAGATATTCGTGAAACAGACCAGCGCTGCCGATCTCGGTCAATCCTGCTTTCATCCCAATTAACTCCCTTTTATTGTTGCTGTTTATCAATAGTAGCAGTCTCATATGTATTCAATATGAACGCTTTTCTATTAAATTGATCCAAGCTAAGTTGTGGATTGGAAAAGGTAATCGGTGTCAGAAAAAGGAAGAAAAACATGCTGATAAAGAATGTGCGTCTGGCTGGCAGAGAGGGGTTGTGGCAGATCCTGTGCCAGGATGGCCTGATCCGGACCATAGCTCCCATGAGCCAGCTTCTCCTGTCTACCCGGGAGCTGGATGGGGAGGAGGGTCTGGCCATGGCCCCCTTTATCGAGCCTCATATTCACCTCGATACTACCCAGACCGCCGGGGAGCCGAGCTGGAACCTGTCCGGTACCCTGTTCGAGGGGATAGAGCGCTGGGCCGAGCGCAAGGCGCTGCTGACCCATGAAGATGTGAAACAGCGCGCCATCCAGACGCTGAAGTGGCAGATCGCCAACGGCATCCAGTTTGTCCGCACCCACGTCGATGTCTCCGATCCCAACCTGGTCGCCTTGAAGGCGATGCTGGAGGTGAAGGAGGAGATGAAGGAGTGGGTCGAGCTGCAGATAGTGGCCTTCCCACAGGAGGGGATCCTCTCCTACCCCAACGGCAAGGCGTTGCTGGAAGAGGCGCTCAGGCTGGGAGCCGATGTGATCGGCGCCATTCCCCATTTCGAGTTCACCCGGGAATATGGGGTCGAAAGTCTGCACTACGTCTTCGATCTTGCCGAGAAGTATCAGGTTCTGGTGGATGTGCACTGTGACGAGATCGATGACGAGCAGTCCCGTTTCATCGAGACCCTGGCGACGCTTGCTTATGAGCGCGGCATGGGCCAGCGGGTGACCGCCAGCCATACCACCGCCATGCACTCCTACAACGGGGCTTATGCTTCCCGCCTGTTCCGGCTACTCAAGATGGCGGACATCAACTTCGTCGCCAATCCGCTGGTGAACATCCACCTGCAGGGGCGCTTCGATACCTATCCCAAGCGCCGCGGCATCACCCGGGTGAAGGAGATGCTGGAGGCGAACATCAACGTCTGTTTCGGCCACGACGACGTGTTCGATCCCTGGTATCCCATGGGCACGGCCAACATGCTGCAGGTGCTGCACATGGGGCTGCATGTGTGCCAGATCATGGGGTATGAGCAGATCAACGACGGCTTGAAGCTCATCAGCAGCCACAGCGCCCGTACTCTGAACGTGCAGGATCGCTACGGCATCGAGGTCGGCAAGCCGGCCAATCTGCTGATCCTGCCTGCCGAGAACGGCTTCGATGCGGTGCGCCGTCAGGTGCCGGTGCGTTACTCCATCCGCCATGGCCGGGTGATTGCCGAGACCCGGCCGGCTCAGACCTCACTCCATCTGGATCGGATCGAACCGGTCGACTTTCGCCGGTGAGGCGGTCGATATCGATTAATTGCCCCGCTGTCCCCGCTTGCCGACATTTTGCATAATGTCGGCCTGATACTGTGGAGTCTGCCCTATGCAAACTTGGTTATATGTTGCGGCAGGCGGTGCCATCGGCGCCTGCCTGCGTTTTGGTATCGCCGAGCTGATGGCACTCTTGCTGGGACGCCACTTTCCCTATGGCACCCTGGCGGTGAACGTGGTCGGCTCCTTCATCATGGGGCTGGCGTTTGCCCTGATCAGCCACGGCCATGTGCTGGAGAGCCCGATGAAACCGCTGCTGATGGTGGGGATCCTCGGAGCGCTCACCACCTTCTCCTCCTTCGCGCTGGATACTGTGGTACTGGCCCAGCAGGGCGCCTACCTGAAGGCGGTGCTCAATATAGGCCTCAACCTTTTCCTCTGTCTGGCCATGGTGTTGCTGGGCATGCAGTTGGTTGCCAGCCGGGTTTAAGGTGTCCGCACGCCATTGGCTCTGGTAAACTGGCGACCATTCTTTGCTCTATGGGTGTTTAAGGGATGTCAGAACAGACTACGACAACGCATTTTGGCTTTAAAACCGTGGCCGCGACCGAGAAGGAAACCCTGGTCGCCGGCGTCTTTCATTCGGTGGCAGCCAAGTATGATCTGATGAACGATCTGATGTCGTTCGGCATCCACCGCCTGTGGAAGCGCTTCACCATCGACTGCTCAGGTGTGCGCAAGGGTCAGAAGGTGCTGGATCTGGCCGGTGGCACCGGCGATCTGACCGCCAAGTTCTCCCGTATCGTCGGCGAGACCGGTCAGGTGGTACTGGCGGATATCAATGACTCCATGCTCAAGGTGGGCCGCGACAAGCTGCGCAACCTGGGAGTGGCGAACAACGTCTCCTACGTGCAGGCCAACGCCGAGGCGTTGCCCTTCCCGGACAACCACTTCGATGTCATTACCATCGGCTTTGGCCTGCGCAACGTCACCGACAAGGACAAGGCTCTGGCCTCCATGTTCCGGGTGCTGAAGCCGGGCGGCCGTCTGCTGGTGCTGGAGTTCTCCAAGCCCGCCAGCGAGGTGATCGCCAAGCTGTACGATCTCTACTCCTTCAAACTGCTGCCGAAAATGGGTGAAATCGTCGCGAACGACGGTGAAAGCTACAAATATCTGGCGGAATCCATCCGCATGCACCCGGATCAGCAGACCCTGAAGGGAATGATGGAGAATGTCGGTTTTGAGCAGGTCGAGTTCTACAACCTGACCCAGGGTGTGGTTGCCCTGCACCGTGGTTACAAGTTTTAAGGTCGCCTATGCCGATGGATGCCATGGTCACCGCCGTGATCGAAACCAGCCTCAACCAGTTGCTGACGCTCGACAAGCAGAGTCAGGAACGGTTGCGCAAGCTGACGGGCAAGGTGCTCAAGCTGGAGCTGCGTGAACTCAAGCCGCTCTGGTTTGTCTTCTCCGATCGCCGGCTGGATGTGCTGGCCCGCCACGAAGGCGAGGCCGATGCCGTGCTCAGCCTGTCGCTGACGGCGCTGGGCCTGCTGAAAGACCCTTCCGCCCTGACTCGCTACATCCGTGAGGAGAAGCTGGATCTGAGCGGCGATCCCCAGCTGGTGCAGGCGTTCAGCGTCTTGCTGGGCGAGCTGGACATCGACTGGGAAGAGGAGCTGTCGCGCTATACCGGCGATGTGCTGGCCCACACCCTGTTCAGTGGTGCCCGTCAGGCGCGCCGCGTGCTGGGGCGCGAGCTGTGCCGCTCCCGCAGTCAGCTGGCGGAATACCTGACCGAAGAGATCCGCCTCGCACCGGGTCCGCTGGAAGTGGCGAGCTTCAACGACGATGTCGAGCTGCTGGCGCAACGGATGAAAGCGGTCGAGCTGCGGCTGGCCCGCTTCGAACAGCAGGTAGCCTGATGACCCCGAAGGAGTTCAAGCGCCTCTATCGCATCATCAGCATCCTGCTGGAGCAGGGCATAGATGAACTCGTGCCTGCCCGCTATCAGCCCTGGCCGGGTCGTCTGGCCCGCCGCAGCCTGTTCTGGCTCAAGAACAAGCAGCAGGGGCTGAGTCGCGGCGCCCGCATTCGCCTCGCCTTCGAGGCGCTCGGTCCCATCTTCATCAAGTTCGGCCAGATGCTGTCGACCCGGCGCGATCTGCTGCCGCCGGATATCGCCGAAGAGCTGGCCCTGTTGCAGGACAGGGTGCCACCTTTCTGCGGTCAGGCGGCGCGCCTCAAGATCGAGGAGAGCCTGGGCTGCGCCATCGAGACTCTATTTGACGACTTCGACGAGACGCCGCTGGCGTCGGCCTCCATCGCCCAGGTACACACGGGTCGATTGAAGGAAAATGGCCGCGAGATCGTCATCAAGGTGATCCGCCCCGACATAGAACCGGTCATAGAGGCCGATCTGCGCCTGATGCAGACCCTGGCCCGCCTGGTGGCCCGCTTCGTGCCCCAGAGTGCGCGCCTGCGCCCCATCGAGGTGGTGGAAGAGTATCGCAAGACCATACTCGACGAGCTGAACCTGATGCGCGAAGCCGCCAACGCCATCCAGCTGCGCCGCAACTTCACCGGCTCAGATGCCCTCTACGTGCCCGAGGTGTTCACCGAACACTGCCGTGAGCATGTGCTGGTGATGGAGCGCATCTACGGCATACCGGTTTCCGACATTCCGGCGCTGGAAGCGAACGGCACCAACATGAAGCTGCTGGCCGAGCGTGGGGTGGAGGTCTTCTTCACCCAGGTGTTCCGCGACAGCTTCTTCCACGCCGACATGCATCCCGGCAACATCTTCGTCTCCTATGAACATCCCGACAATCCGCTCTGGATCGGCATCGACTGCGGCATAGTCGGCACCCTGAACCGGGAAGACAAGCGCTACCTGGCCGAGAACTTCCTCGCCTTCTTCAACCGCGACTATCGCCGGGTGGCCGAGCTGCACGTGGAGTCCGGCTGGGTACCGCCAGACACCAAGGTGGACGAGTTCGAATTCGCTATCCGCACCGTGCTGGAGCCCATCTTCGAGAAGCCGCTGTCCGAAATTTCGTTCGGCCACGTGCTGCTCAACCTGTTCAACACCGCCCGTCGCTTCAACATGGCGGTGCAGCCGCAGCTGGTGCTGTTGCAGAAGACATTGCTCTATGTGGAGGGGCTGGGTCGTCAGCTCTATCCCCAGCTGGACCTGTGGCAGACCGCCAAGCCCTATCTGGAAAACTGGATGCACGAGCAGGTCGGGCCGAAAGCCGTGTGGAATGCCATCAAGGAGAAGGCGCCATTCTGGGCGGAGAAACTGCCTGAATTGCCTGAGCTGGTCTATGAGACCCTGCGCCAGACCCGCCACCAGCAGCGCCACTTCGATCAGATGTTTGCCGATTTTCGCCGTCACAGCCGTCGACAGGGACAGGCTCGCTACCTCTTAGGGGTTGGAGCCAGCCTGCTATTGGCGGGTGTATTCTTGCTGACCCAAAAACAATACATTGAGTGGGGACAAATCAGCCTGGCCGGCACCGGTTTATGCTGGCTGTTGGGCTGGTTCAAGGCCCGCTCCCGCCAATAACGCACTCGTGCAGTTTGGCGTCAGTTTTGAAGAAATTACGGGCTGGTATCAGCATCGTGATCGTTAATAACACACTCGCATACCTTAGCGTCAATGTTGGACTTGGAGACATATCATGGGTGGTATCAGTATTTGGCAGTTGTTGATCATCGCAGTCATAGTCGTGCTGCTGTTCGGTACCAAGAAGCTGCGCGGGATCGGCGGCGATCTGGGTGCGGCCGTCAAGGGTTTCAAGAAGGCGTTGTCTGATGAGCCGACCGATGGCAAACCCGAGCAGAAAGATGCCGAGTTTCCTCCCAAGCAGCTGAACGAAGCGGCCAATAGTGCCGAGACCGCCAAGCAGAAAGATAAAGATCAGGCCTAAGCCATGTTCGATATCGGTTTCTGGGAGCTGGTTGTCATCGGTGTCGTCGCCCTGGTGGTGCTCGGTCCCGAACGGCTGCCCGTGGCGATCCGTACCGCCAGCCACTGGATCAGGCTGATCCGCAGCACTGCCAACTCGGTCAAGTCCGAGCTGGAGCAGGAGCTCAAGTTGCAGGATCTGCACAACGACCTGAAGAAGGCCGAACAGTTGCAGATGAACAACCTGAGCCCCGAGTTGCAGGAGTCTATCGAGCAGCTGAAAGCGGCCGCACAATCGGTGACCCGCCCTTACGAACAGCAAAACACCATCCGCCCCGCCCCGGCCGCTGCCGAGGTGCAGGAAGATACATCCGAGCAACCAGCCGTGACGGCGGCTCATGACGAGGAAACCGCCATGATCCCTGTCCAGGGTGCAGAGCTGCGTGTCGAGCAAGGGGAGGTGAAGCCATGAGTCAGGCCGAACAACCCCTGATCACCCATCTGGTCGAGCTGAGAACCCGCTTGCTGCGGTCCATCTCGGCCGTCCTGCTGGTGTTCATCGCGCTGATCTATTTTTCCAACAACATCTACGACTTCGTGGCCCAGCCGCTGCTCAGTCAGTTGCCGGCAGGCACCAGCATGATAGCGACGGATGTGGCGACCCCCTTCCTGACGCCGATCAAGCTGACCCTGGTGGTCTCCTTCTTCGTGGCGATCCCCTATCTGCTGTATCAGGCCTGGGCCTTCATCGCCCCCGGTCTGTACAAGCATGAGCGGCGTCTCATCATGCCGTTGGTCGTCTCCACTGCCGTGTTGTTCTACAGCGGCATGGCGTTTGCCTACTACGTGGTGTTCCCGCTGGTGTTCGGTTTCTTCACCAGTACCGCGCCCGCCGGGGTGACGGTGGCGACCGACATCGCCAGCTATCTGGACTTCGTGCTCACCCTGTTCTTCGCGTTCGGGGTGGCGTTCGAGATCCCGGTGGCCACCATACTGCTGTGCTGGACCGGGGTGACCACCCCCAAGAGTCTGGGGGAGAAGCGCCCTTACGTCATCGTCGGGGTGTTCGTGGTCGGCATGTTGCTGACTCCGCCCGATGTCTTCTCCCAGACCCTGCTCGCCATCCCCATGTGGGCCTTGTGGGAGATAGGTCTGTTCTTCGCCCGTTTCTACGTGAAGGAAGAGGAGCAACAGGAACAAACGGAAGAGGGGAGCTGAGGCTCCTCTTAATTTGATAGAGCCGATACATGGTTACGAAAACGGATTTACAAGAATGGGTGCTTACTGCGCTAGCAGATCGCGGTGGTAGAGCTCGAATTGTTAGTGTTGCTGAATGGATATGGACACATAAAGAGCAAGAATTGAAAGGCGCTGGAGAACTGTTCTTCACATGGCAATATGACATGCGCTGGGCTGCGACTGAATTAAGAAAATCCAAGCAAATTAAGGATAAAGACCTGACTCCCAAAGGGATTTGGGAGTTGGCATGATCGACATTGGTCTCAACCTCACCAGCAGCCAGTTTGCCGGTGAACAGCCAGCACTGGTGGCCCGTGCCCGCGCCGCCGGGGTCGAGGCGCTGATCCTGACTGGCACCGATCTGGTCGGCAGCCGCGAAAGCGCTGACTTGGCTGCGCTGTGGCCGGGTTACTGCTTCTCCACCGCGGGTGTGCATCCCCACGATGCCAAGAGCGTCGATGAGCAGACCCTGCCCGCATTGCGTGCGCTGGCGGCCTTGCCGCAGGTGGTGGCCATCGGCGAGTGCGGCCTCGACTACAACCGGGACTTCTCCCCCCGTCCGGTGCAGGATGCGGTATTCGACGCCCAGCTGGCGCTGGCCGCCGAGCTAGGGATGCCGGTGTTTCTGCACTGTCGCGATGCGCACGCCCGTTTTGTCGAGATCCTGCGTCCCTGGCTGCCCAGGCTGCCGGGGGCCGTGCTGCACTGCTTCACCGGCTCCGACGAGGAGCTGGACGAGTGTCTGGCGCTCGGGCTGCATATAGGGGTGACCGGCTGGCTCTGTGACGAGCGCCGCGGTCAGCTGCTGCGGGAACAGGTGGCCCGCATTCCGGCCGGCCGGCTGATGATAGAGACGGATGCCCCTTATCTGGTGCCGCGAGATCTGAAGCCCAGACCAAAACGCAACGAACCCGCTTTTTTGCCGCACATCGCCCAGGTGGTGGCGGCCTGCCGTGGTGAAGCGCCCGAGGCCTTGCTGGCCCACACCCGGGCCACCTCCGCCGCGTTCTTCCAACTTCCTCTTTTGGAGTGATTCATGGCTACAACACTTCCTGGCGCCTTTCCGGGTCGCCGCCTGCGCCGGGTGCGCAAACATGATTTCAGCCGTCGTCTGGTGCGCGAGAACGTACTGACCGCCAACGATCTCATCTATCCCGTGTTCGTGCTGGAGGGGGAGAACCGCCGTGAGGCCGTCACCTCCATGCCGGGGGTGGATCGTCTCTCCATCGATCTGTTGCTGGCGGAAGCCGCAGAGCTGGTCGCCCTCGGCGTGCCCGCCATCGCCCTGTTCCCGGTCACCCCGCTTCAGAGCAAGAGCCTGCTGGCGGAAGAGGCTTACAGCCCGGACGGTCTGGCCCAGCGGGCGACCCGCGCCCTCAAGGCCCGCTTCCCCGAGCTGGGTGTCATCACGGACGTGGCGCTCGACCCCTTTACCACCCACGGTCAGGACGGCATCATCGACGATGAAGGCTATGTGCTGAACGACATCACCACGGAAATCCTGGTGAAGCAGGCGCTCTCCCACGCCGCCGCCGGGGTCGATATAGTGGCGCCGTCCGACATGATGGATGGCCGTATCGGGGCGATCCGTGCCGCACTGGAGGAGAACGGCTTTATCAACACCCAGATCATGGCCTACTCCGCCAAGTACGCCTCCTGCTACTACGGCCCGTTCCGCGATGCGGTCGGCTCTGCCGGCAACCTCGGCAAGAGCAACAAGGCCACCTACCAGATGGATCCGGCCAACAGCAACGAAGCCTTGCACGAGGTGGCACTGGATATCCAGGAAGGGGCCGACAGCGTCATGGTCAAGCCGGGCATGCCCTATCTGGACGTGATCCGCCAGGTGAAGGATCAGTTCGGCGTGCCGACCTTTGCCTATCAGGTGAGCGGCGAGTACGCCATGCACATGGCGGCGATCCAGAACGGCTGGCTGAAGGAGAAGGAGAGCATCATGGAGTCCCTGCTCTGCTTCAAGCGGGCCGGTGCCGACGGCATCCTCACCTACTTCGCCAAGCGGGTGGCGCAGTGGCTGCAGGAAGACGCCAGACGCTGATGCCCGCCTTGCGCTTTCGCTGACAATGCCGACCCCCGGGTCGGCATTGTCGTCTCTGGCCGCCTTGTCGCTGATTTAATGAGCAAGTTTTCGCGAAAAGTGGGCAACTGGCCCGCCTCTCGGTGGCAAAGGCTTGATTAATGAGGTTTCTGCCTACATCTTAGATGGTCCAAGCAGGCTTCTGGACGGCAGGGGCTGTAGAGAATTTAGAGGTACCGCAGGATGAACAACCCTTTGCTGACAATGGACTCGCTGCCCCCTTTCAGCCAGATCCAGCCCGACCAGGTGCAAGCTGCCGTGACGCAGGCCATCGCCGATTGCAAACAGAAGATCAGCGATGTGCTGGCCCAGCGCGACCCACATACCTGGGACAGTCTGATCGCGCCGCTGGAAGAGGTGAATGACCGCCTGGCGCGAGTCTGGTCACCGGTCAGCCATCTCAACTCCGTGCTCAACAGCGAAACGCTGCGCGCGGCCCACGACGCCTGCCTGCCGCTGTTGTCCGAGTTCCAGACCTATGTCGGTCAGCATGAAGGCCTCTATCAGGCTTATCGCGAGCTGGCCGAGAGCGACGATTTCCCGCTGCTGAGCGGTGCCCAGCGCAAGGAGATCCAGAATACCCTGCGCGATTTTCGCCTGTCCGGTATCGGTCTGCCCGCCGAGGCGCAGCAGCGCTACGGCGAGATCCAGGCCCGCCTCTCCGAGCTGGCCTCCCGCTTCAGCAACAACGTGCTGGATGCGACCCAGGGCTGGACCAGGCTGGTGACCGACGAGGCAGACCTGACCGGCCTGCCGCAGAGTGCGCAGGCCGCCGCCCGCCAGCTGGCGGAGCAGAAGGGTCAGCAGGGCTGGCTGTTCACTCTGGATATTCCCTCCTACCTGCCGGTGATGATGTATGCCGACAACCGCGCGCTGCGCGCCGAACTGTATGAGGCCTTCACCACCCGCGCCTCGGATCAGGGCCCGAACGCCGGCAAGTGGGACAACTCCGCCATCATGACCGAGCTGCTCTCCCTGCGCCGCGAACTGGCCCTGCTGCTGGGTTTTGGCAACTATGCCGAGTTGTCGCTCGCCACCAAGATGGCGGACAAGACGGAGCAGGTAGTGGGCTTCCTCTCGGATCTCGCGGCCAAATCCCTGCCACAGGGCAAGGCCGAGCTGGAGGAGATCCGCACCTTCGCCGCCGAGCAGCATGGCCAGAGCGAACTGGCGGCCTGGGATCTGCCCTATTACGCCGAGAAGCTCAAGCAGCACAAGTTCTCCATCTCCGACGAGCAACTGCGCCCTTACTTCCCCGCCAACAAGGTGGTGAAGGGCCTGTTCGAGGTGGTGAGACGGGTGTTTGGCATCAAGGTGCGCGAGCGCCTCGGCATCGACACCTGGCACCCTGATGTGCGCTTCTACGATATCTTCGATGCCGAGGACGAGCTGCGCGGCAGCTTCTACCTCGACCTCTATGCCCGCGAGCACAAGCAGGGCGGGGCCTGGATGGATGTCTGCCTGGGCCGTCGCTACCGTCAGGATGGCTCGCTGCAAAAGCCGGTGGCCTATCTGACCTGCAACTTCAACGGCCCTGTGGATGGCAAACCGGCTCTGTTCACCCACAACGAGGTTGTGACCCTGTTCCACGAGTTCGGCCACGGCATTCACCACATGCTGACCCGGATCGACGTGGCCGGTGTCGCCGGTATCAACGGCGTGGCCTGGGATGCGGTAGAGCTGCCGAGCCAGTTCCTGGAGAACTGGTGCTGGGAGTCCGAGGCGTTGGCCTTCATCTCCGGTCATCATGAAACCGGCGAGCCGCTGCCTGCCGATCTGCTGGAGAAGATGCTGACTGCCCGCAACTTCCAGGCCGCCATGCAGATGCTGCGTCAGCTGGAGTTCGCCCTGTTCGACTTCCGTCTGCACCAGGAGTTTGACCCGGCCAAGCCGGATCAGATCCCGGCCCTGCTGAGTGAAGTGCGCAGCCAGGTGGCCGTGATGACGCCGCCGGCGTTCAACCGCTTCCAGCACAGCTTCTCCCACATCTTCGCCGGCGGTTATGCGGCGGGCTACTACAGCTACAAGTGGGCCGAGGTGCTCTCCGCCGATGCCTTCTCCCGCTTCGAGGAGGAGGGGATCTTCAACTCCGCCACCGGCCAATCCTTCCTGAAGAATATTCTGGAGAAGGGGGGGGCGAAGGAGCCCATGGAGCTGTTCCGTGCCTTCCGTGGCCGCGAACCCAGGGTCGATGCCCTGCTACGCCATAGCGGGATTGCCGCCTGAGGCCCGGCGCCCTTTGCCGCCGTGAGCTTCAAGCAGGTACACTTTTGCGGCATAGTGGGATCCTTGCGTGATTTTTGAGATAAAAAGGGACCTTTTGGTCCCTTTTCTCAAGGCTTTTTAATATCTTGCGGAGTGCATGTTTGCACTGTCCCCGCCTCTTCAGTAGAGTCGGGTTCTACCTTCCAAGGAGAGAAAGAACCTTGCCATGAGGCGAGCACTCGAGTCTGTCTATCAAATCATCTCAAGTCTGTCTCATTCGAGTGGTCAGGGATATTTCGATACCTTTGTGAGTGAAATCGCAGCAGCGGTCAGGGCCGACTTCGTCCTGATTTCAGGTAGGGATCAAGCGGGGCTGTTTTTCAAGGTGCATGCCGCCCATCCCGCATCTCTCGACACCACCAACTTCAGCTTTCCGGTCAGCGCCACCCCGGGGGAAGTCACCCTGCAAGAGGGGGAGGCCTGGTTCAGCGATCGCGTCCAGCAGCTGTTTCCTCATGCCGTCGTGCTGCAGGCCTGGCATATTCAGGCCTATGCCGGTGTGGCCCTCAAGAATGCCCAGGGCGAGACCATAGGCATCTGCAGCGTGCTGTTCAAACAGCCGCTCGCCAACATGGACAAGGTGATGGGCTTGTTGCGGCTGCTGGCACCGCTGGCGGGCCGCGAGCTGGCGCTGATGTGCCAGTCGTTGCCGGTGCAGAGCCAGCCCGAGTATCACCACTTCCTGCACACCATGATGTCCCACGCCCCCGTGGGGATTGGCAAGCTGGATCTGGATGGCAGGATCCTCTGGACCAACCCGGCCATCGAAAAGATGCTGGGTTACAGCCAGAATGAGCTGCTGCACCGCACCGCCGCCGAGCTCAACCATCCGGAAGACTGGCTGCGCAGCGTCTCCTGTTACGCTGAGCTCAAGCGCGGCGAGCGTACCGCCTTCACCCAGGAGAAGCGCTACCTGCACCGGGACGGTCAGGTGTTGTGGGGGAGAGTCACAGTCACCCTGGTGCGGGATGATCAGCTGCAGCCCGACTACCTGATGGTGGTGCTGGAGAATATCGACCCCCTCAAGCGCCACGCCGAGCAACTCAAGCTCTCCCACCGGGTCTATGACAACCTCTCCGAAGCCATTCTGGTGTGCGATGCCGACAGCCGCATCATCTCGGTCAACCCGGCGTTCGAGCAGATCACTGGCTACAGCGAGACCGAGGTGTGCGGTCAGCGCCCCAGCCTGCTCAAGTCCGGGCTGCACGATCAGGCCTTCTACGCCGACATGTATCACGCGCTGGAGCGGGTAGGGGTCTGGCGTGGCGAGGTGTGGAACAAGCGCAAGAACGGCAAGCTCTATCCCCAGCAGCTGATGATCAGCACCCTGCGGGAAGGGGGCAGGATCAGCCAGTACATCGCCATCTTCAGCGATCTCTCCCAGACCAAGCTGGCGGAGCAGAAGATCGCCGCCCAGGCCAACTACGACAACCTCACCGGCCTGCCCAATCGCTGGCTGTTTGGCCGCTGCCTGAGCCGCTTCTGCGAGCGGGGCGAGCGCTTCGCGCTCATGGTGCTGGATCTCAACAACTTCAAGGCGGTCAACAACAGCATGGATCACCACGCCGGTGACGCCCTGCTGCGGGAGGTGTCGGATCGGCTGGTGAGCCGGGTACGCACCGAGGATCTGGTGGCCCGCATCGGCGGCGACGAGTTCGCCTTCCTGGTGCCCGGCATAGTCAACCGCCGCCAGGCCGAGGTGTTCGCCAAGCAGGTGATAGGCGGCTTCGCCCGTCCCTTCATGCTGGCCAATCAGCACCTCTATGTGACGGCCACCATAGGCATCACCCTCTGCCCCGGGGATGGCGTCGAGAGCGACGAGCTGCTGCGCAACGCCGAACAGGCGCTGTTTGCCGCCAAGCGACAGGGGCGCCTGCTCGGTACCTACTGCGCCTCCATGCGCGAGGAGGTGCGCCAGCGTCATCAGATGCAGCAGGATCTGGCGGAGGCCATCAAGCTGGAGCAGCTGACCATGGCCTATCAGCCGATCTGGGACAACCGCAGCGGCCGGGTGGCCAAGCTGGAGGCGCTGGTGCGCTGGTATCACCCGCATTGGGGCCAGGTCTCGCCGGCGGACTTCATTCCGCTGGCGGAGGAGGCGGGGCTCATCCAGGGGCTGGGGGCGCTGGTGCTCTGGCAGTCCTGCCGCGATCTGGCGCGGTTGCAGCAATCCGGCTTCCCGGATCTGCAGATGTCCATCAACCGCTCCACCCTGGAGTTCCAGACCATAGACCCGGAAGCGAGCGAGTGGCTCAAGGTGATCCACCACTTCGGGCTCGACCCCTGCGACATCGTCATCGAGATCACCGAATCCCTGCTGATGGAGACCAGCGATCAGCACAGGGTGCGGATCGATGCCCTGCGCGAGGCGGGCTGCAAGCTGGCCATCGACGACTTCGGCACCGGCTATTCGGCCCTCAACTACCTGCGCAACTTCCCGGTGGATCTGGTCAAGATTGACCGCGCCTTCGTGCGCCACATCCCGTTCAACGAACAGGACAGGCTGCTGCTCGACGGCATCATCAACATAGTGCACAACCTCGGCATGCAGGTGGTGATCGAGGGGGTGGAGACGCGCGAGCAGCTCAACTTCCTCTGCCAGAAGGGGTGTGCCTTCACCCAGGGCTTCCTGCTCAGCCGCCCGCTGGCCTATGACGACCTGATCGAATACCTGCAGCTCAACGACAAGAGCATGTTCCTGCAGATCAGCTAGCGGGCGATCACTCCGCCGGTTTCAGCTTGTCCTGCCTGCCTTTCAGCGTCCGATAGTCTTCGCCGAGATAACGCAGGTAGATGCGATCCAGTACCCCCTCCTCCAGCATCTGCTGCAGTGCCTTGCTGTATGCGGGCAGCAGCGCGGCCCTTTGCTCGCCAAAGCAGAGGTAGAGCGGGGTCGAGTCGATGAAGGGGGAGAGCGCGCGGATCGGCACGTCCTGCTCCTTCGACAAGATGGGAGCCGAGAAGTAATCCAGGATGATCATGTCGACCCGGCTCTTTTCGAGCAGCAACAGCAGCTGTTTGTCCGAGTGCGCCTTGATCGGCACCCAGCCGTCATAGTGTTTGATCTTCTCCGTGTAGTCATAGCCCCTCACCATGCCGACCTTCATCCCCCTGGCCATCTCCCATGAGAAGTTGTGCAGGGGGCTGTCGGTGCGCACATAGGCGGCCAAGGGATAAAAAGCGGTCGCGAGATCGGGGTGATGACAACCGGGCAGCGGGGCATTGTCGAGAATGCCGTCGGCGAGCCGGGTGCTGACATACTGCTCGCAGCGCCCCCATGGCAGCTCGATCAGGCTGAGCTTCATCCCCAGACGCCGGGCGACCTCCTGATGGATCTCGATGGAAATCCCCTCGGTCAGGCGCCCCTGCTCCGCATAGGAAAAGGGGGGCCAGTCCACCCCGCATACCTTCAGGTCTGTGCCGCTCTGGGCGGCGAGTAGCAAGGCGATGAGCAGGTGCATGGGGTTTCCTCCCTACAGCGATGGAAAGGGGCTGTGGTACACTCCCTTCACTGAACTTAGAACGCCTCCAAAGACCATGCAAATCCTCCTCGAAGACCCCGCCAAGGCCGCGCTGGCGCAAGCGCTGGCCAGCCAGCTTGACCAGACCGACTACCCCCAGTTCGCCCTGGTGTTTACGCCCGAGCGGCTGGAGCTGCGCAAGCTGGATGAGCCCAAACTGGGGGCCGTCTACGTGGACTTCGTGGAAGGAGCTGTGGCCCATCGCCGCAAGTTTGGCGGCGGACGGGGCCAGTCCATCGCCAAGGCGGTCGGGCTCAAGGCCGGGGCGACCCCGACCGTGGTGGATGCCACCGCCGGGCTGGGCCGCGACGCCTTCGTGCTGGCCTCCCTCGGCTGCAAGGTGACGCTGATCGAGCGCAGCCCCGTGGTGGCAGCCCTGCTGCAGGATGGGCTGATGCGGGCGGCGCAGGATCCCGAAATTGGCCCCTGGGTCAGCGAGCGGATGCGGCTGCTGCAAGGGCCGGCGGTGGACAACCTGCTGGCGTTGACCGAGCGGCCCGAGGTGGTCTATCTCGACCCCATGTTCCCCCACAAGCAGAAGTCGGCGCTGGTGAAAAAAGAGATGCGGGTATTCCAGTCGCTGGTGGGGCCGGATCTCGATGCGGATGCCCTGTTGCCGGCGGCCCTCAAGATGGCGGACAAGCGGGTGGTGGTGAAGCGGCCCGACTACGCGGGCTGGCTCAATGAGCAGAAACCCAGCATGGCCATCGAGACCAAGAGCAACCGCTTCGATGTCTACGTGATGGCGGCGCTGGCGGCGAGTTGACTGCCGGCCTGAGGTCGCGGGATGAAAAAGGAGGGCCAACAAGGTGTTGGCCCTCCTTTTTTAGGTTTGGCGTTCAGGTGGCGGGGGCGAAGCGGATCAGCTTCTCTTCCCCCTGCCAGACCAGGCTCAGGCTAGCCAGCTCGGCCAGGCTGAGCCGCTCGCCACTCTCCAGCAGCAGGTACTCGACGCCCTCGCTGGCTGTTATGGTGCGGATCTTGTCATCCCACAGACGACCATCGCGGCTGGTGAGCGTGACGGATAACTGCCAGCTGGCGGCGATCTCCAGCCAGTCGTAGAGGTCACAGCTGATGGGCTGGTAATCTGCCATGCTGTCTTGCCTCTCGCTACTGGAAGTTGATGCTGGTGGCGGGGGCCACTACCGCCTGACCCTTCAGCACCTGCTCCAGTTGCAGCGGATCGCCTGCCAGCTCGGGATCATCCTCGTTGCCATTGCAGACCAGGGCCAGATCGTAATTGCCGAGGTCAACAAAGCCCAGCTCGTAGCCAAAGCCACCTGCGGTCAAGGGCTGCACGGGGGCGCTGGCGTAGAAGCCGTTGTCGCTGTCGGCCATGTCGGGGTAGTTGTCATCGTTTCTCGGCTGATAGAGATAGACGAAGGCCTTGTCGGTCAGCTGACCGCCGCAGGCACCGCTCGCCACAGTGCCCTTGACGGTGGCGACCTGGGTATTGTTCACCAGCCGCACCCCTCTGGGCTTGAGCTTGTAATACTGCTCGTGGCCCGGCAGCACCATGGCGTGGCGCAGGTCGAACTCTGTGGTGAAGGCGCTGAGACCGTTGGCGGCTATGGTGAAGGCGTCCAGCTTGAGCTCGCTGCTGGGCACCTCCAGCGGCTTGATCACCCCATCATCCTGTTTGACGTAGGAGTAGGGGGTGCCACCCAGAAACTGGTTGCTGACCTCCCGTCCATCCAGCACTCGCAGCCGCATCTGGCTGTAGTCACCGGGTACCACGCTCTGGCTGGCCAGCAGGGGACGGCTGGTGGAGCCCTGGTATTGCAGCAGATCTATGTAGGTGAACAGGGGATGTCCCGCGCTGTCGAGGGGAATTGTCTCCCCCGTCGGCGTGCAACCGTCGTCCTGGGCCGAGGTCAGGAAGCTGGCGGTTGTCCAGCCCAGCTCGGTGCCCGTCACTGGGTGAATACTGATGCTGGAGACGGCGATGCAGACCTTGCTGACCGCATCCACGGGGGCATCGGAGAAGGCCAGCGACAGCTGGGCATTCTGCTGGCTGTTGTTGTCACCGCCGCCACCACCACAGGCAGTCAGCAGGGCGGTCAGGCCTATCAGAGTCAAAGGTTTCATAGCGTCCATTCCTGTTTGAGAGACGATCCTACTCTAGCCGAGATGGAGAAACTGGGTAGAGTGCAAGACGATCAGGAGGGGCATGATCGAGCTGAAAAGCCAATGAAATCAAAGACAAGTCTTGAATGAAGCTCTGTATGGCTGCGAAAGGGATTGTCGGAACAGGTGAGGCGGGGTGAAAAGGGGAGCTGATTGGGCGCGGGCCCAATCAGGCTTCCAGCAAGCGGGTGGGCCAGCCCAGCTTCTGCTGGCGTTCCACTTCGAGCCGCAATTCGCTGGCGCGCAGGTAGTGCTCATCCAGCCAGCCCTTGGGCAGGGTCAGGGTCAGCGCCTCTTCATCGGCCTGCAGGGTGAAGCTGGGGACTGTGCCCTGGGTGCGACGCATGCAGAGGATCAGCGAGATGCGCAGAATGCGGGCCAGCCGGATCGCCTGACGACCGGTGACGGCGCCCTGCTTCTCCAGGGTTTCCAGCTTTAATTCGTCCCGCTGGTTGAACAGCAGGGCCGACAACAGCTTCTTTTGCGCAGGGGTGAAGCCAGGCATGTCGATGTTGTCGATGATGTAGGCGGCGTGTTGCGGCGCCTTCTTGTACTCGATGCAGAGGCCAATCTCGTGCAGCAGAGCCGCATAACGCAGGATGGGGCGACCGTAACGTTTCGAGAGGCGCCAGCTCGGCTGCAGCTGGGTGAAGGCCTCGATGGCGGTGTCGCGCACCCGCTCGGCGTGTTCCTTGTCCAGCTGATAACGGCTGATCAGGCTGTCGGCGGTGCGATCCCGGGCATCACAGTCGTGATTGTTGCCGAGCAGACCGTAGATCAGCCCTTCCCGCAAGGCGCCGCCCGCCAGGGTCATGCTCTCGATGCCGAGAGTCTCGAAGATGGCGATCAGGATGGCGAGGCCGGAGGGGAACACGGTCAGCCGCTCGGCCGCCAGCCCTTCCAGCTGCAGCCGGTCCAGCCTGCCGCAGGCGATGGCCTGACCCATCAGCTCCTGCAGTTTCGGCAGTGTGACCCGCTCGCTCTTCCCTTGCGCCAGCATGATCTCCTGCAGCGCCTGTACCGTGCCGGAGGCGCCGACGCAGGTGCGCCAGCCCAGGGTGCGGTAATCTTCCGCCACCTTCTCCAGCACTGCCTTGGCGGCCGCGATGGCCTGCCCGAAGCGGGCTTCACTCAGCTCGCCATCACCGAAGTGGTTGTTGAGCCAGGTGACGCAGCCCATGTGCAGGCTGTTGAGCAGTTTCGCTTCGCTGTGCTCGCCGATCACCAGCTCTGTGCTGGCGCCGCCTATGTCGATCACCAGTCGGTTGCCTTCCCCGGCAGAGGTCCAGGAGACCCCCTCGTAGATGGTCTTGGCCTCTTCCTCGCCCGAGATGATCTCTATGCTGTGGTTGAGCACCCGTTCCGCTTCGCTGAGGAACTCGTCGACATTGGTGGCAAGGCGCAAGGTGGCTGTGCCCACCACCCGGATGTTGTCGGCCGGAATGTCCTGCAACTGCTCGGAGAACAGGCGCAGACAGTCCCAGCCCCGCTCCATGGCGGCACGGCTGAGACGAAATTCCGGATCGAGCCCGGCGGCGAGGCGAACCTTGCGCTTGACCTTGGTGACGGTGCGCAGCGCACCGGCGACCTCGCGCACCACCAGCATATGAAAGCTGTTGGAGCCGAGGTCGATGGCGGCATAGAGCGGCGAGTTGTACAACTGTGCCTGTCCTTCAGCTCTTGCGCGGCGGACGACGACGGTTGTTGCTGTTGCCACCGCCCTGGCGATCCCGCATGTTGCGGTTCACCGGCTGACGGTTGCGAACGACCCGTTTCGGTGCGGTCACGTCATCCAGCAGCGCCTCGCGGTCATACTTGCTGACCGGGATCGGGTGGTGGATGTACTCCTCTATGGCCGGCAGGTTGAAGGCATAGTCTTCACAGGCCAGGCTGATGGAGTGACCG
This sequence comes from Aeromonas sp. CA23, assembly GCF_002587065.1. Classification (NCBI taxonomy): domain Bacteria; kingdom Pseudomonadati; phylum Pseudomonadota; class Gammaproteobacteria; order Aeromonadales; family Aeromonadaceae; genus Aeromonas; species Aeromonas sp. CA23. The sequence continues at coordinate 1,067,078 of NZ_CP023818.1, forward strand.
CTCTTGCCGGCACGACCGGTACGACCGATACGGTGTACATAGTCCTCGGCGTCGTCGGGCAGGTCGTAGTTGAAGACGTGGGTCACGTCCGGGATGTGCAGACCACGGGCGGCCACGTCGGTGGCGACCAGGATGTCCAGCGTCCCCTTGGTGAAGTCTTCCAGGATCTTCATCCGCTTCTTCTGCGGCACGTCACCGGTCAGCAGACCGACGCGGTGGCCGTCATTCTCCAGCCACGCATGCACGTCTTCACAGACATGCTTGGTGTTGGCGAAGACGATGGCCTTTTCCGGCCACTCTTCTTCCATCAGGGAGAGCAACAACAGCATCTTGTCTTCGTTGGAGGGGTAGAACAGCTCCTCCTTGATGCGCACGCCCGTCATCTGCTCAGGCTCCACCTGCACGTGTTCCGGGTGGTTCATGTGCTCGTAGGCCAGCTCCTGCACCCGCAGGGAGAGGGTGGCGGAGAACAGCATGCTCAGCCGCTCGGTCGGCGCCGGCATGCGGCGGAACAGGAAACGTATGTCCTTGATGAAGCCCAGATCGAACATGCGATCCGCTTCGTCCAGTACCACGACCTGAATGTTGCTCAGATCGATGACCTTGGACTTGAAGTAGTCGATGATGCGGCCCGTGGTGCCGATCAGGATGTCGACGCCCTGCTCCAGCACGGCCAGCTGCTTGTCGTAACCTTCGCCGCCGTAGGCGAGGCCAAGCTTGAGGCCGGTAGAGGCGGCTATGCTGTCGGCATCGTTGTAGATCTGTACTGCCAGTTCCCGGGTGGGTGCCATTATGATGGCTCTGGGTTGGTTAACCAGACGGGGATTGGTCAGCGGGTGGGTCAGCAAATAGTTGAATGTCGCGGCCAGGAAGGCAATGGTCTTGCCGGTTCCTGTCTGGGCCTGACCGGCGAGGTCATGGCCTTCTACCAGCAGTGGCAGAGACAGTGCCTGGATGGGCGTGCAATAGTGAAATCCCTTTGATTCCAGACCAGCCAGAACTTCGGGTTCGAGGCCCATTTGGGCGAATTTTTCGGTCGTTAAGTGTGTTTTGCTCATGGCGGTAGGTTATCAGGTTAGGCTTGCAATAATAAACAGGATCATTTCAAATAGGGCAACTATTGCCTTTGTTGATACGTCAATAAAGCCTTAATTACTGACTGGAGTTGGAGATGAGTGACAAGATTGTTCAGCTGAGCGATGCCAGCTTCGAGGCAGATGTAATCAAAGCCGATGGCGCCGTTCTGGTCGACTTCTGGGCCGAATGGTGTGGTCCGTGCAAGATGATTGCCCCGATCCTGAACGAAGTCGCCCAAGAGTATGCCGGTCGTGTGACTGTGGCGAAATTGAACATCGACCATAACGCCGACACTCCGCCCAAGTATGGCATTCGCGGTATTCCGACCCTCTTGCTGTTCAAGAATGGCGAAGTGGCAGCGACCAAGGTCGGTGCCCTGTCCAAGACTCAGCTGAAAGAGTTTCTGGACGGTAACCTGTAATAATCAAAAAGGAGCGCATTGCAATAATGCGCTCCTTGTGTTTTATCACCTAGACGCTCATCCCGATTGGTGCTAGTTTATCGTTCGTTTGCTAACCTTTTTGCCTGACTCTTTGCTTAACAACAGCCCGGCAAATCAAATCCGATCAGCATCAATCCAGCAGACTGTCTCCTCATTTCAATCCTTGCTTACAGACTTTCACCACTATGAATCTGACTGAATTAAAGAACACTCCTGTGTCCGAGCTGGTCAAGCTTGGCGAATCCATGGGGTTAGAAAATCTGGCTCGGGCGCACAAGAAAGATATTATTTTCGCGATCCTCAAGGCGCATGCCAAGGGTGGTGAGGATATCTTTGGCGACGGTGTGCTGGAAATCCTGACCGATGGTTTTGGCTTCCTGCGCAGTGCAGACGGCTCCTATCTGGCAGGCCCGGACGATATCTATGTCTCCCCGAGCCAGATCCGCCGCTTCAACTTGCGTACCGGCGATACCATCTCCGGCAAGATCCGGCCACCGAAAGAGGGCGAACGTTATTTCGCGCTGCTCAAGGTCAACGAGGTCAACTACGACCGTCCGGAAAACGCCCGCAACAAGATCCTGTTCGAAAACCTGACTCCCCTGCATGCCAACGAGCGTCTGCGCATGGAACGGGGCAATGGTTCGACCGAAGATATCACGGCCCGTGTGCTGGACCTGGCTTCCCCCATAGGTAAAGGCCAGCGCGGCCTGATCGTGGCACCGCCCAAGGCCGGTAAGACAATGCTGCTGCAGAACATCGCCCAGAGCATCGCCTACAACCACCCGGACTGCGAACTGATCGTCCTGCTGATCGACGAGCGTCCGGAAGAAGTGACCGAGATGCAGCGCATGGTGAAGGGTGAAGTCATTGCTTCCACCTTCGACGAGCCGGCATCCCGTCACGTCCAGGTCGCCGAGATGGTGATCGAGAAGGCCAAGCGCCTGGTCGAGCACAAGAAGGACGTGGTGATCCTGCTGGACTCCATCACCCGTCTGGCCCGTGCCTACAACACCGTCATCCCCTCATCCGGCAAGGTACTGACCGGTGGTGTGGACGCCAACGCCCTGCACAGACCCAAGCGTTTCTTCGGCGCCGCGCGTAATGTTGAGGAAGGCGGCAGCCTGACCATCATAGCGACCGCGCTGGTTGATACCGGTTCCAAGATGGACGAGGTTATCTACGAAGAGTTCAAGGGTACCGGCAACATGGAACTGCACCTCTCGCGCAAGATTGCCGAGAAGCGCGTCTACCCGGCCATCGACATCACCCGCTCCGGCACCCGGAAGGAAGAGTTGCTGACTACCGGTGACGAGCTGCAGAAGATGTGGATCCTGCGCAAGATCATTCACCCCATGGGGGAGATCGACAGCATAGAGTTCCTGATCGACAAGTTGGCTGCCACCAAGACCAACGACGAATTCTTTGACTCCATGCGGCGTCAACAGAAGTAATCCGGTCGGAGAATGACGAAACCGCGGCTCAGGTCGCGGTTTTTGTTTATCTATTTTCCGGTCGCTTGAGTAGTATGAAACCTCGATGTCACAAGGACAGGGACGTCATGAAGCTGGTACTCCTGATATGGCTCGGTTGGCTGATGGGCATGCCGGTGCATGCTGCCCCCTCGGTGGTCAAGTCCGAGCTGGTCGCCGATGAAGGGCTGCAGGGCCATCTCGACTATCTGGGCAGTCGTCTGCAGCAGGGGCAGTTTGCCGCCATGGACTCGCTGCTGGACTCGCTGGCCGTGGGCCAGCGGGAATACCTGCTGTGCCGGTTGCTGGCCACCCTGGATGCCAGCCCCAGAGCGAGTTCCCCCGAACTGCTGGCCTGGGTGCGCGCCCAGTCGGTCAAGGCGCCCCGCTGGCTGGTGGAGAAGGAGGTGGACGGTTTTCTGATCCAGCAGCCCGCCTATGATTTTGCCGCCGCGGCGCGGCTGGTGCTGAGCCGCTGGCAGCAACAGGCCTGGCAGGACAACTACCGTCAGTTGCTGGAACAGAACAGCTTCGAATTCAAACAGATCTACAACAGCCGCAACCCGGACCTGGCCCAGCAGCAGCAGGCGTTGCTGGCGGTACTCGAGCGGCAGCCGCTCTTTGTCTTGCAGCGCGAGGCGCGCAAGCTGGCTGCCATGAGCATCTTCCTGCCCGACAACCAGCTGTTGCGACAGCTGCTCGAGCGCACCGGCGACAGCGCCCTCTATCAGAAGTTGTGGCACCAGCCGGTGGATCACGACAGCGTTGCCGCCCTTCGGAGCGTGGCCCGTTTTCACCAGGGGCAGGCGGCGAGCGACCTGCTGATCGCCGCCAGCCGCAACGGCCGCCTGAAACTGCCCGCCCTGCAACAACTCAGCCAGCTCTCACCCCTGCCCGACACGGCGCAGCAGTTCCTGTTGGCCGAGCTCGGCAATCGTCAGTACAGCGGTCAGGTAGCAAGTCTGCTGTTGCAGATGGATGAACCCAGGCTGCTGGCTCAGCTCGCCGATCGGCTCACCCGGCAGGAAAAGCGCCATGCAAGTCCTGTGATGCTGCCCGATACGGGTACACCCGTCGCCCCGCCAGGGTTATAATGCGGCATCGCCTGAACACAGGGTACCTGCATGAAATACAAGGATTTGCGTGATTTCATCGCGCAGCTGGAACAAAACGGACAACTCAAGCGCATCACCCGCGAGATAGATCCCTATCTGGAAATGACGGAGATCAGCGATCGCACCCTGCGTGCGGGTGGCCCGGCCCTGCTGTTCGAAAATCCCAAAGGTTACCGCATGCCGGTGCTGACCAACCTGTTCGGCACCCCGGATCGGGTCGCCATGGGCATGGGCCAGCCCAACGTCGGCGCCCTGCGCCAGGTCGGGGTCTGGCTCTCCTACCTGAAGGAGCCCGAGCCGCCGCGCGGCCTCAAGGAGCTGATGGAGAAGCTGCCCATCTTCAAGCAGGTGCTCAACATGCCGACCAAGCGGCTCTCCTCCGCCCCTTGTCAGCAGGTGGTGCTGGAAGGGGAGGCGGTCGATCTGGACCAGATCCCGATCCAGCACTGCTGGCCCGGCGATGTGGCGCCTCTGGTCACCTGGGGCCTCACCATCACCCGCGGTCCCTACAAGAAGCGCCAGAACCTCGGTATCTACCGTCAGCAGAAGATCGGCAAGAACAAGCTGATCATGCGCTGGCTGGATCACCGCGGCGGTGCCATCGATTTTCGCGAGTGGCAGGAAGCCCATCCGGGCGAGCGCTTCCCCGTGGTGGTGGCACTGGGTGCCGATCCTGCGACCATACTCGGCGCTGTGACGCCTGTGCCTGACTCTCTCTCCGAATATGCGTTTGCCGGTCTGCTGCGCGGCAGCCGCACCGAGGTGGTGAAGGCGCTGAGCTGTGAGCTGGAGGTGCCCGCCAGCGCCGAAATCGTGCTGGAAGGCTATCTGGAGCCGGGGGAGATGGCTCCCGAAGGGCCTTATGGGGATCACACCGGCTACTACAACGAGGTGGACGAGTTCCCTGTCTTCACCATCACCCACATGACCATGCGTCGCGATGCCATCTATCACAGCACTTACACGGGCCGACCGCCCGATGAGCCGGCGGTGCTCGGGGTGGCGCTGAACGAGGTGTTCGTGCCGCTGCTGCAGAAGCAGTTCCCCGAAATTGTGGACTTCTACCTGCCGCCGGAAGGCTGCTCCTACCGGATGGCGGTGGTGACCATCAAGAAGCGTTACCCAGGCCATGCCAAGCGGGTGATGCTGGGAGTCTGGTCCTTCCTGCGCCAGTTCATGTACACCAAGTTCGTGATCGTCTGCGACGACGACATCAACGCCCGCGACTGGAAGGATGTGATCTGGGCCATCACCACCCGGATGGACCCGGCCCGGGATACCACCCTGATCGAGCACACCCCGATCGACTATCTGGACTTCGCCTCGCCCGTCTCCGGTCTTGGCTCCAAGATGGGGCTGGATGCCACCAACAAGTGGCCGGGGGAGACCAACCGCGAGTGGGGGCAACCCATAGTCCAGGACGAGGCGGTGAAGCAGAAGGTGGATGCCATCTGGGACGAGCTGGCTATTCTCGGCTAGGCCCGGCTGCCTGGGATTTATATCACTCGGGCCGGGTCGAACATGCCCGGCCAGCCAGAGGATCCGCGGTGCCACCGCCGTTCTGGTGCAAAAGGTTGATGATCTCCGAGCGGAATTGGGTATGCTCGGGGAACCTGACCAGCTGCACTGGTCGTCAGTCCACAGTGAATCAATGAGCGAAAGCGGGCCGAGCGAGCCCGTCACAAGGATAAGAATGCAACGTATCAAGTGCCGCGTAGAGGAACTGCGCGAATATGTCGACACCATCTGGCACGTGGCCCTGACGCCGCAGCAAGCGGTCAGCTTCAAGCCGGGCCAGTATCTGCTGGTGGTGATGAGCGATTCGGACAAGCGCCCCTTCTCCATCGCCAACTCACCGACCCGCCCCGGCGTGCTGGAGCTGCAGATCGGTGCCACCCCCGAGAACGCTTATGCAGGTCAGGTACTGGCCCGCATGCGCGAGCAGGGCGAGATAGAGATTGAACTGGCGGCAGGCAAGGCCTTCCTGCGGGAAGAGTCGCCCCGTCCGTTGATCCTGATGGCGGGGGGAACCGGCTTCTCCTATGCCCGCTCCATTCTGGAGTTCCTGATCGATACCGGCAGCAAGCGCCCTGTGTTCTTCTACTGGGGCGTGCGCCAGGCGCACTGGCTCTATGAACAGGAGCAGATGCAGCAGTGGGCGCGCGACTATGCACCGCTGACCTTCATCCCCGTGGTGCAGGAGCCGGAAGCGGATTGGACCGGCAAGACGGGGCTGGTGCACAAGGCCATCATGGATGACTTCGTCAGTCTGCATGACTACGACATCTATGTGGCCGGCCGTTTCGAGATGGCCGGCGCGGCGCGGGAGGAGTTCAAGATCCTCGGTGCCGAGCCTGAGCGCATCTTTGGCGACGCCTACGAGTTTATCTGAGCGCTAGCCGAGGGCGATTTACCAGTCTCTTCGGCGAGCCAGAAACAACAAACCCCAGCCTGGCTGGGGTTTGTTTTATGCGCCGAGCGAGCCGGCGATGTCAGCGTTTGTTACTCGCCTTTGGCGCCGAGCTGCTGTTCCAGCTGCGTCAGCTTGGCCTCGAGGGCGGTCAGCTTCTCGCGGGTGCGCAGCAGCACCTTGGTCTGCACGTCAAACTCCTCGCGACTGACCAGATCCAGCTTGTTGAGCTGGGACTGCAACACCTGACGGATCTTCTTCTCCACCTCTTCACCCATGCTGCGAATGCCGGGCGGCAGGGAGTTGTGCACCTGTTTGGCGATCTCTTCCAGTTTCTTCGGGTCGATCATGTGGTTCTCCTTAAGCAATGGCGACATTCTACCGACAATTCAGCCGCTTTGCCGAGATCGGGGTGGCTTTTTGCCATCAGGAGCAGGGGAGTCGCTGGTCGGGTCTGGTATCCGGAATGAAGCTGTTAACCTATCGAGTCCCGTTTCTATTCCAATTCCTTGATGTTGTACACAAAAAAAGCAGATCAGATGACCGACCAGACGCTTAACAATTGTTGCGTTGCTGTTAAGATGGTTCGGTCGGGTTTTCACCCTCCCCCGTCAGCACATCATGGATAACAACTAAAAAGAGATAAGGATATGAAAAAGAAGCTAATTTATGCCGCAGTTGTCAGTGCCCTGTTGGCTGGCTGTGGTGGCAGTGACGATAACAAAGGCGACACCTCAAGCTATCTCGACTATCTGTTGACCGGTTCCAACGCTGTGCGCCCCAGCGCCCTGGCGGCCCGGGCCAGCGATGGTACCCTGAAATTCTCCACCGAGACCGCGGATCTCTCCAACCCCGTCTCCGCCATGTCGACCCTGGATGGCTGGTCCACGACCCAGGCTATCCAGATCGTGCCAGTGACTTCATCCGGCATCCAGGTGCAGGCCCCGGCCGCGGCCGAGTTTGCCGCCTCGGTGGCACCGCTCTACCTGCTGGAGCTGAGCTTTGACAGTGCCGCCCTGCGCCCGAATGGCGTGAAGAAGGTGCTGACCTACGGCGTGGACTTCGTGGTCGCCGCCTCGGCCGGCAAGCTGAACCTGGTTCCGCTCAAGCCGTTGAACCCGTCCTCCTACTACATGATAGTGGCCACCGATTCGCTGAAAGACAGCCGTGGCGATGCCCTCAAGGCAGGCAGTGACTACGGCAACTACAAGAACAACGTAGGCAGCAATGCCCAGGAGCAGACCATCAACGGTCTGATCGCGCTGCAGGAAGGGCTGTTCAAGGCCGCGACCGGCATAGCGACGGATCATGTGATCTTCTCCGACTGGTTCGGCACCCAATCTGGCGCCGATGTGCTGGTGGCGGTGAAGGGGGCTGCGGCGTCCGTGCTCAAGGCCGACCCCGTTACCCTGGATGCCGCCAAGCTTTGGAAGCAGGATGCCCTGGGCAACACCAGCCTGCCAGGCACCTATACCCTGGCCGTGACTGGCAACAATGCCTTCCTGACCCAGCTGGATGCCGAGCAGTTCCTGCCGCAGGAGCAGAAAGACGCGATCGCCACCGCCTTTGGCCCTGGCACTCCGCTCAATCCCATTGCCCAGGGCACCAAGGTCTATACCGGCACCGTCAAGCTGCCTTACTTCCTCTCCTCGCCGGCCACCGCCGGTTCCTGGAGCAAGGCCAAGACCCAGTCCTGGCACGGTGCCATCCCCAGCCTGTACGCCATCGCCAATGCGCTGAAGGCGTCTGACAGCGAAGTGATCGGTGGGCTGGTGGGGGCGGGTGTGGATCCGGCCCTGCTGGCGACGCTGATTGCCGATCCGACCCGTCAGGCCGAGCTGCTGGCCGAAGCGAGCAAGCTGATCGGGGTGACCCTCACCTCCGGCGGCAAGCCGCTGGATGCCGAGCAGAACATAGGCCGCTTCAACCCGCTGCCGATGCTGGAAGAGGTGCAATCCGTGCCGATGCGCGTCTTCGCCAAGGATGCCCTCAACACCATCACGGATGTCATCATCTATCAGCACGGCGTGACCTCGGTGAAAGAGAACGCCTACGCGCTGGCACTGGGCCAGATCTATGCCGGCATGCAGGCGGGCAAGAAGGTGGCGCTGGTGGTGATCGATCATCCGCTGCACGGTGAGCGTGGCTTCGCTCTGAGTGGCAGCATGGATACTGTGACCACCCCGGACAACCCGACGCCGTACCTGAACCTGAGCTACCTGACAGTGGCGCGGGACAACCTGAAACAGAGCGTGGCGGACCTGCTGGGTCTGCGTCTGGCGGTTGGCCTGGCCAACGCCAAGAGCGCCATCGGGACGCCCGGCAACCTCAAGGTGCACTTCCTGGGTCACTCCCTGGGGGCCATTTCGGGTACCAACCTGCTGGCGGTCGCCAACCAGACCCTGGGCAACGCGCAGGCGGATGCCCTGTTCAAGTTCGACACCGGTGGTCTGGCCATGCCGGGTGGCGGCATAGCGCCGCTGCTGCTGAACTCGCCGACCTTCGGCCCGACCATCAAGATGGGCGTGCTGACCAGCGGCAGTGCCGAGCTGAAGGCCGGTTTCACCGCCTATGCTCCCAACTGCCAGACGGCGGTACCGACCTGCTTCGTCAACGAGTTCCTGCCGAGCCTGGACGCGGCCACTCAGGCGACCGCAGCCAGCACGCTGCAGAGCTACAGCTTTGCGGCCCAGTCGGTGCTGGATTCGGCTGACCCGATCAACCTCGGCCGTGGCATCAAGGCGGACTTCCCGCTGTTTGCCACCGAGATCGTGGGTGACGGTGCCCTGAGCCTGTCGGATCAGGTGATCCCGAACAGCATAGCGTCCGCCCCGCTGGGTGGTACCGAGCCGCTGTTCAAGGTGCTGGCGCTGCAACCCCTGACCGCCACAGGCGCGGCCAGCCACAACGCGGCCCGCTTCGTGGCCGGTGGTCACAGCTCGCTGCTGGCACCGGACGAGAACTTCGATCCGAGTGGCGACGTCACCACAGAGATGCAGTCCCAGTTCGGCAGCTTCTTCATGAGTGGCGGTACCGCGGTCAAGGTGACCAATGGCGGTCTGCTCAAGCAGTAAGCCAGTCGGCCAATAAAAACGCCGCCCTTAGGGGCGGCGTTTTGTTTTCTGGCGTAAAAACAGTGGCAGCAGGCTGCGGCAACAAACTCAGGCTGGTTTGTGATGGCGATCCAGCCAGCCTTGCAGCAGGCTGGCCAGCAGACACACCAGGTGGGCCATGTTGACTGTGATGCGGCTGCCGAGTGGGTCGAAGAAAACCCGATGACGGCAAGGGGTCAAGCTGGCTGGTGGTGTCTGTCCAGCCAGCCTTGCAGCAGGCCGACCAGCAGACCCACCAGATGGGCCATGTTGGCCGTGCTGGTGCCGAGTAGGTCGAAGAAACCGAGCACCAGCCAGAACAGCATGAAGCCCATCAGCGCCGGTGGCAGTGTGAGGCCACAGGCAGGTTGCAGCTTGCCGCGCAGCCAGCAGTAGCCGAGCAGGGCATAGACAACGCCGGAGAGGCCGCCAAACAGCGGGCCGCTCGCGAAGAACTCGGCGATGTTGGGCAGGGCCGCGCCCACCAGCAGCAGGATCAGCAGCTTGCCGCCGCCGAGGCGCTGCTCTATCTGCCCCCCCAGATACCACCACCACAGCAGGTTGAACACCAGGTGCAGCACCGAGAAGTGGATAAAGGCCGGGGTGAAGTAACGCCACGCCTGCCAGTCGGTGAACTGGGCCAGGGTCGGGTGGAACGCCAGCTCGTCAAAGATCGGCAGGCCTATGGCATTGAGCGCATAGATGGCCAGACAGGCGATGATCACCACCAGGGTCAGCGGCCCCGCCTGATGGAGGAAGTCGGTGACGGGATCCGTCATCCCCTTGCTGTAGTCGATACGGGCATCCGCCCGACCCGACTGCCAGGAGGCCTCCATGTAGCGCGGGTGGGCCGGCTCTGCCAGGAAGCGTTTCACCTCCAGCTGGGCTTGGGCGAGGCGCTGCTCGTCCGCCAGCCAGACCGAGACGCCGAGCTCGGACTGGGTCAGCTCGCACGAGATGCCGAGAGTGGCGAGGTAGTCCACCAGCGCCTGGGCCATGCGGGCGTTGTCGAGCACCAGCAGCTGGATCATGCCGGTTGAGGAGGGCTTGCCCGCCCCTGTCATGCGTCGCCTGCCTGGACGGGGAACTCTTTGCGCCACGCCTCGAAGCCGCCATCCAGGCTGTAGACCTGGTCATAGCCCTGTTGCAGCAGGTACTGGGCCGCGCCCTGGCTGCTGTTGCCGTGATAGCAGATCACTATCACAGGGGTATCGAAATCCACCTCGTCCATAAAGCGAACCAGAGAACCATTCGTAAGGTGGAAGGCGCCGACCGCGTGGGCGGCCTCGAAGGATTGCGGATCGCGAATATCCACGAGGCGGGCTTCACCGGCAGCGATCTTCTGGTGGGCATCATGGGCACTGATATGGGCAAACTGGTCCATTAACATGTCCTGTGAATAGGTGATTGTGGGTCAGTTTACCGCAAGCGTGCGTCCGTGCTAAGCCCGCAATGTGTCGGCTCGTCCCGCCGGAGGAGATCGCAATTTTCTTCAATATCGGCGCCAGGCTCATGGGTAGGGTAAGGATTCAACACCTTCAACGAGTGTCATCCATGGAAATGAGTCTGCTGTTGTCCATGGCCGGGTTTGCCCTGGCCATGTCCATCTCTCCCGGCCCGGTCAATCTGGTCGCCCTCGGTGCGGGGGCGCAATATGGTTTTCGCGCCAGCCTGCGCCATGTGGTGGGGGCCACCCTGGGCTTCATCCTGCTATTGCTGCTGATGGGGCTGGGCCTGGGGGCCGCCTTGTCGCACTGGCCAGTGGCGCTCAGCGGCATCCGCTGGGGAGGCATCCTCTTTCTCTGCTATCTGGCCTGGTTGCTGATGACGGACAAGGGAGAACTGAAGCGTGAGGGCGCCACCCCACCCGCCTTTTTATACGGCGCCCTGATGCAGTGGCTCAATCCCAAGGCCTGGCTGGCGGCCAGCATGGGCATGGGAGCCTATGGGGCCGTGGGCAATGTGGGTCAGACGATATGGTTCACCAGCCTCTATCTGGTGATCTGTCTTGCTTCCATCGCCTGCTGGGCTTATGTCGGCAGCTGTCTGCAGGAAGCCCTGCTCGCACCTCGCCGTCTGCGCTGGTTCAACCGCGGTATGGCGATGCTGCTGTTGCTCAGCGTTGGCTATCTTGTGCTGGAGCGCTGAGGGAGGCACTGGTATTGGCCCGGAGTCGCGGCGACCAGCCGCTTGAACTGGCGCTGGAAGTGGGCCTGATCGGCGAAGCCCGTCGCCAGCGCCACCTCGACCAGGGGGCGCCCCTGAACGAGCAGGGCACGGGCATGGCGAATGCGCTGGTTGAGCAGGTAGGCGTGAGGGGTCATGCCGTAATGGCGGCTGAAGGCGCGCACGAAGTGAGACGGGGTCAGACCGGCGACTGTGCTCAGGTGCTGCAAGGTGAGGGGGCTGGCGTACTCGTCCTGCATCAGCTCGGCGGCGCGCCTCAGATGCAGGGGCGGGCGCGCGTCCCATCTGGCGGGGGTGAGCCTGGCCAGCAGCTGGTGGCTGAACAGATGGCAGGCCACCTCCTTGGCGAGGCGATCCTGGCGGTCATCCTGCAGGGTGCGATAGAGGTGTTGCAAGCGGGCATACAGCAGGGGATCCCGGCTGGCCGTCATGTCGAAGGGGCGAAAATGGGCCCCCAGTCCGGCTTCCTCCTGCTGGCTGCGCAGCCAGTCGGTATCGAGGTAGAACATCAGATAGGACCAGGGCTGGTCTGCGATGGGGTTGCAGGCGTGCACCTCTTCCGGGTTCATCAGCACCAGGGAGCCCGAGCCGACCTCCTGTCTGCTGCGCTGGTTGAGGTAGTGGCTGTGGCCGCCGGTGATGGCGCCGATGGAGAAGTGGGCGTGGCTGTGCTTGTCGTAACAGACGCGGCGGCCATCCTGCACCGCCCGCGCCTCTATGAAGGGCAGGGCCGGATCGCGCCAGAACAGGTGGCGATCCCGCTCGGCACCGGCCCTGCTCATGGGTTAACCACCCAGGTAGGCCTGCCGTACTGCGGGGTTGGCCAGCAGGGCGGCCCCCGTGTCTTGCAGCACCACGTGGCCGTTCTCCAGCACATAGCCCCGATCGGCCAGCTTGAGCGCCTGGTTGGCGTTCTGCTCCACCAGGAAGATGGTCATCCCCTTCTGGCGCAGCTGCTCTATGGTGTCGAAGATCTGCTGGATGACGATGGGGGCCAGCCCCAGCGAGGGTTCATCCAGCAGCAGCAGGCGCGGCTTGCTCATCAGGGCGCGGCCTATGGCCAGCATCTGCTGTTCGCCGCCGGACATGGTGCCGGCGCGCTGTTGCAGCCGCTCGTGCAGGCGCGGGAACAGGGTGAACACCTGATCCAGCAGGCCGTGCTGCTCCTCCTTGTCGACGAAGAAGGCGCCCATCAGCAGGTTCTCCTCCACCGTCAGGCGGGCGAAGATTCGGCGCCCCTCCGGCACCACGGCGATATCCTTGCGCATGATGCGGGCCGTGGTGAGGGAGCTTATCTGCTCCCCCTCGAACCAGATGCTGCCGCTGCTGGGCTTGGGCTCGCCGCACAGTGTCATCAGCAAGGTGGTCTTGCCGGCGCCGTTGGCACCTATCAGGGTGACGATTTCCCCCTCTTTCACTTCGACGCTGACGTCGTGCAGCGCCTGAATTTTGCCGTAGTGGGTCGATACGTTGCGAAGTTCTAACATCTTTTTGTCCTTACGACTCGCCCAGATAGGCCTTGATCACGGCCGGATTGTTGCGGATCTCATCCGGCTTGCCGTGGGCCAGCGGGGTGCCCTGATTGACCACGAAGATGCGGTTGGAGATCCCCATCACCAGCTTCATGTCGTGTTCGATAAGCAGGACGGAGACACCAAACTCGTCCCGCAGGCTGATGATCAGCTCGTTCAGCTCATCTGTCTCGTGCGGGTTGAGGCCGGCGGCCGGCTCGTCCAGCATCAGCAGATCGGGCCGGGTCGCCATGCAGCGGGCGATCTCGAGCCGGCGTTGCTGGCCATAGGCCAGGTTGCCGGCGGCGCGATTGGAGAGATCCTTGAGGCCCACCTTCTCCAGCCAGAAGGCGGCGTGTTCCAGCCCCTCCTGCTCGGCACGGCGAAAGGCCGGGGTCTTGAACAGGCCGGCGATGAAACTGGTGTTGAGGTGGCGATGCTGGGCCACCAGCAGGTTCTCAACCGCCGTCATGTCCTTGAACAGCCGCACGTGCTGGAAGGTGCGCACTATTCCCTTGCGGGCGATGAGGTGACCGGGCAGCCCCTGGATCTCTTCACCCTTGTAGCGAATGGTGCCGCCGCTCGGGCGATAGAAGCCGGTCAGGCAGTTGAAGACTGTGGTCTTGCCCGCGCCGTTGGGGCCTATGATGGAGATCACCTCCCCCTTGTCCACGTCCAGTTTGACGCCGTTGACCGCCAACAAACCGCCGAAGTGCATCGACAGATCAGAGACTTCCATTAACTTCTGATTGGCACTCATTTTTTCAGCCCCCGATTCAAGGTGGAGCAAGTCACCGCCAGCAATCCGGCCAAATAGCGCATCGATAAATCAGAGACTTCTAACAACGTCTGATTGCTCATTTTTGTAGCTCCAGGTGAGGTCTGGTCATCGGCAGCAGTCCCTGTGGCCGCCAGATCATCATGAACACCATCAGCAGACCGAACATCAGCATGCGGTACTCGTTGAATTCACGGGCCAGCTCCGGCAGTACCGTCATCACTATGGCGGCCAGCACCACCCCGATCTGGGAGCCCATGCCCCCCAGCACCACGATCGCAAGGACGATGGCCGACTCGATGAAGACGAAGGACTCCGGGCTGATGAAGCCCTGGCGCGAGGCGAAGAAGCTGCCGGCGAAGCCAGCGAAGCAGGCGCCTATGGTGAAGGCGGTCAGCTTGATGATGGTGGGGTTGAGCCCCAGCGACTTGCAGGCGATCTCGTCCTCCCGCAGCGCTTCCCAGGCGCGGCCCAGCGGCATGCGCAGCAGGCGGTTGATGACGAACAGGGTGGCCACCACCAGCACCAGCGCCATCAGGTAGAGGAAGATCACCTTGTGGTTGGCGTTGTAGGCGATGCCGAAGAAGTCGTGGAAGGTGCCAAAACCCCCGTCCTTGACGGTGCGGTTGAACTCCAGTCCGCCCAGCGTCGGTTTGGGAATGCCGGAGATGCCGTTCGGGCCGCCGGTGAGGCTGGTCATGTTGTTGAGCAGGATGCGGATGATCTCGCCAAAGCCCAGGGTGACTATGGCCAGATAGTCCCCCCGCAGCCGCAGCACCGGGAAGCCGAGCAGGAAGCCGAAGGTGGCTGCCGTCAGGCCGGCGATGGGCAAGCACTCCCAGAAGCTCAGGCCGAAGTAGGTGTTGAGCAGGGCATAGCTGTAGGCGCCGACCGCGTAGAAGCCGACGTAGCCCAGATCCAGCAGACCGGCCAGACCCACCACCACGTTCAGGCCTAGCCCCAGCATGATGTAGATCAGGGTGAGGGTGGCGAGATCGATGGCGCCTCGCGAGGCCATGAAGGGCCAGCTCACCGCAAACAACAGCACCAGCACGGCGGTGAGGTTATAGAGCTTGGGTGCCTCTTCCGGGCTGGGCAGCACCAGCTTGGTGAAGCCGATGGAGAAGCCGCTGATGGAGCCTTTGAACAGCCGGCTGATCTGGCCGCGCAACATCTGGAACCAGAACACCAGGGCGGCACCGCCCACCAGCCAGGCCAGCGACACGTCGAGGCGGCTGACTACCAGCAAACGGGTGCCGTCGGTCTCGAGTTTGAAGCCGAGCAGCCAGAAGGAGAGCACCAGCAATACCAGGCTGGCGATACAGGCGTGAATGAATTGGCGTTTCATCAGACTTTCTCCACTTCCGGTCGGCCCAGAATGCCGGTGGGCATAAACAGCAAGACGCCGATCAGCAGGGCGAAGGCCATCACATCCTTGTACTCGGTGCTGAGATAGCCGGCGGTGAGTGCTTCCACCACCCCCAGCAGCAGGCCGCCCAGCACCGCGCCAGGAATGCTGCCGATGCCGCCCAATACCGCAGCGGTAAAGGCTTTCAGACCGGCCATGAAGCCGAGATAGGGGTTGATGACGCCGTAATACATGCCGAGCAGCACGCCCGCGACGGCGGCCAGGGTGGCCCCCAGCACGAAGGTGATGGAGATGACCACATGGGTGTCTATCCCCAGCAGGTTGGCCATCTTGATGTCTTCCGAACAGGCGCGGCAGGCACGGCCCATGCGGGAGCGGCCGATGAACTGGGTCAGCGCCAGCATGGTGATGAAGGTCACCACGAAGATGATGAGCTGCATGTAGGAGAGGCTGGCCTGGAAGCCGTCTTCGGCGCCCAGGGTCCAGCCCCCGGAGATCAGGGTGGGCATGGCGATATCGCGCGAGCCCTGTGCCATTCGCATCATGTTCTGCAGGAAGATCGACATGCCGATGGCGGAGATGAGGGGGATGAGGCGGTTGCCGCCCCGCAGCGGGCGATAGGCGACCCGCTCTATGGTCCAGCCATAGGTTCCCGTGATGATGATGCTGACCAGGAAGGCGCCTCCCAGCAGCAGGAAGGTGCTGTCGATGCCCATCATGGCGAGCCCGGCCATCACCATAAAGGCGACATAGGAGCCGATCATGTAAACCTCGCCGTGGGCGAAGTTGATCATGCCGATGATGCCATAGACCATGGTGTAGCCGATGGCGATCAACGCATAGGTGCTGCCTATGGTTAACCCGTTCAGCAGCTGCTGAACCAGGTAAAGGAGGTGTTCGGACATACTGCGATCCCTGTACTTGCCCGCAAAGAAAGGAGGGGTGACTCATGTCACCCCGACCGGCAGATTATTTGACTTGAGTGGAGGTACCGTCGGCGTGCCACTGGAACACACCGAATTCAAAGCCTTTCAGGTCACCACTCGGCGCCCAGCTCAAGGTGCCCATGACGGTATCGATCGGCGTGGCCTTGATGGCGGCGGCGACCGCAGCCGGGTCATCCTCACCCGCCTTGGCGATACCGGCAGCCAGGGTCTGTACCGCCGCATAGGTGGTCCAGACGAAGGGGCCTGAGGAGTCCTGACCCTTGGCCTTGAACGCCGCTACCAGCGGGGCGTTGGTCGGCACCAGATCGTACTTGTTCGGCAGGGTCACCAGCAGACCTTCGGAAGCCGGGCCACCGATGGCGGAGATGTCCTTGTTGCCTACCCCTTCCGGACCCATGAACTTGGCCTTCAGACCCTTCTCGCCAGCCTGACGCAGGATCAGACCCAGCTCGGGGTGGTAGCCGCCGTAGTAGACGAAATCGACGTTCTCTTTCTGCAGCTTGGCGATCAGGGCGGAGAAGTCCTTGTCACCGGCTGTGATGCCTTCGAACGCCACCACTTTCACGCCGGCCTTGTCCAGGGATGCCTTCACGCTGGTGGCGATGCCTTCACCGTACTGCTTCTTGTCGTGGATGACGGCCACGCGCTTGGGCTTGACCTGCTCGATGATGTACTTGGCGGCGGTCGGACCCTGGTCGCTGTCCAGACCTATGGTACGCAGCACCAGCTGATAGCCGCGCTCGGTGATCTTGGGGTTGGTGGAGGCAGGGGTGATCATCAGCACGCCTTCATCTTCATAGATGTCGGAGGCGGGCAGGGTGTTGTCGGAGCAGAGGTGGCCGACCACGAACTTGACGCCGTCGTTGATCACCTTGTTGGCGACCGCCACGGCCTGCTTGGGATCGCAGGCATCGTCATAGATGACGGCTTCGATCTGCTTGCCTGCGATACCGCCAGCCTTGTTGATCTGCTCGACCGCCATCTTGCCGCCGGTGAACTGCATGTCACCGTACTGGGCGACCGGGCCTGTGACCGGGCCGGCGATGCCGATCTTGATGGTGTCAGCCGCGTTGGCGATGGATATCGATCCAAACAGAGCCAAAGAAACCGCTGCGCTTACTGTGATTTTGCTCAACTTATGCATTGATTCGTCCCTTAATCAGTGGATTGTTTCATTTTCCGTGTGCCATTCCGGGCCGGGATCCCGCCAGTCCGGTAATAGGTATGGTTCTATCATTCCTCGCTGGGCAATAACAAGCTGTTAAAGATACTAACCAGAGTGGGTGGGATAGTGCTTTTTTGAAACAAATAGCTAATTTCAAATGCCATTGTAGACATTAATACTGATTTGTTCAGTTAACATCTTCACAACAAGGTGTGCTGGTGACAAATGGCAGATGAAAAAACTGACGATATTTTACCCTGACACTGCTCCCATTTTGACCAAAATCCGTTTGCGCAAATAGAAATGAGCGCCTAGATTAGCCAGCATTGACAATTCATTGGCAGTGCCTGTTAAAACCAAGCCTTTATTCGGGAAATCTGCTAATGTTCCGCTTTTGATCTTCAGGAGACAGAGATGGCCACTATCAAGGATGTCGCTTCCCGTGCAGGCGTATCCATCTCCACCGTCTCACATGTACTCAATCACACCCGTCGGGTCAGCGAAGATGCAACCCAAAAAGTGCTTGAGGCGGTGGCAGAACTCAACTACGCGCCCAACTCGGTAGCGCGCAGCCTCAAGATAAACTCAACCAAAACCATAGGCATGCTGGTTACCACCAGTGCCAACCCCTTCTTCGCGGAAGTGGTGCAAGGGGTGGAGGCGTACTGTTTCGAACAGGGTTACAGCCTGATCCTGTGCAACACCGAAAACCAGCCGCCCCGCCAGCAGCATTACCTGAGAATGCTGATGGAGAAGCGGGTCGACGGCCTGCTGGTGCTGGGAACCGATATCGACACCCCGCTGCGCGACATGCTGCGCATCCACAAGAATGTGCCGCAGGTGGTGCTGGATTGGGGCACAGAGTGCGATTTTGCCAACGTGATCAATGACAACGCCCGCATAGGCGCGCGTCTGGCGGTACGCCATCTGCTGGAGCAGGGTCATAAAGAGATCGTCTGCATCACCGGCCAGCTCTCCAAGCCGACCACCCAGCAGCGGCTGGACGGGGTGCGCGACGCCTTGGGCGAGCATGGCCTGATCCTGAAGGACGAGCAGATCTTCGAAGGGGATTACGAGAGCCAGAGCGGTTTCGATGCCATGCAGCGCATCCTGGCCCTCACGCCTCGCCCGACGGCTGTGTTCGCCTTCGATGATCCCATGGCCATCGGCGCCATCTGCGCCGCCTGGGAAGCCGGGGTCAAGGTGCCGGACGACATATCCATGATCGGCTATGACGACGTGGAAATGGCGCGCTTCTCCAGCCCGCCGCTCACCACTATTCGCCACCCCAAGGCCGAGCTCGGCCTGCTGGCGGTGAAACATCTGGTGAGCCGGATCCGCAACAAGGCGCTGGAAGTCGAGTCCATGACGGTAGAGCCCGAGCTTATCGTCCGCCGTTCGGTCAAATCCCTGCGCTGACCGCCACGCTGTATTGCACGGCGATAGTCGGCACCACGAAAAACCCCCTCGTCACCGAGGGGGTTTTTGTTTATGGGCAATTTATTGCAGCGGCGGCCAGTAATCCTTGTTGGCGGCCACCAGGTCATCCAGGATGGCCTTCGCCACCGAGGCGCTGGGCACCGTCTTGGACAGGGTGATCGCCTGCCACAGCTTCTGGTAGGAGCGTTCGACCCAGGCTTCCACCACCAGCTTCTCGACCGCTACCTGCTGGCCCATCAGGCCCTGCTGGAACAGGGGAATATTGCCGACCTGCAAGGGCTCAGGCCCGCTGCTGCCCACCAGACAGGGGATCTCGACCATGGCCTCGGGGTCGAAGTTGCTGATGGCGCCCCGGTTCGGGACTATCAGCAGCATCCGCTCCTGGGTGTTGAAGGCGATGGCGGTGGCCAGGTCCACTATATAGGAGGCGTGCTCGTCGATCTCCAGCTCGCCTGCCTCCGAATGACCCGCCTTGACGATGGCGCGGCAGGCGCTGAATACCTGCTTCTCGCGGTGCTCCATCACCTCGTTGGCGCGGGTATGCTCAGGGTTGGCATGGGCCACCACATAGTCAGGGTAGAGGTAGTACTTGAGATAGGTGTTGGGCAGGGTATCCGGATCGAGCGCCCACACATCCCTGGCCTTGGCGAAGGTATCGTTCCAGCTTGCTTCGGCATGGCTGGCGCTGTTGGGCACATAGCCGTGGCGGGCGACGTGTTCCTTGATCTTCGGCATCAGGTCGTTGCCTGCCAGATCCTCGATGCGGGTCCACCAGCCGAAGTGGTTGAGACCGTAGTAGCGTACCCGCATCTCTTTGCGTGACTTGAGGCCGGCGATCTGGGCCATGCGCCCCTCGATCCCGATCGGCATGTCGCAGATGTTGAGGATTTTGGCGTTGGGACGCAGGCGACGGGTTGCCTCCGCCACTATGGCGGCCGGGTTGGAGTAGTTCAGCATCCAGGCGTTGGGGGAGTACTGCTCCATGTAGTCGACCAGCTCCAGTACGCCGCCGATGGAGCGCATGCCGTAGGCGATGCCGCCTGGACCACAGGTCTCCTGACCGACCACGCCGTGACGCAGGGGGATCTTCTCGTCCTGCTCGCGCATGGGGTATTTGCCGACCCGGATGTGGGCCATGACAAAATCCACCTCGCTGAAGGCCGCCTTGGGATCGGTACCGTAGCTGAAGGCAATCTCGGGTGCCTTCTCTTTCAGCAGTATCCTGCATGCCTCGGCGATGACTTCCTGGCGGGCACCATCGTTGTCATAGAACTTGATCTCCTTGAGCGGGAAACGATGCTGGTTCTCCAGCAGCATGAGGACGATACCCGGTGTGAAAGTGCTGCCGCCGCCGGCGATGACTACAGAGAATTTTTTCATGATCATGACTCCGTTACGAAAGAAGAGGATTGAGTGGGGTTGTTCATTATCGATTCCATATTTTCACGTACCTGAGGCACATGCAGACCTATGATTATTTGAATGCTGTCGCCATGACGAACCACCCCATGGGCACCCAGTTGTTTGAATATGTCATCTGCCGCAACCTGGCTGGAATTTATCAGCGATATTCTTAATCGGGTGGCGCAATTATTCAGGCTTCTTATGTTTTTGCTGCCGCCGAGTGCCTCGATAATTTGCTCTGCAATATCACAGCCTCGTTGCTGTTTGGCGGCCTGATAATCGGCCTTGGAATACAGCTTTATTTCGCTGTCTTCCCGCCCCGGGGTTTTCAAATTGAATCTCAGAATGAGACTCCTGAATATCAGGAACCAGAGTCCGGTAAACACCAGGCCTATGGCTATCTGGGTAAACATCATGCCGGCATGGTTGTGGAACATGGGGATCCAGTTCTGCGGCAGGAACTGGTCGAGCAGGCCGCCGCCCATGTTGCCGACGACACCGAACAGGTACATGACTGTGGCCATGGTGGCGGCCAGCAGGGCATGGATGGCAAACAGCAGTGGCGAGATGAAGAGGAAGGTGAATTCAAGCGGCTCTGTGATGCCCACCAGCATGGCGGTCAGGGTCGCCGGGATCAGCAGACCGGCCACCTTGGCCTTGTTTTCACGGGCTGCAGTGGCGTAGATGGCCAGGGCAATCCCCATGGCACCGAAGATCTTGGAGTTGCCGTGCAGTGCGAAGCCACCCTGGGGGAACAGTTCGATGAGCGGACGCGTGCTCTGGCTGAACTCCTGCAGATGCTGGGCCCAGTAGAGCTGGATGCCGCCTTCCACCGCGGCCGGGCCGAAGATGAAGGGGCCATAGATGAAGTGATGCAGTCCGGTCGGGATCAGGATGCGCTCGAGGAAGGTGTAGACCCAGACACCGAGCGGGCCCGAGATCAGCATGAACTCCTGCAGGGAGGCGATGCCCATCTGTACCTTGGGCCACCCCAGCAGGGTCAGCCAGGCACAGGGGATCATGAGGAAGAAGGCAATGATGGTGACAAAGGAGCTGCCCTGAAAGATGCCGAGAAAGACGGGCAGCTGCCGATCAAACAGCCGGTTGTGCAGGGCGGTGACTATACCCGAGATGGCGATGGCTCCTATGATGCTGGTGTCCAGCGTCTTGATCCCGGCGACCATGGCCAGGCCGCTTTCGCCGCCGACCGCCTGATTGAAATCGACCCCGAAATAGTCGCCCCAGGTCATCCCCATGGCATTGATGAAATAATTCCAGGTCATGAAGCTGACCAATACGGAGAGACAGGCTCGTGCCTGCGCCTTATTTGCCAGCCCAATCGGTAAACCGATGGCAAATATAAGCGGCATGTTTCTGAATACGGTCCAGCCACCTTCTTCAATAATATGTACTATTTGAAAAAACAACCCTTGCGGGTTTGCCAGCGCCTCTCCCACGAACATGGGATTTTTCAGCATGATTGCAATGCCCACTACCATACCTGCAAATGGAAACAGTAGTACAGGAGTAAACATTGCTCCGCCAAAGCGTTGAATTTGACTGAGCATATATTGTCCCTTTATTAAGAGAGTTTTTGATAGGGTGTTGTTTGTGTTGCTGAATTGAACCTAACAACAATGGGTCAAGCCCTCATGAAATATGTGGTGGTTATGTGATCCGGCGCATGCTCTTATTTAGACAAAGAGATCTAAATTTTGAGATATTGTTGTACATCTTGTTTTTGTGACGTTCTTGTCGGTTTATTTGAATTTAAAGTTGTTTATTTTCAATTGGTTGGGCCTGAAGCCCCTGAATGAGGAGGCCGCGGGTACAGGCTGGGAGAGGTCTAGCAGTGATCTATAAATCGGTGGCGGATCGGTTGCGTATCCGGGTCAATGGCGCGGATTGCCGGGTGGGGGACGTATTGCCGAGCGAGAAGATGCTGGCGAGCCAGTTCGGCGTGTCACGCATGACGGTGCGCAAGGCAGTGGACATGCTGATCGAGTGGGGGCTGGTGGCGCGGCGCCACGGCAGCGGCACCTATGTGACCAAGAAGGATGTCCAGCATGAGACCAAGGGGCTGAGCGGCTTTACCGAGCTGATGCGCGATCAGGGCCGGGAGCTCACCAGCCAGGTGCTGGAGTTTCGTACCATGCCGGCCCCACCGGCGATTGCCAGCCAGCTCAGGGTCAAGGTGAACGAACCCGTCTACTACTCCAGCCGGGTGCGTTCTGTGGATGGCCGGGCCCTGCTGCTGGAGGAGAGCTACATGCCGGTGCGGCTGTTTCGCACCCTGTCGGTGGCCCATCTGGAGGGCTCCAAGTTTGCCTACATCGAGAACGAGTGCCAGCTCCCCATCGCCGGCAACTACGAGAGCTTCAGCGCCGTGCTGGCCGACCGGCAGATGGCCGAGCTGCTGCATATCGAGCAGGGGGCGCCCATCCTGCGGTTGACCTCCCTCTCTTATGGCGAGAACGGGGAGTTTCTCAACTACTCCATCATGTTCCGCAACGCCAACGACTATCACGTCGACTACCACCTGCGCCGTGCCCGCGACTGAATCTGCCGCCGATGGACCATGCTGCGGCCCCGGTCATCGCACAGGCACCACGAAAAACCCCCTCGTCACCGAGGGGGTTTTTGTTTGTGGGGTGTCGCCAGCATCAGGCCTTGAGCCCGAGCCGTCTGGCGAGCCGGTGCAGGTTGCCGCCGTCCAGCTCAAGCGCCCGGGCGGTGGCGGCCCAGTTGCCCTGCTGGGCCGCCAGGGTCTGCTCGATCAGCTGGAGCTGGAAGGCATCGGTAGCCGTGCGCAGTCCAATGCCAGCTGTCATCTGCTGCGCTGCCTGTTCCACAGGGATGCGACTGGATGAGGGGGCGCCGGTGGCCGCCAGGTTGAAGTGGTGGCAATCCAGCGCGGGGGCCTGACTGCCCTGTTCGGCCCGCGCCAGCACGGCGGCCCTGTGGATGGCGTGCTCCAGCTCCCGCACGTTGCCCGGCCAGTCGTAGCTGGCGAGCAGTTGCAGCGCCCTGGGCTGGATGCGCAGCCGCTCCAGCCCCAGGCTGACCCGGCAGCGTTCGCAAAAATAACCGGCAAGCAGGGGTATGTCGTCCGGTCGCTCCCGCAGCGCCGGGGCGTGGATCGGGAAGACGCTCAGACGGTGGTAGAGATCGCTTCGAAACTGCCCCTCGACCACCGCCTGTTTCAGATCCCGGTTGGTGGCGGCCAGGATGCGCACGTTCACCTTGAGCGGGGTGTCGTCACCGATGCGCTGCAGATCGCCGTATTGCAGCACCCGCAGCAGCTTGGCCTGCAGCGGCAGGGAGAGCTCGCCGATCTCGTCCAGGAACAGGGTGCCCTTGTCGGCCAGCTCGAACTTGCCCGCCCGGTTGTGAATGGCGCCGGTGAAGGCCCCCTTCACGTGGCCGAACAGCTCGCTCTCCGCCACCGATTCCGGCAGGGCGGCGCAGTTGAGATAGACCAGGGGCGCGCTGGCGCGGGGTGAACCCTGATGCACCGCCTTGGCGATCAGTTCCTTGCCGACCCCCGTCTCCCCCAGGATCAGCACGTTCAGCTCCGAGCTCGCCACCACGGCTATCTCATGGCGCAGCCGCTCCATGGCGGGGGAGCGGCCTATCATCTCGGGCTGGCCCGGCCCATTCTGGCTGGAGGGAGCGAGGGGTTCGCTGCTCTGGCGGGCGAGGCGCTCCAGCAACAGGGCGTTGCTGAGGGCGGCCGCCGCCAGGGCGCCCACCAGCCGCAGTTCCTCGTCGCTGATGCCGTCGAACTGGGTCGGATTCATGCCGTCTATGGTCAGGGCGCCGATGAGCGTCTGATCCGAAAACAGTGGCAGGCCGACGCAGGCGTGCACCCTGAAGTCGTCGTGATCCGGGATCAGGCCGTCATAGGGGTCGGGCAAGTTGCTGTCGGCGGGGAAGCGTACCACGTCGCCGGCCCGGGCTATGGCCTCCATGCGCGGATGGTCCGCCAGCGCGAAGCGGCGGCCCAGCACGTCCTGCATCAGGCCGTCGATGGCCAGCGGGATGAACTGGCCCCCCTCGTAGCGCAGCAGGGCCGAGGCGTCCGAGTGCAGCAGGCTGCGCACGCTCTGGATCAGGCGGTGGAACCTGTCCTGATGGGAGATGCCGAGTTGCAGGTCGAGGGCGATGCGCGCCAGGCTGTCGGTCGAGATCACGGCGATTGTCCAAATGACATGTGTTTGTGATTTTGACTATATAGATCTGATGTCTAAATGACAATGTAAGATGTTGTTATCAAGTAAAAACAATGGGTTACATGTTGGCACGTCAACTGCAATAGTCCGTTCAGTCGCACATTCGCTATTGCATTCTAAGGAACAACTTGATGAGCATTCACGTCAAAAACAACATTCACTGGGTCGGCCAACGGGACTGGGAGGTGCGCGACTTCCACGGCACCGAGTACAAGACCCACAAGGGCACCAGCTACAACAGCTATCTCATCCGCGAAGGGAAGAACGTACTGATCGACACCGTCGATCACAAGTTCAGCCGGGAGTTCGTGCAGAACCTGGCGGCGGAGATCGATCTCGCTTCCATCGACTTCGTGGTGATCAACCACGCCGAGGAGGATCACGCCGGCGCCCTGACCGAGCTGATGGCCCGCATCCCTGGCACCCCCATCTACTGCACCCACAACGCCATCGACTCGATCACAGGTCATCATCATCATCCAGAGTGGAACTTCCACCCGGTCAAGACAGGGGACAGCCTGGACATAGGCAACGGCAAGCAGCTGGTCTTTATCGAGACCCCCATGCTGCACTGGCCCGACAGCATGATGACCTACATGACTGAGGACGCCGTGCTCTTCTCCAACGACGCCTTCGGCCAGCACTACTGCGACGAGCACCTGTTCAACGACGAGGTGGATCAGACCGAGCTGATGGAGCAGTGCCAGCGCTACTACGCCAACATACTGACCCCCTTCAGCCCGCTGGTGACCGCCAAGATCAAGGAAGTGCTCGGCTTCAACCTGCCGGTGAGCATGGTGGCCACCTCCCACGGCATCGTCTGGCGCGAGGACCCCACCCAGATCATCCTGAAATACCTGGAGTGGGCCGACCACTATCAGGAAGACCGCATCACATTGTTCTACGACTCCATGTCCAACAACACCCGCATGATGGCGGACGCCATCGCCCAGGGCATCCACGAGGTGGACCCGGGCGTGGCGGTGAAGATCTTCAACGTGGCCCGCCACGACAAGAACGAGATCCTGACCCAGGTATTTCGCTCCAAGGGCATTCTGGTGGGCTCCTCCACCATGAACAACGTCATGATGCCCAAGGTGGCGGGCATGCTCGAAGAGATCACCGGCCTGCGCTTTCGCAACAAGCGCGCCTCGGCCTTCGGCAGCTACGGCTGGACCGGCGGCGCCGTGGACCGCATCCAGACCCGGCTGATGGATGCGGGTTTCGACATCAGCATCTCCCTCAAGGCCAAGTGGCGCCCGGATGGTTCGGCCCTGGCCGACTGCCGCGAGCACGGCCGCCAGCTGGCCCGCCAGTGGGCGCTGCACCCGCTCGAGGCACCCCGCCCGATCATCACAAATAACGCCGCAGTGACGGCGCCCGTGATCGAGGTGCCGGTTGCGCGTGTCGCCACCCCGGCCGCCAGCACGCTGGACGATGAGCAGAGCATGCTCTGCGTCGTCTGCCAGTGGGTCTATGACCCGGCACTGGGCGAGCCGGATCAGCTGGTGGCACCGGGCACTCCCTGGGCCCAGGTGCCTGACAGCTTCCTCTGCCCCGGCTGCGGCATCGGCAAGGAGGTATTCGAACCCTGCGCCGTGGAGGCCTGTGTATGAACGCTGCAACCCTGAATGAGGCCGGCATCAGCCGGGAAATCGTGGTGATCGGCAGCGGCTTCGCCGCCCAGCAGCTGGTCAAGAGCCTGCGCAAGCTGGATGGTGAGCAGCCCATCCGCCTCATCACGGCCGACAGCGGCGACGAGTACAACAAGCCGGACTTGAGCCACGTGGTGAGCCGGGGCTGCGCCGCCGCGGCCATGACCCGGCAGAGCGGCAGCGACTTTGCCGAGCAGCAACGCATCGCGCTGCTGCCCCATTGCCCCGTGCTGGGTATAGATCCCGCCCGGCGCACCCTGTTGACCTCGCAGGGCAGCTTCCCCTACGGCCAGCTGGTGCTGGCCACCGGCGCCAGCGCGGCGCGCCCAGAGATACCGGGAAGCGAGCATCTGGTGACCCTCAACAGCCAGCAGGAGTACGCCGCCGCCGAGGGGCTAATCCAGCAGGCCCGCCGCATCCTGGTGCTGGGGGCCGGCCTCATCGGCTGCGAGCTGGCGATGGACATGGCGAGCGATGGTCGCGAGGTCACCCTGCTGGATCTGGCCGACAGCCCGCTCAGCGCCCTGTTGCCGGCCGCCCTGACCCAGCCGCTGCAACAGGCGCTGCGCAGTCAGGGGGTCAGCCTGCAATTCGGGCTGGGTATCGCCAGGATAGACGCCCAGCCCGGCGACGGCTGGCGGGTGACCCTGACCGATGGCAGCACCAGCGAGCAGGATCTGGTGATCGCCGCGATCGGCCTGCGGCCGAATCTGGCCCTGGCCCGGGGGGCCGGGCTCGACGTGGAGCGCGGCATCCTGGTCGACGACAACTTGCAGACCAGCGATCCCCATATCTTCGCACTGGGTGATTGCGTGCAGTGGCGGGGCCAGCTGCTCCCCTTCCTGCAACCAATCGTGCTGGGGGCCAATGCGTTGGCGCGTACTCTGCTTGGCACGCCAACCCCGCTGACCCTGCCGCCCATGCTGGTGAAGGTGAAAACGCCGCGTTATCCCTTGCAGCTGGCGGGCCGCACCAAGGGCGAGGATCTCGCCTGGCAGTGCCGCTGGAACAGCCACGGCATGGTGGCCGAGGCGCACGGCGAAGATGGCGAGCTGTGCGGCTTCGTGGTGGGGGGCGATCAGATGAGCGCCGCCTTCCCGCTGCTGCGTCAGTTGCCCCGTTGATCCACTTTATCGATTGAGGCCGGGCCGACCGGCACTCTTAGGAGAATGTCTATGTCACTGCACCTTATTCCTACCCACTGGGTGGTGCGTCGCTCCACTCCCTTCTTCACCCGCCAGAGCGTGCCACAGGCTCTGCTCACCCATCACAACACGGCAGCCGGCGTCTTCGGTCAGCTCTGCGTGATGGAGGGTACCGTCACCTATCACGGCTTTGCCGACGAGCAGGCCGAGGAGCCTGAGATAAGCCTGGTGATCCATGCCGGCCAGTTTGCCACCAGCCCGCCCCAGTACTGGCACAGGGTCGAGCTGTCGGAGGATGCCCGCTTCAACATCCACTTCTGGGCCGAGCAGGTCGAATCGGACCAGCCGCTGTTCAACAGCCGCAAGGCATAAGGTTCAACCCTAGCCAGGGGCATTGGGCGCGAATGTCCCCCTCTGCCCATGCAGATCAAAATAATCAATTCAGATGTTCGTTATCCTGCCCCCTTATCCGAATGAGTGCTATGAGGGAGATGCATGAGCCTGATTGAAGCGATGACCATGGTGGCTGGCCTGGTCTATCTGGCCCTGTTGGGGTGGCAGGCGCGCACCGGTTGGCAGTGGCGTCTTGCCCTCGGCCTGCTGGGCCTGATCTGGCTGGTGGCGGCGGACAGCCTGCTCTGGTTCGCGCTGGGGCTGGTGGTCGTCGCGCTTGCCCTCTGGCACCACCGGCGGCCGCTGCCCGCCCTCGAGACGCTCGACAGCCAGTGGTTGCGGGCGCGCACACGCCAGCTGCTGCTGCTCTGCTGGGGGCTGGTGACTGTGCAGTACGGCATCCATATCTGGCAGCTGGGGCAGGGGGAGACCCCCTGGCTGGTGCGCCCGGACGTGGTGGACGGCTTCCTGCCCATCGCCGGCGGGCTCGGGCTGCGGGCCTGGCTCAGTCAGGGCATAGTGGATCCCCATCATCCGGCAGCCACCATCACTGTACTGGTGCTCTGCCTGTCGGCCCTGCTGCTGGGGCGGGCCTTCTGCGCCTGGTTCTGCCCGCTCGGGCTGGTGGGCGAGTGGCTGCACGGCCTGCGCAGCCGATGGATAGTGGGGGAGTGGACGCCGCCGCGCTGGCTCGATGCCGTGCTGCGTTCTCAGAAGTTTCTGGTGCTGGCTTTCCTGCTGTTTATCGTGCTGGTCGCGGTGCCGGGCGCCGCCCTGCCCGGCTACTTCACCAGCCCCTACCATCAGGCGGCGGACATGAAGATGGGGGCCTTCTTCTTCAACCTGACCCTGATTTCGGGCCTGTGTCTGGGCTGGGTGCTGCTGCTCACCGCCACCTTCCGCCAGGGCTTCTGCCGCTACCTCTGCCCCTACGGCGCCTGGCTGTCTTTACTCGGCCTGCTGACACCGCTGCGCATTCGGCGTGACCCGGCCCGCTGCCTGCGAAGTGCTGGCCATGACTGCGACAAGTGCAGCCGGGCCTGTCCCTCCCGCATCCAGGTGCACCAGCTGATCGCGGTGCGCAGCCTGGAGTGCACCAGTTGTATGAGCTGCATCACCGCCTGCCCCAAGCGGGCCGATGCGCTGCACCTTGGCAGCAAGGCGCGCAGGCTTGAGCCCCGCCAGCTGCTGGGTTTGCTCTGCCTGCTGTTGTTGATATTGCCGCTGCTCTCCTACGGCCTGCTGGGTATCTGGGTCAGCCAGACGCCGCTGGCGGATCGCGCCCAGCTGCTGCAGCTGTTGCCGCAACTGGCTCATTGAATGCCGATGCGCCAGTTGCAGGCTGTCTGCTAAGGGCCCACCGGGCAGCCTGAAGATGCACCCGCATTTGATACCTGAGGGGTAGCAGGGTAAAGTCCCTTCCCCGACATGGCGGCCCTGCTGCCGTGTCGGGCCGGCAGCCCGCCTTAACCACCTTGCTTCGCTTTCGAAGCAACAAGCACTGGGCGCCGGCACATAGATGAGCGCGATCTACCATGACAACCGGCGTAGCAAATGCAACGGTCCGCGGTCGCGACCAGATCCACAATCGTCTTTGGAGAAGTAAATGGGACAGAAACCATCTTTGGTGGGCGGGGCATGCATCATTGCCGGCGTCTGTGTAGGAGCCGGCATGCTGGGCTTGCCGAGTGCCGGGGCGGGCGCCTGGACCATCTGGTCGGTGCTGGCCATCACCCTGACCATGGTGGTGATGACGGTGTCCGGCTGGATGCTGCTGGAGTCCTATCAGGGCTACCCGCTGCGCGTGTCGTTCGATACCGTCACCCGCGAACTGCTGGGGGACAAGGTCAACGTCCTCAACAACCTCACCGTCTACTTTGTCGGCGGCATACTGCTCTACGCCTACATCACCTCGGCCGGCCTCATCATAGATGGCATGACCGGCATCGGCAGCCACTGGGGATCCATCCTGTTCACCCTGGGCTTCTCCGGCCTGGTGTGGCACTCCACCCGGGCGGTGGATCGCATCTCAGTGGTGCTGGTCATCGCCATGGGGCTGAGCTTCGTGTTCGGCATCTCGGGCCTGTCGCTCAACATCAAGCCGACCCTGCTGTTCGATACACTGAGCCAGCACGCCAGCTATGCCCCCTATGCCCTGGCCATGCTGCCGGTGGCGCTCACCTCGTTCGGCTATCACCATTCGGTGTCGTCCATGCGCGCCTACTACGGTGAGGAGCGCCGCGCCCGTTACGCCATCCTCGGCGGCACCGCCATAGCGCTGCTGTTCTACCTCATCTGGCTGGTGAGCGTGTTCGGCAACCTGCCGCGCAGCGAGTTCGGACCCGTGGTGGCCCAGGGCGGCAACGTCGACGTGCTGCTCAAGGCGCTGGCCTCGGTGATAGAGTCGGAGGCCGTCTCCAGCGCCCTCAACCTCTTCTCCATGGCAGCCATCCTCTCCTCCTTCATCGGGGTGGGTCTGGGGGTGTTCGACTATCTGGCGGATCTGTTCAAGTTCGACAACGGCCGCGGTGGCCGCGCCAAGTCGTGGGCGGCCACCTTCCTGCCGCCGCTGCTGCTCTCCCTGCTGTTCCCGTTCGGCTTCCTGATGGCCATCGGCTACGCGGGTGCCGTGGCGACGCTCTGGACCTGCATCATACCGGCCCTGCTGGCCTGGAAGGTGCGCGCCGGCAAGGGCGAGCAAGGCGGCAAAGGCGATGGCTTCCGCGCGCCGGGCGGCCTGCCGATGATAGTGGGCGTCTTGCTGTTCGGTGTGCTGACCGCCCTCTTCCATCTGCTCAACATGGCGGGTCTGCTGCCGGTCTACATGGGCTAGTTTTTTGTCCTCACCCTATGACAAGGCGCCCGGGTGGCGCCTTGTTTTTTGCGCCATCCGGCGCAGGGAGCTGGAGGGACTATAGTCAGACAGATGACGTCGGCGGCCCACCGCACGCCCCCGGGCTGCGACCCCATGGCGCCACCTTCCGATCACCCGTCCCCCACCAGACAGCTGCTGCCCGGCAGCACGGCCGCCATGGTAGTCAGGCCGCGCGTGATCTATCCAATCAACCGGGAGACAGACGTTATGTGCAAGCACATGTCCACCCTTGGAGCACTCGCGGCCATCACCCTGGCCGGCCTGGTGCAGGCCGAAGAGATGGCCGGCGCTGCGGCGATGACGGACGAGGCGATGATCACCAGCGCCATGGCGGCGGCCCCCACCAGGGTCGGTGCCGGCGCCACCATTGTCGCCATGGGCGCCGATGGCAAGATGCGTACCCTGCGGGAAGGCAGCAACGGTTTTACCTGCATGCCCGACAACCCGGCCACGCCGGGGCCGGACCCCATGTGCATGGATGCGGCGGCGATGGCCTGGGCTCACGCCTGGAT
The DNA here is from genome assembly GCF_002587065.1 of Aeromonas sp. CA23. Taxonomy (NCBI): domain Bacteria; kingdom Pseudomonadati; phylum Pseudomonadota; class Gammaproteobacteria; order Aeromonadales; family Aeromonadaceae; genus Aeromonas; species Aeromonas sp. CA23. The sequence goes on from NZ_CP023818.1 coordinate 1,098,296, forward strand.
CGGCCATCAGACCCCGCCCAAGGGCAAGATCGGCTTTATGTACATGCTCAAGGGTGGCACCGATGCCAGCAACACAGATCCTTACGCCACCCAGCCCACCACCAGCAATCACTGGTTGCAGACCGGGCCCCACGTGATGGTTGTCGGGGCGGATGACGCCTTCTACGATCAGTACCCGAAAGGTGCCGCTCCTGACACCTCGATACCCTATATCATGTGGTCTGGCACCCCCTACCAGCACCTGATGGCGCCGGTGGAGTAAGGCGTTCCGTGCAATGGGGTCGGTGCGGCTCGCCGCTGCCGATCATCAAAAGGCGCCCGTTGGCGCCTTTTGTATTGGACTGTCGCGGGAGAAGAAACCTCCTCTTTGATCTGCTGGCTCATGACGGCGGGAAGCTGGCATGGCATCTACTGCCGATAGCGGGCGGCCGTGATGAATTGGCCGAAGGTTTCGCACCAGACGATCACGCTGTCGTAGCGGGCCGGATCGATATTGGCGGGGAGCGGCACGATAAAGTTGTCGAAGGTTTTCACCGGCCCGACCCGCACCATCCGTGGCTTCAGGCGGGCAAAGTCCGCCTCGGTTTCGACAAATTCCGGCGACAGATAGAGCTGGTAATCGGGCCCCGGCGCCAGCTTGCCCATCAGGCTGATGGCATCTGGCCCTATGCTCACCTGGCCTTCGCCCCAGTGCAGCCGATCGCTCTCTTTCAGATCCCGACGAAAGGTGCCGTTAAAGGTTGCCAGTTGCTGACTGGCCGCCACCTGTTCACTGCTCGGTGCGGCAGGCGCTATCAGGATCGGCAGGGCATAGATGCCGGCGGCAAAGCCGGCCGCCCCTACCAGCAGATGGGTGACCAGCAACAGGGCCAGGGTCTTGCGTTGCATAACGCCTCGGTCGTCGATTAATTGATGGTCATACCCTAGCAGCGGCAGCTTCCCATGCCCATACCCGAACGCGGCAAGGTTCACTCTGTGGGGCGCCGCGCAGCCGGTGCCTGCATGGGGTTGTGGTGATCGGGCGAGCCTGTCGGTGGGCTGCCGGCACACCGGCGCTGGACTCAGGGCCTCCATCGCGGGGAAAATACCGGCAAGCTTTTTCATCACAGGGGAGACATGATGCTGATTATCTTCAGTGGTTTGCCGGGCAGCGGAAAGAGCACGATTGCGCGGGCCTTGGCCCAGCGGTTGGGCGCCGTCTATCTGCGCATTGATACCATAGAGCAGGCCATTCGTGACGCCGACCAGACAAACAAAGAGATGGGGCCCGCCGGTTATTTTGTCGCCTATGAGCTGGCCAGAGAGAACCTGAAACTTGGCTCGACCGTCATTACGGATTCCGTTAACCCCATACAGCTCACCCGAGATGCTTACCACGACATTGCCCTCTCGGCCGGTGTGTCCTGTCTCGATATCGAGGTTGTCTGCTCCAACCCGAGTGTGCACCGCGAACGGGTCGAGAGCCGGACGGCCGATATTGCGAGGTTTGCGTTGCCGGACTGGCAGGCGGTGCTCGACCGCGATTATCAACCCTGGGACAGGGAGCGCCTGATACTGGATAGCGCCACCCTGTCGGTAGCCCAGAGCGTGGAAAAGATTGTCGCCGCGCTGGCAAAGGAATCGTAGGTTCGATTAGCGCAGCGTAATCGGACGATCGAGAAGCAGTTGTCCCGGTTGGCCCGCCGGAGAGGATATTCGGCTGGCTGATATGACGGAAGAGTTGATTTACACGAACATCCGATTACGCTGCGCTAATCGAACCTACGGGCTGTTGTATAAAAATCATGGCTTGCATATATACGGAAAACTAGTCAAATCTAGGATGGTTGGCATTTTTACTAGGTCAGCCTGAATCGCCGCAAGTAATGCCATAATTATGGTGGTAAAAGTTATTATTCGTTGTAATCTTAAGTTTTCTTTGTGCTTTCTCTCTTCATTTTCGTAATTTTCTAGAGTGACAATTGCCTTTCCAGTTAGCTTATAGTTTATTCCTTGTGTTTTTATAACTTCACCAGATTCAACAAATGAGTTGAGGTATAGTTTCAATAATGATGTTGCTGTATCTTTGTCTGGATGGTTAAAGTATTTACTGGAATGTATATGCATCATGAGTGAAACAATGTTGAATTCGGTATTTCTGGTTGAGTACCGTTCAACTAGAATCTTCAGAATATCAGTTCTTTTGTTCTTCTGAAGAGACTTTTTATTGAAAATTGACTGCGTGATGACATCGAATTCTTTTATAGAGAATAACACAATATCAATATATTTTGTTAAATCCTTTAGTATGAAGTCATAGCCATTTTCAAACGTGTAATCATAAATCCCTTTGTATTTTTTAATTTTTACTTGTGATAATCCTACATCATTTAGTGTTAGTTTTTTATAAAGCCTGTCGTCACTTTTTTCCCCGATCGTGTATCCATTAATACAATCTCTTTCAATAGACTCAACCCAGAATGAAATGTTGTCATTTAGTATTATTCTGCATGAGTAACAGTCCACCGATGCTGCATCTTCACCAGTTCTAGGAATAAGGTCAGGTGCCGGTTTTTTTAATGCTTTTGATAGGCATTTATATATAAGGAAATTTTTCAATTGTGGCTCCGCATCAGTTATTCGTGAAAGTGTGGATCTTAACGGAATCCAAGAAAACGGCGCCTTAACGGCGCCGTTTTTTATATCACTAAACCAACCAACATCACTGCAGCAGGGAGATATCCGCCACTTGCAGGAACAGGTTGCGCAGGTTGTTCAGCAGCGCCAGACGGTTGGCCTTGAGGGCCTCGTCTTCTGCCATCACCATCACCTCGTTGAAGAAGGTATCGACCGGCTCGCGCAGGGCGGCCAGACGGGTGAGGGCCGCCTGATAGTCACCGGCAGCGAACAGCGGGGCCAGCTCGGATTGCAGTGCTGCAACCTGGGTGGCCAGTGCCTTTTCGGCGGCGTCTTGCAACAGCTCCGGCTTGACGGTGGTCGGCAGCTCGCCTTCGACCTTGGCCAGAATGTTGCTGACGCGCTTGTTGGCAGCAGCCAATGCCAGTGCGGCATCCAGACTGCGGAAGTGGCTGACGGCCTTGACGCGGCGATCGAAGTCCAGCGGACGGGTCGGGCGGCGGGCCAGTACGGCCAGCACCACATCGGCACCTATGCCTTCGTCCTGATAGGCGGCGCGGAAGCGGCCCAGCATAAAGTCGACCACGTCGGTGACGACGGTTTTGTTGGTCAGCTTGTCGCCGTAGACGCGTACCGCTTCTTCAACCAGTTCAACCAGATCCAGGTCCAGCTGCTTCTCGGTCATGATGCGCAGAGCACCGATGGCGGCGCGGCGCAGGGCGAACGGGTCTTTATCGCCTTTGGGCAGCATGCCGATGCCAAAGATGCCGGCCAGGGTGTCGAGCTTGTCGGCCAGCGCCACGGCGCAGGCTTCCAGAGCGGACGGCAGGGCATCACCGGCGAAGCGCGGCATGTACTGCTCGTTGAGGGCCACGGCCACCACTTCGTCTTCGCCATCGTGACGGGCGTAGTGCATCCCCATCACACCCTGGGTGCTGGCGAACTCGCCGACCATGTTGGTCATGAGATCACACTTGGAGAGCAGACCGGCACGCTTGGCCTGAGCCACGTTGGCGCCGATACGTTCGGCGATAAAGCCGGCAACTGTCTCGATGCGCTCGACCTTGGCCTTGACTGTGCCGAGCTGTTGCTGGAACAGCACGGTTTCGAGGCGCGGCAGGCGGGAGGCCAGAGTTTGCTTGAGGTCGGTCTTGAAGAAGAACTCGGCGTCAGAGAGACGGGGGCGAACCACCTTCTCGTTGCCGCTGATGATCTGGCTCGGGTCTTTCGACTCTATGTTGGTGACGAAGATGAACTTCGGCAGCAGCTTGCCGTTCTTGTCGTAGACCGGGAAGTACTTCTGGTCACCCTTCATGGTGTGAACCAGCGCTTCGGCGGGAACGGCCAGGAACTTCTCTTCAAAGTTGGCGGTCAGCACGACCGGCCACTCGACCAGTGCGGTGACTTCTTCCAGCAGGGCGTCGTCCAGATCGGCAACGCCACCGAAGGCGGCAGCGGCCGCTTCGGCGTCAGCCTTGATCTTGGCCTTGCGCGCCATAAAGTCGGCAACCACTTTGCCTTTTTCCAGCAGGATCTGCGGGTACTGGCTGGCGTTGTCGATGGTGAACTCGGGCTCGCCCATAAAGCGGTGACCGCGAATGGTGCGGGCAGAGTCGATACCCAGGATGTGGGCAGGCACGAGATCGCCGTCCAGCAGCAGGGTCACGGTGAACACCGGACGCACGAACTGGATGGTCTTGTCGCCCCAGCGCATCATTTTCGGGATGGGCAGCTTGGCCAGAGATGAAGCTACAAGCTCACCCAGCAGCTCGCGCGCCGGACGACCTTCGACCTTGGCGGTGTGAACCAGCCACTCGCCCTTGTCGGTGACCAGACGCTCGGCCTGTTCCACCGTGATGCCGTTTCCGCGGGCCCAGCCTTCGGCGGCCTTGGTCGGCTTGCCGTCGGCATCGAACGCCTGGGAGACGGCCGGGCCGCGCTTCTCGACGCTCTTGCTCGGCTGCTCGCCAGCCAGCTCACTTACTTTCAGCGCCAGACGGCGCGGTGAGGCGAACCACTCGACGTCGCCGAAGGCCAGATCTGCCTTGGTCAGCTCGGCTTTGAAGTTGTCGGCAAAGGCTTCGGCCAGGGAGCGCAGGGCTTTTGGCGGCAGCTCAGCTGTGCCGATCTCTACCAGAAATGTATGTTGTGCCATGTCCGTTCCTTAACCTTGCTTGTTCTCAGTGCGCTTGCACATGGGGAAGCCCAGCGCTTCGCGGGAGGCGTAGTAAGCCTCGGCCACGGCCTTGGTCAGGGTGCGAATGCGCAGTATGTAGCGCTGACGCTCGGTGACCGAGATGGCCTTGCGGGCATCCAGCAGGTTGAAGGAGTGGGCGGCTTTCAGAATGCGCTCGTAAGCGGGCAGCGGCAGCGGCGTTTCCAGAGCCAGCAGGTGCTGGGCCTCTTTCTCGTACTGCTCGAAGCAGTGGAACAGGAAGTCCACGTCTGCGTGTTCGAAGTTGTAGGTGGACTGCTCCACCTCGTTCTGGTGGAACACATCGCCGTAGGTGGTCTTGCCCAGGGGGCCATCGGACCACACCAGGTCATAGACGCTGTCCACGCCCTGAATGTACATGGCCAGACGCTCGAGACCATAGGTGATCTCGCCGGTGACCGGCTTGCACTCGAGGCCGCCAACCTGCTGGAAGTAGGTGAACTGAGTCACTTCCATGCCGTTGAGCCAGACTTCCCAGCCCAGACCCCAGGCGCCCAGAGTCGGGTTTTCCCAGTTGTCTTCCACGAAGCGGATGTCGTGGATCTCGGGATCCATGCCCAGCTCTTTCAGGGAGCCGAGGTAGAGTTCCTGGATGTTGTCGGGGGACGGCTTGATGATCACCTGGAACTGGTAATAGTGCTGCAGGCGGTTCGGGTTCTCACCGTAGCGGCCGTCGGTCGGACGGCGGGACGGTTGCACGTAGGCGCAGGCGATGGGCTCCGGGCCCAGGGCGCGCAGGCAGGTCATGGGGTGGGAGGTACCGGCACCCACTTCCATATCCAGCGGCTGAATGATGGTACAGCCCTGGCGGGACCAATAGTCCTGCAGCTGCAGGATCAGGCCCTGAAAGGTTTTGACATCGAATTTTTGCATAGTGTTTTTCGCGCGAAGTGAAATCAGAGCAAGATTTGCTGAATGTGAACCGAAGGAGTATACCGTCTGGCATGGTCGGATAATAGGCGAAATTGTAGGGGATTCATGGGGCGGGGCTGCGCCGGGCCTGGTTGGCCCGGGATGGAAGCCCTCTCATGTGGCCGATGAAATCCCCCTGTCGGACAGAGAGTCGGACAGAGAGTCGGGCAGAGAAAAATAACAGGAGACGAAGAATGGAACTGCGCTGCGCCTGGGTGACCAGGGACCCGGAATATATCGAATACCATGACAAGCAGTGGGGGCGGCCGGTGCGTGACCCGCGCGAGTTGTTTGCCAAGCTCTGCCTCGATGGCCAGCAGGCGGGGCTCTCCTGGATCACCATTCTCAAACGCACCGACAGCTATTACCGCGCCTATGCGGACTTCGATCCCAATCTCATCGTCCGCTTTGACGAACAGGATGTGGAGCGGCTGATGCAGGACAAAGGCATCATCCGCAACCGCCTCAAGGTGCAGTCGATCATCAAAAACGCTCGCGCCTATCTGGCGCTGGAGGCGCAGGGGATCGATTTTGCCGAGCTGTTATGGGGCTTTGTCGGCGGCGCTCCCATCGTCAATCAGCGGCAGGGAAACGGCGATATTCCTGCCACCTCGCCGGAGTCGGATGCCATGGCCAAGGCCCTCAAGAAGCTCGGCTTCACCTTCGTCGGCAGCACCATCTGCTACGCCTTCATGCAGGCGGTGGGCATGGTGAACGATCATCTGGTGACCTGCCCCTGCCACGGCGAGTGTCAGCAACTGGCCTGAGGCTGCTTATCGCCCGTGCCAGACGCCCGCCAAGGGCTATCGGTCACACCGAATGGCCTGGGGCTGTCGGTTATCCTCCTCCTTGCGACGAATTCGGCTGCATTTGTAGCCGAATTTGGCCCGCCAAGCGCCGCTGGTGCGCAAAAAGTGTTCACTCTCGCCAACCGTTCAGACCTGCGTCAGACAATGGCGTGGTGGCGCGTTACAATCCGGCCCCCGGCATGGTGCCGGACTGTATTCATAGAGGTTTTTTCATGCGAGCCAAGATCCTGGTGCCAGCTCTGGCACTGACCATTGCCCTGACCGGCTGTACTACCAATCCCTATACCGGTGAATCCCAGACCTCCAAGGGTGCCTGGGGGGCGCTGGCCGGCGCCGCGACGGGCGCCGCCGTGGGCGCGCTCTCCTCCAGCAAGGGTGATCGCAAGAAGGGGATCCTGACTGGCGTGGCCGCCGGTGCCGCCCTGGGTGGCGGTATCGGTTACTACATGGACGTGCAGGAAGCCAAGCTGCGCGAGAAGCTGCAGGGCACCGGCGTCAGCGTGACCCGCAATGGTGACGAGCTGATCCTCAACATGCCGAACAACGTCACCTTCGACAGCTCCAGCGCCCAGCTGAAAGCGGCCGGTGCCAACACCCTGTCCGGCGTGGCCATGGTGGTTGCCGAGTTCGACAAGACCCGCCTGAATGTGGTCGGCCACACCGACAGCACAGGCTCTCGCGATCTGAACATGAAGCTCTCCGCCCAGCGTGCCGATGCCGTTGCCGCCCAGCTGATCGGCCAGGGTGTGACCGGCAGCCGCATCGCTACTAGCGGTGTGGGCCCGGATCAGCCGGTTGCCAGCAACAGCACCACCGCCGGCAAGGCCCAGAACCGCCGCGTGACCATTACCCTGACCCCGACTGCCTAAGTCGTCCGGTTTGTGGTAACAAAAAGGCCCCGCCAGTGATGGCGGGGCCTTTTTATTGGAGCCGTTGCGAGCAATGGCGCCTTGTTCTTTGCACCCTTCTCCCCTTGCGGGAGAAGGGCTGAGGATGAGGGGGAAAACAGCCTCTTAGACGGCCGCAGTCAGCTGGATTTCCACCTTGTAGCCTTCGTGGGCCAGGCGGGCCTGTACGCAGGCCCGGACGGGCGCCGTGCTGGCGTGAGGGGAGCCAGGCATCCCGCTCGGCTTAGACGGCCGCAGTCAGCTGGATTTCCACCTTGTAGCCTTCGTGGGCCAGGCGAGCCTGTACGCAGGCCCGGACAGGCGCCGTACCCGCCGGGATCCAGGCATCCCACAGCTCGTTGAAGGCGGCTATGTCCGCAATGTCCTTGAGATAGATGTTGGCCATCAGGATCTTGTCGACCCCGGAGCCGTTGGCTTCCAGCAGGCGCTGCAGGCTGGTCAGCACTTCGCGGGTCTGCTGGTGAATGTCGGCCTCTTCGCTGACGGGGACTTCCACCACATAGAGGGTGCCGTTGTGAATGACCACGTCTGACCAACGCTGGGTGGTGCCGACTCGGGTAATGGTTGTCATGTTTGCTCCGAAACTGGGCTTATTGACCCTTGCGGATCAGATAGCGGTAGGGGGCCTGCTCTGTCTCGCTGGCGATCAGGGTGTGATCCATGAAGCGGCAGAAGCTGGGGATATCGCGGGTGGTTGAGGGATCGTCGGCGCTGACCAGCAGGGTCTCGCCCTGGGCCATCAGCCGCACTTTTTTACGCACCATCATCACGGGTTCCGGGCAACGAAGCCCGATTGCATCCAACTCGTGAGTCGCATTGCAGAATAAAGTAGTCATTAATAATCAACCTTCAGCCGCACTTTCTTGCGGGCTATCGTCACGGGTTCCGGGCAACGAAGCCCGATTGCATCCAACTCGTGAGTCGCATCGCAGAATAAAGTAGTCATTAATAATCAACTTTCAGCCGCACTTTCTTGCGCGCTATCGTCACGGGTTCGGGATAACGAAGCCCGATTGCGTCCAACTCATGGGTTGCATCGCAGAATAAAGCACTCATCAATAATCAACCTTCAACCAATTCAGCTGCCAATGATACTCACGGCGAAAAAATAATCAAATAACTGGGGCTGGAAGCAGCATATGTAACCAAAGTGTTATCTGGCCCTATCTAGTCCCCGTCTTGTGAGTAATATAAAAATTGAACCATATTCAACAAGGAGGTGTGAATATGCAGGTCTCCTACGGCAGATTGCAAGCCTACGCAGGCATGGGGTTCTTGGCTTTCGCCATGATAGTGATGGGCAGCCCGATCGGTAACACAGGCACCTGGTTCGGTTCCATGGTGATGATCGGACTGGGGCTCTGGATCGAGCTCAGCGATTACTACGACGAAGATGAGGACGAGAACGACAACACTTAGCTCCCGGATTTCTCCCACGATGACAAAGGCGGATGCATCATCCGCCTTTGTCGTTTCTGGCCGTCGGGAAAGGGCTAGCGGGTCGAGCGCATGGCCCGCTCCAGATGCAGCGCCGTCTGCTCCGGGTTGGCCCTGGGGTCGTTGAAGAAGTTGCTCAGCACATCCATGATCGCCTGGCGCATGTTGGTGGGCGTTGCCATCCCTTCCGCCATGCTGGGCAGCAGGTTGCCCTCGCGCTCCGCCAGCAGGAAATCCTGGTAGGAGCGCAGGGCGCAGCGATCGAACTTGCTCATGTCCGGTTTGGTGAGGGCGGGGATCGAGCCCTTCACCCGGTTGAACTCCTGCTGGAAGCGCGGCGTCATCAGCAACTGGGCCAGCTCGCCTTGTGCCTGCAACTGGGCGGGATCCCGCTGCTTGAACATGGCGATGGAGTCCAGGTTGTAGCTGAACAGCCCTTCGCTGCCCGGGCTGGGCAGGCACTCTATGTCTTCACCGGGCCTGTAGTTGCTGACGCTCAGCTCCCCCTTCACCCAGTCCCCCATCAGCTGCATGGCGGCCTCGCCCGTCTCCAGCTGGTTGGTGGCCTGGTGCCACTTCAAGCCGATGAAGCTCTTGGGCACATAGGCGCGCAACTGCTGGAAGCGGGTCAGCACCCGTACCATGTCGGGACCGGTCAGGGTGGCGCCGTCCAGTTCGACGAAGGCCTTGCGATAGAACTCCTTGCCTCCTTCGCCGAGCGCCACCGTTTCGAACAACACCGCCAGCTGCCAGGGCTCGTTGCCGATGGCGAGCGGTGTGATGTTCTGCGCCTTGAGCCGTTCGGCCACGGCCACGAACTGGTTCCAGTCGGTGGGCGGGGTCAGCCCCAGCTTGTCGAACAGCTTGCGGTTGAGCCACAGCCAGTTGACGCGGTGGATGCCGGTGGGCACCGCCATCAGGGCGCCATTCTGGCTGAGGGTCTCCCGCACCATGGCGGGCAGCTGTGGATACCAGCCCAGGTGTTCGGCCATGGGAGTGAGATCGCGCAGGAAGCCGAGCCCGGCCCACTCCCTCAGCTCATAGCCCTTGAGGTGCGCCGCCTCCGGCGGGTTGGCCGCCAGCGCCCGGCTCTTGAGTACCGTCATGGCGCTCTTGCCGCCGCCGCCCTGCACCGCGAAATCGTTCCACTGGTTGCCCTGCTCGGTCCACTCGGACTTGAGTACCTCCACCGCTTTGGCCTCACCGCCGGAGGTCCACCAGTGCAGCACCTCCACCTGGGAGGCGCCTACAGGCAGGGAGAGCAGGGCGACAATGGCAAACGGGAACAACTTCATAAGGTTACTGCCTTGGTAGGGAGAGGGTGGCCTGCAGGCCGCCCTGCGGGCGATTTTCCAGCACCAGATCGCCACCGTGGGCGTGGGCTATGTTGCGGGCTATGCCCAGGCCAAGGCCGGTACCGGCCAGATCCGTGCTGAGCCGGTAGTAGGGCTCGAAGATGCGCTCGAACTGATCGTCCGGCAGGCCCGGGCCCTCATCCATGATGAAGAGGATCAGCATCTCCTCGTCGTCCATGATGATGATGCGCACCTTCTGGCCGTACTTGATGCCGTTGTCCACCAGGTTGCCGATGCAGCGTTTGAGGGCCAGCGGCTTGCCACGGTAGAGCTGCTTGCAGTGGCCCTCTATGGTCAGCCGCTCGTCATGCAGGTTCATGGACTCGGCCATCTGCTCCAGCATGGCGTCTATGTCCAGCTGCTCTATGTTCTCGTGGATGTCGGTGTCTTTCACCGTCTGCAGCGCCCCTTTGACCATCAGCTCCAGCTCGTCCAGATCCTTGTTGAACTTGCCGATCTGCACCTCGTCATCGAGCAGCTCGACCCGCAGCCGCAGCCGGGTGATGGGGGTCTTGAGATCGTGGGAGATGGAGCTGAACAGCCGCTCCCTGTCATCGATATAACGGCGGATGCGGTGCTGCATGATGTTGAAGGCGCGGGTGGCCGCCACGATTTCCGACGCCCCTTCCTCTTTGAGCGAGGGCTGGTCTATGTCCTTGCCGAGATTGACCGCCGCCTTGGCGAGCCGGCGCAGCGGCCGGGTCTGCCAGCGCACCAGCAGGAAGGTGAAGAAGCAGAGGAAGACAGTCATCAGGGCGATGAAACGCACCTGGTTGCTCGGCATGACGGTATCGTCGAGCGTCATGTAGGGGGCGGGCAGCAGGGCCGCCAGATAGAGCCACTCACCGGGTTCTATCTCTATCTGGGTCACCAGCACCGGCGGATTGAGCGGCTCCAGCGACAGGGTATAGCGGGCCCAGGAGGAGGGCAGGTCCGCCAGCAGGGTGTCGTTGTTGAAGACGTGCAGCTCTTCCGGGCGCGAGAAGTCCACCTTGATGGCCATGGCATCGGAGAGCTTGCGGGTCAGCACGCCCTGCACCTCTTTCAGCACCAGCGTCTTGCGCTCACTCTCCGGGATGGCGCTGATGTGGATCTCCTCCTCGTTCAGCGAGACGAAGAAGCGGCTGCCGCCCATGTTGCGCAGCTGGTCCAGCGCTATGTGGCGGTACTGCAGCGGAAGGGACTTGAAGAAGTTGACGGTGGAGGCGGCCGACAGCGCCAGGTTGCGGGTGGTGCTGAGCATGCCTTCCAGCTCCCGCTTCTGGATCTGTTGCATCCAGATGCCGGTGAGTATGGTCTGGGAGAGCAGGATGGCGAGCAGCAACAGCAGCAGCATCCGCGACAACAGGGAGCGGGGTACCAGCGCCCGCCAGAACCACCTCGTTCTCATGGGATCTCGTGCCTCTTGTCGATCAGCATGCCGTCGCTACCTTTTTACCCTTCATGGGATCTCGTGCACCTCGGCGATCAGCATGTAGCCGCTGCCGCGAATGGTTTTGATGATGCGCGGGCTCTTGCCGTTGTCCCCCAGCTTCTGGCGTAGACGGCTGATCTGCACGTCTATGCCGCGCTCCATCGGCAGGCTCTCGCGGCCGCGGGTCGCGTCCGAGATGGTGTCTCTGTCCAGCACCACGCCGGGTTGTTGCAGGAACATGCCGAGCAGCAGGGCATCGCTGCCGGAGAGATCCAGCAGGCTGCCATCCTCGTGGGTCAGCTGGTGGCTCAGGGTGTCCAGGGTCCACTCGGCAAAACGCAGCCGGCGGCTCGGTTCCTTCTCTTTTTCCGGCTGGCGGAATTCGGCGCGGCGCAGCAGCGCCTTGATGCGGGCCTGCAGTTCGCGCGGGCTGAATGGCTTGGCGATGTAGTCGTCGGCGCCGAGTTCGAGGCCGATCACCCGGTCCGCTTCATCGGAGGCGGCGGTCAGCATTATGATGGGCACCTGGGAGTCGCGACGGATCTGCTGGCAGAGGGTAAAACCGTCGTCGCCTGGCATCATGATATCGAGAATAATCAGGTCAGGGCTGTGCAGGGCGAGCTGCTGGCGCATCTCGTTTCCTTCCGCCGCCGTCAATACCTGGAAACCCGCCCTGGTCAGGTATTCATTGAGCAGCTCGCGGATCTCTTGGTCGTCGTCGACGATCAGCAGTTGTTTGCTCGTTGACATATGTATGTGCATCCACCCATTTTTTTGTGCAGATTGAACCTGTCGGGGGAGCAAAAAGCAAGCAAGCCCCCTATCTAATGTGAGGTTATGGGCAATATCCTCCCATATCGCGTCCCGTAAATAAAAAAGGCCGACCCAAACGGGGCGGCCAACACGCAGATTCCGACGACAGGCGATCACCCCGTGTGGCGATCTCCACAGACTCGATGACGGGCCGGCAAGGCCGACCCCAAAAGAGACAATTCTGGCTCGCCCTCGCTGTCGAAGGGAGGGCGAGCCGTTGACATCACACCCGTTCGAACACGGTTGCTATGCCCTGGCCCAGACCTATGCACATGGTGGCCAGACCCAGAGTAGCGTCCTTCTCCTCCATCAGGTGGATCAGGGTGGTGGAGATGCGGGAGCCGGAGCAGCCCAGCGGGTGGCCCAACGCGATGGCGCCGCCGTTCAGGTTGACCTTCTCCTCCGCCACGTCCAGCAGTCCCAGGTCCTTGACGCAAGGCAGGGACTGGGCGGCGAACGCCTCGTTCAGCTCGACCAGATCTATGTCGCCTATGGTCAGACCGGCACGCTTGAGCGCCTTCTGGGTGGCGGGCACAGGGCCGTAACCCATGATGGCGGCATCGCAACCGGCCACGGCCATGGAGCGCACCCTGACGCGCGGGGTCAGCCCCAGCGCCTTGGCCCTGTCCGCGCTCATCACCAGCATGGCGGAGGCGCCGTCGGACAGGGCCGAGGAGGTACCGGCGGTCACTGTACCGTTGACCGGGTCGAACACAGGGCGCAGCTGGCTCAGGGTTTCGACCGTGGTCTCCGGGCGGATCACCTCGTCGTAGTCGTAGAAGAAGCGGGCGCCGCTGGCGTCATGCCCTTCCAGCCCGACGATCTCTCTGGCGAAGCGCCCTTCCACAGTCGCGGCATAGGCGCGGCGGTGGGAGCGGGCGGCAAACTCGTCCTGCTGCTGACGGCTGATGCCGTGCAGCTTGCCCAGCATTTCGGCGGTCAGCCCCATCATGCCGGAGGCCTTGGCCACCGACTTGGCCATGCCGGGGTGGAAGTCGACGCCGTGGCTCATGGGCACATGGCCCATGTGCTCGACGCCGCCGATGATGAAGATGTCCCCGTCACCCACCTGGATGGCGCGGGAGGCATCGTGCAGCGCCTGCATGGAGGAGCCACACAGACGGTTGACGGTGACAGCACCTACCTGCTTGGGGATCCCCGCCAGCAGGGCAGCGTTACGGGCTATGTTGAAGCCCTGTTCCAGGGTCTGCTGTACGCAGCCCCAGTAGATGTCCTCGATCTCGTTCGGGTCTAGGTTGGGGTTGCGCAGCAGGATGGAGCTCATCAGGTGCGCGGACAGATCTTCTGCACGCACGTTGCGGAAGGCGCCGCCCTTGGACCGGCCCATGGGGGTCCGGATACAGTCGACAATGACTACGTCTTTCATGAATGGATCTCCTTTCCGCAATCAGTAGAAGGTTTTGCCCTGGGCGGCCATCTCACGCAGCTTGTCGCTGACGCGGTAGAGCGGGCCCAGATCGGCATACTGGTCGGCCATGGCCACGTAACGATCCAGACCTATGGTGTCCAGATAGCGGAACACGCCACCACGGAAGGGAGGGAAGCCCAGACCATAGACCAGTGCTATGTCGGCCTCGGCCGGCGTGGCGACTATGGCCTCTTCCAGACAGAGCACCACCTCGTTGATCATCGGGATCATCATGCGGGCTATGATGGCTTCCTTGTCGAAATCCTGTTTCGGCTTGGCAATGGGGGCCAGCAGCTCGTAAGCGGCCACATCGGCCACCTTCTTCGGCTTGCCCTTCTTGTCCTGCTCGTAGGCGTAGAAGCCCTTGCCATTCTTCTGACCGAAGCGGCTGGCGTCGTACATCACATCGATGGCGGTGCGACCTTCCTTGCTCATGCGCGCCGGGAAGCCCTGCGCCATGACGTCACCGGCATGGTGACCAGTGTCGATGCCGACCACGTCCAGCAGGTAGGCCGGGCCCATGGGCCAGCCGAACTCTTTCTCCATCACCTTGTCGACGGCGGCGAAGTCGGCGCCATCGGCGACCAGCTTGTTGAAGCCGAAGAAGTAGGGGAAGAGCACCCGGTTGACGAAGAAGCCCGGGCAGTCGTTGACCACCACCGGCGATTTGCCCATGGCGGCGGCGTAGGCCACCACGCGGTTGATGGTTTCATCGGAGGTCTGTTCGCCGCGGATGATCTCCACCAGCGGCATGCGGTGCACCGGGTTGAAGAAGTGCATGCCGCAGAAGTTCTGCGGACGCTTCAGCCCCTTGGCCAGCAGGGAGATGGGAATGGTGGAGGTGTTGCTGGCGAGCACGGCGTCGTCACCGATAATGCCTTCCACTTCGCCCAGCACGGCGGCCTTCACCTTGGGATTCTCGACCACGGCTTCGACCACCAGATCCACATGCTTGACGTTGTCATAGCTCAGGGTCGGGGTGATGGCGGAGAGCACCTGGCCCATCTTGATGCCATCGATGCGGCCCTTCTCGAGCTGACCGTTGAGCAGCTTGGTGGCTTCACCCATGCCGAGCGCCAGCGCCTTCTCGTAGATGTCCTTCATCACAGCCGGAATGCCCTTGCTGGCAGACTGGTAGGCGATGCCGCCACCCATGATGCCGGCGCCCAGCACGGCGGCGTGGCTTGTGGCCTTGGCTGCCTGCTTGGCGGCCTTCTTGGCCAGCGCCTTGATGTGCTGATCGTTGAGGAAGATACCGACCAGCGCCTTGGCCACGTCTGTCTTGGCCAGCTTGATAAAGCCCTGTGCCTCGACGACGAGCGCCTCGTCACGGCTCATGCCGGCGGCGGCTTCGACGGTTTTAACCGCCGTCATGGGGGCCGGATAGTGTTTGCCCGCCACGGCGGCAACCATGCCGGCGGCGGTGCTGAAGCTCATCATGGCTTCCAGCTTGGAGAGACGCAGCGGGGCCTTCTTGGCGGCGCGGCGGCTCTGCCAATTCAGCTTGCCCGCGATGGCGTCTTTTATCATCTGCACGGCGGCGCTGTGCAGTGTCTCGGGAGCGACCACGGCATCGACGGCACCCACCTTGAGGGCGTCATCGGCACGGTAATCCTTGCCTGTGGTGATCCACTCCAGCGCGTTGTCGGCGCCGATCAGGCGCGGCAGACGAACCGTGCCGCCAAAGCCCGGCATGATGCCAAGTTTGGTTTCCGGCAGGCCAATCTTGGCACTGGTGTCGGCCAGACGAAAATCGGTGGAGAGTATGGTCTCGCAGCCGCCGCCGAGGGCATGGCCCTTGATGGCAGAGAGGGTCGGTACCGGCAGATCTTCGATGGCGCTGAAGATGTCGTTGGCCTTTTTCAGCCAGCCGAGCAGATCTTCTTGCGGCAGATCGAACAGTTCCAGGAATTCGGTAATGTCGGCGCCGACGATGAAGGCGTCTTTGCCGGAGGTGAGGATCAGACCTTTTAGTTCACGTTCTTGTTTTAATGCGGCGATCGCTTCGCTCAGTGAGAGCAGGGTAGCGCGATCCAGCTTGTTGACTGAACCCGGGGCATCAAACCTCAGTTCGGCAATGCCGTGTTCGAGGTAGCTGACCGACAGGGTTTCGCCTTGGTAGATCATGAGAGTGTCTCCTTGTTCCCACTCGGTGGGGGGTGTTGCTCCTTTATCCCCAGCAGGGGGCGAGGCTCACTATTGATCCAAAAGAAGACAATTTCAACACCTATTTAAAACATTTGTTTAACAGATCTCGAGTAAAAGCTCGCCTCAGGCTAACAGCCAAAATAAAGGCGTCTCATGACGCCTTTATTAACCTTGTGTGCCATCAGCTGGCCAGCTCGGGCCTGTCCCGATACTGGCTCAGCACCTCGGGATCGGCGAGGGCATGAGTGTTGTTGACGGGTCTGTTGTGCACCACTTCCCGCACCGCCAGCTCCACTATCTTGCCGGACTTGGTGCGGGGAATGGCATCCACCTGCAGGATGCGGGCGGGCACGTGGCGGGCGGTGCAGTGCTGCCTTACTTGCTGGCGAATGCGCTCGCGCAGCGGCTCGTCCAACTTGAGGCCGGGCTTGAGCTTGACGAACAGCACCACCCGCTCGTCCTGCTGCCACTGCTGGCCTATGACTATGCTCTCTTCCACCTCGTCGAGTTGCTCCACGTAGCGATAGATCTCGCTGGTGCCGATGCGCACGCCCCCCGGATTGAGGGTGGCGTCGGAGCGGCCATAGAAGAGGATGCCGCCGGTGTCGGTCAGCTCGATCCAGTCGCCGTGGCACCAGATGTTGTCGAACCGCTCGAAATAGGCGGCGTGGTATTTGTCGCCGCTATCGTCGCCCCAGAAGCCGATGGGCTGGGCCGGGAATGGCTTGGTGCAGACCAGCTCCCCCTTCTCGCCCTGTACCGGCTGGCCCGCCTCGTTGAACACCTGCACCGCGAGGCCGAGGCCGCGTCCCTGGCTCTCGCCGCGATAGACGGGGCTGATGGGATTGCCGATGACGAAGCAGGAGCAGATGTCGGTGCCGCCGGAGATGGAGCTGAGCTGTACATCTTTTTTGATCTGCTGGTAGACGTAGTCGAACCCTTCCGGCGACAGCACAGATCCCGTGCTGCAGATGAGCCGCAGCTGCGGCAGCTGGTGGGTCTTGATGGGGGCATAGCCCTGCTTGTTGAGCGCATCCAGATACTTGGCCGAGGTGCCGAACAGGGCGACCTGCTCGTCGCGAGCGAGATCCCACAGTACATTACCGTCCGGATAGAAGGGGGAGCCATCATAGAGCACCAGAGTCGCGCCGGAGGCGAGCGCACTCACCAGCCAGTTCCACATCATCCAGCCGCAGGTGGTGAAGTAGAACACCCGCTCCCCCGGCTTGATGTCGCAGTGCAGCTGGTGCTCTTTGAGATGTTGCAGCAGGGTGCCGCCTATGCCGTGCACTATGCACTTGGGCTTGCCAGTGGTGCCGGACGAATAGAGGATGTAGAGCGGATCGTTGAAGCCCATGGGCTCGAAGCGAAGGACGGCATCCGGCTGGCTCGCCAGCAGGTGCTGCCAGTCGTGACCAAGCCGCAGGGGATTGCCGAGCAGCGGGATCAGCACAGTCTGCTCTATGCTGTCGATCTGGCCGACCAGGCCCGCCACTTTATCCTGAATGTCGATGGCCTTGCCGTTGTAGCGGTAGCCGTCTACCGCAAACAGCACCCGCGGCCGGGTCTGGCCGAAGCGCTCCACCACGCTGGCCTCGCCAAAGTCGGGGCTGGTGGAGGTCCAGATAGCGCCCAGGCTGGTGGTTGCCAGCATGGCCACCACGGTTTCCGGGATATTGGGCAGGTAGGCGGCGACCACGTCGCCACTGCCTATGCCCTGGCTGCGCAGCCACTGGGCCAGGCTGGCCACCTGATCCGCCAGTTCACGCCAGCTCAGGGTGCGGCTTGGGCTGCCTTCGATGCGGGAGATAATGGCCGGGCTCTCATCCTGACGGCGCAGCAGGTTTTCGGCAAAGTTGAGCCGGCTGTCGGGAAACCAGCGGGTGCGCTGCATATCCTGGCGGTTTTCTGCCACTATGTCCCCCAGCTCGCCCTTGACGCCGCAGTGTTGCCACACCAGCGGCCAGAAGCGGGTGGTCTTTTCCACCGACCACTGGTAGAGCTGGGCATAGTTGTGCAGCTGCAGGCCATGGAAGCGGTTGACCTCGGCCATGAAGTGCTGGAGGTTGGATTGTTGAATCCGCTCCTGATCCGGTTGCCACAGGCAAAGGTTGTGCATGAGTAGTCCCTGACTGCATGTATCTACCGGCAGTGTATTGAATTGTTTTTTATTTGTTAATGGTTGGTTTTTGTTTCATAACAAAAGCCTTGTAACGTATGCGTTACCTCACGAAGCGATAGCTTGACGGTTCGAGCCTTGATTCGCTTGATGTTATGCTGAAATCACATTTCTCCCGGAGCAGGACGCCATGAGCAGCTACAGCCAACTTTTTGCCCAGCACCTAGATACCTTGCAGCAGCGCACCCGCGACATACTGCAACAGCAGGGGCTCAGCGGTCTGGCCATCCACTCCGGCCAGACCCACCGTATCTTCCTCGACGACCAGGATTATCCCTTCAAGGTGAATCCGCACTTCAAGGCCTGGCTGCCGGTGCTGGACAACCCCCACTGCTGGTTGCTGGTGGATGGCGTGAACAAGCCGGTGTTGCTGTTCTACCGGCCGGTGGATTTCTGGCACAAGGTGGCGGATTTGCCCAATGCCTTCTGGGTCGACTTCTTCGATATCCGCTTCCTGACGAGACCGGAGCAGGTTGCCGATCACCTGCCTGCCGGCAAGCAGGAGTGGGCCTATCTGGGCGGCCACCTTGAGGTCGCCGAGTTGCTGGGGCTGGGTCAGCCCAATCCGGAGGCCGTGCTCAACTATCTGCACTATCACCGCGCCTACAAGACGCCCTATGAGCTGGAGTGCCTGCGCGAAGCAAATCGCATCGGCGTGCGCGGCCATGTCGCGGCCAAGGACTCCTTTATGGCGGGGGCGAGCGAGTTCGAGATCAATCTGGCCTACATGAAGGCGGTCGGGCAGGGGGCCAATGAGGCACCCTACGGCAATATCGTCGCCATCAACCGCAATGCGGCCATCCTTCACTACACCCATCTCTCCGCCCTGCGGGTGCCGGATGCGGAGCGCCACTCCTTCCTCATCGATGCCGGGGTGGATTTTCACGGTTATGCCTCCGATATCACCCGTACCTGGGCCTGGCGTCGTGGCGAGTTTGCTGATCTGATCGCGGCGCTGGATGCGCAGCAGCAGGAGATCATCGAGGAGATCAAACCGGGTCGCCGTTACAACGAGCTGCATCTGCAGATGCATCACAGGCTGGCGCGCTTGCTGCAAGCGGTCGAACTGGTGGACATGTCGGTGGACGAGATGATCCACACAGGGGTGACCAACGTCTTCTTCCCCCATGGTCTGGGTCATTTCCTGGGCCTGCAGGTGCACGATGCGGGCGGCTTCATGCAGGACGAGCGTGGCACTCACTTGGCGGCTCCCGAACAGTTCCCCTATTTGCGCTGTACCCGGGTGATGGAGGTGGGTCAGGTGTTCACCATAGAGCCGGGCCTCTACTTCATCGACAGCCTGCTGGAGCCGCTGCGTCAGGGCGAGCAGGGCAAGCGGGTCAACTGGAACAAGGTGGAGGCGCTGCGTCCGTTTGGCGGCATCCGCATCGAGGACAACATAGTGTTGCACGCCAACGGGGTGGAGAACCTGACCAGACAAGCGGGACTCTGATGACGGCAGACTATGCCATTCCGGCCGCGCCGCTGGCGGTGAGTGAAGAGATCAAGAAGAGCCGCTTCATCACCCTGATAGCGCACACCCCGACGGTCGAGGCCGCCAAGGCGTGGGTCAACGAGATAAGGCAGCAACACCCCGGGGCCCGGCATCACTGCTGGGCCTTTGTCGCCGGTGCACCGCAGGACAGCCAGGTTTACGGTTTCAGCGATGATGGTGAGCCCTCGGGGACGGCCGGCAAGCCCATGCTGGCCCAGCTGATGGGCTCAGGACTCGGTGAAGTGGCCGCCGTGGTGGTGCGTTACTACGGCGGCGTGTTGCTGGGCACCGGCGGTCTGGTCAAGGCCTATGGGGGTGGCGTGGGCGCCGCGCTCAAGCGACTCGAGACCCGGGTCAAGCGCCAGCAGACACCCTCTCTCATCCAGTGTGACTATGCCGACATGGGGGTGGTGGAGGCGCTGCTCGGCAGCCATCACGGCCAGTTGCTGGAGGCCGACTATGGCTCCCGTGTCACCCTGCGGGTTGCGTGGGGATCCGCTGTTTGGGCCCGGGTTGACCGAGAATTGACCGACCGGACCCATGGACGGGTATCCCTTCGCCCCTTAGATGGCTAGAATCCATCGCTCTTTTAGCCTGAAGAGGGAGCCGGAATGCAGATTCTGAGCATCATTCGTATCGTTGGCCTGCTGGTCGCGCTATTCAGTTCGACCATGCTGCTGCCCGCGATGGTTGCTTTTGGGTACCGTGATGGTGGCGGTGCCGAGTTTGTCAATGCCTTCTTCATCGCCCTGCTGCTCGGTGCTCTGCTCTGGTTCCCCAACCGCCATCATAAGAAAGACCTCAGATCCAAGGAGGGTTTTCTTATCGTGGTGCTGTTCTGGGTGGTGCTGGGCAGCGTGGGGGCCTTGCCGTTTCTGCTGGGAGAGGTGCCCGGCATGACGGTTTCCGAGGCCTTCTTCGAATCCTTCTCCGGCCTGACGACCACGGGAGCGACCGTGCTGACCGGGTTGGACAATCTGCCCAAGGCCTTCCTCTTCTATCGCCAGTTGCTGCAGTGGCTCGGTGGCATGGGGATCATAGTGTTGGCCGTTGCCATACTGCCGCTGCTCGGTATCGGGGGCATGCAGCTCTACCGCGCCGAGATCCCCGGGCCGGTCAAGGACAACAAGGTGACGCCGCGCATCGCCGAGACGGCCAAGGCACTCTGGTTCATCTACCTGTTGCTGACCATGCTCTGCGCTCTGGCGTACTGGCTGGCTGGCATGACGCTGTTCGACGCCATCTGCCACTCCTTCTCCACCCTGTCGGTGGGGGGCTTCTCGACCCATGACGCCAGTATCGGTTTCTTCAACAGCCCGGCCATCAACCTGATCACAGTGCTGTTCCTGCTGCTGGCCAGCGTCAACTTC
This sequence comes from Aeromonas sp. CA23, assembly GCF_002587065.1. NCBI lineage: Bacteria > Pseudomonadati > Pseudomonadota > Gammaproteobacteria > Aeromonadales > Aeromonadaceae > Aeromonas > Aeromonas sp. CA23. The sequence goes on from NZ_CP023818.1 coordinate 1,119,396, forward strand.
GCTCTGCACTTCATGGTGTTTGCCCACAAGCCGGTCCGCTTGAGCAGTTATCTGCGCGATCCCGAATTGAAGGTGTTTCTGGCAATCCAGGCGACCCTGGTGCTGATTTGCTTCATCGCCTTGCTGACCCATGGCCACTACGCCACCTGGCAGGAGGCGCTCAACCACGGTCTGTTCCAGGCGGTGTCCCTCGGTACTACTACGGGGTATAGCACGACCAGCTATGCCGACTGGCCCTCTTTCCTGCCCATGCTGCTGATGTTTTCCGCCTTTATTGGCTGTTGTGCCGGCAGCACCGGGGGCGGCATCAAGGTCATGCGCTTCATGATCCTGTTCCTGCAGGGGATGCGCGAGCTCAAGCGACTGGTACACCCACGCGCCATCTATACCCTCAAACTGGGGCGCCGCGCTGTGCCCGAGCGGATCGTCGAGGCGGTGTGGGGCTACTTTGCCACCTACATCATCCTGTTCTTCATCTTTATGCTGCTGTTGCTGATGACAGGGTTGAACGAGGTGACCGCATTCACGGCCGTGGCTGCCGCCTTCACCAACGTGGGGCCCGGGCTGGGCGAGGTCTCCAGCAACTTTGGCAATATATCGGCGAC
>NZ_CP023818.1:1125000-1382500 GCF_002587065.1 Aeromonas sp. CA23
GACACCTGCCCGGTGCCGGAAGGTTAATTGATGGGGTTAGCGCAAGCGAAGCTCTTGATCGAAGCCCCGGTAAACGGCGGCCGTAACTATAACGGTCCTAAGGTAGCGAAATTCCTTGTCGGGTAAGTTCCGACCTGCACGAATGGTGTAACCATGGCCATGCTGTCTCCACCCGAGACTCAGTGAAATCGAATTCGCCGTGAAGATGCGGTGTACCCGCGGCTAGACGGAAAGACCCCGTGAACCTTTACTACAGCTTGGCACTGAACATTGAACCTACATGTGTAGGATAGGTGGGAGGCTTTGAAGGCGTGACGCCAGTTGCGCTGGAGCCGTCCTTGAAATACCACCCTTGTATGTTTGATGTTCTAACGCAGGTCCCTGAATCGGGATCGCGGACAGTGCCTGGTGGGTAGTTTGACTGGGGCGGTCTCCTCCCAAAGAGTAACGGAGGAGCACGAAGGTTGGCTAATCCTGGTCGGACATCAGGAGGTTAGTGCAATGGCATAAGCCAGCTTAACTGCGAGACGGACAGGTCGAGCAGGTACGAAAGTAGGTCATAGTGATCCGGTGGTTCTGAATGGAAGGGCCATCGCTCAACGGATAAAAGGTACTCCGGGGATAACAGGCTGATACCGCCCAAGAGTTCATATCGACGGCGGTGTTTGGCACCTCGATGTCGGCTCATCACATCCTGGGGCTGAAGTCGGTCCCAAGGGTATGGCTGTTCGCCATTTAAAGTGGTACGCGAGCTGGGTTCAGAACGTCGTGAGACAGTTCGGTCCCTATCTGCCGTGGGCGTTGGATGATTGAAGGGAGTTGCTCCTAGTACGAGAGGACCGGAGTGAACGAACCTCTGGTGTTCGGGTTGTCACGCCAGTGGCACTGCCCGGTAGCTAAGTTCGGAATCGATAACCGCTGAAAGCATCTAAGCGGGAAGCGAGCCCTGAGATGAGTCATCCCTGACCCCTTGAGGGTCCTAAAGGGCCGTTGGAGACCACAACGTTGATAGGTGGGGTGTGTAAGCGCGGCGACGTGTTGAGCTAACCCATACTAATTACCCGTGAGGCTTAACCATACAACACCCAAGAAGTGTTCTGGGCCTTGTAGCAAATCGAAGAACTACTTACAAATTCAGTGATAGCGACGAAGCCCAAGGCATCAGTCGTTACTCACGTCAGCTTTCCAAGATTGAAGTTATTTGCCTGGCGGCCATAGCGCCGTGGAACCACCTGATCCCATGCCGAACTCAGAAGTGAAACGCGGTAGCGCCGATGGTAGTGTGGCATTCGCCATGCGAGAGTAGGACACTGCCAGGCACCCAATTAAACAGCGCCGTGCACATCACGACGTTGGCCGAGAGGATGACACCTCGTTGAAACGGCAGACAATTTAGCAAAAAGCTAACCAGACAGCGGAGCGGTAGTTCAGTCGGTTAGAATACCGGCCTGTCACGCCGGGGGTCGCGGGTTCGAGTCCCGTCCGCTCCGCCAGTAACAAGAAGCCCAGTCGAAAGACTGGGCTTTTTTTCGTTTCCGACCATCCGGCGCCCTCTGTCACCATTATCCACCCCTCTTCCTTTCTCCATGCCGAGCCCTCTTGATGATCGCCGCTGGCTGCGGTTGCCGCTATAATGGCCGCCCTCAAGCAAGGTGGTGGTATGAAAGCAGAATATCTACAGCGATTCGGGGGCATTGCCCGTCTTTATGGTCAAAGCGCACTTGGCTCCTTCAGTCAGGCCAGGGTCTGCGTGGTGGGCATTGGTGGGGTCGGCTCTTGGGCGGCCGAGGCGTTGGCCCGCGCCGGCATCAATCAGATCACCCTGATCGACATGGATGATATCTGCATCACCAACACCAATCGCCAGATCCACGCCATGCAGGGTACGGTCGGCCGCCTCAAGACCGAAGTGATGGCCGAGCGCATTCGTGCCATCAATCCGGATTGCGAAGTGATCGAGGTGGATGATTTCGTCACTCCTGACAACCTGGCCGAACATATCAAGCGGGAGTTTGACTATGTGGTGGACGCCATCGATTCGGTCAAGGCCAAGGTGGCGCTGATAGCCTTCTGCAAGCGCAACAAGATCCCTGTGATAGTGGCTGGCGGTGCCGGCGGGCAGATGGACCCTACCCAGATCACAGTGGCCGATCTGGCCAAGACCATTCAGGATCCACTGGCGGCAAAGGTGCGATCGGATCTGCGCCGGCTGCACAACTTCAGCAAAAACCCTGCTCGCAAGTTCGGGGTGGAGTGTGTCTTCTCAACCGAGCAGTTGAGTTATCCCGACGGCAATGGTGGCACCTGCCAGACCAAGGCGGCCAGCGACGGCAACATGAAGATGGATTGTGCCTCCGGCTTCGGGGCCGTGACGCCGGTGACGGCGACCTTTGGACTGGTCGCCGCTTCCCGGGTGCTGAAGAAGATTGCCGAGCGGGGGGCTAAAGTGGAGCGCCTTGAGGCAGCCGCGAAGGCAGACGAGATATCGCGGGTGGCCGGAGATCAGGCCGACGCCTGATCCCGGATCGCCAGCACTATCGCCCTGAGCCCGTTACCCCGTGACGGGCTCAGGTGTTTTTCCAATCCCAGTTCGGTGAAATAAGCCTCCATATCAAAGGCCTGAATCGCCTCTGCAGATTGGTGGTTGAGCGCCGCCAGCACGATAACGATAAGGCCGCGTACTATGCGGGCATCGGAATCGCAGGCGAAGTGCCAGCATCCATCCTCGGTACTCTCTCCTTTTAGCCAGGCCAGGCTCTCACACCCCTTGAGGCGAAACTCCTCCTGTTGCCACTCGGGCGGCAGCGCAGGTAGCAACTTGCCTAGCTGGATGATGAGTCGGTACTGGTTCTCCCAGCCCTTGGCGGCGACGAACTGTTGGCGAATTGCTTCGGCGTCGGGTTCCAGGCCTATGGCGGTGTAGTGCTCGAGGGTATTCATCTCAGTCATGCCTTAAAAGAAATCTTCCAGTCTGGTCAGGGCTGCCAGCAAGGCATCCACGTCGTCTTGATTGTTGTAACAGGCCAGCGAGGCCCGCATGGTGCCGCTGATGCCAAGGCTCTCCATCAGCGGCATGGCGCAGTGGTGGCCGACCCGCAGCGCTATGCCCTGCATGTCGAGCAGGGTGGCCGCATCTTGCGAGTGGATATCCTGCAGCAGAAAGGAGACCGCCCCTGCCCTTTGTGCCGGTTCACCGATAAGGCGCAGGCCCGGTACCTGCCGCAGACCCGCCACCAGGTAATCGGTGAGAGTCTGCTCATGGCGAACGAGTTCGGCTCTATCCAGTTCGGTGATGAAGTCGATGGCGGCAGCCAGGCCTATGGCACCGGCGATGTGCGGGGTGCCCGCCTCGAACTTGAACGGCAGGGCGTTGAAGGTGGTGCCGCTGAAACTGACCCTGTCGATCATCTCGCCGCCCGCCTGCCAGGGTGGCATGCGTGCCAGCAGTTCGGCTCTGCCCCACAGCACACCGATCCCGGTCGGGCCATAGAGCTTGTGCCCGGAGAAGGCATAGAAGTCGCACCCTATGGCCTGTACATCTACCTCAAGGTGAGCCACCGCCTGGGCGCCATCGATCAGGGTCAGGGCGCCGACCGCCTTGGCCGCGGCTACTATCTGCGCGACCGGATTGACGGTACCGAGCGCATTAGAGACATGGGCCACGCTCACCAACTGGGTGCGCGGTCCCAGCATGGCTAGATAGGCGGCCATATCGAGATCGCCCCGCTCATCGAGGGGGATGACCCGGATCACCGCGCCGGTGCGCTGGGCGACCAGTTGCCAGGGCACTATGTTGGCGTGGTGCTCCAAGGTGCTGAGGATGATTTCATCCCCCGCCTTGAGCTCGCTCAAGCCCCAGCTCTGGGCGACCAGGTTGATCGCTTCCGTGGTACCACGGGTCCAGATCACTTCTCTGCTGTGAGGCGCCTTGATAAAGCGAGCGACCGTCTCGCGGGCGGTCTCGAAGACCCGGGTGGCGCGGCTGCTCAGGGCATGGGCTGCGCGGTGCACGTTGGCATTGTCGGCACTGTAGTAGTGATTGATCGAATCCAGCACCGCCTGGGGTTTCTGGGTGGTGGCGGCATTGTCCAGATAGACCAGAGGATGGCCGTTGACCTGCTGCGCCAAGGCCGGAAACTGGCCGCGTAGTCGGGCGTGCTGTTGCTGATTCATGCTCCCCTCGTCATCATCTGGAAAAGTCGGCCATGATCCTGAAAATGGCGCTCGAACACAAGGCGCACGATGCTTGCCGACTGATGGTGTGTGGCGCAGCGATGCGGCTCGCCCGCTGATTTCTGTTACAATGCCGCCCCTCATCATAAGCCAAGAGGTCCGGCCCATGAAGCTCAACCCCAATCAGAACGAAGCGGTCAAGTTTGTCTCCGGCCCTTGCCTGGTGCTGGCGGGAGCCGGATCGGGCAAGACGCGCGTCATCACCAACAAGATCGCCTATCTGGTGCAGCAGTGTGGCTATAACGCCCGCAACATAGCGGCCGTCACCTTCACCAACAAGGCGGCGCGGGAGATGAAGGAGCGGGTTGGTCAGACCCTGGGTCGCAAGGAGGCGCGGGGACTCATGGTCTCCACCTTCCACACCCTGGGCCTCGACATCATACGCCGTGAGCACAAGAGTCTGAATCTCAAGGCTAACTTCTCCCTGTTCGACGACACCGACCAGCTGGCGCTGCTCAAGGAGCTGACCGAGGCTGAGCTGGATAACGACAAGGACAAGCTGTCGGCCCTGATCAGCCAGATCTCCAACTGGAAGAACGACCTCATACTGCCAGCGCGGGCCATGCGTATCGCCCAAGGGCCGGAAGAGGTGCTGATGGCCCAGCTCTACGAGCGCTATCACCGCCAGATGGTGGCCTACAACGCGCTCGACTTCGATGACCTCATCGTGATGCCGACCCTGCTGCTCAAGAGCAATGACGAGGTACGCACCCGCTGGCAGAACAAGATCCGCTACCTGTTGGTCGATGAGTATCAGGACACCAACACCAGCCAGTACGAGCTGGTGAAGCAGATAGTCGGCGAGCGGGCCCGCTTTACCGTAGTAGGGGACGATGACCAGTCCATCTACTCCTGGCGTGGCGCCAAGCCGCAGAACCTGGTGCTGCTCAACGAAGACTTTCCGAGCCTCAAGCTCATCAAGCTGGAGCAGAACTACCGCTCCAAGGGGCGCATCCTGAAATGCGCCAACATACTGATCGCCAACAACCCCCACGTGTTCGATAAGGCGCTCTTCTCCGAGCTCGATTACGGGGTGCCGGTCAAGGTGTTGTTTGCCAAGAACGAGGAGCACGAGGCGGAGCGGATCGCCGCCGAGCTGATGGGCCACAAGTTCATGAACCGCACCCGGTTCAAGGATTACGCCATCCTCTACCGGGGCAACCATCAGTCGCGCATCTTCGAGAAGGCGCTGATGACCAACCGCATCCCCTATCGCATTTCGGGCGGTACCTCCTTCTTCTCCCGTACCGAGATCAAGGACATCATGGCTTACCTCAAGCTGCTGGTGAATCCGGACGAGGACACCGCCTTCCTGCGGGTGGTCAACCTGCCACGGCGGGAGATAGGCCCCACCACGCTTGAAAAACTTGGCCAGTATGCCAACCAGCGCGGCAAGAGCCTGTTTGCCGCCAGCTTCGAGCTGGGGCTGGAACAATCGCTCTCCGGCCGTGGTCTGGTGGCCCTGCAGGCCTTCACCAACTGGCTGGTGCGACTCGGCGATCAGGCCCTGCGCGGCAATCCGGTGGAGGCTGTGCGGGACATGATCAAGGAGATCCACTATGAGGAGTGGCTCTACGAGACGTCCCCCAGTCCGAAGGCGGCCGAGATGCGGATGCAGAACGTCTCCACCCTCTATCGCTGGATCACCGAGATGCTGGAAGGGGATGAGCTGGAGGAGTCGATGACGCTCGCCCAGGTGGTGACCCGCCTTACCCTGCGCGACATGATGGAGCGCAACGAGGGGGAGGATGATGCGGATCAGGTGCAGCTGATGACACTGCACGCCTCCAAGGGGCTGGAGTTCCCCTATGTCTTCATGGTGGGGATGGAGGAGGGCCTGTTGCCCCACCAGACCAGCATAGATGAAGACAATGTGGAGGAGGAGCGACGTCTCGCTTACGTGGGTATCACCCGCGCCCAGACCGAGCTGACCTTCACCCTCTGCAAGGAGCGGCGCCAGTATGGCGAGTCGGTGCGGCCCGAGCCGAGCCGCTTCCTGCTCGAGCTGCCTCAGGACGATCTGGAGTGGGAGAACCAGAAGAAGGTGACGGCCGAGGAGCGCCAGCAGAAGGGGCAAGTCGGGGTTGCCAACCTGAGGGCGCTGTTCAAGAAGGATTGAGCCGGCGGCTAACCGCGCTCACTCTTGGTCTGGGTGAGCAGGGGTGTGATATCGGCTCCCGGCATGGGGGGGGAGATGTAGCGCCCTTGCCCCATCAGGCAACCCATGTCGATCAGTTTCTGCAGCTGCTGCTGGTTCTCGATGCCTTCGACTACCAGGGTGAAGTCCAGATCCTGGCAGATGTCCCGCATGGCGCGGATCAGCGCCAAATCCTTGGGGGATTGCAGCATGCGATGGGTGAAGCTGTCATCCACCTTGATGTAATCCACCGGGAAATGGAACAGGGCATTGAGGGAGGAGAAGCCGGTGCCAAAATCATCCAGACTGATCTGAATGCCCTTGGCCCTCAGCTCGTGCAGGGAGGTGAGGGCATCCGAATCCTGCCGCGACAGCTCCCGCTCGTTGAATTCAAAAATGAGATAGCCAGGTGCTATCCCCTCGGTTTCTATGATGTCCATCAGCCGCATGATCTGCTCGTGATTGACCAGATGCTTGCCGGAGAGGTTGATGGCGACCTTGAACTTGCTCTGGCCCGAGATGGGCAACCACTCTTTCAACTGTTGGCAGGTGTGGCGCAGGATCTGGTAATCCAGCTCCTGGATGAGGCCGCATTGCTCCGCCAGCGGGATGAAGTCGAAGGCATCCTTGAGCACCCCCTCTTCGGTGATCCAGCGGGCCATCACCTCCAGTCCGGTCAGGCGGCTGTCCTTGAGCCGGATCACCGGCTGGAAATAGGGCAGTATGCGACCCTCGCGCAGGGCCCTGGCCAGCATCTCTTCCGGTGAGGCCCAGGTCTGGGCAGAACACTCTTCCGAATAGCTGACGATACGGCTGCGCCCGTTGCGCTTGGCCTGATACATGGCCAGATCGGCTTGATGGAGCAGCTGGCTGATGTCGGTGGTCTGCTCCGATACGCTGGCCACCCCCAGGCTGACCGTGATGCTCAACTCGTTGCCTTGCAGCCGGAAAGGATAGGAGAGACGGCTGATGATGCGATTGAGCACAGGGCTGATGTCATCCTCGTTCTTGCTGTTGTCCAGATAGATGACGAACTCGTCCCCTCCCAGCCTGGCCACCATGTCGTTCTGGCGGATGCAGGTTTGCAGACGGCGGCTCATCTCCTTCAGCAGTTGATCGCCGGCGCCGTGACCCAGGGTGTCATTGACCTGCTTGAAATGATCCACATCGATGAAGATCAGCGAGAACCCGGGTGACTTGTAACGGTGGAAGTGGGTCATGGCATGGTTGAGGTGGTTCATCAGCAGGGCCCGGTTTGGCAACTGGGTCAGCGGATCGTGCAGGGCATCGAACTGCAGCCTGCGCTCCAGTTCCTGATGTTGCTTGAGCTGCTTCTGCAATCTCAGATTGGTCTGCCGCAGCTGTTGCAGGCGTTGATTGATGGAGTCTTCCGAATTGATGTCGTGCAGCTGTTGCCGGATCCGTCTCAGCTCCAGCAGCAGGGTCAGCTGGCTGCGCAGGAAGTCGAGGAACAGCCGATCGTCCGTCTCCAGCGGCTGCGGGGTGCTGATGATGAAATGGGCGAAATATTGCTGCTGCAGCCGCAGAGGCTGGCTGTACCAGAACAGCTGCTCCCTGTGCTGCTCCATGTTGTTGGTGCTGTGACACATGCCTGCGATGAACTCATCGCCGTGCAGCGGCAGCTCGGGATAGATCTTTTCCAACTGGTGGCTGTCGATGCGCACCAGCAGCATGTCCTGGATGCTCAGCATCTGGCGCAGCACGGCTTCCAGCTGGGAGAACAGGGCCTGGCTGGGCAGGGTATTGGCCAGGCGAATGATGCGATTGATGCTCTCGATTTTTTTCTGCCAGTCCGGATCCTTGCGGATGAGCGGAGAAGCCAGTTCCGAGAGTTGCGAGCCGGCCTGGGTTTCATTCAATCGCTTGGCGAGGCACTCCAGCAGCAGGCGCAGGGTGGGCAACTCCTTGGGCTGGCTGCAGGCCAGCAACCACTGCACCTGGCCATGCTCGATGGGAAACACGCACCAGCCCTGGGCTTCATCAAGCTGGGTCAGCTGTTCTGTGAGTCGTGATTCTTCCAGCCCCAGCTGCAGTTTGAAACTGTCGGAAATCTGATGTTCGCATACCCAGTGCAGCCCAGCCTCTGACAAGCCCAGCATGCCGAAATGCTGCAGCGGGCAGAGCTGGTCCAATTGCTGGATCAGGGTGTCGTAATCTTTGGGCGTGGCAGAGGAGGGGGCAGGGAAATCCATAATAGCGGACACCAACGCCAGCAAGGGAGTCGAATACTGTGGTGCTATGGGTTGCGCTGACATAGAAACTCCCGGTTTGCCTACCCTACAAAGAGTAGCCGGAAGTGAACAGATTGAAAGGGCCGCAATTGCGGCCCTTTCAATCACTTAGAGCTTGTCGATCATATAGTGAATGGCGTTTTCGATCTCTTCATCGCTACAGGTGGCGCAAGTTCCCCGTGGCGGCATGACGCCGGTCTTGCCAGCGAAGCCTTCGATGGCATGTTTCTTCAATGTATCAATGCCTTGGGCAATACGTGGCTCCCACGCTGCCTTGTCACCGCGTTTCGGTGCACCGGCAATCCCCATGTCATGGCAGGCGAAGCAAGCACCCTTGAACACGGCCTCGCCGTCGCGTGGGCCTGAGGGGGCCGCCGTCGCAGGAGCTGCGCCTGCGGTCGCAATTCCTTCCAGATCCTTGGCGGTATAGACTTGACCGACAGGCTTGATCCGTTCGGCAATCGCTTCCGGTGACATATCATCGGCAGCAAGCACCACGCCGGACAGACTGGCAGCCGTCATCCCGACAACCAGCAAATAGCTCAGTTTTTTCAACACGCTCATGTACTCCCAGCAGGCTTTTATTATCCCTAGAAAACGACTGGATTATAACCGAATAGTTACAGCCATTTAAACGCTTGTGTGTGAAGTGTTAAGCACTCTGCGTGCAAAGTTTCTTCGTCAGATCACAAACTGGCGAGGAGAGGCGCAGAAAAAGAAACCCGGTCTTCACCGGGTTTCATGGGATTGAGCCGCCGGGAGGCTTATTTATCCCAGCTGAGGATCACCTTGCCGGACTGGCCGGAGCGCATGGCATCGAAGCCCTGCTGGAAGTCATCTATATCAAAACGGTGGGTGATGATGGGGGAGAGATCCAGTCCGGACTGGATCAGGCTGGCCATCTTGTACCAGGTCTCGAACATCTCGCGACCGTAGATCCCTTTGATAAACAGACCCTTGAAGATCACCTTACCCCAGTCGATGGCCATGGTGGCGGGCGGGATGCCGAGCATGGCGATCTTGCCGCCGTGGTTCATCTTGTCGATCATGTCCTGGAAGGCGCTGGGCACACCGGACATCTCCAGCCCCACGTCGAAGCCTTCGGTCATGCCCAGCTCGCTCATCACGTCGGAGAGTTTCTCCTTGGCCACGTTGACTGCGCGGGTGGCGCCCATCTTGCGGGCCAGCTCCAGCCGGTATTCGTTGACGTCCGTGATCACTACATGGCGGGCGCCCACGTGGCGGCAGACGGCGGCAGCCATGATGCCGATGGGGCCTGCGCCCGTGATCAGTACGTCTTCACCGACCAGGTCGAAGGAGAGGGCTGTGTGCACCGCGTTGCCGAACGGATCGAAGATGGCGGCCAGTTCATCGGGGATGTTGTCCGGCAGCTTGAAGGCGTTGAAGGCCGGGATCACCAGATACTCGGCGAAGGCGCCCGGGCGGTTGACCCCGACGCCTATGGTGTTGCGGCACAGATGGGTGCGGCCGGCGCGGCAGTTGCGGCAGTGGCCGCAGGTGATATGGCCTTCACCAGAGACGCGATCCCCCACGGCGAAGCCGCGCACTTCCTGGCCGATGGCGACCACTTCCCCGACGTATTCATGGCCGACCACCATGGGCACCGGGATGGTTTTCTGGGACCAGTCGTCCCAGTTGTAGATGTGGATGTCGGTGCCACAGATGGCGGTCTTGCGGATCTTGATCAGCAGGTCGTTGTGGCCGAGCTCGGGGGCCGGTACGTCCGTCATCCAGATGCCGACTTCTTTGTGCAGTTTGGAGAGTGCTTTCATGGTTGTTCCTTCACGATGAATGCAGAAAAAAGGGGCGTTCGGCCCCTTGATTCAAATCAGATAACGCCGAGTTCACGGCCGATGCGGATGAAGGCATCAATGGCCTTGTCCAGCTGCTCGCGGGTGTGGGCGGCAGACATCTGGGTGCGGATGCGGGCCTGGCCCTTGGGCACGACCGGGAAGGAGAAGCCCACCACATAGATGCCGGCAGCCAGCATGCGGCTCGCCATCTCGGAGGCCAGCTTGGCATCCCCCAGCATCACAGGGATGATGGCGTGATCGGCACCCGCCAAGGTGAAGCCGGCAGCGCTCATACGCTCGCGGAAATACTGGCTGTTCTCTTTGAGGCGAGCGCGCAGCGCGTGGCCGTCGGCCAGCATGTCGATCACCTTGATGGTGGCCGAGACGATGGAAGGCGCCAGCGAGTTGGAGAAGAGATAGGGGCGGGAGCGCTGGCGCAGCCAGTCGATCGCCTCCTTCTTGCCCGAGGTGTAGCCACCGGAGGCGCCGCCGAGCGCCTTGCCCAGGGTGCCTGTGATGATGTCGACCCTGTCCAGCACGCCGCAGTATTCGTGGGTGCCGCGGCCGTTCTCGCCGATGAAGCCGACGGCGTGGGAGTCGTCCACCATCACCAGGGCATCGTATTTGTCGGCTAGATCGCAGATGGATGTGAGGTCGGCGATGACGCCATCCATGGAGAAGACCCCATCGGTGGCGATCAGCTTGAAGCGGGCGCCGTCGGCGTCAGCCTGCTTGAGCTGGGCTTCCAGCTCGGCCATGTCGTTGTTGGCGTAGCGATAGCGTTTTGCCTTGCACAGCCGCACCCCGTCTATGATGGAGGCGTGGTTGAGGGCATCGGAGATGATGGCGTCTTCTGTGCCGAACAGGGTCTCGAACAGGCCGCCGTTGGCATCGAAGCAGGAGGAGTAAAGGATGGTGTCCTCGGTGCCGAGGAAGGTGGACAGCTTCTGTTCCAGCACCTTGTGATTGTCCTGAGTGCCGCAGATGAAGCGCACCGAGGCCATGCCGAAACCGTGGCTATCCAGCCCCTGATGGGCCGCTTCGATAAGGTCCGGGTGGTTGGCCAGCCCCAGATAGTTGTTGGCACAGAAGTTCAGTACCTGCTCGCCACCCACCGCAATCTGGGCCTGCTGGGCCGAGGTGATGATGCGCTCCTGCTTGTACAATCCTTCCGCCTGCACCTGGCTAAGTTGCTCGGTCAGGTGACGATAGAATCCGTTAGACATCCTCGATCCTCATTGGCTATTTCAGCTGATTATCAACAATGGGCAGTATTTTACTGCAATCTGTTGCGGTGAATTCAAATGATTGTGCTGATATTCAACAATTGTGAAACAGATCTCACCCTGCTGGTTGGGCCAGTTGGCGGTAATGCTGCTCCAGCTGGCGGATCTGCCCGGCCACCTGGGGCTGTACATAGGGGCGCAGCAGGAACAGCACCCGCAATACCCCCTGATAGAGCAGCGGCTTGGTGATGCGGGTATTGGGCGCCTGGGCAATCTGGAACGGGATCCAGCAGGTCACCACCATCTTGATGGTCTGGCCAAGGTCGGGCAGGTCTTCGTCGTTGACGTCAATGATGCCCCCCTCACGCAGGCTCCTGAGCAGGGCAACCACGGAGGAGCGCAACTGCTCCTGGGCCTTGAGGTATTTCTGCTGCAGCGGCTCATCGCGACTCAGGATGTCCGGTAGATTTGCGTAGAAGAAACGGAACTGCCACATCAGATAGAAGATGGCATCCAGGTAGCCCATCAGGTTTTCCAGCTTGATCTCGTTGCTGCGCGCCGGGGTGAAGCTGTCGCTCAGGTGGCGGGCGTATTGATCAAAAATCGAGTGGATGATGTCTTCTTTATTCCTGAAGTGGTAATAAAGGTTGCCAGGGCTGATGCCAAGATGGGCGGCAATATGGTTGGTGGTGATGTTGCGCTCACCCTGATCGTTGAACAGCTCTGTGGCGCTGTGAATGATCCTGTCTCTGGTTTTCATCACTGTTCCCTCTGGCGGGCCCGTTGCATCAAGGTCGAATCCCCTTGCGGCCCGTGATAAACTTTTCGGCAATTTCAAATTGGCTCACTATACACAGCTTTAACAAGCAGTCACACGTGACCATCAACGTACGCGAGGCAAACTCCATGATCGTAGTAACTGGCGGTGCTGGCTTTATCGGCAGCAATCTGGTCAAGCAGCTGAACGCTCAAGGACGGACCGATATCGTGGTCATCGATGACCTGACCGACGGCACCAAGTTCGTCAACCTGGTCGATCTGACCATTGCCGATTACATGGATAAGGACGAGTTCCAGGCGCGCATCGTCTCCGGTGACGAGTTTGAAGAGTGGGACGACGGCATCGAGGTGATCTTCCACGAAGGTGCCTGCTCCGCGACCACTGAGTGGAACGGCAAGTTCATCATGGAGGTCAACTACGAGTACTCCAAGGATCTGTTCCACTACTGCATCGAGCGGGAAATTCCGTTTATCTACGCTTCTTCCGCTGCGACCTACGGTGGCCGCAACGACAACTTCATCGAAGATCCCAAGTTCGAGCAGCCACTCAACGTCTATGGCTATTCCAAGCAGCTGTTCGACCAGTACGTGCGCCGCTGGATGCCGGAGATCAACTCCCAGGTTGTGGGTCTGAAGTACTTCAACGTCTACGGTCCGCGCGAGCAGCACAAGGGCTCCATGGCTTCCGTCGCCTTCCACCTCAATACCCAGGTGCAGAAGGGTGAGAATCCCAAGCTGTTCGAAGGCTGTGACGGTTTCCCGAACGGTGGCCAGATGCGTGACTTCATCTATGTGGATGACGTCTGCAAGGTGAACCTCTGGTTCTGGCAGAACCCGCAGCACTCCGGCATCTTCAACTGTGGCACTGGTCGTGCCGAGCCGTTCCAGAACGTGGCCGAAGCCGTTATCCAGCATCATCAGAAAGGGGCTATCGAGTACATTCCCTTCCCGGATCACCTCAAGGGTCGCTATCAGAGCTTCACCCAGGCAGACATGACCAGGCTGCGCGGTGTCGGTTATGACGCCGAGTTCAAGACAGTAGCCGAGGGCGTGGCTGACTACATGGCCTGGCTCAACCGCTAACGGGTGAGCACAAGGCGGCAGTGTTGCGCGCAAAACCGGAAGCAGGCACTCGCCAGCTTCCGGTTTCTGGCGTCTGTTACGGCTTGCCGTTCCTCTCTTATCTACCGGGTAACCGCGCGATGAACATATTGATGGCACTCTCCCAGCTCGAAGTGACGGGAGCTGAGGTCTATGCCACCACGGTCGGTAACGAATTGACCCGGCGTGGTCACAATGTCTTTTACGTTTCAGACACGCTGACCAAGCCCACTCAGGGTGCGGTGTTCAAGCTGCGTTTCAACAAGCGCAGCATACTGCGCCGCTTCTGGCATGTGTTTTATCTCATCTACCTCATCAAGAAGCATCACATCCAGCTAGTGCATGCGCACTCCCGAGCCTCCGGCTGGAGCAGCTATGTGGCCTGCAAGCTGACCGGTACGCCGATGATCACCACGGTTCATGGCCGTCAGCCGGTACACGCCTCCCGCAAGGTTTTCCATGCCCTCGGGTTCAGGGCCGTGGCCGTCTGCGAGGATATTGCCCACCAGATCATCGATAATCTGGGGGTGGATCCGGCCATAGTGCAGGTGCTGCGCAACGGCATCGAGACTGACAAGTTTCAGCCAGTGCCGGCCCCGCACAACGCCAGGCCGGTGATCGCCATCATTGGCCGGTTGAGCGGGCCCAAGGGCGAGCTCTGCTATCGCCTGCTGGACGAGGTGCTGGATCTGGATGCCTGTCAGGTTCGGGTGGTGAGCGGTAGCCAGCTGCCCGAGCGTTTCCACCGTTTTCAGGACCGGGTCGATTTCGTCGGTTATGTGGATGATGTCCCTGCCTTGCTGGCGGGATGTGATCTGGTGATCGGTGCAGGCCGGGTGGCGATGGAAGCGCTGCTGTGCGGGCGTCCCGCGTTTGCCATCGGCGAGGCCAAGGCGATTGGTCTGGTGACCGAACAGAATCTGGCCGAGGCGCTGGCCAGCAACTTCGGCGACATAGGCCCCCAGGATCTGGCGATCGACTTCACCGCCTTGAAGACACAGATAGCACCCGCGTTAGCCAGCAAGAGTGTGCCTGAGGCCATTCGCCAGCGCATTCAGGATGAGTATGGCTTGCAAGGGGTGGTCTCCGGGCTGGAATCCATCTATCAGGATGCGGTGGTAGAGACCCTGCGCCGCGAGATGCCTGTCATCATGTACCACCGCTTTATCGAGCATGACAGCGAGAAGGGAGTGCACGGCACCTGGATGCCGATCGCCATGTTCGAGAAGCATCTTCGTTTAATGAAATGGTTGGGTTATGAAACTCTGACCTTCCGCGACTTGGCGGACAAGGGCTTCATTCACCGCCTGCAATACGGCAAGAAGTATCTGATGATCACCGCCGATGACGGCTATCAGGACAACCTGACCCGCATGCTGCCGCTGCTGGAAAAATATGGTTACAAAGCCGTGGTATACGTGGTCACGGGAGAAGGTTATAACCGCTGGGACGTGGAGCATGCGAGCAATCCGGACACCCGGGTTGACCTGATGAATGGCGAGCAGCTCAAGGCGCTGACGGCCTCCGGTCATGTGGAGATCGGCGGGCATACCCTGACCCACCCCAGGTTGAGCAAACTTGCGCCCGAGCAGCAAGCTCATGAAATAAGAGAAAATAAACGGCAACTTGAGGCCTTGCTTGGTCACTCTCTGCTGTCGTTCGCCTACCCTTATGGGGATATGGATGAGAGCGCCAAGGAGCAGGCGCAGGCCGCAGGCTACCGTTTTGCCGTGGCGACCAACAGTGGTCCCAGAGCCATGCACCAGGACCCTTTCCGGATCCGCCGTATCGCCATTTTCCCTCGTACCGATGTTTTTGGCCTATGGCGCAAAATCCGGGGTAACTATGTCTTCAGGAAATCTTGATTGATGCTCAGCAGAAGCCTTGCATTGCTCGATAGAACAACCGCAGCCCTGTTTGCGCTGACCATCCTGTTTTCCTTTTGCGGCTTGTTTCTGGCTCCTGCCGGCCAGAGCATTCAATCCAATCTGCTGGCCGTGACCGGCATATTCGGTTTGTTGAATTACTTTGTCGGCAAACAACGGGATGTCGGGCTCAAAGACCGTCGCATTCTCTGGGGACTGCTGGTCTATGCCACCATGATCTTCGCAAACCGGTTGATCCACGGTGATCAATACGGGGTCATGCGCGGGCTGTTTTATGTCGTCGTCTTTGCGCTGATGATGCCGCGCAAGCCGATCCTGTTGATGCTGGGTTATCTGGCCATCGTGCTGGGCGGGATGGGATTAGGCATCCTCAGCATCTGGCAATACCAGCACGGCATTGCCAGGGTGGAAGGCTTTACCAACGCGATTCTCTTCTCGCAGGCGGCGCTGACGCTGGCAATTCTCAACTGGTTTGTCTTTCAGCAGAGACGGCTATCTGGATGGTTTAGGAGGGGGGCTCTGGTTGGTCTGATTGCGGCCCTGTTTGCGCTTTATCTCTCCCAGAGCCGGGGGGTCTGGCTCGCATTCGGAGTGATCCTCGCCTACGTCATCTGTTACAAGGCCTATTTCAAGCCGTGGAAATACGTTGCGGTAGCCATATTGTGTACGGCCACGACGGGTGCCATTTATCATACCAATCAGCTGGTTCAGGTTCGGGTCGCGGAGGCGGTCTCGGATATCAATTCGGCAGAAAAGGGCTCGTACGATTCATCGTGGGGTCTGCGTGTCATTGCCTGGCAGAGTGCCTGGCTGGGTTTTTTGGATTCGCCTGTGGCAGGCGTGGGCACGGATGGCTTCGACGCATTGAAACAAACCCAGGTCAATAATCATCAGATATCTCCCCTGATATTTCATCCGGCGTTGGTCCACTCGCATAATCAATATATGCAGAACCTGGTAGTTCGAGGCAGCATCGGATTTGTTGCACTGGTGATATTTCTTGGCCTGCCGCTCTATTTTGCCGCGAAAAATATAAACAGGATTTCTGCAGGGGTACTGGTGCCTCTGGCGTTTGCGATTAATTCGCTAAGCGATGTTCCGTTTGAACATCAAGGGGTGCTCTATTTGTATACGCTCAGCCTGGTTTTCATCTGGTTTGCCCATGAGTTTGAAAAGGATACCTGTACGTCATGATTCCGGTTTTTGTCATCAGTTTGGCTCGCAGCGTTGAGCGGCGGGCGATGGTTGTACAGCAGATGGCGCATCTTGGCATCAATTTCGAGTTCGTAGATGCGACCGATGGGAAAGCATTGAGCAGCGCGGAACTTGCCAAGGTTGACTTGGAGCTGGCCAAAGAAGTGTGTGGCCATGAGCTGAGTTTTGGTGAGATTGGCTGTGCCATGAGCCATATCCGTGTTTATGAGCGCATAGTCGCCGAGGGAATTGATCGCTGCGTGGTGTTGGAAGATGACATTTACCTGCACATGCACAGCAAGGCGATCATCGAGACGATAGTGCACTCCTGCCATTCGGAGATCGTCTTCCTGCATCATGGCAAAGCCAAGCGCTGGCCAATTCTTTCCTCCTTGCCGGGCGGTTATCGGCTTGCCAGATATCTGACACCGAGTCGCACCTCCAGGAGAGGGATCCTGTCGACCGCAGGGTATGTTCTGACCCTGGCAGGGGCGAAGAAATTATTGCAGTGTGCTTATCCGCTGCGCATGCCTGCCGATTATCTGACTGGTCGCCTGCAGCTTAATGGCCTGGCTGCCTCCGGTGTTGAGCCCTGTTGCCTGGATGTGGATCTCTTTACCACCACGATTGATGATCGGGCTTACGGCCACTATCTGGAATAGGCGGGTTGTCCTGGCCGGGATTGGGGTCAGTAAACACCCCTGCTGTCCTGGTCGGCGAAGTGGGGCCATACATGCTGGATAATCTATGAATTTCAAAAAGTTGCTTACCCATTCCATCGCCAAGTGGGTCATTGGCAGCCAGCCTGCTGCCATCCCGAGCCCCGTCGGAACAGAAGTGGCAAGCGTGCTGCTGGTCGGTTATGACGCCATCGGCGACTTCATTCTGTCATTGCCCGCCATTGCGCAGCTCAGGCGCCTGTATCCAGCCGCCCGATTTGACCTCGTGTGCAGCCAGCGCAACGCGCTGCTGGCGGCATCTGTGCCCGGTATTGATCAATGCCATGTGATCACCCTGAACGACACCCTGTGGCCAGCGGGCATGTGGTGCAAACTGCGCGAGCTCAGGCAACGCCACTATGACGTGGTCATCAACCTGTTCGATGAGCCCGACGATATCGCCATGGCCAAGCTGCTGTTGCTGGCCAATGGTCGATTGCAGTCATTGCCCCTGCGCTTCAAGAGCGAACAGCAGCAGAAGTTGCTGCCGTTGTTCAACGAAAAGGCCACCATAGTGCCGTCACGCCCTATCCGGGATCACTTCGTTTATCGCATGCTCAGCGTGGCGGGGGATCAAACGGACGTGCCGGTCACCATACCATCGCCCTGCAATGAACAGCTGGATACCAGTGGCTATGGGCGTTATCTGCTGGTCAATCTGACCGGCAGTCAGGTGGGCAATTCGATGGCGGATGAGCAAATCAACGGCATTCTGGCTCAATTGCCTGTGTATGCTGGGGTTTCCTATCTGGTCTTCTCCAGGCGCCCTTTGGCATGCCAACGGCAGGACATGACAGCCCTGTTTCCCGACACCATTCTCGATGCGGCAAAGATTATCAAGGATGCGCAGGGTGTCATCTCGACCGATACCTCCATCATCCATATCTCGTCTTCGTTCGGGGTGCCCACCCTGGTGTTGATGAACAACGAGTCCTGGCGCGATGCCTTTATTCCACTCTCTGGCCGCAATATCATTCTGAGATCGACCACGGACAACCTTTCCGCCCTTTCGCCTGTCGAGATCAGCCGTCAGGTCGATGCCTTGATGGCGCTCTAGTCGCGTCAGACTGTTATCATACCTTCCCAATTCAACGGCCATCCTGGTGGATTCATGTCATTAATCAACGACCTGCAACTCAAACGTGACATTCTTCGCCGCAAGATGGGACGGTTCCTGTTTGATCGAAAACGGCCTGAACCCACCAGGGAGAGCGAGGGAAAAGTCGTCCTGCTGCGCTGGGATGCCAAACTGGGCGATGCGATCGTCTCGTCCTGGGTGGCCCGCGAACTAAAGCGGGTCAACCCGGAGCGTGAGGTGTGGATCGTGACAACGGCAGCCATGGCTCCCCTGTTTCGCGATCATTTCGACATGGATAGGGTCATCGAGGTGCCCAAGCGCCCCGGTTATTGTCAACTCAGGCGGCTGGCACTGTCACTGGGGGAGGTCGGTTGCCTGGTTCACTTTGGCAAGATGTTGAAGATGAAGGATATCTTTTTCATCAGCCAGGTCAGGGCAGATTGGGTCGCCGGCATGGACGATGCCCTGCAGGCCATCAACCTCAAGCTGGGAGCCGCGTCCAGCGGCATGCACTTCTCCGACAAGTTTGCCCTGCTGTTGAATCGACTCGGGGTGGCAGACCCGGATCGGCGCTACATCATCCCCGCTTTGGGTCAGGAAGCGTCGGTTGCGAGCTGGTGGCCAGATGATGTCGTGCTCTGCTTCAACCCTTATGGTAGTGGCAGTTCCCGCCGTCTGAAGCCTGAGCTGATCCGGCAGATGCTGGAGAGGATGCTGGACGCCTGCCCATTTGCCATCTGCCTGCTATATCCACCGGGCATGGAGGCTGAAGTCGCGGTGATCCGGGCCGGCTTGAGCCGACCGGAGCGCATGGTATTGTCACCCGATGCACCCTCGCTGGCGGGCCTGTTTGCCCAGTTGCGTCAGAGTCAGGGCCTCATCTCGGTGGACACGGCGACCATACATATCGCGGCCGGGCTGGAGCAACCCATTCTGGGTCTCTACAACCCGGATATAGGGGGTGGCAACGAGAATTTCCTGGAGTGGCATCCCAACTCCCCGTCAGCGACCGTCCTGTTCTCGGAGAATCTCCGCGAACAGGACATCAACTCTCTCAACCTGACCGAGTTCGACCGGCTATTCAGACAGTGGCTGCTTGCCAATCAGGCAGCGCTGTCAGTCGGGCAATCACCAGCTCGGGTGTGATGGCGCGCAACAGGGTGTCATCGATGAAGTCTTTCTCCGCATTTTGCGGCAGCTGGAAGTCGGATCCCTTGGCATCGAAGATATCGATGGCCTGATAGCGGGGGTGGTTGACCGGATTGGCGATGATCTTGTCGCCGCCGGGGGCCACTATGGTCAGCAGGGGCAGGTCTATGGCCTGGGCCATGTGGCGGGGGCCCGTGTCGTTGCCGACAAACAGCTGGCAATGAGCAAACAGCCCCACCAGTTCCCGTACCGAGCGGGTCTTGACCTGATCAAACACGCTGCCCTGCAAAACGGCAGGCAGCAGCGGCTTGAGACTGCGGTTGTACTCCTCTTCCCCCGGCCCGCAGTAGATCAGGATCTGGGCGTTGTGCTGTTCGATGAGCCATTGGGCAACCTGGGCGAAGCAGTCGATGGGCCAGCGCTTGTAGTGCCCCAGCGAGTTGACGCCCATGGCGATCAAGGGCCGTGCGAGATCGACGCCGGCCGCCTGCAAGGTTTCCCGTCCCTGCTGTTTCTCCTCTTCGCTCAGCCAGAGATGGTAGTTGCGATCTTCTTTGGCCAGTTTGAGCGGCTTGAGCAGCGAGAAGCGGTCGTCGATCAGGGTACTGTTGCCCTGGAATTCGGTGTCTTTGCGAAAGCGCACTATGCGGTTGTGGCCGAGCCGCCAGGGGAAGGAGTCAAATCCTATCCGCAACCTGGCACCGGAGAAGAGGCAGGTCAGCAGGCCTATCATCTGGCCCTGGCTGTTGACCACCACGTCATAGTGTTCGCGGCGGATAGCCAGCAGCAGGTCTTTCATGTAGCGCCAGTCGTTGCGCCTGGCTTTCTCTATGATGAGGAGTCGATCGATATTGGGATTGCCTTGCGCCATACCCGCGCAATAATCCATGACCAGATAGTGAACTTCCCCGGTTGGATCGTTCTGCTTGAGGTTGTTGCACAGCGCGGTGGAGATCAGCACATCCCCTATCTGTTTGGTTTGTACTACAAGGTATTTCATAAGGCAGGCCTCAATAGAGGTCGTTGTTGAGCATCAGCATGACAGCATACCGCACAAGCGAGTCAGATGCTGTCGGCCAGGAATGAAAATCCGATCTGGCTCAAGCCAAGGGTAGTGTGGTGCAGGCATTGAGTAGAAGCCCGTCGTTGACGGGCTTCTTGCATCCATTACTCTATGTTCTGGATCTGAATGTAGTTACAAATTAATTTTTCTTTTAAAATCAATTAATTGTATGTGTGCTGAGTTGTGGGTTATGTGTCCATGATACCAATTTTGATACCTTTAATTCGAGCATGATTGGGGCTGAACATTTTTCACCTAGCCGAGCAGATGTTCGACCTGAATGTTGAGGACGCTAACCAGCTGAGTGACCTGCTGGGGGGTGAATCTATGGTCTGGTTGTTCTATTGCCACCAGTTCAGTCAATGAAACTCCCAACTTGCCAGCCAATTCTACCTGACTCAGACCACGGTAACAGCGCCAGGCTGCCAGTAGTGAAAAACCTTGCTCGATTTGCAGTCCTACCACCTCGTGGGGAAAGTAGACTCCGGTTTTATTTGTAGCAATTGTTTTTCTCTGATGAATGGCCTCTTGGCCAGTCGATGGATCGGCTATGGAGTTATATTCCCAAGGGCCATACCAGACATCGCTCAGCGGGCCGAGATAGTGCGCAGTGACCCAGGATTGTTCGGCCAACCAGTAGGCGACCAGATCCCGGTCTGATTCGGTCAGCGAGCCACGATCATATCGGCAGAGATAGCCTTCGATCTCATTGTCCAATACAGAACCACCGCCGCCAAAGCACCAGCTTTGCGATTCAACGTAATCTATCCAGCCATCCAGGGCATCGTCAAAATTTTTCAGCTGCCTGTTGATGGTGAAGGTAATGGCAAAGCCAAACACCTGAAACTCGCCAACGTGTAGTTTTTTGCGTAGGCGGCGCGAGCGTTTTTTATGTACATCAGCGGGGTGAACCACCATCTTATTTAAATCCCTATTGTTGTCGATTGAAGTCGGAAAATAGATTTTCTTCGTAGTTAGCTAAGACCACTCTACCGCTACTGCAGAGATGCTACTGCTCCGAATTTATCCGTAGCGTAGTAACACTCCCACGGGCGTGGGGAAGACCATGTCTCGCCAGTGTTAATGTCGAACTCTTTGGAAACACCCCCACGGGCGTGGGGAAGACGCGCCCTCTGCCTCTCCGACAATGGGAATGATGGAAACACCCCCACGGGCGTGGGGAAGATCCATCAGTTATCCTCCGCTGCGTACTCAAGGCAGAAACACCCCCACGGGCGTGGGGAAGACCAGACGCGGGGATAGGCCTTCTGCACACCCCAGGAAACACCCCCACGGGCGTGGGGAAGACCTCAGCAGTACGCCGGTGCGGATGCTGCCGTTAGACACACCCCCACGGGCGTGGGGAAGACCGATCCACATAGGCGCCGTAGTAGCTGGCGTTGGAAACACCCCCGCGGGCGTGGGGAAGACAGGATGGCATCTGACACGTAACTGGGAGTATCAGAAGCACCCCCACGGGCGTGGGGAAGACTTTACCCCTGTGTACCCGGCTGAGCACATCACGGAAACACCCCCACGGGCGTGGGGAAGACCTCGATGCATGCTGTGGCAGCCGAATGATGTGGGAAACACCCCCACGGGCGTGGGGAAGACTAGAGGTTGCGGTCGACCAGAGTCCCTACGTTGGAAACACCCCCACGGGCGTGGGGAAGACGACCCCAGCGGCTAGGGTTGCCACCCATACGAAGAAACACCCCCACGGGCGTGGGGAAGACTCGCCATCATACCGATACAGCTTTAGCTGGCCAGAAACACCCCCACGGGCGTGGGGAAGACTCGCCATCATACCGATACAGCTTTAGCTGGCCAGAAACACCCCCACGGGCGTGGGGAAGACACCTTTACCCAGCGCCGGATGCTGATGGGTGGAGAAACACCCCCACGGGCGTGGGGAAGACCCAACGGATCCATCCCTGAAGCGAGAGACGTAGGAAACACCCCCACGGGCGTGGGGAAGACGAAGATCCGGCCGTGGTCACGGTGTAGATGCCGGAAACACCCCCACGGGCGTGGGGAAGACCGACACATCCGCAGGAACGAGCGGCCGTAATCGGAAACACCCCCACGGGCGTGGGGAAGACAAGAAGTCGCGCCACTTGATCTCGTCACTGACGGAAACACCCCCACGGGCGTGGGGAAGACGCTGGGCAGTTTACCAATGGTACCGCTTGGCTAGAAACACCCCCACGGGCGTGGGGAAGACCTCGGCATTATCCATCTGGCGTAGACCTGGCAAGAAACACCCCCACGGGCGTGGGGAAGACGTCCTCATCGTGCACCGTCAACAAAATCTCATAGAAACACCCCCACGGGCGTGGGGAAGACTTCGAAAAACCATCCCCGCCTATAGTTGAGTTAGAAACACCCCCACGGGCGTGGGGAAGACACAGGCGGCAACTCACCGCGCTCGAACCATCCGGAAACACCCCCACGGGCGTGGGGAAGACCAAGGTCAAGAAGACCATGGGGCAGAATGGGTAGAAACACCCCCACGGGCGTGGGGAAGACTCCAGCTCCCATCCGTTGGCCGTGGCCATGCGGGAAACACCCCCACGGGCGTGGGGAAGACTGTCACTGTAACTAAACTCAACCGTCCCCAGGAGAAACACCCCCACGGGCGTGGGGAAGACTAGACGCCGGCCCGGTTCTTCTGGGATGGGAAGGAAACACCCCCACGGGCGTGGGGAAGACCCAGCGGGCATTTCTGGCCGCGTGGCGGGCTAAGAAACACCCCCACGGGCGTGGGGAAGACGCCTATCCGCTTGGACCAGTCCGCGAGGGTCAGGAAACACCCCCACGGGCGTGGGGAAGACGGCCTAAAAACACTTAGAGGAC
The DNA here is from genome assembly GCF_002587065.1 of Aeromonas sp. CA23. Taxonomy (NCBI): domain Bacteria; kingdom Pseudomonadati; phylum Pseudomonadota; class Gammaproteobacteria; order Aeromonadales; family Aeromonadaceae; genus Aeromonas; species Aeromonas sp. CA23. Next base: position 1,148,489 of record NZ_CP023818.1, read on the forward strand.
AATATTATGGGGAAACACCCCCACGGGCGTGGGGAAGACGGGTCTATGCTCGACACCGGCAGGACATCACCGGAAACACCCCCACGGGCGTGGGGAAGACTAGCTTCGCAGCCGTTCGCATGGGCGGTGTACAGAAACACCCCCACGGGCGTGGGGAAGACAAAAGTCACCCGAACGGACATCCTCCTGCCGGAGAAACACCCCCACGGGCGTGGGGAAGACACCAATATATTGTTAAAGATCTTGCCCAGCCAGCTACAGATTGTGGTTGGCTTACTGGTTGAGTAGTTTTTCTACCACCAGCTGCAGGCCGCTTATCTCACAGAGAGTCTTGGTCGCTGACCCTATGGTGCGGATCTGATAACCAGGCGTTTTGGTGATGCTCTTGAATATCACCACCCCTGCTGCGGGTGAGCAGTGTTGGTAAAGGTATTCGATAACGGAGTCAGCCACTGAGTCCTTAATGCCAGAGACAAAGACATTGGGTCGCGGCTCGATAAACCAGAGCTTCATTCTTCCTCGTACGGCCGGTGGCAAATCATTTGCCAGCACTATCAGCACAATTCCCTCCCAATAACTGTGGAATATCCCGTGCCAAACGTGCGAGCAAATCCTGTTCTATCACCCGTTCCCGAAAGCGGGATGAGACCAGCGCTTTCTCGTAGCGACCGGCCATCTCACGCGTTAGTGAAAAGGTAAGATCGATGCAGAGGCTCTCTTTGTAGAGATCGGCCAGATCGTAGACAAAGGGCAGCGGGCTGCCCGAGTGGATAAATCCCATATGGGGGGAGTAGCCCATGGCATGGAGTGCGGAGCAGAGGATGCCGTAGAGAGCTGCGTTAGCGGAGGTCAGCACCCGATTTGTGGTATCACTGAGGTCCATTTTACCGGGAGTATACTGACGCCCTTTCCAACCGACCCCATATTGTTGGGCCTTTTGCTGATAGAGCGCGCGCACCCGGCTACCTTCCATGCCCATCATTTCCTTAAGGCTCTTACCTGCCAGATCTGCATCGGGAAAGCGATAGGCAAACATGCGGCGAGCTACCTCGAGGGATGACTTTTTATTGCAGGCTAGCCGCATCTGGTGATTGAGGTTGCGGGTATTGGCGGTGGGTAAAAAACCTGCCGCGTAGAAGAGCAGACTATCTTCCCCCACCCAGCAGATAGCACAGTTGGCTGCCGCAGCAGTCTTGACTGCCTCGTGAGTCAGGCTGGTGCCAGGGCCTAGCAAGATGGCATTGAGAGTAGCTACCGGCAGACGTACGACCTGGCCTTCGGCATCGAGCCACTTTAGACTGCTGTCGTCAATCTCGAGGCGCCCCCGCTCTAGGTAGATAAAGGGGTATTTATCCTTGACCTGAGGCAGGGACTCCCGGGTGATCTTGACGAATAGACGCTGACCACCACCCATGGTTTAGCCCTCGTTTATCAGCGTCACCTGCCGATCCCGATAACGCTTATGCTGACCAAATTGCAGCGGAACATCGTTTAATGTCAGCAGCTCACCCCCTTCAGTGGCTCCCTGGATCACCATAAAGTCCCGGGTTCGTTGCTTCTGCTCGGCCAGATTGAGGGCTGCAGTCTGTGCGTCATCCCGGTTGGCAAACTGTCCCTGAAAGATGAACTCGGTGGGCACGCAGGTTTTCCTGCCAAGGGAGAGATCCCAGGTCGGGTTTTGCAAAGCCTGGGCGACCTCGGTTAACAGGTCAGCGGGGACCTGGAGCAGTACGGCAAACGCCTGATCTTGCAGGTAGTAGCGGTAGGTCATCTTTGTGCCCGCTCCGTTTGGTTTCTTTCCTTCACTGGTTTTTGGGATCAGCAGACTCTGCCAGGGGTCCTTGTCATCGTAACCACTGCCCACCATATGAAAATCGCGCAACAAAGGTTCGCGGGGCGCTAGCTCCCCGTTCTTGTGGCGACGGGCAAAGCTGTGGACCTGCATATCGAGATCGGCAAATCGGGCGAGCAGGGATGTTTGGGGGCCACCAGCCCCCATTGCTGCGCAGACTATCCCGAGGACCCCGGACTTGGTCGGGAAGTTCAGGGTTTCACGCCGTCCAAAGCGGGAGTCGTGTCCCCAGCTTTGTAGCGGCCCCTCCAGCCATAGCAACAGGTAGGGTTGACTCATGACTTACTCCACATGGCTTTGCAGCTTAGCGATCAGGTGATCCACACTGAATGTCTCGTCTTCGCCCCACTCGTAATCTCCCAACTTGCCAAACAGGCTGCCGGTGAGCGCCTCTTTCTTGGAGATATAGCCTTTGAGGGCTTCCACGCTGGGGAGTAAAAAGCCATGGCCAGCGGCTTTTACTGGCTCATCAAATGGCACCTGCAAGCGCTGTCCCTTACGAACCAACACTTTGGCAAACTCCCATGGACTGGCGCCGGATTGGGTAGTCTGACGAGCAGCGGGAACCGCGACAAACAGCGCTTTGGTAAAGGCGGCGATGGCCTGTTTCAACTGTTCTTTATTGAGTTCATTCCCACCCATGGTGTCGGTGAGTTGACCCAGATCCAGGCTGATATAGCGGTAATAGGTGGCGGAGTTAAATTCCAGGCTCCCCATGTGGGCCGAACCGGGTTCTTCTTGCCGATCATCGAGCGCAGTGAAGAATTCCACTTCATTGGCCACCTTGTGGGTTGAGATGGCATGGCTGAAAGAGGCGGCTGCTTCGACATTCATGTCTGCTGCCTTGGCGACCATGCGACCAAAGAGAGCGATATCGAGCGCATCCAGGGCTGGGTTGAGGCTTTTTTTAGCAAGCTTTGCCAGCTCTTTATCTTTGATCTTGCTTGCGTCGAACTGCTGCTCTTTGGCATAGCCAGCAAAGGCTTCGGCCTCACTGTGGCTGATAAACAGCAAAGTATCGTCGGCCAGCAGCTCGGCTATCTTACTTGCACACAGCTGGGCAGGTTCCTGTGCTGCACCCAGTTTGATGCAATGCTCGGTGACAAGTTCGGCGACCTTTTTGGTACGAATACCCAGCTTGACGCCAAACTCTTGCAGGGCCAAACGCACCTGACGCTTCCAGCATTGGGAGCTGACCCTGGCGCGGGTTACGCCACCTACGACGGCCGTTTTGGGGGCTCCTACATCATCACGGTTCAGACACGTAACGGGAAAAGACTGGAGGATGTGAAACTCGATACGGGTATTTTTCAGCGCGTTATTCATGATGATTCCTTGTCAGAAGAGGGGTTGTTCGATAAGGGGAACGACTTGCAGCAGGCCACAGCCAAAGGTGCGGCCACGGCCCAGCCCGCTAGCCACGCTCAGGGCGAAACGTTCGGGGTCGGTCACGGTGAGATAACCGCTCAGGGTTGCCTGCTGCAGTGTGATGGCTCGCTCGGCTTTGCCCTTGAATTGGGCCACTCTCACGTCATCGATCTGAAGACGTGCAGGGTCTATGCAAAAGCCCCAGTTTGTAGCTGCGCGCTCTATAAACCAGTCGGCAATGGCCTCGCGTCCTTTAACTGGCTTGAGTTGACGGCTCTGGTTATCTCGTCTGGTCGGAGAGACTGTGACGGTAAAGCGGTAGTGGCGGTGCGATAGAAAATCGTCAGGCAGAGAGCGTGATTCAACTTCACCATATTCACCGGTTTGAGGAAGACGGTCCGAGAGCAGCAAGATCTGGCGACAAAGGTGATCACCCCCTTTATCGACCCATTGAATTCCGCTTGGTACGCTGGCCTGCTTTTGTGCTTCTGAACGAACGTCCTCAAACAGTCCGTAAACCACCCGGTGCAGTGAGTAGAGGTCGGTCACTCGCAGCGCTTTCACTGCTGCCCGATCTAGGCGTAACACACTGGCATAGAGGGTCATGCTGTCATCTCCTTTTCCTGCCTGCCGTAGAACTGTTGAGCCCAGCGTGCTTTGGCGCGATCTGCACTGCGATGAAACCAGCGTAAGTCCACCAGCAGTGCCGCGTAATCGAGGGGTTGATTGACTCGACTACGGATCAACGTCAACAACGGACGCAAAATGCGGCATACCTCTTCGGTATCGTCACAGGCAAGCAGGCGGCGTAGCCTGGCTTTGGCTTGATCGCTCTCGCGTCCTTCGCTAAACGCGAGGGCTATCGCCTGCCCCAGTGGCAAGGCACCATTACATGCCTGATCACTGCGTGCCACGGCTGCGGCAATCAGAGCAAATGGCTGGCGCTCTTCGGCACACTCCAGATTGATCCCGAAAGCGGCCAGGGTGTCCCAACTTTGATACTCGGTGGCGGGGTTATCGGCACGGCGTAGCCGAGCGGCAAATCCCTTGTCTTTTTGGCAGCGCTGACAGAGGTATGCGACAAAATCCACCTCGCGACTCTGTGACGCTTGCGGTTGCGTACTCATGGTTGCTCCTGTTGCAAATAGGCGGAGAGGTTTGGCTTGGCTTTGGCCCAGGCATCCATCTGCCGAGCCGTTTGATGGGGGCAAAACTGGTCAAATACCTGGGTGGTATAGCGGGCAAATTGGCGGCGCAGTTGTTGGCGAGCTGTTACCTCATCACAGCCATCGATCAGGGCCTGGCCCTGGCGCTCGCAGAGCTGCCAGAAGAGGTTGCTCGCCTGTTTGGCATATGATGTACCATCCATCAGCTGCGTCTTGTAGTAGCCCATCACGCAGCCGTAAAGGGTTTTGGCCAGTCCTTCTAACTGGCTCATCTGGGTTTGAAAATGGTTAAACCAGATCTCGTCAATATCGTTGGGAGAGAACCAGCAGAGAGACTCGACCATGTCGTCTGAACCAGAGGCATACTGTTCACCTGCATTGCTGCTGACCCTTAATCCCCCAGACCAGATAGCAAAGGTTGCTTCCTGCTTTTTGGCTTTGAGCAGTGCCAGTTTCAGCTGGTAACAATCAAGCGATCTTCCCCCTTGCCCGATAAAACCGAGCAAGCTGGTCAATTCGCGCCATGGGCGGCGCTCGGGGTCGGCCCAGCGCGCCTTGGGTTCCTTGCCGCTGATATCGACGGCGACTGAAGGGTCGAAAACGCCCTCTTTGTAGTTGCCATGTGCAATACCTTCGGAGTAATGCAGTCCCTCATCGGCCAATAAACAGAAGCGACAGAGGGGAACCAACCGCCCCATCAGAGAGCCCTTAAGCTGGTTGGCAATGTGGCAGTCTTCCCCCTCTGGCATCTGCTCCCAAGGAGGTGTCCCCAAGCCAAATGGATAAACTGTGAGATCGGCAATTTCAGTCTCGGTAAAGAGGTTGAGCCAGATGCTCTCTAGCAATGATGTGCCCAGACAGTAGTTATGCAGTAAGCCCATATGTGCAACAGAGGGACCGGGCTTGCCCGTTGATGGTTTGCCTTTGTCATTGCTCTTGCCGGTATAACCCTGTGTCAGCACTACACTGTTATCGGTCTTTTTTCCCCCCAGCGCAAAGCCCATCTGAGTGAGCAAGAGCAGTGCCCGCTCGCCATCATCGAGCGGCTGCTCTGCTTGGGTTTGGGTCAACACAGTGGTATTGCCGGTCGCTACATCGGGCAGCACGGTGCCGAAACTCTTGATAGCTGCTTTGGCAATGGCAGGCATTTGAAGAAAGGGTTCCGGGCCGTAGAGATAGAAGCGATCGTGCCACTGGGCCAGATAGCTGCAAACTCGGTCAGCTATGCCACGCCAACCTAGTTGTTGCCACGCCTCCAGATTTTGTGGGGTGGCAGCGGCTTGGACGACAGCTTGCAGCAGCTTCAGAATGGCGGCCTTTTGCACCGGATTACCACCCAGGGTTCGGTATTCGGGGTGGGTGAAGATATCCTTGAGCCCGACCCGTCCCTTGTCGGCCACCGGGATCCAGGGTTCGTCGATCAGATTGAAGCGATGTTCCAAGGCTTACTCCTTGTATTTGGTAATGGTGAGACCGATGTCATCCCGATAGCGATAAGAGAGGCGATCGCTTAAGGGGAGTGAGCAACCATCTACGGCATGCAGTTGATGATCTGTAGTGACCAGGGCAACAGAAAAAGCGGCGTCATCCTGATCCGGATGGCCTAGATACAACACATTGCCCAGGCCTGCTTTTTGACACCAGAGCCGTGCTGGTGGCCGGGGCAGTTGGCTTAAACGGCAGCTGACCAGATGCTGAGTCACCTGTGCCGCGCGGCCTCGCCACTCTGCTGGGGTAAGGCGATGTGCATGCCATGGAATAACAACCTGCTCACCGTCGAGAAAGGTCAGGGTGGTGGCCTGGTCGTAGTTGTCCAGAGATAGCCCCGACAGGAGCAGCAAGTCACCGCTCTCCTGCTCGCTGTAGCGGGTTTGCGCTTTGGCCTCGGGCAGGGTCTTGCCCCCTTTAGACAGCGTAAGTCGTGCCAGTTGCCGAAGACCGTTGACCCCTTTACGTAGGCGAGTGCCGTCAAAGAGCTCTCGTTTCCAGCGAGCCATCACGTCATCTTCGCTGCGATCCTGATAGGTGAGTTCCACCAGCGTGCGGATATGCTCGGGTAAGGAGACTGTCCCCTCCCTTATCTGGACAAGCCAAACTTCCAAAGAGCGGCAGAGCAAATAAGGGGAATAAACGTGGGCTGTTGCACCAAAGGCCTGATAGGGATCCTGGTACGCTGTATCGAGTTCTGGGGCAAGGAGCCAGGCTTCTCTGCGGGCATCGGTGGGTCTCGGGGTCTGTTCATGACGCCAGAGACGACCAAGCCGCTGAAACAACATATCGGTGGGCGCCATGCGGCTGACCAGAAAATCGGCATCGATATCAAGAGATTGCTCCAGTACCTGAGTGCCGATCAGGATGCGGCCTTGCTTCCCACGGGCTGCTCTGCCCGCCTTGCCATAGCAGTTAACCCAATGTGCCTCATTGTTTTGCCGATGCCGTGCGGTAAAGCGAGAGTGCAGTAGACCGCAAGCCACCCCTACTTCCTGTGCTCTGGCAGCCAGATCGAGATAACGTTCCTGTGCCTCGGCCACCGTATTTTCAATCCAAAGCACCTGCTGGCCCTGGGTCGCGCGCATGAGCGCTTCCTCTAACACACTCTGGTCTGCCATGGGTTTGCATTGCAGATGAACTGAGCGGGATTCCTCTGGTGTCACCGCCAGCTCTTGCAGCAGTGATGGCGTGATACCTGTTGATACGGATATGAGAGGGTAGGAATCTTGCTGTGTCGGCTGCCCGAGCAACTCACTGCGGCGAGCCTGACTCAGCGTGGCGCTGAGAATAATTACGGTGCAGTGCAGGGTTCGAAGTAGACGGATCAGCTCGTCGAGGATCACACCCGTGTAGGCATCGTAACTGTGCACCTCATCGAGGATCACCACCTTGCCCGCCAGGCCAAAGGCCCTGACAAAACCGTGCTTGACGTTCATGGCGGCCATCAATGCCTGATCGAGGGTGCCCACGGCAAACGGTGCCAGCAAACCACGCTTCGCACTGTCAAACCAGCTGCGGCCGGGTTTGCCCTCTTCTCCCAACGCCTGATTGACCAACCAGGCACTGCCATGAAGTAGCAGGGAGTGACGGTGCGGACTCTCTTCGGTCAGGATCTGCTTGAGGTAGTCATTGAAGCGGTCTAACAGCTTGTTGGATGTAAGTTGAGTGGGTAGAGCAAAATAGATGCCCGTGGCCTTGCCTTCTTCCAACATTTTGTAGGCTGCATGGAGCGCGGCCTCGGTCTTGCCGAGCCCCATTGGCGCCTCAAGCACATAGACACCTACTCCCTGGATATGCTGGTGGATAAGCTGTTGAGGTTCATTGGGTTGATAAGGTGTCCCATCCTCAGCCCTAAAAATATCACCAAAGGCCAGCCCTTTACGCACCTTAGGCAAGACAAACCCAGCATCATCCAATGCTTGTTCTATTCTTGGCTGCCAGGGGATTGTTGGGTCTTCAAAGTGATGACCAGAGCCAATCCAATCTGCCACAGTGGTCAGCCCTGCCAATAGTCTTGCTTGTTCCGGCGTCGTGATAGTGGGGATTTCTTCCCCCATAACCCGTTGTAACTCCTCCACCAGCCTGCACCGTTCTGCTTGCCAGGATTTCCCACCAAGCTGCTCGGCACTGGCGCTTAACATCGCATCAGGCGGATTAAAACCGTGGTGCTGCCCGGCGACTCGAGGAACAAACGGGTTGTTTGTGATTGCGGCGAGGGCCAGCTCACTGACACCGGCATGGCCACCCCAGTCACGTTCCTGTATTGCTCTGAACTGAGGCATTCGTTGCAGCCAAGAGGAGTGATCCCCCTCCACCGCACACTGTAATTTGAGGAAAAATACGGGGCTGATCTTACCGATGTCGTGAAGGGCGGCCTGTAGGGCGCTCCCTTGTGGAAAGAGGGCCTGTCGAATCGTCGTTGGCATGCGATCCAGCAAAGCCCGTGCAGTTTCCCCCACTATCTGACAGTGGTTAAACACACTCCGGCCCAAATGGGGTACGCCTTGCCGATCTTGGTAGGTCTTGGCCGGGCACAATTCAAAGGGGACAGCAGTGATTTCTGGCTCCGTGTCCGTCGTTTTTCGTCTTCGGTTCATCATATTGCCGCCGCCCTTTGTTTCATCACGTTGGCCATTCTCTTCCTCTCACTGGCTCACCGGCTGGGCTACTAAAGTGGTTGCTCCATGTTTTTTTAATCCCGCGTTCATGGCGGCTATCACGCGCTGACGTAGTTCAGGCGGTGCCAGCACTTCGATCTCACCGATAAAGCGCATCAGGTCGCGTACCAGTTCGCGTTGGTCGGCATAGGGGAAGCTAAGGCGAATATGGCCGCTCTGCTCTAGTGTCTGGATTTGATCGCGATGCCACTGCACATCTCTGACCCAGGGGGCCGCGCTTGGATCAAAGCGCAACTCGGCTTGCTGCATGGTATTGCCTGCGAAGATGCCATAGCCGTTGGAGAAGAGTGCGTCCAACTCCTGCGTCTTGCTGTCGTAGACGACCTCATCAAGTTCAAGGGGGTCGGCAATGCGGCTCAAAGCGAAGATGCGTAGTGCCTTTCGTTCGTGGCACCAGGCGAGCAAGTACCAGTTGTCCCGATACCAGCACAGGCGCTGGGGAGAGACGCGCCGGATTTCGGCCTGATGCGAGGTGGCACTATAGTGGAATTGGAGTCGGCGCCTGGCAAACAGGGCCTGCACCAGCGGCAGGAATAGTTCAGGTGCTACATACTGGCGCCCTATGCTCTCAACTCGCAGCCGGTCTGCCTGACTCTGCCACTGGGGACCAAGTAATGTACCGATGCGGTCCTGCAGTTGGGCCAGCCCTTGTTGGTGTAGGCCGGGCTGCACATCTTGTAGCAGGCGATTGGCCATCAACAGGGCGAAGGCTTCTGATTCGGTAAGCCAAACACCTGGCAAGGTAAATCGGCCATCATCGGTATCGTAACGATAACCTCGGGCGATCGGATCCCAGATGATCGGTGCTTGATAGCGGTCTCGCAACAATTCCAGTAGCCGTTTGAAGGTGCTGGCTGAACACTCAAGCCGCTCAAGGATGACGGAGCGTGGAACGGGGTAACGAAATTCCAATAGTAACTGGTGTAAGGCAAGGGCTCGGTTAAGTTGTTCCATCTCGTCGTTAACTGATTGATAAATATTGACGAGGCTATCATTCCAGAGGAAATAAAACTCTATCGAGTCTCACATATGTCATCGCCAGATGCGGAAGTATCAACTGTTGGCCACCTGCGTCTTCTTTTTATTCTCCAGTAGTGGGGTTTAACAATACCGGATTGCTTTTGATATACCTCATCAGGCCCAAGCCTCAGTAACTTCGGTGAAAGGCTCTCCTTCTCCTTCGTCATCAGACCCGCTAGCTGACAACTCATTATCATGCTGTGGATTGAAGTTATCTTCATCGATCAGCTCACTGCTTTGATGTGCAATCTCATTGGCCAGCGCCTTGGCAACTTCTGTTTGGCGCTGAGGTAGCCAGTTCCCCATAACCTCTTTCTGATCTGCCATGTAGGCTTGAGCCTGTGCTTCAAGTTCGGCCTCAGATATTCCGCCATCGGTATCAGTGACCGGTTCGATGAAGCTAACTTCTCTGGCGACTTCCATCCTGAGCGAGTAGGGGAGATCCAGCCCTTTCAGCTCTAGTTTCTGCGCAGTTTCCAAGGCACTCCAGCTGTTCTTTTTCCGTTCCAATAGTATTTGGGTCGTGCAGTCAGTCCGCTCTTTCATTGTTAATGAATGTTGTTCACATTCGACCTGCCGCTGTCGCCACAGGGCCGTCTTGCGAACCCCAATTAACCGTTCCAGTTCGGCCAATCGTTGGGCTGGTGCTGTTTTTGCCTGCATGAGTGCCATCTCTTGCGTCATGGGCGTCATGGTGCCGGGGTAGTACCACATCTCTCCTTTGGCGTAGTCGGATTTCACCTGCTTAATGGCGCTCTCCTTACAGCTGTATAGCTGAAGGTAGCGCGCACAGGGCAGAACCAGCTCTTCGTCATCCCCGGCTAGTTCGATTGCCGCCTTCAGCAGATCATGATCCAGATTCAGGAGTGACGCATAGATGGCGATATGGCTTTGGGCCGTCAAGTTTTCCATATCGGGGGTCATTGACCTACTTATGCCGTGGAGGAGTCTAGGGTGATCATTTTCTGTATTTCCGACTAAGGGGGGGGTTGTAAGCCGGTGATTGCTCTTGTGTATATGCCCCCCTTCGTTCTGGAGTGATTTTTTCTTATATCTTCTTGATTTTATTGTTTTTGATTCTTTTTTTGTGGCGAGCGATGTACAGGACTCTTCGCCGGGGCGATCACTTGGTAAGTGATCATTCGCAGTAGAATGATCACTTTTTTGCTGACTTTTGGGTTGCGGCGCCATTTTGTCTTTAGTAGTTGCGCTTTTGACGCCACGCATTGCCCGGCGAGTCGTAGAGGGGTTTAACCCAAACAGGGCTGCATAGGCGGCCAACGTGAGTTCTGGGTACTCCTCTACATAACGTTTTTTGTGTTCTTCCCAATTATGCTTTGCCATATGTATCTCCTTCATTATTCAATTTGAATGCAACCATCAGTTATGTGTCGCTGGTGTCGTGGCAATTACGATTGCGTCACTTACTGCCCCCTTATGCAGCGGCTGATCTGGTAATCCTTGACTGCTGGTGGCCTATCTCCTTTTGTTTCTGCTTTTGCCAAATAGCTCAAGCGGTAGATCAGCGCTTGGAATCGCTGTATCTGGCTGCGATGAACTCTGTAGAAAGGGCATTTGGGGAGGCTCAAATAGCCGTGTTGCCAAATGCACTTTGCGAGTTGTTTGATAGTGTTGGAGTGTCTGACTTTGTGTCCGTCCACCAACAATGCGGTGTGGTAGTGCTGGGCAGTTGCATGGTTCTGTTCTCTCACCCAGATATACCCGTGATAACAGTGTCCGTAATGCTTGAATAACTTGCGTTTTAGCTGTTTGAAGAAATGGCCTACATGTTGATTATCCTGGCTCCATTGCTTCATCTTTAGCTCCAACCTGATCGCGATTAGCTTGCTGGATTTTTCGTAGAACTGGCCGAGTAGCTTAAATATGCCGTGCATGATGTCTTTACGGATCTGGTATCTGCTGATCACTGGCCAGTAATAGCCACCATACTCAAAGTTTGGCGTCAGGTATTCTCGAGAACTATTCTCAATAACAGCCATATTATTAATATCCTGGTGCTGTAAGGGATGGCTCATTGCTGGCAGCCCAGTTGGCCCGTGGCTTTGGTGCAATTTTGTGTCGGAAAAAATCAGGGTAAAAAGCGTAATAAATGTCACAGGTTGTCACACCTAGGGGGGGGGCTAGGGCCCAATAGAGGAGGCTCAAGGCCTCCATCGCAGAGCGTTAATTACGCTTTAACATGATATTTATTGATTTCCTGTCCCAACCAATTAGGCGCCTGTTCTTATGCCTGATGGGCGCTGGCAGTTTGTGGTGTTCCATCCAGCGATAGATGGTCATTCGAGAGCATCCGAATAAGGTGCATAGCTCTTTCATTTTGATGATCGAGGTTGGTTCCGGTGCTGGTGGTTTCAGATAGTCCAGGATGTTGTTTCCCATCTGTAGCTCTCTCAGCGTGAGTGGATCCAGACCAACAGGTCGGAGAGCAACCAGGCACAACTTGCACCCAGCTTTTTGCGTTTGGGAAACTCCCCCTTTTGTTCCAATACCCAAGCGTGAGTACGGGAGACGGTCGTGATGGATTTACGCTCATTTTCCCGTACCAAACGGTCTTGGGGGTGGCCATAGAGCGCAAGGATTTGCTGGCGGTTAGTCTCTGAATACATGAAATCCCTCCGGTTAAAACTCATAAGCTGTTTGGGCTTGTTCGGAGGGATTTTGGGGTGTGCGTAGGTGTTATGAAATGCAGGTAGGGGGGTAGCTCACATTTCAAGTGGTAGTTTTTTGTTTCTTTGGTCTGATTTTAAGCAATTTTCGGTAAATATAATCGTGATAGTCGCGCTGGCCTTTCACGCCTGACGAAGAGCCAAGATCCTTATATTGCCCTGGGTGGTCAGTGATGAATTGAGCAAAGTCTGCTTTGATTTTATCGGCGTAAAAGGTCGTCGGACGGTTCGGAAATTGTGACTGCTTAAGCAGAAACAGCCGTTCGATTTCTTCAAGTAAGGGTTGCCTGTGGGCTGCTTTGGCCTCTCCCCCTATCCGACCTTCCTTTTTGGCTCTGCGTGTCGTTTTCTCCTGAAGATGCTTACGGGGAGCCGCAGCTGCAAGCAGTGTATCCCGCGTCATCAGGGTGTTGATATGCCGAGAAAGTCGTCTGAGATTGAGGGCGGAAAAGGCCCGAACAAGATCCTGGTTCAGATTCAAGTAAGGGTCCTCTCCCTGTAATGGGTTATCACCTTGCAATCCCAATGCATCACGCATTATTAACGAGCCCAGCTGGGAAAAATCCTTGTTCCCCCATTGCTGTTCAAGTTGATGGTTGGCTCCTTCGAGCCACTCAAGCGCAGTTTTGATTGGCAACAACTTTTCTACTAGTTCGGGGTACTCCTCCATGATCTCCCTCAGGGTTTTGTTCAGAGGAAGGGTGTTGATGAACTGTTGGAATGCGTCAGGGGTGCTCAATGGATGGGCCTTATCATGCATATTGCTTGGTGAGTGGAATGACATTCGGCATGTCGTTGATGATAGGGGTCAGAATGCAGGCTAATTTTTCAAATGCCTCCCTGCGCTCGTTCAGATAGTCGTGACGGTTGTAGATCCCTTCAACACCCTTGAGTTTGTGGTTAAGGCAGCGTTCGGCAATGTGGCTTGGCACTCCTAACGATGCCAACAAGCTGCGGCAGGTGCGTCGCAAGTCATGCACGGTGAAGTGTTCCAGGCCTGCTTCACCAAGCAGATTGGCTGTCGGTTGTTTCTGGCTGTCGACCTTCTGGCCAAACAGTTTGGCAATGGCATGATTCAGGGTGTCACTGGAGATATATCCTCGCCGTTTACTGGCTCGCCGAGACGGAAAAACATAGGGAGATCCGCAGGCGCGCACCTTCAGCTCGGTAAACCACTCGAGGCTGGTGGCACTGAGCGGTATGGTAATCGCCACATCGGTTTTGCTGCGTTCTGACGGGAGTCGCCATACTCGCTCGTCAAAATCGATCTCATCCCACATCGCCGCAATCAGTTCGTTTTTACGCACCCCAAGATGAACCAGTAGGGCTATTGCCAGATAGTTTTCGCGCACGAACTGGTCGCGGTGTTTGCGCAGTACCCGGAACAAAATCTCCAGCTCATCCAGACTCAAGATTCGTTTCCGACTTTGCTCCTGCCCACCAGCATCCGACATGGTGAAAGCCTGTGCCGGGCTGTAGTCCATCAAGTTGAGCTTGATAGCGTGTTTGAATAATTGCTTGCAGACCATCAGGGCATCGTTCGCGGTGGCGTTGCGTCCAGAGTTGGCCACCTTGTGGATGATGGCGCGGATATCGCGGGCATTAACCTCTTTCAAGGCCAGCTTGCCAATGTGTGGGGCAATCTCTTTCCGGTAGATACGCTGGGGGATCTGCGGGTTCTTCAGTCGTCGGCTGACATCATGCTGATACCAGTCGAGAAACAGCTGTTCGACGGTTTTGACGGTCTCTTGCTGATCCCGTTTGCGCTCTGCTGACGGGTCTTTGCCATTTTCTATATCGGCATTTAGGCGGGCGGCCTCACCACGAGCCTGAGCCAGTGACAGATGAGGGTATGACCCTATCGTGAACCAGACCCGCTTCCTAGCAAAGTTGGTATAGCGGAACACCCATTTACGGGTGCCGCTGGGGAGTCTTCGAAGATACAGGCCATCACCCACATTGATGTTATTGGTGGTGCCGAGTTTTCCCTCTTTCGCATCTTCACCATCCTGTTCTTTGATCTTTTTGGTGAGTTCACTTGCTCTCATACGCAGTCCTTCGGCTAGTGGTATCACGTTCTTAAAAAAGTGGTATCACGTCGTATCGTGATACCAAGCGTGATACCACTTTATCAGGACAGCTGAGGACAATTCAAATCACACACAAACAACAAACCCCTGAAAATCAGGGGTTTGTGAGTCATTTGAGGCAGCGGGAAACGCCGAAAAACATCACTCGATGTTCTGGATCTGCTCGCGCATCTGCTCGATGAGCACCTTCAGCTCGACGGCAGACTGGGTCACCTCGGCGTTGATGGACTTGGAGCCCAGCGTGTTCGACTCGCGGTTGAACTCCTGCATCATGAAGTCGAGACGGCGGCCACAGGCGCCACCCTTCCTCATGATCTTGACGGTTTCGCTGATGTGCATCTCCAGGCGATCCAGCTCCTCGGCCACATCGATCTTCTGGGCCAGCAGCACGATTTCCTGCTCGATACGGGCCGGATCCAGTTCCACCTTGGCTTCGGTCAGGCGATCGGTGAGCTTCTGGCGCTGCCACTCGATGATCTGCGGCAGGTGTATGCGCACCTTCTTCACTTCCACCTGGATGCCGTCCAGACGCTGCTGGATCAAGTTCTTGAGATTGGCCCCTTCGCTGGCGCGGGAGGCGATGAAGTCTTCCATGGTCTGGTCAAACCCGCCGAGCAGCTCGGTGGCAACCGCGTCCATGTCCTGCTCGGCGGCGGCCATGACACCCGGCCAGCGCAGCACGTCGACCGGGTTGAGCTGGCCTTGGCCCGCTTCTTTCATTACCCAGTTGGCGCTGTCTATGATGAGCTTGGCCAGCTCTTCATTGATGTGCAGCTGGCTGGCGGCGGCCTGAGCGGCTTCGAAACGCAGGTTGCACTCCACCTTGCCGCGCTGCAGCTTGGCACGGAAACGCTCACGCAGCACCGGCTCCAGGCTGCGCAGTTGCTCCGGCAGACGGATATAGGTTTCCAGATAGCGCTGGTTGACCGAACGAATTTCCCAAACGGCTGTGCCCCAGTCGCCCTTGAATTCCTTGCGGGCGTAGGCGGTCATGCTGTGAATCATTGATTGTTCCGGGCTTGATGAAGTGTGCGGCCAGTATACTCAGCCAGACTTGTCCCGTCAGCCATAGCCGTGGCTTTAGAACCCGTTCCGGCTTTTGTGGGACAGTGTTGAGCCGGGCCCGGTGCTGCCCTGGCTCATGAACGAGGGTGATGGACGCCAGTTTCTGCGTGCTTCCTCACCGCTGAGATGACTGCTCACGACCGATGATGAACGGCTTCTTATCGGCTGATATTTGGGGCTGGATCACTTATACTCCTTCGCCAATTTGAGCCAGCCCAGAGGTCCGTTCCATGTCACGTCCAAGCGATCGCAGTGCCGCGCAACTTCGCCCGGTTACCATTACCCGCAATTTCACCAAACATGCAGAAGGCTCAGTGCTGGTGGAGTTCGGTAACACTCGCGTGCTCTGCACCGCCAGCGTCGACACAAGCGTTCCGCGCTTCCTGAAAGGGAAGGGTCAGGGTTGGGTCACCGCCGAATATGGCATGCTGCCGCGCTCCACCCATTCGCGCATGAACCGTGAAGCTGCCGCCGGCAAGCAGAGTGGTCGCACCCTGGAGATCTCCCGTCTGATCGCCCGCTCCCTGCGTGCTGCCGTCGATCTGACCGCGCTGGGCGAGCACTCCATCACGGTGGACTGCGACGTGCTGCAGGCCGATGGTGGCACCCGCACCGCCGCCATTACCGGTGCCTGTGTGGCCTTGGTGGACGCGCTGAACTGGATGGTAGGCAAGGGCATGCTCAAGCAGAGCCCGCTCAAGCAGATGATCGCCGCCGTCTCCGTCGGCATGTATCAGGGCGAAGCCATCTGCGATCTGGAGTACATCGAAGACTCCGCCGCCGAGACCGACATGAACGTGGTGATGACCGAAGATGGTCGCATCATAGAGGTGCAGGGCACAGCGGAGGCGGAACCCTTCACCCATGAGGAGCTGCTGGCGATGCTGGGGCTCGCCAAGGGCGGCATTGAAGAGATCATTGGGCTGCAGAAGCAGTCGCTTTCATAATTTTAAAAACGCGGCCTGGACCGCGTTTTTTATACCCCCACACAAGTAAACGACAAGCCAAGCAAGGAGCCAGAATGAAAGCCTACCAGCGTCAATTTATCGAGTTCGCCCTGGAGAAGCAGGTCCTCAAATTCGGTGAATTTACCCTGAAATCCGGTCGTAAAAGCCCCTACTTCTTCAACGCCGGTCTGTTCAACAGCGGTCGCGATCTGGCCCGCCTCGGCCGCTTCTATGCCGCCGCCCTGATGGATGCCGGCATCGAGTTCGATGTGCTGTTTGGCCCGGCCTACAAGGGGATCCCCATCGCCTCCGCCACCGCAGTGCAGCTGGTGGAGCAACACGACGTGGATGTGCCCTGGTGCTTCAACCGCAAGGAGGCCAAGGATCACGGCGAGGGCGGCAATCTGGTGGGCAGCCCGCTCAAGGGGCGCATCATGCTGGTGGACGACGTCATCACCGCCGGCACCGCCATCCGCGAGTCCATGGACCTGATCCAGGCCAACGGCGCCTCCTTGGCCGGGGTGTTGATCGCGCTGGATCGTCAGGAGAAGGGCAAGGGGGAGCTCTCTGCCATTCAGGAGGTGGAGCGTGACTATGGCGCCCACATCATCGCTATCATCCAGATGAGCGACCTGATCCAGTATCTGGAAGAGAAGCAGGCCGAGCAGCCGGCGCTGGCGGCGCAACTGGCCGCCATGCAGGCTTATCGCGCCCAGTACGGTATCTGATGGTCGGCTGGCCTTATAAGGCGTGACGTCAATACGGCGGCGCCCGTCGCCTGCCCGGGGGATCCGGCAGGGAGCGGGCGCCGTTTTTTCATGTTTAAAAAAGTGCGTGTCGTGGCTTGAGCTTGCCCTTACAGTAAAGGTTAGGGTTTAGCGGTCGGCAGCCAGTTTGGCCGATTGGTTCCGAGGAGGAACAGCATGAGCACCCAACTTCAACCCCCCATTCATCTGCAACTGCCGCTCAGCGGCATGAGCTGCGCCAACTGTGCCAGCCGCATCAGCACAGCCCTCAACCAGCTCGACGGCGTGACAGCCACCGTCAACTTCGCGCTGGAGCAGGCGGCCATCGAGCTAGGTGACCCGGCCCGCTTGCCTGAGGTACTCGACAGCATCACAGGGCAGGGTTACGGCTACGGCCACGAGACCCTCTCCTTCCAGATCAGCGGCATGACCTGTGCCGGTTGCTCCGCGCGTCTCAACAAGATGCTGGCGGCGCTGCCGGGCGTGCTCTCGGTCGAGGTCAATTTCTCCATCGAACAGGCCCGCATCGAGCTGGTGCCCGGCATGCAGACCCCGGCCTCGTTGCGCGAACAGATAGAGGCGCTCGGATTTGGTGCCCAGCTGGCACAGGGCTCGGCCAGTGCGCGCCGCCAACAGTTGCAGGCGCGTGAAGAGCAGGAGGCCGCCGCCGCGCACAAGGCACTGATCCAGGTTGTCATTTCGGCCCTGCTGACCCTGCCGCTGCTGGTGGGCATGATCGCCATGGCGGGGCTGCTGCCTTGGCATATTCCCGCCTGGCTGGAGCTGGTGCTCGCCACCCCGGTGCAGTTCTGGATCGGGGCCCGTTTCTATCGCGGCGCCTGGCTCGCCCTCAAGAACCGCGCGGCCAATATGGATGTGCTGGTGGCGACCGGCACCAGTGCCGCCTACTTCTACAGCCTTTACCTGCTGCTGACGCTGGGGATGGCCGCCAGCGGTAAGCTCTATTTCGAGGCGAGCGCCATCATCATCACCCTGATTTCGCTCGGCAAACTGCTGGAGGCCCGCGCCCGCCGCAGCACCCAGTCCGCCATTCGCGAACTGATGGCGCTGCGGCCGGAAACCGCCACCGTCTGGCGTGGCGAGAGCTGGCAGAGCCTGGCCATCGACGAGGTGCTGCGCGGCGATCGGCTGCGGGTGCTGGTGGGTGAGCGGGTACCGGTGGATGGCAAGATAGTGAGCGGCGAGAGTGAGCTGGATGAATCCATTCTCACCGGCGAGAGTCTGCCGGTGCCGCGGGGTATCGGGGAGAGCGTGCTGGGCGGCGCCATCAACCGCTCCGGCGTGCTGGAGATCGAAGCCACCACAGTGGGGGAGGATTCCAGCCTCAGCAAGATCATCGCCCTGGTGGAGAGCGCCCAGATGGGCAAGGCCCCGCTGCAACAGCTGGTGGACAAGGTGTCCGCCGTGTTCGTGCCTGTGGTGATGGCCATAGCCCTGTTCACCCTGCTGGTGTGGTACGCCATCGGCAACGACTTCGGTCAGGCGCTGCTGGCCGCCGTGGCCGTGCTGGTGATCGCCTGCCCCTGCGCGCTGGGGCTGGCGACGCCGGCAGCCATAGTGACAGGCACCGGGGTGGCGGCCCGTCACGGCATCCTGATCAAAGACGTGGATACCCTGCAGAAGGCCCACGCCATCAAGGCGCTCATCTTCGACAAGACAGGCACGCTCACTCAGGGGCGGCCCGTGCTGGCGAGCTGGAGCGGCAATGCCGAGCAGTTGCGCCTGGCGGCCGCCCTGCAGCAGGCGAGCGAGCATCCGCTGGCACTGGCCATGCGTGAGGCGGTTGGCGCAGACGTGGCGCTGCCGCAGCCGGAGGAGGTCGAGGTGCGGGTCGGTGCCGGGATCAAAGGCCAAGTGGCGGGCCATGAAGTGGCCATCGGCAACGCCTCTTTGCTGGCTCAGCTCGGGATTGAGCAGCCGCAGCAGGATAAACAACCTGCCGACGGTGCGACCCGGGTCTGGGTCGCCATCGACGGTGTAGCCGTCGGCATCGCCGCCCTGGCCGATACCCTGAGGCCGGAGAGCCCGGAAGCCATCGCCACCCTGCGCCAGCGCGGCATCGCCAGCTGGCTGGTGAGCGGCGATGCGCCGGCACCCGTGGCCCATATCGCCGCCAAGCTGGGGCTGGACGGGGCGTTCGATTCTGTGCTGCCCGCCGGCAAGGTAGACAAGGTGGAGGCGCTGCGCGCAAAAACTACCGGGCTGGTGGCCATGGTGGGGGACGGGGTGAACGACGCTCCTGCGCTGGCGGCGGCGGATGTGGGCATCGCCATGGGCTCAGGCTCGGACGTGGCGATGGAGACGGCCTCCATCACCCTCATGCGATCGGATCCGCGGCTGGTGGCCGATGCCATCGACATCTCGGCGGCCACCTGGCGCACCATACAGCAGAACCTGTTCTGGGCCTTCGTGTTCAACATCATCGGCATTCCGCTGGCGGCACTGGGCTATCTCAGCCCCGAGCTGGCAGGCGCGGCCATGGCCCTGAGCAGCATCACGGTATTGAGCAATTCCCTGTTACTGAAACGCTGGCAGCCCAAGGCGGGCACCCATGCCGGCGCTCACCTGGATTCGTAAGGAGTCATCAATGAACATCAGCAAGGTTGCCAAGGCCACGGGGCTGACCGCCAAGACCATACGTTACTACGAGAGCATCGGCCTCATCTCGGCGCCGGTACGCAGCGATAACGGCTATCGCAGCTACACAGAGGGCGCGCTGCGGGAGCTGCGCTTCGTCAAGCGGGCGCGGGAGACTGGCTTCAATCTGGAGGAGTGCCAGGAGCTGCTGGCGCTCTACCGGGACGAGCACAGGACCAGTGCCCAGGTGAAGAAGCTGGCACAGGAGAAGATTGTCGATCTGCGGGCCCGCATCGCCGGCTTGCAGGCCATGCTGGCCTCCCTCGAGGGGCTGGTCTGCTGCTGCCACGGGGATGAAAGCCCCGAGTGCCCCATCCTGGACGAGCTGGAGCGCGGCTGACCAACCGCTTAATAACGGACGTTTTATTGTTGGCCCGGAAGGGGTAGTGGTAGACTGTGCGGCTCTTGTACAGGGAGTACGCAGTTGACTCAGAGTGTGACACGTCAGGTGAAGCAGGCCATCATGGCCCAGCTCTATACTCACGCCTCATTCAGCCTGCCTTGTCTGGGTTTGCTGGCGCTCGGCTGGAGCCTGTTGTTCCACGATTACCTGCCCGCCGGCGAGGCGCTCGGCTGGCTGGCACTGGTCAGCCTGCTGCTGCTGTGTCGCGGCTGGCACCTGCGCTGGCGTCAGCCCAGGCTGGCGCAGATCCCCTTGCCTGTGCTGGAGCGCGAGCTCTTCATCGGGGTCACCATCACCTCCATCATCTGGGCGCTCGGCGTGCTGCTCTACATGGACAAGCTGCCCGACACCTATCGCGCCGCCATGATGATGCTCTCCAGCCTGATCCTCACCGGCAGCGCCATCATGCTGTTTGGCAGCCGCCGTTCCCTCTACGGCGCCGTCTTGCCGCTCGGGCTGGCCATGCTGTTCGAGCTGGGGGCCGGCAACGAGCAGGAGCGGATCGTCTCCTGCATGCTGGCTGGCTATCTGTTTGTCTTCTTGCCGACCCTGCTGCGCCGTCTGCGGCGGGATCAGGTCGCCTCCCTCTATCACCGTTTCTCCAACGCCGATCTGGTGGCCGAGCTGAAGGCGGTCTCAGAGCACCTCAAGCTCACCTCCCGGCTGGATGGCCTGACCGGCATCGCCAACCGCGCCCATTTGGATTACAGCCTGGAGCGGGCCTGGCGCCGCTGTCATCGTGCCAGGGCGCCCCTGTCACTGGTGCTGGTGGATGTGGATTACTTCAAGCAATTCAACGATCTCTATGGTCATCAGCTGGGGGATGAGTGCCTGCAGCGGGTGGCCGGCCTGCTGGCCGAGGTGCAGCGCCGCGAGGATGATCTCGCCGCTCGCTACGGCGGGGAGGAGTTTGCCCTGCTGCTGCCCTGTACCAGCATGCAGGGGGCGCTGCAGATAGCCGAAAACGTGCGGGTGGCGCTCAAGGAGCTGGGCATTCCCCACCAGAAATCCCTGGTTTCCGGCCGGGTCAGTTGCAGCTTCGGGGTGGCGACCCTGGTGCCGGATCAGAGCGGCTCCATCGCCGAGCTTATCCAAAAAGCGGATGCGGCCCTCTATCAGGCCAAGCATAATGGGCGGGATCGTATCGAAGTAGCCTTGATGGGTAAGGTTGCCTGAGTTTCACATGACAGATTTAAAGAGGTTGTCTATGCAATGTCATCGTATCGAAGAGCTGCTGGAGTTGTTGCAGCCTGCCTGGATCAAGGAACAGGACCTCAGCCTGGTGCAGTTCGTGGCCAAACTGGCGGCGGAAGCCGGTTATGAGGGTGCCTTGTCCGACCTGACCGACGACATGCTGATCTACCACCTCAAGATGCGGGAGTCCGACAAGCAGGCGATGATCCCCGGCCTGGCCAAGGATCATGTACCCGACTTCAAGGAAGCCCTGCTCAAGGCGCGCGGCATCAAGTAAAGATTGCTCCAGCTGGAGCCTTTGGTGGTGTTCAAAGGAATCTCTGAGAAAGGCGTTTCGTCAACTGGCGACGCGCCTTTTTTGTTGCTTGAAATTGCGACATCACTCGAACATTAGATACATTTTACCCACACAATTAGCAGGTTGTTTAAGATATAATCCGCCCCATAACAAATAAGGGAGCTGTGTCTTGCAATGGCTGATCATGAAAAAATCGATATCAAGGATGTCACCGGCGATGTAACGGGGACGTACAACCCCAATACCTTCAAAGCCGGCGATGACAGGTTCAATCCCGGCAACCGCATCTACGTGAGGGCGCAACCCGGTTACTGGCAGCGGGTGCGCAAGGCCATGGGCTGGTTCTTTGTGGTGCTCTTCGTCGCCTTGCCCTGGTTGCGTTATGACGGTCGTCAGGCCGTGTTGTTTGATATCGGCCATCAGCAGTTCCACATCTTCGGTGCCACCATCTGGCCGCAGGACCTGACCTTGCTGGCCTGGATCTTCATGATCGCCGCCTTCGCGCTCTTCTTCGTGACCACCTTCCTTGGCCGGGTCTGGTGTGGCTATCTCTGCCCGCAGACGGTGTGGACCTTCATGTTCATCTGGTTCGAAGAGAAGCTGGAAGGGGCGGCCAACAAACGGCGCAAGCTGGATGCGGCTCCCTGGAGTGGCGAGAAGCTGGCCCGCAAGGGCGCCAAGCATCTGGCCTGGATCCTGCTGTCGCTGGGCACCGGTCTCACCTTCGTCGCCTACTTCCAGGATGTGTTCCAGCTGGTGCCTGACTTCTTCACCCTGCAGACGAGCGGCTGGGTCATCTTCTGGGTGCTGTTCTTCGCCGCCTGTACCTACGGCAACGCCGGCTGGATGCGCGCCATCATGTGTATCCACATGTGCCCCTATGCCCGCTTCCAGTCTGCCATGTTCGACAAGGACACCTTCATCGTCGGCTACGACACCAAGCGTGGCGAGACCCGGGGAGCCCGTGCCCGCAAGGCCGATCCCAAGGCGCTGGGGCTGGGTGACTGCATCGACTGCGACCTCTGCGTGCAGGTCTGCCCGACCGGCATCGACATCCGCGACGGCCTGCAGTACGAGTGCATCAACTGTGGCGCCTGCGTCGATGCCTGTGACCAGACCATGGATCGCATGGGCTATCCGAAGGGGCTGATCAGCTACACCACCGAGCACAAGCTGGCCCACAACAGCACCCATGTGGCGCGGCCCAAGCTGCTCGGCTACGGCCTGGTGATGGTCATCATGCTGGGGGTGTTCGTCTACAACGCCATGTCCATCATGCCGATGGGGCTCGACATACTGCGGGATCGCAACCAGCTGTTCCGCGAGAACAGCGAGGGGCTTATCGAGAACACCTACACCCTCAAGATCCTCAACAAGACCCTGCATGCCCAGACCTATCAGCTGGATGTGGAAGGGCTGCCGGAGCACCAGTGGTTCGGTCCGCGCGAAGTGACCCTGAAGGCGGGCGAGATCTACACCCTGCCGGTGAGCGTGGCCGTCGACCCCTTCAACCTGAAGAAGCCGACTCTGGACATCCAGTTCGTGCTCAAGCGGGATGGAACGGCACCGGATGACAGCAAGGGCACACTGCGCCAGGCCAGCAAGTTTATCAGCCGGTTGTGATGGCGGAGAGAGCTGTGGGGGCCGGCCAGTTCAGGCCCCCAGTGACCGCAGTGATGGCAGGAAAGCGTGGCGCAACCGGTTGGGTTGAACGCCATTGAACCGAGTGGTGATAGACTGGGGCGCAACGGCGCCCCTTTCTTATGGTGGATGACATGCGTTTCAACTATTCCGACCTCAATCCCGATCTCATCATGGACGCGCTGGATCTCAGCGGCCTGCGTATCGACTCCGGCCTCATCGAGCTCAACAGCTACGAGAACCGGGTCTACCAGTTTCAGGACGAGGATCGTCGCCGCTACGTGGTGAAGTTTTATCGTCCCGGTCGCTGGAGCCGGGCCCAGATCCTGGAAGAGCACGACTTTGCCGCCCGCCTCAATGAGGCGGAGATCCCGGTCGCCGCCCCCATCGTCTTCGCCGGCGAGACCCTGCTGGAGCATCAGGGCTACCCCTTCGCCATCTGGCAGAGCGTGGGGGGCCGCCAGTTCGAGGTGGACAACCTGGATCAGCTGGAGTGGGTGGGGCGCTATCTCGGCCGCATCCACCAGATAGGCGCCAGCCGCCCCTTCCATCACAGGGTCCGGCTGGATGTGGAGAGCATGCTGCACGAGCCGCGTCAGCTGCTGGCGTCCGGTGAATGGCTGCCGAGCGGGCTGGCCAAATCCTTCTTCGGCGTGCTCGACGAGCTGATCAAGCACGTCTGTGACGCCATGACCCTGGATGTGGCACAGATCTCCCTGCACGGCGACTGCCACCCGGGCAACATCCTCTGGCGCGACGGTCCCATGTTCGTCGATCTCGATGACTGCCGTACCGGCCCCGCCATCCAGGATATCTGGATGCTGTTCAACGGCGAGCGTCACGAGCAGCTGATCCAGCTCGATACCCTGCTGGCGGGCTATGAGGAGTTCATGGAGTTCGACCCGCGTGAGCTGGCGCTGATCGAGCCGCTGCGGGCCATGCGCATAGTCCACTACATGGCCTGGCTGGCCCGGCGCTGGGAAGATCCGGCCTTTCCACGCCACTTCCCCTGGTTCAATACCGATCACTACTGGCGCCAGCAGATCGCCATACTGCACGACCAGCTGGAGGCGCTCAAGGCACCGCCTCTGACGTTGACGCCGGGGTGGTGACGCAGCAGATCACCATGTCTGCCGCACGACCAGCTGGAAGCGCTCAAGGCACCGCCTCTGACGTTGACGCCGGGGTGGTGACGCAGCAGATCCCCATATCTGCCGCACGACCAGCAGGAAGCGCTCAAGGCACCGCCTCTGACGCTGACGCCGGGGTGGTGATGCAGCAGATCACCATATCTGCCGCACGACCAGCTGGAGGCGCTCAAGGCGCCGCCTCTGACGCTGGCGCCGGGGTGGTGACGCGGCAGATCACCATATCTGCTGCACGACCCGCTGGAGGTACTCAAGGCGCTGCCTCTGACGCTGACGCCGGGGTGGTGACGCGGCAGATCACCATATCTGCCGCACGACCCGCTGGAAGCGCTCAAGGCACCGCCTCTGACGCTGACGCCGGGGTGGTGAGCAAAGGGAGGTACGGTTGGCCGTCGGCATATACCCAGCGATTGTCAGCCGATGGCGCTCCCTGCCGTTGAGCCTGCCGGTGTGGTCCTTTGCCATTGACGCCGGCATGGCGACACAATAGGCTTGGCACTGCTTCGGTTCGCCGGGCGTGCCTCACAGTGATCCCTTAACAGGAAACGTCATGAAAAAAGTACTATTTTTCCTCGCTGCCATGCTGATGATCCCCATGGTTCACGCCGCCCCCGAATTCAAGGAAGGCGTTAACTACGACGTGGTCAAACAGACGGGTAGCGCCCAACCTGAAGTGCTGGAGTTCTTCTCCTACTACTGCCCCCATTGCGCCAAGTTCGAGCCGATTGCCGCGGATCTGAAGAAGAATCTGCCGGAAGGCGTGCCGATGAAGAAAAACCCGGTGGCCTTCCTGGGCCGCGAGATGGGTCCGGAGATGCAGCGTGCCTACGCCGTTGCCAGCCTGCTGAATGTTGAAGGCAAGCTGACCCCGGCCATCTTCGACAAGATCCACACCCAGCGTCAGTACCCGCAGAGCCGTACCGACGTGAAGCAGATCTTCGTGGACAACGGTGTGCCGGCCGAAGAGTTCGACGGTGCCGTCGACAGCTTCGCGGTCTCCGGCATGGTCTCCCAGTTTGACCGCAACACCGAGAGCTACAACATCCGCGGTGTGCCGGCCTTCCTGGTCAACGGCAAGTACATGGTGAAGATCGAATCCATTACTTCCCAGGAGCAGTTCAACCAGCTGGTGAAGTTCCTGCTGGCCAAGAAAGACTGATGATTTCCTGACCTCATGAAAAAAGCCCGCCGGTGCAAACCGGCGGGCTTTTTGTTTGGCATCAGATTGGCCGGAGTCAGACTCCGACGTGGAAGGCCTGCTTGAGGTTGCGGATGAAGTCCGCATCCCGGCACAGGGTCTTGCCCGGGCTGTCGGAGATCTTGGCGACCGGGCCGCCGTTGCACTCCATCAGCTTGAAGACGATGTTCATCGGGCTGACGCCGGGCAGATCGCAGGTGAGCTTGGTGCCTATGCCGAAGCTGGTGTTGATGCGGCCACGGAAGTGGCGGAACAGCTGCACCGCCTTGTCGAGGTTGAGCCCATCGGAGAAGACCAGCGTCTTGTCGGTGGGGTTGATGCCGAGCTGCTGGTAGTGGCTGATGGCCTTCTCGCCCCACACCACGGGATCGCCTGAGTCGTGGCGCAGCCCCTGATAGCGGCTGGCCAGCTCGAAATCGAAGTCGCGCAGGAAGGCGTCCATGGTGATGCAGTCGGTCAGGGCTATGCCGAGGTGGTTGGTGAACTCGTCCAGCCAGCTGGTGAGGGCGGCGCGTTGGCTGTGTTCCAGCGGGAAGCCGAGCTGCTGGTGGGCCTGGAACCACTCGTGGGCCTGGGTGCCCACAGCCGACAACTGGTACTTCTGGGCCAGCAGGTAGTTGCTGGTGCCGCGAAACGCCGGCAGGCGCTCCTTGAGACGGCCCACCACCGCATCCTGCACCGCGTGGGAGAAGCGGCGGCGGGTGCCAAAATCGATGAGGTTGAACTCGCTCATCTCCTCGCTGCTCAGCTCATGCTCCAGCCTGTCGATCTTCTGATCGAGCCGATCCAGCGCCTGGCTGACGCCAAACTGGGGGTAGCGGAAGCGGTTGCGCATCTCGCTGATGATGGCGAGCACAGGGATTTCCCACAGGATCACATCCTGCCAGGGCCCTTCGACCCGCACATTGATGCGGCCATCCTGCTCGAACACCTTCAGCAGGGAGGCATCGAGCGGCTTGCGGCGCAGGTGATCCAGATAGTCGGCGGTGAAGAAGGGGCGCTCGGCCAGAAAATTGAGCTCGGGTCTGGTCAGCCGCAGGGAGCCGGCGAGGCGCAGCTGCTCCTCGATCTGGCCCATCATGGGCAGCAGATCCTCTTCGTTGCGGCTGTGGAACTCGGCCACCACCTCGGCATCCGGATAGCGATGGAACACCGCCTGCTGCATATGCAGCTTGTAGGCGTCGGTGTCGAGCAGGCTGGTGAGGATCGGTGGCATATCAGGCTCCCCGCAGGCAGGGGAGCGCGATGACGTTCCCCTGCCGCATAGGTAAGGTGCAGGCGCCGGTATCGGCTTGGCGGGTGAGGATAGGCGGCATATCAGGCGTCCAGCAGGCGTTGTACATCGATCAGGGTCTGGGCCAGTTCGGCACCCGCCTCGATCATCTGGGTGCAGGCGCAGGCAACCGTCTCGGGAGCTATGCCACGGCAGGCATCGAGATGGACGATCACCCGGAAACCGGCGTGGCGCAGTTGCAGCACGCTGGTCTTGACGCAGTAGTCGATGGCGAGACCGCCGACCAGCACGGTAGTGACGCCACGGGCATGCAGAAACTCGATGAGTCCGGTGCTGCGCCGTTCGGCCAGATCGTGGAAACAGGTGCCGTAGGGATGCAGATCCGGCTCGACCCCCTTCCAGACGAAGAAGTCGTAATCTATGGGGGCGGGCAGGCCGTCGAGCAGCTCGAAGCCCTGGGTGCCCGGCACGCAGTGCACAGGCCAGGTGAGATCGGCATTGGGCAAGTCCAGCGGCAACAGCATGCCGGCGGGATCGCTGACGGCCCAGGCGGCGTTGGCAGGGTGAGAGTCCTTGCTGCCGATACGCAGGCTGGCGAGGGTGGCCTGAGCGTTGAGCTCAGCCACAATATCATCCCCGCCCACGACGGGCAGTTCGTTCGGGCAGAGGGGGGTAAATCCCTTCTGCGCATCAATATCCAGGCTGGCGACGGTTCCCATTGAGTGGCTCCTGCACATACTATTCGTGTGATATTATCTACCAAACATTAATCGAAGGCGAGCAGGGCGATCGGCATGTTGAGAATGAGTCTGGATATGGTGGTGCTGCGGTTGAACGAGGAGCGGCTCGAGCTGCTGCTTGAAACCCGCGATCGCCCCCCCTTTGCCCACTGCTGGCAACTGCCGGCGCTGCGCATCGACGAGACTCGGGATCGGGACTTGGACGCGGCTCGCCACCGTCTGCTGGGGGAGTGGGGGCTGGGCCACTGCTACAGCGAGCAGGTCTGCACCCTCGGCAATCTGGAGCGGGATCCCCGTGGCTGGTCCACGACGCTGGTCTATCTCTGTCTGGTCG
The DNA here is from genome assembly GCF_002587065.1 of Aeromonas sp. CA23. NCBI lineage: Bacteria > Pseudomonadati > Pseudomonadota > Gammaproteobacteria > Aeromonadales > Aeromonadaceae > Aeromonas > Aeromonas sp. CA23. Next base: position 1,176,447 of record NZ_CP023818.1, read on the forward strand.
AACCGGATGTCGAGGCCATTCACGGCTGCTGGCATCCGCTCTCGGCCCTGCCCGGCCTCAGCCTCGCCTTCGATCACACCCAGCTGATCGCCAGAGGGCTGGAGCGGCTGCGGATCAAGAGCCGCTACAGCACCTTGCCGCTGCAATTGCTGGGGCCCGAGTTCACTCTCTCGGAGGTGCAGCGCGCCTTCGAGATCATCCTGCAAACCCCCATGAACACGGCAGCGTTTCGCAAGCGGATCCATCGCGCCGATATTCTGGTGGATACGGGCCGCAAGCGGACCGGCAAGCAGCGCCCCGCCATCCTCTACCGGATGGAGAGCCCCTGCTGCGTCATGTTCGATCAGGTGATGCATGGAGCGGAAGCATGAGCAAAACGCCGCCCCGGGTGCTGGTGAGTGCCTGCCTGCTGGGTCAGCCGGTACGTTACGACGGCCAGAGCAAGGGGATCGTCAGCGACTGGCTGACGGCGCTGGGGGTTGAAGGGCGGACGCTGGCCTTCTGCCCCGAGGTGGCGGGCGGCCTGCCGACCCCGCGTCCCCCTGCCGAACGACAGGGCGAGCGGGTGCTGACCGCGAGCGGGCTGGATGTGACGACCGAGTTTGATCGCGGCGCCGAGCTGGCGCTGGCACTCTGTCAGGCGCAGGGCATTCGCTTTGCCCTGCTCAAGGAGGGGAGTCCTTCCTGCGGCAGCGGCCGCATCTACAATGGCCGCTTCGAAGGCGTGTCAGTGACGGGCGAGGGCAAGACCACGGCCCTGCTGCGTCGCCACGGGATCAATGTCTTCTCGGAGGATCAGTTGGCCGAGCTGGCCTCTGCACTCTCTTTGGATCCCTCTTTGGCGGCATTTGGCAGCGGTTCCTGATCCCGCTGCCAGCCGTCCAGTACCTCGTCCTTTTCCTGCCAGCGCTGGTTCAGCCAGCCCTGAAAACCCCGCTTGAACTGCTTGTCATTGAAGTAGTCACCGACCAGCGCCTCGTCCACCGGCAGTTCCTCAATGCGCACCCGAATGCGCTTCATCCGCCCCATCAGGAAGTCCTTGAACGGGGTCTCTGCGTTGTCCGGATAGCTGATGGTGACGTTGATCAGGCTGTCGAACTGCTCCCCCATGGCCGCCAGGGTGAAGGCCAGCCCGGCAGCCTTGGGTGGCATCAGGTGGCGGTAGCGGGAGCGGGCCGCATCCCGCTTGGGCTCGGTGAAGCGGGTTCCCTCCACGAAGTTGATGACTGTGGTGGGGATGTGGCGAAACTTCTCGCAGGCGTTGCGGGTGGTCTCTATATCCTTGCCGCGCAGATGCGGGTTGCGCAGCAAAAACTCCCGTGAATAGCGGCGCATAAAGGGCATGTCCAGCCCCCAGCAGGCGAGCCCCAGCAGCGGTATGTAGATCAGCTCGTGCTTCATGAAGAACTTGGGCACCGGCAGCCGATCCCGAAACAGGTGGCCCAGCACCACTATGTCGGTCCAGCTCATGTGGTTGCTGACGATGAGATACCAGCCATCCTTGCGCAGTCGGGTGTCATCCTCAATCTGCCAGTCGATGCGGGTAGTGAGGCGGATCACCAGGGCGTTGCAGGCCAGCCAGAGGCGCATGAAACGGTTGTTGAGGCGGCTGCAGGCGCGGCCAAAGGCCGGAATGGGCAGCAGCAGCTTGGCCAGCGACACCAGCAGGATCAGGCTGGCGCACAGGGCGGTGAACAAAATGGTCAGGCAGGTGCTGATGAGCAGCACCAGGGGGCCGGGGAGCAGGGTTGGCATGGGCGTCGTTTACTGCGTCTTGTCCGCCAGCAGCTGGTTCAGGGTCTGGTCCTTCTCGCGCCAGATCCCGTTCAGCCACTGTTGAAACTCTTGTTGGAACTCGGGGTCATTGAAGTAATCCCCCACCAGATTGCGTTCGATCGGCAGAAAGCGGACCCGAACCTTGATCTCCTTGACCCGACCGCACATGAAGTCCCAGTAGCTGGGGATACCGCCCGGATAGGCGATGGTCACATCCACCAGCTTGTGCAGTTGATCGCCCATGGCCGCCAGGGTGAAGGCGATGCCGCCTGCCCTCGGGTGCAGCAGGTGGCGATAGGGCGCGGCCTGTTTGTCGTGCTTGCGGGCGGTGAAGCGGGTGCCCTCCACGAAGTTCATCACGCTCACCGGAATGTGGCGAAACTTGGCACAGGCCTGGCGCGTTGTTTCTATGTCTTTTCCCTTCAGATGTGGCCTTTTTTCCAGAAATTTACGGGAATAGCGCCGCATGAAGGGGAAGTCCAGCGCCCACCATGCCAGACCGAGAAAAGGTACCCAAATCAGTTCTTTCTTGAGGAAAAACTTCAGGAAGGGGATTTTCTGATTAAAAATCCGCTGCAGCACCAGTATGTCGACCCAGGATTGATGGTTGGCAATGACCATATACCACTCATTCCGGTTCCCTTTGTCCACTCCGACCACCTCGAAAGGCGTCCTGATGATGGTTTTCTGGATCAGATTGTTGAAACCTATCCAGCAACTGGCACAGCCGTCCAGCAGGGCATTGCAGAGGGTGCGCCAGCCCTTGAGCGGCAGCAGCAGCTTGATCAGACCAAGCAGCAGTATGGGGACAAACCAGAACAGGGTGTTGAGGAAATAGAGCAGGGTCGAGAGGCTGCCGCGCAGCCGCTCTATCAGCTTGTTGTGCATGAGTCGGGTCCGTCTTCTTGTCTGTGGGTGGCAACCAAGTGGTCAGATCTGTGGCCATAATATCAGCCGATGGCCCGCTAGACCATGCACAGAGCCATCGGCAGCCCGGGACTCATGTTTTCTGCATGGCGCCAGTCAGCCGCTGCGCAGCCGTGACAGCAGCCGGTCCATGGCGCGATAACCGAGGGCCTCGATCAGGTGCTCCTTCTCGATGGCGGGCCGTCCCGCCAGATCCGCTATGGTGCGCGATACCCGCAGTATGCGGTGCCAGGCCCGGATGCTGAGCCCAAGCCTCTGGATGGCATTCTCCAAAAACTCGGCATCTTGCGGTGATAATCGGCAAATGTCCTCTATCTCGCGACTATCCAGCAGATTGTTGAGCTTGCCATTGCGGCTCAGCATCCGCTCCCGCGCCGCCAGCACCCGATCGCGGATCTGCTGGCTCGACTCCCCCCGTTCCGCCTTGCCGGTGAGGCTGCCCTTGGGCAGCAGCGGCACCTCTACCGTCAGATCGAAGCGATCGAGAAAGGGGCCCGAGAGCTTGCCGAGGTAGCGCAGTATCTGATCCGGGCTGGAGCGGGTCTGGCCGTCGCCATAGTGACCGCAGGGGCTGGGGTTCATGGCCCCCACCAGCTGGAAGCGGGCGGGGAAATCCACCTGACGGGCGGCCCGGCTGATGGTGATGTGGCCGGTCTCCAGCGGTTCGCGCAGGGAGTCGAGCACCTTGCGCTCGAACTCCGGCAGCTCGTCGAGAAACAGCACGCCGTTGTGGGCCAGCGAGATCTCGCCGGGCCGCGGGTGGCTGCCACCGCCCACCAGTGCTACCGCCGAGGCGCTGTGATGGGGCGTGCGGTATGGCCTGTGATGCCAGTGACCGGCGCGCGGGGTGAGGCCACCGATGGAGTGGATGGCGGCGGTCTGCTGCGCCTCCTGCTCGCTCAGCGGTGGCAGAATGCCGGGCAAACGGCTCGCCAGCATGCTCTTGCCGGTGCCGGGCGGGCCTATGAACAGCAGGTTATGGCTGCCTGCGGCGGCGATCTCCAACGCCCGCTTGGCCTGGGACTGGCCGATCACATCCTGCAGATCCGGCACATCGGGCAGGGCATCCGTGGTCTGGGGATCCGGCAGCGGCAGCTCGTACTGACCCGCTAGCCAGGCGGTGACGGCCAGCAGCTGATGGGCGGTGCGCACCTCGGCATCCTGGATGAGGGAGGCCTCCGGGCCGTTCTCCCGCGGCACCAGCAGGGTGCGCCCCGCGTCGCGGCAGGCGAGCACGGCAGGCAGCACTCCGAGCACGGGCCGGATCTCGCCGGTCAGGGCCAATTCCCCCAAAAATTCATGATCGAGCAGGTATTTTGCGGGTATCTGCTTGGAAGCGGCGAGAATGCCGATGGCGATGGCCAGATCGAAGCGGCCTCCCTCCTTGGGCAGGTCGGCGGGGGCCAGATTGACCGTGATGTGTTTGGACGGGAACTCGAAGTTGCCGTTGAGCAGGGCGCTGCGCACCCGATCTCGAGACTCCTTCACCGAGGTTTCCGGCAGGCCCACCATATTGAAAGCGGGCAGGCCATTGGAGAGATGAACTTCCACCGTGACTTGCGGTGCCGCTATCCCCAGGCTGGCACGGCTATAAACCACAGCTAATGACATAAATCCCGTCCTTGGTTTGATGTATGTGCTAGTTAACCGTTTTTTATTAGTTTTTTATGCCAGCTATTCCGATGCGGCTCAGTCAAAATCAGAGTCTTGTCAGGTAAAAAACGCTTGCCCAATAAAAATCACCGTGCTAGTTCTAATAGCCATTCGCGGTGCAAACCGCCCCAATTTCACAGGATTTCCGGTTGTAACTATGAACATGGCCTCCCGTTTCGTCAGCATTATTGTGGTCCTAGTGGTGATTATTATCTCACCGCTCGGGGCTCGTTTAGCTGCACGGAACAAGGGATAGACCCACCACCGGACAGAACGAAACAAGCGACCCCCGAGCCTCACAGCTCGGGGGTTTTTTTTCGACTACAGGACAGGATTTTCCACATGAACGGCGCGCAGTTTTTGGTACAGGCTCTCAAGAAACAGGGTGTGACCCAGGTGTTTGGTTACCCGGGCGGAGCCATCATGCCGGTCTACGACGCCCTGTATGACGGGGGTCTTGCCCATCAGCTCTGCCGCCACGAACAGGGGGCCGCCATGGCGGCGGTGGGCTACGCCCGTGCCTCCGGTCAGGTGGGGGTCTGCATCGCCACCTCGGGTCCGGGGGCCACCAATCTGGTGACCGGGCTGGCGGAGGCGCTGCTCGATTCCGTGCCCCTGGTGGCCATCAGTGGTCAGGTGCCCTGTTCCGCCATAGGTACGGATGCGTTTCAGGAGGTCGACGTGCTCGGCATGTCCCTCTCCTGCACCAAGCACTCCTTCATGGTGACGGATGCCGCCGATCTGGGACGGGTACTGGCGGAAGCCTTCGCCATCGCCACCGAAGGGCGCCCGGGTCCGGTACTCATCGACTTTCCCAAGGATGTGCAGCTGGCCACCGTGCCTACCCAGAGCCCGCTGTTTGCGGTGGAAGAGCTGGAGGCGCTCAATCCATCAGAGTTGACGGCTGCCCGCACCCTGCTGGCCGGTGCCGAGCGCCCCGTGCTCTACGTCGGTGGCGGTGTGGGCATGGCCAATGCCGAGCAGCAACTGCGCGAGTTTGCCGCCGCCACCGGTATGCCGGCCGTCACCACCCTCAAGGGAATAGGCGCGCTCGACCCCGACAGCCCCGTCTATCTGGGCATGCTCGGCATGCACGGCACCAAGGCCGCCAACTATGCGGTGCAGCAGAGCGATCTGCTGCTGGTGGTGGGTGCCCGTTTCGATGACAGGGTGACCGGCAAGCTGGAGGAGTTTGCCCCCGAGGCCAAGGTGATCCATCTGGACGTGGACGCTGCCGAGTTCGGCAAGCGCCGCGCCGCCGAGGTGGGCATCACCACGGATCTCAAGCGGGTGTTGCCCGCCCTGGCCATGGCGCTGGCCATAGATCCCTGGCGTGAGCATTGCGCGAACATGGCCCGCGAGTACGCGTTTCGCTACGACCATCCCGGCCAGCCCATCTATGCCCCGGCCCTGCTCAAGCAGCTTTCAGCCCGCCTGCCGGACACCAGCGTGGTGGCCTGCGACGTCGGCCAGCACCAGATGTGGGTGGCCCAGCACATGCGCTTTACCAGCCCGCGCAACCACCTCTCCAGCGCCGGCCTCGGCACCATGGGGTTCGGCCTGCCCGCCGCCATCGGCGCCAAGATGTCGCGCCCCGATGACGAGGTGGTGCTGGTGAGCGGTGACGGCTCCTTCATGATGAACGTGCAGGAGCTCGGCACCATACGTCGGGCCCAGCTCAAGGTGAAGATGGTGCTGATCGACAACCAGCGTCTCGGCATGGTGCGCCAGTGGCAGGAGCTGTTCTTCGACGGCCGTTACAGCGAAACCATACTCTCCGACAACCCGGATTTTGTCGCCCTGGCCGCCGCGTTCGGCATTCCGGGCGAGACCATCACATGCAAGGAGCAGATAGCCGGTGCCCTCGAGCGCCTGCTGGCAAGCGAGAGCGCCTATCTGCTGCATGTCGCCATTTCAGAGGAAGAAAACGTCTGGCCCCTGGTTCCGCCGGGAGTCGCCAACCACAAGATGATGGAGCAACGCCCATGAACCCGCACACCTTTGCGCAGCCAGCAGCTGCACAACACACCCTGCATATTCACGCCCAGCCCAGACCCGAAGTGATGGAGCGGGTACTGAGGGTGGTGCGCCACCGCGGCTTCGCTCTCTGCGCTCTCACTATGGAAACGAGAGCGGAGCAGGATTGCCAACAGCTGCGGATCACGGTTACTGTCGAGTCGGAGCGTCCCATCCAGCAGTTATGGAGCCAGCTGGTGAAGCTGGTGGACGTCTCCCGGGTCGATGCACTGGAACAGCAACCCCGGATCAGAGCTTAAGGAGCAACTGCAATGTCACAGCCTTCCCAATCCCCCACTCAGCCCAAGTACATCTGGTTCAACGGCAGCATGGTGCTCTGGCAGGATGCCCAGGTGCACGTCATGAGCCATGCCCTGCACTACGGCTCCTCCGTGTTCGAGGGCGTGCGCGCCTACGATACCCCCAAGGGCACCTGCATCTTCCGGCTGCAGGAGCACACCCGCCGGCTGTTCGACTCCGCCAAGATCTACTGGATGGACGTCCCCTACAGCGAGGCCGAGGTGAATGAAGCCTGCCGCACAGTGGTGCGCGAGAACGGCCTGAAGAGCGGCTATCTGCGCCCGCTGGCCTTTGTCGGCAACGTGGGGCTGGGGCTGCATCCACCGCTGGATGCCAAGGCCGATCTCATGGTGGCGGCCCTGCCGTGGGGCGCCTATCTGGGGGAAGATGGGCTGAAAAACGGGGTGGATGTGTGCGTCACCTCCTGGAACCGGCTCGCGCCGAACACCATCCCCACCGGCGCCAAGGCCGGCGGCAACTATTTGTCCTCCCAGCTGATCAGCCGGGAAGCCAAGCGCAACGGCTACGCCGAAGGGCTGGCACTGGATGTGAACGGTTACCTGAGCGAGGGGGCGGGGGAGAACCTGTTCCTGGTGAAGAACGGCGTGCTCTTCACCCCGCCCGCCACCGCCGCCATCCTGCCCGGCATCACCCGCGACACCATAATGACGCTGGCCCGCGATCTGGGCTACGAGGTGCGCGAGCAGGCGCTGCCCCGTGAGGCGCTGTACGTCGCAGACGAGATCTTCATGACAGGCACAGCCGCCGAGGTGACACCTGTGCGTTCGGTGGACCGTATGAAGGTAGGCGCCGGCTGTCGTGGCCCCGTGACCGAGCAGTTGCAGAACGCCTTCTTCGGCCTGTTCAATGGCCAGACCGAGGACAAGTGGGGCTGGTTGACGCCGGTCAACGACTGATGAGAGAGGGGAGGCGTGACGCCTCCCCGAGTCGCTTCCGGTCAGGGCATCAGCCTAGTGCCCTGACCAGGATCGATTCCCGATCCGCGAGTCACACATTCAAGAAATCATGCGCCCCATGGGCATTCAGGGAGTAGAGACAATGCCGAAGTTGAGATCCGCCACCACCACCCACGGACGTAACATGGCCGGGGCCCGCGCCCTCTGGCGTGCCACCGGCATGACAGATCAGGATTTTGGCAAGCCCATCATAGCCGTGGTCAACTCCTTCACCCAGTTCGTACCTGGCCACGTTCACCTCAAGGATTTGGGCCAGCTGGTGGCCCGCGAGATCGAAGCCGCGGGTGGCGTCGCCAAGGAGTTCAACACAATCGCCGTGGATGACGGCATCGCCATGGGCCACGGCGGCATGCTCTATTCGCTGCCGTCCCGGGAGCTGATCGCCGACTCGGTGGAGTACATGGTCAACGCCCACTGCGCCGATGCCATGGTCTGCATCTCCAACTGCGACAAGATCACCCCGGGGATGCTGATGGCCGCCCTGCGCATCAACATACCCGTGATCTTCGTCTCCGGCGGCCCCATGGAGGCGGGCAAGACCAAGCTCTCCGATCAGATCATCAAGCTGGATCTGGTGGATGCCATGATCCAGGGGGCCGATCCCAAGGTCTCCGATGCCCAGAGCGATCAGATAGAGCGCAGTGCCTGCCCCACCTGTGGCTCCTGCTCCGGCATGTTCACCGCCAACTCCATGAACTGCCTGACCGAGGCGCTCGGCCTCTCCCAGCCGGGCAACGGCTCCATGCTGGCGACCCACGCCGATCGCGAGCAGCTGTTCAAGCTGGCGGGCCAGCGCATCGTCACCCTGGCCAAGCGCTGGTATGAGCAGGATGACGAGACAGCCCTGCCGCGCAACATCGCCACCAAGGCGGCGTTCGAGAACGCCATGGCGCTGGACATCGCCATGGGTGGCTCCACCAATACAGTGCTGCACCTGCTGGCGGCGGCGCAGGAGGCCGGGGTGGACTTCACCATGGCCGACATCGACCGCATGTCGCGCAAGGTGCCCCAGCTGTGCAAGGTGGCGCCCTCTACCCAGAAGTACCACATGGAAGACGTGCACCGCGCCGGTGGCGTGGTCGCCATCCTGGGCCAGCTGGAGAAGGCGGGTCTGGTGCACGGCGATACCCGCACCGTACTGGGCGGCTCCCTGGCCGAACTGCTCAACGAATACGACGTCAGCCGCCAGCCGAGCCAGGAGGTGGTGGACTTCTACCGCGCCGGTCCGGCCGGGATCCGCACCACCAAGGCGTTCAGCCAGGATTGCCGCTGGCCCGAGCTGGATGTGGACAGAGCCGAGGGCTGCATCCGCTCGCTGGACAATGCCTACAGCCTGGAGGGCGGCCTGGCCGTGCTCTCCGGCAATCTGGCCCTTGATGGCGCCATCGTCAAAACGGCCGGCGTGGATGACGAGAACCTCTGCTTCCGTGGCCCGGCCCGGGTATTCGAGAGCCAGGACACCGCCGTCGCTGGCATCCTGGACGGTACGGTCAAAGCCGGTGAAGTGGTGGTGATCCGCTACGAAGGGCCCAAGGGCGGTCCCGGCATGCAGGAGATGCTCTATCCCACCACCTATCTCAAGTCCATGGGATTGGGCAAGCAGTGCGCCCTGATCACCGATGGCCGCTTCTCTGGCGGTACCTCGGGTCTCTCCATCGGCCACGTCTCGCCCGAGGCGGCCTCCGGCGGCACCATAGGGTTGGTGGAGGATGGCGACATCATCAACATCAATATTCCGGCTCGCAGCATGGTGCTGGAAGTGGCCGACAGTGTGCTGGCCGCCCGCCGCGTTGCCGCCTCGGCCCGTGGCTGGAAGCCGCTGGACCGTCAGCGTCAGGTCTCCTTTGCCCTGCGCGCCTACGCCATGCTCGCTACCAGTGCCGACAAGGGCGCGGTACGAGATCGCAGCAAGCTGGAGGAGTGATGATGACACTTAAGGCAAATTACCCGTATTCCGTCTGTGCCGTGCCGAGCATGGTGCGCGTTCATTCCGGCAAGGCGGAGGAGTAACCATGGTCTCTGCGGCAGATTATCTACGCAAGGTGTTGCTCTCCCCCGTCTATGAGGCGGCGCGGGTGACCCCCTTGCAGACCCTTAAAAAATTGTCCGAACGGCTCGGCAACCAGGTCTCCCTCAAGCGGGAAGACTTGCAGCCGGTGCACTCCTTCAAGCTGCGCGGTGCCTATCACAAGATCGCGACCTTGAGCGCCGAGCAGAAGGCGAACGGTGTGGTGGCGGCCTCTGCCGGCAACCATGCCCAGGGGGTCGCCCTGTCGGCGGCCAAGCTCGGCATCAAGGCCATCATAGTGATGCCCAAGACCACGCCGGACATCAAGATAGATGCGGTGCGCCGGCTGGGCGGCAACGTCATGCTGTTTGGCAACAGCTTCGACGAGGCCTATGCCGAAAGCCGCCGCCTCTCCGAACTGGAGGGCTACACCCTGATACCGCCGTTTGACGACGTCGAGGTGATCGCGGGCCAGGGCACTATCGGCAAGGAGTTGCTGGAGCAGGATACCCACCTCACCCACGTCTTCGTGCCTGTGGGGGGCGGCGGCCTGGCCGCCGGTGTGGCCGTCTACATCAAGCAGTTGCTGCCGGATGTGAAGGTGATCGGGGTGGAGGCGGAAGGCTCCGCCTGCCTCAAGGCCGCCATGGAGGCCGGCGAGCCGGTCAATCTGGATCGGGTCTCGCTGTTTGCCGACGGAGTGGCGGTCAAGCGCATCGGCACAGAGACGTTTCGTCTGTGCAACCAGTATCTGGACGAGGTGGTGACCGTCTCCAACGACCAGATCTGCGCCGCGCTCAAAGACATCTTCGACGACTGCCGCGCCATCGCCGAGCCGTCGGGGGCTTTGTCGCTGGCGGGGCTCAAGGCCTACAGCGAGCGTGAGCAGGTCAAGGGCGGCCGGATGGCAGCCATCTTGTCCGGCGCCAACGTCAACTTCCACAGCCTGCGCTACGTGTCGGAGCGCTGCGAGATAGGCGAAAAGCGCGAGGGCATGCTGGCGGTGACCATACCCGAGCGCAAGGGGGCCTTCCTCGACTTCTGTCGCCAGCTCGGCCCGCGCATGGTGACCGAGTTCAACTACCGCTACGCCGATGCGGCCCAGGCGTCGCTGTTCGTCTCGGTACGCCTCACCGGCGGCGACGAGGAGCTGACCCAGATCCAGCACCAGCTGGAGGGAAATGGCTATCCGGTGGTCAACATGACAGAGAGCGAGCTGGCCAAGAACCACGTGCGCTACATGATTGGCGGCCGCCCGGCCCGGCCCCTGGGTGAACGTCTCTACAGCTTCAAGTTTCCGGAGCAGCCGGGTGCCCTGATGCGCTTTTTGGAGACCCTCGGCTGTCGCTGGAACATCAGCCTGTTCCACTACCGCAACCACGGCGCCGACTATGGCCGCGTGCTCTGCGCCTTCGAGCTGCCGGACGAGGACGTGGCCGCCTTCCACGACTACCTGCGCGAGATTGGCTACGGCTGGAAAGAGGTCAGCGATGACCCCGCCTACCGGCTGTTTCTGGCCAGCTGATGACCCGCAGTACACAAGCAGGGAGGCCGCAAGCCTCCCTCTTTTTTTGCGGTCGTGGCGGCTGACAAGCAGGGGCAACCGGCTGGGCCCGGTTGCTGCCCGGACCTTTATTGCGATCCTGCATCTGCGCCGTTTTTCCAGTCGGGAATGTCGTCAGCTTCACACTCTTGAGTCCCAAGTCATTTGAGGCCGGCGAGAGATGGGATAACCTGATGAACGGGGCCGGGTTCGCCCCATCAGGGAAGATAAGCGCATAGCGCGCCCATAACGACTCATTGCAGAGGCTTTCACCATGAACAAATCGATACTTGCCGTGCTGGTCAGCGGCCTGCTTACGACGGGGGCCGTGCAGGCTGCCGCCCAGGACAACACCTGGTATGCCGGCGGCAAGGCCGGTTGGTCCAACTACTTCGATGTCGACCAGAAGCAGGTGGTCTCGGATACCCTGGGCGCGCTGCAAAACACCAGCACCAGCAAGGATGCACTCGGGCTGGGTGCGTTCGCCGGTTATCAGCTCAACCCCAACCTGGGTTTCGAGTTCGGCTATGACTGGTTCGGCAAGTACACCTCGTCCGGTGATCTGAGCGGGGTCAGGGTGGAGGGGGAAGCCAAGAGCCAGATGATCCAGGCCACCATGAAGATAGGTTTCCCGGTCAACGAGGCTCTGGATCTCTATGGCCGGATCGGCGGCGGCTACGCCTGGACCAACAGCGAGCTGTCGGCCCAGACCTCGACCGATTTCATCAAGGAGACAGGCAACAAGCATGGGGCCGCGTTTGTCGGGGCGCTGGGGGCCGAATACGCCATTGATCGTGACTGGGCCGCCCGTATCGAATATCAGTACACAACGCCGCTGGGGGACGCCTCCCTCGATCGCTCCGGCATAGAGATGGATAACGGCCTGCTCTCCGTCGGCATGCTCTACCGCTTCGGTCAGCAGGGGGGCGATGTGGTGGCCCCGGCACCTGCGCCGGCCGCAGCGCCCGTTCCCGCCGCAGTGGTCGTCACCCAGCAGTTCAGCCTGAGCTCGGATGTGCTGTTCGAGTTCAACAAGGCCACCCTGAAGCCGGCCGCCAGTCAGGCGCTCGATACTCTGTTCAGCCAGATAGTGGCGGCCAATCCCAAGGATGGTGTGGCGACCGTGATCGGACATACCGACCGTATAGGCTCCGATGCCTACAACCAGTCCCTGTCGGAACAGCGTGCCCGCAGCGTGGCCGACTACCTGATCGCCAAGGGGCTGTTTGCCGACAAGGTACGGGTCGAGGGGCGTGGCAAGTCCTCCCCCGTGACTGGCAACAACTGCAGCAGCGGTGCCAAGCCTGCGCTGATCGCCTGTCTGGCACCGGATCGCCGGGTGGAAGTGCGGCTGGAAGGTGTCTCCCAGGCCGCCAAGTAAGGGTATTGGCATGAATCACAACAAGGGAGGCTTGCCTCCCTTGTTGTTTATATGGCCTTGGGCCGCCGCAGCCGCACCCGCTGAAAGCCGTGGCCCAGCAGGATCAGCAGCAAGGCACCGGGCAGCACTGTGTGCCACAGGAAGGGCCACGTCTGTCCTGTCATCAACACCAGCAAGGGGTTGGCGCCGGCGGGCGGGTGTATGAGGTTCAGGCCCTGCATCAGCGCTATGGCCAGCCCCACTCCCAATGCCAGCTGCAGTTCCAGCGGCAAGGGGAGCGACTGTACCAGCAAGCCGACCGTGGCCGTCAGCAGGTGACCCCCGAGCAGATTGTACGGGCGGGCCAGCGGGCTGGCCGGCAGTGAAAACAGCAGCACGCAGCTTGCCCCGAAGGGCGCCATGATCAGGGCCGTGTGCCAGCTGACGTTCAGCCAGCCCAACACCCCGATCGCCAGTGCCGCGCCCACCCATAACGGGCCATACCATTTTGTCATCACGTTTCCCTCTTGGTTTGTCTGACGTGATTAGGCACATTAGGTAGACAGATCGGTGTACTTCAAGGGGAAAATGACGTGAGTGAAAAACGGCAGCAGCTGATGGAAACCGCCTATCGGCTGTTCAATCGTCATGGCTTTCACGCAACCGGCATAGATCGCATCTGGGCGGAGGCTGGGAGCACCAAGCGTACCCTCTACCGTCACTTTCCCACCAAGGATGCGCTGATCGAAGAGGTGCTGCTGTCCCGTGAGCGGGAGTTTTTTGCCCTGCTTGAGGCACGGCTCGCGGGTCGGGAGGGCAGGGAGGGTCGGTTGCACGCTTTGTTCGACGGATTCGGGGAGTGGTTTGGCCGCAGCGACTTCTATGGCTGCAACTTCATCAATGCCAGCGCCGAGTTTGCCGACCCGCGTCATCCGGTTCGCAAGCTGGTGGTAGCACACAAGCAGGCGCTGCTGAACTGGGTCAGGGCGCAGCTCGGGTGCAGCCTCTTGCACGCCACCGGGCTCTGCCTGCTGCTGGAGGGGGCAGTGGTGATGGCCCACAGCTATCAGCAGCCGTTGGCGCTGGAGCAGGCCAGATCACTGGCCCTGGCCTTGTTATGTGCCGATGGCGAGGCTGCCACGCTCTGATATAGCCAATCGGTGTTAAGCCTGATGCGACATCCGGTCGATAACTGACCAGATGTATGGCGCCGAGGATCAACGTATGCGCATCGATCACTACGATCTCCAGGGAGAAGTACAGCACCAGTATCAACAGCTGCAAGCTCGCAAGGTACGCAACCTAGGGGGGGGGGGGGCCCGTCGCCCCTGCCGTGCCCGGGAGCCCTGCCGGGAATGAGGCCACGCCCACGACGGATCGGGTGGTGGCCGAGCTGATGCGCACCGTCAGCGCGAGCGTCATGCAGGGGAGCGTGAGCCAGCCAGGCGGCGCCAGTGCCGAGAGCGTGCCCTCTCTGGTCAAGCCGGAAGAGGAAGAGGCCAATCCCGACGACGGGCTGGATAATCGGCTGCGGCTCATCAAGCTGATGATAGAGGCCATGCTCGGCCACGAGATAGAGCTGCCGACGCCCATCAAGCCGGCCGAACAGAACGCGGAGGGGGTGCCGACTCCGCAAGGGGAGGCAACTCAGGCCGCCCCCGAGCCGGATCAGGCGGTGGAGGTAACCGATACCCTGTTGCAGCGGGAGCAGCTCAACGTGGTGGCAGCGGCCAGCGTGGAGACCAAGGATGGCCAGACCTTGCAGCTCGATCTCGGCTTTGTGCTCGACTGGCGCCAGCTCGATATCAGCCAGCGCCGCACCACCCTCAATGCCCTCAAGGATCCGCTGGTACTCAGTCTGGATGGCAAGATTGCCGATCTGACCGAGGCGCGGGTCAACTTCGACATAGATCAGGATGGCAAGGACGACAGCCTGCCGGGTCTGAGCGAGGGCAGCGGTTTCGTGGCGCTGGATCGCAACGGCAACGGCACCATAGACGATGGCGGCGAACTGTTCGGAGCCCGCTCGGGCAACGGCTTCGGCGAGCTGGCGGCACTGGATGAGGATGGCAACGGCGTGCTGGATGAAGGCGACAAATCCTTCTCGGCCCTGCAGTTCTGGCGCCCGGACAATGCCCCCGTTGCGCTGGTGGAGCTGGGGATAGGCGCCATACTGCTGCACCCTCTGGATACCCCCTTCAATCACCTGGGCGAGGGCGGCAATCAGGGGGTCTTGCGCCAGTCCGGTCTCTATCTCACCGAGCAGGGCAAGGGCGGCTGGGTGCAACAGATAGACCTGAGGGTCTGATCCCGGGCCCAGGCTGGCGCATAGCGGGATCGCGAGTCACCACTGCTGGCGAGTCGCCGCCAGCGCCTGAGTGGCAGATGAACTGGCTCAGTTCAACTCAGTGGGGTCTATGTCCAGACTCCAGCGCACCTTCTTGGTCTCGGGCCAGCCATCCAGCTCCTTGACCGCCCAATCCAGCAGTTGTGCCAGGGTTGCCCGGTTCGGCCCCTGCACCAGCAGCTGCATGCGGAATTTGCCCGCCTTGCGTTCCATGAAGCCGCTGATGGGCCCCAGCACCTGCACGTGGGGGTAACGGGCGCTGCGCAGTGTCTCGGCGAGGCGGGTGAGGAACAGCTGCACCTCGTCACGGCCAGTGGCCTCGGCCCGGAACAGCCCCTGATAGCTGAACGGCGGCAGCCCCAGCAGGCGGCGCTCCTTGAGCGCGGTATCCGCAAAATGGCCATAACCGTTCTGGGTCAGATCCTGCAGCAGGGCATGTTCCGGGTGGTGGCTCTGCAACACCACCAGCCCGGGCTTGCTGGCGCGCCCGGCGCGCCCCGCCACCTGGGTGTAGAGCTGGGCCAGCTTCTCGGCGGCGCGAAAATCGGCGCTGAACAGGGCGCCATCCACATCCAGCAGGCCCACTAGCGTCACATCCGGAAAGTGGTGACCCTTGGCCAGCATCTGGGTGCCGATCAGGATCTTGTACTTGCCCGCCTTGATGTCGCCGAGATGGGTCTCCAGCTCCCCCTTGCGGCGGGTGTTGTCTCTGTCGATGCGCACCACAGGGTATTGGGGGAAAACCGTGGTGAGCAGCTGTTCCAGCTGCTCGGTGCCGACTCCCGAGCCGATCAGTTCCTTGCTGCCGCACTCGGGGCAGCTGTGGGGCAGGGGGCGCACGCTGTCGCAGTGGTGGCAGTGCAGGCGACGCCCTGCCTGATGCCAGGTGTACCAGGCGTCGCAGCGCTCGCAGGCGGCGCTCCAGCCACACTGGTGGCAGATCAGCGAGGGGGCATAGCCGCGGCGGTTGAGAAACAGCATCACCTGGTTGCCGGCCACCAGGTGCTCCGCCATCAGCTGCTCCAGCTGGGGGGAGAGCCCGGCCTGCAGCCGCACGCTCTTGATGTCCAGGATCACCTGGCGGGCGGTCTGGGCGTTGCCGGCGCGCCGCGTCAGGCTGAGGTGGTGATACTTGCCGGTTCTGGCGTTGTGCAGCGTCTCCAGCGAGGGGGTGGCCGAGCCGAGCAGGATGGGAATGCCGGCGCGATGGGCCCGCATCACCGCCAGATCCCGGGCGTGGTAGCGAAAACCGTCCTGTTGCTTGAGGGAGCCGTCGTGCTCCTCATCTATGATGATGATGCCGAGGTTCTTGAACGGGGTGAACACCGCAGAGCGGGTGCCGATCAGGATGGCGGCGCCGCCGTCGCGGCAGGCGAGCCAGGCATCCAGCCGTTCCCGATCGTTCATGGCCGAGTTCATCGCCACCACGGGTACCTTGAAGCGGCGACGGAAGCGGTTGATGGTCTGGGGAGTGAGGCCGATTTCGGGCACCATCACCAGCGCCTGCTTGCCCGCCTTGAGCAGGGGCTCGAGTATGCTCAGGTACACCTCTGTCTTGCCTGACCCCGTGATGCCGTCCAGCAGGAAGGCGCCGAACTGGTTGCTCTGACTGGTGACGGCGGATACCGCCAGCGCCTGCTCGCCGTTGAGGCGCAGCCCCTCTCCCGCGTCAAAGTGCGTCGCCCAGTCGCCGTCGTGGCTCGGCTCCAGGATGCGCTTCTCCAGCAGCCCCTTCTTCTCCAGCGCCGTGAGTGCCGCGCTCTGGATCTCCTCCTGCTTGAGGGCGGACGGCGTCTGCGGCCCCTTGCGCAGCAGGGCGAGGGCCTGTTGCTGCTTGGCGGCCCGCTTGAGCTCGTTGAGATCGATCGCCATGCCGGCTTGCGTGGCAAACCAGAACTCCAGCTCCCGGTAGGCGGCGGGCTCCCCCTTGCGCACCAGCACCGGCAGGGCGTGAGGCAGCACCTCTCCCAGCGGATGCTGGTAGTAGCTGGCGCTCCAGGCCATCAGCGCCAGTATGTCCGGCCCCAGCACGGGGGCGCTGTCAAGCACTCGCTTGATGGGCTTGAGCTTGTTGCGGGGCACCTGGCTCTCGGTCGGATGCTCCACCACCAGCCCGACCAGGGTCTGGGGGCCGAAGGGGATCTCGACCCGACAGCCGGGCTCAGGCAGGGGCAAGGGAGAGAGATAGTCGAAGTGACGGCGTAACGGCACCGGCACAGCCACACGAACCAGATCCAGCGTTTGGGAAGAATTCACCAGGGATTGCCTATTTTTTCTGCGAAGCCACTTGCCTGATCTCAGGCATTTCCTATATTATTCGCAGCCTTTGAAACTGTGTTCAACAATCGTGTGGTGTCCGACAAGAGATCGGATGGCGACACGGCCTATTATCGAGGTTGTCCATGAAAGCTAATATCCATCCCGAGTACGTCGCCATCACCTGCAAATGCTCTTGCGGTAACGTCATCAATACCTTCTCTACCCTGGGTAAAGATCTGAACCTGGACGTGTGCTCTGCATGCCACCCGTTCTATACCGGCAAGCAGAAAGAAGTTTCTAGCGGCGGCCGCGTAGACAAGTTCAACAAGCGTTTCGGTGGTCTGACTGCCAAGAAGTAATTCTACTTCTGAAGAATTCTGAAAAAGGCGCCCATCGGGCGCCTTTTTTATTGCGCGGCGTTCTGTATTGAAGCGGTTTGCCCTATGGTGTTGGCTCACTCATGGGAGAAAAACAGATGCGCACATGTCTGGTGATGGGAGCGGCAGGATATATAGGGTCTTACCTGGTGCCCCACCTGCAAGGGCTGGGTTATCGGGTGATCGCCGGGGCTCGTCGTCCCTGCCGTCTGCCGCCGGGCGTGGAGTTTCGTCTCGCCGACAGCCTCAAGCCCATTACCCTGCTACCTGCGCTGGCGGGCATAGACACCGTCTTCTATCTGGTGCACGCCATGGGGGCCGGCGCCGATTTTCACCGGCTGGAGCAGCAGGGGGTGAAGAACTTCGCCGCCGCCGCCCGCGCCGCCGGGGTGCGTCGCATCATCTATCTGGGGGCCATCCAGCCCGAGCGCTGCAATAGCCGTCATCTCAACTCCCGCCGCCATTGTGGCGAGCTGTTTCGCGAGGCGGGTGTGCCGACGGTGGAGCTGCGCTCCGGCATCATCATAGGGCCGGGCTCGGCCGCCTTCGAGGTGATGCGGGATCTGGTGTTCAACCTGCCCATGATGGTCACGCCCAAGTGGGTGCGCTCCCGCACGCCACCCATAGCGCTCTCCAACCTGCTGCACTACCTCGGCGGGCTGGTAGAGGTCGAGGGGGTGGATGGCCGGGTGCTCAACGCCGTCGGCCCCGAGCTGCTCAGCTATCAGCAGCAGTTGCAGAAGTTCGCCGCCCATATAGGCAAGCGCTGTCCCATCATCCCCATCCCGTTTCTGAGCCCCCGTCTCTCCGCCTGGTGGCTGCAATTCGTCACGTCTGTGCCGCAACCCGTGGCCAAGGCGCTGGTGGGCGGCCTCAAGCACGACATCCCGGCCGATGACGGCCCGCTGCGGGCCCTGCTGCCGCAAACCCTGCTCAGCTTCGACGAGGCGCTCGGGGAGAGTCTGGCGCTGGAGCAGAAGCTGGGGGCCGAGCAGCAGGGGCAGGAGACGCCGCTGGGGCTGCGCTGGCGCCATCCCGAGTACGGCTTCTATGACCGCACCGCCAGCGGGGAGGCCATCTGTCTCGCCGCGCCCGAGGTGGTGTGGCAGGTGTTGCAGCAGCTGGGGGGCGAGCAGCGCTACTTCTATATGAACGAGCTGTGGGTGGTGCGCGAATGGATGGATCACCTGATCGGCGGCCCGGCCCGCACCCGAGGCCGCACCAACCCGGATCGCTTCGTGAAGGGGGACATGCTGGACTCCTGGCAGATCCTCGGGGTCGACGAGGGGCGCAGGCTGGATCTGCTGTTCAACATGAAGGCCCCCGGAGTGGGGCGGCTGGAGTTCAACATACTGCCGGAGGAGTCCGGCCTGACCCGCATCAAGGTGACGGCCCACTGGCATCCCCAGGGGGCCTGGGGACTGGCCTACTGGCTCGCCATGCTGCCGTTTCATCTCTTCATCTTCCAGGGGATGACGGAGGCCATCGCCAGGCAGGCGGAGGCGAAAGCGGGCATCCCTGTGATGGGGTGAAACCATATCTATAACTAAATAGGTATTGGTGGTTGGCATGACATGCTAATTACTGGCTTGTCAGTGGTGGCGAGGCGATACTTTCCTCTGTGAAAGCCCGATGGTTTTCTTTATGATCCCCAGCCCTCGCCCGCTGGCGAGCCAATGCACCACTCCATTCACTTCCGTATCGGGGTCCCCCATGTCCGATCTGCGTCACGATCTTCGTCAACAAGCACTCGATTACCATGCCCAGCCCGTGCCGGGCAAGATTACCATCGCCCTCACCAAGCCCGCCGAGACAGCCCACGATCTGGCGCTGGCCTACAGCCCGGGTGTGGCCGAGCCGGTGCGCGAGATCGCCGCCAATCCCGATGATGCCTACCGCTACACCGGCAAGGGCAACCTGGTGGCCGTCATCTCCAACGGTACCGCCATCCTGGGGCTGGGCAATCTGGGCCCGCTGGCGTCCAAGCCGGTGATGGAGGGCAAGGCCCTGCTGTTCAAGTGCTTCGCCGGCATAGACGCCATCGACATAGAGGTGAAGCACGAGACCAGCCAGCAGTTCATCGACACAGTGGCGGCCATCGCCGACACCTTCGGTGGCATCAACCTGGAAGACATCAAGGCGCCCGAGTGCTTCGAGATCGAGCAGGCGCTGATCGCCCGCTGCGACATCCCGGTATTCCATGATGACCAGCACGGTACCGCCATCGTCACCGCCGCCGGTCTGCTCAATGCGCTGGAAGTGCAGGGCAAGCGCATCGAACAGAGCCGCATCGTCTGCATGGGGGCCGGGGCTGCCGCCACCGCCTGCATGGACCTGCTGATCAAGTGCGGCGCCGCGCCACACAACATCTTCATGCTCGATCGCCAGGGGGTGATCCACACAGGCCGCACCGATCTCAACCAGTACAAGCAGCGCTTCGCCAACGACACGCCGCTGCGCACCCTGATGGATGTCATTGAAGGGGCGGATGTGTTTGTCGGCGTCTCCGGTCCGGACGTATTGCCTCCGGAGGCTGTGGCCCTGATGGCCCCCAACCCGGTGATCTTCGCCTGCTCCAACCCGGACCCGGAGATCAAGCCATCCCTGGCCCACGCGGTGCGGGGCGATCTCATCATGGGCACGGGTCGCTCGGATTATCCGAACCAGATCAACAACGTGCTCTGTTTCCCCTTCATCTTCCGCGGCGCGCTGGACGCCCGCGCCAGCCGCATCAACGATGCCATGAAGATAGCCGCGGTGGAGGCGATACGCGGTCTGGTCAAGGAGCCGGTGCCGGCCGAGGTGCTGACCGCCGCCGGGGTGAGCGCGCTTTCCTTCGGCAAGGATTACGTCATTCCCAAGCCGATGGATGCCCGCCTGCTGCCACGGGTGGCCCGCGCCGTGGCGCTGGCGGCGGTAGCTTCCGGCGTGGCGCGCATCGCGCTGCCGGCAGATTACATGCTGAAATAAACTGGCGGTGCCATACCGACCACGACAGAAGGGGCCCCTGGGGGCCCCTTTTCATTACGGGAAGCTTGAGACGTCTTTATTTGGTCTTGGGAGCGACCTTGACGGCCGGTGCCTTGGCATGAGTCGCCTTGTGGTGCTTTTTCACCACCTTGGTCTGGGTCGCCTGGGGAGCGGCGGCCTTGGTGGGGGTGGCTGCCATGGTGAAGCCGGAGGTCAGGGCGAAGACAGCGGCCAGGCTCAGGGGGATCAGCTTGTTCATATTCCAGTTCCTCATTCGGGTTGATGACATGGAGCGTTTCTCCATGACTTCATCCTACCTAGGGCCGTTCCGATGGCGGTTCAGTGAGTGGCTGGTGACGGTTTGTATCCAAATGTACGGGCAGCTTCAGGCAGAAGCGGGCACCGCTGCTGCTCGGCAGCAACTGCACCTCGCCACCGTGGTGGCGGGCTATGCTGCGCACTATGGCGAGGCCGAGGCCGGCGCCGCCGGTACGGCGATCCCGGCTCTGATCCAGCCGCACGAAGGGCTCGAAGATCTGGGGCGCCAGCGCAGGGTCTATGCCGGGGCCGTCGTCGGCCACCTCCAGCAGATAGTGATCCTGCTGCTGGCTCATGGCGAGGGTCACCCGGCTGGTGGCGTGGCGCAGGGCATTGCCGATGAGGTTCTCCAGCGCCCGGTCCAGTAGGCGGGTATCGCCGCGCCAGGGCAGGGGATTGGCGGGGTGACTGAATTCGAGCCGGGTTTGTGGCCGCAGCGCCTGCCAGTCTGGGAGACGGCTGCCGGCCCAGCCGGCCAGCTCCAGCTCGCTGCATTGCAGTGGCAGCTCGGGGCGATCGAGCCTGGCGTAGGTGAGCATCTCCTCGATGAGGGCGTCCAGTGCCCCCAGATCGCGATCCAGCCCCTGTTGTTCCTCTGCCGATGGCTGCGGGTCCAGCATGGCGAGCCGGTAGCGCAACCGCACCAGGGGGGTGCGCAGCTCGTGGGCGATGGCATCGGTCAGCTGCTTGCGACTGGCCAGCATGGCTTGCAATTGCTCCGTCATCTGATCGAAGGTGCGTCCCACCCGGCCCAGGCTGCTGCCGGCAGGCAGGCCGGTGCGGCTGGAGAGATCCCCATCGCCGACCCGGCGGGCCGTCTGTTCGAGCCGCTGCAAGCCGCGCCAGTGCGGGCGCAGCCAGAGCAGGATCGGCAGACCCAGCGAGAGACCTATGGCCAGCAACAGCCCCACATCGACCCAGTGCAGCTCGTGCAGGTAGGAGAGGTAGGGGACGGGGCCGACGATCAGCACCTGATCCGTCTCCGGGATGCGCTGCAGGAAGGTGTCATCCTCCTCGACTATGACTATGTTGCCCGCCTCGAGAAAGGCCTGATCCTCCTTGGCCAGCGGCTGGTTGGCGAGGGCGCCTATCTGCAGCGGCAGGGTAAGCTGGCGGCTCTGCTCCGCCATGCGTGCGGGCCAGTGTTCCGGCGGCAGGCGGGCCAGTTCGCCGGTGAGCAGGCCGAGGGAGCCTTGCATCATCCGCTCCAGATAGCGGTCACCCGCCCGCTCGGCACTGACCTGATAGACGATGCCGACCAGCAGTATGGCCAGGGTGAAACAGCCGATCAGCAGCAGGTAGAACTGGATAAACAGGCGGCGCATGGGATCTTTCCTCTTTCCTGGATTGCGTCCGGGCGTTGCGTCTTTGCCCCCTCATCCCCCGCATGGAGAGAAGGGAGCATCAACCTCATTCCCAGGCGTGGGGCACCAGCAGATACCCCTTCTGGCGCACCGTCTTGATGCGGGTCGGGTTGTTGCTGTCATCTCCCAGCTTGCGGCGCAGGCGGGAGATGGCCACATCCATGCTGCGGTCCTGGCCATCGTAGTCGCGGCCACGCAGGCTGCGAAACAGCGCCTCCCGTCCCAGGATCTGGCCCGCATGGCAGGCCAGCTCCCACAAGAGGTCAAAATCGGCGGTGGAGAGGGGGATGCTGTCGCCATCGAGGCGCACATCCCGACCCGGCCCGTCGATCTGCAGGCGGCCGAACTGCAGGCGCTGGGGCGGCGTACTGGCCACGGCTGCTTGCGGTGCCTGTCCCTGCTGGCGGAACTGGACCCGCAACCTGGCCAGCAGCACGGGGGGCGGCGTTGTCTTGAGGATGTAGTCGTTGGCACCCAGCTCCAGGCTGAGGATCTGGTTCATGTCGCTGTCGAGTGAGGTGAGCATGACGATGGGGCCCTTGAAGCGCGGACGCAGATCCCGGCACAGGGAGAGGCCGTCCTGCCCCGGCAGCATGATGTCGAGCAGCACCAGGTCGGGCTGCTCGGCCAGGGCCCTGGCCAGCGCCAGGTCGCCTCTGGGTTCCAGCAGCACCTCCATGTCGTGGCGGGCAAGCCAGCTGCTGATGAGTTGGCCTATTTCGGGATCATCTTCAACAAAAAGAATGCGTTGCATTGTGGCATGACACCCAGGCTGTGGCGCGGATGCGCGTGCCGCCAGCATAACGGCTCCCGGCCCGGCATGCACTGGGATAAATAATCAAACAGGGCCCGCGGGCCCTGTCGTCATTCTGGTTGTGGAGACGGCTCGAATTCAGCCTGCTTGACGTCTCAAATAACCCCACCGGTTTCCATGTGATGGGCCCGGGGAGCTGGCCGGATTAGCCAGCCTTGCGCTTGAGATAGACCCCGGCTTCCATGTGATGGCCCGGGGAGCTGGCCGGATTAGCCAGCCTTGCGCTTGAGATAGACCCCGGCTTCCATGTGATGGACCGGGGAGCTGGTCGGATTAGCCAGCCTTGCGCTTGAGATAGACGCCGGCTTCCATATGGTGGGTCCAGGGGAACTGATCGAACAGGGCGAAGCGGGCGATCTCGTGGGTTTCGCCCAGTACGGCCATGTTGGCCTGCAGTGTCTCTGGGTTGCAGGAGATGTAGAGGATGTTGTCGTACTCCTGTACCAGCCGGACTGTGGCGTCGTCGAGACCGGCGCGGGGCGGGTCGACGAAGATGGTGTTGCACTGGTAGGCGCCCAGATCGACCCCCTTGAGGCGGTTGAACTCCCGCTCGCCGCGCATCGCCATGGTGAACTCCTCGGCTGACATGCGCAGTATGATCAGGTTGTCGACGCCGTTGGCGGCGATGTTGAACTGGGCTGAGTCCACGCTCGGCTTGGCGATCTCGGTGGCCAGCACCTTGCGGAAATTCTGGGCCAGGGCGATGGAGAAGTTGCCGTTGCCGCAGTAGAGCTCCAGCAGGTCACCCTCGCTGCCTTTGGTCACGTCCAGCGCCCAGCCCAGCATCTGCTCGTTGATGGCGGCGTTGGGCTGGGTGAAGCTGTTCTCCACCTGCTTGTAGAGCAGCTCGCGGCCCTGGACCGTCAGCCGCTCGATGACGAACTCCTCCCCCAGGCAGATCTTCTGCTTGTGGGCGCGGCCAATCAGTTGCAGCTCGAACCCCTGGGCCCGCAGGTCGGCCTGCAGTGCCTCGGCGGCTTGCTGCCACTCGCTTTCGAGCTTGCGATGGTAGAGCAGGCTGACACAGATCTGGCCGGACTGGGTAGAGAGGTAGTCTATCTGGAACAGCTTGCGACGCAGCACAGGGTGCGGGCGCAGCCCCTCCAGCAGCACCGGCATCAGCTGGTTGATGAGGCGGCTGGCGGTGGGGAACTGGTCGACCCGGATGATCTCCTTGGTGGCCGGCGCATACATGCAGTGGAACAGGTCATCCCCTTCATGCCAGATGCGGAACTCGGCGCGCATCCGGTAGTGTTCGGCGGGGGAGGCGTGCACTTCCAGCGCAGGCAGGGTGAAGTCGGCGAACAGCCCGTTGAGGCGCTCGCGCTTCGCGTCGAGCTGGGCCTGGTAGTCGGCGGGAGTCCGCAGGGCCTGGGAGTCGGCGCCAGCTTGCTGGATTTGGGTCATGATATACCTCACATGCACACCGGCAGGGCCGGGTCGAAATCGGGGGAAGGCAACGGGCCACCCAAAGGGTGTGGATTTTAAAAGGCCGTTGCAGATTGTCCAGTATTTTGTGGTCAAGAAGTGTTCAGTCAGGCCGATACCTGATCTACAGGCATGGTGGGAGGACACATTATGCAAATCGACGGCGTGGGCTCAGCCCAATCCAAGGGAGTGGGCGTTTCGCCCAAGGCACCCCAACAGGCACAAGAGAAGCAGATCAGCAACGCAGAGGAAGTCTCTCTGCACAAGCCGCCCAAGTGGGCTCAGGTGCTGGTGCAGCAGGCGTTGCAGTTTGCGCTGGAGATAAACGGTCAGGGTTATCAGGCACCCAAGGCACAGGAACCCGAGGAGATAACCCCGGAGACCCTGTTCGACTTCCAGTCGGTAGCGGACAACGTGCTGCAGTTCGTCACCGGACGGCTGGGCGCCGCCCGTGCGGACGGCAAGTCCGATGACGACCTGACCGGCATGATGGAGCAGGCCCGCAAGGGGGTGGACAAGGGCTTCGGCGACGCCAGGAAGCAGCTGGGCAAGTGGGCCACCGATAACGAAGACATCAAGACCGGTATCGATCAGAGCTACAAGCTGATCCAGAAGGGGCTCGACGAGTTCGAGAAGGAGTTCTTCGGCAAGGTCTCCTCCACCGACATGGGGCAGGCCGAGATGGCCAGTCGCCAGCAGGGCTCGCTGGAGATCCAGACCAAGGATGGCGACAAGGTGGTGCTGCGCTTCAA
Organism: Aeromonas sp. CA23; assembly: GCF_002587065.1. Lineage (NCBI taxonomy): Bacteria > Pseudomonadati > Pseudomonadota > Gammaproteobacteria > Aeromonadales > Aeromonadaceae > Aeromonas > Aeromonas sp. CA23. The sequence continues at coordinate 1,201,636 of NZ_CP023818.1, forward strand.
TGACAGCTGGCAGACCAAGTCCCAGAAAGATGACAGCGGCAGCCAGTTCAGCCTCAAGTCGAGCCAGAGCTTCAGCTTCTCGCTGGAGGGGGATCTCAGCAGCGAGGAGATGGACTCCATCGGCAAGCTGGTCAAGGGGATCGACGATCTGGCGGGGAATTTCTTCTCCGGCAACTTCGAGGATCTGCTGAAGAAGGCGGGTGACCTGCAACTGGATGACAGCCAGCTCGCCTCCTACTCCCTCAAGCTCAAGCAGAGCGTCAAGCTGAGCCAGACCTACCAGGGAGCCCATTCGCTGCAGGAGATGCTCAAGCCGCTGGCGGACTATCTGCCCAAGCTCGATCAGGTGCAGCAACAGGCGGATGCCCTGCTGCCGGAATCGCAGCAGCAGGCGCTGACCCCCGCGGTGCTGGCGGCCCGCGGCCAGAGTGAACCGGCTCAGGTCAACAGCTTCACCAGCTTCAACCAGCGGATGCTGGAGGCGCTGCGAATGATAGGCCAGTTCCAGCCTGCGACCGAGCCTGCCAGCAGGAGCGTCTGAGTCAGCATCGCCCGGCTCAAGCCATAAGCTGCCGTTTGCCAGCTCCCCCGGGGGCTGGCAAACTGGCTCTTTTCCCAATCCGGCTACCTTATGAACCCCAAGAAGCCCAGAGACAAGCGCGAGCTCTGCTACCCCTTCATCTTCGAAACCCAGTTCCAGTGTGATTACGAGATCGCCACCGATGAGCTTTGCTGTCAGGTGGGGGCCGTACTCGCCCAGTTGCCAGTGGCAGAGGGAACCCGGGAGGTGGTGGCCGATCTGGGGGCCTTGCAGCGGCTCATCTACAACCTCAACGGTTCGGTACGGGGCAAGCTCGGTATTTTTGAAGAGGATCTGGCGTGGTTGAAAACGCGGTATGACCACTACAACGAGGCGAGCCGCGGCCGGGTCACGGGTTTTGTCTTGCCCCAGGGGCCCCAGCCCATCCCCACATTGCACCTGTGCCGCTGCGGCAGCAAGAAGGTGGTGCGTCTGCTGGTGCGCCTCGAGGAGAGCGGCGTCCGCTTCGATCCCATCCTCTATCGCTTCGCCAACCTGCTGGCCAACTTCTTCTTCGTGCTGACCGTCTACCTCAAGCAGTTGTGGCAGGTGGAAGAGGTGCCCTACGTCAGTATCAATTACTGACCAAGTGGCTGAAAATGCTTTTATTTTTCTGAAAGATAAAAGACGATCCAGCCATGCCGTTGCAATCTGGATGGCGCCGATAGCGGAGCGGGGGAAGTCATGACGACGATTCATCTCAGTGGCAGTTCATTCTTGATGCCGGGCAACCTGGCCTGGCGGTCGCTGGCTGCCCATGGCGAGGTGCAGGTCGCACCCCATGGGCAGTGGCTGCAAACCCTGATGACTCCAGCCGAAGAGATCGCCGCCCAGACTCACATCATCATCTGGCTGTGGGAAGATCTGGTGCCGGCACGGACGCTGGTCGCGTGGAGCGGTTTGGCACAAGAGGCGCAGCAGCTGGCCGTGGCCGCCTTCGTCGCATCACTCTGCCAGCCCCTGCAACAGCGTCTGCAGCGTCGGCCGCAGGACCATCTGCTGGTCGGGGTCTGCAGCCGTTCCCCTGCCTCCGTATTTGGCGCTGCGCCCTCCGCGCTTGCCTGTCTGGCCGGTGAATTTGAGCGTCAGCTTGCCCATTTGCGGCAGCAGTATTCCGGCTTGGATGACCTGCACCTGCCGCTCTGGTTGCAACAGCAGGGTCGCCACCACTGTTTCGACAACCGCAATCACTACCTGATGTCCTGCCCCTTCTCCATGGCCGGGTTGGCCAGTCTGGCGCAGTGGATTGCCCCCTTGCTGCAGCGGCTGCACAGGCCAGCTCACAAGGTGCTGGTGCTCGATTGCGACAATACCCTCTGGGGTGGCGTGGTCGGTGAAGATGGCGTGGGGGGCGTCCTGCTGGGGCAGGATGGGGTGGGGCGTCTCTATCAGGCTTTCCAGCAGGCCGCCTGCTACTGGCACGGGCAGGGCGTCATATTGGCGCTCTGTTCCAAGAATCTGGCCGACGATGTGTGGCGGCTGTTCGATCAGCACCAGGGCATGGTGCTTGAGCGCCGGCACATAGCCGCGGCCGAGATTGGCTGGGAGCCCAAGTCCGCCGGCCTGCGGCGCCTGGCTGCGCGGCTCAATGTGGGGCTGGACAGCCTGGTGTTCTGGGATGACAGCGAGCTGGAGCGTGCCGAGGTGCGTGCCAATTGCCCCGAGGTCACCGTCATCACGCCCCCCGTCGAGCTTTGGGGCTGGCCCGATGCCCTGATGACGCTCGCCGAGCTGCAGAGCCGCCACCGGAGCCATGATGACAGCTTGCGCCAGGGCTCCTATCTGGCACAGGCAGAGGCGAATGCGGTGCGCCAGCAACTGGGCGACGAACACGCCTTCTTGCAACAGTTGGGGCTACGAGCGAGCTGGCAACCGCTCACCCAGAGCAATCAGCTGCGGGCCGAGCAGCTGAGCCAGAAGACCAACCAGTTCAATCTCTCCGCCCGGCGTTATCAGGCGGGGGAACTGGCACAGCTTGCCAGTACGCAGGGCGAGGTCTGGCTGGCATCACTGCAAGACACGTTTGCCGATCACGGCATGACGGCCCTGTTGGTGGTGCGCCCACTCGATGGGGGAAAGGCGCTGCTGGATACTCTGGCCATCAGCTGTCGGGTGCTGGGGCGAGGTTTCGAATACTGGCTGCTCGCGCAACTGGCTGCCCGACTGATGGCAAAGGGCGTTGACCAACTGGTGATAAGCCTGGTACCCACGGATCGCAACCAGCCGGCACGGGATTTTCTGGCGACCCTGCCGACCCGGCCGATAACCACTCCAGCGGGATTGACGCCGCTGGTGGACGAGATGTTCCTCTGCCTGGATCTCCCCTCTCTTTCTCTCCCGTTTCTGGAGTTTTATGCCAATGAATGATCTCATCGCGCTGGTACGCCAGCAATTTCCACAGGCCAGCATCAACGAGCAGGCCGCCCTCGGTCTCGGCAGTTTTCCCGAGTGGGACTCCCTATGGCACTTCAATCTGCTGCTGCTCATCGAACAGCACTTTGCCGTGCGGTTCGAGCCGCAGGAGCTGGCCGAGCTGAAGAGCCTGGCCGATATCCGACAGGCTCTGCTGCGCAAAGGGGTTGCCGAGTGAAACAGGCCATCGAACAGGCGCTGAGCGAGCTGGGGATCCCCAAGGGGAGTGCCCTTATGGTGCACTCGGACGCCATGGTCGTGGCCCAGTTTCCCGGTATGGGCAATGCCCAGGGGATAGCCGCCTTCTGGATGCACCTGGAGCAGTGGCTGGCGGGTGATCTGCTGGTGCCAACTTTCACCTACAGCCCCATGGCGGGTGAGTGCTTCGACCCGGCCCTCACCCCGAGCAAGGTGGGGCTGATGACGGAGGTGTTCAGGCAGCGTGACGGCGTGACCCGCACGCGGGATCCCATCTTCAGCGTGGCGATCAGCGGCCCCCATGGGGCCGAGCTGGCGGCTCGGGAGTGTCACGACTGCTTCGGTCAGGAGAGCCCGTTTGGCTGGCTGGCGGAGCAGGATGGCTGGTTGCTGGGATTGGGCTGTCATCCAGACAGGATCACCTTCACCCACTATGTGGAGCAACGGCTGGCCGTGTCCTATCGCTATCACAAACTGTTCGAGGGACAGGTGTGCGTTGCCGGCGCCTTGCGCGACTGGCAGGCCGACTACTATGTGCGGGATCTGGCGCTGGCCAGCGAGATCGACCTCTCCCGGCTGGTAGCCTTGCTGCAGGAAAGAAGCGCCTGGCATCAGACCCTGTGCCAGCGAGTGCCGGTCTGGGCCGTGTCCTGCCGCGATTTCATCCTGGCCGCCAGTGAGCTGGTGGCGACGGCGCCATACGCCCTGATCCGGGCAGGAGGAGCATCTCATGCAATTTGACCATATAGGTCTGGTGGTGCCGGATCTCGCCAGCGGTGAAGCCTATTGCCGGGAGGTGTTGGGGCTGAGCCGCTTCTCGGTGGCGGTGGAAGATCCGTTGCAGAAGGTATGGGTGCAGTTCGTGCACGATGAGGGCGGACTTTGCTACGAGCTGGTGGCGCCGGCGACAGAGGATAGTCCTGTGACCCAGGTGCTCAAGACCCGGCGCAACGTCATCAATCATCTGGCCTATCGGGTGCCCTGCCTCGCTGAGAGTGCCGCCAGACTGCGGGATCAGCGTCACCTCCCCCTCGGCCCCAGCCAGCCGGCCATCGCCTTCGATGGTGCCCACGTCCAGTTTTTCCTGAGCCCCCTTGGCCATATAGTCGAGTTGATCGAGGCACCCACTGCATGAGTTTTTCACCAAAGAGCGACTATCTGCCCACAGACTGGGATGACCAGGCGCAGATCGGCGAGCAGCTGCATCGCCTGCTGACCCTGCTGTTCCCCCTCAACCGCAGCCTGACCGGTGATGGCGTGCGCCAGACTCTGGCCCTGATGCGCCAGCACTGTCTGCCTGATCTGCAGATCCGGGAGGTGGCCAGCGGCACCGAATGTTTCGACTGGACTGTGCCCGATGAGTGGAACGTACAGCAGGCCTACATAGTGGGGCCGGACGGCCGCAAGGTGGTGGATTTCAAGGATCACAACCTGCATCTGGTGGGCTATTCGGAGCCGGTGCGCAGCACCCTCTCGCTGGCCGAACTGCAGCCCCATCTGCACTCCCTGGCTGACATGCCGGATGCCATTCCCTATGTCACCTCCTATTACAAGCGTCGCTGGGGCTTCTGCCTGCCACACAAGGTGCGCGAGGCGCTGCCGGAGGGGGATTATGAGGTGGTGATCGATGCCAGCCTGGCGCCCGGCTCGCTCACCTATGGCGACTGGGTGCTGCCGGGAGAGAGCGAGCAGGAGATACTGCTGTCCAGCTACACCTGCCACCCCTCCATGGCCAACAACGAGCTGTCAGGCCCCTGTGTCGGTGTCTTCCTGATGGCCTGGCTCGCCTCCCTGCCAAAGCGCCGTTACAGCTATCGATTGATGCTGGTGCCCGAAACCCTGGGGGCCATCGTCTATCTCTCCCGCCATCTGGATCACCTCAAGCGGCACACCCTGGCCGGCTTCAACCTGACCTGCCTGGGCGATGAGCGCAGCTACTCCTTCCTGCCCTCACGCCAGGGCAACAGTCTGGCCGATCGCATCGGCCGTCATGTGCTTGGCCACCTGGCGCCGGGTTACAAGGCTTACAGCTTCCTGGAGCGAGGCTCCAACGAGCGCCAGCTGTGCGCGCCCGGTATCGATCTGCCGGTCACTACCCTGATGCGCAGCAAATATGGCTGCTATGCCGAGTACCACACCTCGCTGGATGATCTCTCGCTGGTGACCCCGGCTGGTCTGGCGGGCGGCTTCCTGGCGTTGCGCCGGGCCATCGAGTGTCTGGAGCTGGACGAGCGCTGCGAGGTCACAGTGCTGGGCGAGCCCCAGCTGGGCAAGCGGGGCCTCTATCCGGATCTGTCGACCCGCTATTCGGGTTGGCAGGTGAGGGAGATGATGAATCTGCTGGCCTACAGCGATGGCCAGCTGACCCTTTTCGAGATCGCCGAGACCATAAAGGTGCCTTTCTGGCGGGTGGCCCCACTGGCCAGCATGCTGCTGGAAGCCGGGCTGCTGCGTCGCCTCAGCCAGCGACCGGATTACTCTATCACCAGATAGGCCGGCCCCGGGTTGTGCGGGGTGCGGCGGATGGCGTAGCGATCCAGTCCCAGCACCTCCTTGAGGGCCAGGGTCTCCCCCGGAAAGGCGGGCCAGTTCAGCTCATCGAATGCCAGCACGGATCCCTTGGTCAGATGTGGCTTGATGAGCTCGAGGCAGCGGCGGGTCGGTTCGTAGAGGTCAAAGTCAAAATAGGCCAGCGCTATCATGGTCTCCGGCTGACGGGCCAGATAGGCGGGCAGCGTCTCGGTCACATCCCCCTTCACCAGCTCGTGCTTGACGATGTGACCCAGCGGACTCTCGGCCTCATGGGCGGCGAGCAGCTGCGCCAGGTGCTGTTCATAGTCGGGGGTGACGCCATAGGCGCCCGGCTGGATGGCCGCATCGGATCCATCCTGCGGAGCGTGGGAGGGAAAGCCGCTAAAGGTGTCGAATCCCACCAGCTTGCGATTGTAGTTGTAGGGCTCGTACATGCCGCGAAACGAGGAGAAGAGCGCCAGGTTCTGACCCCAGCGGGTACCGAAATCCATGATGACGCCGTGTACCGGAATGATCTTCTGGTAGAGCTCGTGCATGAACAGGATGCGGGAGAGCGACTGGCGCTTGAGGTAGAGGCCCAGATTGTTCTGCAGCTCGGCCGGGGGCAGCGGGCTGGCGCGCAATAGCTCGCTGAACGTCTGGCGACGAGACAGCTCCTCGTCGGAGGCATTGGAAATAGCCTTGATCATGAAACGTCTCCTGCTGTGGTGGGGGCTGAAGGGGTCGTCAGGGTATGTACCAGCTCATACTCGAGGTAATCGGCCAGCCCGAGCCAGTCTTGTCGCTCCTGGCTGCGGAGCAGGGCGGCTATCAACTCGGGGGGCAGGCTGCCCCGTGCGGTGAGGGCCTCCTGCAGCAAACCGGGCAGGGTCTGGCTCGCGGCAAGCGACTGCCCCAGCCTGAATTGGTGTGCCAGCGCCCTGATGCGGGTTGTCAGGCTATCACTCATGACAGGTACTCCGGGTGGTAGCTGCAGCCCGCGATCTCGGCCCCTTCCCGGCTGCTGTTCCAGAAATGCACCTCGGGATGGCGCGCTATGTATCGCTCAAGTTCGGTGCGATAGGCGGAGAAGTTAGGGTTGGTCTTGACCCGGCGCCCGTGCCCGTCGAGGGCCCAGCTGAGCGCCTGACTGGCAGTGGGGCCGAGCGCTCCATCCGCCCATCCTGAGTGGGTGAGCTCGCCGGGGAAGGCAAAATCCGTCCCCAGCAGTATGACCTGCTGGCAGCCCATCTGTACGGCAAGATCCACGGCGGGATGAATGACGCTGCCGCCCGAGTGCAGGGTTCCCTTGGGGATCTCCTGCCTCAGTGTCTGGTACATGGGACTGCGGGAATAGGCTGCCTTGCGCGGCCCCTGCCAGGCCAGCAGAGCTGCCGTCGGGACTGTGGGGTAGTAGACCAGGGTGGTCTGGGCCGATTGGTCGGCCGGCAACCGGCTGCCGTGGATGGCGTCATCTATGGTGACCACTATGTCTGGCCGGATGCCGTGGCGCAGCAAAAAAGCGAGCGCTGTGTCGACGCTGATCAGCAGATAGTCCTGACGCCGGGTCTGCAACTGGGCCTGCAAGGTGGCCAGATTGGTTTGCAGGGTCGGGCCGCTGGCGACGATCAGGGCATGTTTGCCTCGCGCCAGCCCGAACAGGCTGGCCACGTCGCCATCGCTTGCCAGCAGTGGCCGGTTCTCGGCCAGCCGGCGGGTCACCGCCGGATGCTCGGCATCGAACCTGGCGCTGGCAAACGGCAGCTCTATCTCGCTCACCAGCCTGTCCCGGATGCGGGCGGCGGCGTCTTCCACCAGCAGCAACTCGGGCGGCAGGGCGAAGAAGGGCAGACGGATCTCGCTCTCGTCCCCCGCCATCATCAGTTCGACCCTGGGGTCTGCCAGCCAGTCCTGCTGGTCCAGCAGCCGCAGCACCAGCGCAAACAGGGCGCCATTCATGATCTTCACTTCCAGCCGCTTGAGGCCGCTGCGGCCCAGCAGGGCGCGCGGCAGATCGCCGAGCCCGGTACCGTAGAGGTGCAGCACGGCCACCTCGGGCAGGCTGGCAGCCTGCAGCTCGGCCTCTTGCACCCTGTCATGACGACTGGTGAGCTGGATGCCGTCGATGCTGAGGGTCGAGCCCAGTCCTTCGGTCAGCTCGGCCTGGATGCTCTCCACGTCCTGCGCCAGCAGGCGGGGCCAGAGGGCTGGCCAGCGCAGGCTGATAAGCCTGCCGTGCTGGGCGAACAGTTCATCACTCATCTTTGTCTATCCACTCCCAGCTCAGCGGCTGATTGGCTGTCATGTCGTGGCTGACCCGCTTGCCGATGAGTCGATCGTAATCGGCGGGAGGCAGGCCGAGGGCGGGGCGCACCGACTTGATGTGGGCGGCGGTGAGCGCCTCTCCGGCCGCAATATCTTTGACCAGATAGAGGGAGCGGCGAAAGGCGCGGTTGCCCTGCTCGCTCTGGGTGAGCCGGTAGTCGGCCACCCCGAGCGCCGCATGGGCGGTGTTGACCGAGGCAATGAGCTCGGTGAGCTCGGCCGGCTCCATGGAGAAGGCGCAATCCGGTCCGCCGTCGGCGCGGGCCAGGGTGAAGTGCTTCTCGATGAGGGTCGCCCCGAGCGCTGTGGCGGCGATGGCGGTCGCCGCACCCAGGGTGTGATCGGAGAGCCCGACCTCGACACCAAAGCGCTGGCGCAGCATGGGGATGGTGCGCAGGTTGTATTCGGCCGCCGGCGCCGGATAGCCGCTGACGCAGTGCAGCAGCGCCAGCTGGCCGCTGCCGTGCTTGAGCGCCATCTCGACGGCGGCGGCGATCTCGGCCTCGTTCGCCATGCCGGTGGACATGATGAGCGGCTTGCCGGTCTGGGCGGCGTAGCGGATCAGGGGCAGGTCCACCAGCTCGAAGGAGGCAATCTTGTAGGCCGGGCAGTCGAGGGATTCCAGCAGATCCACGGCGCTGAAATCGAACGGGCTGCTGAACACCGTCAACCCCAGCTCGCGTCCCTTGGCAAACAGGGCCTGATGCCACTCCCACGGCGTGTGCGCCCACTCGTAGAGGTCGTACAGGCTGTGACCATCCCACAGGCCGCCGTGGATCTGGAACTCGGGCCTGTCGCTTTTGAGGGTGATGGTATCGGGTCTGTAGGTCTGCAGTTTGACCGCACTGGCTCCGGCCGCCTTGGCGGCGGTCATGATGGCCAGCGCGCGTTCCAGGTTGCCGTTGTGGTTGGCCGAGAGCTCGGCGATCACGTAGGGCGCCTGCGCCGGGCCTATGGATTGATGGGCGATCTGCATCTGTGGTCAGGCTCCTGTGCCAAGTTGCCAGCCTTGCGGCGCCGGCTGCCAAGGGGCAGGGGGCGCTATCTGCGGTGGCTCGGCAAGATAGAGGGGAAATTGGGAGAAAATGCTTTGCAAGCGATGTGCCAGCTCTTGCCACTCTTGTGCCAGAAGTGGTTGCCGGGCCTGCCATGCCAGCCGCGGGCCGCCCAGGGTCAGGGTGAGCAGATGTTTGTCATCCTGGTGGAACTGCCACTGCTGGCCGTCAGGCTCCAGCTGGTAATCGGCTTGGGGCAGCAGCCAGGCGGTGAGGCGATCCAGCCCCAGGCCATCGACCTGTTGCTGGCCGCGCTGGCGATAGTCATCGGCCTGTCGCTCCAGCCGCTGCAGGGCCTGCAGGAGCCGCGCCGGCTCGGCCAGTTCGCTCAGCGTCAGCCGCTCGGCCAGCTGGAAGCGGGCTATCACTTGATCGTTGAACTGCTGGTTGTCGACTATGGGCACCGCCAAGGTCGGCAGGCCGAGGCAGGCTCGCTCCCAGGTCATGCCGCCGCCGGCGCCGATGGCGAAGTCGTGCTGATTCATCAACTGCGCCATCTGATCGCTCTGGCGCAGCAGCACTATCTTGAGCTCGGACAGCTCGGCCACCCTCTGCTCCAGCTCGGGCCAGAAGGGGTTGGCACCGCCTGCCACCAGGGTCCAGCGGATGGTTCGTGCCCAAGGCAAGCGGGCCAGACTGTTGAGGGTAGTGAGGCAGGCACCGGCCGGGTCGGCGCCGCCGAAGCAGATGAGCCCTCGCTGCCACTGGCTGGTTTGTTGACGTGCCAGCTGGCGATAGGCGGGCCTCAGCAGGGCATAGTCGGTGCCAAGCAATAGTCGGCAATCGGCCGGGATCAGCGGTTGGTAATCGGCGGCTGTGCGCAGTGGTCCCTGATCCAGCAGCAACTGGCAGTGGTGCGGGCGATCGGCCAGATCGTCGATCACCAGCAAGCGGCCACAGTGGATCGCCAGTTTTTGTTCGACTATGTGGTCAATTTGGTAGTGATCGAACACCAGCCAATCGGGCCGCAAGCCAGGCAGCGGGCCGGCGTCGTCCAGCGCGCTCAGGGAATGATGGTGATGGGGCTGCAGCAGCGGCAGCAGATGTGCGGGCAAGTCGTGGCAGAGAAAGTGGCACTCGGCCCCCGCCGCCCGCAGCCGATCGGCGATGGCCAGGCAGCGCATCAGGTGGCCCAGCCCTATTTCGGCGCCGGCATCGAGCCGGAAGGCGACGTTAAACGCCATCCTGGCTCAGCACCCGATAGAGCAGTTCGGCCAGGTGCCAGTCTTCCGGCGTATCTATGTCGACTACCCTGTGCCTCGGCAGAATATGGCCGATCCCTTCCCCGCCCACCGGGCTTATGCCCCCCAGCCAGGCCGCGCGGCTGCCCCAGTAGAACTGGCCTGCATCCTGGTAGGCGGGCTCCAGATCCTGGGATCGTTTCACCATCTGCTCCGGCCAGAAGGGGCTGACTCTGCCCTGTGCGTCCATGCGCACCGCCCGCTGGATCGGGAAGCCGAATTCGGCCACCGTGTAGACGAAGGGCGCCTGGCTGGCGAGCAGGCGGTCGTGGGCGGCGCTCAGATCGCTGGCCTGAATGAGAGGCACAGTGGCATAGATACAGCAGTAGTATTCCGCCTGCATGCCGAGATCGTCGAGTCGCCGGATGGCATCGATCACCACCGGGGTGGTGCCGGTATGATCGTCGGCCAGGCTGGCGGGGCGCAGGAAGGGCACCTCGGCGCCGAGTTGGCGGGCAACGTCGGCGATCTCCTCATCATCGGTGGAGACCACAATTCGGCTGAAGCAGCCTGCCGCCCGGGCCGCCTGAATGGCGTAGGCGAGCATGGGCTGGCCGCAGAAGGGGCGGATATTCTTGCGGGGAATGCGCTTGCTGCCGCCCCGGGCCGGAATGATGGCGATGGCCATGGTGCTCTCTCCCTGAGGGACGGGATCTGGCATCCCCGTCCGGATAATTGCTGACAACTCTTTGATTATTTTTGAGATTATACCGAGTTTTCATCTTATATTATTGAGCTTTGCTACGGAATCGCCCTGCTATGGTCGATAACATGGGCAAGTGATGGGAAGTGGGTGGTATTGAGCATGAGTTATGGTGTCGAGCTGCGCCCGGTTCAGCCGTGGGACTTGCCCACGCTGAGGCGCTGGCGCAATCAGGATGAGGTACGGCTGCAGATGGTCGAACAGGCGCTCATCTCCCCCCGCCAGCAGCGACAGTGGTTTGCCAGCAGCAGTGAGCGGCCGGATCAGCAGCACTGGGTGCTCTGGTGCCGGGGTCAGCGGGCAGGCTACGTCAATCTGAAGGGGGAGACGCGGCAGCCGTTGCAGGGGCAGCCGGTGGCTGACGCCGGCCTCTATCTGGGCACCTCCAGCGTGCGCCATCCCATGCTGGCCGTTGCCGCCGCCCTGTCCCAGCTCGATCAGGGTTTCGATACCTTCGAGCTCGGCTGCATCCGCACCCTGGTGCGCGCGGGCAACGGCGCCGCCCTGCGCCTGAACGAGCAGCTGGGTTATCGCCAACATGGGCAGGAGGGCGACTTTCTCGCCCTTGAACTGCAACCCGCCGATTATTATGCCGCCCGTGAACGGCTACGGAGATTTTTCAGATGACTACAGCGTTGGAACAGGTTTTCGCCGATGCCCTCGGCATAGACGTCAGCACCGTCAGCGACGGGCTGGCTTACAACAGCATTCCCCAGTGGGACTCCGTCGCCCACATGGGTCTGATCGCCCAGCTGGAGGATTGCTACGGCGTCCTGCTCGATACCGATGACATCATCGACATGAGCTCGGTCGCCAAGGCGCGGGAGATCCTCGCCAAATACGGGGTCGCCCTCTGATGCAGGAGCTGCTGCAGGGCAAGCGGGCGCTGATCACGGGTGCCGGGCGCGGCATTGGCCTCGCCATCGCCCGCCAGTTTGCCGCGCAAGGGGCCGAACTCTGGCTGGGGGGCCGCGATGAAGCGGCCATGAGCCAGCTGGCGGCCGCCCTCGGCGCCGAGTTCGGCATCCCCTGCCAGCCGCTCTGTTTCGACGTGGCCGAGCCGCAGGCGGTCAAGCAGGCCTTTCAGCAGCTGTTTGCCCAGACCCGCCAGCTGGATGTGCTGGTCAACAATGCCGGGATACTGGAAGAGGGGCTGCTCGGCATGGTCAATCAGGCCCAGCTGGAGCAGACCTTCAGTCACAACACCTTCAGCGTTGTCTATTGCAGCCAGTACGCCGCCCGCCTGATGCAGCGCAGCGGTGGCGGCAGCATCATCAATCTCGCCTCCCTGATGGGACGGGTGGGTGCCGCCGGGCTCAGCAGCTATGCCGGCAGCAAGGCGGCGGTGATCGGCATCACCCAGTCGCTGGCCAAGGAGCTGGCCGCCAGCCAGATCCGGGTCAATGCCATAGCCCCCGGCTTCATCGATACCGAGATGGCGTGTGCCATCCCGGACCAGAAGTTCGCCGAGCGTCTCGCCAGCATCGCCATGGGGCGGATCGGCACGCCGGACGAGGTGGCCAGGGTAGCGCTGTTCCTCGCCTCCGACCTGTCGAGTTACGTGACCGGTCAGGTCATAGGCGTGGATGGAGGCATGTTGGTCTGATGAAGCAACGCCATCCTCTACTCGCCCATCTGCATGAGGATAACCCGGCGCCGGCCTGGCGGGATCCGCTGGATGGCTGGCTCTCCTACGGCGAGCTGGCGCGGCGGGTAATGCAAGTGGCGGCGACTTACCCGAGTGAGCGCAGCCTCGTCTATCTGCCCTTCTTCACCCGCACTTCCCATCTGCTGCATTATCTGGCCGCTCTCAGGCTGGGGCATGCTGTGATGCTGGCGGATCCCGGCCTGCCATTGGCCCACCATCAGGCCAGCTGCCAGCAGTTCGCCGTGACCTGCCGGGTAAATGAAGAAGGGGAGTTGATCCGTCTCAGGGAGAGCAGCCCACTGCTGCACCCCGAGCTGGCGGTGCTGTTGCCTACCTCGGGCAGCACGGGCAGTGCCAAGTGGGTGCGCCTCTCGGGCCGCAATCTGGCGGCCAACGCCGCCTCCATCGCCGACTATCTGGCGCTGACGACGACAGAGCGAGCCATCACCAGCCTGCCGCTGTTCTACTCCTATGGCCTCTCGGTGCTCAACAGCCATCTGCTGGTGGGTGCCTCCCTGGTGCAGAGCGAGGGGAGCGTGCTGGAGCGCGACTTCTGGCAGCAGATCGAGCAGCACGGCGTGAGCAGTTTTGCCGGGGTGCCCTTTACCTATCAGATGCTGGCTCGGCTGCGCTTTGACTGGGCCCGGTATCCCTCCCTGCAGACCCTGACCCAGGCGGGGGGGCGACTCGAACCCGCGCTGGCGCGGCAGTTTGCCGAACAGGCGCTGCGGCTGGGGCGCCGTTTCTTCGTCATGTATGGCCAGACAGAGGCGACGGCGCGCATGGCCTGGCTGGCGGCGCACGAGGTGGTCACCCATCCGGATGCCATCGGCCGCGCCATTCCCGGCGGCCACTTCTCCCTGCGCGAGCTGGAGGGGGGCAAGCCCGGGGAGGGGGAACTGGTCTATCGCGGCGACAACGTCATGCTGGGCTATGCCACTACCGTCGAGGATCTGGTGCAGGGCGCCCTGCTGCAGGAACTGGCCACCGGCGATCTGGCTCGCAGTGACGAGGCGGGCCGCTACTACATCTGCGGCCGTCTCAGTCGTTTTCTCAAGTTGTTCGGCAAGCGGATCAGCCTGGCAGAGGTCGAGAGCCAGCTCCATCGCTGGGGCTGGTCGGGGGCTTGTGGCGGGCGTGATGACAGCCTGATGGTGGTCGTCGAACCCCATGACGAACTGACGGCCGACGGCTTGCAGCGTGAGCTGGCGCAGTGGTTACAGGCACCGCCACGGGCGGTGCGGGTGATACAGGTGGCACAGCTGCCGCGCACCGCCAACCACAAGATTGACTATGCCGCCCTGACCAGACTGGCGGAGGAGGCGTGATGGAAAGCTTGCTCGCCGCCCCCATCTTCGACCTGCCCCAGGCCGCCAAACAGGCGCTGTTGCTGGCGCGGCTCAATGCCCTGACCCGTCACCATGTCGAGCACTGCCCCCCTTATGCCAATGTGCTGCATGCCTTCGGCTGGACGGCAGAGGCTGCCGATTATGGCGCTCTGCCCTATCTGGCGGCCCGGCTGTTCAAGCTGGCCCAGTGGCAGAGCGTGCCCGAGGCTGAGGTGTTCAAGGTGCTCACCTCGTCCGGCACCACGGGGGCGCCGTCACGGATAGTGCTGGACCGGGAGACCGCAGCGTTGCAGAGCAAGGTGCTGGTGAAGATACTGCAGGAGTTTGTCGGCAAGCAGCGGCTGCCCATGCTGCTGGTGGAGCAGCCCGCCCTCATCCAGAACCGCAACGGCTTTTCGGCGCGTGGTGCAGGTGCCCTGGGGCTCTCCTTTCTCGGCCGGGACCACACCTATGCCCTCGACGAGCAGATGCGGCCCAACTGGCCGGTGATAGAGGCATTTTGCGACAAATACGCAGGTCAGCCTGTGCTGCTGTTCGGCTTTACCTTCATGGTCTGGCAATGCCTGCTGGAGCCCCTGCGCGAGCGCGGACTGCACCTGCCCTTTGAGCAGGGCATTTTGTTTCACAGCGGCGGCTGGAAGAAGCTGCAGCATCTGGCGGTGGACAATCCCGCCTTCAAGGCGCGTTGCCGCGATCAGCTGGGGCTGGGCCGGGTACACAACTTCTATGGCATGGTGGAGCAGGTGGGCTCCATCTTCGTCGAGTGCGAGCAGGGGCACCTGCATGCCCCCGTGTTTGCGGATGTACAGGTGCGGGATCCGCTTACCCATCAGCCGCTTGGGGTCGGTCAGCCCGGTTTATTGCAGGTGCTCTCCGCCATTCCCGGCAGTTATCCCGGCCACAGCCTGCTGACCGAGGATCTCGGCGTGCTGCTGGGGGAGGATGACTGCCCCTGTGGCCGCCATGGCAGTTATTTTCAGGTATCAGGACGCCAGCAAGGCGCCGAGGTGAGGGGATGCAGCGACACCTTCCAGTGACGCCGCCGCAGGCGGTAGAGGGGCTTTGGTTGACGGGGCCCGACGTCAGCTTCGTGGCACCGGCTGCCAGCTGGCAGACGTTTTGCCCGCAGCCGCTGCCCTGTTTTGCCCCCGTCATCTGCGACTTCGTGGCGGCTCTGTCGGCCCGCCTGCAGCAGGAGGGGCGGCGTCATCCCGATCTGGCCGCGTTCGGCTTCTGGCTGCGGCCGCGCCAGCTGGCCAGAGAGCGGCAACGGCTGCAGGGGCGGGGGCCGGTGGGCGTCACGTTTCACCTGGTGCCCTCCAACGTACCGACAGTGGCCTTCTACTCCTGGCTGATGGCCCTGCTGATGGGCAATCCCTGCGTGGTGCGGTTGTCGTCGCGCCGCGACCCGGTACAGGATGCCATGCTGGCCATACTGAACGACCTTTTCAGCCAGGTTGAGTGGCAGGGGATCGCCACCCGCACCCGCTTCATTCGCTATGGTCACGACGAAGGCACCACCGCCTGGTTGTCGGCCCGCTGCCGGCTGCGCATCATCTGGGGCGGCGACGAAACCATCCGCCAGGTGCGGGCCATTCCTCTCTCTCCAAGTGCACAGGAAGTGGTATTTCCGGATCGCCGCTCCATGGCGGTGCTCGACAGCCACTGGCTGGCCGGGCTGGATGCTGTGGGCTGGCAACAGACCCTGGGTGCCCTGCAGCAGGATTGCACCCGTTTCAATCAGCAGGCCTGCGCCTCCCCCACCACCCTCTGCTGGCTGGGCGAGCCCGACGAAGCGTTGCGCCGCCGTCTGCTGGAGGCCCTGTTTGCGCCCTTTGCCGACGATCCCGCTCTGGTGATGGAGCGGCTCATCCACAGTCAACAAAATGCCGCCCTGGACGGTGAGATGCAGCTGAGCACATTCCCAGGTGTCACCTTATTGACTCCAGCCGCCTCCCTGCGGCTCGCACACGTCGGAGGAGGTACAGTCGCCGAGTTTGTGGCCGATACCCTGAATGAGCTGCTGTTGCAGCCGTGGGATATGCAGACCTGTGTCTGGGTCGGTGCACACAAGGCGCAGCTTGAGGATGCCTTGCCGAATGCGCCCACCTGCCGCATAGACAGGGTGGTGGCGCCGGGACAGGCGCTGGCATTCGAGTGGCACTGGGATGGCATCGACATGCTGCACGTTTGCAGCCGTGGCCTCGTCCAGCATGAATAATCGGGTGTGGCTCACATAAATCCCGCAGCTTCAATGGATTAGCTTGGTCAGGCATATCTCTTGCAGTAAAACCTGACAGAGAGGGGGGAAGGGTTGACAGGGACCGTGCGGTAGCCTTGCCCATTTTCTCCCATCCGCTTCTTTTCTACTCATCTTCTCTTGGATTTCCCTATGAAAGTCAGCGTATTGGTGCCGGTATACAACCTCGGGCGCTTTATCGAACCCTGCCTGCTCAGCCTGCTCGAGCAGCAAACGGATTTCGAGTTCGAGGTGATCGCCATCGATGACGGCTCGAATGATGACTCCTGGGCTATCTTGCAGCGGCTGGCGCGGCAGTGGCCGACACTGCGCATTCTGCAGAACGAACAGAACATGGGGCTGGCCAAGACCCAGAAGCGGTTGCTTGCAGAGGCAAGGGGTGACTATCTCGCCTATGTGGATGGGGATGACCTGGCCCTACCGGACAAGCTGCAGCGCCAGGCCGAGTATCTGGATGCACACCCGGGTTGCACCCTCTGCTACCACGAAGCCGAGATGTTCGATGATGAGACAGGGGCACGGATCAAGTTGTTTACCCGTGACTACTACAACAGCCGGCATCTCGAACCCGTCATGACGCGAGAGGCCTTGATCCGCTTCGGGGTATTCGTCAATGCCAGCTCCATCATGTTTCGGCGCTATGAGGGGATGGAAAATGCCATCGACGAGGGGTGCAAGATCATCCTCGATTACCCCTGGCATATTCTGAATCTCTCTCTCAACCCGGGAACCCTCGACTTTATCCCCGAGCTGCTGGGACGTTATCGCTTCCACACCCAGAGCTTTGGCGGGCAGACCCGCAAATCGGCCGAGCGTCGTGAGCAGTCGCTACGCGACCTGCTGCGGGCTTGTGACAATGCCGGTGACTTTGGCGCTGATCCAGTGACCATTGCCCAGGGGCGTGCCCATCACTACTACTCTGCCGCGCTCTATTTCTTGCGGCAGGGAGACTACGCCCGTTTTCTCAACCTGCTTGAGCAGTCGGTGAGCGAGGTGGCCACGCTGGCACCGGGCTGGTTTTTCGACGAGCGGCACCAGCTGGCGTGGGAGGGGCGCACCAATCCGGTCGGCGTCGTGCAACAACTGTTTGGAGATGCAGCGTGAGTTATCAGGTGATTGTCATCGGAGCCGGGCTGTCCGGCGCCGTCATGGCGGAGCGAATGGCCAGCCAGCTTGGCTGGAAGGTACTGGTGCTGGAACAGCGCGACCATATAGGCGGCAACTGCTTCGATGAGTATGACGAGCATGGGGTGCTGATCCATCGCTATGGACCGCACCTGTTTCATACCGACAAGCGGGAAGTGTGGGATTACCTGTCGCAGTTTACCGCCTGGCGGCCTTACGAGCATCGTGTGCTGTCACGGATCGATGGTCAGTTGGTGCCCATCCCGTTCAACCTGACCAGCATAGAGCGTTGCTTCCCGGCCGAGAAGGCAGCGGCCATGATTGAGGCTCTTCAGGCCAGGTTCGGTGAGGGGGCCAGAGTGCCCATCATGGCACTGCGGCAGGAAGCTGAGCCCCTGCTGGCTGAGCTGGCCCAGTTCATCTATGAGCGTGCCTTCGTCAACTACACCAGCAAGCAGTGGGGTGTATCACCAGAGCAGGTCTCGCCCGAGGTCACTGCGCGAGTGCCGGTCGTCGTCAATCGTGATGACCGTTACTTCATCGATCCCTGGCAGGCGGTGCCCGAGCAGGGCTACACCGCCATGTTCGAGCGCATGCTGGCGAACCCCTTGATTGAGGTCAGGCTCTCCACCCCCATGGGATCCCATGTTTGCCTGGATTGGCAACAGAAACGGATACTGCTGGATGGCGTGCCTTTTGCCGGACCCTTGGTCTATACCGGCATGCTGGATCAGCTGATGCCGGAGGATCACTATGATCTGCCGTATCGCTCGCTGCGCTTTGAGCACTGTCATCTGCCGCAAGCCCAATTTCAGCCGGTGACCACGGTCAATTACCCGAATGAAGAGGCCTATACCCGCATCACCGAATTCAAGCATCTGACAGGGCAGCAACATCCCGGTACCAGCATTGTTTATGAATATCCCTGTGCCTATGCGCCAGGGCAGGGGCTGGAGCCTTACTACCCGCTGTTTACCGATATGGCCAAACAGAATTATCAGGCTTGCCGCGATGAGTTGGCCCAGTTCCCGCAACTGATTGCCTTGGGTCGCCTTGCCGAATATCGCTATTTTGATATGGATGATGCGGTGAATAATGCGTTGCACCTTTTTTATCTATTAATGAATGAACCCCGTATTTTCTCGTTTTTGAAGAGGTTTGCTGAATGAGTAATGATATTCAAAAGGAATTGCGCTTTGAGTTTGGCGCGAATTGGCAAAGCTATCTTGACCATTATCTCTCTCCTGAACGGATCGCCCAGGCTCGCCAGCATCTGCTGTCATTCGTTGGCAGAGAGGATCTGCAAGGGCTACGGATATTGGATATCGGATCAGGAAGCGGGATCCATAGTATGGCTGCATTCCAGGCGGGGGCAGCTGAAGTCGTCAGCTTCGATTACGATATTGATTCGGTAATGGCGACAAAAAGACTGCACGCTATGTGCCAGTCACCGAAAAATTGGCGAGTTATGCAGGGTTCTGTACTGGATCCTGAATTCATGAAATCTTTGGGAAAATTTGATCTGGTGTATGCATGGGGGGTTTTGCATCACACTGGCTCTGTGTGGTCCGCAATTGATCTGGCCTCAGCCTGTGTAAAGGCTGGTGGAATAATGTACATCGCGCTATATGATTCCGACGTGTCAGCAGAATCACCGGAATTTTGGTGTCGAATCAAGCAGCGTTATACCTCATCCTCAGCCGTAGTTCGGAGGATATATGAGGCCTGGTATGTGGCCCGTTTTGTTCTTCGCTACAACCCATTTCGCTTGGGTCATCTGCTAAAGCAGGTCCGTGAGTATAAGAAAAATCGCGGCATGGATTTCTATCATGATGTTAAAGATTGGTTAGGTGGTTGGCCGATGGAATATACGCGGATATACGACGTTATTCCTTTTTTGCTGGCAAGGAAGATGAAGCTGCTGCGTACCAAAGTCGGCGAGGCCAATACGGAATATCTTTTTAGTTTGCAGGATGTTCAGCAGGGGTTAACCCAACTCCAAGCGTTACCACTCCCTCACGATCTAGAATGGAAGGTAGTTTCAATCCGTGAATCTGAAGAGTTAAATACATTGGATCTGGCTCGTCCTGTTTACGTCTATGGTGCTAGCAAGGGGGGGGAAGTGGTGAGGTCATTGCTCGAATCCAAAGGGTTCAGCGTTAAGTCATTCATCACAACGGAGCAGCCTGGTTCTCACGATGGGTTGAAGGTGTTGTCTCTTGATCAGTTTATTGAGGCGGGCGATAAAGAGGCACAGGTGGTCATTGCCAGTACGTATTTTGACGCTATTTCACTGAAGCTGGCCGAGCGAGGAGTAACGCATTTCTACAATGCCTATCCCTATGTTATGGGACATTTAAACTAATAATAGCAAGGCTAGCGAACGGATATGGTGATAAACCAATAACCGGTGTCTTTCGCTCTGTTATGAGACTTTATCAGGTGCCTATGAATCATGAAAAAATAGTATCATATTCCAGCTTGCATCAGATGATTGATGATAGTGAGCTGTTTCAGCGGCTGGATGATCTACTATCCCAGCGTGAAATTACTCACCTATCTCTTGACCTCTTCGATACTTTTTTTCGACGCGCGTGTAGTGAGCCATCATGGGTTTTTGAGGAGGCGGCCCGCAGGGTACTCGCGAATGGTGTGACATTGCCGATGGAGGCGGAAGATTACCGCCTTTGTCGAATAGAGGCTGAAGCTCGGGCAAGAAAACAGAGTGTGCGAGAAGAGATCTATTTCACCGAGATCTTTGCCCATGTCCCATTATGTTCTGAGCACAAGAGAGCTCTAATGGCCGAGGAGCTGCAAGTAGAGCGGGATGTGATCTATCTCGATCCTCTGGTACAGATGATCTTGCAGCGGGCCCAATGTCATGGGCTGCAGGTTATCTTTATTTCAGATATGTATCTTTCCGAAGTATTTCTGAAGGAACTAATAATTCAGAGGTGTCCGCAACTTCACAATGTGCACTTGTTTGTTTCCTCTGAGTTGGGTCTGACCAAACAGAGTGGAAGCCTGTTTCAGCAGGTGCTCTCACTGTTGGCCGTTAAGCCAGAACAGGTCTTGCATATTGGTGACAATCCAAAGGCCGATGTGCAGTCGGCACAACAACTAGGCTTGGCCTCTTTGCATTTTGACCTACCCGATCATCTGTCAGATGTATTGGAAAACGAGAAGCTCTATCGGGTAAATCTGTCATCGACCATGCAACATGCCCGGAAGCTGGCCGTCCTCTCGATACCCCAACAGCTTTCTGAAGAGGAGCAATTTTTCTACGCGTATGGCGCCTTCACCCTTGGGCCCATTCTGACGGCATTTGCCAAGTGGATTCTGCAGTCAGCCAAACGACTACAGGTAAAAAACATTTTGTCTCTTATGCGAGAGGGCGGGATCTTTGCTGCCTGTATCAACCGCCAGCTCGATTTTCAATCACAGAAGTACCCAGATATACGCTGTCAGACTTGTTATGCCTCACGCAAGGCTACTTATTTACCGGCGATAGATGACAGCCAGCTGGAAGAAGCCGTTTCCCAGACCTTGATGCGCCGTAATTATACCGTTCGTGATTTCTTCAATGAGTTTGGAATTCAGGATGTCAGATTGGCATCCTTTCTAGATACGCCGCTGGCATTCCTGGATCAAATATCTGTTGATGGTCAAGATGGTTTACAACTGATGGCCGATGTGTTTGAGCAAAACATTGAGCAGATCAAAAGCAATATTCAGCAAAGCAAGCTGGCTATGCGAGATTATTTTGTTGGGCTGACTGGGGATGCTCCCTATTTGCTAGTCGACCTAGCCCCCCCCCCCCCCCCCCCCCCCCCCCTAGGAGGGGGGGGCACTATTCCTTCTCAAATTAGCAAAGCCATGCAGCAACAGCCAGTGACCAGTCTGTTACTCTACTGTAACCATAGAGGTAGCAAGAACTCCGTCATTACGCCGATCAGTGCCTTTATTCCGGTGCGAAACGATACCATCAAGGGAATCAAGAAGATTGCCCGTTCACCAGAGATTTTTGAAATTGTTCTCGTTGGTTTGGAAGGGAGCACGCTGGGGTATCGGTATACGGCGGAAGGGAAGGTTGTGCCGCGACAGGCAGAGGTGCGCTACAGTGCTCGGCATCAGCAAAATATCCGGAGTTTTGAGGCTGGGGTTAATGCGTATCAATTGTGGGATCAATCACTGGGCATTGTTGAACCTGATTTGGATGAACGGCTCTCTTTTTTGCGTATGATGGAACGCCTGGTCGAGTGTCCAGTATCGAGCGAAGTGCATTATCTGGGTAATTTGGTGCATGAAGACAACTTCGGCTCGGAGCGTAGTTACAAAGTTATTAATTCCTCTGGATTGACGCGTATCCATTCAGAAGGAATAGAAACCTTCTATCGCAAGTTCAGTAAAAACATGTCTTATGGTGAGCGTTGGTTGGCTTGGCCACAAGGAGCATTGAGTCGGCTTGACCCTGATTTAATGATGGATTTTGTCGGTTTACGTGATGCGCGTTACAAGCACGCTCAAGCGATAGAAAGTCTGCTGGAATTGGTGCAAAGTCAACAGGCCACCGATGTCATTGTGTATGGTGCTGGAGAATTTTTTGAGTGTCTGGTTCCGGAGTTGGTTAAAAACAGTATCCATATTCGTAGCGTTATCGATAAAAAGGCCAACTTTGGACACTATCAAGTGATGGGATATGACGTCATATCGTT
Organism: Aeromonas sp. CA23; assembly: GCF_002587065.1. Taxonomy (NCBI): domain Bacteria; kingdom Pseudomonadati; phylum Pseudomonadota; class Gammaproteobacteria; order Aeromonadales; family Aeromonadaceae; genus Aeromonas; species Aeromonas sp. CA23. Next base: position 1,223,758 of record NZ_CP023818.1, read on the forward strand.
ATCCGAGTGTTCAATTCCATCTGGTTCTGTACTGATTATCGCATCCGCCTCCTTTGTGGAGGAAATCAGACGAGACATCTTTGCGGCTATATTCAGCCAAGATGTGACCATATTGTCATTGAATTGAATTCCAAGGAAACAGACACATGCTGGATCTGTCGATGAAACATGCCTTGCCTTTTGATGCATTATTACATCAGGAACTGCTTTCCGGGAAACGCAAGGCAATTGCTTGGGGGGTAGCGGGAAACCTTTATTATCATGTACTCCAATCCCCTTACTCATTCATAGCCATAATCGATGGCCTTAACGGTCCTCAAGTCGGTCAGTTCGCATTTGATATTCCGATTGTAGGGCCAGATGTGCTTAATAATTACCATGCAGAGGAGATAGTCATTGTTATCTTTTCTGATTTACAGCAATTCGGTGGGCAGATTATCGAGCAACTAAGTCATTATGGCGACTACCCCTATATTACACCCTACGTTGAGGCAACCAGCCAGCCATCAGATATATTGCAGCAAAAGCTTGAGCGGTTGATCCGCGAGCGTCGAACACATCGAGTGCCTCAGGTTGTGCAGCGTGTCGTGTTGTATATTCACTCCTTGGGAAAAGGTGGTGCGGAGCGGCAGATGGTCTTGCTGGCCATCGGATTGCGACAGCTTGGATGGGAGGTGCATTTAATTACGGTGAAGAATAATGGGTTAGATATAAATCACTGGGAGGAGCTTCTTCGCACTCATGGTGTCGTGCGCTACTTTATCCCTTCTGCTCGCGAGTTTTGGGCCGAGATGGAGAGGAGCAAGGAAGAAAATAGCTACCAGCTGGCTAATGAATTGGCCTCTTTCTTTGAGCCATTCATTCTGCACGGCATTGTTGCTGCCTATCACTACATGCAACGTGTACAGCCCAGACTGGTGATCGCCTATCTAGATGATAGTAATGTCATTGCTTCCTTGGCTGCAATTTTCGCGGGAGTTGAACATATTATTATCTCTGGTAGATCTGTTGCTCCCTTAGAGCTTCCTGTATATTTGGGGGTTTATGATGAGTCTAGATTGGGAGCCTTTTATCGCCTGTTGACCGATTTGCCAGGAATTGTGCTGAGTGCGAATTCCATAGCAGGAGCTCAGTCGTATGCTCGCTGGCTAAAATTGTCTGAATCCAGTATTCCAGTAGTGAAAAATGCCGTCATGGCCAAGCGAATTGAGGGGCAAGCGCCTCTACATCAACTAAAAATTAATCCGTCGACTCCCATATTAATGGGAATCATGCGCCTATCTCCGGAGAAGTCCCCATACTGCTTTATCGAAGTTGTCGCTTCTGTCATTTCAAAACTGCCTCAAACTCATGCAATTTTAATTGGGGATGGACCATTGTGCTCAGAGGTTACCGCTTGTATTGCCCAGCAATCATGCAGTGATAAAATCCATCTCGTTGGTGTGAAAGATAATATTTTTGAATGGCTAAGTTGTGCAAGTCTTCTCATTTCTACCTCCAGTCATGAGGGAATGTCGAATGTGATATTGGAAGCCCAAGCACTTGGCTGTCCTGTTGTGGCAACAGATATTCCTGGGAACCGAGAAACTGTATTGACAGAGTTCTCATGTGACTTGATTCCATATGGCGAGTGGGATCTGATGGTCGAAAATGTTGTGACATTGTTAGGTGTGGGTGAAGTAAAAAGCCACTCTAGACTAGTCGAAAACATGAATGAGCATTACTCGCCATATATCCTTGCTGAAAAAACGATTGCATTATTTGACTTATAGAAAGCGTTTGATAGTTAGCACTCATGATGGCCGGTCTAAATTATCTATTGAGTGTTGCAGAGGAACTGCATGAAAGTGACGTTTACTCACTTTGTAAGCAGGTCTGAAAGACTTGAATAGCGCTGACTTCTATGTGGTTTCTGTGATGATGCAACATATTCTTACTAGTAGGAAAGTCCTTTTTGGCACCTCACTAAGTTTGTGGAATCATGGCATTGACCATCGTAAAAATCCGCAACCTACTTTTCATAAAATCAAAGGTGACACAATACGATTTTGATACTCGAGCATCAGCACTGATTGTCCCTGAAGCAGATGGTATCGGTGTGCGGTGTATTACGAGGTTACTGCCAGTTGAATAAGACCAGAAAGATACCCAGCTTCCATCAGAAAAAAGCGCGATGAGCGCAACCTGAAGAATTAAGAAGAATTTTTATGGTTAAAAAAGGAGGCGCTAGACGCATCCAGAGAAATTTCTCTGATAATGCTGAACGCGTTATCCTGAACACAATTATCAGGCGCATGAGATGGCACAATTTGCTAGCTAAGGCTGCCATAATTTTAAGGCATCAGCATCATGCGTTGGCTTGCCTTTAGGGAGTAATTAAATGTGTGGTATAGCCGGAATAATGAGTATTCATGGTCAACATGATCCTGCGTGGTTGAAACAGCAGGCTAATAGAATGGTTGAGGCTATGACCTATCGAGGGCCTGACGACCAGGGGATTTGGGTGTCAGATGATGGACGTTGCGCTCTGGCCCATTGTCGCCTGAGTATTCTCGATATGTCGCCGGCAGGGCATCAGCCGATGCTGGATGCTTCGCAACGGAGCTGCATTGTTTTTAATGGAGAGATCTACAACCATCAGTCGTTGTCCGTGCGCTTACAGGACGCAGGCGTATCGTTTGTAGGTCATTCCGATACAGAAGTATTGGTCAACGGCTTGGCCCGGGAAGGTGCTGAATTTCTGACCCGGCTCGAGGGGATGTTTGCACTTGCCTACTATGATCGTGAGCGCCGAGAGTTGTTGTTGGCTCGCGACCCGTTTGGCGAAAAGCCACTTTACTATGCCGAGTTTGATGGTCTGCTGGTGTTTGCCTCCGAGCTGGCGGCTCTTAGCCGGGTACAGGGATTCCCCACCCGTATTACTGTCGATGCAGTCGCCCACTATCTCGCATTCCAGCATCCCGTTGGGGAACGAACCGTATACCAACACGCCAAAAAGTTGCAACCGGGGCATCTAATGCGCGTGGTAGCAGGTGAAGTTTTGCTGCCAGAGCGCTACTTCTATTTTATCTGTGCCGGAGACCATATACCGTCACGCCCGCTTGAGGAACAGGTTGATCAGCTTGAGGAGTTATTGCTGCGTTCGTTATCTCGCCGTCTGGTTGCCGATGTGCCGGTGGGGGCTTTTCTCTCCGGTGGCGTTGACTCCTCGACGGCAGTGGCGCTGATAACCCGCCGTTTGCAACAACCGATCCGGACCTTTTCCATCGGCTTTGCACAGGCGCCGGAGAGCGAGCATAAGGAGGCTCGGGCCTTTGCTGATTTTCTTGGAACCGAGCACACTGAACAGCTGCTTCGTCCAGAGACTTTTGCTGAAATGGCAGGTGATCTAGCCCGGCGCATGGATGAGCCCAACGCCGATAGTTCCTGTGTGCCGACCTATATGGTCTCGCAACTTGCTCGTCAGCAGGTAACTGTCGCGATCACCGGTGACGGGGGGGATGAGTTGTTTGGTGGTTATGGCCGTTACCCGCAGACACTGGCCGCCGCTGAGGGTAGAGAGCAGCAGATAGTGGAGCGTAGTTGGCATCTTGGGCGGGAGTATTATTCCGGTCGCATGCTGTTGTATGCAGATCGTCAGCTGGAACAGCTGTTTGGTCGCATTCCGTCCGGTACTGGCGATCACTTGATGGCGTTGCGTCGGCGTATTGATATGGACAGCCGCCCGTACCTTAATCGCCTGCGTGAGGCTGATGTTGCCAATTATTTGCCGCTGGTTCTGGCCAAGGTGGATAGAATGAGCATGTTGCATAGCCTAGAGTGTCGGACACCCTACCTATCAACCGAGGTAGCTCAGTTTGCTGCAGGATTGGCACAGTCAGAGCTGATTGCACACGGACAGGGGAAGTACCTTTTGCGTCAGTTGGCCAAGCGCTACCTGCCGGCGGAGTGGATCGACAGGCCTAAAAAGGGGTTCGGCATAGACCCGTTCAATCAACAGGCCAAGCAGGGTGCGCTGATGCAGCTGCGTCAACTGGCCTCTTCAGATCAGCTCTGCTTGCATCATTTCATAGACCCTGGCCGCTTGCGGGTATTGCTGGATAATCAGTTTGACGGTATGAGCTTCTATCATATCTGGGGGTTGTTGGTGCTCGAGATCTGGTTGCAGTCTCATGATTTCAGTCTATAAAATTTCATCATCATAGAGAAATAAAAAAGCCTTTAGTAATTTTTATCTGTTATTGAGATTACTTTTTTATATTCAGCCTGTGGATTATGGTGATTCGACGATTTGTAGATATGTGATGACTTCCAGCCTTGTCCTGATTGCAGCGAAAACTCATTCGATTACTATATTTGATTTTAGTTAAAAATCATTAGGTGTTATTTAAGATCTAAGAATCGAAACGTGACCAAGATTTTATTTGTACTCAACAGGAGAGTTGACTATGTTTATATTGCCATGCACAAGACATAGATTGCTAATCACTGTGACTGAAGGACTTAATCTTGATAAAGCATGTGAAATTGGTGTGCATAGAGGGGATTTCTCAGACTTCATGTTGAGAAACATACCATTAAAGAGTCTGTATCTTGTCGATAAATGGTCAAGTCAAGAAATTGTAAACAACTTTTCCCCCTTCGATGAAGTGCCATTTTATGTTACAGACAATCTTAACGGTGATCTGATGAGCTCATTTTTTGAGGGGTCTCCTTATGTACAGGAATCAATTGAAAAGCATTATAAATATACAACAGAACGGTTTGCCAATGATCCTAGAGTTAAAATAATACGCGAAAGTTCATTCGATGCCTTGTCTCACTTTGTCCCTGGTGAGTTGGACCTTATTTACATTGATGCTAATCATCAATATGAATTCATTTTGAGAGATTTGATGACTTGGTCTAGCAAACTATCGCCGGATGGATTGATGGTGCTAAATGACTGCATTATTTCCCCTAATGGAGTTAGGCCCCCCCCTAGGCGTGCTTCAAGCAGCGATGACCTTTATAAGAAACTCTGATTTTATTCCTATAGCTATCCATTTACGCGATTTTGCGGACTTGGTGTTGATAAATAAAAAATCGAAATATTTGGGTTTGATTTCAAGTAATTTACAAAAATACGATAACTGTATTGAAATTCCAGACTGTCTCATTGGGCAGTTCTCATTGAAGGAAAATGGTTCTACAAGCTATTTCTCTTTCAATTGATCTAAATATGTGTGGCTTTAATTAAGAGGCTGGACATAATTATTTACCCATGTTGCAGTCGTGACCATGTTTTAAAAACAATCGGACATTTTATAAAGCTTTAAGTTTGGATGAGCAGTTGTCGCTAACCCATAGCTGGCTATAGATGGCAAGACAATGAGTCGTAATATTGAAAAGCAAGAAACCAGGTGCGATCTAGGCAAGATCTCGAAAATGTTAGCTACCTATATGTAGTGTTCTCCTTGATCTTACGAGTTTCTAACTGAGCGAAGATGCATTAAAACTAGGCGCATGCATGCTTATCAAAACATTGCTTTATATTGTCAAGCTAATTGTTATTCTTGCTTGGTTTTTTAGTGAGTTATGTTGCTGTGGTTTTTACGATATATGCTTTGTAAATATGTATGAAAAGGCGCTACAAAGAATGAGATGTTGGTGGGGGGCTATATATAATGAATATTATTGTTTTTGATTTTAGCCAAGGTCTTGGTGGTGCTGAGACATTTAATACAAGATTGGTTAGTTATTTGGTCGATATTGGTGATAATGTTGCCGTGGTTGGTAGAAAGGGTAGCTTTATATTTGAGTTGCTGGACAGAAAGGGTGTTGAAATTAAAAAGTATATCATTCCTGAAATGGATGATTTCTTTGTTTCTCTCAGAGAGCAATCCTACCTTGCGGCAGTAGGCCAGCAGATTATCGATGATTTCTTTGGGGAGGAAATATATGTTCTAGCTTCATATTTCGATGTACTGCACAAAGCAATGCATATTTTTAATGGTGATAAGCGAGTTCATATATTAACAGGGATATTGCATCCGGAAGCTTGGAGTCTCTGGGAGCCTGATGTTGGATTTAACGCAGCACGTTCCTTTAAATCAAAACGAATAGACAGGCTATGGCACTACAAACGCGATTTGCTTTCTAAACTAGACGGTGCTAAAGCGATCTGGTATCCAAATGATATATTTAGAAAATACAACGAACATTATTTTTCTCTATGTCTTCATCATCGGGCTCTAGCTACAGTCCCTGTCGAACCTGTGGTGCATAATATTAATTACCAGATCACCGCGCCAGAAAATGTATTAAGAGTGCTTTGGCTAGGTCGTTTTGATTTCTTTAAGAATGAAAGTATATTTAAATTTATCGAAGGTTTAAACGAACTTCTTGAAATAAACAAAAATATAACGATCTATTTTGATTTAATCGGGTATGGGGTTGAACCGTATGAAAATGAAGTGAAATCATACTGCGAACAAGTGAGAGATAGGCTGAGGATTAGATTTATAGGAAAAATGAATGAGGTAGAAATATATAGCAGAGTTAATAGTGAAAAATATCACTTCGCAGTTGCCATGGGATCTTCAGCATATCATCTTGCAATGATGGGCTTGCCTGTTTTAGCAATAGACTCCAGTGTAAAGGGGTTGCGCCGTCTAGTTAAAGGTGTGTGGTTAGATGAAGCAACAGATGAGTTCGATGAGGGTTCAAGTCTTTATCTTATGATGATTGGTGAAGAGCCTCTTCAGCGAAGAGATATCATAGATATATTGATGGAAAGTTTCGATGATGGATTCTTGCAGAAAAAATCTGTCAGTTGTTCTGAATATGTAAAAAGGTATCACAGTATAGATGTATTGCTTCCAAAAATAAGAAATTTTATATTGCAGAGTGAGTTTACAGATAAAATAACATATAGATTTGAGCGAAATCTTCCGGATGATTTTTATTATCATTTTGGTGATTATGATGCTCTTGATATAGCAATATTTGGGACGGGGACAGGTGCGTTAAAGTTTTATGACAAAATAGAAATCGAGAGGAGCTCATCAGGTAAAGATTTGAGAGTGGAATGTTACTTTGATAACAATGAAAGTAAGCATGGCGAGACCTTTTTAGGCAAGGAGGTAAAAGGATTTTCCTTTGATGGTGCTAGTGATGTTGATGTGATATTTGTTGCCTCGGACTATTGGCCAGAAATAAACTGCCAACTTACTTCTCTGGGGGTTGAGCCAAGAAAAATAATAAGGGTTTATTAGTGGCCGAAAAAGAAAAGAAAATAGCCATTATCCAGTCAAATTATATTCCTTGGATTGGATATTTTGATGTACTCAGCCAAGTTGATGAATTCATACTCCTTGACTCTGTACAATACACCAATCGGGATTGGAGAAATCGCAATAGGATCTCAACGCCGAACGGACCTAAGTGGTTAACGATACCGGTATGTCATACCGAGCGGAGTCAGACAATATCCTCAACTAAAGTGGTTGATGGTAAATGGTCCTCACAGCATTTGTCTATGATTAAGATGCAATATAAAAAGGCTAATTACTTTGAGCACTACATTAGCGAACTTGAGTCTTGGTATGGTCAGGCAAGAGAGTTCGACTGCATCTCAGATATCAATTTATTTTTCATAAAAAAAATTGCTTGCATACTAGGGATAGCGACACCTGTAGTCTTTGATGATTTTTACCTAGCGGGGGATGAGTATACTGATGCAACAGAAAGACTCGCATGTATCGCGGAAAGAGCGTGCGCAGATGTATATGTATCTGGGCCAGCGGCAAGATCGTATTTAGAAAGTAGCTATTTTGAAAAAAAAGGTATAGCGGTTGCGTGGGTGACATATCCTAGATATATGAAATATCAGCAGGTGTGGCCAGGGTTCATCGATAAAATGAGTATAATTGATGTATTGTTGTGTGCTGGTAGTGAATTTATTATTAGTGAAATAGCTAAGGGAAGGGGGGCGGTATGAATAAATATGGTTTCTATGATCGATTGTCATCAGAGTTTCCATCGCAAGTAATTGTGGATATTGCTGAAGTATGCAATTTAAGATGCACGCATTGTGCGCATCCGCAATTTAAGCTGTCTGAGCATTATGCTGCAAGGCTATTAGAGCCAGAGATAAATAAAAAACTCGTAGATGATATAAGAGAGAATAGCAATGGGTATTGTCAGTATATACGCTATGCTAGTAGTGGTGAGCCTTTACTTCACCCATTAGCGCACGAAATGATCCAATATGCAGTCGAACATAGTGGTACATTTGTTACGCTCACTACCAATGGCACAATTCTGAATGAAAAAAAAATGAAGCAGCTATTGGAAAGTGGTTTACACATGATTGATATTAGCATTGACGCATTTAAAGATGAGACCTATGCAAAAATCCGTGGCGGGCGGCTTGAACAAGTCCGAAGAAATATTATCAGGATGATAGAGCATATAAGGAATGGTAAGTATAGGACTCGTATTGTCGTTAGTTTCATCCGCCAGCCTGGCAACGAAGATGAAGTAGATGACTTTATCGGATTCTGGAAAGAAAAAGGTGTTGATGAGGTTTTGATTAGGAATCTGCATTCAGCGGTTGGTATGTTGGCAACAGCGAGAAAAAATTACGATATAAAACGTAGACCTTGTTTGTATCCGTGGGAGCGATTGAGCCTAGACCCCAAAGGTGAACTTTCATTTTGCCCAATTGATTGGGTATATGCATCCAGTTTTATTGATTATAGGCAGACAACACTCAAAGATGCGTGGCAAGGGGAGTTCATGAATAAATTACGAGCAGCTCACATGGATAATGATTTTAAATGCCATGGTTTCTGTGGGAAATGTCCTGATTGGGTTCTAACAACTTGGCCTGATTCTGGGCGGAGTTACGCAAATCTTGTTGATGATATCAAGGTTATTATGAAATGAAACCTCACCATAAGATGATACCATACAATTGTCCGACATCTTACATCAATCACATAGATGATACAGATGGTATTACATTAGGGTTGGGGGTTAACAGAAATAAATGTGAAAAATTGATGCAGGAAATATGTGGTATTCAAAAGATACTGTTAACACCATCTTGTAGTGCATCGTTAGAAATGGCTGCTTTGGCTATAAACATACAGCCTGGTGATGAGGTTATTTTACCAAGTTTTACATTTGTTACCTCGGCTAGTGCATTTGCATTACGTGGAGCAAGATTGGTTTTTGTTGATATCAGGCCCGATACGTTTAATCTCGATGAGAGGTTGATAGAAGATGCAATTACCCCCTAGGACGAAGGCAGTTGTGGTGGTGCATTATGCGGGCGTCTCGGCCGAAATGGATGTCATTGTTGATATCTGTAATAGACACGATCTTATTTTAATTGAAGACGCAGCACAGGCTTTGATGTCAACCTATAAAGGGAGGCATCTTGGTTCTATTGGGCATTTCGGATGCATAAGTTATCATCATACTAAGAACATTCATGCAGGCGGAGAGGGAGGTGCTTTATTAGTCAATGAGCGGAAGTTTTATGATGTCAGTGAAATTATTCAAGAAAAAGGTACTGATCGCTCTAAATTTCTCCGTGGTGAGATTGATAAGTATACATGGCAGAGGTTGTCTTCTAGCTACGTGATGTCTGAGATCCAAGCTATTGTTTTGTTGGAGCAGTTGCAGAATGCTTTCCAGATCACGAGCGAAAGAAGAAATAAATGGTGCCTGTATCATGATGGATTATCGGAGCTGGCTAGCTCTGGAGTTATAAAGGTACCAATTATTCCTGCACACGTAGAGCATAATGCACATATATACCATATAAGGTTACGCTCTGAACAAGAACAGCGTAAATTATTTGATTTTATGCGGGGTCTTAATGTAGAGGTAACCTCACATTTCGTTCCTTTACACTCCAGTCCGGCTGGTTGTTTATATGGACGATTTCATGGTGAGGATATAAATACGACTAGTGTGTCTAAGACGTTGCTGCGCTTGCCGTTATACTCCAGACTAACTAAGGTAGAGCAAAATTATATTATCGATGCCATTAATTCATTTTTTGAGTAATAGTTGTTGATTTAAAGTTACGATGTTAGTTTGGAATAGCTATGGCTAGACAAGTTCTCAAAGCTATTAAAGTCTCAAATACTATGCCTTGTTGCTGAAATCGGAGAGTTATCCGCAATCTTGGTGAACTGCTCCTCTAGGGCTGCCTCTGAAAACATCAAATGAGCAAGTCCAGACACAAGATCAGCAACTGGTAACTGAATTGCCCCTACTTTCCTAGACACATCACAGCCTTAAAATGAAGCAAATATTGAAAGTGTTATGACCCATCAATGTTATCCAGAGACATGCAAAATCGCAGCTGTAAACAAGCCACCTTAGGTGCGCCATATCCTAAAGGAGGCCACCGTGTACTTTGCCAGCGAGTCAAAGAAAGATGCGTTGTTTATAACCTCCCGACTCGACTGATACAGTGCGGTTACTCTGTGCAAGACCCTGGGCGTTTCTATACCTGGCTGAAACAACCCATATCGTTACAGCAGCAGGAGGATGAACGGCTGACCGGGTTGGCCAAGCAATCTTGGCTGGAAAGTGGCACTGTCTATGAGGACCGCAAAATCCATCACGAGCTCCGTGACTTGGGGGGCCTGCGGCAAGCGCGGAGTGGCCAAATTAATGAGGCGGGAGGGGCTGTATTCGCCACCTGGCTGTCATCGCCGTAAACGGTATTATGGTGGCCAGATCTCACTAGTAGCCTCCGAACGCGCTGGCCCGTCAATTTAAGGTACCCAACCCCTCATATCTCCCGAGTGGCTGACATTACCTACATTCGCATTCAGGAAGGGTGGTTGTACCTGGCAGTGGTACTCGACCCGTTCTCTTACCAGGCAGTCGGCTGGGGGATGAACGTCACGTATGACATAAAATCTGGCAGTTGATGCGCTTTTGATAGCGATCTGGCGGCGGAAGCCAAAACAACCGGTGTTGGGGCATTAGGCTCAGGGCTGCCAATTTACTGGTGGGGAATGGCGGGACTTTCTGAAGGTTCACAACCTGAGTCGCAGTATGAGCCGATGTGGCAACTGTCACGACAATGCTGTCGCCGGGAGTTTCTTTCAGTTGCTCAAAAGAAAGCGGGTCAAGCGCAGGATTTACCCGACAAGAGATGATGCCTGCTGCGAGGTGTTTGATTATATCGAGATGTTTGATAACCCAATCATGCACCATAGCTCCAATGATGGACTGTCGCCGGTAGAGTTTGGCAGGTAGTTCATTTTTCAACAACAGAGTTTATAGAAAATCAGGGGCGATTCCAACAAAGCCAAATTGGTCTCTGATGTGTAAATTGCCAATTGATTTGTTTTATATGCTTATTGGTTATGGTTATTATAAGTTCATGGGTTGTTTATATATAATTATTAGCATTCAAGATAGGTAAAATCATGAAAGATAAACGAATTGCAATTATAGGACTCGGTTATGTGGGTTTGCCTTTAGCTGTTGAGTTTGGGAAAAAGTACAATACTGTTGGATTTGACATAAACTCAAAACGTATTGAAGGACTCAAAAATAGTATAGATTCTACGTTGGAATGCACTGTTGAGGAGCTCAATAGCGCAAAGTTGTTGATGTATAGTAATAATTTAGAAGACATTAATGACTGTAATATTTACATTGTCACTGTACCCACGCCAATCGATAAACATAAACAGCCTGATATGTCTCTATTGATAAAAGCATCTAAGTCAGTTGGTTCTGTGCTAAAATTTGGTGATATTGTCATCTATGAGTCGACAGTATATCCTGGAGCGACAGAGGAAGTATGTATCCCTGTACTCGAAGAAGTATCCGGAAAAAAGTTTAATCGAGATTTCTTTGCGGGCTATAGTCCTGAGAGAGTTAATCCTGGTGACAAAGAGCACAGAGTGACGACGATCAAAAAAGTAACGTCTGGCTCAACCCCTGAAATAGCAGATATAATTGATGATTTATATAATTCAATTATTACTAAAGGTACACATAAAGCATCATCAATGAAAGTTGCTGAGGCCGCTAAAGTTATTGAAAATACTCAGCGAGATCTAAACGTAGCTTTAATTAATGAATTGGCTATTATTTTTAATAAAATGAACATTGATACAGAAGAGGTTTTGAACGCTGCTGGGAGCAAATGGAACTTTTTGCCGTTTAGGCCAGGACTGGTTGGCGGTCATTGTATCGGTGTTGACCCCTATTATTTGACCCACAAGGCACAGGCCATCGGATATCACCCTGAGTTAATTCTAGCCGGTCGCCGAATTAATGATGGGATGGGGAACTATGTAGCATCTCAGCTGGTGAAGGCGTTACTGAATAAACGTATTCAAGTTTATGGTGCAAATGTTCTTATTATGGGGTTGTCGTTTAAAGAAAATTGCCCGGACCTTCGCAACACAAGAGTGGTTGATATTATATCTGAATTGGCTGACTACAATGTGAATGTAGAAGTATTTGATCCTTGGATAAATCCAGATGAAGCGTACCATGAATATGGTATTTCTCTTGTGGTCGATCTTAAACAGCATCATTATGATGCTGTGATAATGGCGGTTGCACACGATGAGTTCAAATCGATGAGCATATCTGACATTAGGAAATGTACAAAATTAGAGTCGGTTGTTTACGATTTAAAATATATCTTTCCTAAAGATGGTTCTGATATAAGGTTGTAATTAAGAAAAATAGTTATTTTTTTGCAGCGATTTTTCGAAAATTATATCCCATGAGAATGAAATGATGAAATATAGTAAAGTCAAAGAAACATTAAAAAAAGATCCTAAAGTATGGCTTATCACAGGGGTTGCTGGTTTTATTGGTTCCAATTTATTAGAACAATTGCTTAAGCTAAATCAATTTGTTATCGGAATAGATAATTTTTCAACAGGTTATCAGCATAACTTAGATGAGGTGAAGTCTGAAGTGTCTGCTGTGCAGTGGTCACTGTTCAACTTTATTGATGGTGATATTCGAAACATAGATGAATGCCGTGAGATAGTTAAGGGGGTTGACTATGTTTTACATCAAGCGGCTCTTGGTTCAGTGCCACGGTCGATAAATGATCCAATTGCAACTAATGAGACAAATATTAGTGGTTTTTTGAATATGTTAGTTGCATCCCATGATGAGCGGGTGAAAAGCTTTACTTATGCTGCCAGCAGTTCTACCTATGGTGACCATCTAGCATTGCCTAAGGTTGAGAGTAATATTGGGAATCAACTATCTCCTTATGCTGTTACAAAGTATGTCAATGAGCTCTATGCTGACGTTTTTGCACGTGTATACAACTTTAAGTGTATAGGTCTTCGATATTTCAATGTTTTTGGGAAACGCCAGGATCCATCAGGTTCATATTCTGCAGTTATTCCAAAATGGACGTCTGCGATGATTGGTGGTGATGATATATTCATAAATGGTGATGGGGAAACCAGTAGAGATTTTTGCTTTATTGAAAATGTAATTCAAATGAACATTCTTTCCGCTACAACATCAGAGAATAATAAAAATAATGTGTATAACGTAGCTGTAGGCGACAGAACATCTCTTAATTCACTTTACTATTCAATTTTAGACTCCCTTAAAAATAATAACATAAATTACAACAAGGCACCTATTTACAGAGATTATAGAGCGGGAGATGTTCGTCACTCTCAAGCTGATATATCTAAAGCTAGAGATATGCTAGGTTATGAACCAAAATATAAAATTTTAGAAGGAATATCTCTCTCAATGCCATGGTATATTCGTGACGCTCTAAAAAATAGAGATTAATTTATTATTTTAAATAGGCATTCTATTGTTCAATTTCAGACAGGGTTTTAATTTCCAGGGCATATGTTTGAAATTATAAAGCTTGTCTTTGATAACTGATGATCATGTAATAGCATATACAGGCGATAAGGCCGATGTGAACTATACTTTTTATTTGGCGGGAAGGCCCAGTCATGATCTACTCCCCAAAATACTGATGACTGATCGCAGTCAAGTGATAAAGAACATAAGTAAGGTGTGAAACAAAGGTTCTGTTATCTCTGGTTAAATAATCATTTAACCAGAGGTTAAGCTATTTATAATATAACTGACTGTGGGGAGCAGTAGATATTCCAAGTGTATAGATCTAGCTATCATCTGACACCGGTCTCAACCCGGTGTCTCTTTACGCTATTTTAGAGTGCACTGCCTTCGGTATCAATTTCAGTTCTTTTCTGAGCATATTGTAGAGGACCTGCTCCCTCCATCATACGGTCCTGATGTGGCCCCTGAGTGTTGTAGTGCTTCAGGGAGCTATCCAAGTCTGCCTGCACCCGCTTCACTGACTCATACCAGATTGTTTGCCCTTTGATACGGAGGTATTCATCCAGCAGAGGGGCGGCGCAGCCGCTCGATAATGCCGTTGCTCCGCGGCATGCGCACTTTGGTGGTTCGGTGCTCAACCTCCGCTCATAGGGGTGATTGTCAGGTTGCCCGTAGAACTCACGCTCGTTATCCGACAGTGTGGTATAGGCTTCGTGCCTCATGAGTTTTGAAGAGCGGTAGTGCCGCTTCATTTGAGCATATGAATCGAGGTTACCGGTAGCTTGTTGGTGTAGAGTCGCCACTATTTTGACCTCTATCTGGCGCTCGCGAAACTCCGAACTGAAGCATTCAAGCAGGCGAGTCTGCTCGTCATTAAGCTCAATCGTCTACCTCCGATGAGTTTTCTCAAGGCGCAACAAGCGGTCGTGTTTGGAGAGCAAGTCGTGATGTTGCCACATGCCGCTCACCCCGCCGGCACTGACGTTGATGTCTCGCTGGGCGAGTTCCTGCGCTGTTAGCAGCGGGCCGTGAGTCGCTTGGTGAGGGAGTAATCGTCAGACTCCGACTATTACAATGCTCGATAACTGAGACGGCCATGTACCGGTGCAAGCAACTCATCGGGCCGAAGCTGAGCTTGCGGAACTACAACGCCCAAGTGGGCGAGACCTTGGCTGGTGTGAAGGTTATGAACAAGCTCATAGGGCTTGGCATGCCTTTTCGCCATCAAGTAAATTGAACAGCCCTTATGGGTTGGATAATGGCTATCCGGCTGCTGATGTGATTAATGAGGGGCGTTTGAGTTTGTGTAGCCACTTTCAGGTGAATATCGTCTCCATATATGGCCCACTACAGATTTATCCTTAATTTTTCCAGCATAGCAATCGGGCAGGGCTGAGAACATCAGGAGCGTTGATTGGAAAGAGATTCAAATATTTTATACTGACTGAGCATTGGCAATGTTGGGTATAACGGCAGGGTGATGGCTCCGGCATAAAATATTTCCGCTTGAGGGCAGTGTCGTGCGCAGCCCACAGTCTGGTGCATTGGTTGATGATAAATAGGGATGTAGTGCACGTTGGCCCCTATCTCATCTTCACGTATTCGCAGGAACAGGTCACTGCGCTGCGTGGGAGCTACATGGTGCACATAGAGATGAAAAGCGCTGCGCCTTTCGGTACTGAAATAGCGGGGGAGAAGATCTGGCGCCAGAGCTTCGAAGTAGCAACGTGCAAGCATGCAACGTTTCTCAATCCATGCTTCTAAATTTGCCATCTGACTCAACCCCAGCGCCGCCTGGATATCTGTCATGCGATAGTTGAAACCCAGCATTTGCTGTTCGTAGTACCAGGGACCGTCCGGTTCGTTGATGAAGTCTTCCGGTTCACGGGTGATGCCGTGGCTGCGCAGCATGCTCATGGTCTTGGCGAGAGCGGGATCATTGGTCATGGCCATGCCGCCTTCACCCGTGGTGATGATCTTCACTGGGTGGAAGCTGAAGACGGTAATGTCGCTGTAGCGGCCATTGCCGGTCGGTTCGCCGTGATAGCGGGCGCCGAGGGCGTGGCAGGCATCTTCTATGATGCGAAAACCGTACTCCTGGCCCAGACGGTGGATCTTTTTCATATCGCAGGGCAAGCCGGCGAAGTGTACCGGAATGACCACCTTGGGCAGGCGTCCTTGCGCCTTGGCGACAATCAGCTTGCGCTCCAGCTCCAGTGCGCACAGGTTGCCGGTATCCGGCTCTATGTCGACGAAGTCGACCTGAGCACCGCAATAGAGCGCACAATTGGCCGAGGCGACGAAGCTGATGGGGGAGGTCCAGACCCAGTCTCCCTGGCCAACACCCAACGCCAGGCAGGCGATGTGCAAGGCGGCCGTGCCCGAATTGACCGCTACCCCGAAGCGGGCACCGCAGTAATCTGCCACGGCTTGCTCGAAACGGGGGATGACCGGGCCCTGCGTCAGAAAGTCCGACCTCAACACCTCGACTACCGCCTCGATATCCGCCTCGCTAATCGACTGCCTGCCGTACGGGATCATTCCATTACCACCTTGTCATTCAACTCTTTCAGTTGTGCCACCGTCAGGAAGTCGCCGTTGTTGCGTGAGTTGTACTCGAATCCCTGTTCGACCATGCATCCCTTCTCGCCTGTCGCCGTGACCGAGAAGTCATTGTTGCGATTGTTGAAGTTGATGGTGGGGCCGATGATGAAGAAGTCGTCGAACTCGAAGGTATGATAGGAGTCGTCACTGGGGCACATCACCTCATGTAGCTTCTCGCCCGGACGAATACCGATAATTTCCTGGGTCAGCTGGGGTGCCATGGCGGTAGCCAGGTCGGTGATCCGCACCGAAGGCAGCTTGGGTACGAAGATCTCTCCCCCTTTCATGCGCGGGAAGTTGTTCATCACAAAATCCACCCCCTGCTGCAGGGTGATCCAGAAGCGGGTCATCTCGGCATGGGTGATGGGAAGCGTGCCGGCACCCTGGTCGATCCGTTTCTGGAAGAAGGGAACGACTGACCCACGTGAACCCACCACATTGCCGTAGCGCACGACCGCGAAGCGGGTCGGATCCTGACCTGCGATGTTGTTGGCCGCCACAAACAGCTTGTCGGAAGCTAGCTTGGTGGCGCCATACAGGTTGATGGGGTTGGCGGCCTTGTCGGTGGAGAGGGCGATCACCTTCTTGACCTGATTGAGCAGGGCGGCCTGGATGACGTTCTCTGCCCCATGGATGTTGGTCTTGATGCACTCCATGGGGTTGTATTCAGCGGCAGGCACCTGTTTGAGTGCGGCCGCGTGCACAACGTAATCGACGCCGCGCATCGCCATGTTCAGCCGGTTGGCATCCCGCACATCCCCGATGAAATAGCGCATGCAGGGTTCGTTGAACACCTGCTGCATCTCGAACTGTTTCAGTTCATCGCGGGAGTAGATGATAAGCCGTTTCGGCTTGTGGCGTTCCAGCACTGTCTTGACCAGCATCTTGCCAAACGAGCCAGTGCCGCCGGTAATCAATAGGGTTTTATTGTCGAACATGACGGATTCTCGCTAGTGATGCCAAGAGGCAAGCAATAAATGTGCCTTGAGCCAGTTTAGCCGAAAAGAGCTGAAAGCAGTTCTGCATGATGCCAGTTTTATTCCACTCTGCGTGAAGTAACTAGATGATTCATAGAGAAATCCAACCCAGCTCAAACAACTTTATGCGATTTTTGATGCTTTAACAAAAAGCGGAACACCCGGTTCCGCTTTTTTGACGCCTAGCTGGAGAGCAGCACCCTGGCCGAGTTGGCGGGTATGGTCAGTTGTACCTGTCCCTGCACCACTTCGTACTTGTCGCCGTTGAAGGCATCGGTGAAGCGGCTGGCGGGGCTGGCGGTCTGCCACAGGGGCAGCTTGATGGTGCGCGGTTCGGTCGGATGACGGTTGCAGGCCACCACCACCTGATCGCTTTGCAGGGTGCGGGCGAACACATAGCTGTGGGGGCCGGCGTAGAGGGTCTGGATGTCGCCACGGCGCAGGGCTGGCCGCTGCTTGCGGATCTGGATCAGCCGGCGGTAGTGATCGTGCAGCACGTGATCCCAGGCCGTGGTTTCCCAGGGGAAGCAGCGACGGCAATCCGGGTCATTGCCACCCGAGAGCCCCACCTCGTCACCGTAATAGATGGACGGCACGCCTATGTAGGTGAGCAGCAGGGTGGCAGCCAGGGTCATGCGCTGTTTGTCTTCGCCCAGCAGATGCAGGAAGCGGGCGGTATCGTGGCTGTCCAGCAGGTTGAACTGAGCCAGCTGGTTCTTGAACGGGATATGGGCCCGCGCCACCTTGAGCCAGCGATCCAGCTCGTTGGCGCTGATCCTGATGGGGTGATAGGCGATGTCTTGCCCCGCCAGGAAGGCGCGGATCGGGTGGGCGAAGCCATAGTAGTTCATGGCGCCATCCTCCTGATCTCCCTGCAGCCACTGGCTCGCCTCGAAGAAGTGCTCGCCGAGTACATAGGCGTCCGGGTTCTCCTGTTTCACCGCGCCGCGAATGGCGCGCACATGGCCGCGATTGCCCTCGGCCGTGCCCCGCTCTCCCAGCATGTGGATGACGTCGAAGCGCCAGCCGTCGATCTGATAGGGCGCGCGCATCCAGTAACGGAGGATGGCGTCGTCGGCCCGGTAGACGGCGTCCTGCACCTGTTCGCTGGCAAAGTCCAGCTTGGGCAGGCTGCGAATGCCCTTCCAGCTGACGTAGTCCCCTTCGTTGTCAAAGGTGTAAAAGCTGCGCCACGGTGAGTCCGGGTTGCTCTGGGCCCCCTGTGGCGGGCAGAACCAGGGGTGCTGGGTCGAGGTGTGGTTGACCACGGCATCCAGGATGATCTTCATGCCGCGCTGGTGCAGGTTGCGGGTCAGCTCGGCGAACTGCGCGTTGCTGCCGAGGTGTGCGTCCACCTTGAAGTAGTCCTGGGTATCGTACTTGTGGTTGCTCGGCGAGTCGAAGATGGGGTTGAGGTAGAGGGCCGTGACCCCGAGGGATTGCAGATAGTGCAGTTTGGCATCGATGCCCGCCAGATCCCCGCCGTAAAATTCACAGGCACCGTGCCCCTCTTCGTGACGGCTGACCGGCTCGCCCCACGCCTTGCTGATGACCGCCTTGCCTCTGTACTCATATTCGTGATGTTTGACGCTGAGCGACGGGTCGCCGTTGCAGAAGCGGTCGGGGAAGATCTGGTAGAACACCTGATCCTGCACCCAGGCCGGCGGCTGATGCAGGCTGTTGAAGCGAAAGTGTTGCTCCCGTGGCGGCATGGCCGGGCTGACGCCGGCACCGTGCAGCCACCACTGCTCCTCGTCGGTCAGGCACTTGAAGCAGTAGAGGTGGATATCCTGTCCCTTGGCCAGCGGCAGGGTCGCCTGCCACACCTGCAACCTGTCCCGGGTGGAGACAGGCGTCATGGCCACCAGATACTCCTCGTTGTCCGGTTCGTGGCGCAGCCACACCTCGCGGATCGGGGCATCCAGTTCGCTAAAGAGGGTCAACTGCAGTGTGTCGGCGCTCTCTTTGAACCAGGGCGCCACCTGGGGATGAAACAGAAATGGATGGGTCATGATGCTTATTGAGTCAGAAGGTCGGCGAGGGCATTACCCTGTTCGTGAAGCGTTTCGAGCTGGCCTGCCAGTGATTTGGGATCCAGCCCCAGCTGATCGGCGAGCGGCTTGGGGAAGCGGGCTATGATGGCCTGGACGGGCACGCCCGCATTCCAGGCGAAGGAGATGAAGACGGCGAGCCGGATCAGCACCGCTTCCTTGCTGACCGGATCGTGGGAGAGGGGATCCAGCTGCTGGGAGATGGCATCGACGAAGGCTTCCGACAGGTTCCAGCGCCGCGCCAGCTCGGCGCCGAGCTGGGCATAGTCGTAGCCCAGCATCTCGCGCTGAGCCTCGACCCGGCTGCTGCCCTTCTGGATCGCCATATTGATGAGCTCGGCCTCTTCCGGCAGGGTGCTCTGGATGAGCAGCTCGCCTATGTTGTGGATCAGGGCGCAGGTGAAGGCAGTCTCGGGATCGAGCACCTTGGCCTCCTGGGCCAACGTCTTGGCGATGGTGGCGACTTGGAAGGTTTCGGTCCAGAACTTGTTCTTGTCGAAGCTGGGGGGGGCCTTGAAGCTGC
The DNA here is from genome assembly GCF_002587065.1 of Aeromonas sp. CA23. Taxonomy (NCBI): domain Bacteria; kingdom Pseudomonadati; phylum Pseudomonadota; class Gammaproteobacteria; order Aeromonadales; family Aeromonadaceae; genus Aeromonas; species Aeromonas sp. CA23. The sequence continues at coordinate 1,243,746 of NZ_CP023818.1, forward strand.
CTATGATGCCGGAGGCGACCACCACGGAGCGCAGCCGGTTGAAACCGAGGCGGATCACCGCCTGTTCGATGGAGGTGACCTCATTGCCGCGGCGCAGGGCGGCCGAGTTGGCCATCCGCAGCACCTTGACGCTGATCACCTGATCCATGGCGATCTTGGCCGCGATCTGGTCGATGCGGGCGTTTTCATCGTTGAAGCTCTGCATCAACTCATGCAGCAGCTGCGGGATAGTGGGGAGTTGTTTGATCTTGTCAAACAGACGATCCATCGACATGGCTGAGACAGCCTCCATTGCGAGCACTGCCTCATAGTGTGCCACAGGCGGGACACATGTTCCTGTTTGTGATGCCGGTTTGTGAGCGCTAGTGCACCCAGTCCCGCAGCTGGTATTCCAAACGGTGCCGTTTCCCTTCCAGGATCAGGGTCTGGGTGGTGCCGCTCAGGGTGGCCCCTTCGGTCAGGGTGGTGATGACGGCCTGCTCTATGGTCTCGAGCCGTGCCTGACAGGCCATCTCTGTGCTGCCCAGGCTGGTGACCCAGAATCTGTCGCCCTCGAGGTGTCCCTGGCCAAAGTAGCGATTGCAGCCGGCGATGCCATTGACGGTGAAGTGCTCACCTATCTCGAAATCGGGCGGGTTGTCGCGAGAGGCCGTGACGGCCTGGCCATCCAGCTTGTCGAGCACCCAGTGATGGTGCTGCAACTCTTGCTGGACGAACGAGGGGGTACTGCTGCAGGCGCTGAGCAGGATCAGGGCGAGCAACAGTAGCAAGAATCTGGGCATGGAAGGGCTCCAATAGTGGGAGCGACAAGCATACCTGCTGCGCAGCCCTCGGGGCAGGGCGAGGGGGGCCGCCCCCGACCGCTTCTGTCGCCCTGCTGGTCAGCCCTGTGTCGTTAAATGGCAACACTTGCGGGCTGGCGGGACACGTTCGATGCCAACAAGACGACAGAAACCCTTATCGCTCCGTATCAGCGATTGAACAGCCGCTCGGCGTAACGGGCCAGCCCTGCGGCCACCGGACCGAAGTCACCGCCACTCTCAAGAGCAATGGCGGGCAACGTTCGGCATTATGGTCAGCGGTTGAACAGGCGCTCGGCGTAACGGGCCAGCCCTGCGGCGACCGAGCCGAAGTCATCGCCCCCTTCAAGCGGAATCGTGGGCAACTTCTGGCGAATGAAGGCGGCGATGAGCGGCGAACGGGCGCTGCCGCCGGTGACGAAGATGCGGTCGGGCTGCACACCCGCGGCTGCAATGGCTTGGTCCATCAGCTCGCCAATCTTCTCCAGCAGCAGGGCCGAGGCGCTGGCCAGCTGCTCGCGATTGAGTTCAGCCTCCAGTCCCTTCTCCAGCTCGCTCAGAGACTGATGATTCGATTCCTGCTCCGAGAGGGCGATCTTGCCCTGCTCCGCGCGCCACACCAGCTGGTGGCTCAGCTTGTGGGCCCGCAGATTGGCGAGGCGACTCAGCTTGCTGCCGGGCTGGCTGTCGAGCTGCAGATCCTGCAACTGACGGGCGGTATCCAGGCTGTAGAAGCGGCCCTGGGCACTGACGTCGTTGATGGCGGCCGCATCCCAGAACAGCGGGTGGGGCAGCGGCTTGCCGGTCTTGAGGGTCTCGTGCATGCCGAGCAGCGGCATCATGCCTTCCACCGTCAGCCGGATGTCGAAGTCGTTGCCGCCGATGCGCTGGCCGCTGTGGCCGAGCAGATCGCCGCTGCGATCCAGCTGGTCGCGATGGCTCGGGCCCATGCGCAGCATGGAGCAGTCGGTGGTGCCGCCGCCGATGTCCACCACCAGCACGATGGCGTCTTCATCCAGCCGCGCCTCGAATTCGAAACCGGCCGCTACGGGTTCATAGAGGAACTCCACCTGTTCGAACCCGGCCAGACGGGCCGCCTCGGTCAGGATGGCAATGGCCTGGCTGTTGCTCTCCTCCCCGGCCAGCCCCTGGAAGTTGACCGGGCGACCGATCACCGCCTGGCGGATCGGAGCGCCAAGCTGCTGCTCCGCCTCGCGGCGTACGTGCAGCATCATGGCGCAGACTATGTCTTCGAACAGCGCTATCTGGGGGGCCTTGAGGCCGTAGGCGCCGAGGAAGGACTTCGGCGACTTGATGTAGTAGCCGTCGTCCGGCTCCTCCAGATAGCGCTCCAGCGCCGCGGCGCCGAAGCTGAGCTCGTCGATCAGCCCCTCTTCGCGCATCTGGCGGCGCACGGCCTGGGCCCGGGTGACGACGGGGCCGCGCAGCTTGAGGTATTCCGCCTGCTGGGCAGGGGCCAGCCCTTCGGCCAGCAGACCGGCGATGGCCTCTCTGTGGGGGGCGTGCAGGGTGGAGGGGAGATAGCGGGAACCGCACAGGGTCAGCAGCCTGGGGCTGCCTTGTTCCATCACGGCGACGGCACAGTTGGAGGTACCGTAATCAAATCCGATAAACATGGGCTGCCAGACTCCTGAATAAAAAAGGGCTGGTAGCCTACCCGATGGCGTCGGGTCTCACAACCCGGCGCCATGGTTATTGCGGCCGCAGGGGAGAATTGCATGACGAAGAGCAGGTCTGTGTGCAAAACAGAGGGAGTGGCTCCCTCTGTCGTTCATGGCTGCGGGTGCGAGAAGATTACTCCACCTCGTTGTCGCTGCGGCCCTGGCTTTCGATGGCCTTGAGGTTGCCGAGGGTGGTATCGGCGATGGCGTGCAGCGCCTCGCGGGTCAGGAAGGCCTGATGGCCGGTAAACAGCACGTTGTGGCAGGCCGACAGGCGACGGAAGACGTCATCCGTGATCACCTCGTTGGACTTGTCGGAGAAGAAGAGGTCTTCCTCTTCCTCGTAGACATCCAGCCCCAGCGCACCGATACGGGAGGTCTTGAGCGCCTCGATGGCGGCGTTGGAGTCGAGCAGGCCGCCCCGGCTGGTGTTGATGATCATCACACCATCCTTCATCTTGGCGAACGCCTCCTTGTTCAGCAGGTGGTAGTTCTCCTTGAACAGCGGGCAGTGCAGGCTGATGACGTCGGACTGGCGGAACAGGGTGTCGAGATCCACGTATTCGGCCCCCAGCTCGATGGCCGCCTGATTCGGATAGGGGTCACTCACCAGCAGCCGCATGCCGAAACCCTTGAGGATGCGCAGGGTGGCGATGCCGATCTTGCCGGTGCCGATGATGCCGGCGGTGCGGCCGTGCATGTTGAAGCCGACCAGGCCTTCCAGCGAGAAGTTGGCATCGCGGGTGCGCTGATAGGCCTTATGGATGCGGCGGTTGAGGGTCATCATCAGCCCTACCGCGTGTTCGGCGACGGCTTCGGGGGAGTAGGCGGGCACCCGCACCACTTTTAGCCCCAGCTCCTTGGCGGCGATCAGATCCACGTTGTTGTAACCGGCGCAGCGCAGAGCGATCACCCTGGTGCCGTTGGCGGCCAGCTCGGTCAGCACTTCCCGATCGGCATCGTCATTGACGAACAGGCACACCACGGGGAAGCCGTGGGCCAGCCGGGCTGTCTTGGCCTCCAGCCGCACGTCGAAGAACTCCAGCTCGTAGCCGTACTGGCTGTTGGCCTGATTGAAGTGATCCTTGTCGTAGCTCTTGGTACTGAAAACGGCGACTTTCATGGTGCGCTCTCCGCAAATAATGATGTAGTTAAATTACAACAAATCAGGCGCTTCATCACGGCTTAAATGGCGGCTTCTCAGCCCCACGGCATGATGGGAACCGCGCTAACCGCGCTTTTATACGAGCCATCCACCAATTTGGTGCTGTAGGTCAGATAGACAAGTGCCTTGCGCTTTTCGTCGTAAAAACGCACCACTTTCTGCTCCTTGAACACCAGCGAGGTGCTGACGTCGAACACCTCTTCCCCCGCCTTCAACTTGGCAGGCAGGGTGATGGGGCCAATCTGGTGGCACGACAAAGAGGCGTGAGAGGGGTCTTCCGCAAGCCCAAGCCCGCCCTTGACGCCGCCGGTCTTGGGGCGTGCTAGGTAGCAGGCGACGCCTGCGATGCGGGGGTCATCGAACGCCTCCACCAGGATCTTGTGATTGGGGCCCACCAGCTTGAAGGCGGTGCTCACCTCACCTATGGGATCGGCCTTGTCGGCCAGCGCCGGGCCGGCGAGCAGGGCCCCCAGCAGCAGGGGCAGGGCAGGACGGAGCCTGTTACTGAGCGTGTGGCGGTATGACATTGTCTCTCCTGTTGGTCTCCCTCAGTAGGGAATGCCCAGACGACGATAAAGGCTGGCCAGCACCCAGGCGGGGCCGATCAGCAGAAATTGCAGGTCGGCGAGGAAGGAGGGGCGTTTGCCCTCGATCCTGTGACCGACGAACTGGGCTAGCCAGAGCAGCCCGAAACCCACCAGGGCGGGCCACAGCAGCGGCCCCTGCCACTGGTAACAGCCCCATAGTCCCAGCGCGGTCAGCACCGCCATCCCCACAAACAGGGGGAACGACAGCCGCAGATAGAAGGCCAGCACAGGGATGGCCACCAGCGCCGCCCAGTTGAGCGAGGACGGCAGCGGGCCGGCCGGCAGACACCAGAGCAGCGCCAGCGAGCAGAGGTAGATGCCGGGCACGGCCAGCTTGTGGATCGCCACATTGACGGGGTGCTGGTGGCTCTGGCCGTAGTCGCTGAACCATTCATCGAGTCGTTTCATGGCACCTCCCTGGTGCTGCGGGTTGGAACCTCTGCTGGCTGGCGTGTTCCTGGCCAGCCTTGCCATCGCCTCTGCGTTTTTCTGCCCGGGCGGCTTGAGCTATGTCACTGCGCCGGGTAATCCCAATGCAGAGGCCGGGGCTCCATACTGCGGTGGATAATCCCCACGGCCCCGGAGCCCATTATTGGGGTGGATAATCCCAATATTGGGCCGGAATACTCCTGAGCAAGGGGGTCATGTCCGGATTGGGCAGCGAAATGGTGACCCGCTGGTTCAGATTGGCGCTGGCGAGGGCTTCACGGATCTTGGGGTTCTCCCGGAAGAAGGTCATGAAGCTGCCATCGGCATAGGCGCGTTCCAGTCCGGTCTGGATCGCCTTGGCCAGCTTGGGAGACTCGGGGCTGACGAAGAAGAACTCGGCGAAGGGGTAGCGGATCAGCAGGTGCTGATCTATCACCAGATTGGGATATTGCGCCACCAGTTCGCTTCGTTCGGCGAAGATTTCCACCAGATTGCGCGGGAAGAAGTCGAGCTTGTCACCGTCGTTGATCAGGCGAAACAGGTTGCTGTAGCGCCCGGAATAGGTGGGAATGCCGGCATTTTCCAGGATCTTGTTGTCGGCCCAGCCGACCCCCTGGGCCGCCTTCAGTCGCTTGAGATCGGCCAGCGAGTTGACCTGATTGAACTTCTCCTGGGCGTCGCTGTGGATGAAGGAGAGGCGCAGCCCTTCCAGACCGCGAAACAGCGGGATGGGGACGGCGATGAGGGAGGATTCGAGCGCGCTGGAGGTGCCCATCCAGAACACATTGATGGTTTGGCCCTTGCCCAGCTGTTGCTGCAGGCTGTGCTGGTTGAGGTTGAGCTCCACCTGCTGGATGCGAAATTGCTGTCCGGAGAGGGTCAGCGCCAGTTCCAGCAGCTTGAGCTGGTATTCCTTGTCGAGATCGTTGATCGGTCGGCTGGGGACCTTGACCGTGAGGGTCTGTGCTTGTGCCAGCAACGGCAGACACAAGCACAGTTTGAGGAACCATTTCACTCTCTGCTCTCCTGTAGATTCCGGGCTTGCCCGGAGTCTAACAGAAGTTGTCACTCTCTTGTGCGACGCCGTGATCTGGGCTCATATGCAGCTTTTGGTCCGCATTTATCAACATAAACGCCGGTTCCTGCGCTGCACCTTGCCGACGACTTATCGCGACCGGCCAGTGACGGCTCTTCGCAGGATCAGGCGACGCGACGATACACGTGGGTATCGTTGAACTCCTTGGTACTCTGGCATTCGACGCAGAAGCGGGACTCAGGTCGAGCCTGCAGTCGCTTGAGGGAGATCTCGTCACCGCAGGATTCGCAGTAACCGAACTCTCCTTCGCCGATACGCTTCAACGCCCCTCTCAGCTTGCGCAGATGCAGCTTGTCATGCTCGATGCGGTTCAGCTCCAGACGACGGGCTTCCTCGATACTGGCACGGTCAATTTCATCTGCCATCTCGTTGGTATCGGTGGCGATGGCCTGGCTGGCCTGGGAGTTGAGGCGATCCTCGAGTTCGAGGATTTGGCGCTCGATCTGTCCCTTGTAAAAGGCCAGTTGGTCTTTAGTCATGAAATCACACATACGGTTTACTACCAGTCAGTTACTAACCCAATTATCCCTGTTTATGGGGGCTGTCTGCCTGCAGACCAAGCCCTGTGTCCTGCATTTGCACCAAATCCAAGCAGGAGAGTGCAAATCAGGGCGGGCCTTGTACCAAAAAAATGCAGGCATGCAAAGCAAATAGGGCAAGGATTGTGCGCCCTTGCAAAAAAATGACCCGATTCGGACAGGGTCTGACTGAGAACATGGGGGATCAGGCCCCCTCGTTGGCACCGGGATTGCAGTGAGCTTTGAGGGGGCCTGGGTGTTTAGTATTTGGTGCCGCCATGGTCATTATATGCACCGTTATTTATAGTTTTTTAAACACCACCGCTTGACATTGGCCATAACGGCGGGCTTTTATGGTGGTGTTGATTACAATTTGATAACAAGGGTGTTCCATATATTAGACACCCTTGCCAATGGCAATCGTAAAGTCGGGGTTTAACATGGACAGTATCAAGGGCTGGATGGAGAGCAATCGCATCACGGAAGTGGAGTGCCTGTTTCCGGATTTCACCGGTAATGCCCGAGGCAAGATCATTCCAGCCAACAAATTTTTGCGCGAAGGGGGCATGCGGCTGCCCGAGGTCATCTTCACCCAGACGGTGACCGGCGAGTACCCGGATGACGACAGCATGATAGACCCGCTGGAGCGGGACATGCAGCTCTACCCGGACCCCAACACCATTCGTTTCGTGCCCTGGGCGCTGGAGCCGACCGCTCAGGTGATCCACGACTGTTTCGACATCAATGGCAAGCTGATCGACATAGCGCCGCGCTCCGTGCTGCGTCGGGTCCTGTCATTCTATGAGAAACAGGGCTGGAAGCCGGTGGTGGCGCCCGAGCTGGAGTTCTATCTGGTCAAGCGCAACGAAGACCCCGACTATCCGCTGGTGCCGCCCGTTGGCCGCAATGGCCGACCCGAGACGGCCCGCCAGTCGTTCAGTATCGATGCGGTCAACGAATTCGACCCCATCTTCGAAGACATGTACGACTACTGCGAGGCGCAGGAGCTGGAAGTGGACACTCTGATCCACGAATCCGGCGCCGCCCAGATGGAGATCAACTTCCTGCACGGCGATGCCATCGATCTGGCGGATCAGGTGTTCCTGTTCAAGCGCACCATGCGTGAGGCGGCCCACAAGCACGGCATCTACGCCACCTTCATGGCCAAGCCGATGAGCGACGAGCCGGGCTCCGCCATGCACATCCACCAGAGCCTGGAAGATGTGGACGGTCGCAACCTGTTCGGCACGGAAAATGGCGGCAATACCGAGCAGTTCATGCACTTCATCGCGGGGCTGCAGAAGTACACCCCGGCGGTGACCGCCCTGCTGGCACCGAACGTCAACTCCTACCGTCGTCTCACCTTCGGCGAGAGCGCGCCGCGCAACGTGCAGTGGGGGGTGGAAAACCGTACCTGCGGCCTGCGCGTGCCCTTCTCCGAGGCCGGTGCGCGCCGCGTCGAAAACCGCTTCGCCGGCGCCGATGCCAATCCGTATCTGGCCCTGGCCGCCACCTTGGCCTGCGGCTACCTCGGCATGATGGAGAAGCTGGAGCCGCTGCAGGAGATGAAGTCGAGCGCCTACGACCTGCCCTACAGCCTGCCCCGCTCGCTGGAGGAGGCCCTGAGCCACCTGGAACAGTGCGAGCCCATCAAGGAGATGCTGGGGGAGCGCTTCATTCGTGCCTTCGTCGCGGTCAAGCGCAAGGAGTACGAGACCTACTTCGGGGTGATCAGCCGCTGGGAGCGGGAGTTCCTGCTGCTGAACGTGTGATCCGGCTGCGTGCTTGCCACGCGCCGCCCAGATACGGGGAGGCCGATGACGGCCTCTCCTGCTCATATGGAATCAACACACTGCCCGTGAGTGGCAGTGACAGTGAGCGCGCCAGCCGCCCTCACCGACGGACGAAAGATTCTCGCTTAAATCGAAGGAACCGAGGAGCAAGCAATGAAGCAGACCACACGTGAGTGGCAACAGCTGGATGCCAGCCACCACCTGCACCCCTTTACCGATTTTCAGGCGCTCAACAAGAAGGGCAGCCGCATCATCACCAAGGCCGAAGGTGTCTATCTGGAAGACTCTGAAGGCAAGCGCATTCTGGACGGGATGGCGGGCCTCTGGTGCGTCAACATGGGCTACGGCCGACAGGAGCTGGTGGACGCCGCCACCAAACAGATGCAGCAACTGCCCTACTACAACCTCTTCTTCCAGACCAGCCACCCGCCTGCGGCCGAGCTGGCGACCCTGCTGGCCGAGATCACCCCTTCCCATCTCAATCACGTCTTCTTCACCGGCTCGGGCTCAGAGTGCAACGATACAGTGCTGCGCATGGTGCGCCACTACTGGGCCAGCAAGGGGCAACCAGACAAGCAGGTGATCATCAGTCGCCACAACGCCTACCACGGCTCGACGGTAGCGGGTGCCAGCCTGGGCGGCATGAAGGGCATGCATGCCCAGGGCGGCCTGCCCATTCCCGGCATAGTGCACATCGATCAGCCCTACTACTTCGGTGAGGGGCAGGGGATGAGCGCCCACGAGTTCGGTCTGGAGCGTGCCCGCCAGCTGGAGCAGAAGATACTGGAGCTGGGAGTGGACAAGGTCGCCGCCTTCATAGGCGAGCCCATCCAGGGGGCCGGCGGCGTCATCATTCCGCCCGACAGCTACTGGCCCGAGATCCAGCGCATCTGCGATCACTACGGCATCCTGCTCATCGCCGACGAGGTGATCTGCGGTTTCGGTCGTACCGGTCACTGGTTCGCCAGCGAAGGGTTTGGGATCAAGCCGGATCTCATGTGCCTGGCCAAGGGGATCACCTCCGGCTATCTGCCGATGGGGGCCGTGATGGTGGGCGACAGGGTCGCCAAGGTGCTGGTGGAGGAGGGGGGCGAATTCAACCACGGCTTCACCTATTCCGGCCATCCGGTGGCCTGCGCCGTGGCGATTGCCAATATTACGCTTATGCAAAACGAGAGCATAGTTAAGCGAATTCATGATAACATCGGCCCCTATTTGCAGCGCCGCTGGCGTGAACTGGCCGACCATCCGCTGGTGGGAGAAACCCGTGGCAAAGGCCTGGTGGCCGCGCTGGAAATAGTGCAGGACAAACAGACCAACAGCCGCTTCCCGGCTGGGCTGCAGGCCGGTATGACCTGCCGGGAGTTCTGCTTTAACAATGGCTTGGTGATGAGGGCTGTCGGCGATACCATGATCATATCGCCCCCCTTGGTGATCACCGAGGAACAGGTGGATGAATTGGTCAATCTGGCCAGGCTCAGTCTGGATCTGACGGCTGCAAAGCTGAAAGGGTAGGCGAGTGCCGGGCAGGTTGGCTTGCGCATACAATTTGCTTAGGAGACAAGGACTATGTCTTTCAAAACGGGAATGATTGCCGCTTCCGTGGCGCTGGTCATGATGAGTGCCGGGGCGATGGCCGAGGACAAGGTGTTGCACGTCTACAACTGGAGCGACTATATCGCGCCGGATACCCTGGAAAACTTCCAGAAAGAGACGGGCATCAAGGTGGTATACGACGTGTTCGACAGCAACGAGGTGCTGGAAGCCAAGTTGCTGGCGGGCAGCTCGGGCTACGACATAGTCGTGCCGTCCAACCCCTTCCTGGCCAAGCAGATCAAGGCGGGCGTCTTCCAGAAGCTGGACAAGTCCAAACTCTCCAACTGGAAAAACCTGGATACCTCCTTGCTCAAGGCACTCGAACCGAGCGATCCGGGCAACCAGTACTCCATCCCTTACCTGTGGGGCACCATTGGCTACGCCTACAACGCCGAGAAGGTGAAAGCTGTGCTGGGCAAGGACGCGCCTGTGGACTCCTGGGATCTGGTGTTCAAACCGGAGAACATGGCCAAGCTGAAGGAGTGTGGCGTCTCTTTCCTCGACTCACCGACCGAAATGCTGCCGGCTGCCCTGCAATATCTGGGCTTCAAACCGGATAGCCAGAAGCCGGATGAGTTGAAGAAGGCAGAGGCACTGTTCCTCTCCATCCGTCCCTATACCGCCTACTTCCACTCCTCCAAGTACATCTCGGATCTGGCCAACGGCAACCTGTGCGTCGCGGTCGGTTACTCCGGTGACTTGCAGCAGTCCAAGGCGCGGGCGGCGGAGGCCAAGAACGGTGTGGCGCTGACCTACACAATTCCGAAAGAGGGGGCTGGCAGCTTCTTTGACATGCTGGCCATCCCGGCCGATGCCAAGAACGTCGAGGCAGCTCACACCTTCATCAACTACCTGATGAAGCCGGAAGTGATCGCCAGCATCACCAACGTGGTGCAGTTCCCGAACGGCAACAAGGCGGCGACCCCGCTGGTGGATGAGCCTATCCGTACCGACCCGGGTATCTACCCGAACGCGGAGACACTCAAGAAGATCTACACCTTCCCGGATCTGCCGGCCAAGGTGCAGCGTCTGATGACCCGCAGCTGGACCAAGATCAAATCAGGTAAATAAGTGACGAGTGCCCCTCCCGGTCCGCAGTTCGGCCGGGAGGGTGGTGACAACCCGACAGGTTGAACGGCGCGTATGGATGCGCAGCTGGCATACCAAAAAACATGAGGACTGAGATACGTGCACACAACCAAGATAGTGACTATGGCCCTGGCGCTGGGGCTGGCAAACGTGGCCCAGGCAGCCCCTGTGGTTCATTTTTACAACTGGTCCGATTATATCGGCGAGACCACCCTCAGCGACTTCCAGCAGGCAACCGGGATCCAGACCGTCTACGACGTGTTTGATTCCAACGAGACCCTGGAAGGCAAGCTGCTGACCGGACGCACCGGTTACGATCTGGTGGTGCCTTCCAACAATTTCCTGGCCAAACAGATCAAGGCGGGGGCCTTCCAGAAGCTGGATCCTGCCCTGCTGCCCAATCTGGCCAATCTGGATCCCGTGCTGCTCAAGCAGCTCGACAAGGTGGATCCGGGTCATCAGTACGCCGTGCCCTACCTGTGGGGTACCAACGGCATCGGTTACAACGTGGACAAGGTCAAGGCCGTGCTGGGAGTCGACAAGATTGACTCCTGGGCCATGATCTTCGAGCCGGAAAACATGCAGAAGCTGGCCCGTTGCGGTGTCGCCTTCCTCGATTCGGCCGACGAGATGATACCGGCGGCGCTCAACTACCTTGGGCTCGACCCCAACAGCCAGGATCCGGCCGATCTCAAGCGTGCCGAGAGCCAGCTGCTCAAGGTGCGGCCGTATGTGGCCTACTTCCACTCCTCCAAGTACATAGGCGATCTGGCCAACGGCGACATCTGCGTCGCGGCTGGCTTCTCTGGTGACATATTGCAGGCGGCGGCCCGTGCCGACGAGGCGGGCAAGGGGATCAAGATTGCCTACAGCATCCCGAAGGAGGGGGGCAACCTCTGGTTCGACATGATGGCGATCCCGACGGATGCCACCAACGTGAAAGAGGCGCACGCCCTGATCAACTACGTACTCCAGCCCGAAGTGATCGCCAAGGTCAGCAACCATGTGGGCTATGCGAATCCCAATGCCAAGGCGGGCGAGTACATGGACGAGAGCGTGCGCAATGACGAGTCCGTCTATCCACCCCAGGCGGTGCTGGAACGGCTGTATGTGCAGCAGGCACATCCCCGTGCGGTGCAGCGTCTGATCACCCGGAGTTGGACCAAGATCAAGTCCGGAACCTAACCTTGGCGCCCATCCTGGGGCGCCAGACTGTTTTATGGATCGGCCCAGGCCGGTATCACGTTTGGGAGTTTGGTAATGGCGATAGCCTCCAGTGCCTACAAGAAAGCCCTCGAGGGCAACCAGCAGCGCAAAGAAGTGCTGGTGAAGATTGACAGGGTAAGCAAGCAGTTCGATGAAACGCTGGCGGTCGACAACGTGTCACTCAACATCCACAAGGGTGAAATCTTCGCCCTGCTGGGGGGCTCGGGTTCCGGCAAGTCGACCCTGCTGCGGATGCTGGCGGGATTCGAGCGCCCCACCGAGGGGCGCCTGTTTCTCGATGGCGTCGACATCACCGACATGCCGCCCTATGAACGTCCCATCAACATGATGTTCCAGTCCTACGCCCTGTTCCCCCACATGACGGTGGCGCAGAACATTGCCTTCGGCCTCAAGCAGGATGGCCTGCCCAAGGCCGAGATCGATGCGCAGGTCGAGGAGATGCTCAAGCTGGTGCAGATGACCCAGTATGCGCGCCGCAAGCCGCACCAACTGTCCGGTGGCCAGCGCCAGCGGGTGGCACTGGCCCGCTCGCTGGCCAAGCGCCCCAAGCTGTTGCTGCTGGACGAACCCATGGGGGCGCTGGACAAGAAGCTGCGCTCCAGGATGCAGCTCGAGCTGGTGGAGATCATAGAGCGGGTCGGCGTAACTTGCGTCATGGTGACCCACGATCAGGAAGAGGCCATGACCATGGCCGAACGGATCGCCATCATGCATCTGGGTTGCATCGAGCAGATCGGCAGCCCGATGGACATCTACGAGACCCCGGCCAGCCGGCTGGTGTGCGAGTTCATCGGCAACGTCAACCTGTTTGACGGCCTGCTGGTGGAGGATGAACAGGACCACGCTACCATTGCCTGCGCCGATCTGGAGCAGCCCATCTACGTGGGCCACGGCATCAGCTCCCGCGCCGAGAACAAGAAGGTCACCTACGCCCTGCGGCCGGAAAAACTCTTGATGAGTACCCAGAAACCGACCGAGATCGAGCACCCCGATTTCAACTGGACCAAGGGTGAGGTCTATGACATTGCCTACCTCGGCGGTCACTCGGTTTATCACATCCAGCTGCCTTCGGGCAAAATCGTGCAGGCCTTCATCGCCAACGCCGAACGCCACGGCAAGCGGCCGACCTGGGATGACCAGGTGTTCCTCTATTGGGAAGATGACAGCGGCGTGGTGTTGCAATCATGAAGGCATTGAGACGACTGAAGCGACTGGGCGGGCGCCAGCTGGTGATCGGCGTGCCCTTCTTCTGGCTGTTCCTCTTCTTCCTGCTGCCCTTCATCATAGTGGTGAAGATCAGTTTCGCCGAAGCGGACGTGGCCATCCCGCCCTACACCGACGTGGTGAGCTGGGCCGACAATCAGCTCACCATCTTGCTCAACATGGGCAACTACCTGCTGCTGCAGGAGGATGAGCTCTACATAGCGGCCTATCTGGGCTCCCTCAAGATGGCCTTCGTCAGCACCCTGCTCTGTCTGCTGATAGGCTATCCCATGGCCTACTCCATTGCGCGGGCCAACAAGGAGACCCAGACAGTTCTGCTGCTGCTCATCATGATGCCGACCTGGACCGCGATTCTGATCCGGGTCTACGCCTGGATGGGGATCCTCAGCAACAACGGCCTGCTCAACAGCCTGCTGATGGGCATTGGCCTGATTGACGAGCCGCTGACCATACTCAACACCAACCTGGCGGTCTATATCGGCATCGTTTACTCCTACCTGCCGTTCATGGTGCTGCCGCTCTACGCCAACCTGGTCAAACACGATCAGAGCCTGCTGGAGGCGGCCTCCGACCTCGGTGCCCGCAACCTGACCCGCTTCTGGCGGATCACGGTACCGCTCTCCAAGAACGGCATCATAGCCGGCTGCATGCTGGTGTTCATTCCCGTGGTGGGCGAGTTCGTGATCCCGGAACTGCTCGGCGGCCCCGAGACCCTGATGATCGGCAAGGTGCTGTGGCAGGAGTTCTTCAACAACCGCGACTGGCCGGTGGCGTCTGCCCTGGCGGTGGTGATGCTGGCGGTGCTGATAGTCCCGATTATCCTGTTCAACCGCAACCAGGCCAAGGAATTGGAGGGCAAGGTATGAAAAAGGAACTGCTGATAGTCCCCCAGTCATCCCTGTTCAACCGCAACCAGGCCAAAGAGCTGGAGGGTAAAGTATGAGGCGCTTTGGTTTTGCCAAGCTGATGCTGTGGCTGGGATTGCTGTTTATTTACCTGCCCATGCTGATCATGGTGATCTACTCCTTCAACGCCTCCAAGCTGGTGACTGTATGGGGGGGCTGGTCGCTGAAGTGGTACTTCGGCCTGCTCGACAACAAGCAGCTGATTGGCTCTGTGCTGCGCTCGCTGGAGATCGCCTTCTATACCGCCATCGCGGCGGTGGCGCTGGGGACAATGGCGGCCTTCGTGCTGACCCGGATCCCGCACTTCCGCGGCCGCACCCTGTTCGGGGGCCTGGTGACGGCGCCCCTGGTCATGCCCGAAGTGATCACGGGTCTGTCGCTGTTGCTGCTGTTTGTGGCCATGGCCCAGCTGATTGGCTGGCCGGCCGAGCGGGGCATGCTGACCATCTGGATCGCCCACACCACCTTCTGTACCGCCTACGTGGCGATCGTGGTGTCGGCGCGCCTGCGGGAGCTGGATCTCTCCATCGAGGAGGCGGCCATGGATCTGGGGGCCAAACCCTGGAAGGTGTTCTTCCTGATCACCATCCCCATGATAGCCCCCTCGCTGGCGGCCGGCGGCATGATGTCGTTTGCCCTGTCGCTGGATGACCTGGTGCTGGCGAGCTTCGTTTCTGGCCCGGGCGCCACTACACTGCCGATGGAAGTCTTCTCGGCGGTGCGGCTCGGGGTGAAACCCGAGATCAACGCGGTAGCCAGCCTGATCCTGCTGTCGGTGTCACTGTTCACCTTTGGCAGCTGGTATCTGATGGCCAAGGCGGAGAAACGCCGCCGTGCCGAGATCGCCATGACCACCCAGATGCAGGCCGTCGCCTGACCCCGGGGCTGTTGACGCCGCAACATGGCTTGCGCCGCTGCGTCAACAGCCCCTAAGATCCGCATTCTCTCATCCGTCAGGAGAATGGAATGCGGATCTCCCTCTTTATCGGCCAGAGCGCCGAGATGAATGCCGAACTGGCTCCCGCTCTCGTCAGTGCCATCGACAAGCATGTGGCAGGCAATCCCCTGTGGTGCAGTTTTTCTGGCCTGGAGGGAGATGAACAGAGCGACCAGCGCCATCACGGCGGCCCGGATCGCGCACTGCACTACTATCCCGCCGATCACTACCCCTGGTGGCACAACTGGCAAGCGGCGCTGGGCCTGGCCGCACCACGCAAGCCCTGGCAACCCGCCGCCTTTGGCGAGAACCTGTCCGGTCTCGGGCTGACCGAGGTTGAGGCCTGTATCGGCGATGTCTATCGACTCGGTGAGGCGTTGATCCAGATAAGTCAGCCGAGATCCCCCTGTTTCAAGCTCAACCAGCGTTTCGGCTATGGCCAGATGTCACAGGTGATGCAGCTCAATGGTCGTTGCGGCTGGCTGTTGCGGGTGCTGGAGGAGGGGACGGTCGCACCGCAAGAGACGATGGAGCTGGTCGACAGGCCCTATCCCGCCCTGACGGTGAAACGCACCGCCGATATCCTGTTCAATCAGCTACGGGACGAAGCGGATCTGCTGTTGCTGCTGGAGAATCCGGCGCTCTCTCCCAATTGGCGCCAGCATGCGGCCAACTGGCTGGAACATGGGGTTGTGGCCGACTGGCGTCGCCGCTTGCTGGGGCCGGCCGAATTTCAGCTTCCCTAGGATGGGTTGGAAAAATGTCACGTCCCTGCACCCTTTCTGTGAACCCGATGCCAAAGCGCTGAATAGTTGAACGAACGGCCATTTTTTTCCCTTAAAACACAAAAAAGGCTTGTGTCATGTCGGGGCATTAGGTAAATTCTCGCCCCGCAGACATCGGTGTGTAGCGCAGCTTGGTAGCGCACTTCGTTCGGGACGAAGGGGTCGGAGGTTCGAATCCTCTCACACCGACCATATTAGAAAAGGCCGCTCAATGAGCGGCCTTTTCGCATCTGGATTTTGCCGATCCCGGTACGGAATATCCTGCTGGTTGCTGGTTGCTGGTTGCTGGTTGCTGGTTGCTGGTTGCTGGTTGCTGGTTGCTGGTTGCTGGTTGCTGGTTGCTGGTTGCTGGTGGTGGCATATCGATACCGATGCGGCTTTCTTGCTCATCTATCCGGCTGCCGTCGTGGTGCGCAGACATTAAAAGGGCCACCGCTCGGTGGCCCAGGGTGGAGTCTGATCCTGACTCCGGCACTCTAGATTGTGGCAATCTCGCTATGGGTCTTGTCTATGGTGCCCTCCTTGCGCCCCCCCCCCCCCCCCCCCCCTAGGCGCTTACTCAGATATGCCAGTGCTGATGCCGCAATGCCTTGAAGCTGTGTTGAGGTTGCAAGGCCGCGTGCTTGGGGTACTCACTAATGAAATGTTCGATTCCCTCCATCAGTTGTGAACGTAATGAAGACACGGGCTCATGCCAGGCTTGCAGGCATAAATGGCCGGGGATCAACTGCTCCTGATAATCTTCCAGCAGCTGCTCTGGCCAGGGTTCAATACCGGAATTGCGTTGCAGTAGATAATGGGCGGCGGGTTCACGGGCATAGATGAACTGAATCTGGGCCAGATCGCGTTGGCATAGCGTTTGACTGTTGATATGACAGGTCAAATATTTTCCCGTCTTCAGATCCAAGAAGTGACCGCGTTGCCGACAGGCTACGATGCGATACCAGGGCAGGGGCGAACAGAGAGAGTATCCCTCAAGCTCCTGTTCCAGCCAGTGGCGACACTCGGGTGTCTGCACCTCGTCGAGCATGGACTCGAGCTGTGTCAACAAGGCTCTGGATGGTTTGGTGGCCAGTTTCGCACTCATCGCCTGCAATCCTCCCTCTGCACACAATCCCGAATTTCAGTATGGACCCGCGGGCGGCAGAGGGGGTAAGGATTCTAATGATTAAAATCAGATTAGCAGCGTGGTTTTTATGCAATGGGTGAGTCAGCCCACCAGATAGGTGCCGGTACCGAAGGCGATGTGGGTGCCCTCTTCGTTGTGCAGCTCCATCCGGGCGACGGCAACCTTGCTGCCGGCGCGGATGATGTGGGCGGTGGCGATGAACTCGTTGCCGCGGCCCGGGCGCAGGTAGTCCACCCGCAGATCTATGGTGCCGAGGCGGGAGAAGCGCTCCTTGAGGTAGCTGGGGGAAAAGTCTTCCAGCTCGTCGATGCAGGAGGCGGCGACTATCATGCCGCCGGCCACATCCAGCAGGCTGGCGGTGACGCCGCCGTGCAAGATGTTGTGAAAGGGGTTGCCGATCAGCTTGTCATCCATCTTGATGCGCAGCTCCACCTTCTCGAAGTCGTAGTGGGTCACCTGCATGCCAATCAGCTTGTTGAACGGCATCCGCTCGGCGAACAGGTTGGCAATGCCACTGAGCGCCATCTTTTTCAGCATGTGTTTCATTCTCTGATACCGATCCCTGTCATCAAAGCCGAGTAAAAACTCCAGCCAGTCTGCAACACTTCCTTAACAGTCGCAATGGCAGGTTTATTGTGAGCGGCGGCTGCTTTAGAATGGCGACCCCAAAGGAGAGCCCATGACCGTCATTGCCGAAACCTTGCCAGATACACCACTTGCCTTGTTGCAGGCGGTATTCGGCTACCAGCAATTTCGGCCGGGCCAGCTGGAGATCATCGAGCAGATAGTGGCGGGACGCGATGCCATGGTGCTCAAGCCCACAGG
The DNA here is from genome assembly GCF_002587065.1 of Aeromonas sp. CA23. NCBI lineage: Bacteria > Pseudomonadati > Pseudomonadota > Gammaproteobacteria > Aeromonadales > Aeromonadaceae > Aeromonas > Aeromonas sp. CA23. The sequence goes on from NZ_CP023818.1 coordinate 1,261,533, forward strand.
TGGCGGCAAGTCACTCTGCTTCCAGATCCCGGCGCTGCTGCGACCCGGGCTGGGCGTAGTTGTCTCCCCGCTTATCTCGCTGATGAAGGATCAAGTCGACAGCCTGCGCGCCAACGGTGTGGCGGCCATCTACATCAACTCGGCCCTGAGCCGGGAGGAGATGATCCAGAACTTTGCCGCCATGCGTCGCGGCGAGATCAAGCTGCTCTACGTCTCCCCCGAGCGCTTGTTGCAGCACGAGTTCATGGATCGGCTGGCGGAGCTGCCGCTCGGCCTGTTCGCCATCGACGAGGCCCACTGCGTCTCCCAGTGGGGACACGATTTTCGGCCGGAATACGCGGCGCTCGGGCGGCTCAAGCAGTGGTTCCCCCAGGTGCCCGTGGTGGCGCTCACCGCCACCGCCGACGAGGCGACCCGCAGCGACATGCTGCACCGGTTAGAGCTCAATGATCCCTTTATCCACACCGCCAGCTTCGACAGGCCCAATATCCGCTACAGCCTGGTGGAGAAGTTCAAGGCGGCGGAGCAGTTGCTGCGCTATGTGCAGAGCCAGAAGGGCAACTGCGGCATCGTCTACTGCTCCAGTCGCAATCGGGTGGAGGAGGTGGCCGAGCGCCTCTCCCGCCACGGCAGCAAGGCTGCGCCCTACCACGCCGGTCTGCCCCTGGCCCAGCGCCAGCAGACCCAGGATGCCTTCCTCAAGGACGACATCGAGATAGTGGTGGCGACGGTGGCGTTCGGCATGGGTATCGACAAGCCGAACGTGCGCTTCGTGGTGCACTACGACATTCCCAAGAACATCGAGTCCTACTATCAGGAGACGGGCCGGGCCGGCCGCGATGGCACCCCGGCCGAGGCGCTGCTGCTGTACGATCCCGCCGACATAGGCCGGGTGCGCCGCCTGCTCGACAACATAGAAAACCCCCAGCAGTTGCAGGTTGAGCAGTACAAGCTCAACGTGATGGCGGCCTTCGCCGAGGCGCAGACCTGCCGTCGCCAGGTGCTGCTCAACTACTTCGGCGAATACAACGACAAGCCGTGTGGCAACTGCGATATCTGTCTGGATCCGCCCAAGAGCTACGACGGCACCGAGGATGCCCAGAAGGCGCTCTCCTGCGTCTGGCGGGTGGGGCAGAACTTCGGGGTGGGTTACGTGGTGGAGGTGCTGCGCGGCTCCCTCAACCAGCGCATCAAGGATCACGGCCACGACAAGCTGTCGACCTACGGCATCGGCAAGGATCAGAGCCACGAGTACTGGATGAGCGTGATCCGCCAGCTGATCCACAAGGGGCTGCTGACCCAGAACATCACCCGCAATCTGGTGCTGCAGCTGACCGAGGCGTCCCGCCCCGTGCTGCGTGGCGAGATGAAGCTGGAACTGGCGGTACCACGGCTGCAGCCCATCTCCAGTCGCAAGGAGAAGCGCAACGGCCTGCTGGACAACGCCAACTACGACAAGCGGCTGTTCAAGGAGCTGCGCGGCCTGCGCAAACAGATTGCCGAGGATGAAGAGGTGCCACCCTACGTGGTGTTCAACGACGCGACCCTGGTGGAGATGGCGCAACTGATGCCGATGACCGAGGCGGAGATGCTGGCGGTCAATGGCGTCGGGCATCGCAAGCTGGAGCGCTTCGGTGAAGCCTTTATGGACCTTATCATCGACTACTGCCGTCGCTAGGGTCGATTAGCGAAGCCTAATCGACCGCAGCAGGTGCACTCCTGGATGAGGGCACGTCAGGAGTGGGGCGCCCGTCCGCCGGGCGCCGAGAGGTTATTTCAAGCTGGCGTAATAGGCCGCCAGGTTCTCCATGTCGGCCTCGGTGAGCGGCGCCATGAAGGGCACCATCAGGGGTTCCTTGCGACTGCCCTCCTTGAAGGCTTTCAGCTGTTTCACCAGATAGGCGGCATTCTGGCCGGCCAGATGGGGATAGTTGGGGATCAGTGCCTTGCCCTCGACCCCATGGCAGGCGGAGCAGACCGCCGCCTTGGCCTTGCCCGCCTCGATATCGGCCGCCTGGGCCTGTCCCCACAACAACATCAGCAGGGGCAGGGCGCCCAACCATCTTTGCATCTTCTTCTCCTTGAAATGAAATAGCGCGATCGCCTGTTAGCCGAACTCGGCCGACGGCGGTATAAAGAGTGACACGAGCATACGCAGGGACGAATCGCACTACCATGAAGCTGATCAACACTTTCGCCACCGAACTGCCCTGGGCCTGTGAGCCAGTGGCTCCCCAGCCGCTGCGCGAGCCCAGCTTGCTGCACCTCAACCATGGCCTGCTTAACGAGCTGGGACTGGGCGATGTCGGCGAAACAGACTGGCTTGCCTGTTGTGGTCTGGGCCAGCCGCTGCCCGGCATGCAGCCGGTGGCCCAGGTCTATGCGGGTCATCAGTTCGGTGGTTACAGCCCGCGGCTCGGTGATGGCCGTGCGTTGCTGCTGGGGGAGCAGCTGGCACCGGATGGTCAGGGCTGGGATCTGCACCTGAAAGGGGCGGGCAAGACCCCCTTCTCCCGCTTCGGTGACGGCCGCGCCGTGCTGCGCTCCAGCATCCGCGAGTATCTCGCCTCCGAGGCGCTGCATGCCCTCGGCATTCCCACCACCCGTGCGCTGGTACTGGTTGGCAGCCAGGAGCCTGTCTACCGGGAACAGGAAGAACGCGGGGCGACAGTGCTGCGCACAGCCCCGAGCCACCTGCGTTTCGGTCATATCGAATATTTCGCCTGGAGCGGGCAGGGAGAGAAGATACCTCTGCTCATCGACTATCTGCTGCGTCACCACTTCCCCGAGCTGAACAATGGGGCCGAACTGTTTGCCGAGGTGGTGCGGCGCACCGCGCGGCTCATCGCCAAGTGGCAGGCCGCCGGTTTCTGCCACGGCGTGATGAACACCGACAACATGTCGCTGCTCGGGCTGACTCTGGATTACGGCCCCTACGGTTTCATCGATGCCTATGTGCCGGACTTTGTCTGCAATCACTCGGATCCGGGTGGCCGCTACGCGCTGGATCAGCAGCCGGCGGTGGGTTACTGGAACCTGCAGAAGCTGGCGCAGGCGCTGGCGGACCATGTGGACGGCGAGGCCCTGGCCGCCGCGCTGGCCGAGTATGAACATCAATTGATGCTGCACTACTCCGAACTGATGCGCGCCCGGCTCGGGCTGGCGGTGTGGGAAGAGGAGGACCCGGCGCTGTTCCGCGAGCTGTTCCGGCTGCTGGCGAGCCAGGGAGTGGACTATCACCTCTTCCTGCGCCGGCTGGGTGAGGTTACTCAGCAGGGGGATTTGCCCGCCTCCCTGTTGGCACTGCTGCCGGATCCTGCGCTCTGGCAGCAGTGGCTCGCGCTCTATCGGGCACGACTGGTGCGGGAGGGAAGCGAGGATGCCGCCCGCAAGCGGCAGATGGACGCCGTCAATCCCAAGTATGTGCTGCGCAATGCCCTGGCCCAGCAGGCGATAGATGCCGCCGAGGCGGGGGATATGACTCCGTTCGAGCGGTTGTTTGCGGCCTTGCAGCACCCCTATGATGAGCAACCGGAATATGAAGATCTCGCCACCCCTGCACCCGCGTGGTATTGCGGTGGCGAGCTTTCTTGCAGCAGTTGAGGGATGAGAGATGAATTGGCGTGTAACACGGACAGACATTGAGTCAGCCGTGCTGATACTGGATTGTCCCGGACTCTGCTGGGATACCTTTCCGGCGCTGGCCGAGGCCTTGCTGCAGGAGTGGGAGCTCAGGCTGCTCGACAGGGAGTGGGGCGCCGATCGCCACGGCTGGTTGCTGGAATTTGAAGGCAGCCAGCTCAGGCTGGAGTATGAACACCATAGCGGTTGCTGGCTGACGGCGGTGCAGCCGGTCGATCGCGAGGTATTGCTCTGGCTCGGTCGCCAGCATAGAGGCTGAACGGGCTGCCTGGGGCGCATGACCTTGCCCTTCGATGACAATGGCCGCTGGTCGAATCAACAGCATAAAGATTGAACTATCAGTTGGGGGGCGTATAATCTCGCCCCTCAATTATCGCCAATGGTGGCGGTATGGGTTCCCTAACCCCATTAACCAAAAAGGTCACAATATGCATTTGACCCCTGCTCAGCACCAGACGGCGCTGGTGCGCCTCTCGTTGTTCCACATCCTGATCATCGCCAGCAGCAACTACCTGGTGCAGCTGCCGATCACCATCTTCGGCTTCCACACTACCTGGGGTGCCTTCAGCTTCCCGTTCATCTTCCTGGCCACCGATCTGACGGTGCGGATCTTCGGTGCCGGTCTGGCGCGCAAGATCATCCAGACCGTGATGTTGCCTGCGCTGGCCGTTTCCTATGCGCTCTCCGTGTTGTTCTTCGAGGGCAGTTATCAGGGCATGGGCAATCTGGCGGAGTTCAATCTGTTCGTGGCGCGTATCGCGCTGGCCAGTTTCATGGCCTATCTGGTGGGCCAGTTCATGGACGTGGTGGTATTCAACCGGCTGCGGCTGCTCAGGGCCTGGTGGGTGGCGCCAGCCGCCTCGACCCTGTTCGGCAACCTGGTGGATACCATCGCTTTCTTCAGCATCGCCTTCTGGCGCAGCACGGATCCCTTCATGGCCGAGCGCTGGGTCGAGATCGCAACCGTGGACTATGTATTCAAGTTGCTGATAAGCCTTGGTTTGTTTGTGCCTCTCTACGGCGTCTTGCTGCGTTATCTCAGTCGCAAGCTGGTGGGCGAGGCCGGATTGGCCGGTCTGCAAACGGCGACGCGCCAGGCCTGATGCAATTGACCACCCCAGCGGTGGTCAATTTTTTTGCACGTTTGGCAAATAAGAGTTGCTTAGTTAAATGAGAATGATTATTGTTAACTTGTTTTCCGGGAAAGACTTCATTCGTTCCAACGTGATGGACTTCTTGTGAAGGCACGACATTGCTCACATTGCTTCCAGTTATAGGGCCAGTTCTTCTGGCCCTCTTTTTTTGCTTTTTTTCAGCAAGTTGCAGCCATAAAAAATGGGAGCCAAGGCTCCCATCGTCACAACTCAGGTTGCGGCTTACTCGATATCGAGCGCCTCAGGGGAGAGGATCACCCCTGTGGTGTCTGCGTAGAGATGATCATCCGGCAGGAAGGTGACGCCACCGAAGTTGACCGGCAGATCCGTCTCCCCCACGTCCTTGCTGTCGGCGCCCACCGGAATGGCGGCCAGTGCCTGAATGCCGATATCCAGATCTTCCAGGATGTCGACTTCGCGCACGCAGCCGTAGCAGACGATGCCTTCCCACTCGTTCTCGGCTGCCGTAGTGGCGATCTCGCTGTCGATCAGGGCGCGGCGCATGGAGCCACCGCCATCGATCAGCAGCACGCGGCCGACGCCGTTCTCTTTGACGAGTTCACGGATCAGGCCATTCGATTCGAAGCATTTGACTGTGGTGATGACGCCGCCGAAAGAGGCGCGGCCGCCGAAGGAGCAGAGCATGGGTTCGAGTACATCCACCATGTCCTGATAGATGTCGCACAGTTCTGAAGTGTTGTATTCCATAGTGTCAAATCCACGGCTGGAAACAGGTGGGATCCAGTATAAGGAGTGGGACTGGCATTTCAATGAATATTCCTTGAACAACAACAGGGATGGCGTTTTCTGCATAAGCTCAATGCAGTTCATTCCCTGTTCGTGAGAGGTCCATCGTGCTGATCCGTCATAAGTTGATCCTGAACACAGTGCTGGTGGCCATTGCCATGCTGGTGCTGAGCGGTTTGTTTCTCTACTCCAGCCAGGTGAGTCGCCACCTGACCGAGGCTCAGCGCAACGTGGATGCGCTCGAGATTGCCATGCTGAACCTGCGGCGGGCCGAGAAGGATTTCCTGATCCGCAAGGATTTGGCTTTCGTCGATCGCTTCAACCAGGGGCTTGCCGATTTTCACAAGCTGGACCAGACCCTGAGTGCCGATGACAACCTGAGGGCCGTGAACGGCGAGCTGGCCCGGCTGGATCAGCAGATGGGGGCCTATGGCAAGGCCTTCAACGATCTGGTGGCACAGCAGCAGACCATAGGGCTGGGGCCGGAAGATGGTCTCTACGGCCGTCTGAGGGCGGCTGTGCATCAGGTCGAGGAGGGGCTCAAGCAGCTGGATCAGCAGGGGTTGATCATCACAATGCTGCAGCTGAGGCGGGCGGAGAAAGACTTCATGCTGCGCTCCGACATCCAGTATCTGGAGCGTTTCCAGACCTTGCACAAGAGCTTCCAGGAGAGCCTGGCGACGCTGCCGGAGGCGGACCGTGGCAAGCTGGAACAGGCCAGCCTGCAGTATCGGCAGGACTTCGCCGCTCTGGTGGAGGGCATGCAGGTGCTGGGGCTGAAAGAGGATGAGGGGCTGCGCAACCAGATGCGGGACTTGGTGCATCAGACCGAGCAGGGCTTCACCGCACTCGGTCAGCACATAGCCGACGAATTGGTGCGGCAGACCTCGCGCCTCAACAGCCTGATGCTGGTCTGCGGCGGCGTGATCATAGTGCTGATCGGCATCATGAGCATCTTGCTGGGCCGCAGCATAGACAGGCCCATCTCGCGGGTGAACGACACAGTCAACCGCATCCGCCAGGACAACGACCTGCGCCTCAAGATAGAGCTGCAAGGGGCCGACGAGATGGCCCAGCTGGCAGGCAATCTGGACGTGATGCTGGGGGGCTTTCGCCATCTGATCGGCGATGTGAAGCAGAGCGTGCACACCCTGACCGAGGCGGCGGATCACCTCTCCAGCAACGTCAGGCGCACCAGCGAGGGGGCGTCACGCCAGTTGCAGGAAACCGACATGGTGGCGACGGCCTCCACCGAGATGGGCTCCACCATAGAGGAGATAGCCCGCAACACAGAGCAGGCCGCCAACAATGCCCAGGCCACCAACAACAAGGCGATGGAGGGGCGCACCGCGGTCGAGAACACGGTTCGCCAGATCCGCTCGCTGGCCGGCAATCTGGAGAGCTCCTCCCAGGAGGTGGCCCAGTTGCAGAAAGAGAGCGAGACCATAGGCTCCGTGCTGGACGTGATCCGCGGCATCGCCGAGCAGACCAACCTGCTGGCGCTCAATGCGGCTATCGAGGCGGCGCGGGCTGGGGATCAGGGCCGAGGTTTTGCGGTGGTGGCGGACGAGGTGCGCAGCCTCGCCATCCGTACCCAGAAGTCGACCCAGGAGATAGCCGGCATCATCAGCTCGCTGCAGAAGCAGACCGGCAGCATAGTGGGCATGATGGCGACCTGTCGCGAGCAGGGCAACAGCAGCTCGGAGCAGGCCAGCACGGCGGGTGAGCTGCTGGGGCAGATCACCCAGGATGTCACCCACATCATGGACATGAGCACCCAGATAGCCGCGGCCATCGAGCAGCAGAGCCTGGTGGCCAACGAGGTGAACCGCAACGTCAACAACATCCGCGACATAGCCCAGGAGTCGAGCCTGATGGCGGAGGAGAATGCCAAGTCCAGCCAGGGCCTGACCGAGCAGGCTAAGTTGCTCAACCAGGCGGTGGCCAAGTATCGGGTCTAGCGGCCAGACCCCTGGAACAGCAAAAAGGGAGCCGTGCAGGCTCCCTTCTTCATCGAGATGACTCGCCCCAGCTAGATGAGGAACAGGGTCGCCAGCCCGAGGAAGATGAAGAAGCCGCCGGTGTCCGTGATGGCGGTGATCATCACGCTGGCACCGATCGCCGGATCCCGGCCGAGACGCGACATCGTCATGGGGATGATGACCCCCATCAGGGCGGCGACCAGCAGGTTGATCATCATGGCCAGCGTCATCACGGCGCCCAGCGCCGCATCCTGATAGAGGGCATAGGTGGCCAGCCCCATGGTGCCGCCCCACACCAGACCGTTGATCAGTGCCACCCCCAGCTCGCGCCACAGCAGGAAGGAGACGTTGCCCGCCTGTATGTGCTGCAGCGCCAGCGCCCGCACTATCATGGTGATGGTCTGGTTGCCCGTGTTGCCGCCTATCCCCGCGACGATTGGCATCAGGGCCGCCAGCGCCACCAGTTGCGATATGGTGTGCTCGAACAGGCCTATGACCCGGGAGGCCACGAAGGCGGTACAGAGGTTGATGGCGAGCCAGGCCCAGCGGGTCTTGACCGCCTTGTTGACCGGGGCGAATACGTCTTCATCTTCACTGATCCCCCCCATGCGGCGCAGATCCGTGTCGCTCTCCTCATACACCAGATCCACCACCTCGGCGACTGTGAGGCGGCCCATCAGCTTGCCGCGGCCGTCGATGACGGCGGCGGAGACCAGGTCGTCCCGCTCGAAGGTTCGGGCCGCCGCCTCGTCGTTGTCCTCCGGATCGAAGGTGACAGGATCCCGCTCCATCACCTCGCCGACCAGGGTCGCCGGCTTGTGCAGCAGCACAGTGGTGAGCGGCAGCTCCCCCTGCAGCCGGTTGCGCCTGTCGATGACAAACAGCTTGTCGGTGTTGACGGGGATCTTGCCGCGCAGGCGCAGGTAGCGCTGCACGGTCGCCAGGCTTACCTCGGCGCGCACCGTGATGAGCTCGAAGTCCATCATGGCGCCGACCGTGTGCTTGCCGTAGCGGATCACCTCTCTTACCTGGTCGCGCTGGGGGGGTGCCATGGAGGTGAGCAGTCGGCCCATCAGGTTGCGGGGCAGGTATTGGCCCAGATAGATCTGATCGTCTATGTCCAGAGTGCGCAGGGCGTGCAGCAGCGCCTTGTCGCTCATGCCGCTGATCAGGCTGTCCCACACAGTCTCCGAGGCCTCGACCAGCACCTGGCCATGTTTCTCCGGGTCTACTTGCTGCCAGAGCACATGGCGCTCGTCCGGCGGCAGGGATTCCAGCGCATCGGCGATGTCGGCGGCCGGCAGGCTGTTGACCAGTCGCGTCAGCTCGCTGGTCTGATCCCGCAGCTCGGCATCCTGTACCGTCTGCGGATCCAGCAGGCTGTCGGTGAGGGCATCATCGGTCAGCAGCAGGGTGAGAATGCGCGATCTGTCTTGTTCACGCTGCTTGGCGCTGTTCTTGACGGGGAGAGACATGAAACAGAATTCCTGAATTCGGTTGGCCGGATGACCTTCCCCATAGGATACCAGACTCAAAACAAGAGGTTATGACCATGAATGCGGTAAGTGCGGATAAAAAAACCGCCACCATTGTGGTGACGGTCTCAATGGCGAGGCTGACGGCCGGCTCAGGCCAGTGCGGCGGCCTGCGAGGGGGCACCAGTCTGACCGAACCAGGCGAGCTGGTCGGCCAGGGTGACCACGGATCCCACCATGATGAGAGCCGGACTCTCGACGCCTATCGCCAGCTCGGCCAGCTGATCCAGGGTGCCGCGAATGACCCGCTGGCTCGGCTGGGTGCCGCGCTCGACCAGGGCCACCGGGGTGTCGCCCTCCTTGCCGTGCGCCATCAGCTGCTCGCGGATGGTGGCGCAGCTTGATAACCCCATATAGAACACCAGGGTCTGCTTGTCCCGGGCCAGCAGGGGCCAGTCGAGATCCTGGGTGCCGCCCTTGCCGTGGGCGGTGACGAAGCGCACGCTCTGGGCATGATCGCGGTGGGTGAGCGGGATGCCGGCGTAGGCGGCGCAACCGCTCGCCGCCGTGATCCCCGGCACCACCTGAAAGCCGATGCCGCTGCCGACCAGCGTCTCCAGCTCCTCGCCGCCCCGGCCGAAGATGAAGGGGTCGCCCCCTTTCAGCCGCACCACCCGTTGCCCTTTTTTAGCCTCATCCAGCAAGAGTTGGTTGATCCCCTCCTGGGGCACGCAGTGGTTGCCCGCCTGCTTGCCGACGAAGATGCGTTTGGCGTCCCGTCTGACCAGCGCCATCACCTCGTCCGACACCAGACGGTCATGGACCACCACGTCCGCCTGCTGCATCTGGCGCAGGGCGTGCAGGGTGAGCAGACCGGGATCACCGGGGCCGGCACCCACCAGGATCACTTCACCCTGGCTGGCCCCCTCCTCGGCGAACAGGTTGTCGGCCAGCTGATTGGCCGAAGCCTGATCCCCTCGTGCCAGTGCCTGACCGAGCCGGTCGGCGCCGAGCAGGCGCTCCCAGAACTGGCGGCGCTCCCCCATGCTGGCGAAGCGGGCCTTGACCCGCTCCCGCAGGCCACCGGCGAAGGCCGCCACGGCACCGAGATGCTGGGGCAGCAGGGCCTCAAGCTTCTCGCGCAGCAATCGGGCCAGCACAGGAGCTTTGCCGCCGGAGGAGATGGCCACCATCAGCGGCGAGCGGTCGATGATCGACGGCATGATGAAGCTTGAGCGCTTGGGATCGTCTACCACGTTGGCAAAGATGCCCGCCTGGTTCGCGCTCTGGTACACCAGTGCATTGACCTCGCGCCTGTCGGTGGCGGCCACCACCAACCACTTGCCCGTCAGCTGCGCCGGCTCGAATTCACCGGCCCGCCACTCGATAGCCCCGGCGTCGGCCAGGGCAGCCAGCTCGGGATCGAGCTCGGGAGACACCACCGTCAGGCTGGCACCGGCGTCCAGCAGCAGGCGCGCCTTGCGCTCCGCCACTTCGCCGCCGCCGACCAGCAGCACGGGTTTGTTATCGAGTCGACAGAAGATGGGCAAGTAGTCCATGGGACCTCCGGATCAGGCGGTTTGAGTCTGGCTGACGGTGTTCTCGGTCACGGCAACCGGGCGCTCCGCCTTGGGGGTGGCATACCAGTAGCCCAGACCCATGAAGAGGGCGCCGGATACGGTATTGCCGAGGGTCACCCACAGCAGGTTGTGACCGATGCCGCCCAGGGTATAGGCGTCTGAGTTAGCGCCGAACCAGGAGAGGGCGAACAGGGTCATGTTGGCGACCGAGTGCTCGTAGCCGGAGGCGATGAAGGCCAGCAGACACCACCAGATGGCGATGAACTTGGCGGCGCCCTCGGTGCGCAGCGCCATCCAGATGGCGAGGCAGACCAGCCAGTTACAGAGTATGCCCTTCATGAACAGGGTCAGGGCCGGCGCCTGGGTCTTGGCCAGCGCCACCTTGTGGGCCAGACTGCCCGCGTCCGGCAGCAGGCTGCCGCCGTAGGAGTAGATCAGCGCCACCGCGATGGAGCCGAGCAGGTTGCCGGCCCAGGTCTGGGGCAGGATGCGCAGCAGATCCCCCATGGCGATCTTGCCGGTCTTCACCCCGAAAGTGAGGAACATGGTGTGGCCGGTGAACAGCTCGGAGCCGGCGATGATCACCAGGGTCAGGGCGATGCCGAAGGTGGCCCCCATCACCAGCGGACGAACGCTGGGATCCACCAGGTTGCCCAGGGTGAAGATGAGGATGATGCCGAGGCCCACATAGGCCCCTGCCATGGCGGAGCTGAGCCAGAAGCCGAGCTTGTCATCCCGCTCGAAGCGGTTGATGCGGGCCGCGTTGGCGGCGCACTTGTTGATGCTGTCGGTATACATGTTGATTCTCTTTAGAGGGGCAGCCCGCGGGCAGCCCTGATATGCATGGTGTTAGACGGCGATCCAGACTTGCTGGTCACGTACTTCGACCGGGTAGCCCTGCACAGACATGGCCGCGTTCTCGAGGCAGTGGCCGTCGCTCAGACGGAAGTGCTGCTTCTTGAGCGGGCTGGCGACCCAGAGCTCGCCCTCGTGTTCGCAGATGATGCCCCGCGACAGCACGTTGGCGGCGAAGAAGGGGTCCCGGTTGTCGATGGCGAACACCTCGGCCGCTTCGCTCGGGCGGAACAGCGCGATCTGACGACCTTCGATCAGGGCGCAAACGCCTGTACCCGGAAAAATATCATTGAGTTGGCATGCGAGTTTCATCACTTTGCCTCCATGTCGATCTGGTAGACGGGGATGCGCTCGGCCGGGGTGGCCGGTCTGTGCTGCTCACGTTCGGTGACGAACTGCACGTCCGGGTCGCGCTTGCCGCTGTTGATGAAGTGGCTGAAGCGCTTGAGCTGCTCCTCTTCATTCAGGGTGCGGGACCATTCGCATTCGTAGCTGTCGATCAGCACCTGGATGTCGTGCTCCAGAGTGGCATTCAGTCCCAGCTTGTCGTCGACTATCACTTCGCGCAGGTAGTCGACGCCCCCTTCCAGGTTGCCGAGCCAGACCGAGGTGCGTTGCAGTTTGTCGGCGCTGGTGACGTAGAACATCATGAAGCGGTCGATCAGCTGGATGAGGCTCTCGCGGTCCAGATCCGAGGCGAGCAGGTCGGCGTGGCGCGGCTTCATGCCACCGTTGCCGCCCACATAGAGGTTCCAGCCCGCGTCCGTGGCTATGATGCCGACGTCCTTGCCCTGGGCTTCCGCGCATTCACGGGTACAGCCGGAGACACCGAACTTCATCTTGTGCGGGGTGCGGATGCCCTTGTAGCGGTTCTCGAGGAAGACCCCGAGGCCGACGCTGTCCTGTACGCCGAAGCGGCACCAGGTGCTGCCGACACAGGTCTTGGCCATGCGCAGCGCCTTGGCGTAGGCCTGTCCGGTCTCGAAGCCGGCGGCCAGCAATTTGCGCCAGATGGCGGGCAGATCGTCTTTCTGGGCGCCGAACAGGCCGATGCGCTGGGCGCCGGTGATCTTGGTGTAGAGCTTGTAGTCGCGGGCCACCTCGGCCACCGCCAGCAGGCCTTCCGGGGTCACCTCGCCACCGGCCATGCGCGGGATGACGGAGTAGGTGCCGTCCTTTTGCATGTTGCCGAGGAAGATGTCGTTGGTGTCCTGCAGTTGGGTGTTGAGGGGGCTCAGCACATAGTCGTTCCAGCAGGAGGCGAGGATGGAGCCGACCGTGGGTTTGCACACCTCGCAGCCGTAGCCCTGGCCGTGCTTGCGCAGCAGCTCGTCGAAGCTCTTGATCCCTTCCACCTTGACCAGGTGGAACAGCTCCTGGCGGGAGTAGGAGAAGTGGCCGCAGAGGTGGTTGTTGACCTCGATACCCTGTTTCACCAGCTCGGCGTTGAGCACCTGGCTGATGAGGGGCACGCAGCCGCCGCAACCGGTACCGGCCTTGGTGTGCTGCTTGATGGCGGCCAGGGTGGTATGCCCTTCCGCGACCGCCTGGGCGATGTCGCCCTTGGAGACGTCGAAGCAGGAGCAGATCTGGGCGCTGGCGGGCAGGGCGTCCACCCCCAGGGTCGGCTTGGCACCGGCGTAGGCGGGCAGGATCAGGGTATCCGGGTGGGCGGGCAACGGCATGGCGTTGAGCATCAGCTGCAGCAGGTTGCCGTAGTCGTCGACGTCGCCGACCAGCACGGCACCGAGCAGGCGGCTGTTGTCTTCGCTCACCACGATTTTCTTGTAGACGCCGGCCTGGTCGTCCTGGAACACGTAGCTGTGACTGCCGGGAGTGCGGCCATGGGCATCGCCGATGGAGCCGACGGAGACGCCGAGCAGCTTGAGCTTGGCGCTCATGTCCGCCCCTTCGAAGCGGTTGTCGCCGCCGAGCAGGTGATCGACGGTGACCTGAGCCATCTTGTAGCCCGGTGCCACCAGGCCGAAGAAGCGACCCTGCCAGGCGGCGCACTCGCCGATGGCATAGATGTCTGGATCCGAGGTGAGGCAGTGATCGTCGATCAGCACGCCGCCACGGTCGGCGATGGTCAGCTCAGAGTAACGACCGAGGGTATCTTGCGGGCGTATCCCGGTGGAGAAGACCACCACGTCCACTTCCAGCTGGCTGCCGTCGGCGAAGGCGAGGCGGTGTTTGGCCTCCTTGCCGCCGTGCATCAGGATCTCGCTGGTGCTCTTGCTGGTGTGCACCTGCACGCCCATGGATTCGATCTTGCGGCGCAGCAGCTGGCCGCCCTGACCGTCGAGCTGTTCTGCCATCAATACAGGGGCAAATTCCACAACGTGGGTCTCGAGGCCCAGGGCCTTGAGGGCGCCCGCCGCTTCCAGACCGAGCAGGCCACCGCCGATCACCACCCCGTTCTTGCCGCTCTTGGCGGCGCTGCGGATGGCTTTCAGATCCTCGATGGTGCGGTAGACGAAGCACTCATGATGCTCGCTGCCCTTGATCGGCGGCACCCAGGGGTAGGAGCCGGTGGCCAGTACCAGCTTGTCATACTCGACCACAGTGCCCTTGTTGGAGTGCACCTCGCGCTTGGCGCGATCGATCAGCTTGACCGCCTCGCCGAGCAGCAGGCGGATGCCGTGCTTCTCGTAGAAACCGGGTTTGACGAGGGAGAGATCTTCGCTGGTGTGGTGGGAGAAGTAGGAGGAGAGATGGACACGATCGTAGGCGGGACGGGGTTCTGCACCGAAGACGGTGATCTCGAACTGGCCGGGATCGGACCGCTCGATCAACTCTTCGATGAAGCGGTGCCCCACCATGCCGTTACCTATGACGGCCAGTCTGACTTTGCTCATGATTGCCTCTGGATTGGAGTAATAAAACATCATTCTGGGGTTAGGCTACCCAGTCGGCGGGGGCGGGCAATTGATGTAAATCAAGTGTCTATTTATATATCCCCAAAGGGGTGCTTTGGTGAAATTGAAAGCTATTTATAAATAGGTATACCAGTAGTCAAATTGGCCGCGTCTGTTGGAATGAGGGGCGTGAGTGGGGCCAATGGGGAATCCTGGCTGCCACTGAGCCAGCCATCGATATGCGGGAGCGGATAGGGCTAGCGGGGAGTGGTTCTGTGGGCACTCAACCGGTTGTTAACTTTCACCACGCTTGTCACTGCTCTGCCGCGTGCCATAAGGGGGTCTGGCACAGGTCTCGCGGATGAGGTGACGCAGCCAGCGGTGGGCCGGATCGGCGTCCAGTCGCGGGTGCCAGAGCAGGGCCAGGGTGATGCCGGGCAGGGGGAAGGGCAGGGGCAGCCTCACCAGGGAGTCATGCAGGCTGGCGCAGTGCAGCTCGGGCACGGTCGCCACCAGATCGCTGCCGCGCACCAGGGCCAGCGCCGTGGCAAAGCCGGGCACCAGGGTGGTGACGGTGCGCTCCAGCTTGAACACGGCGAGCGCCTGGTCGATGGGGCCATGTTCCCGCCCGCGGCGCGACACCATGATATGGCGGGCGGCGGCGTAACGGGCGGCGGTCAGGGGCCCTTCGCACAGGGGGTGACCCGGCCTCACCACGGCGACGAAATGATCGTGGAACAGGGCCTGGGTATGGAGCTCGGGCGCCGTGTTGGCCCCTATCACCCCGGTTTCGAAATCCAGCTCGCCGCCGCGCAAGGGGCCGCTCTCCTTGTCGGGCTTGGCCACGAAGTGCAGTCGCACCCCGGGCGCTTCGACGGCGAGCCTGGCCAGCAGGGCCGCGCCGACGCTCTCCACGAAGCCATCGCTGGCGCGCAGGCGAAAGGTGCGCACCAGGTGAGCCGGATCTATCTCCCGCTCGGGGCGCAGCACGGCCTCGGCATCTTGCACCAGCTGACCGACTTGCTCGCGCAGCGCCAGCGCGCGCGGGGTCGGCACCAGACCCCGGCCCGCCCGCACCAGCAGGGGATCTCCCGTGGTCGCGCGCAGCCGGGCCAGGGCCCGACTCATGGCGGAGGGGCTGAGTCGCAGCCGTCTGGCGGCGCCGGCCACGCTGCCCTCATCAAGCAGCGCATCCAGGGTGATCAGCAGGTTGAAATCAGGGGTGCTCATGGTCGTGCCCTCGCCGGTCTGGTATGCGGGGTGATCAGCCGATGGCGATCATATCTGTGTGCTGACTCATCATACGCGAGAATCCATGGCTTCATATGGCGTGTCGTGCAGCTATAAGCTGCATCTCGTGCGTCTTCCGCCGGATCAGCGTCAGGGCTAGCC
Source organism: Aeromonas sp. CA23 (assembly GCF_002587065.1). NCBI lineage: Bacteria > Pseudomonadati > Pseudomonadota > Gammaproteobacteria > Aeromonadales > Aeromonadaceae > Aeromonas > Aeromonas sp. CA23. Next base: position 1,277,218 of record NZ_CP023818.1, read on the forward strand.
TTGTGGTCATCCTGGTTCGCTTGAGGTCATATCCATGTCATACCCCAGCATAATTCCCTCTCCCTGGGTTCGCCGTGCCGGCTTGCTGGCACTCGGCCTCGCCACCCTGTTGCCCATGCTGGCGGGGAGCATGGCCAACATGGCGCTGCCCGCGCTGGGACAGGCGTTTGCCGCCCCCTTCGCCAGCCTGCAGTGGGTGCTGGTGGCCTACCTGCTGGGGATCACCTGCCTGACCCTGGTGGCCGGCCGGCTCGGCGACAGGTTTGGCCGGCGCCGCCTGTTGCTGGGGGGCGTGGCGCTGTTTGCGCTGGCATCCCTGCTGTGCGCCCTGGCGCCGACCATAGGCTGGCTGATTGCGGCGCGTGTCCTGCAGGGGGTCGGTGCGGCCTGCATGCTCTCTCTGGCGCTGGCCATGGTGGGGCAGCTTGTACCTGCGGCGCAGCGTGGCCGGGGCATGGGGCTGCTCGGTACCCTGTCGGCCTGCGGCACTGCCCTTGGCCCCTCGTTCGGCGGCCTGCTGATCGGCGGGTTTGGCTGGCAGGCCCCCTTCCTGTTGCTGGTACCCGTCAGCCTGCTGGCGCTGGGTGCCGGCATGGTCGGTCTGCCACCTGAGGGGGCTTTGCCACAAAGAGAGAGGGTGATGCTGACGAGCCTGTCGATGCTGGTGGTGGCGCTGCTCTGCTACGGGCTGGCGCTGACCTCGGGGGGCACCCCGGCGCTGGGCTGGTGGGCGGGGGCACTGCTTGGCACTGCCTTGTTCGTTCGCCGCGAGCGCCGTGCCCGTTTCCCCCTGCTACCGCTGGCACTGCTGGCTGACTCCCGGCTCAAGGGTGGCCTGCTCGCCAGTGCGCTGGTGGCCAGCGTCATGGTGCTGACCCTGCTGATCGGCCCCTTCTACCTGCACGGCGTGTTCGAGCTCGACATGGCGACGGTTGGGCTCATGATCTCCGGCGGACCCCTGCTGGCGGCCCTGACGGGCATGCCTGCCGGCTGGCTGGTGGACAGGTTCGGTTCGCGCCGGGTCGCTCGGCTGGGGTTGATGGCCATGATGAGCGCGCTCCTCGGGCTGGCCACCCTGAGCGCCGGATATGGCCCGCTCGGTTATCTGCTGCCCATACTGCTGCTGACCGCCGGCTATGCCCTGTTCCAGACCGCCAACAACAGCGCCGTGGTGGGGGCGGCAACCGAACAGGCGCGGGGATCTGTGGCCGGCTTGCTGACCCTGTCGCGCAATCTGGGCCAGCTGACGGGGGCGGCCGGACTCGGTGGCCTGTTTGCCACCCTGGTGGGAACGCCCAACCTGGCCACGGCCATGCCGGCGGATCTGGTGTTCGGCATGCAGATCAGCTTTGTCCTGGGTGGCCTGCTGATTGGCGCCGCGATCTGGCTGACGGGAAGAGGCCACAGTGGCGCACCGGTCGAAACGATTCAGGAGGGAGTCGAAAACGAAGACGCCTCCGCAAGGGAGGCGTCTTGAATGATGACGGTAGGGCGCGCTTACAGGATAAAGCGGCTCAGATCCTCGTCCTCGATCAGCGCCCCGAGGTGGGCGTTGACGTAGTCGGCGTCTATGGTGAAGGTCTCGCCGGACTTCTCGGAGGCATCATAGGAGATGTCTTCCATCAGCCGCTCCATCACGGTGTGCAGGCGGCGGGCACCTATGTTCTCGGTGCGCTCGTTGACCTGCCAGGCCGCTTCGGCCAGACGGCGGATGCCATCCTTGGTGAACTCGATCTTGACCCCTTCGGTGGCCATCAGCGCCTGGTACTGATCGGTGAGCGAGGCGTTCGGCTCGGTCAGGATGCGCTCGAAGTCATCCGTGGTGAGCGCGGTCAGCTCGACCCGGATCGGCAGGCGACCCTGCAGCTCGGGGATGAGATCCGACGGGCGGGCCACCTGGAAGGCACCGGAGGCGACAAACAGAATGTGGTCTGTCTTGACCATGCCGTGCTTGGTGTTGACGGTGCAGCCTTCCACCAGCGGCAGCAGGTCGCGCTGTACCCCTTCGCGGGAGACATCCGGGCCCGAGCTCTCGCCGCGCTTGCAGATCTTGTCGATCTCGTCGAGGAAGACGATGCCGTTGTTCTCGACCGCGGCGATAGCCTTCTGCTTCAGCTCTTCCGGGTTGACCAGACGGGCCGCTTCCTCTTCGATCAGCGCCTTCATGGCCTCTTTGACCTTGATCTTGCGCTTCTTTTTCTGGTTCTGACCCAGGTTCTGGAACAGCCCCTGCAACTGGCTGGCCATCTCTTCCATGCCCGGCGGGGTCATGATGTCGACGCCCATGGGGCTGGCTGACAGCTCGAGTTCTATCTCCTTGTCATCCAGCTGGCCTTCCCGCAGCTTCTTGCGGAAGATCTGGCGGGTATTGGAGTTGTCGGCCTTCTCCTCCTCGCCCCAGCTGTTGCGCGGGTTGGGCAGCAGGGCGTCGAGGATGCGCTCCTCGGCGGCTTCCTCGGCGCGGTATTTCATCTTCTCCATCTCGGTCTCGCGCACCAGCTTGATGGCGACGTCGGTCAGATCGCGGATGATGCTGTCCACTTCCTTGCCCACATAGCCCACCTCGGTGAACTTGGTGGCTTCCACCTTGATGAAGGGGGCGTTGGCCAACTTGGCCAGACGACGGGCGATCTCGGTCTTGCCGACCCCGGTCGGGCCTATCATCAGGATGTTTTTCGGGGTCACCTCGTGGCGCATCTCTTCATCGAGCTGCATCCGGCGCCAGCGATTGCGCAGGGCGACGGCGACGGCACGCTTGGCGTCGGCCTGACCAATGATGTGTCGGTCCAGCTCATGGACGATTTCTCTCGGGGTCATCTCGGACATGATGGCATTCCTGTATCCGGGGCGGGCAGGGCCCACCCCTTGCAAATGGGGGGCTTACTTGGGCTCTGCTTCTTTCGGATCGTAATTCAGCACTTCGACCGTGTGATGCTGGTTGGTGAAGACGCAGATGTCGCCCGCGATCTTGAGGGACTTCTCGACGATGCTCTTGGCGTCGAGATCCGTGTTCTCCAGCAGGGCGGTGGCGGCGGACTGGGCGAAGTTGCCGCCCGAGCCGATGGCGATCAGATCATGCTCCGGCTGCACCACGTCACCGTTGCCTGTGATGATGAAGGATTTGTTTTCATCGGCGACCGCCAGCAGGGCCTCGAGACGGCGCAGGGCGCGATCGGTGCGCCAGTCTTTGGCCAGCGCCACGGCGGCGCGTTCCAGATTACCCTGATGGGCCTGCAGTTTGGCTTCGAAGCGCTCGAGCAGAGTGAAGGCATCGGCAGTGCCGCCGGCAAAACCTGCCAGCACCTTGCCGTTATAGAGACGATGAACCTTGCGGGCGTTGCCCTTCATGACGGTGTTGCCGAGGGATACCTGGCCATCACCACCTATCACGACTTGGCCGTTGCGGCGGACAGAAACTATGGTAGTCACTTTACTTACCTCGCTTGAGCCGAATAACGGCCTGACTGTGCATGGCAAGAAAGATGGGGATGGGTTTGGCGCTTTTCAACCCTGGCGGATTATCCGCAACGGGTCGACTTCCGTTGAGACGCGTGGCGCAGAAAAGAAAAGGGCCGAGTCTTCAACCCGGCCCTGATCACTCATCCGCTGGCGGCGGTCACCCCTTTTTGGGGATACAGCCGCTGATGCCGGAGCCTTGCAGCTTGCGGTTGGCCGCATCGACGGCCGCCTTGCCGCTGAAGGGACCCACCATCACCTTGTAGACGGTGCCGTTGGCGCCATTCACCACCTGCAGGCTGGAGGAGAGGCCGGCACCGAAGGCGATACGCGCCTTGAGCGATTCGGCAGAATCCTGCGAGCGCAGGGCGGCGCACTGCATCATGTAGCGACCGCTGTCCGCCGCTGCGGTTTGTGCAGACTGGGTCGCTGCCTGGGCCCTGGCGGCCTCGGCGCGCTCCCGTTCCAGCTCGGCCCGCAGTTCACGCTCCATCCGTTCCCGCTCGGCCTTGCGGTCGATCACCTGCTCTTGGGCATTGGCCACTGGGGCTGGCTTGGCGGGTTGAACCGGTTGCGGCTTGTAGGGCTGCACCTGGCCGATAGGCGTTCCCGGCTGGGGAATGTCGGTCGGCACCGGCTGCGGCAGTTTCTCCGGCTGCAGGGTCAGGGTCTGGGCAGGAGGCGGTGGCAGCACGCCCGGTTGGGGGGGCGGCTCAGTGATATCGACCTGCTTGTTCTCCAGCCGTTCGATATAGCTCCACTTCTCCTGCGGCAAGCCGTTGTTCTGCGCCTTGGGCTTGTTGGCCTTGACCTGTTCTTCAATGGTGGGGGCATCGCTGCCCTTGCCGTTGATCATGTAGAGGAAGCCGCCGAACCCTGCCAGCAGCACCCCGGCCAGCAGTGCCGGGATAACAGGAAAGCGGCGAGGTGCCGCTTTCTTGGTGTTGCGACCACCGGCCCGTCTTCTCGGGCTGTTGCCGACGTAATCCCGGGTTGCCATCTATTACATGCGCTCCAGGGTATGGATACCCAGCACGCCCAGACCCAGTTTCAGGACCTTGGCGGTGGCTGCGCACAGCAGCAGACGGCTCTGGCGGGTGGCTTCGTCGACGCCATCCTTGTTGATCGGGCAGGCTTCGTAGAAGGTCATGAAGTTGCCGGACAACTCGTACAGGTAGGTACAGAGCAGGTGCGGCATGCCCTTGTCCGCCACGCCGTTGACCGCGTCGGAGAACTGGATCAGCTTCTGGGCCAGCACCTCTTCGGCTTCCTCGTTCAGGGTCACAGTACCGGTCAAGGTCTCGGCATTGACGCCGGCCTTGCGGAAGATGGACTGGATCCGGGTGTAGGCGTACTGCAGGTACGGTGCCGTGTTGCCTTCGAACGACAGCATCATGTCCCAGTCGAAGATGTAGTCTGTGGTGCGGTTCTTGGAGAGATCCGCATACTTGACCGCACCCATGGCGATGGCGTGGACCACTTCGGCCTTCTCTGCGGCGGAGAGATCGCTGTTGCGGTTCTCCAGCAGGGCGCTAGCGCGCTCCTCGGCTTCGTTGAGCAGGTCGACCAGCTTGACGGTGCCGCCGGAGCGGGTCTTGTAGGGACGACCATCCTTGCCCAGCATCATGCCGAAGGCGTGGTGCTCGAGCGGCACGGATTCCGGCACATAGCCCGCCTTGCGGGTGATGGTCCAGGCCTGCATCAGGTGCTGGTGCTGACGGGAGTCGATGAAGTACATGACGCGGTCGGCGCCCAGGGTCTCGTAACGGTACTTGGCACAGGCGATGTCGGTGGTGGTGTAGAGGAAGCCGCCATCGCTCTTCTGGATGATGACGCCCATGGGCTCGCCATCCTTGTTCTTGAATTCGTCCAGGAAGACGACGGTGGCCCCTTCGCTCTCGACCGCCAGCCCGCGGGCTTTCAGGTCGTCCACGATTTGCGGCAGCATGTCGTTGTACATGGACTCGCCCATTATGTCCTTGTTGGTCAGGGAGACATTCAGGCGGTCGTAGTTGATCTGGTTCTGTTCCATGGTCATGTCGACCAGCTTCTTCCACATGGTGCGGCAGTATTCATCGCCACCCTGCAGCTTGACCACGTAGTTGCGCGCGCGCTCGGCGAAGACTTCGTCTTCGTCGTAGCAACGCTTGGCCTGGGTGTAGAAGGCTTCGAGATCCTTGAGCGCCATGTCGGAGGCGTGCTCGTTGGCCATTTTCTCCAGATAGGCGATCAGCATGCCGAACTGGGTGCCCCAGTCACCTATGTGGTTGGCGCGTACCACCTTGTGGCCGAGGAATTCCAGGGCACGGGCGGCTACGTCACCGAGCACGGTAGAGCGGATGTGGTGCACCGCCATCTCTTTGGCCACGTTCGGCGCCGAGTAGTCCACCACCACTGTCTGCGGGGTCGGCAACTTCACGTTGGCGTTGGCAGAGGTCACCATGGCTTCCACCTGGCCGGCCAGCCAGCGCTGGTCGAAGAAGAAGTTGATGAAGCCGGGGCCGGCGATCTCGACCTTGGCGATCAGGTCGGAGGCGGGCAGGTGTTCTATGATGGCAGCGGCCAGCTCACGGGGGTTCTTGCGGGCCAGTTTGGCCAGCAGCATGGCCAGGTTGGTGGCCAGGTCACCGTGAGCCTTCTCCTTGCATCGGTCTACTTGCACCCGGGCTTCCAGGTCCGCCGGCAACACGCCCGCTGACTTGAGATTGGCTACCGTTTGTTCAAGTAGATGATGAATATGCTCTTTCATAACTGACCACCAAGGTTGCGCGTCGAAAAATGACTGATATATAAGGGCGTGAATTTTACCCGCATCGGCCCGAGAAAACTATAGGGACGGCCCGCCGGAGTTGGTCGGGCGGATATTTCACTGCATTTGTCACCAGTATCCAGAATATTCAATGGATTAAATGGTGCTTATCCATTTCTACTGCATATCGAAGCGGCTTGTCCAGGCTATTTTCCCCTGATTGTTAAGGGTTTTTTTATTCCAACTCGGTCTGAATGATCTGCCCGTCCACGGCGGTCGTATCAACAGGTATCTTCCACAGAGGAATATCCTGATGAAACTGGCGCTGTTTCCCCTCTCGGCTCACCTGCTGCCCGGTGGCATCATGCCGCTGCGCATCTTCGAGCCCAGATACCAGCGCATGATCGCCGAGGCGGGAGATCAGGGCTTCGTGCTCTGCATGCTCGACCCCCGCCCGCCCGATGCGCTGCGCAACATGTACCCCATCGCCACCCGGGTGCGGATCATCGATTTCGATCAGCTGCCGGATGGTCTGCTGGGCATTACCGTGCTCGGCATGGAGCGGGTCAGGATCGTCGATCTGTGGCAGGAGCCCGACGGGCTGAGGGTCGGCGAGGTGGCACTGCTGCCGCCCTGGCAGACGGGCAGGCTCAATGCCGATCAGCACTCACTGGCCAGGGCACTGCAGGAGGTGTTCAACGACTACCCGGAATATGCGGCCCTCTACCATGATCCCGACTGGGACGATGCCAGCTGGGTGGCCCAGCGCTGGCTGGAGGTGCTGCCCATTCCCGTGGAACAGAAGCAGTGGTTGCTGGCGGCGGACGACAACCAGCCTGCGCTCTCCCTGCTGAGCGGCCTGCTGGTTGCCAGCCATTGAGTGCCAATTTGCGGCCCGCCTGTGATCCTTTTGCCACGCCCGGCGTAATGGTGATGACCACAACATTCAAGGCATGGCGCAATGGCATATACTGGCCAACCCCAATCGACTCAGCGCAGGATATCGCCCCCCATGGACAATCCAGATGGCGATCTGACGTCTCTTCTCATCCGGGTCGCCGAGCAGGCCGACAAGGCCGCCTTCGCCCGCCTGTTTCATCACTTCGCGCCGCGCATCCGCAGCTATGGGCTGCGCCACCTCGGCAGCGAGGCCAACGCCATGGAGCTGGTGCAGGAGACCATGCTGCTGGTGTGGCAGAAGGCCCGCCTCTACCACCCCGAGAAGGGGGCGCCGACCACCTGGATCTACACCGTCATGCGCAACCAGAGCTTCGACATGCTGCGCCGCCGCCGCGCCAGCAAGGAGGATCTCTGCGCCGAGGAGCTGTGGCCCATGCTGGAGTTCAGGGCGGAAGAGGAGCACCTGAGCGGTGGTGAAGATGCCGTGCTGACCCGCCAGATGGCGCACTACCTCGCCACCCTGCCGGAGCCGCAACAGCAGGTGGTGCGCGGCATCTATCTGCAGGAGTTCTCCCAGCAGGAGCTGGCGGAGCGACTCGGCGTGCCGCTTGGTACCATCAAATCCCGCCTCAGACTGGCATTACAGAAATTGAAAGAGCAAGTGGAGCAAGGCCATGATTAAAACCCATCCGACCCACGCCATGTTGCGCGCCTTCGCCGCCGACGAGCTGTCCCTGCCGCTGGCGGTCGGTGTCTCCGCCCACTGCGAGCTCTGCCCCGAGTGTGCTGCCAGTCTGCGAGCCTGCGAAGAGGAACTGGCTTGCCAGTATCTGGAGCCGGCAGAAGATCAGCCGGCAACGATGAGCGAGAGCATGCCGGTGGCACTCGATGCCATGCTGGCCGGCATACTGCAGCAGCCGGTCGCCACTGTGGCAGCACTCAGCCAGTTGGCGCCCCCCCAGCCCGAGTTGCAGGTGGCGGGCCAGTCATACCGCTTGCCCAGGGTGCTGGCGCGTCACCATGCCCCCAAGTGGCGTCACATTGGCGCCATTCGTCAGCACAGCCTGCCGCTGGACGAGCTGGGGGCCCGCGCCAGCCTGCTGCACATAGAAGCCGGTGGCCGCATCCCCGAGCACACCCATCAGGGTTACGAGCTGACCCTGCTGCTGGCCGGCCACATACAGGACGGGGAGACCTGCTATCAGGCGGGGGACTTCATCTGGCGCGATGCCAGCCACGCCCACAGTCCGCACACCCCGGACGGCTGCCTCTGCTACACGGTGCAGGATGCGCCGGTCCAGTTCACCAAGGGGCTGTCGCGGCTGCTCAATGGCATCAGTCATCGCCTCTATTGAGGGCGGGCAACAATAGAAAAAGGGACCGACAGGTCCCTTTTTTCATGGCGTCGCGGCCGGATCAGGCAACGAATACCAGGTAGACGGCGAAGGCCACCACGAAGCGGTAGATGGCGAACGGGATGAAGTCGAGGCGACGGATCAGCGCCAGGAAGGTCTTGATCGCTATCATGGCGACCACGAAGGCGGTGACAAAGCCCACCGCAAACATGGGGAAGTCGGCCATGGAGAGCAGGTCACGGCTCTTGTAGAGATCCAGCCCGCTGGCGGCCACCATCATGGGCACCGCCAGGATGAAGGAGAACTCGGCCGCCGCCTGGCGACTGATCCCCATCAGCATGCCGCCGCTGATGGTGGCGCCTGAGCGCGAGAAGCCGGGCCAGAGCGCCAGACACTGGAACAGCCCTATGCCGAACGCCTGCTGGTAGCTGATGTCATCCAGGGTCTCGGAGCGTACCGCCGGGCGAAATTTCTCGGCGATGATCAGCAAGATGCCGCCGGCGACCAGGGCATACATCACGGTTTCCGGGCCGAACAGATGGGCCTTGATCCAGCTGTGAATGGCGAGACCTATGAGCACGGCGGGCAGCATGCCGAGGATGATGTGGACCAGGGAGAGGGTGGCGTGATCCTGTGCCGGCTTCTGGCCGAAGTGGATGCCAATCAGGCCGAACAGGCGGCGCCAGAACACGGCCACGACCGCGAGAATGGAACCCATCTGGATCACCACTTCGAAGGTGGCGGCCTTGGGGCCTTCGAAACCCAGCAGGTGGCCGACGATGATCATGTGGCCGGTCGAGGAAACGGGCAGAAACTCGGTCAGGCCCTCTACTATGCCCAGCACGAAGGCGACAAACAGGGCGTAAGACTCTGTCATGGTTCAGATCTCTTGGTTGATTGGTCCGGATGAAGTCGGCCCCGGGCTGAGCCGGGGCGACCAATGATGGAGGAAAATCAGACGGGCAACCAGTGAATATTGGGGCCTCCCCCTGGCAATGGGGGAGGTTGAGAGCGGGTCAGGCCAGGGTGGCTTCTATCTGTCGTTGCAACGTCTCGTCCAGCGGGGGCAGGGCCAGGGCTTCGACCGCGCTCACTATCTGCTGGGGGCTGCTGGCGCCGATCAGGGCGCAACTCACCACGTGATCGCGCAACACCCACTGCAACGCCAGCTGTGACAACTCCTGCCCCCGCTGTTGTGCCAGGGCGTGCAGGGCCTGGATCCTGGCCAGCTTGTCTGCGGTGATCTGCTCCGGCTTGAGGAAGGGGCTGCCGCTGGCGGCGCGCGAGTCCGCCGGTATGCCAGCCAGATAGCGGTTGCTGAGCAGGCCGCCCGCCAGCGGCGAGAAGGCCACCACGCCCACTCCCTGCTCGCGACAGACCGGCAGGGTGTCGGCTTCGATGTCGCGCTGGAACAGCGAGTATTTGAGCTGATTGACCAGACAGGGGGTGCCCAGCTCCGTCAGCCGGGTCGCTGCCTGGGCGGCAAGCTGTGCCGGGTAGTTGGAGAGGCCGACATAGAGCGCCTTGCCCTGACGCACCATGAGTGCCAGCGCCTGACAGGTCTCCTCCAGCGGGGTGCGGGGATCCGGCCTGTGGTGATAGAAGATGTCCACATAGTCGAGGCCGAGCCGGCGCAGGCTCTGGTGCAGGCTAGCAAACAGGTACTTGGCGCTGCCGCCATCCCCGTAGGGGCCGTCCCACATCACATAGCCCGCCTTGCTGGCGATGATCAGCTCGTCTCTGTAGGGGGCCAGACTGCCCTTGAGCACGCGGCCGAAGGTGGTCTCGGCGGAGCCGGGGGGCGGCCCGTAGTTGTTGGCGAGATCGAAGTGGGTGATACCGAGATCGAACGCCTGGTGCACCATGGCCTTCACCCTGGCGGGATCGCTCCCCTCGCCGAAGTTGTGCCAGAGCCCGAGACCTATGCTGGGCAGGCGCAGGCCGTGGCGGCCCACGGGTCGATAAGGTTGGCGCTGATAGCGGTCGGGCGCGGCCAGGTAGTGTTCATCCATAACGACTCCTTGCGTGGACTTGTTTACGAGCTGATGTAATGGGTGACCCCGAGCCCTCTTCATTCGCTATGTCTGCGTGGGAGAAGAGGGCGCGGGGCCAGAGTGTAGCTGCATGATGACGCCATCTCGGCCTCGCCTGTGGTTGTCAGCGTAGGTCTGCCGGAGGGCGTCGGGGTCAGCTGGCGGCGATAAAGCGATAACGGGTCTGGTGGTGGTAGTAGTGCCCCGGCAGCAGCCAGGGATCGCCGAGCTCGGGCCGGTTGGGGCTGTCCGGCAACTGCTGTGCCTCCAGACAGAAGCCGTCGTAATCCTGATGCGGCTGGCCGCTGCGGCTCGGGGTGTTGGCCAGCCAGTTGCCGGTGTAGAACTGCAGCGAAGGCTGGTTGCTGTAGACCTCCATCGCCAGCTGCCGATCGCCGGAGATCACTCGCGCGGCCCAGGTCTGCTCCGGGCCATCATGCTGCGGATGATTGAGCAGGAAGGCATGATCGTACCCCCTGGCCTGCCGTTGCTGGGGATGGCTCAGCCAATCCTGGCCCATGGGGCGCGGGGCGCGCAGATCGAAGGGGCCTTCCACCGGCGCAATGGCCAGTGGCAGACCGCTCTCATCGGTCGGCAGAAAGCGGTCGGCGTTGAGGCTGATGGTGTGGTCGCGCACATCGCCGCCCCCATCCAGGTTGAAGTAGGCGTGACTGGTGAGACTGACCGGGGTCGGCGCATCCGTGCTGGCCCTGAAATCGACCACCAGATCGTACTGCTCCAGCCGGTACTCCAGGGTTACCCGCAAGTTGCCGGGAAAGCCCTGATCGCCCGCCTTCGACAGCAGGACGAGCTTGACCCTGTCCGCCTCCAGCTCCTTGATCTGCCAGCGCTGGCGATGAAACCCCTCCCGTCCGCCGTGCAGGCAGTGGGGGGCCTGATTGGCATCCAGCGGCCAGTGCTGGCCATCGCGCACCAGTTCGGCGCCGCCGATGCGGTTGGCAAAACGCCCCGCCACCGCACCCAGCCACACCTGCTGCACAGGATAGGCCTCATCGGCGCAGCCCAGCAGCACCTCGCGGTGTTTGCCCGCGACCGGCAGGGTGAGGGAGGTGAGGGTGGCGCCAACATCGAGGCCGCGCAGGCGCAGTCCCTCTTCGTTTGCCAGCTCGAACGGGATCATGGCGTTGCTCATAGCTTGCCTGCACCTGTGTTGCCGATCCGGCAGACGTAGCCGTCGGCCTGCATCATAAATGGGCTCATAGTTTTCCCGCCCCCGCCCCCGCCCCCGCGCTGGCGCGGCAGACATAGCTGTCGGCCTTGAGGCCGAAGCGGGCCGGATACTCGGCGTCGACGGCGGCAATCACCTCGGCGACCTGTGCCGGGCGCAGCAGGGCAACCACGCAGCCGCCGAAGCCGCCGCCCGTCATCCGCACACCGCCTTCGCGGCCAAGCCTGGCCTTGATGATCTCCACCAGACCGTCGATGGGGGGCACGGTAATCTCGAAGTCATCGCGCATGGCGGCGTGGGACTCGGCCATCAGTTCGCCGAGGCGCACCAGATCGCCGGACTCCAGCGCATCGGCGGCGGCCAGGGTGCGGGTATTGTCGCCTACCACGTGGCGAGCGCGGCGGTAGCAGACCTCATCCAGCCCGGCCTTGCCCGCCTCCAGCGCGGCCATGTCGAGGTCGCGCAGCGCCTTGACCCCGTAGTGGCGGGCGGCGGTTTCACACTGCTGACGGCGGGTGTTGTATTCGCTGTCCACCAGGCCGCGGCGCACGTTGGAGTTGACGATCAGCACCGCCAGGTCGGGGGGCATGGGGATGAGGCGGGTTTCCAGCGAGCGGCAGTCGAGCAGCAGGGCGTGATCCTGCTTGCCGCTGGCGGAGATCATCTGATCCATGATGCCGCAGTTGCAGCCGACGAACTGGTTCTCCGCCTGCTGGCCGTTGAGGGCGATCTCGGCCTGGCTGATGTCGAGCCCCTGCGCCTCCTTGAAGGCCTGGCCTATGGCCACCTCCAGCGAGGCGGACGACGACAGGCCTGTGCCCTGCGGCACGTTGCCGGAGACCACCAGGTTGAGGCCGCGCAGCGCATGGCCGCGCACCTGCAGGTATTTCACCACGCCGCGTATGTAGTCGCTCCAGCGCTGATCGGCATGGTGGGTGATGGGCTGGTTCAGATCGAACAGGTCGCGCTGGTTGCCGTAGTCGGCGGCGATCACGTGCACCAGGCTGTCATCGCGCAGGCCGATGGCGACGCAGGTCTCGTAATCGATGGCGCAGGGCAGCACGAAGCCGTCGTTGTAGTCCGTGTGTTCGCCGATGAGGTTGACGCGACCGGGGGCGCGCACCAGCAGGTCGGGTTGCTGCTCAAACTGCTCTGCAAAAACGGCGCTGACGCGTTGGCTGGGGGTCATAGGGCCTCCTCATTGGCTTGGCTGATCGGGTTGTAGTGAATGGGGCTCAGGGCTTGCAGCCGTTCCGCAGCTTGCTCCGGGGTGAGAACACATTGACTGGGTTTCATCGCTTCTCCCCGTCAGCCTGGTTGTAATGAATGGGGGACAGGGCGCGCAGTCGTTCTGCTGCCTGTTCCGGGGTCGGAACACATTGACTGGGTTTCATCGCTTCTCCCCGTCGGCCTGGTTGTAATGAATGGGGGACAGGGCGCGCAGTCGTTCTGCCGCTTGTTCCGGTGTCAGATCGCGCTGGGTTTCTGCCAGCATCTCGAAGCCCACCATAAATTTGCGCACCGTAGCGGAGCGCAGCAAGGGCGGATAGAAGTGGGCGTGCAGTTGCCAGGCTTCCGGGCAGTCGGAGTGAGGCGGTGCGAAGTGCCAGCCCATGGAGTAGGGGAAGCTGCACTCGAACAGGTTGTCGTAACGGCTGGTGAGCTCCTTGAGCGCCACCGCCAGATCCTGCTGCAGCTCGGGGGTGAGGCCGAGCAGGGAGGGCACATGGGTCTTGGGCAGCAGCAGGGTTTCGAACGGCCAGGCGGCCCAGAAAGGAACGACGGCCAGCCAGTGTGCTGTTTCCACCACGATGCGGGTGCGATCCGCCAGCTCCCGCTCCACATAGTCGACCAGCAGCGGGCGGCCGTGCTCGGCCAGCCAGTCGCGTTGGTGCTGCTCTTCGCGGGCTATCTCGTTGGGCAGAAAGTCGCTGCCCCACAGCTGGCCGTGAGGGTGGGGGTTGGAGCAGCCCATGACGGCGCCCTTGTTTTCAAACACCTGCACCCATTCCCACTGGGCTGACAGCTCGGCCACCTGTTTCATCCAGGTGATGATCACCGCCTCTATGGCGGGCAGGGGCAGCTCGGGCAGTGTCTTGCCGTGATCCGGCGAGAAACAGATGACCCGGCTGGTGCCGCGGGCGGCTTCCAGCTTGAGCAGGGGATCCTGTGCCGCGTCGGTGGCCGGGGTGTCCTGCATCAGGGCGGCGAAGTCGTTGGTGAAGACGAAGGTGCCCTGATAGTCCGGGTTCTGGTCGCCGGTGACGCGCTGGTTGCCCGCGCAGAGGAAGCAATCCGGATCGTGGGACTGGCTTGGCGCCTGACTGACCTTCTCGACCTGGCCCTGCCAGGGGCGCTTGGCTCTGTGGGGGGAGACCAGCACGTATTGACCGGTCAGCGGGTTGAAACGACGGTGGGGGTGATCAACCGGGTTGAACATCATCACTCCTCATTACCTGATGAAATGGATGGATTGGCCGCCTGCTGGGCGGACGAGGGAGGGCGAGTCGCACTGGGCATGTTCACGCCTCGTACCCCTGCGGATTGGCGGACTGCCAGCGCCAGCTGTCGGCGCACATGGTTGCGAGGTCGCGGCTGGCACGCCAGCCCAGCTCACGCTCGGCCTTGGCGGGATCGGCCCAGCACTCGGCGATGTCGCCTGGGCGCCTGGGTTCGATGCGATAGGGCAGCGGCCGACCGGAGGCGGCTTCAAACGCCGCGACCATCTGCAACACGCTCTGGCCCTGGCCCGTGCCCAGGTTGTAGACGTGTACGCCCCCCTGCCTGGCGCAATGTTGCAACGCCTTGACGTGCCCCTCGGCGAGATCCATCACGTGGATGTAGTCGCGCACCCCGGTGCCATCGACGGTGGGGTAATCGTTTCCAAAGACGGAGAGAGAGTCGCGGCGGCCGATGGCGACCTGGGTCAAAAACGGCATGAGGTTGTTGGGTATGCCCTGGGGATCTTCCCCCAAGGTGCCTGAGTCGTGGGCGCCGACCGGATTGAAGTAGCGCAGCAGCGTCATGCTCCAGTGGGGCTCGGCCCGCTGCAGATCCTCGAGGATCTCCTCGATGATCAGTTTGGATCGCCCGTAGGGATTGGTGGCGCTGCGGGGGAAATCCTCCCGGATGGGCGTGCTGGCCGGATCGCCATAGACGGTGGCCGACGAGCTGAACACCAGGCTGCTGACCCCGACGCGTTTCATCGCCTGCAGCAGGGTGAGGGTGCCGCCCAGATTGTTCTCGTAGTATTCGAGGGGGAGACGGGTCGATTCACCGACCGCCTTGAGGGCGGCGAAGTGGATCACGGCGGCTATCTGTTGCTCGCCGAAGATGCGATCCAGCAGGGCCGGATCACGAATGTCCCCCTGATAGAAGAGGGGTTCACGCCCGCTGATGGCGGCGATGCGCGCCAGTACGCCCGCCTTGCTGTTGCAGAGGTTATCCACCACCACGGGTTCCATTCCCGCGGCCTGCAAGGCCAGGCAGGTGTGGCTGCCGATGTAGCCGCAGCCGCCGGTGACCAGTACTTTCATCCTCTTCTCCACGCTAAAAAAGCCTGTGAAGGAGTCTAGCCGAGGCTCCGACGGGTAAACTGTGAACTGGTTAACAAATATGTGGAAACGATTACACTTGTTGGTGTGGTCATAAATGCAGCTATGTGGCTTTTTCCCCTGTTATCAGTGACATTGCTCGGTATAATGGCGCCGTCTTGAACCGTGAAATAAGTGAAAACAGCATGAGCACCATCAAGGATGTCGCCCGTTTGGCCAAGGTATCTGTGGCAACGGTTTCACGGGTGATGAACAACTCACCCAAGGCCAGTGCCGCCTCCCGCGAGGTGGTGCAAAAGGCCATGGCCGAGTTGGGCTACACCCCCAACGCCAATGCCCGTGCGCTGGTCAGCAGAACCTGTGACACCATGGGGGTGCTGGTGGGTGACGTGGCGGATCCCTTCTTCGGCGCCCTGATCAAGGGGGTCGCGGCGATTGCGGTGGAGCAGGGGTTGCACCTGTTGATGGGTAATGGTTTTCACCGGGCACAGCAAGAGCGGGAATCCATCGAGCTGCTGATCGGCAAGCGCTGCGAGGCGCTGGTGGTGCACAGCAAGGCACTGAGCGACGAGGAGCTGATCGACTATGCCCAGCGGGTGCCCGGCATGGTGTTGATCAACCGGGACATTCCGGCCCTGAAGGGGCGCTGCATCGCCCTCAACAACCGGCAGGGGGCCGCCACGGCGACCCGTCATCTGCTGGAGCTGGGCCACCGCCACATCGCCTTCCTCAGTTCGGATCACGTCATCGAGGATGCCACCTTGCGGCTGCAGGGTTATCAGGATGCGCTGGCCGAGGCTGGGCTCTTCGCCGATCCCGAGCTGGTGGAGAGCGGCATGCCCAACGAGGAGGGGGGGGAGCGCGCCATGCTCAACCTGCTGGCCAAGGGACAGCCCATCACGGCCGTGGTGGCCTACAACGATGCCATGGCGGCCGGCGCCATCTCTGTGCTGGCCGACAACGGCCTCAAGGTGCCGGAGGAGGTCTCGGTGGTGGGCTTCGATGACATCATCTACGCCAGATACCTGAGACCCAAGCTCTCCACCATGCGCTATCCCATCGAGCTGATGGCGGCCCAGGCGGCCAAGCTGGCATTGCAGCTGGCGGCGGGTGAGTGCGAGTCGGTGCAGAGCCGCATTTACACGCCGACCCTGATCAATCGCCACTCGGTGGCACCCGTACGGGCCTGACCCCCTCTATTCACGCCTCTTTCTTCCCCCGGATCGCCGTTTTTCAGGCCTGTGATCCGAGGGCTCGGTCTTTTACCTTCATTTAGCTCATTTTTACCCTGTTTTACTTAACAAAATCAGTGTAATCGTTTACATCTGTGTGAGCGAGATCGCCGATCACCGGGCAAAACTCCCCTACACTGCATACGTTTTCGGCGTTCATGCAGGGAGAGAGAAGAATGCTCAGGGAGATAGTGGCCCGTCAGGATTGGCAGACCCAGGCGATTACATCGGTGAATCGTCTGGCTGCCCATACCCCCTTGTTCAGCTGGCGCAGTGAGGCCGACGCCCGTGCCGATCTCGCCTCGCCGTCCCGCCTGCTGCTGGATGGCGAATGGCGCTTTTCCTTCTTCGAGGCGCCCGAGCGGGTGCCCGATGGCTGGCTGACGCAGGATCTGCCGCAGGCGTGTGCCATCAGGGTGCCGGGCAACTGGCAGCTGGATGCCGCCTACCCGGCGTCGCGTCCGCTCACGGACGGCCCCATCTACACCAACATCAAGTATCCCTTCCCCTGCGATCCGCCCAGGGTGCCGGCCGCCAATCCGACCGGCTGCTACTCTCGCGAGTTCGAGTTGCCTGCCGACTGGCTGGCCGGCGGCCAGACCCGCATCATCTTCGACGGGGTCGACAGCGCCTTCTACCTGTTCTGCAACGGCCGCTGGGTGGGTTACTCCCAGGACAGCCGGCTGCCTGCCGAATTCGATCTGAGCCCCTTCCTGCAGGCCGGCGGCAACCGGCTGGCTGTGCTGGTGCTGCGCTGGTCAGATGGCTCCTATCTGGAGGATCAAGACATGTGGCGCCTGAGCGGCATCTTCCGCTCCGTCACTCTGCTGCACAAACCGGCCCGTCATCTGATGGATATCCGGGTTACGCCCGTGCTGGATGCCTGCCATCGGGATGCTCGTCTCAAGATCGAGCTGCAGGCCGCCAACGCAGCGGGCCTGTCGGTGGAGGTCAGCCTCTACGACGGCACAGAGCGGGTGGCCAACCTGCGCCAGCGGCTCGGCACGGCAGCCATCGACGAGAAGGGGGCCTATGAGGATCGTGCAGAGTGTTGGCTCGAGGTGGCGGCCCCGCGCAAGTGGAGTGCCGAGACGCCTCACCTCTACCGACTGACCCTGACCTTGCTCGGCGAGCAGGGCGAGCCCATCGAGAGCGAGGCCTATGACGTGGGCTTTCGGGCGGTGGAGATCAAGGGCGGTCTGCTGCGGGTCAACGGCCAGCCCCTGCTGATCCGCGGCGCCAACCGGCACGAACACGATGCAGCCAGGGGCCATGTGGTAACTCCTGCCGCCATCGAGCAGGACCTGCTGCTGATGAAGCGGCACAACTTCAACGCGGTGCGCTGCTCCCACTACCCCAATCACCCCGAGCTTTATCGCCTGTGCGACCGGCTCGGCCTCTATGTGGTGGACGAGGCGAATCTGGAGACCCACGGCATGACCCCCATGGGGCGGCTGGCGCGGGATCCGGCCTGGAGCAACGCCTTCCTGGAGCGGGTCACCCGCATGGTGGCCCGCGACTTCAACCACCCCAGCATCATCATCTGGTCCCTTGGCAACGAATCGGGCTACGGCCCGGCCCACGATGCCATGTATGGCTGGGCCAGGCAGGCGGATCCGAGCCGTCCGGTGCAGTACGAAGGGGGCGGGGCCGATACCCCGGCCACCGACATCATCTGCCCCATGTATGCCCGCACCCATCAGGACCAGCCCTTCCCGGCGGTGCCCAAGTGGGCGCTGGCCAAGTGGATCGGCCTGCCGGGCGAGACCCGGCCACTCATCCTCTGCGAATACGCCCACGCCATGGGCAACAGCCTGGGGGGCTTTGCCCACTACTGGCAGGCGTTTCGCGATCATCCCAGGCTGCAGGGCGGTTTCGTGTGGGATTGGGTGGATCAGGGGCTCGACAAGCAGACCGACGATGGCCGTCACTACTGGGCCTACGGCGGTGACTTCGGCGACCAGCCCAATGACCGTCAGTTCTGCTGCAACGGCCTGCTGTTCCCGGATCGGACGTCCCATCCCGCCCTGTTCGAGGCGAAGCGGGCCCAGCAACCTTTTGTGCTGACGCTGCAAAGCCAGGCGCCGCTGCGGGTCGAAATTCGCAGCGAGTATCTGTTCCGCAGTACGGACAACGAGTTGCTGCGCTGGCAACTGTGCGAGAACGGCCTTGTGCTGCAACAGGGTGAATGCCCACTCAGCCTGGCGCCCCGGGCCAGCGTGGTACTGACCCTGCTGGATACGCTGCCGGCCTTTGCGGCGGGCTCCCTCGCCTGGCTGGATCTGGCCATAGTGCAACCCGCCGCCACGGCCTGGGCCGAGCCCGAGCATGAGGTGGCGCGCCAGCAATTTATGCTGCCAACGCCGATGGCGATACCGGCGGCGTTTAACCCCGCCGCGATAAAGGAGCAACCGGATCATTGGCTTGTCTGCGCAGCTGGCAGCGAGTGGCAACTGGACAAAACCAGCGGCCGCATCCGCAGTTGGCAGAAACATGGCCGCGAACGGCTGCAGGATGCCATTGCCGATCACTTCTATCGCGCACCGCTCGACAACGACATAGGCGCCAGCGAGGCGGATCACATAGATCCCAACGCCTGGATTGCCCGCTGGCAAGGCGCCGGCCTCAACGAACTTGAGCATCGCTGTCTTGGGCTGGAGGTGGATCCCCATCATGGCCGCGTGCTGGTCAGGCACGGTTACTTCGTCCAGGGGGTACTCAAGCTGTCGACCCGCTGGCAGCACAGCTTCGGTGCGGACGGTGCCATGGCGCTCACCATAGCCGTCGAGGTTGCGGCCGGCATGCCGTCGTTGCCCCGCATTGGCGCCCTGTTCTGGCTGGTCGACGAGGTGACAGAGTTGAGCTGGCTGGGTCTGGGCCCTCACGAGAACTATCCGGATCGCCTGCTCGGTGCCGACTTCGGCCGCTGGCAGTTGCCGCTGGCGGACCTGCATACCCCTTATGTGTTCCCGACCGACAACGGGCTGCGCTGTGATACCCGTCAACTGCAGCTTGGCGAGATTGCCGTCGAGGGGCAGTTCCATTTCAGCGTCAGCCGCTACAGCCAGCAGCAGCTGGCCCAGGCCCGTCACCAGACAGACCTGGTGGCCGAGGGGGGCCTGCATCTCTGCCTCGATGGCTTCCACATGGGGATTGGGGGCGATGACTCCTGGAGTCAGAGCGTGCGACCGGAATATTGGTTGCAGCCGGGCGGCTACTATTGGAACTGTGTTCTACGCTGAATCTGAGCCATGGTTGGGTCGACTGAGGCGGCGATAAGGCCTCAGTCGAAAATGATTACTCATAACCATATGATATTTAATTGTTTTGTTGCTATGTAACAGAGTGTAAACGTTTTCATTTTGTTGTCAGGATCACAGAACATCACACAACAAACTGATTACATTAGGCTGGCGCCAGTTCAATTGGTGTACAGCATTCCCTACAAAAAACAGATAGAGAGATCGGAGCATAACAATGAAAAAAATCACGACAATTGCCGCCGTGCTGATGAGCCTGATGGCAGGAGCCACTGCCCATGCCGAAACCCGTATCGGGGTGACAGTCTATAAGTACGATGACAACTTCATGGCTGTGGTGCGCAAGGCAATCGAGAAGGAAGCAGCGGCAAACCCGGGTGTGGAGCTGCTGATGAATGACTCCCAGAATGACCAGTCCAAGCAGAACGATCAGATCGACGTGCTGCTGGCCAAAGGGGTGAAGGCCCTGGCGATCAACCTGGTTGACCCGGCGGCGGCCCCTGTCGTGATCGAGAAGGCCCGTGGCGAAGATGTGCCCGTGGTGTTCTACAACAAGGAGCCGAGTGCTGCCGATCTGGCCAGTTATGAGAAGGCTTACTACGTGGGTACCGACTCCAAGGAGTCAGGCATCATCCAGGGTCAGCTGATCGCCAAACACTGGAAAGCCCATCCGGAGTGGGATCTGAACAAGGATGGCGTCATCCAGTTCGTACTGCTGAAGGGCGAGCCGGGCCACCCGGATGCGGAAGCCCGTACCACCTATGTCATCAAGACCCTGAACGACGGCGGCGTCAAAACCGAACAGCTGCACATGGATACAGGTATGTGGGATACCGCCATGGCCAAGGACAAGATGGATGCCTGGATCTCCGGCCCCAACGCCAGCAAGATCGAAGTGGTCATCGCCAACAATGACGGCATGGCGATGGGTGCCGTTGAATCCCTGAAAGCGCAAGGCAAGACTGCCATCCCGGTATTTGGCGTCGATGCCCTGCCGGAAGCCCTGGCCATGGTCAAGAGCGGTGCCATGGCGGGTACAGTGCTGAACGATGCGGCCAACCAGGCGAAGGCCACCTTCGAGCTGACCAAGAACCTGGCTGAAGGCAAGCCGGCCGGTGAAGGCACCAAGTGGAACATCGTCGACAAGGTCGTCCGTGTTGCCTACGTCGGTGTGGATAAAGACAACCTGTCCCAATTCGAGTAATTCCCCCCTCCAGGGCAAGGGAGATCCCCTTGCCCTTTTTTCAACCAGATGTGATGGCTGATATGACAACACAGCAACAATCAGAATGGCTGTTGGAGATGATTGACGTCAGTAAGAGTTTTCCTGGCGTCAAGGCACTCGATAAAGTCAATTTACGGGTCCGTCCTCATTCTGTGCATGCGTTGATGGGCGAGAACGGGGCAGGAAAATCCACGCTGCTCAAATGCCTGTTCGGCATCTATGAGAAGGATGAGGGCAAGATCTTCTTCAAGGGACAGGAGATCAATTTCACCTCCTCCAAAGAGGCGCTGGAGAATGGCGTCTCCATGGTGCACCAGGAGCTGAACCTGGTGTTGCAACGCACTGTAATGGACAACATGTGGCTCGGTCGCTATCCCACCAAGGGCTGGTTCATCGACCACGGCAAGATGTATGACGACACCAAGCACATCTTTGACGAGCTGGATATCGACATAGATCCCAGGGTCAAGGTGGGCACGCTTTCGGTGTCCCAGATGCAGATGATCGAGATCGCCAAGGCGTTCTCCTACGATGCCAAGATCGTCATCATGGATGAGCCGACCTCCTCCCTGACCGAGAAAGAGGTCAATCATCTCTTCAAGATCATCAACAAGCTGAAAGAGAAGGGCTGCGGCATCGTCTATATCTCCCACAAGATGGAAGAGATCTTCCAGCTGTGTGACGAGATCACCATATTGCGGGATGGCCAGTGGGTGGCGACCCAGCCGCTCGAGGGCATGACCATGGATCAGATCATCGGCATGATGGTTGGCCGTGAACTGACCCAGCGCTTCCCGGAAAAAACCAACCAGCCGAAAGAGGTGATCCTCGAGGTTGAGCATCTGACGGCCAAGAACCAGCCCTCCATTCAGGACATCACCTTCGATCTGCACAAGGGGGAGATCCTCGGCATCGCCGGGCTGGTGGGGGCCAAGCGTACCGATATCGTCGAGACCCTGTTCGGCATTCGCGATCGCAACGAGGGCGTCATCAAGCTGCACGGCAAGGTAGTGGCGAATCACACGGCGCACGAGGCCATTCAGAACGGATTCGCGCTGGTGACGGAAGAGCGCCGTTCCACCGGCATCTACTCCCGTCTCGATATCGCCTTCAACTCCCTGATCGCCAACATGGACAGCTACAAGAGTTCCATGGGGCTGCTCAGCAACAACAAGATGAAGAGCGATACCCAGTGGGTCATCGACTCCATGCGCGTCAAAACCCCGACCCAGCAGACCCAGATCGGCTCCCTGTCCGGTGGCAACCAGCAGAAGGTCATTATCGGCCGCTGGCTGCTGACCCAGCCGGAGATCCTGATGCTGGATGAACCGACTCGCGGGATTGACGTGGGGGCCAAGTTCGAGATCTACCAGCTCATCCTGGAGCTGGCCAAGAAGGACAAGGGCATCATCATCATCTCCTCAGAGATGCCGGAATTGCTGGGGATCACGGATCGAATCATGGTGATGAGCAATGGCCGGGTCGCCGGGATCGTCAATACCAAAGAAACTGACCAGAGCGAGATACTGCGCCTGGCATCTCTGTACCTTTAGAGACAGGAAGACATTTATGGAGTCGGCTAAAAATTTCAATCTGATGCAGGCGCTCAAAGAGAACGGCATCTATGTGGTGTTGCTGGTGCTGCTCATGATCATAGTGATCAAGGAGCCATCCTTCCTGAGCCTCACCAACTTCAGCAACATACTGACCCAGTCCTCGGTGCGGGTCATCATAGCGCTCGGGGTGGCGGGCATTATCATCACCCAGGGTACGGATCTGTCGGCCGGTCGCCAGGTTGGCCTGGCGGCGCTGATTGCGGCCACCATGTTGCAGGCGCTGACCAACGTCAACAAGGTGTTCCCCAGTCTGGGGGAGGTGCCCATTCCGGTGGTGATCCTGCTGGTGTGTGCCGTGGGTGCCCTGATAGGCCTGGTCAACGGTCTGATCGTGGCCTATCTCAATGTGACCCCGTTCATTACCACCCTGGGTACCATGATCATCGTCTACGGCATCAACTCCCTCTATTTTGATTCCGTGGGGGCCTCACCGGTGGCCGGTTTCGATCCTCGCTTCTCGAGCTTCGCGCAGGGCTTCATCAAGCTGGGAGGGTTCAAGCTATCCTATCTCACCTTCTATGCCGCCATCGCCAGCGTCTTTGTCTGGGTGCTGTGGAACAAGACCCGCTTTGGCAAAAACATCTTCGCCATCGGCGGCAACCCCGAGGCCGCCAAGGTCTCCGGCGTCAACGTGGCGGTCAACCTGGTGATGATCTATGCCCTGGCGGGTGTTTTCTACGCTTTCGGCGGCATGCTGGAAGCGGGCCGCATCGGCAGTGCCACCAACAACCTGGGCTTCATGTATGAGCTGGATGCCATCGCGGCCTGCGTGGTGGGCGGTGTCTCGTTCGCCGGTGGCGTGGGGACGGTTGCCGGGGTGATCACGGGCGTGCTCATTTTCACCCTGATCAACTATGGTCTGACCTATATTGGAGTCAGCCCTTACTGGCAGTTCATCATCAAGGGCGGCATCATCATACTGGCGGTGGCCCTGGACTCCATGAAGTACGCCAAGAAGAAATAACGATTGGCAGAGAGGGCTGGCCATGCCTGCCCTCTCTTCTGGAGGGATCCCATGCCATTCAAGGTCAAGATTTACGTCTTGCTGCTGCTGGCCATTCTGGTCACCATCGGCACCGCCTGGCTCAGCGTGAATCACTTCATCAGTGGCTACATTCGCACTCAGGCCACCCAGAACATCAACGAACAGATAGCCCTGGTCAAAGAGAAGCTGGCGGGGGACATCAATCAAAAAATTCTGCTGGCCGCCAACCTCAACTTCGGGGTGACCAACGTCAAGAAGACCCTGGAGGAGACCGGCTTTCACAATATCGTCAAGGTGATCGGCGACATGGCGTTCGACGTGAGCGGCGTCATCAATGACACGGCCAGGGTCGAGGCCCTGCGCAAGCTGATCCCTGAGGCGAACAACCGGATCACCGTCAGTCCGCTGCAGCAGCTGGATGGCAAACCCGTCATCTCCATCCTGGTCCCGCGTGGTGCCGACTCTGCCTACCTTTATTACCTCGACATGAGCGAGTTCAAGAACCTGCTGGAGAAGGTGAGCGGGGAGGGGCGTTACTTCTCCCTTGCCGACGGTCAGGGCAATGTGCTCTACAGCAGCAAGCCGCAGGGTGAGAGCGAGGCACGCCCCAACCCGCTGGATATTCGCGGCAGCAGCTGGACGCTGACTGGCTACATAGACCTCGACTACATCCGCACCATGACCCAGGCGCTCAATGGCCAGATCGTCATGGCCCTGCTGGCGGTCGCCGTGCTGGTATTGCTGCTGGCCATGCTGGCGCTCAATGTCGCCTATCGTCCCATCCTCTCGCTGCGGGATCTGGTGCTGGAGCTGTCTCGTGGCAGCGGCGACCTGACCCGCCGCCTGACGGTGACCAGCACGGATGATCTGGGCCAGATCTCGGCCGGCATCAACCGCTTCATCGAACGTCTGCAGGAGATGATGGGGGAGGTGCGGCAGGCGAGCGGCCAGCTCAACAACGGTATCGAGGGGTTGGCCAGCCAGACCGGGGCTGCGCAATCCCTGCTGGCGGATCATGTGCGCGAGACCGAGCAGGTAGTGACCGCCATCAACGAGATGAGCCGCACCGCGGTTTCCGTCTCGGAGAGTGCCGCCAGCACGGCCCAGCTGACCGGCCAGAGCCAGCAGCTGGCAAGCCAGTCCCGCCAGGTGGTCGATCAGGCGATGGCCAGCGTGATGGCGCTGGTGGACGAGGTGGAGGAAACAGCCAGATCCATCGAAGCCATGCAGCAGGATGTGCAGCAGATTGGCTCAGTGCTCGGGGTGATCGGCAGCATTGCCGAACAGACCAACCTTCTGGCGCTCAACGCCGCCATAGAGGCGGCCCGCGCCGGTGAGCAGGGACGCGGCTTCGCTGTGGTGGCGGACGAGGTCCGCTCGCTGGCGGCTCGCACCCAGAAGAGCACCGCCGAGATCCAGACCATGCTGGCCAGTCTGCAGCGGGGTACCCGGACCGTGGTGGAGGCCATGAGCAACACCAAGCAGAGCTGTCAGGGTGCCGCCGAGAATACCACCAAGGTCAACGAGTCGCTGGACCTGATGGCCGGCGAGGTGGTGGAGATCAACGATCTCATCAGCCACATCGCCACGGCGGCCGAACAGCAGAGTGCGGTAGCGGAAGAGATAAATCGCAACATGAGCGCCATCGCCGAGGTGATCCGTCAGCTGACACACAATGGAGAAGAGACTGTGACCAGCTCGGCTTCGATGCAGCAGACCTATCACAGGCTGAGGGAGATAGTGGGGCACTTCCGGCTGGAATAACGGCATCTGGGGGGCCAGGTAAAAAAGGCCAAAAAGATGGGGGCGACTTGCGTCGCCCCCGATAGTCTTATCGCTCATGTCCTTGAACGAAGTTGCTCCCTGCAATCCCTGACTATACCTCTTCCTTTAGGTTTCCCCTTCCCAATCCTTTGGGGTGTCCTTTAGCCATCATGGCCTGACGAGTCATCCGTTCCCGTCGCACTTTCTCCGTCCTGGGAGGTGTCCTTTACCACATCCTGTGGTGAGTCCATTTGCCCAACCCTGGCAGCCAGTCTTCCTGACCGACTTCATTGCGTCCGTGCATGAGTAACTATAAGGATTTCGCAGGGGACGACAACGGCAGCATGAAAAACGTTTTTACGCATCTCGTTACGCAAGAAACTTGTTGTGTTTTTTATCATTTAAAATCATATGGTTGAGTATTAAACGTTCAGGTTTTTGGATCCTATCTTCCGACTATCGCGGGATCTTTTTCGGCGTCTGGCTCACAGGGAGGATGGCGAATGTCTCACACGTCGTTTAACTCGGGTTCAGAAAGGGGGAAGGGGCAGATGTGTGGTCGCCGAAAAGGTGAGAATGACTACCAATATGGTGGGTCAGCTGTGCTCCTGCAGCCGTTCATAGATGGTCTGACGCTCTTCCGGGCTCAGTGAAGAGAAATAGTGGGTGAACAGACGCAGCAACAGGGATTTGTTCATGCCGTCCTGCTGGGTCAGGCTGCCAAGCTCGTCGATGGCGGCCGTGCTCAGGGAGAAAGTGGCTTTTTTATAGCTGGGCTTCAGGTAGTCGCCGCTTTCGATAAAGGCGAGTGCCGTCAGGGCTTCTTCTCTATGAAGGTTCAGCTCAAGGCTGACCACCTTGGGTTTGCCCTTGGCATAGAAGTCCGCATCCTCGATGAATTCGTCTATGGTGAACTTCTTCTGATGATGCAGATTGTGTTTCTTCTTCAGGTCGGCAAGGCCCATCTCACACCTCCAGCTCCAAAAACTCCTTGGCGATGGCCCGGATCTCCTCGGCCGACTTGCCATCGGGTTCTATCTCCATGACGGAAAGGCCCTTCTCCTCGCTGTCGTCATAGACATTGCGACCATAGGTGATGGCGTTCAGCACATCGACCCCGAACGAGGCGCATACCTCCTTGGCCTCCAGGATCCGTTTTACCTGGTTGGGCAGGGCCGGGCACTGGGTCAGCACCACGGCGGCCTTGAGGGTGGGATTGACCATCTTGCAGGTGGTGATGAGATCTTCCATGTGTGGCAGGGTCTTGAGATCGCGGCGTTTGGGCCGCAGCGGGATCAGGCCATGGGTGGCCACCGCCATGGTGGATCGCAGCGCCCGGTTGTCCTGGCCGCCACAGTCGACGATGACATAGTCATAGCGGTTTTTCAGGCTGAGCAGGTCGTTGCGAATATTGCCGTAGAGCTGAACGCAGTTTATCTGGGGCAGATCCGGGTTGTCGTTGCGCTCCTGGATCCAGTCCGAGGTGGTGCGTTGCGGGTCACAATCGACCAGCAGCACTTCGCCATGAAACCGGGTTCTGAGGTAGACCGCCAGATTCTGGGCCAGACAACTCTTACCGCTCCCTCCCTTCTCTCCACCGACCAACAGGATCATGACTATCTCCTATCCCTATGAAAAATAGCTGCCTTGAGTATAGGAGGGGGTTGAAGCATGACAAGCCAAGAGGAGGTGACCTCCTCTTGGGCTCTCACTTTCAGTAGTGCTGGCTGCCGCCGTACCACTGGCACACGTACTCGGGGACCAGCATCTGGGGAGCCTGGTCGACATGGCAGACCACCATGGGGATGGCGGGCGCTCCCTCAGCGCTGACCAGCGATGGGGTCATGGGCAGGATCAGGGCGGCGAACAGGAACAGTGACTTGATCTTCATGGCTATCTCCTTGGTGACAGAACACGGCGTGATCTGGATCACTTTCTGAGTTAAGCCGAGCCGGCCCGTGACGCAAGGTTATGAAATAAATTCAACGAATGAAAAAAGTTTGAAAAGAGGGTGTAGCGGGGTCGCTGAGAAATACATGACCAAGATGCGGGCTTTGTGCATATCCATATAACAGGCATGTTGCTGACAACTTGTGCCGCGAGCCTGTGCTGGCGGGTTTGGCACAATGCCATGATCTGGGACAAGAAGCAGATTATTCAGCGCCGCGCCTGCTTATGACTATTTATCTCGGTGCCCATCCCTCAAAAACCAGTGAAAAATTCAGTTTAATGCATATTAAATTCAGGTGACGAGTTTATTTTTTATATCGCTTTGAAAATAATGGCTTTTTGTTTTTTGTTATATCCCTTAGTAGATATTTTCCGTGAATGAAACAGGATGAAATATGAAATAAAAGCGTGGATTAATGCGTATCAATGCATGATGTCTGAATGAGAGATTGTCAGTTCTGTTACCCTCATCAAAGAATAAACCGTGATTTTATTCAGTTCAGAGTGAATGTGATCAATGTCTAAGTTTATCGTGATTGGCAGGTCTAACCTCGGTCTCGAAAGGCAAGGGCAGGATAGAACACAAGCTGAGTACCCTACATAAAGAATATCCCGCCTTAGCCACGAGCATGAATAGAAGGAATCTATTCAATCACTCGCAGGGACCACTGCTAGACGGAATATAATCATGAGCAAATTTTATGTAGGTTCTGAAGTTGGCCAATTGCGCCGTGTCATGCTGCACCGCCCCAACCTCAGTCTGAAGCGTCTGACCCCTTCCAACTGCCAGGACCTGTTGTTTGATGATGTCCTGTCGGTTGAACGCGCCGGTCAGGAGCACGACAAATTCGCTCAGGTACTGCGCGATCAGAATGTCGAAGTCTTCCTGCTGACCAACCTGCTGGCCGAGACTCTGGATGTGCCGGAAGCCAAAACCTGGCTGCTGCAACATCAGGTCTCCGATTATCGCCTCGGTTCTTCCCTTGCCAACGACGTGCGCTGCTTCCTGGCTGACATGCCGCACCGCGAACTGGCCCGCATTCTCTCCGGTGGCCTGACCTACTCAGAGATGCCTTACAGCGGCGTCAACATGGTAGTGGGCATGCACGCCCCGACTGACTTCATCATAGAGCCGCTGCCCAATCATCTCTTTACCCGTGACACCTCCTGCTGGGTCTACGGTGGCGTCTCCATCAACCCCATGGCCAAGGCCGCCCGTCGCCGCGAAACCAACCATGTGAAGGCCATCTACCGCTGGCACCCGCAGTTTGCCGGTCAGGACTTCATCAAGTACTTCGGTGACGAGGATCGTGACTACGACAACTCCACCATCGAAGGCGGTGACGTGCTGGTCATCGGCCGTGGCGCCGTGCTCATCGGCATGTCCGAGCGCACCACGCCGCAAGGGGTCGAGCACCTGGCACGCAGCCTGTTCAAACACGGTCAGGCCAAACAGGTCATCGCCATGCAACTGCCGAAACACCGCAGCTGCATGCACCTGGATACCGTCATGACCCACATGGACATAGACACCTTCTCCGTCTATCCGGAAGTCATCCGCAAGGATGTGAACTGCTGGAGTCTGACTCCGGGCGGTGCCACCGGCATGAACATCAAGGAAGAGGGTTACTTCGTGACCGCCATCGAGAAGGCGCTGGGCGTGGATCAGCTCAAGCTCATCACCACAGGTGGTGACACCTTCGAAGCCGAACGTGAACAGTGGAACGATGCCAACAACGTGCTGACGGTGCGTCCTGGCGTGGTCGTGGGTTATGAGCGCAACACCTACACCAACGAGAAATATGACAAGGCCGGCATCACAGTTCTCTCCATCCCGGGTGAAGAACTGGGTCGTGGCCGCGGCGGCGCCCGCTGCATGAGCTGCCCGATGGAACGTGACGGCATCTAACAAGACGGCGTGGCGCCGGCAGAGGCTGGCGCCACAGATACCAAGACTCGAGATCAACACTCATGAAAAAACCAACTGTCGTCGTCGCCCTGGGTGGCAATGCCCTGCTCCGTCGTGGTGAGCCCCTTGAAGCGGATATCCAGCGCAAGAATATCGCCACCGCCGCCAAGACCATAGCCCTGATCGCTCAGGAGTACAACGTGGTGCTGGTACATGGCAACGGCCCGCAAGTCGGCCTGCTGGCCCTGCAAAACAGCGCCTATACCAAGGTCGCGCCCTATCCCCTGGATGTGCTGGGTGCCGAGTCCCAGGGCATGATCGGCTACATGCTGATCCAGGAGCTCAAAAACCTGATGCCGAGCCGCAACGTCACCGCGCTGCTGACCCAGGTGCAGGTCGACCCCAAGGATCCGGCATTTGCCAATCCGACCAAATTTATCGGACCCGTCTATGACGAAGCCGAAGCCCGCATCCTGGCCGAAGAGAAGCACTGGGTGGTCAAGGCCGACGGCAAGTTCTTCCGCCGCGTGGTGCCGTCTCCGCTGCCCCAGCGCATCGTTGAAGGCGATGCCATCGAAACCCTGATAGCCCAGGGACACCTCATCATCTGTACCGGTGGTGGTGGCATTCCCGTGACCTGGGATGGTCAGTGCCTGACTGGCATCGAAGCCGTCATCGACAAAGACATGTCTGCCGCCTACCTGGCCAAGCAGATCAAGGCCGATGCCCTGCTGATCCTGACCGACGCCGATGCCGTCTACCTGGATTGGGGCAAACCGACCCAGCACCCGCTGCGAGTCACCAGCCCGGCCGAACTGGCTGGCGTCAAGTTCGACGCAGGCTCCATGGGGCCCAAGGTCGAAGCGTCCTGCGAATTCGTCAAGGCGACCGGCGGCATGGTCGGGATCGGTTCTCTGGAAGATGGCCTGGCCATCCTCAAGGGCGAAGCCGGCACCAATATCGTTGCCACCCGCACCGTGAATGCCTAGTCAACAACACTGCCCGAATGGGGCCTGAACAAGTTTGTACTGTGTATGCGTAGTCAATAACACTGCCCAAATTGGTCTGAACAAATATAGAGAGAACTCATCATGGCTTTTAATCTGCGTAACCGTAACTTCCTGAAACTGCTGGACTTCACCCCGCGCGAAATCCAATACATGATCGACCTGGCCATCGACCTGAAGAAAGCCAAGTACGGTGGCTATGAGCGCAAGCACCTGACCGGCAAAAACATCGCCCTGATCTTCGAGAAGACCTCCACCCGTACCCGTTGTGCGTTTGAAGTGGCGGCCTTCGACCAAGGCGCTCAAGTCTCCTACCTCGGCCCAAGCGGTTCCCAGATCGGTCACAAGGAGTCCATGAAGGACACTGCACGTGTACTGGGCCGCATGTATGACGGTATCGAATACCGTGGCTATGGCCAGGAAATCGTGGAAGAGCTGGGTGCCTATGCCGGTGTCCCTGTCTGGAACGGCCTGACCAACGAATTCCACCCGACCCAGATCCTGGCCGACTTCATGACCATGCTGGAGCACGGCAAGGGCAAGCGTCTGGATCAAATCAAGTTCGCCTACCTGGGTGATGCCCGCAACAATATGGGCAACTCCCTGATGGTCGGCGCCGCCAAGATGGGCATGGATATCCGCCTGGTCGCACCGAAAGCCTTCTGGCCGGAAGAAGCGCTGGTTGCCAAGTGCCGCCTGATCGCCGAAGAGACAGGCGCTCGCATCACCCTGACCGAGGATGTGAAAGAGGGCGTGCTGGGTACCGACTTCCTCTACACAGACGTCTGGGTTTCCATGGGCGAAGCGAAAGAAGCCTGGGATCAACGGGTGAAACTGATGACCCCGTACCAGATCAACATGGATGTCATCAACGCCACCAAGAACCCGGATGTGAAGTTCATGCACTGCCTGCCGGCGTTCCACAACGATGAGACCACCATGGGCAAGGAAGTGGCTGACAAATATGGGATGAAAGGTCTGGAAGTGACCGAGGACGTGTTCGAATCCGAGCACAGCATCGTGTTTGACGAGGCCGAAAACCGGATGCACACCATCAAGGCAGTGATGGTTGCTACGCTGGGCGACTAAGGTCGCAGTAGTGGTGCCGGGGGGCAACCCCCGGCTTTTCGACCATGTGACGGCGGCATAATACCTCTAACCCTACGACCCGCAGCTTGCATGGATACCACACCACAGAAGGAAGCTGGACCATGACCAAATTCAAGTTCCCATCAGCCTACACCATACTGTTTGTGCTGATCGCCTTGGTGGCCGCCCTGAGCTGGGTAGTGCCAGCCGGCAAATACGACATGATCATGAACGACGCCCTCGGCAAGGAAGTGCCGGTGGCCGGAACCTACAAGCTGGTAGAGGGGAATCCCCAGGGGATAGTCGACGTGCTGCTGGCACCCATCGATGGTCTCTACAACCATGACACCTATCAGGCAGGCGCCATCGACGTCTCCCTGTTCATCCTGATCATCGGTGGTTTTCTTGGCATTGTGACCAAGACAGGTGCCATCGATGCCGGGATCGAGCGCGTTACCGACCGCCTGCGCGGCCGTGAAGAGTGGATGATCCCTATCCTGATGGCGCTGTTCGCCGCAGGCGGCACCATCTACGGCATGGCTGAAGAGTCGCTGCCTTTCTATACCCTGCTGGTCCCCGTGATGATGGCCGCCCGCTTCGACCCCGTGGTCGCCGCCGCGACCGTGTTGCTGGGTGCCGGTATCGGTACTCTGGGCTCCACCATCAACCCGTTTGCGACCGTGATCGCCGCCAACGCCGCCGGCATCTCCTTCACCGACGGTATCTGGCTGCGCGTCGCCATGCTGATTGCCGGCTGGCTGCTGTGCGTGGCCTATGTCATGCGCTACGCCAAGATGGTGCGCAACGACCCCAGCAAGTCCTTGGTGGCTGACAAGTGGGAAGAGAATCGTGCCCACTTCCTCGGCAACAAGAGCGACCAGATGCTGGAGTTCACTCTGACTCGCAAGATAGTGCTGGGTATCTTCGTCGCCGCCTTCGCCGTGATGATCTACGGTGTAGCCGTGCTCGGCTGGTGGATGGCGCAGATCTCCGGCGTCTTCCTGGCCGCTGCCATCATAGTCGGCGTCATCTCCCGCATGAGCGAGGAGGAGCTGACCTCCAACTTCATCGACGGTGCCCGTGACCTGCTCGGTGTGGCCCTCATCATAGGTATCGCTCGCGGTATAGTAGTGGTGATGGACAACGGCATGATCACTCACACCATATTGCACAGCGCAGAAGGGATAGTGACCGGCCTCTCCACCGTAGTGTTCATCAACGTGATGTTCGTGCTGGAGCTGGTGCTCTCCTTCCTGGTGCCGTCCTCCTCCGGTCTGGCCGTGCTGACCATGCCGATCATGGCGCCCCTTGCCGACTTCGCCAACGTGGGTCGCGAGCTGGTGGTGACTGCTTATCAGTCCGCCTCCGGCCTGGTGAACCTGGTGACGCCGACCTCCGCCGTGGTCATGGGTGGCCTGGCCATCGCCAAGGTGCCCTATGTACGCTGGCTGAAGTGGGTGGCACCGCTGCTCGGCATCCTGACAGTGCTGATCGTAGCCTGCCTGAGCCTGGGTGCCGTGCTGGCATAACAGGTGAAACACCGCATGAAACGGGAGCCAGTGGCTCCCGTTTTTTATGGCCGAGAAACAGGACAGGGCGGGGAACCCGGCGCATGAGCTCGCAATCCGATGGGCAAGACAACAAAAAGGCGACCCCGGGGTCGCCTTGTGCATTCAGGGGAGGAACGTCAGCGAGCCTGCTCCAGGGTGCGCACCACGGCCGCATGGGCCAGGCGGGTGCGGCTGATATGGCGCGGCGCGACCAGCACCACGTCGTTGCCGGCGACGGCGCCCATGATCTCGGGATTGGCGTTGCGATCCAGCAGGCGGGCCACCACAGTCGCGGCGCCCGGGGTGGTGTGGATCAACACCATCTGCTGGTTGTGCACCACCTCGCGCACCATGTCGTGGATGGAGCGGGTACTGCCGGCGGGCTCCAGCTGCTCGTCCACCAGGGTGTAGACCTTCTTGCCGTTGGCATTCTGGGCCTTGGCCACGCCGAGGCGGCGCAACAGACGGGAGATGGTGGACTGGCTGATGTCGGCAAAGCCGCGCTCCGCCAGCTCGCGGCGGATCTCCTCCTGGGTGCTGTAGCAGTGCTGGCCGATGATCTGGCGACAGGCATCCAGCTGGGCCAGATCGGGCTCTTGTTCAACGGGACGACTGAGGGTTTTGACCACGGCGATTTCCTTTGACTGTGACCGAAGGCTATCGCTCGAAATCTGCCACCAATGCCTTTTAATAGCTAAAAGTTCTGATGGAAAGGAGTGAGGCAGGGAATGAGCGATGTTTAGCCTTTATAGGATGGCAAATTATAGCTAAACGGAAAATCTGTGATGTGACAGGGGTCAAAAATGGGCCCCACAGGGCCCATTCAGATATCAGTAACGTTCGCTGACTATGTCCTGGGTGAAGGACTTCTCGCAGTATTTGCACTTCATGCGCACCACGCCTTTCACCTCTCGCACCCGGAAGTAGCTGTCCACCGGCTCGTTGTGGGAGATGCAGTTGGAGTTGGGGCAGTGGAACACGCCCGTGATGAACTCCGGCAGTTCCAGCTGGTGCTTCTTCACCACGGCGAAGTCTTCGATGATGTTGACGGTCGCCTTGGGGGCAAACAGGGCCAGCTGGTTGGCCTGCTCCGCGGTCAGGCGGGTGTTCTCTATCTTGATGAGATCCTTCTTGCCCAGCGCACCGGATTTCAGGTTGAAACCGACGGTGATCCGCTCCTGGGTCTCGATCAGCTGGAACAGCTTGAGGATCTTGATGCCCTGGCCGGCGGGGACGTGGTCGATGACGGAGCCGTGACGGATGGCTTCGACTTGCAGTTGATTCTTCTCGGACATGATGTTCCCCTTTTCCCTTAGACGGTTTCGTTCAGTACCAGAGCCAGCAGTGCCTGGCGCGCGTAGACCCCGTTCTCCGCCTGCTGGAAGTAGTAGGCGTGGGGAGTCTTGTCGACCGCGACCTCGATCTCGTCGACGCGGGGCAGGGGGTGCAGGATCTTCATGGTGGGCTTGGCCCCTTCCAGGGTGGCCAGCTCCAGCACGAACTTGGCGGCCATGTGCTTGTATTCGGTCTCGTCGAAGCGCTCTTTCTGGACCCGGGTCATGTAGAGGATGTCGAGCTCAGGCATCACCTCTTCCATGGTCTCGTGCACGCTGAACTGGATGCCCTTCTCCTCCAGCTCCTCGCACAGGTAGTCCGGCATCGCCAGCGCTTCCGGGGAGATGAAGAAGAAGCGGCAGTTGAACAGGCTGAGGGCCTGGGCCAGGGAGTGGACGGTGCGGCCGTATTTGAGGTCGCCGACGAAGGCCACGTTGAGGCCGTCCAGCTTGCCTTGCGTCTCATGGATCGAGAAGAGGTCGAGCAGGGTCTGGGTCGGATGCTGGTTGGAACCGTCACCACCGTTGATGACAGGCACCCGGGAGAACTCGGAGGCGAGGCGGGCGGCACCCTCTTTCGGGTGACGCATCACCACGGCATCCGAGTAGGAGCCGATGATCTTGATGGAGTCGGCCAGGGTCTCGCCCTTCTTGGCGCTGGTGCTGCCACCGTCGGCGAAGCCGATGATGTTGCCACCCAGGCGCTGAACCGCGGTCTCGAACGAGAGGCGGGTGCGGGTGGACGCTTCGAAGAAGCAGCTGGCAACCAGCTTGTCTTTCAACAGGCGGGTGTCGGGCTCGGCCTTCAACCGCTGTGCGGTTGCGACCACCAGTTCCATGTCGGGCCGGGTCAGGTCCGAAATGGAGATGACATGTTTCTTATAGAGTGGATTGGTCATCGTCTGCATTCCCTTTGACATCAATGAAGGTTTTTCGGGCACAAAAAAAAGCCCCTGAAACAGGGGCTTTTTTTAAAAATAACTGGGGATCTGTGGGTCGGGAACCGGAAACAACGGGGCCGCTCTGGTGCGCTCCACCCGTCTGCAAGGCTGTTTTCTGAATCAAAAACTGCATCGTCTCGTCTCGACCTTTTTCAAAACCGGACAGATTATAGAGTCGCATTTTGAATTGTCAAAAATTTATTTCAAAGGCAAGATTTGCGCGGGAAAACGTTTAAGTGTCGTGAACGGGTCGGCAAACCCACACGCTGTGTTCCGTTTGCAGGGGCAGGGCATCTTCGGCCATGCAGCGCAGATAGGCGAGTCTGTGGTGCCCTTCCAGCAGGCAATAGGGTTGCGGCAGCGGCTGTCCGTCCGGGTAGCGGCTATCCGGCGCGGGGGCCAGCACTATGATGGGCTCGGACCAGGTGCCCTGGGTCAGCATGTATTCGCCGAGCCAGGATCGACGCACGTAACGATTGTGGCGCAGCATCTCGCCCCAGCGCTCGACCACCTCCATATGGCGGGAGCTGACCTGGGTCACAATCTGCTCCGTGGGCCAGCTCTCGCACTCGAACTGGTGATGGGCCAGGTCGATAAAGCTCCAGTTGGACTCAAAACCGCGCCAATGGCGATAAATCCACTGGGAAAGCACGCTGTGGGGAATGAAGGGCACTCGCGGCGCGACCCGGTCGAGATAGTCGGGCAGGGACTCCGTCTTGCGTTCATCCCTGAAGTTGAGCGGTGCCAGTTGTTGGAGCAAGCGGTAATTGAGCATGAGTAGCCTCCCGGATCCAGACTTAACCCTACCCCCATTTATGTGGCTTTCCTACCCTGACAAGGCTGTAAATACAGCAAGTTACCCCGTCAGGCTGCGCAAATTGCCGCGAGTTGCTCGTCATTTGTGCAATCGAATCGAAAGTGAGAAAAAAGCCTTTACCTTTGAACCCGGCTTTGTATAATTCGCCTCGTTTGTTGCAGGGGCGTAGTTCCAATTGGTAGAACAGCGGTCTCCAAAACCGATGGTTGCGGGTTCGAGTCCTGCCGCCCCTGCCATTTTCAGAAAAGCCAGCTCATTGAGCTGGCTTTTCGCATTTCTGCGTTCCCGGTTTTTCCTCCCGTCACACCTGCTCCTATGGTTGCCGTTTTACGGCGGCGTCAGCTCACTCCCGGCGCCTCTTTCCCTTCAGATCCCGCACCGCCCCTGACCGCTAGTCGCTATTGCGCCAATTTGCCCTGTCGTTTCTGGCAATCGTGCTTCACGGGCTCGTGTGCTACACCACATGGGCGGTGTCATTGCGTGTTGATGGCAAACCGGTAGCCAATGCTCAAGCCGTGGATTGTGGGCGTGAACATCATTTGAGGAGATAGACTCATGAACAAGGCAGTTGAAACCCGACTGAACAAGTCTCGCCCCGGCGGCTGGGTGCCACAGGATAGTGCCCATATCGAGCGCTGGATCCGGCGGATCAGGCACTATGTCGCCAACCAGCCGAGCGCACTTGTGCCGCCCATCGCCGAGCTGCGGGATCTGGTCAACGCCGACCCTTCGCTGCATGCCCAGGCCGAAGCCATGTTCAAGGAGGCCTGGCGCCACAAGCACCTGACCCCGCTCGGTCAGATCGAGGTGCGATCCTTCGAGGAGTTTCTGGGGCTGCTCAACGGCATCATGACCACGGCCCCCGAGGCGTATCAGGACATTCCGACGCACGAACCCTCCGGCCTCATAGGTTTTCCCATCAATGCGCTGCTCGACTGGCCCATGGCGACCCAGTCCGGTTATCACTTCTTCGCCAACGCCCTGATCAACCAGCAGTTCAAGAAGATCCTCGATTACTGGGCGCTGTTTCTGCAAAGCCCGGCGTCGCGCTACGTGTTGAACGAGCCGGTCAGCCGGCTGGATCATGAGACACTGGTGGTGCCCTGGCTCGGCAAGGTGGCCAAGGCCGAGATGGTCAAGGTGGCGACCGGCGCCCTGGGTGAGGGCCCCAATCCCACGCCAGCCAGCTTCGAGACCATCTTCCAGTGCGATCCGGCGGCCGAGTATCATGGCTTCGGCAGTTGGGATGGGTTCTTCACCCGCACCTTCCGCCCCGGTGTGCGGCCTGTCTCGGCGCCGGCGGATGACAACGTCATCGTCAACGCCTGCGAATCGGCGCCGCTGCAGGTGAGAAAAGAGGTGAGCAGCAGCGATCAGTTCTGGCTCAAGGGTCAGCCCTATTCGCTGGACAACATGCTCGACTTCGACGATCTGGCGCCTCGCTTCGACGGCGGCACAGTGTATCAGGCTTTCCTCAGCGCCCTCAGCTATCACCGCTGGCACAGCCCGGTGAGCGGCACCATTCGCAAGGTGCGCGTGGTCAACGGCACCTACTATCTGGAGAACCAGTTCGAGGGCTTTGTCGACCCGCAGGGGGCGGATCCCAGCGCCCCCAACAACTCGCAGCCCTTCCTCACCTCGGTGGCGACCCGGGCGCTGATCTTCATCGAAGCCGACAACCCCAAAATCGGGCTGATGTGCGTGGTGCCTGTGGGCATGGCCGAGGTGTCGAGCTGCGACATCACTGTGCGGGCGGGGGACAGGGTGAAGAAGGGGGATCAGCTCGGCATGTTCCACTTCGGCGGCTCGACCCACTGCCTGCTGTTCCGCCCCGGGGTCAAGCTGGAGTTCGAGTTTTACGGCCAGACCCCGAGCCTGGATGCCGGCAACATGCGGCTCAACACCGCCATAGCCCGGGTGCGCTAGCGCGTTTTTCTGCGAGTTGAATGCACGCTGGCCACCTCCTGGAGGTGGCCTTTTTTACACCTGCTGGGGGGCATCAGTCGGGGTTCTGAGGGGATTTTCCCATGCCGGATGGCAAGGGGCGTTGCCAGGGTTCACTTACTGATTCATTTAAAATCAACGGATTGAAATTCATGGATCGGGATTTTCTGTCGATATAGTCCACACAGGGCGTGCAGCTTTGTTTGACGCCATTGAGACAGCCATAAGGATATCCCATGAATCTCTCCCTTCGCGGCAAGTTGTTGGCCACCAGTCTTGGCGTGGTCCTGATCACGGTCTGCCTGCTGGGCATGACCGCCTTCTATACCCTGAAAAACCAGACCCTGAGCGCCATCGACAGCGAGGCGCGCAACTATGCCAGCGCCTACGCGGAGGGGATAGGCAAATGGATGCAGGACAGGCGCGAGAGCCTGACCGCCCAGGTCGATGTCATCGCCAGCCACCCGACCTCCGAACTGGTGCCCCATCTGCAGCAGACCCTGCGCTCCGGCGGCTTCGGGCTGGCCTACTACGGCTCGGAGGAGGGGGTGATGACCCGCAACGATCCCTCCCTCAACAAGGGCAACTATGACCCGCGCGAGCGGCCCTGGTATCAGGACGCGGTCAAGGCGGGCAAGCTCATCATCACCGAACCCTATGTCAGCGTGACCATGCAGCAACTGGTGGTGACCCTGGCCGAGCCAGTGATGCAGCAGGGCCGGCTGGCCGGGGTGGTCGGTGCCAACCTGGCGCTGGAACAGCTCATCAAGGATGTGCTGGCGATGCGGGTTCAGGGGGATGGCTACGCCATGCTGCTGGACAAGGGCGGTCTCATAGTCGCCCACCCGGACAAGGCGCTGGCGCTCAAGAAGAGCCAGGATCTGGCCCCCGAGCTGGATGCCGGCCGACTGGTGAGCATGAGCCAGCAGGGCGGCCTGCAACTGGTGCAGATCGGCGGACGGGATACCCAGATGCTGGTGCTGCCTATTCCCAACACCGACTGGCTGCTGGCCATGGTGATGCATGAAGATGTGCTGATGGCGCCGCTGCAGAGCCTGCTGTGGGAGCTGTCACTCATCAGTGCCGGCCTGATCCTGGTATTTGGCCTGGTGCTGACCAGCACCTTCAAGTTTCTGTTCCAGGATCTGGGGCGGGTGGCCGGGGCCTTGCACGACATAGCCCACGGCGAGGGGGATCTCACGGTCCACATCAATACCCGCAGCAAGGACGAGGTGGGCCAGCTGGCTGAGAGTTTCAACCAGTTCGTGGCGCGGCTGCACGGCATCGTCAGCCGCCTGCGTGACGTGACCCTGGAGCTGACGGCCCAGTCCCGCACCCAGGCGGCCGGTGCCCAGGCCCGCAGCCAGCGGGTGCGCCAGCAGCAGGACGAGATCGTCATGGTGGCGACCGCGGTGACCGAGATGGCCTCCGCCACCCAGGAGATCGCCGGCAACGCCGAGTTCGCGGCCACCACCTCCGGCGACGCGGTCAAGCTGGCCGTCGCCGGTCAGTCCCAGGTCGGGCAGAGCCAGCGCAGCATCACAGGGCTCGCGGACGAAGTAGCCGATGCCAGCCAGATCATTGTGGAGCTGGATGCCCACGCCCAGAAGATCAGCGGCATTCTGGCCACCATCAGTGGCATCGCCGAGCAGACCAACCTGCTGGCGCTCAACGCTGCCATCGAGGCGGCCCGGGCCGGTGAGCAGGGGCGCGGCTTTGCGGTGGTGGCGGACGAGGTGCGGGTGCTGTCGCGCCGTACCCACGACTCCACCGACGAGATCCAGCAGATGATAGAGACGCTGCAGCAGACCACTCGTCGTGCGGTCGGTGGCATGGAGACCAGCCGTCAGCTGGCGGGTACCAGCGTGGAGGATGCGGAAGCCGCCAATCTGAGCCTGGGGCAGATCAACGAGGCGATCGGCGCCATCAGCGACATGGCGACCCAGATAGCGGCGGCGGCGGAGGAGCAGACCTCGGTCACCAGCGAGATCAGCCGCAACACCGAGAATATACGCCATGTCTCCCAGGAGCTGGCCGAGCAGGCCAATCAGGAGGCGGCCCAGGCCGCCGAGCTGAAGGCGCTGACCGAGCGGCTGGAGCAGGAGATAGGCCGTTTCCGGCTCTGATCATCCCGCGACTCAACCAACAGAAAGGGCAGCCCGCGGGCTGCCCTTTGCCATTCCTGGCGCTTATCCCGGCTGTTTGACCCAAATCAGCTGGTCGGTGGCAAAGCCCAGCCCTTTGGCCTTGGCGATCAGCGCATCCACCTTGGCTTTCGGCGGCTTGGGGGAGCGGGAGAGGATCCAGAGGTAGTCGTGGTTGTAGCTGGTCACCAGGGAGAGCTGGTAGTCAGGGTCCAGATCGATGACGTTGTAACCGCCGTAGAAGGGGCCGAAGAAGCTCACCTTGAGCCGTGCCTCGTCCGGCTTGTCGACGAAGTAGGCCTTGCCCTCGGCCTCGCGCCAGCTGCCATCGCTCTGCCTGCCGCGATTGATCACCCTGACGCCACCATCGTCACGCAGGCTGTAGCTGGCGCTGACCTGCTCCAACCCCCGCTCGAAGCTGTGGTCCAGGCGGGCTATCTCGTACCAGGTGCCGAGGTAGCGATCGAGCTGGAAGCCGGTGACGGGGCGTATGCCCTCGGCCACGCCGGTACAGGCCGTCAGCAGCAGGGCGGTGAGCAGGCAAAGCAGTGAACGCATGAGTCATTCCTCTCTGGTTATCCTTCGATGATGCGCAGCTGGCCATCCCGAAAGCGGGAGGCCTGATCCGTCGGCGTGCTGCCGAAGAAGCGCTTGTACTCCCGGCTGAACTGGGAGTTGCTCTCGTAACCGACCCTGGCCGCCGCGGCACCGGCCTTGATGCCGTCGTGCAGCATCATGATGCGCGCCTTGTGCAGGCGAAACGACTTGATGTACTGCAGCGGCGAAGTGGCCGTGACCGCCTTGAAGTGGTGGTGAAAGGCGGAGACGCTCATGTTCACCTCCCGCGCCAGCTCCTCCATGGTGAGGTTGTCGGCGAAGCGCGACTCTATCATACGCAGCACACGGGCGATCTGGCCCACATGGTTGTGACGGTTGGCCAGCGCCTGCAGCGCCGGGCCGCCGCCCTCGTGCAGGGCGTAGAACAGCATCTCCCGCACCGTCTGCGGTCCCAGCACCCGGGCGTGGTGGGGTTTGTCCATCAGGTCGATCAACCGTTCGGCGGCGCAGAACATGGCCTCCGACAGGGGCACCGAATGCACGCCGCTCTTCTGCGGAGCCGGGGCGGGCAGGGCATCGCCCAGCTCCAGCAAGAGTGCCTGCAGGGTAACCAGATCGATCTCGAGGGAGAAGCCGATGAGAGGCTGCTCGGGGGAGGCGAAACACTCGCACTCGCACGGCAGCGGCAGCGTCATCAGCAGGTAGTGGTTGGGGTCGTAGCGAAACACCTGATCCGCCAGATAGCCCACCTTGTGCCCCTGCAATATCACTATCATGCGTGGCTGGTAGAGCACAGGGGTGCGGCCGTGGTACTCGGTGGTGTAGATGAGGTTCACCTGCTCCACCGGAGAGGGGGTGATGCCGGGGGCTGTGACGTGACGGGTCAGCTTGGCGGCGAGGTTGGCGTAGCGGCTCTGCATTGTCTCTCTTTTGTTGTGGTTCTGGTTGCTTTGTAGAAATAGGCAAGAATCAAGCAGGATGTTGCCTTGATGGTAGAGGCTGTCTGGAGAAAAATGCAATCACATTTCGCGGCCAGACCGCTCGGAACATGAAAAGGCAATGTCGATGAACAATTTTACCCTGCATACCCCGACCAAGATCCTGTTCGGCAAGGGCCAGGTTGCCCAGCTGCGCGAACAGCTCCCCCCCGACGCCCGCATCCTCATCACCTATGGCGGTGGCAGCGTGGTGCGCACCGGTCTGCTGGCGCAGATCCGCAGCGAGCTGGCCGGCATGACACTGTTCGAGTTCGGCGGCATAGAGCCGAACCCCACCTATGAAACCCTGATGGGGGCGGTGGCGCTGGCCCGCGCCGAGCGCATCGACTTCCTGCTGGCCGTCGGCGGCGGTTCCGTGCTGGACGGCACCAAGTTCATCGCCGCCGCCGCCCACTACGACGAGGCCAGGGATCCCTGGCACATACTCGAGACCGTGGGCAACGAGGTGCGCTCCGCCATTGCGCTCGGCGCCGTGCTGACCCTGCCGGCTACCGGTTCCGAGATGAACATGGGCGCCGTGGTGACCCGTCGCAGCACCGGCGACAAGGTGCACTTCTTCTCGCCCTTCGTGATGCCGCGCTTCGCCGTGCTGGATCCCGTGCTGACCTACACGCTGCCGGCCCGCCAGGTGGCGAATGGCGTGGTGGATGCCTTCATCCACATTCTGGAGCAGTACCTCACCTATCCGGTCAACGCCAAGGTGCAGGATCGCTTCGCCGAAGGCCTGCTGCTGACCCTGGCCGAGGAGGGCCCCAAGGCGCTGCTGGAGCCGGAAAACTACGAGGTGCGCGCCAACATAATGTGGAGTGCCACCATGGCCCTCAACGGCCTGATCGGTGCCGGTGTGCCGCAGGACTGGGCGACCCACATGCTGGGCCACGAGCTGACCGCCCTGCACGGT
This sequence comes from Aeromonas sp. CA23, assembly GCF_002587065.1. Lineage (NCBI taxonomy): Bacteria > Pseudomonadati > Pseudomonadota > Gammaproteobacteria > Aeromonadales > Aeromonadaceae > Aeromonas > Aeromonas sp. CA23. Next base: position 1,319,678 of record NZ_CP023818.1, read on the forward strand.
CTCGACCACGCCCAGACCCTGGCGGTGGTGCTGCCCGCCCTGCTGCAGGCCAAGCGCCAGCAGAAGCATGCCAAGCTGCTGCAATACGCAGAGCGGGTGTGGGATCTGCGCAGCGGCAGCGAGGAGGATCGCATCGACGGTGCCATCGCCGCCACCCGCGACTTCTTCGAGCGGATGGGGGTCAAGACCCGGCTGCGGGATTACGGTGTCGCCTCGCTGGGGATAGACACCCTGATCGGCAAGCTGGCGGAGCACGGCATGACCGCCATCGGCGAGCACGGCGACATCGACCTGGTACAGAGCCAGCATATTTATGAAGCGGCCTGGTAAGGGCGTCGCGCCAGGGCATCAGGATCGAAACGATTGAACCTAAGGGGCCGGATCCTGCCATTTGGCAAGGGATCGGCCCCTTGTCTGTTACAAAACAGTTACTTCTTCTGCTTTCACCCCGATATCTGTGATCGGAGTGAATTTCGTAAGAACAAAAAGCGCTAAGATAGAGGGCCGGTAAAACATTTTTTTTGACTGGTTGGATCACTTTTTCCAGCGCTTTTTACTGGTATAAGTCGCTAATTTGGTTTGTTTTTTTAAATCATGCTCCGGGATGGGCTGAATTCTGTACGCGCACCATCGGGACTGCGGTTGTAATAAAACTCCAAAATTTGATACTAATCACCTTCGCGCCTGAAAAGCGGGGGCCTGGCCATGACAGGAGGTTGAGGTAAAGCCTACTGATTTTCATAACAAAGGGCCCGTGACCTGCACTTTGGTCATGTCTTGTTTCGCCAGAAATGCGACACTGGGCAGCGATTGTTTATTAACCATCAGGGAATAGTCATGCAGATTGGAATACCGAGAGAGAGTCTCGCCGGTGAGACCCGGGTCGCAGCGACCCCGGCCACCGTTGAGCAGCTGAAAAAGCTCGGCTTCGAGGTCGCCATCGAGGCCGGTGCCGGCCAGCTGGCCAGCTTCGATGATGCCGCCTTCGAGGCTGCCGGTGCCAGCGTGGTGCCGAGCGTCTGGCAAGCCGACCTTATCTTCAAGGTCAATGCGCCGACCGATGCCGAGATCGCACAAATTAAAGATGGTGCCACCCTGGTGAGCTTCATCTGGCCTGCCCAGAACCCTGAGCTGGTCAAGAAGCTGTCCGAGCGCAACATCAATGTGATGGCGATGGACATGGTGCCGCGGATCTCCCGTGCCCAGTCCCTCGACGCCCTCTCCTCCATGGCCAACATAGGCGGCTATCGCGCCGTGGTCGAAGCCGCGCACCAGTTCGGTCGCTTCTTCACCGGTCAGATCACCGCCGCCGGCAAGGTTCCGCCTGCCAAGGTACTGGTGATAGGTGCCGGCGTGGCCGGCCTGGCTGCCATAGGTACTGCCGGTTCCCTCGGCGCCATAGTGCGGGCGTTCGATACCCGTCTGGAAGTGGCCGAGCAGATCGAATCCATGGGGGGGGAATTCCTCAAGCTGGACTTCGGCAGCGAAGACGGTGCCTCCAGCGATGGTTATGCCAAGGTCATGTCCGATGAGTTCATCGCGGCCGAGATGGCGCTGTTTGCCCAGCAGGCCAAGGAAGTGGACATCATCATCACCACAGCCCTGATCCCGGGTCGCCCCGCTCCCAAGCTGATCACCAAAGAGATGGTCGACAGCATGAAGCCGGGTTCCGTGATCGTGGATCTGGCGGCGGCCACCGGCGGCAACTGTGAATACACAGTGCCGACCGAGCTGTTCGTGACCCCCAACGGCGTCAAGGTGATAGGTTACACCGATCTGCCGGGTCGTCTGCCCGCCCAATCCTCCCAGCTCTACGGTACCAACCTGGTCAACCTGATGAAGCTGATGTGCAAAGAGAAGGACGGTCAGGTTGCCATCAACTTCGAAGACGTGGTGCAGCGCAACATGACGGTGATCCAGGCCGGTGAAGTCACCTTCCCACCGCCCGCCATCGCCGTCTCCGCCGCGCCGCAGAAGCCCGCTGCAGCCCCGGTCAAGAAGGCCGAGGCGAAGCAGCCGTCCAACAAGAAGTTCGTGTTCGGTGCCCTCGGCATCGCCGCCTTCGGTTGGGTCGCGGCCGTGGCGCCTGCCGCCTTCCTCTCTCACTTCACCGTATTCATCCTGGCCTGCGTGGTCGGTTACTACGTGGTGTGGAACGTTTCTCACGCCCTGCACACGCCGCTGATGTCGGTCACCAATGCCATCTCCGGCATTATCGTGGTCGGTGCCCTGCTGCAAATCGGGCAAGGGTCGACTTTGGTCACCGCATTGGCCTTTATCGCCGTGCTGATTGCCAGTATCAACATCTTCGGTGGCTTCACAGTCACTCAGCGCATGCTGAAGATGTTCCGTAAGGATTAAGGGGGTTTAACGTGTCTCAAGGACTGGTAACAGCATCCTATATCGTTGCCGCCGTGCTCTTCATCCTCAGTCTCGCGGGACTGTCGAAGCAAGAAACGGCCAAGCATGGCAACTTGTTCGGTATCGCGGGTATGGCCATCGCCCTGCTCGCCACCGTCTTCAACCCGGAAACCAGTGGCGTGCACTGGATCATCCTGGCCATGGTCATAGGTGGTTCCATCGGCGTGCGGCTGGCACTCAAGGTCGAGATGACCGAGATGCCCGAGCTGGTCGCCGTGCTGCACAGCTTCGTGGGCATGGCGGCTGTGCTGGTGGGCTTCAACAGCTTCATCGATCTGCACCCGTCTGCTCCCGCCGAGGTGGTGGTTTCCGTCGGTTCCAACCTGGATGCGACTCTGGCTGCGGCCCGGGCGGCGTTCGAACAGGCGGCCAGCGTCGCTCAGGTCGAGCACCTCTCCGGCTCCATGCTGAACATCCACCTGGTCGAGATCTTCCTGGGCGTCTTCATCGGTGCCGTGACCTTCACAGGTTCCGTGGTTGCCTTCGGCAAGCTGCGTGGTCTCATCTCCTCCAAGCCGCTGATGCTGCCGCACCGTCACAAGCTGAACCTGCTGGCCGTGGTGGCCTCTCTGGTACTGATGATCTCCTTCGTCAACGCCGGTGGCTCCACCTTCGCCCTGCTGGTGATGACCCTGATCGCGTTCGCCTTCGGCTGGCACCTGGTGGCCAGCATAGGTGGCGCCGACATGCCGGTCGTGGTCTCCATGCTGAACTCCTACTCGGGTTGGGCGGCGGCGGCGGCGGGCTTCATGCTCTCCAATGACCTGCTGATCGTGGTCGGTGCCCTGGTGGGTTCCTCCGGTGCGATTCTGTCTTACATCATGTGCAAGGCGATGAACCGCTCCTTCATCTCGGTGATCGCCGGTGGCTTCGGCTCCGACGGCGTGGCCTCCACGGCCGACCAGGAGATGGGCGAATACCGCGAGACCAACGCCGAGGAAGTGGCTGACCTGCTGAAGAACGCCAGCTCCGTCATCATCACCCCGGGCTACGGCATGGCGGTGGCGCAGGCCCAGTACCCGGTGGCCGAGATCACCCACAAGCTGCGCGAGCGCGGCGTCAAGGTGCGCTTCGGTATCCACCCGGTTGCCGGTCGTCTGCCAGGCCACATGAACGTGCTGCTGGCGGAAGCCAAGGTGCCTTACGATATCGTGCTGGAAATGGACGAGATCAACGAGGACTTCAACGATACCGACGTGGTATTGGTGATCGGTGCGAACGACACCGTCAACCCGGCCGCCATGGAAGATCCGGGCAGCCCCATCGCCGGCATGCCGGTGCTGGAAGTGTGGAAGGCGCAGAACGTCATCGGCTTCAAGCGTTCCATGAACACTGGCTACGCCGGTGTCCAGAACCCGCTGTTCTTCAAGGAGAACACCCAGATGCTGTTTGGCGATGCCAAGGCCAGCGTCGAGGCGATCCTGAAAGCGCTGTAAGCGTGGTTCGGGAAAGACAAAAGGAGGCTCAGGCCTCCTTTTTTATTACTTACTTTTTGGTATATCCTCAGCCAATGCATGGGTGGAGAGAACGGCATGGTATGGCGTAAAGGATGGATCCTGATCTGCCTCTGGTGGGGTTTGGCGGCACAGGCAGCTGAACAGCCAACCCTGACCCTGTTGACCGAGTTGTGGCCGCCCTATGTGATGCGGCTCGATGACGGCAGCCTGGGGGGCGCCGATCTGGAGCTGGCCCGCACCGTGCTCACGCGGATGGGTTATCGCACCACGGTCAAGGTGCTGCCCTGGAAGCGGGTGTTGCAGGAGGCCAGGTTGCAGCAGGGGGATGGCATAGTCGATGCCTTCTTCGAGGAGCGGCGACTGGAGTGGCTGCACTACCCGGATGAACCCCTCTCCCAGAGCGGTGAAGTGATCTTCTTCCCCCTGGACAAACCCGTGGATTACCAGAGCCTGGCCAGCCTCAAGGGGCTACGCGTCGGCACCCAGACCGACTATGCCTATGGCGAAGCCTTCCTGACCGCCGCCGGGTTCACCCGGGTTCCCATGACGGGGGAGAGCAACATGATCAAGCAGTTGCACCTGATGATGGCAGGGCGGCTCGATGCCGTTGTGATGAACCAGATGGTGGGCCGCTACCTGGTCAGGGGGCAGGGGCTGCAGGATCAGATCGGCCATAGCGACAAGACGGTGACCGACAGCAACCGCAACTTCCTCGCCTTCACCCACAAGCCCGGCCACGAGAAGCTGGCCTATCAGTTCTCCCTCGCCCTCAAGGCCTTCAAGCAGACCCCAGAGTACCAGGCCCTGTTGACCCGCTACGGACTCTGAGTCGGGACGTTCAGGTTCCGTCTGTTGAGCCCTGCGACCCGTTCAGACCCTGCCGTTGTGCGCCAGTTCACAATCTGTGGCGCTTTGCCGCCAGTTGGGCATAATGCCTGCGAAAAAGCGATGCGGCTCAACTTTATTTGAGTCCCTTTGCTTTAGAGTTACCCCAAGTTGACTGGATGACCCCTATGATGCAGGCCACCCCATTACGCCAAGCCAGTGCGCTGACCGATGAAGAGCGCCACCTGATCGCCAGCTTCGAACCCGCCGTGGAGGCGCTCTCCGCCTTGTTCGGCCCGGGTTGTGAAGTGGTGTTGCACGCTTTCGACAGCCTGCACGCCTCCGTCATCAAGATCGCCAACGGCCATATCACAGGCCGGGAGGAGGGGGCGCCCGTCACCGACTTCGCCCTCAACAAGCTGCAGAGCGCGGCGGGCAGTCAGTGGAGCAGCTACTTCTCCCGCACTCGCGAGGGGGCGTTGCTCAAGTCCTCCTCCATCACCATCAGCAACCGGGAGGGCAAACCCGTCGGCATGCTGTGCGTGAACTTCAGCCTGGATACGCCGCTCTGCGCCCTGCTCGATACCTTCTCGTTGCCCGCCGCGCCGGCGCCGCTCAACAATGAGACCTTCGCCAGCTCGGTGGACGATCTGGTGGCCCAGGTGATCGACAAGGTGGATCAGGATGCCAGTCTCGGCAGCAGCGTGCGCAACAAGGCGATCGTGCACCGGCTCTACGACATGGGCATCTTCGAGATCAAGGATGCCGCCCAGCTGGTGGCCGAGATGCTCGGCATCTCCCGTCATACCGTCTATCTGCATATCCGCAACCGCAAAGCGGATCTGACCGAACAATAAGAGCCCGCCCGTGGGCGACATGAACATGAGAAACATCGCAATGAAAGCACAATGGACCGACTTTATTACCCTGCTCAAGCGTGAAGTGGTGCCGGCCCTGGGCTGCACCGAGCCCATGTCGGTGGCGCTGGCGGCGGCCAACTGCCGCAAGCTGCTGGGGCAGGACCCGACCCGCGTCAGCGTCTGGGTCAGCGGCAACCTGTTCAAGAACGGCATGGGGGTCGGCGTGCCCGGCACCGGCATGATAGGGCTGCCGGTAGCGGCGGCGGTCGGTTTCACCGGGGGCAACCCGGATGCGGGGCTGGAGGTGCTCAAGACTCTCACGCCAGATCAGGTCGAAGCCGCCAAGGCGCTGCTGCCCATCATCAAGGTGGACGTGAAGGATGTGGCTGACGTGCTCTATGCCGAGGTCTTGGCGGAGGTGGAGGGCCACAGCGCCCGGGTGGTGATCTGTACCGACCACACCCGCATCGTCTTGATGGAGCTGGACGGCGAGGTGCTGATGGAGCAGGCCAGCGCCCCCGGCGTGCAGATCCAGCCCGCCAAGTCCGGCAAGCCCGCCATGACGCTGCGCGAGATAGTGGCGTTTGCGCTTGAGGTGCCGCTGGCGGAGATCGACTTCATTCGCGCTGCGGCCACCATGAACCAGGCGCTGGCGGATGAAGGGCTGCAGGGTTATGGCTTGCAGATCGGCAAGATCCTGACCGAGCAGGTGGAACGCAAGCTGCTCTCCGACGATCTGATGACGCTGGCCATGCGGCTCTCCTCGGCGGCCTCCGATGCGCGCATGGACGGCGCCATGCTGCCCGCCATGTCCAACTCCGGCTCCGGCAATCAGGGCATAGCCGCCACCATGCCGGTGGTCGCCGCCGCCCGCTTCCTCAAGGCGAGCGACGAGCAGCTGACCCGGGCGCTGGTGATGAGCCATCTGGTGGCCATCTACATCAAGACCCATCAGAACAAGCTGTCGGCCCTCTGCGCCGCCAGCACGGCTGCCATGGGGTCGGGGGCCGCCATCACCTGGCTGCTGGGCGGCCAGTTCGAGCAAATTAGTCACTGCATCAACAACATGATCGGTGACGTTTCCGGTATCATTTGCGACGGCGCGGGCAGTGCCTGTTCCATGAAGGTCTCTACCTCCACCTCGGCGGCGGTCAAATCGTCGCTGATGGCCATCAACAATCTGCACGTACCCCAGAGCGAAGGCATAGTCTCCGACGACGTGGACCAGACCATAGCCAACCTGGGCCGTCTCTCCAAACTGGGGATGCTGGATACCGATATCGAGATCATCAACATCATGCGGGCCAAACAACAGGGCAAGGCCCAGTGATGCAAGGGGTGGCGCAAGCCACCCTCTGTTTTTCTGTCTGCTGACGCCGCCCCGGCCACGGGGCGTCCGATGCGGTTGATGTCAGGGTTGCGCCTGCCAGGCGTGGCCCGGTTTTGTGTCACCCCGGTTGCACCGGGGGGCAAGTCGCCACGATGCGGCACGTTTCAGGGAGGAGTGTGCACTGGACACTCGTCCGTATACCTCGGGCCCGGCCCGATTATTTTGGGGAATATCGTCATGACTCTTAGCGTTATAGGTAATCTGGCCATCCTGGTCATGTTGCTGCTGTTTCTCTATCGGTTGCAGCAAACCCACGTCAGCTTCACCCGCCGGGTCTTCTCGGGGCTGGGGCTCGGCATCCTGTTCGGCGCCGCCTTGCAACTGTTGTATGGTGCCGGTTCCAGCGTGCTGGTGCAGACCGGTGACTACCTGGATATCGTCGGCAGCGGCTATGTGAAGCTGCTGCAGATGATCATCACCCCGCTGATCATGGTCTCCATCATAGGCGCCATCCTCAAGCTCAACGGCGGCACCGCCCTTGGCAAGATCAGCGCCATGACCATAGGCGTGCTGATCTTCACCACCATGATTGCCGCCGGGGCGGGCATACTGATGTCCAACCTGTTTGGCCTGACCGCCGAAGGGCTCACCGCCGGCGCCGCCGAGACCGCTCGTGGCGCCGCGCTGCAGACCACACTCGGCAGCGTCGAGGGAATGTCCTTTGCCAAGATGGTGCTGGAGTTCATCCCGGCCAATCCCTTCCTCGACATGACGGGGGCGCGCAAGACCTCCACCATAGCCGTGGTGATCTTCTCCATCTTCATCGGCCTCTCCGCCACCGGCATCGCCCGCAAGAAGCCCGAGATCTTCGCGAGCTTCGGCCACTTCATGCAGGTGGCTCACGTCATAGTGATGCGGATGGTGACTCTGGTGCTGCGCCTCACTCCCTATGGCGTGCTGGCGCTGATGACCAAGGTGGTGTCCGGTTCCAACTACGCCGACATCCTCAACCTGCTCAGCTTCGTCATGGCCTCCTACGGCGCCATCGCCATCATGTTTGCGGTGCACCTGCTGCTGGTGAGCCTGGTGGGCATCAACCCGGCCCGTTACCTGAAGAAGATCATGCCGGTGCTGGCTTTTGCCTTCACCTCCCGCACCAGTGCGGGCTCGATCCCGATGAACGTGCAGACCCAGACCAAGGCGCTCGGCATTCCGGAGGGGATCGCCAACTTCGCCGCCTCGTTTGGCTCGACCATAGGCCAGAACGGCTGCGCCGGCATCTATCCGGCCATGCTGGCGGTGATGATAGCCCCGACCGTGGGGGTCAATCCCATGGATCCCGGCTTCATCATGACGCTGATCGCCATCATCACCGTCAGCTCCTTCGGGGTGGCCGGGATCGGTGGCGGCGCCACCTTCGCCGCGCTGATCGTGCTCTCCGCCCTGGACTTCCCGGTGGCGCTGGCGGGCCTGCTCATCTCCATAGAGCCGCTGATCGACATGGGCCGCACCGCGCTTAACGTTTCCGGCTCTATCACCGCCGGTACTGTCACCAGCCGCCTGTTGGGTGAGACCGACATGGCGGTGTTCAACAGCGAGCACGAGGTGTGTCTGGACGGCGAAGAGTCCACCATCTGATCCGCTTGCCAGGGGAGGGGCCAGCCCCTGCCCATCGATAGACCAGAGGGAGGGCATGCCCTCCCTCTGCCATTGAAAGGAGAAAGTATGAGAATCCTGATCATAGGTGGCGAAGCCGCCGGTATGAGTGCGGCGGCCAAGGCCCGTCGTCTGGCCAAGGATGCCGAGATAGTGGTGTACGAGGCCTCCGAGGTGATCTCCTTCGGCGCCTGCGGCCTGCCCTACTTCGTCGGCGACGAGTTTCAGGAGCCGGGCTACATGGCCGAGTTCACCCCGGAGCAGTTCGCCGCCAAGGGGATAGAGGTCAAGACCGGCCACCGGGTGCTCGGTATCGATGCGGCCGCCCATACCCTTCGGGTGGAGCACAAGGGCGACACCTTCACCGATCGTTACGATCGGCTGATGATAGCCACAGGTGCCCGTGAAGTGATGCCCCCCATCCCCGGCCTGCAGCAGCAGGGGGTGTTCGGCCTGCGCCGCATGGCCGACGGGCTGGCGCTGAAGGAGGCGGTGCAGGACAAGCACAATACCCGCGCCCTGGTGATCGGCTCCGGCTTCATCGGGCTGGAGGTAGTCGAGGCCCTGGTGCATCAGGGTAAAGAGGTGCGGCTCATCGAGCTGGCGGATCGGGTCATTCCCGACGCTTTTGATAGCGAAATCACCCAGCACATAGAAACCGAACTGCGCGAGCAGGGGGTCTGTGTCCATCTGGGTGAGCGGGTTGAGGCTCTGCTGGGGGATGGCAGGGTCACGGGCGTGCGAACCAGCCAGGGCGAGTATGAGGCCGATATCGTGGTAGTCTGCACCGGGGTCAAGCCCAACACCGAGTTCCTGGCCGACACCGGCATCAAACGGCTGGCCAATGGCGCCATCGAGGTGGACAGGCAGGGCCGCACCTCGCTGGCCAACGTCTGGTCTGCCGGCGACTGCGCCAGCGTCTGGCACAGCGTCAAGCAGCAGCAGGTCTATGTGCCGCTCGCCACCATAGCCAACAAGCTGGGCCGCATGGTGGGCGAGAACCTGGCCGGGGCCGAACAGGTGTTCCCGGGCACGCTGGGCTCCGCGGCGCTCAAGGTGCTGGGGCTGGAGGCGGGTCGCACCGGTCTTTCTGAGCAAGAGGCCAAGGCGATGGGCATCGACTATCGCACCGTCGTCATCAAGGACAAGTGCCACACCAACTACTGTCCCGGCCAGTCCGACATCCACGTCAAGCTGGTCTATGAGGCGGGCAGCAAGCGGCTGCTGGGGGGCCAGATCCTGGGTCGCAAGGGGGCTGTCCACCGCATAGATGCGCTGGCGGTCGCCATCACAATGGGAGTGACCACGGAGCAGCTCGGCATGCTGGACTTTGCCTACGCCCCGCCCTTCTCCCGCACCTGGGACGTGCTCAACGTGGCGGGCAATGTGGCCAAATAGCTGACTGAAGATGGCGGCGCATACACGGCGCCGTCATGCCAGTTGCACTCTGCAGGTAAATTGCAGACATAAAAAAACCGATGCCTGGGCATCGGTTTTCTGTTGCGACCGGTTTGGCCGTTGAACTCAGCCGCGGCCGAGACGGTTGTCCGGGTAGTTCTTGGCCAGCACTTCGCGGGCATGCTGGGCCAGGGCCGGCATCTTCAGCGTGTCGTAAGACTCGACCATGATCTCCAGCGCCTTCTCGGTTTCGGCCGTGTCGGGATAGGTCTCGACAATCAGCTTGGCCCGGTTGGCGGCGGCGATCAGCGCATCGCGCTTCACGTAGTACTCGGCCACGCTCAGGTCGTAGCGGGCAAGGCGGTTCTTCAGACCGATCATGCGAGCACGGGCATCGGCGGCATAGACGCTGTTGGGATAGTTCTGCAACAGGGTCTTGAAGTCCTGGAAGGCCTGACGGGCATAAGAGGGGTCTTTATCGTCCCGATTGATGCCCAGGAAGTCCTGGAAGAAGTTGTAATCGCCGGCCATGTTGGTCAGGCCGCGCATGTAGAACACATAATCGATATTTTTATGCGCCGGATTGAGGCGGATAAAACGGTCGATATTGGCGATCGCCTGGGCGGTATCGTCCTGTTTGTAGTAGGCGTAAATGAGGTCAAGCTGTACCTGGTTGGAGTAGGCGCCGAAAGGATAGCGCGAGTCCAATGCTTCCAGTAATTCGATAGCATTCAGGTAGTTACCGGCATCCAGCTTGAGGCGTGCTTTCTGGTACAGGGTCTCCGGCGGTTCGTCGGGGACCTTGGGTTTGGTGCTGGAACAGCCCGTGATCAAGGTAGCAACCAAGGCGAGCGACATCAGCAGGTGAGACTTCTTTCCCATCAACAACATCCGGTCCATTTCCACGAAATTGGCAAAGTATCCGTTATGCTTGGCTAAAAGAAAAGCTAGAATACCCGGATTATTTCGAATTGATACCCCCCGCTCAAGAGACCATACATGAGCCAGCATATTGAACTGACAGGCGAATTTCAGGATCACCAATTCGGGCAGCGACTCGACCAGGCCCTGGCCGAATTGTTTCCAGACTACTCCCGAACCCGCATCAAGGAGTGGATTTTACAGGACAGAGTGACCCTGGATGGTCAGGTTGCGAACACCCCGCGCGAGAAGGTACTGGCCGGGCAACAGGTGCATGTAGATGTCGAGCTGGAAGATGACACCCGCTGGGATGCCCAGGACATAGCGCTCAACATCGTCTATGAAGATGAACACATTCTGGTGATCGACAAACCGGCCGGTCTGGTGGTTCACCCGGGTGCAGGCACGCCGGATGGCACCATACTCAACGCCCTGCTGCACCGCTATCCCGGCATCGCCGAGGTGCCCCGCGCCGGTATAGTGCACCGTCTGGATAAAGACACCACAGGCCTGATGGTGGTTGCCAAAACCGTGCCCGCTCAGACCCATCTGGTGGAAGCGCTGCAGGCGCGCCAGATCACCCGTGAGTACGAAGCCATCGCCATCGGTCACATGACCGCAGGCGGCACAGTGGATGCGCCTATCGGCCGTCACCCGACCCAGCGCACCCACATGGCTGTGGTGCCCAATGGCCGTCCTTCCGTGACCCACTACCGGGTACACGAGAAATTCCGTGGCCACACCCGTCTGCGTCTGCGTCTGGAAACCGGTCGTACCCACCAGATCCGTGTGCACATGGCTCACATCAAGCATCCGCTGGTGGGGGATCCCGCCTACGGTGGCCGTCTGCGCCTGCTGCGCAATGCGACCCCTGAGCTGACCCAGATGCTGCGCAGCTTCAATCGTCAGGCGCTGCATGCCACCATGCTGCAACTGGCACACCCCATCACGGGTGAAGTGATGCAGTGGCACTCCGAGACGCCGCAGGACATGGTGGATCTGATGGAAGTGCTGCGCGCTGACACCCTGGCCAATCCGGACGATTTAGTCTGGAATTGATGAGCTGATGGAAGTGCTGCACACCAAGATCACCCTCATCAATCTGGATGAGCTGGTCTGGAACTGATGAAGAGGGTGGCTCTGCGACGATTCCTGCCGTAGCCCTGCCCTTGAATCAGGCCTGAAACGGGGCTCCTTGACTGGCAACAGCTAAGGAGCCCCGTTTTTATATGAATAAATGAAAGGAGCCACAGATGAAATGGATCGAACCCGACTGGCCGGCACCGGCTCGTGTCAGAGCCCTGTCGACCACCCGGGATGGCGGCGAGAGTGAAGGGGTCTTCGCCGGCCTCAATCTGGGCGCCCATGTGGGGGACGCGGCGGCGCGGGTCGAGGGCAACCGTGCCCGCCTGCAGCAGGTTGCGGATATTCCCGGCCCCCTCAACTGGCTCAATCAGGTGCATGGCACCGCAGTGCATCCGGTCAGCAACCAGTATGATGTCGTGCCGGATGCTGATGCGGCTTGCGCCTATGAGGCGGGGCAGGCCTGCATAGTGATGACCGCCGACTGCCTTCCCGTGTTGTTTTGCGATCGGGCGGGCACTGTGGTGGCTGCCGCCCATGCCGGTTGGCGCGGGCTGCAAGGAGGCGTATTGGAAGCCAGCATCGCGGCCATGGGCTGTGAACCGAACGACATTCTGGCCTGGCTTGGCCCGGCCATCGGTCCTACCGCCTTTGAAGTGGGGGGCGAGGTGCGCGACGCCTTTATGGTTGAACAGGCCGACGCCGCCGCTGCCTTTGTGCCTTCCCCCAACGAGGGCAAGTGGCTGGCGGATATCTACCGGCTGGCCAGGCTGCGTCTCGCCCGTTCCGGTGTGAGCGCCGTCTACGGCGGCGAGTTCTGTACCTTCGGCGATGGCGAGCGGTTCTACTCCTATCGTCGCGACGGTCAGACCGGCAGAATGGCCTCCATCATCTGGTTGGCCCGCTAAGAGCCTGACAAGCACCCGGTCAGCCATCACCCCGCTTTTCTCACGATCAGATCGGCGTGAGAGGGGCGGGGATCCTGCCTCCTCCCCGCTTTGCAGAAAAAATAACCAGCCAAGCCCCTTGAAATAACCCGTACGGGCCGCATCTTTCTTGTCAGAAAGTCATGTTGTTTGCCGCACGAGCGGCGTCTGTCTGAAAGGGGGAGTGCGATGCGCCTCGATCGCCTGACCAGCAAATTCCAAGTTGCTATTTCCGATGCCCAGTCTCTTGCACTGGGTCGTGATCACCAATTTATCGAACCCGTCCACCTGATGACCGCCCTGGTCAATCAGGACGGCGGCTCCATTCGTCCACTGCTCACCCTGACCGGGATGGACATCAATTCCCTGCGCTCTCGCCTCGGCGAAGAGCTGGATCGGCTGCCCAAGGTGAGCGGCGTGGAGGGCGATGTGCAGCTCTCCAACGGCCTGGGTCGCCTGCTCAACGTCTGTGACAAGCTGGCTCAGCAGCGCAAGGATCAGTTCATCTCGTCCGAGCTGTTCGTGCTGGCCGCCCTCGACGAGAAGGGCAACCTGGGCGAACTGCTGCGTGCTCAGGGCTTGAGCAAGGAAAAACTCGAAGCCGCCATCGACAAGGTGCGCGGTGGCAGAAAGATCGAAGATGCCAACGCCGAGGAGAATCGCCAGGCGCTGGAGAAGTACACCATAGACCTCACGGAGCGGGCCGAGATCGGCAAGCTGGATCCCGTGATAGGTCGCGATGAAGAGATCCGCCGTACCATCCAGGTGCTGCAACGCCGTACCAAGAACAACCCCGTGCTGATCGGTGCCCCCGGCGTCGGCAAGACCGCTATCGTCGAAGGGCTGGCCCAGCGCATCATCAACGGCGAAGTGCCGGAAGGGCTCAAGAACAAGCGGGTGCTCTCCCTGGACATGGGCGCCCTGGTGGCCGGTGCCAAGTACCGCGGCGAGTTTGAAGAGCGGCTGAAAGCCGTGCTGAGCGATCTCGCCAAGGAGGAGGGCAACGTCATCCTCTTCATAGACGAGCTGCACACCATGGTCGGCGCCGGCAAGGGCGAAGGGGCCATGGACGCGGGCAACATGCTGAAACCTGCGCTGGCCCGTGGCGATCTGCACTGCGTCGGTGCCACCACCCTGGACGAGTACCGCCAGTACATAGAGAAGGATGCCGCGCTGGAGCGCCGCTTCCAGAAGGTGCTGGTGGAGGAGCCGAGCGTGGAAGACACCATCGCCATACTGCGCGGCCTGAAGGAGCGTTACGAGCTGCACCACCATGTGCAGATCACGGATCCGGCGATCGTGGCGGCGGCCCAGCTGTCGCACCGTTACATAGCCGATCGCCAGTTGCCGGACAAGGCCATCGACCTGATCGACGAGGCGGCGGCCAGCATCCGGCTGCAGATCGACTCCAAGCCCGAGTCACTCGACCGGCTGGAGCGGCGCATCATCCAGCTCAAGCTGGAGCAGCAGGCGCTGATGAAAGAGGATGACGACGCCAGCCGCAAGCGGCTGGATCTCATCAATCAGGAGATTGGCGAAAAGGATCGGGAATACAACGAGCTGGATGAGGTGTGGAAGGCCGAGAAGGCTGCCCTCGCCGGTACCCAGCACATCAAGGCGGCACTGGAGCAGGCACGTCAGGATCTCGACGTGGCGCGCCGTGCAGGCGACTTGGGTCGCATGTCCGAGCTGCAATACGGCCGCATTCCCGAGCTGGAGAAACAGCTGGATCTCGCCACCCAGGCCGAGATGCAGGAGACCAGTCTGCTGCGCAACCGCGTCACAGACGTGGAGATAGCCGACGTGCTGGCCCGTGCAACCGGCATTCCGGTGGCGCGCATGCTGGAAGGGGAGCGTGACAAGCTGCTGCGGATGGAAGATCAGCTGCACAGCCGGGTGATAGGTCAGGAGGAAGCGGTTGAAGCCGTCTCCAACGCCATTCGCCGCTCCCGTGCCGGGCTCTCGGATCCGAACCGCCCCATCGGCTCCTTCCTGTTCCTCGGTCCCACCGGGGTGGGCAAGACTGAGCTGTGCAAGGCGCTGGCGGAGTTCCTGTTCGATACCCAGGACGCCATGGTGCGGATCGACATGTCCGAGTTCATGGAGAAACACAGCGTGGCCCGTCTGGTGGGTGCACCTCCGGGATACGTGGGCTATGAGGAGGGGGGTTATCTGACCGAGGCGGTACGCCGTCGCCCCTATTCTGTGATCCTGCTCGATGAAGTGGAGAAGGCACACCCGGATGTGTTCAACATCCTGTTGCAGGTGCTGGACGATGGCCGCCTGACCGATGGTCAGGGTCGTACCGTCGATTTCCGCAACTCGGTCGTCATCATGACCTCCAACCTGGGGTCGGATCTGATCCAGGAGCACCACTCCGAGAAGGATTACGACGAGATGAAGATCATGTTGATGGAGGTGCTGACCCGCAGCTTCCGGCCCGAGTTCATCAACCGGATCGACGAGACTGTGGTGTTCCACCCCCTCGATGAGGCTCACATCAAGTCCATCGCCCGCATCCAGCTCAAGAGCCTGATGGGCCGTCTGGAGGCTCAGGGTTACGAGGTGGAGGTGAGCGAGGCGCTGCTCGAGAAGCTGGTGCACGCCGGGTTCGACCCCGTCTACGGGGCACGGCCCCTCAAGCGGGCGATCCAGCACAAGGTGGAGAACCCGCTGGCGCAGGCGCTGCTTTCCGGTCGCATCGTTCCCGGCAAGAAGTTGCTGCTGGGGGCCGACAGCAACGGCCTGACCATGACCCAGTAATGGGATTGTCGATGAAAAACGCAGGCCTGGTGCCTGCGTTTTGTTTTCAGGGGGAGCGAGATGCTGAAGTTTTCCGTGCTGGTGGATGACGAGGTCCATAGCCCAGGTTGTTTGCCGGAGAGGGGGTTGGCGCTGCTGCTGGAGTGTGATGGCCTCAAGGTGCTGTTTGACTGCGGGAGGGGGAGGGCCTTGCGCCATAACGCCGGGGTCATGGGGATGGATCTCGCCTCGCTCACCCACGTGGTGCTGTCCCACGGTCATTACGATCATGTGGGCGGTATCGGCTCGCTGCCCGTCTATCCCGATCCTGTCCCCTTGATAGCCTGTCCGGATGTGTTCTGCGAACGTGGCTATTTTCTGTCGTTCCCCTTCTTGCGTCGCAACCTCTATCGACTCTCGGGCGATCTTGCGCCGGAGGCTCTGGTGGCCAGAGGGCTGCTGCCCCGCTGCTCTGCCGAGCCGGTCTGGCTGTCCGAGCGGTTGGTATTTCTGGGGAGTATCCTGCGGCGCGACAAGGCGGCGCCTTCCCTGCTCGGCTACATAGTGCGTGGCGGGCGAATAGAGAAGGATGTCATATCGGATGATTCGGCGCTGGCCTACAAGAGCCCACGTGGCCTTATCATCTTTATCGGCTGCGGCCACTCCGGGGTCGAGAACATAGTGCAATGGGCCCAGGAGGTGTGCGGCGAGGAGCGGGTGCATGCCGTCATAGGTGGTCTGCACCTGAAGTTTTCCGGCACGCAGCGGGCTGCTGCGCTGGGCATGTATCTGCAACAGGAGGGCGTGGAGAGCCTCTTTGCCTGCCATTGCACCGGCAAACGGAAGGCAGGGCTGCCACGGCAGACCAACATAGGTGCGGGGTTCACACATGTATTCCCGCCATAAAAAAGCGGCAATCCGAAGATTGCCGAGAGGAATGTAGTGACGCGACCTGACGTGGGTTGAGCGGGTCGCAGGGGCAAGCCCCGGTTTCGCAAAGGGCCATCAGGGATGTCCACTCTGCTTACAGCATGCCCGTGATGCGCTCTCTCATCCCGGGCGGCCACACACCTGTCAGGCCTGACCCGCGCGCCGCGGCTCGCAGGCCAGACCCATTGAATTGCTTACAGCATGCCCGGGATGGCGGCCTTCATTTCGGACGGCCATACCCCGCCCTGTGCATGCCTATGTACTCCTTTGCGGCGACATGAGATGACCAAACACTCATGTGCTTACAGCATGCCCGGGATGGCGGTTTTCATCTCCGCCGGCCAGACGCCGACCTGCACCTGACCTATGTGTTCCTTTTGCAGCAACAACATGGCCAGACGGGATTGGCCTATGCCGCCGCCTATGGTTTGCGGCATGCGCGCGGCCAGCAGATCCTGGTGCCAGTCGTATTGCAGGCGATCCTCATCGCCCGTGATGGCGAGCTGGCGGCGCAGGGCCTCGGCATCTACCCGGATACCCATGGAGGAGATCTCGAAACTGTCTTCCAGCACAGGGTTCCACACCAGGATGTCACCGTTCAGGCCGGCCAGACCCAGCTCGCTGTGGCTGCTCCAGTCGTCATAGTCAGGGGCACGCACATCGTGGCGCTCGCCGTGGGAGAGGGCGCCGCCTATGCCGATGAGGAAGACGGCCCCCAGCTCCTTGGCGATGGCGCGTTCGCGCCCCTTGGCATCGAGATCCGGGTAACGGGTCAGCAACTCTTCGCTGTGCAGGAACTGGATCTCGCCTGGCAGGAAGGGGGTCAGCGCGTGTTCGGCACAGACGGCGCGCTCGGTGGCCTTGATGGCGGCCCAGATGCCGCGCACCGTCTCCTGCAGATAGGCCAGATCGCGGCGCTCGCTCGGCATCACCTTCTCCCAGTCCCACTGATCCACGTAGACGGAGTGGATGGGGGTGAGACGATCCTCGTCCGGACGCAGCGCCTTCATGTGGGTGTAGATGCCTTCGCCCGGGCCGAAACCGAAGCGGCCGAGCGTCTGGCGCTTCCACTTGGCCAGGGAGTGCACCACCTCGTAGCTGTGTTCAGGCAGGGTCTTCACCTTGACCTGCACCGCATTCTCGTGGCCAGAGAGGTTGTCTTGAGTGCCATCACCGACCCGGCTCAGAATGGGGGCTTGCACCTCCATCAGGCCCAGTTGCTGGGCGAGTTGGCGGGAGAACATCTCTTTGACGAAGCTGATCTGTTGCTGGCTGCGAATGTAGTGCTGTTTCATGCTGAATACCTGTCTCAAATCCGTTGGATGTGACGATTCTTCAACAGATTGCCAAGTAAATTCAATATTCGATAATAGAAATAGGCTTTGTGTGTTTTTTTCTTCAAAATAAACCCATTATTAATGAGGTATCGTCAACGGGAGTTCAAAAAAGTGCCGGAAAATTATCGGATCGATAATCTCGATCAGGCCATCCTCACCGCCCTGATGGACAATGCGCGGATCCCTTACGCCGAGTTGGCCAAACAACTGGCGGTCAGCCCGGGCACCATCCATGTGCGGGTGGAGAAGATGAAGCAGGCGGGGATCATCGAGGGGACGCGGGTGCAGGTGAATGCCAAGAAGCTGGGTTATGACGTTTGCTGCTTTATCGGCATCAATCTTAAAAGTGCGAAAGATTACCCCTCGGCGCTGGCCAAGCTGCAGGCGCTGGACGAGGTGGTGGAGGCCTATTACACCACGGGCCACTACAGCATCTTCATGAAGGTGATGACCCGCTCCATCGACGAGCTGCAGACTGTGCTGATCCACAAGATCCAGACCATAGACGAGATCCAGTCCACTGAAACCCTGATTTCATTACAGAACCCAATATTGCGAGACGTGAAGCCCTGAGGCTTGTTGCGTGGGGGGGATGCGCGAGATCCATTTCACATGCGAAACCCTGATTTCACTGCAGAACCCAATATTGCGAGACGTTAAGCCCTGAGGCCTGTTGCGTGGGGGGATGCGCGAGATCCATTTCACATGCGAAACCCTGATCTCGCTGCAGAACCCGATCTTGCGAGACGTGAAGCCCTGAGGCTTGTTGCGTGGGGAGGGATGCGGTTCACATGCGAAACCCGATCTTGCGTGATGTGAAGCCCTGATCGCCGGGATCAGGGTTCGATATAGGGGATGCCGTACTTGTCGTAGATGGCCTTGAGCCTGCCGTCGCGCTTCATGTGCAACAGCTCGGCATCATAGGCTGCCATCAGGGCCGGGGTGCCGGCATCGGCCCTGGCCTTGGTCCAGACGGTGTAGTAGGGGCTGGCCTTGAGCGGCTTGGGCAGGTAGTCGAGCTTGCCCTCCAGCCCTTCCTCCTTGATCTGGGCGAAGGCGGTGACCAGCGGCATGGGCACGGCATCTATGCGTCCGGCGATCAGCTTGCGCAGTTGCAGCTGGTTGATGGGGATCTCCTGGAAGTGATAGGCCGGATCGGCCAGGGCCGCCGTCAGCTCAGGGGTGTAGGAGAAATCTTTGGTGACGCCGATGCGCCAGGGTTTGAGATCGTTCAGGGTGTCGTAGCGGATCTTCATCATGTCGGCCTTGCGCACGAAGAAGTGCCAGCTGTGGCGCAGGTGGGCCTGCTGCGGGTAGAGCAGATAGCGCTCTCGCTCCGGTTTGTAGGAGTGGGTCATCACCAGGTCATACGCGCCGGTTTCGGCATTGCGGGTGAGACGGGCGCCCGAGTCGGTCAGCTCGATCCTGATGGGGACCTTGAGCTTGCCGAAGATGGCGGTGACCACGTCCACATCCAGCCCGCAGGGGCGGGCCTGGTCGTCCAGAAATTTCAGCGGCGGCTCCAGCGTGCCACCTATGATCAGTTCTTTGGCCTGGAGCCAGAGGGGAAGCAGCAGGCAGAGCAGAATGAACCTTCGCAAACCACATCTCCTGCACTGAATAGGGAATCGCCCACGGGCATAATTCAAGTATATTGACCCGGATATTCAACAGAGACGACCCCGGATGGCAAATCCTGAAATCGAAAGTGAACTGGACGGCATCGACAGCTTGTCGGTCTGCCTCTATCGCCTTGGCCTGAGTCTGGCAGCTTTATTGCTTGTGTGTCGAGGGGCCAGACTGCTGATTGGGCAGGATTTTTTACCGCCTGCGATCTGGCTGGCGGCCATGGCGGTGGCGAGCGGGGTGTGCGGGCTCTGTCTGCATATCTATGACAAGCGTATTCGCTTCATCCTGCAGGCGACGGCCTGGGGCGGCCTGATGCTGAGTGCCTGCGGGGCGCCGGACGTGTTGGTGCTGGGGGCTGTGCTGGCCACGCTCTCCGGCCTGGCGTTCAAGGAGCAGTTCTGTTTCGCCATTCCTGGCATCAAGGCGGTGCCCCTATTGCTGCCGCTGTTATGGGGGCTGGAGTGGGCCCGGCTCGGTTGGGCCGCCGCCCTGGTTGCCCTGGCGTGCGGCCTGTTGCTCTGCCTGCTCAGTCTGGCCAAGTGGCGCATGCCCCTGCACTTCGACATAGGTGACAAGGGGCGCTATCAGAGCTAGGTCTGCTGACAGCCCTTCATCTGGTGGTTGAGAGCCTGCATCACCTGATGGCGGCTGATGATGCCGATCACCTTGCCCCCTTGCAGCACCGGATAGATCTTGGGCCTGGCCTCGCTCATCTGGCGCGCCAGCTCCAGTATGCTGTCGTCCGGGGCGACCGAGAGCGGTGTGCGGCTCATCAGATCTTCCACCCGGGTGCGGGTGTCGCAGTGATAGCTGCCGGTGAGCAGGCTGGGAATGCAGTCCTGCTCGGAGAGAAAACCGATCAGCCGCTGTTGCTCGTCCAGCACCGGCAGGCCGCTCAGCCCTGAGTGGTGCAATCTGTCCAGCGCCTCGGCCAGGCCGAGTTGCGGGGTGAGGGAGTGGGTCAGGCGGCTCATGTGATCGCGGATCTGCAGCATCTGGGTGGCTCCAAAAGGGGTAAAGTGGTGTCACTATGGCCGCTGGGCGGCGGACGGGGCCAATGGCTTGTGCCGTGGAGATTGATAGGCAGGGCCCTGCCACGGGTCGGCAAGCAATGACAAAGGAGAGGTTATGCGTGCATTGGTGACGGGATGTGGCCGCCGGCTCGGCTTCTATCTGTGCGAGCAGCTGGTGGCGGCCGGCTGGCAGGTGACGGGCAGTTATCGCAGCGAGCGGCCCGAGCTGGCCAGACTGGCGGCGCTCGGAGTCGAGCTGGTGCAGGCGGATTTCGCTCGTGAGGAGGAGGTCGGCAGGCTGATCGAGGCGCTGGCCGCCCATCAGGATCTGGGGCTGGTGATCCACAACGCCTCGGCCTTCGAGCCCCAGGCGACGGATCCGGCGGTGCAACTGGCCCAGTTCGAGCAGTTTTATCGGGTGCACATGGCGGCACCCTTCCAGCTCAACCGGGCGCTGGCGCCCCAGCTGGCGTGCAACGCCAATGCCGGCATCATCCACATCACGGATATCTATATTCACGCCCCGGCCCCCCAGTTTGCCAGCTATGTGGCCACCAAGGCGGGGGCTCACTCCCTTGCCATGAGCTTTGCCCGTGAACTGGCACCCGCCATCCGGGTCAACACCATAGAGCCTGGCCCCATCCTGTTTCTCGACGAACATGGCGACGCGTGGCGCCAGCAGGTGCTGGCGAAAACGCCGCTGGCGCGGGAAGGGGGGTTGGAGCCCATCTGGCAGGCGGTGCAGTTGCTGATGGAGAACGACTACATGACGGGCGCCAGCATCCGGGTCGATGGCGGCCGCAGCCTGGCCGTTATCTGAGCCCTGACCCGGAGCTGCGCTCAGCTCCTGGCGACAGAGGCCTCTGCCGCCTGCTGCAGGGCCAGGGGGGTGAGGCCGACCTGCTGCTCCTCGATCACCTTGCCCGCCATCAGCCGGGTGTGCAGTGGCAAGGTGACCTTGCGATCGCGCACCTCCCCCTGCCCATACAGCTCGGCCAGCAGCTCGTCGAGGTAGGCATCGACCCGGGTAGCGGCGAAGTCATCGGTCGGGTTGCTGGCCAGAATGTCGATGTCCAGCGGCCGGTCGAGCACCTTGCAGTTCGGATCGCTGCGATCCCGGCCGTGCGCCAGCTCCATGGCGATGAAGACGGTTTTCAGCTGCAGGGGCGTCAGCGTGCTTTCTGTGACAAACAGGCAGTTGAGGAAGTCGTGGCGGGAGTGCATCCCCACCGGCTTGGTCTGGATCACCGAGCTCAGTTGCAGGCGACCGAAACGCTCGAGCAGTTCGCCGACCGCCTGGCTGACATGCTGGTGGGGATCCAGATTCGATCCAATGCTGCACAGATAGAACATCTTCATCGGTCCTTGAGTAGGGCTCATCTGAAATGTATACACGGCTCACGGTAATCGGATTAACTATGCATTAACATCAAATTGTCTGTTGTGATCAGGCTCTATGTTGGCAAGAAAGGAGGTTTGCATGAGTGTGGAACTGAAGTGGGCACTGTTGACCGCGTCTGGCGCGTTGGCGATGATCCTGATTATCTGTGTGGCATCCGTCGGTCTGGCGTGAACCCCATCCCTCATTTTGCAGTATGAACCGGCCTCCTGGCCGGTTTTGCTTTTTGGGGGAGTGCGGATATGCTGGCCCACCCATGATGAATCGAGACAGCCCAAGATGACCAAGGTACGTCCACGCTCCCTGTTGCAAGTGGTATTGATGGGCTTCGTCCTGGTATTGATGCCGCTGGGCGGCATGATCTGGCACGACAGCCAGGCCCTCGAACACCTCAGCCAGTTGACCAGCGACGAGCTGGAACGGGCGGTGCGCGATACCCGGCGGGCTACGCTGCTCACCACTCAAGCCATTGATCTGGAACGTACTCTTCGTCGTTATGCCGTGCTGGGGGATGATCGCATCCTGGCCAGCTATCAGCAGCAGCTGGCGAGCTATCGCGGCCTGCTCGCCGCCCATCAGAGTTCGATCCCGGATGCCGAGGCCTACACGGGTCTCGAGCAGGCACTGACCTGGCTCGACAGCCTGCAGGATCTGGCTCGTGCCAAGGCCGAGTCGACCAGTCCTAAGTTTGATGATTTTAATCATGTTAATCAGCAGCTTGAGATCATCACCCGCAGTCAGGTAGACGAGCATGTCAGCCGGGTGCGAGCCACCATCGCCGACCTGATGACGGAGATCTGGTGGGTCAGCGGTTTCGTGGCCGTACTCAGCCTGCTGCTGGTATTGCTGTTTACCTATCTGATCATCCACCCGGTACGTCAGATTGAGTCGCGGATCTTGAGCCTGGGTGCCGGTGTGGAACCGGACAAGCGCCCGGTGGACGGGCCTGCCGAGCTGGTGTTGCTGGGGGAGCGGATCGGCTGGCTGCACGACAAATTGAAGGAGCTGGAGCAGCAGAAATACCAGTTCCTGCGCCACGTTTCCCATGAGTTGAAGACCCCGCTGGCGGTGCTGCGGGAGGGGGCGGATCTGCTCTCAGAGCAGCTTGTAGGGCCCTTGACCCCGGATCAGCAGGAGATCTGCCAGATGCTGGAGGAGAACAGCCGCCGGTTGCAGACCCTGATTGAGCGCCTGCTCGATTTCAACCGCCTCAGCCAGCAGGAGGTGTTCAGCCTGACCCCGGTGGCGCTGGCGCCCCTGTTGTCAGAATTGTCTGCAGAGTACCGGCTGGCGCTGGAATCCAAACAAATCAGTGTACACTTGCCGACCGATCCGATCATGCTGCAGGCCGAGCCGTATCGCTTGCGGCTGATCCTCGATAATCTGTTTTCCAACGCGGTCAGTTATGGCGCCATGGGTGGCCAGATCTGGATCCGCGCCGGGCAGGATGCCGATGGCGGCTGGCTGGAGGTGGCCAACGAAGGGCCCTCCATTCCGGTGGCCGAGCGGGAACGGATCTTCGAGCCGTTCGAGCAGGGCAGCATAGTGCGGCAAGGTTTGTTGAAGGGCTCCGGCATGGGGCTCTCCATCGCTCGCGAGTCGGCGATGAGCCTGGGCGGCGAGTTGGTATTGGTTGAAGATGAACAGGCGGATGTCTGTTTCCGGTTGACGTTGAAGTGAAGCCCAAGATGAAACAATGTGTTGTTCCGGTATTGATGATGAGCCTGCTCACAGGCTGCTCCCTGTTGCCCGCGGGTGAACCAGCGGCGTCGTCGGATCTCGCCCTCGCCAAGCGGATGGAGTTTGCCAACAAGGAGATGCAGGTGCGCCTGCAGTACTCGGACTGGCTGCTGGCCAGCCATGCCCAGCAGCGGGTGCAGGAACGTCAGCGCCTCAAGGGGGCGAGCGACATCGAGAGCCGGGTCAGCCTGGCCATGGTCAACACCCATCCGTCCGAGTCGGTGGCAAATCGCCGGGCCGGACTGGACAAACTCAAGAGCCTGCTGCCCGAGCTGGGGCTGGATGCCCAGGCCTTCCTGCGCAGCTGGATTGCCCTCGGCGAGGAGCTGCTGGCCCGCGACAGCCGGCGCGACGATCAGAGTCAGGAGGTGCAGCGTCTGCGCCGCCAGATCGAACAGCTCTCCGCCATCGATGAACAGCTCAATCAGCGCAAGCTGAACGGCAATGGCGAGGCGCTAAAATGAGTCGCATCCTGCTGGTCGACGACGATGTCAGCCTGCTCAAACTGATGAGCATGCGCCTGCGCAGCCAGGGCTACGAGGTGGATACCGCCGACAGCGCCGAAGGGGCGCTGGACAGACTGCGCCAGCAGCGGGCCGATCTGGTGCTGAGCGATCTGCGCATGACCGGCATGGACGGACTGGCGCTGTTCGAGCGCATCCAGTCTCAGTGGCTGGGGCTGCCGGTCATTATCATGACAGCTCACGGCACCATACCCGATGCCATTCAGGCCACCCGTTCCGGGGTATTCAGCTTTCTCACCAAGCCCATCGACAAGGATGAGCTGTTTGCCACCATAGAACATGCGCTGAGCCTGACTCGCCCAAAGCAGCGGCAGGATTGGCAATCGCTGATCCTGACCCGCAACCCGCAGATGGAACAGTTGCTGATCCAGGCCAACAGCATAGCCGGCATGGAAGTGCCCGTGCTGATCATGGGTCCTTCCGGCTCCGGCAAAGGGGTGATGACCCAGGCGCTGCATCAGGCCAGCAGTCGCCGTGACAAGCCGCTGCACGCCATCAACTGCGCCGCCTTGCCGTGGGCCGCGCTGGATCTGCAACTGTTCGGCGAGGACGGTCAGTCCGGTCTGTTCGAGCAGGCCAAGGGGGCGACCCTGTTTCTCGACGAGATAGGGGATCTGTCGGAGTCATTGCAGGCCAAGCTGCTGCAGGTGTTGCAGGAGTACGGTCAGGGCATCCCCGAGGTGCGGGTCATCAGCTCCAGCCATCAGGATCTGGTGGCGGCGATGGAGGAGGGGCGCTTTCGGGAGGATCTCTTCTACCGCCTCAACGTGGCCAACATCACCTTGCCGCCCCTCAGTGCCCGCAGCGAAGACATTCCGCTGCTGGCCAGACAGGCGCTGGACGAATATCGCAGCCGTCACGACGACTGCGCCGCCCTCGGCTTCTCGCCGGAGGCACTGGCCCTGCTGGCCGTGGCGGGCTGGCCCGGCAACGTACGCCAGCTCTACAGCGTGGTGGAACAGCTGGCCAGCCTCTGCTGCAGCCCGGTGATCGGCGCCGCCATGGTGGAGTCCGCCCTGAGCGGCGGCAGCGGCGGCATCCCCTCGTTCAACGAGGCGCGGGCCGAGTTCGAAAAGGAGTATCTGATCCGCCTGCTGCGTACCACAGAGGGCAACGTGACCCTGGCGGCCAACATGGCGGGCAGAAACCGCACCGATTTCTACAAGCTGTTGAATCGGCACGGCATTGAAGCGGCAAACTTCAAGTCGAAGGGATAAATGACAGAGGGGCGGCCCGTCGATGACGGACCGCCCCTCTTGGTTCAGACCGAATCGGCCAGGTCGGCAGGATCAGGCCGGGTCGGTGACGCCAGCCGTGGCCTGGGCTTTCTGGGTTTTCTGGGAGAGCCAGAGGCCGCTCGCCTTCATCAGGTAACCGAACAGCGCGCCTATCACTAGGGAAGGCAGTATCAGTCGCCACTCTCCCGCCGCCCCGAAGGTAGCGCAGCAACCGGCAAAGGTGCCGGGAATGTAGCCAAGCCACTGCTGCTTGGCCTGCACGCACATCAGGGTCGCGACCACCCCCGTCATCATGTAACCCGCCACACCGGCTCCCCACCAGGCATCCCCGTGGATCAGCAGCAGGGCCCACAGCATGCCGCTCACATTGCACAACATGGTTTGCAGCAGCGCCTTGTAGCCACCGCTGGAGGCGAAGTAGCTGGTACAGCCGAGGAAGCCGACCCAGGAGATGAGGCCGAGGGCGACGGCGACCCAGCCCCAGATGGCGGAGAGGATCCCGGTCGTGATGGCGATGGCGATCAATGGGCTCATGGTGTGACTCTTCAACGTAGTGACATCTGGAAAAAGGGGGAGCCTACCCCTCGCAGGGGGGGCGGCAAGCAGGGGCGGAATTGTGTGTGATCTTCATCACTTATTTCAACTCAGGAATACGCTTGCGCTCGCGAAAAAAATTCATTGGTGGCGTCTTTGCCCCTGCACCATAGTTAGAGGCCCTGTCCTGCTCATGGAGTGAGTCTGATGGTGCCTAATGTGATCGTTCCTCTGCTGGTGTTCGTAGTGCTGTTCCTGGTCGGAACCATGGCCAAGGCCCTGCCCCTGCACCAACTCATGTAAATTTGTGTGAAATAAAACTCGGCCGGGGCGGGTCTTATGGTTATCACCCTCATAGCCCCGGGAGTTTTTCCATGTTGATCAAGCGCCGCTCTTTCCATCACCCCACCGAGCAGGATGTCACCCCGGAAGCCGTCTATCAGGATCGCCGCCTCATCCTGAAGGGGCTCGGGCTGGGGGCCGCGACCCTGGCGTTTCCCACTCAGGCGGGCGTGCTCGATCTCTTCTCCGCCGACAAGCCGACCCCTGCCGCCGCGACCAGGCCGCTCAACATCCATGCCGCCACCCGGCCCGAGGGCGTGATCATCACCCCGGAGGAGAAGGCCACCACCCACAACAACTTCTATGAGCTGGGCACCGACAAGGGGGACCCGGCCCGCAACGCCCATTACCTCAAACCCGAGCCCTGGACCCTCAAGGTCGAGGGGGAGGTGGCCAAGCCGTTTACCCTGGACGTGTGGGATCTCATCAACAAGAGCACGCTCGAAGAGCGCATCTACCGGCTGCGCTGCGTGGAGGCCTGGTCCATGGTGCTGCCCTGGAGCGGCATCTCGCTGGCGGACCTCATTCGCCGTGCCGAGCCCAACAGTCGCGCCAAGTTCGTGGCCTTCGAGACCCTGTATGACCCCGAGCAACTGCCGGGACAGGCCTCCCGCTCCCTCGGTGGCGGCATCGATTATCCCTACGTGGAGGGGCTGCGCATGGACGAAGCGATGCACCCGCTCTCCTTCCTGGCGATGGGCCTCTACGGCAAGACGCTGCCCGCCCAGAACGGGGCACCGATCCGGCTGGTGGTGCCCTGGAAATACGGCTTCAAGAGCATCAAGAGCATCGTCTCCATCCGGCTGGTGGAGGAGATGCCGCCCACCACCTGGAATCTGCTGGCGTCGAACGAATATGGCTTCTACGCCAACGTCAATCCACAGGTGGATCATCCGCGCTGGAGCCAGGCCAGCGAGCGCTTCATCGGCGAGGGGGGCATCTTCGGTGCCAAGCGTCAGCCGACCCTGATGTTCAACGGCTATGCCGACGAGGTGGCCTCGCTCTATCAGGGGATGGATCTGCGCAAATGGTATTGAGATGAAAGGAGCTGACACCATGACTCTGCGACTGACTGCGCGTCACATCACCTTGCTGCGGGCGCTGGTACACCTTGCCTCGCTGGGGTTTCTGCTCTGGCTGCTGGTGGCCGTGCCCGGCGGCCTGCTGGGAGGGGACCCGGTACAGGGGCTGACCCACTATCTCGGCAAGGGGGCGCTGCATCTGCTGCTGCTCACCCTGCTGGTGTCACCGCTGGCCAAACGCTGGCGCCAGGGTCAGCTTATCAAGCTGCGCCGTCCCCTCGGGCTCTGGTGCGCGGCCTGGGCCGGGTTGCACTTTATGGTCTGGCTGGGGCTGGATCTGCAGTTCGACTGGGGCCTGATTGGCGGTGAGCTGGTGAAGCGCAGCTACATACTGGTGGGGGCGCTGGCGCTCTTGCTGCTGGTGGCGCTGAGCATCACCTCGATCCCGGCCCTGTTGCGGACCATGGGGCCGGCCTGGCAGAAGCTGCACAACTGGATCTATGCGGTGGCCCTGCTGGTGCCTGTGCACTACTGGTGGTCGGTGAAGAGTGGCTGGCAGGAGCCGCTCATCTATTTGCTGCTGGCCTGTGCCCTGCTGTGGCCGCGGCGGGACAAGCTGCTGCGCCCCTGGCGCCAGCGTCAGCCACAAAAACTGAAAGAGGCGTGACTCGTCGCGCGCTCATCCGGCGCGCGCAGCGCACATAGCAAAAGAGGCCTAGTCGGCCTCTTTTTTGGTGATCTCCCCCGTGTAGGCATCGACCAGCAGCTGCACTCGCTGCTCCTGGGCATCCAGGGTTTCTACCTCGAATTTATCCCCTTCCAGCTCCACTTCCCGAATGTCGTGGTACCCTTGGGCCAACAGCAGCTTGACCAGCGCCGGCATGTCGAGACGCGTCTGGGCCGCCCAGCCAAGGGTGGAAAAGAGGCAAAGGATCAGCAGGATACTGCGTGGGATCATATTCATTCCGGATTCATGGCTGGCAGACTATAAACGGCATTATGTTAGGTTTTTGGAGATGAATCATCCATGAATAGAGCCCTGTCTCTGCTTGGGTTGCTGCTGCCCGTGATGGCGCAGGCAACCACGCCGAACGAGGCCTTGCTGCAACAAGCTGTCAGCGAGGGTCGGATCAGGCCCTTTCATGAGGTGATGGAGGTGGCCTCTCACCTGCCGGTGCGCGTGCTGCGCGTCGATCTGGGGGAAGAGGATGGCATCTGGTTGTATGAGCTCAAGCTCATCGACAGCGAGAACAGCGTCATCAAGGTGGGCTATCGTGCCGACAACCTGGAGATGGTGTGGCTCAAGGGCCATCATCTGGAGCGGCTGTTCGAGCCTCGCCCTCCACCGGAAGAAGAGTGACCCCGGCTGGGCGCTGTGGCAGAAATGGCTGCCCGACCCCTCTCCGCTGACGCAAGTGTAACCCTGCTTTGGATACCCATTTATGCGCATTCTGATAGTTGAAGATGAGAAGACACTGGCGGGCCAGCTGGCAGAACAGCTGCGTCTGTCCGGTTTCGTGACCGACCTTTGTCATGATGGCAACGAGGCCGGCTTTCTCGGCGAGACCGAGCCCTATGACGCCATCATCCTGGATCTCGGCCTGCCGGGTCGCGATGGCCTGAGCGTGCTGAAAGAGTGGCGCAGCAAGGGGATAGATACCCCAGTGCTGGTGCTGACCGCCCGCGGCCAGCTGCACGAGAAGATTGAAGGGCTCAATGCCGGTGCCGACGACTACCTCACCAAGCCGTTCCAGGTGGCCGAGCTGGTAGCCAGGGTGCAGGCGCTGGTGCGCCGGGCGGCGGGCAATGCCAGCTCGATCCTGGAGATAGGCGGAGTGCGGCTCGACATGGCGGCCTCCCAGGTGTGGTACGAAGGCACCCCCATCAAGCTCACCGCCCACGAGTTCCGGGTGCTGGGTTACCTGATGCAGCACAGGGGCAAGGTGGTGTCGCGCAGCGAGCTGATCGACCACATCTATGCCCAGGATTTTGATCGCGACTCCAATACCGTCGAGGTGTTTATCGGCCGGATCCGCAAGAAGACCCACGCCGATCTGATTGAGACTGTGCGTGGCCTCGGATACCGGATCAACGAATGAGTCGGGCCTTGATGCAACCGCGGCAAGGGCACGCTGAATGAGGCTGGTACGGACCCTGCGGGGGCGGCTGGTGGTCATAGCCCTGGTCTGGTGCGGCCTCTTCCTGTTCGCCACAGGTTTCAGCCTGCAGACCATGATGCGCAACTACTGGCAGGAGGCGGAGGCCGATGGCCTGCGCCTGCAGCTCTATGATCTGCTCTCCCGGCTCGAGATCCAGCCAGACGGTCTGCCCATAGTCACCGAGCCCATGGCCGATCCCCGTTTTCGTCAACCTTACTCCGGCTACTACTGGCAGCTGGAGCTGGGGGATGCCGTGGTCAGCCGTTCCCGCTCCCTGTGGGATGTGCACCTCGACGTGCACGGCCTGAAGTCGGCGTTTGGCGACCCGGATCTGTTCGTTGGCAAGGGGCCCAACAAGGAGCCCCTGCTGATCATGACCCGTGCCGTGCTGCTGCCGGGCTCTGACAAGGTGTTTACCCTGGTGATGGCCAAGGACAGCAGCGCCCTGACCCAGACCCTGAAGAAGACCCGGATCAGCCTGTTCCTCGGCCTCGGCTTTGCCGCCACCGGCCTGGTGCTGGGCTTCATGTTCCAGATCGTCTATGGTCTGCGCCCGCTGCATCTGCTGCGCCGCGAGCTGGGGCGGGTGCATCAGGGGCATCAGGAGGGGTTTCGGCTGCGTTACCCGCTGGAGATCCAGCCGCTGGTGGAGGACATCAACCGCCTGCTCCACCACTACGGCGAGCTGCTGCAACGGGCCCGCTCCCACACCGGCAACCTGGCCCACGCCCTCAAGACGCCGCTCAGCATAATGCGCAATCAGGTGGCCCAGTTGTCACCCGAGGATCAGGCCGCCATCGGCGAGCAGCTCGACCAGATCCAGCGCCACATCGACTATCACCTCGGCAAGGCCCGGGTGACGGGCGCCGCCAAGATCCTCGGGGTGTCGACCCCGGTGCGGGCGCGGGTGGAGTACATCTGCCGCGCCTTCTCCCGCCTCTATCCGGGCAGGGAGGTGGATCTGCAGGTGCCGGCCAATCTGGCGGTCGGGGTGGAGGAGCAGGACTTCGACGAGATGGTGGGCAACCTGCTGGAGAACGCCTTCAAGTGGTCGGCCGGCCAGCTGCGCATCTCCAGCGCCGAGCTGGGAGGCTGGATCACATTGCGCATCGAGGATGACGGCCCCGGCATGAGCGAGGATCAGATCGCCAAGGCGGTGCTGCGCGGGGTACGGCTCGACGAGAAGGTGCCGGGCTCCGGGCTTGGCCTCAACATAGTCTCCGATCTGGCCGAGGCCTATAGAGGCAATCTCATCATGGGCCGGGCGGAATTGGGTGGCCTGGCGGCGTCTCTGTCACTGCCCAAGGTGGCAAGGGTGGATAGCTAGGGATCAAGCCCGTTATGAGGCAATGGAATTGGGGTGGCCCGCACCCCGTCACCGCTCAAGGTGGCCTGGGTAGAGAGCCAGGTATTATCAAACCTCGTCATGAGGCAATGGAATTGGGGTGGCCCGTTCCCCGCCACCGCCCAAGGTGGCACGGGGAGCGGGCCAAGCATAAGATAAGACACTTGTTCAAGCCTGAGGAAGGGTAGCAATGACAGACGATCCATGGGCACTATGTCATCTTGATGACTCGTTCGATTCCTCTGTACTGGGGATCAAGGGGGCTCAGCTCCAGTGGTTCGAGGACAGAGATAGCCTGATCGCATTCCTGCTGGAAGATTTCATCGATCTGCTGGCCGATGTGGGTGAACTGGACGAAGACGAAATCGCCAGCGCCCGCGAGCGCTTCACCCTGCTGGTGGAGCAGATCAGAGACGATCGCGGTCTGGTGGATGCGCTCAACGATCTCGCCTCCGGCCTGCGCCGCATCGCCTGGCTGGGGCCGCTCTCCGAGCTGGCCGAGGTCAGCGACGACTTCGCCGCCGGCCTGCGCCGCTATTTCTGGACCCAGTACGACGGCGACGAAGATGACCCGGATGCCTGGGTGCCGGAAGAGCTCTGGCCCCAGCTGGTCGAATGTGCGGAAGAGTACATGCAGGAAGGGGACTTCTGAGTCACCTTGTCCGTGCTCTGGCTGCAGAGCGGGTGGAGTGTGCACAAGAGTGCATGCAGTAAGGGGACTTCCGAGTCACCACTGCCACAGCAAATTGACAGCAATAAAAAACGGCGCCTGATGGCGCCGTTTTTGTTGGTCGAGTGTGAACTCAGCCGTTGGCCGGGACCGAGTGGGCGGTATTGGCCAGTGCCGGGCCACTGTATTTCTCGATCTGCAGCTGGGCCATGTGGCCGCAGTTGCCCTGCGCCAGGCTGGAGGTGCCCTCGTCGAAGGTCAGGCAGTTGACGTTGCCGTTCTTGCAGATGGCCCCCGCCTCACCCGGCTTGGCCGGGTCGAACCAGGCCCCTTCACAGATGCGCACCACACCCGGACGTATGTCTTTCGACACCAGGGCGCCCACCAGGATCTGGCCGCGATCGTTGAAGGCGCGCACCAGGTCGCCATCCTGAATGCCACGGGCCTTGGCATCATCCGGGTGGATCAGGATGGCCTCGCGATCGGCGATGGCGAACTTGTCCCGCAGCGGCGTGTTGTCCAGCTGGGAGTGCAGCCGCTGGGTCGGGTGCGAGGTGTTGAGCGACAGCGGATAACGGCTGGCCGCCTCGCTCTTCAGCCACTCCTTGGGCTCATACCACTTGGGATGGCCGGCGCAGTCGGCATAGCCCATGCCGGCGATGGTATTGGAGAAGATCTCGATCTTGCCGGACGGGGTGCCGAGCGGATTGAGCAGCGGGTTCTCGCGAAAATCGGCGTGACGGATCCACTGGCGATTCGCCTCCGGAATGGGGAAGCGGATGTAGTTGTTGGACTCCCAGAACATGTTGAATGGCGGCAGTGCCACC
Source organism: Aeromonas sp. CA23 (assembly GCF_002587065.1). Lineage (NCBI taxonomy): Bacteria > Pseudomonadati > Pseudomonadota > Gammaproteobacteria > Aeromonadales > Aeromonadaceae > Aeromonas > Aeromonas sp. CA23. The sequence continues at coordinate 1,352,006 of NZ_CP023818.1, forward strand.
CGGGCGCCACGAGCCTGGGCGGCCATGCCGTCATACATCTGCTTGAGCCACAGCATCTCGTCCTTGCCTTCGGTGTAGGCCTCCAGCAGGCCCAGCTTGGCGGCGATGGCGCTGAAGATGTCGAAGTCGTTGCGTGACTCGTGCTGGGGCGGCACGCACTGGTGCATGGGGAAGACGTAGCGCTGGGAGTAATCGCCGCCCATCTCCAGATCGTTGCGCTCGTAGCTGGTGGTGGCCGGCAGCACTATGTCAGCGTGCTTGGCGGTGGCGGTCCAGTAGGGTTCATGGACTATCACGGTCTGCGGCTTGCGCCAGGCCTTGAGCAGGTTGTTGGTGTCCTGATGGTGGTGGAAGGGATTGCCACCCGCAACGTAGACCAGCTTGATGTCCGGATAGCTGAGCTGACGGCCGTTGAAGTCGATGGTCTTGCCAGGATTGGCGAGACAGTCGGCGATGCGGGCCACCGGGATCGGCGCCGGGCTGTTCTTGGGTGCGTTGCCGGCCGAGATGCCCGCCAGTATGCCGCCCTTGGCGGTGGGGCTGCCACCGGAGGAGTAGTGGTAGCTGAAGCCGTAACCGCCACCGGGCAGGCCGATCTGGCCCAGCATGGCGGCCAGGGTCACCAGCATCCAGTTGGGCTGCTCGCCGTGATGCTGACGCTGCATGCCCCAGCCCGCCATGATCATGGTGCGCTTGGACGCCATGTCGAGGGCCAACTGACGGATCACGGCGGTATCGACGCCGCAGACGGAGCTCGCCCACTCGGCGCTCTTCGGCTGACCATCCTCCTTGCCCAGCAGGTAGGTGAGGAACTTGTCGAAACCGCTGGTGTAGCGGTCGAGGAAGGCCTGATCGTGCTTCTGCTCGGTATAGAGGGTGTGGGCCACCCCCAGCATCATGGCCACGTCGGTATAGGCGTTCGGCGCAATCCACTCGGCCCCGGCCAGCTTGGCGGTCTCGTTGTAGACGGGGTCGATGCTGATGATGCGGGTACCCTTCTCCTTGAGCGCCTGGAAGCCGGCCTGACCCTCGTGGTCCGGCATGTTCCAGCTGTTCTTCAGGGTTACCTGGGCGTTGACGCCCCACAGCACCACCAGTTCGGCGTGTTCGATCACGTTCGGCCAGGCGGTCTGCTGCTCATACACCTCGATGGAGCCCATGACGTGGGACATGATCACCTGGGCGGCGCCGGCGGAGTAGTCACCGGCATAACCGGTGAAGCCACCGGTCAGGTTCATCAGGCGGTGCAGCAGGGTGCGACTGTTGTGGAACATGCCGACGCTCTTCCAGCCGTAGGAACCGGCGTGGATCGCCTGCGGGCCGAAGTCGTTCTGCACTCGGCCTATCTCGCCGGCCACCAGTTCGATGGCCTTGTCCCAGCTTACCCGCACCCACTCGTCGGCGCCGCGCAGCTCGGGTTTGGCGCCCGGGCCCTGCTCCAGCCAGCTCTTGCGTACCATGGGGTACTTGATGCGGTTCTTGGCGTGAACCTGGAACGGGGCCATGTCGATGAGATCGTTGGGCGCCGGATCATCGGCCACCGGCTGGACGCGCACCATGCGGCCCTCTTCGACTATGGCTTCGAAGGCGCCCCAGTGGGCACCGGTCAGTATGCCTTTCTGGGCCGGCACCAGGGTCGGGAACTGTTCAAGCGCCGTGCTGATGGCCTGGGCCAGGGCGCTCTTCGGGAAGATGCCGGCCAGCAGCGGCAGGGCCGCGCAGGCGCCGAGCCCCTTGAGCAGGTTGCGGCGGGACAGATTGGTTTGCTTATCGGTAAAAAAAGTCATGACGATTTCCTCTGTGCCAGCCTTAGTGCGCCGCGCTCATGTCACTGGCATGTTTCTGGACGTATTGGGTCAACATGCGAGCCTGTTCCGGGGTCAGGGAGGTACGGGATTCCATCCCCTTGATGACGCCGATCCACTGGTTGGCATTGAAGTGATCCAGCGCGGTGAGGCCGTGGCAGCCAGTACAGTTGTTGGACATCAGGGTGGAGGCGTATTGCCACAGCTTGCCCTGATCGCCGATGAGCAGGCTCTGATCCACCCAGGCGGTCAAGGTGACCTGATGCCAGGTAAGGTTGGTGGCGCTGTCGGTTTCGCTCTGGCCGGTGACCAGGGATTTCTTGGCGTTATCACCGACCAGCACGCTCAGGATCCGCTTGCCGGGGGCGGCGTAGAAGACTTCGCTCACGCCGTCCTGCTGCCAGCCTTCGATCTGCACCTGGGCGCGGCCATTCTCGTTGGCCAGCACTTCCACCCTGGTGGAGGGCATCAGGGTGCCTTCGTCTGTCTTGGCAGCGGCATCGAGGAACAGCGGCGCCGTGGCGATGGCGTAACGGGTGGTGACGTTGGCCGGGGTCTGGGCGGCAGCCTGGGCCAGCTCGCTCGCGCCGGCGGCGGCCAGCTCGCTCATGTCAGGCATGATGTGGGCGACACCGCGGTGGCAGTCGATGCAGGTCTGGCCCTCCTTGATGGCGACCGGGTGCTCGGCCCGGGCATTGGGGCGCTGGGCCAGAATGTCCATGGCGGCGTAGCTGTGGCAGCTGCGGCAGGTGGCAGAATCGTTGGCCTTGAGCTCGTCCCAGACGGACTGGGCCATGCGCAGCTTGTGCGATTCGTATTTCTCCGGGGTGTCCAGGGTGCCGATCGCTTCGTGATAGATATCCTTCACGGCGCGGATCTTGGTCCACAGATAGGCGCTGGGTTCATTGGGGATGTGGCAGTCTGCACATTCGGCCCGGATGCCCTTCACGTTCTGGAAGTGGACGCTGCCCTGATACTCGGCCAGCGGTGTCTGCATGGAGTGGCAGGAGACGCAGAACTCGGTAGAACTGGTTTTATGCATCACTGTCACTGTGACACCCAATGCCGCGACGCCCAGCAGGGCCCCGAGCAGCAGGAGCCAGAACCAGGTCTTTCTCAATAATTTTCCAAGCATGGCGGCGTTTTCCTACGATCAAATATTACCAATATAGTAGTAGCTAGGGAGAGGTAGTGGCTTGACCTCTATCATGATTTTTATTTCGTATTGTTATTTTAAATGCACTTATTATTTTGTATTTTATCATTTAATTGAATTTAATTTAACTTCAGCGCTTTTATCATCCTGTTCGCACTCGTTCGGGCCAGGTTTCATCATCTGGCTCGCATGAGCATCCTCAAGGGTAGTTGCATCCTTGACCCCGAGTCGCGGCGCTGACCGACAGCGTGCTCGCGATCACCGGATCCACGGGTGGCCGGGCTTGGGCTTTGCAAAAGGCTCGGTATATACTGTTCGCATATACAGTGTTCAGGTATGTTTGCCATGCGACTCTTTATCGCCGAGAAGCCCAGTCTGGGCCGCGCCATTGCCGATGTGTTGCCCAAGCCCCACAAAAAGGGGGAGGGCTTCATCGAGACAGCCCAGGGGGATGTGGTGACCTGGTGCATCGGCCACCTGCTGGAGCAGGCCGAGCCCGATGCCTACGACGCCGCCTTCAAGCAGTGGCGCATGGAGCAACTGCCCATCATCCCCGCCCAGTGGCAACTGGTGGCCAAGCCCAAAACCAAAACCCAGCTCACCGTCATCAAGCGGCTGATCAAGCAGGCTGACTGCGTGGTGAATGCCGGTGACCCGGACAGGGAAGGGCAACTGCTGGTGGACGAGGTGATCGATTTTCTCGGCTACCCCAAGACCAGGCCCGTGCAGCGCTGTCTCATCAGTGATCTCAACCCGCCGGCGGTGCGCCGTGCCCTCGACAAGCTCAGGGACAACAAGGAATTCGTGCCGCTGGCGGTGTCGGCGCTGGCCCGCAGTCGTGCCGACTGGCTCTATGGCATCAACATGACCCGGGCCTACACCCTGCTCGGCCGCAAGGGCGGTTGCAGCGAGCTGCTGTCGGTCGGCCGGGTGCAGACCCCGCTGCTGGGGCTGGTGGTGCGGCGGGATCTGGAGATAGAGGCCTTCGTGCCCAAGCCCTTCTACGAGGTGCTGGCCCATGTGGTGACCGAAGGTAACGAGCGCTTCAGCGCCAAGTGGCTGCCTTCCGAGGCCTGCCTGCCCTGGCAGGATGAGGAGGGGCGGGTGCTCAACCGGGCTCTGGCCGAGAAGGTCGTCAGCCGCATCAATGGCCAACCAGCCTCGGTGGAAGAGGTCGAGGAGCAGGCCCGCAAACAGGCGGCGCCGCTGCCCTACAACCTCTCCAGCCTGCAGATCGATGCCGCCAAACGCTTTGGCATGGATGCCAAGCGGGTGTTGGATGTGTGTCAGGGGCTCTACGAGCGCCACAAGCTCATCACCTATCCGAGATCCGACAGTCGCCACCTGCCGAGCGATCACTTCAACCGCGCCGCCCAGGTGCGGGAGGCCATAGCCGCGACCGCGCCGGCGCTGGCCAGGGCGGTGAGCGAGGCGGGCGGCAAGATCCGCAGCAAGGCGTGGAACGACAGCAAGGTGGATGCCCACCACGCCATCATCCCCACCGAGAAGCGTGGCAACGGGGCCAGCCTCAGCGGCGATGAGGCCAAAATATACGGTCTGGTGGCGCGCCAATATCTGCTGCAGTTCTATCCCCCATTCGAGTACAACGACAGCAAGGTGCTGCTGCGCATCGCCGGTGGCTTGTTCCAGGCCAAGGCGCGGCGGATCCTCAAGGCGGGCTGGAAGGCGCTGCTGGGGGTGGAAGAAGATGACGACGAAGAGAAGGCCGGTACCCTGCCCGCCCTGAAAGAGGGGGAGCAGCTGCTGTGCGAGCGGGGCGAGCTGCTGGAGAAGATGACCCAGGCCCCCAAGTCCTTCACCGATGCCACCCTGCTGGCCGCCATGACCGGCATAGCCCGCTACGTGCAGGACCCCGAGATCCGCAAGACACTGCGCGAGACCGATGGCCTTGGCACAGAGGCGACCCGGGCCGGCATCATAGACCTGCTGTTCAAGCGCCGTTTTCTGGTGCGCCAGGGCAAGAGCATCAAGGGCTCCCCCACCGGACGGGCGCTGATCCTGGCGCTGCCTGCCACCGCCACCACGCCGGACATGACGGCCCTGTGGGAGCAGAGCCTGGGCCAGATCGCCGAACGGCACGCCAGCTACCAGCAATTCATGGGGCCGCTGACGGAGCAGTTGAATGGCTTGATAGAGGGGGCCAGACAGGATTCAGGCGCCAGCTTCAGCGCCCTGCCCAAGGCAGCGCCTGGGGCCAGCAAGCAGCGCTTCACCCGCCGCAAGAGTGGTTCTGCATCAGCTAAAAAGAACAATAAAAAAACGTCATCAACCCCGGCTAAGCGAATAGGGCACGAGTTGGTATCAAGATGGGAGAAAATGGTGAAGTAATGGCTTGTGCGATTTTGATAAGTGAAAAGAGCGGCAATTGGCCGCTCTTTTCACTGTGTTATTAACCAGTATAGACACCCTCTTCCGGGTACTTGATGCGGGTCTCGCTCGGGCGCGCCAGCATGAAGGCCAGGGTCAGCGGGCCGAGACGGCCGCAGATCATCACCAGCACCAGAATGAGCTTGCCCGGGTCACTCAGGCCCGCGGTGATGCCGGTGGATAGGCCCACGGTGGCAAACGCCGATATGGTCTCGAACATGATCTTGTCGAAGGATTGCTGCTCAGTGATCATCAGCAGGAACATGGCCAACATCAGCACCATGGTGCTGACGATGATAATGGCCAGCGAACGGGTCACTATCTGGGGCGACAGGGTCCGGCCAAAGGCAGTGACGTGGGGGCGCTTGGTCAGGAATGCCTTGGTGGCCAGCAGCACCACCGCAAAGGTGGTTACCTTGATACCACCACCGGTAGAGGTGGCACCGGCACCGATAAACATCAGCATCATCATGAACAGCAGGGAGGCGGGTACCATCTGACCTACGTCGATGGAGTTGAAACCCGCGGTCCGCGTACTGGTGGACTGGAAGAAGGCCGCCAGCCACTGGCCCCCGAGGGAGGCCTTGCCGAGAGTGCCCGGGTTGTTGTGCTCCAGCAGCCAGAACATCAGGGTGCCGGCCAGCAACAGGGCTGGCGTCATGATCAGCATCAGCTTGCTGTGCAGCTTCAACTTGCGCCAGCGGCGGTTGCGTACCAGATCGACGATGACGGTGAAGCCAATCCCCCCCAGGATGATCAGCGCGGCTATGGTCAGGATGATGACGGGGTCGTCTCTGTAGTCCATGAGATTGTTGGCAAACAGCGAGAAGCCGGCGTTGTTGAAGGCCGATACCGCGTGGAAGAAGCTGACATAGAGGCCGCGCTCCCAGCCCATCTCGGGCACCCAGCGTATCGCCATGAGGCCGGTGCCGATCAGCTGGGCGATGAAGGCGAACAGCACTATGCGCTTCACCAGCTGAATGATGTTGACCGATCCCTCCTGGCCCAGCGCCTCCTTGGCCAGTACCTGCTGGCGCAGGCCGACCCGCTTGCTGAACATGGCGATCAGCAGCAGCGTCATGGTCATCTGGCCCAGGCCGCCAATCTCCATCAGCATGATCAGGAAGATCTGCCCCTGCAGGGTGAATACTGTGCCGGTATCCACCACGCCTAGACCGGTCACACTGATGGCCGAGGTGGCGGTGAACAGGGCGTTGACGAAGGTGACCTCGCCGTTGTGACTGGAGGGCTGCACCAGGAACAGGGTGCCGACCAGCAGTATGATCAGGAAACTGCCGAGGATCAGCTTGGCTTCGCTCCAGCGGGACTCATCATCCCGGTGCAGGGCGAAGGCGTAGCTGCTACGCCAACGTGTCATAAGGTTTCCAGCCAGTGGTCGATGGCATGCTTGTTGCCAGCCAGGATCAGGATGTCACCCAGTTGTAGCTCCATCTTGCCGGTCAGCACGTTGTGCAGCACCTGGCCACGCTTGATGGCCAGCAGTTGCAGCTCGGTCTGTTGCAGCAGGTGCAACTCGGCCAGGGTGCGGCCATTTTGCGGCAGACCTATGACGAACTCGGTCAGCACCATGTCGTGACCCAGCTCCAGGTAGTCGAACAGCCGGTTGTCCAGCATGCTCTGGGCGACCCGGCGACCCATGTCCCACTCGGGGTTGATCACCTTGTCTGCGCCGACCTTTTGCAGGATCTTGGCGTGGAACTTGTCGCGTGCCTTGACCCAGACCTTCTTCACCCCGGCTTCTTTCAGTACCAGCGTGGTGAGTATGCTGGTCTCGAGGTTGTCACCTATGGCGACGAAGACGATGTCAAAATTGGCCAGCCCCAGTTCGGCCACCGTGGCCTCATCGGTCGCATCGGCTACGACGACATGGTTGCACAGGGTGGCGATCTGACGAGTCTTGCTCTCGTCGATATCAATCGCCAGCACCTCGGCATCCTGCCGTTGCAGCTCTTCGCACAGGGCGCTGCCAAACAGCCCCAGGCCGATGACGGCAAATTGGTTGTTCATGAGTACTTCCTCAACAGTCGAAGCCGCATACTGTACTCCAGCGGATTGAGTCCGAAAAGAGGGCCAGATTTTTCGTCCTGCGGGAATATAAGGTAGACTGCTCGCTTGCCATTGTCGGGACACGCAGATGAAACTCACCCCTCACGCCTCCTTGTTGACGCTCAACACCCTCGCTCTAGATGCCCATTGTCTCTGGCTGGCGGAGGTGGAACAGGTCGACGACCTGCAGCAACTAGTGACTACCCCTGAACTGACCGACCTGCCTCGCCTGGTGCTGGGTGGCGGCAGCAATGTGCTGTTTTGCAATGATTTTGCCGGTCTGGTGGTACTCAACCGTTTGAAGGGCATCCAGCTGCAGGATGAGGGGGGGCACTGGTTGCTGCACGTGGCGGCCGGGGAAGAGTGGCATCAGCTGGTGTGCCACGCCCTGCAACAGGGATGGTACGGCCTGGAGAATCTGGCGCTGATCCCGGGCACGGTCGGCGCCGCGCCTGTACAGAACATAGGTGCCTACGGGGTCGAGCTGGCCAGCTTCTGTGCCTATGTCGAGGCGTTCAACTGGCAGAGTGGCCAGCTGGAGCGCATCGATGCCGCCGATTGTCACTTCGGCTACCGCGACAGCATCTTCAAGCACGCCTGTCAGGATTCCCATTTCATCACAGCCGTCGGCCTGCGCCTGCCCAAGGCCTGGGCGCCGGTAATGGGTTACGGCCCGCTGGCGGCGCTCGGGGATGCGCCCACCGCGCAGGCGATTTTCGATACCGTCTGTGCCACCCGCCGTGCCAAGCTGCCGGATCCCGCCGTGCTCGGCAACGCGGGCAGCTTCTTCAAGAACCCCGTGGTGACGATGGCGCTGGCCGACACGCTCAAGCAGCAATATCCGCACATGCCCTGCTACCCGGCCGGGGAAGGGCAGGCCAAGCTGGCCGCGGGCTGGCTGATAGATCAGTGCGGCCTCAAGGGCTTTGCCATCGGCCGCGCCGCGGTCCATCAGGAGCAGGCGCTGGTGCTGGTCAACCTGGGGGGCGCCAGCGCCATGGAGCTCATCGCCCTGGCGGCCCATGTGCGCGACAGTGTGGAGCAGAAATTCGGGGTGGTGCTGGAGCACGAGGTGCGCTTCATGGGCCTGACCGGTGAGACTTGGCTCGATGAGGTACTGGCATGACACTTACTCCCACCAGACAGACGCTGATCACCCTGCTCAGCGATGGCCAGTTCCACTCAGGCGAGCAGCTCGGTGAGCAGCTCGGCATCAGCCGTGCGGCCGTGAGCAAGCACATGGCTGCGCTCAAGGAGCTGGGGCTGGATCTGTTCAGTCTGACCGGCAAGGGCTATCGGCTGGCGGTGCCCATGGCACTGTACGATCAGGTGCAGTTGCAGGCGCTGGCCCCCATGGCGCCGGTGCACTGCTTCCCGGTGATCGACTCCACCAACCAGTACCTGCTGGAGCGGGTCAACCAGCTGCAGTCCGGCGAGAGCTGCCTGGCCGAGTGCCAGACCGCGGGGCGCGGTCGCCGTGGCAAGCCCTGGGTTTCCCCCTTCGGCTGCCAGCTGATCCTGAGCATGTACTGGCGACTCGAGCAGGGTATGGCGGCGGCCATGGGTCTGAGTCTGGCGGTCGGTGTGGCCGTGGTGCAGGCGCTGGAGTCGCTGGGTTATCCGGGGGTCGAGCTGAAGTGGCCGAACGATCTCTATTATCAGGGCCGCAAGCTGGCCGGCATTCTGGTGGAAATGAGCGGTAGCGCCGGCGCCAGCTGCAACCTGGTGATCGGGGTGGGCCTCAATCTGGCGATGCCGGCCCGGGAGGGCGAACGGATCGATCAGGCCTGGTCCGAGCTGCGCCACATACAACCGGAACTGGTGGATCGCAATCTGCTGGCTGCCCGCATGCTCAAGCACCTGCAACAGGCCCTGCTGACCTTCGAGCAGAGCGGCCTGGCCAGCTTTGTCGACAACTGGAACCGGCTCGATCACTTCGCCGGCCGGCCGGTGCGCCTCCTGATGGGGGATCAGGAAATTCGCGGGGTGGCTCGCGGCATAGATGATCGCGGCGCCCTGCGCCTGGAGACAAGTGAGGGGATAAAGTTCTATCTGGGGGGCGAAATCTCCCTGCGCCGGGGCGACTGAGTCCTTGTCACTGCGACAACAATGAAAGAGGGGGCCTGCGGGCCCCCTCTTCGTTCAGGTACTGTGTGCCTCGGTCATCACTTGCGCAGCTTGATCTGCTCGATGGCGTGCTCGTGGCCCTTGGTCAGGATCAGGTTGGCCCGTTCCCGGGTCGGCAGGATGTTTTCCTGAAGATTCAGATAGTTGATATCTTGCCATATGGTGTTGGCAATCTTGCTGGCTTCACTCTCCGCCAGTTTGGCGTAGTGATGGAAGTAGGAGTCCGGATCCGAGAAGGCGCCGCTGCGGAACTTGAGGAAGCGCTCGACATACCAGGTACGCAGCAACTCGGCATCGGCATCTACATAAATGGAGAAATCGACAAAATCCGACACGAAGACGCGATGGGGTTCCTGCGGGTAATCCATGCCGCTTTGCAGCACATTGAGCCCTTCCAGGATCAATATGTCCGGCTGCTCCACCACCTTCTTCTCATCGGGGATGATGTCGTAGATGAGGTGGGAGTAGACGGGGGCCTCGACCTTCTCGTGGCCGGCCCGGATATTGGCGACAAACTCCACCAGATGGCGGATGTCGTAGGATTCCGGAAAGCCCTTGCGACGCATCAGGCCGCGCTCTTCCAGCACCTTGTTGGGATAGAGGAAGCCATCCGTGGTGACCAGCTCCACCCTTGGGTGCTCGGGCCAGCGCTCCAGCAGTGCCTGCATGATACGGGCCGTGGTGCTCTTTCCCCCCGCCACGCTGCCGGCAATGCTGATGATGTAGGTGCCCTTGCCACGGGACTGGCCGAGGAACTGCTCCAGCACCCGGCTGCGGCGCTGCTTGGCCTTGACGTAGAGATTGAGCAGGCGGGAGAGGGGCAGATAGATCTCTTCCACTTCCTGCAATGACACCTTCTCGTTGATCCCGCGCAGGGTCTGCAAATCGTGTTCGGTCAGGGTCAGGGGGACAGCATCGCGCAATAACGCCCATTGTTCGCGGGTGAATTGCAGATAGGGGTTATGCTCTGTCGTCATGGTGTCATCACTGTTTCTTGGGCAGGGCGACCATACACCAAGGGGTGGGGAGCGACAAGAGACGCGGCGGATTCGAGCAGAGACTGAGTCCTTTTTTGCATGCTTCCCGGCAATAATGCACATTTTGCAAGGTGCAATGGTTGCATCCCCAAAATCCTTACAATAAAATGCGCGACGCTTGGATGTCTGTCGCCTATTTGCCCGGCAAAAGCGACGAAACAACGGGTGCAAGCAGAATTACCGTTGTGGCATTTATGCATTGGAGGGGTTCCCGAGCGGCCAAAGGGATCAGACTGTAAATCTGACGGCTCTGCCTTCGAAGGTTCGAATCCTTCTCCCTCCACCATATTTCTCTGCGGTTTGAGTTCTTTGGGTTAGAGAAATGCGGGCATCGTATAATGGCTATTACCTCAGCCTTCCAAGCTGATGATGCGGGTTCGATTCCCGCTGCCCGCTCCAAGATGCTGATATGGCTCAGGCGATACCAAGAGTCACACCTTCGGGTGAGTTCGGCAATCGAACCTGGCTGTCAGCACCAACCTCTCTTCCCCACCAGATTCAAATCCATCATATAAACTGTTCTGTGGTTAGCTTGCCACCGCGTACTCAGCGTTAGTTTAGAGGGACGATCATGTCTAAAGAAAAATTTGAGCGTAATAAACCGCACGTTAACGTGGGTACCATCGGCCACGTTGACCACGGTAAAACCACCCTGACCGCCGCCATCACCAACGTGCTGGCCAAGCACTTCGGTGGTAAAGCTTTCGCCTTCGACCAGATCGACAAGGCGCCGGAAGAGCGTGAGCGTGGTATCACCATCAACACCTCCCACGTAGAATACGACACCGCCATCCGTCACTACGCGCACGTAGATTGCCCGGGTCACGCCGACTACGTTAAAAACATGATCACCGGTGCTGCCCAGATGGACGGCGCGATCTTGGTAGTAGCTGCGACCGACGGCCCTATGCCGCAAACTCGTGAGCACATCCTGCTGGGTCGCCAGGTTGGTATCCCGTACATGATCGTGTTCATGAACAAGTGCGACATGGTAGATGACGAAGAGCTGCTCGAACTGGTCGAGATGGAAGTTCGTGAACTGCTGACCGAATATGACTTCCCGGGTGATGACCTGCCGGTAGTCCGTGGTTCCGCGCTGAAAGCGCTGGAAGGCGACGCTGCATGGGAAGAGAAAATCATCGAGCTGGCCAACCACTTGGATACCTACATCCCGGAGCCGGAGCGCGCAATTGACCTGCCGTTCCTGATGCCTATCGAAGACGTATTCTCCATCGCTGGCCGTGGTACCGTAGTTACCGGTCGTGTTGAGCGCGGTATCGTCAAAGTTGGTGAGACCGTAGAAATCGTCGGTATCAAAGACACCGTGTCTACCACCTGTACCGGTGTTGAAATGTTCCGCAAACTGCTGGACGAAGGTCGTGCAGGCGAGAACATCGGCGCGCTGCTGCGTGGTGTTAAGCGTGAAGACGTAGAGCGTGGTCAGGTTCTGGCCAAGCCGGGCTCCATCAAGCCGCACACCAAGTTTGAATCTGAAGTGTACGTGCTGTCCAAAGAAGAAGGTGGTCGTCATACCCCGTTCTTCAAGGGCTACCGTCCGCAGTTCTACTTCCGTACTACCGACGTGACCGGTACCATCGAACTGCCGGAAGGCGTAGAGATGGTAATGCCAGGCGACAACATCAAAATGGTTGTTACCCTGATTGCGCCGATCGCGATGGACGACGGCCTGCGTTTCGCTATCCGTGAAGGTGGCCGTACCGTAGGTGCTGGTGTTGTAGCTAGCGTAATCGCTTAATCTTTGGCTTACATAAATAAAGCAAAGCCCCTATAATAGGGGCTTTCTTATGTAGGGGCGTAGTTCGAATTGGTAGAACAGCGGTCTCCAAAACCGATGGTTGCGGGTTCGAGTCCTGCCGCCCCTGCCATATACCTCGTCTCGTACGGGGCTTTTGTGTCTTTGGTTACGTCAGATACAGGTGGGTTGTATGAGTGTTAGTTCTGAGAGCCAGGGCGGAAGCAAGGATACCCTGCTTTGGGGCCTGGTTTTCATCATCCTGGCGGCCGCTGTAGTAGGTAATTATCTGCTCAACGATGTTGTCGCTGCCGTCCGCGCCCTGGGTGTGGTCGTCGTCATTGCTGCTGCTGGTGCGGTAGCCCTGCAAACCACCAAGGGAAAGGCGACACTGGCATTTGCCCGTGAGTCTCGCCTGGAAGTCCGCAAGGTCGTATGGCCGACCCGTCAGGAAGCCATTCAGACAACCCTGATTGTGCTGGCGGTGACCGCCGTGATGGGGCTATTGCTGTTCATTCTGGACGGTGCCTTGGTCTGGTTGGTCAACTTGATTACCGGAGTGTAAGGATAAGCCATGACTGAACAACGTGAACAACGTATGAGATGGTATGTCGTGCAGGCATTCTCCGGCTACGAAGGCCGGGTCGCCAAGTCTTTGCGCGAACATATCAAGATGCATGGCATGGAAGACATGTTCGGTGAAGTGCTGGTCCCGACCGAAGAAGTGGTCGAGATGCGTGCTGGCCAGAAGCGCAAGAGTGAGCGCAAGTTTTTCCCGGGCTACGTCCTGGTTCAGATGCTCATGGATGAAACCACATGGCACCTGGTGCGTAACGTACCGCGTGTGATGGGTTTCATCGGTGGCACCTCTGATCGTCCTGCTCCTATCTCTGATAAGGAAGCGGATGCCATCCTGAATCGTCTGCAAGATGCCCACGACAAGCCGCGTCCGAAAACCCTGTTTGAACCGGGTGAAATGGTGCGGGTTGCCGACGGTCCGTTCGCCGACTTCAACGGTACCGTTGAAGAGGTGGACTACGAGAAGAGCCGCGTGAAGGTCTCTGTTTTGATCTTCGGGCGCTCAACGCCGGTAGAACTGGATTTTGGTCAGGTCGAAAAGGGCTGATTAAACTCTGTACGTTAACGGTTGTCAGGGGCAGCGAATGTCACTATAATTCGCTGCCCCTTTATTAGTTGGGGAGCCGTTTGCAGGAGCATGTCTCCGAGGCGCTAGAACCCATTTCTGAGGTATTTTTCTAATGGCTAAGAAAGTCACAGCTTATATCAAGCTGCAAGTTAAGGCTGGCAGTGCTAACCCCAGCCCTCCCGTTGGTCCTGCTCTGGGTCAGCACGGTGTAAACATCATGGAATTCTGTAAGGCGTTCAACGCTCGTACAGAGAAGCTGGAAAAAGGCTCACCGACTCCGGTCGTGATCACCGTTTACAGCGACCGTTCCTTCACCTTCGAAACCAAGACTCCGCCTGCTGCCTTCCTGCTGAAGAAAGCTGCCGGGATCCAGTCTGGTTCGGCCAAGCCGAACAAAGACAAGGTTGGTAAGGTGACTGTTGCCCAGCTGCAAGAAATCGCCAAGACCAAAGAGCCGGATATGACCGGTGCCGATCTGGATGCAAAAGTACGTTGCATCGCAGGCTCCGCTCGTTCCATGGGCCTGGTAGTGGAGGATTAAGACAATGGCAAAACTTTCCAAGCGTATGCGCGTTATTCGCGAAAAAGTTGACGGTACCAAAGAGTACTCCATCAACGAAGCCATTGCCCTGCTGAAAGAACTGGCTACCGCCAAGTTCGTTGAAAGCGTTGACGTTGCTGTCAACCTGGGTATCGATGCTCGTAAATCTGACCAAAACGTTCGTGGTGCTACTGTACTGCCGCACGGTACCGGTCGTGATGTACGTGTTGCCGTATTCACCCAGGGTGCCAACGCCGAAGCTGCCAAAGCTGCCGGTGCTGAACTGGTTGGTATGGATGACCTGGCCGATCTGGTCAAGAAAGGCGAGATGAACTTCGACGTCGTGATCGCATCCCCGGATGCCATGCGTGTTGTTGGTCAACTGGGTCAAATCCTGGGCCCACGTGGCCTGATGCCGAACCCGAAAGTCGGTACTGTAACCCCGAACGTTGCTGAAGCTGTGAAGAATGCCAAAGCCGGTCAGGTTCGTTACCGTAATGACAAGAATGGTATCATCCATACCACTCTGGGTAAGGTTTCTTTCGACGAAGTACAGCTGAAAGAAAACTTGGAATCACTGCTGATTGCCCTGAAAAAGGCTAAGCCGTCTTCCGCCAAAGGTATCTTCATCAAGAAAGTCAGCATCTCCACCACCATGGGTGCAGGTGTCGCCGTAGACCAAGCTTCTCTGGAAGCTCAGGGCTAATTGATGAGTTTTACAAGGCGCAAAATTTAATCTATAATTTTGCGCCTTGATTGGTTGGGGGCTTCGACCTCCGTCCAAGACCGCAGGAGGCTGCAAAGCCTTAATCCTTCCTGCGTAGACGGTGCCGGAAACCCAGCGAGAAAGATTCTTTCTCTTCTGGAATCCTGCTACCGCATCGTTCCCCTCTGTTGTGAAGGTAGGGGGGATGTGTCAGTACTGAGTCATGAGACTCAGATTCAATCCAGGAGTTAAGCCAATGGCATTGGGACTCGAAGACAAAAAGGCAATTGTTGCTGAAGTCAACGAAGCTGCCAAAGGCGCCCTGTCCGCAGTTGTAGCCGATTCTCGCGGCGTGACTGTAGACAAGATGACCGTCCTGCGTAAAACCGCTCGTGAAGCCGGTGTGTACATGCGCGTTGTGCGTAACACCCTGCTGCGTCGTGCGGTTGAAGGTACCGAATTCGCGTGCCTGAACGACGTATTGACTGGTCCTACCTTGATTGCTTTCTCCAACGAACACCCGGGCGCTGCCGCTCGTCTGTTCAAAGAGTTTGCCAAAGCGAACCAAAAGTTCGAAATCAAGGCCGGCGCTTTTAACGGTGAGTTTATCGCCGCAGCACAAATTGATCGTCTGGCCACGCTGCCGACCTACGACGAAGCAATTGCGAAGTTGATGGCGACTATGAAAGAAGCCTCTGCTGGCAAGCTGGTTCGTACCATCGCTGCTGTGCGTGATCAGAAACAAGCTGCTGCTTGATTCTCGCCTATTTAGGCTGTTTGAGTTTATTCAACATCAGGAATTTTTGTCATGTCTATCACTAAAGACCAAATCATCGAAGCCGTTGCTTCCATGTCCGTAATGGAAGTTGTTGAGCTGATCGAAGCTATGGAAGAGAAGTTCGGCGTTTCTGCCGCTGTTGCTGTTGCTGCCGGTCCGGCTGCTGAAGCAGTAGAAGAGAAAACCGAGTTCGACGTAGTTCTGACTGCTGCTGGCGCCAACAAAGTTGCCGTCATCAAGGCCGTTCGTGCCGCTACCGGTCTGGGCCTGAAAGAAGCCAAGGACCTGGTAGAAGCCGCTCCTGCCAACCTGAAAGAAGCCGTCTCCAAAGACGAAGCTGAAACTCTGAAGAAGCAGCTTGAAGAAGCTGGTGCTTCTGTTGAGATCAAATAATCTGCATTTATGTAGATTAGCCTGATAAAACAGGCTAGGGCTGGTGAATATTTGTTCACCAGCCTTTTTGCGCTGTAGACTGAGAGCATTTCACACCGTTTACGACTCTCGGTGCACCAGCAATCCGGACCGTTTCATCGTCCGGGCCAACACAAAACGGTGTTGAGACAGAGCTGTCCCGCGGGACAGAGTGGGTCACTTATCAGCGAGCTGAGGAACCCTATGGTTTACTCTTATACCGAAAAAAAACGCATTCGTAAGGACTTCGGTAAGCGAGACCAGGTACTGGACACGCCTTATCTGTTGTCCATTCAGCTGGACTCCTTCAAGCAGTTCATCGAGGCTGACCCGGAAGGTGAATACGGCCTAGAGGCCGCTTTCCGTAGCGTTTTCCCGATCACCAGTTACTCCGGTAGTGCTGAGCTTCAGTATGTCAGCTATCGCCTGGGTGAGCCGGTATTTGACGTAAAAGAATGCCAGATCCGTGGAGTGACCTACTCCGCGCCGCTGCGTGTCAAGCTTCGTATGGTTCTATACGATCGTGAAGCAGCTGCCGGCACCGTCAAAGACATCAAGGAACAAGAAGTATACATGGGCGAAATTCCGCTCATGACCGAGAACGGCACCTTTGTTATCAATGGTACCGAGCGGGTAATCGTCTCCCAGCTGCACCGTAGCCCGGGCGTCTTCTTTGACCACGATAAAGGCAAAACCCATTCATCCGGTAAGGTACTGTATAACGCCCGCGTTATCCCCTACCGTGGCTCCTGGCTGGACTTCGAGTTCGATGCGAAAGACAACCTGTTTGTCCGTATCGACCGTCGTCGTAAATTGCCGGCTTCCATTATTCTGCGCGCCCTGGACTTCAGTTCCGAAGAAATCCTGGCCAACTTCTTCGAGACCATAGGTTTCGAAGTGAAAGATGGCAAGTTGATGATGGATCTGGTGCCCG
The DNA here is from genome assembly GCF_002587065.1 of Aeromonas sp. CA23. Classification (NCBI taxonomy): domain Bacteria; kingdom Pseudomonadati; phylum Pseudomonadota; class Gammaproteobacteria; order Aeromonadales; family Aeromonadaceae; genus Aeromonas; species Aeromonas sp. CA23. The sequence continues at coordinate 1,368,856 of NZ_CP023818.1, forward strand.
AGCGCCTGCGTGGTGAAACTGCGACCTTTGACATCGTGGCCAATGGCGCCGTGGTGGTTGAGACCGGTCGTCGTGTGACTGCGCGTCACATCCGTCAGTTGGAAAAGGATGCCGTTACCCAGATTGAGGTACCGGTTGAGTATGTTGTTGGCAAAGTTGCTGCCAAGAACTACGCACATCCGCAAACTGGCGAAATGGTAGTGACTGCCAACCAGGCATTGAGCCTGGAAGCGGTTGCCAACCTCTCCCAAGCCGGCTTCAAGCACTTCGAGGTTCTGTTCACCAACGAACTGGATCACGGTGCCTACATGTCCGAGACCCTGCGTATCGACTCCAGCTCCAGCCGTTTGGAAGCGCTGGTCGAAATCTATCGCATGATGCGTCCGGGCGAGCCGCCTACCCGTGAAGCTGCAGAACAGCTGTTCGAGAACCTGTTCTTCTCTTCCGAGCGTTACGACCTGTCTACCGTAGGTCGGATGAAGTTCAACCGTCGTCTGTCCCGTGAAGACGAGACAGGCGCTGGCACTCTGACCAAAGACGACATAGTCGAAGTCATGAAGCGCCTGATCGACATCCGTAACGGCAATGACGAAGTGGACGATATCGACCACTTGGGTAACCGTCGTATCCGTTCTGTCGGTGAAATGGCTGAAAACCAGTTCCGCGTCGGTCTGGTGCGTGTCGAGCGTGCGGTCAAGGAGCGTCTCTCCCTGGGCGACCTGGACACCCTGATGCCGCAGGATCTGATCAACGCCAAGCCGATCTCCGCCGCAGTCAAAGAGTTCTTTGGTTCCAGCCAGCTGTCTCAGTTCATGGACCAAAACAACCCGCTGTCCGAAGTCACCCACAAGCGCCGTATCTCTGCGCTGGGCCCGGGCGGTTTGACGCGTGAGCGTGCCGGTTTTGAAGTCCGAGATGTGCACCCGACTCACTACGGTCGTCTGTGCCCTATCGAGACTCCTGAAGGTCCGAACATCGGTCTGATCAACTCTCTGTCCGTGTACTCTCGTACCAACGAGTACGGTTTCCTCGAGACCCCGTACCGTAAAGTCATTGACGGTGTGATCACCGACGAGGTGGACTACCTGTCCGCCATCGAAGAAGGCAAGTACGTGATCGCACAGGCTAACGCCGCGACCACCGAAGATGGCCGTCTGAAAGATGAATTGATCCCGTGCCGCCACAAAGGTGAATCCACCTTTATGAACGCCGACCAGATCCAGTATATGGACGTGAGCCCGCAGCAGATCGTATCTGTGGCAGCGGCCCTGATCCCGTTCCTGGAACACGATGATGCTAACCGAGCCCTGATGGGTTCGAACATGCAACGTCAAGCCGTACCGACTCTGCGTGCCGACAAGCCGCTGGTAGGTACCGGTATGGAACGCGCCGTGGCCGTTGACTCCGGTGTAACCGTAGTGGCCAAGCGTGGCGGCATGATCGACTACGTCGATGCCTCCCGTATCGTTATCAAGGTCAACGAAGATGAACTGCTGCCTGGCGAAGCCGGCATCGACATCTACAGCCTGACCAAGTACACCCGTTCCAACCAGAACACCTGTATCAACCAGCGTCCTTGCGTGATGTTGGGTGAGCCGGTCATGGCCGGTGACGTGGTTGCTGACGGTCCGTCTACCGATCTGGGCGAACTGGCGCTGGGCCAAAACCTGCGCGTCGCGTTCATGCCGTGGAACGGTTACAACTTCGAAGACTCGATTCTGGTGAATGAGCGTGTTGTTCAGGAAGATCGCCTGACCACCATCCATATCCAGGAACTGGCCTGTATCTCCCGTGACACCAAGCTGGGTCCGGAAGAGATCACTGCCGACATCCCGAACGTGGGAGAAGCCGCTCTGTCCAAGCTGGACGAGTCCGGTATCGTCTACGTGGGTGCCGAAGTGAAGGGCGGCGACATCCTGGTCGGCAAGGTAACACCGAAAGGTGAAACCCAGCTGACCCCGGAAGAGAAGCTGCTGCGCGCCATCTTCGGTGAGAAGGCCTCCGATGTGAAGGACTCCTCCCTGCGTGTGCCGAACGGTGTGTACGGTACCGTGGTTGACGTGCAAGTCTTTACCCGCGATGGCGTGGAAAAAGACAAGCGCGCCAAAGAAATCGAAGAGATGCAGCTGAAGGAAGCGAAGAAGGACTTGACCGAAGAGTTCAAGATCCTGGAAGACGGCATTTTCGGCCGCTCCCGCAACCTGCTGCTGGCCGCCGGTTACAGCGAAGATCGTCTGAACAAGCTGGATCGTACCAAGTGGTTTGAATTGGCCATCGAAGATGAAGCCAAGCAGATCGAGCTGGAACAGATCGCCGAACAGCACATCGAGCTGAAAGCCGACTTCGACAAGAAGTTCGAGAACAAGCGTCGCAAGATTATCCAGGGTGATGATCTGGCGCCGGGCGTACTGAAAATCGTCAAGGTTTACCTGGCAGTCAAGCGTCGCATCCAACCGGGTGACAAGATGGCGGGCCGTCACGGTAACAAGGGTGTTATCTCCAAGATCTGCCCGGTCGAGGATATGCCTCATGACGAATACGGCCGTCCGGTCGATATCGTACTGAACCCCTTGGGCGTACCGTCCCGTATGAACATCGGTCAGATCCTCGAAGTGCACTTGGGCCTCGCGGCCAAGGGCATCGGCGAGAAGATCGACCGCATGATCAAGGAACAGCGCGCGCTGCACGAGATGCGTGACTTCCTGCAACAGGTCTATGACCTGGGCGAGAAAGACACCAAGCAAGTGGACATCGCCGAGCTGTCTGACGACGACGTACGTACCCTGGTGGGTAACCTGCGCAAGGGTCTGCCGGTCGCTACACCTGTCTTTGATGGTGCCAAAGAGCACGAAATCAAGGCCTTGCTGAAGCTGGCCGATCTGCCGGAATCCGGTCAGATCTCCCTGTTCGACGGTCGTACCGGCAACGCTTTCGAGCGTAAGGTCACCGTGGGTTACATGTACATGCTGAAGCTGAACCACCTGGTAGACGACAAGATGCATGCGCGTTCTACCGGTTCTTACAGCCTGGTTACCCAGCAGCCGCTGGGTGGTAAGGCGCAGTTCGGTGGTCAGCGTTTCGGTGAGATGGAAGTGTGGGCCCTGGAGGCTTACGGTGCGGCATATACCCTGCAGGAAATGCTGACCGTCAAGTCTGACGATGTGAATGGCCGTACCAAGATGTACAAAAACATCGTGGATGGCGACCACCGTATGGAGCCGGGCATGCCCGAATCCTTCAACGTACTGTTGAAGGAAATCCGCTCTCTGGGTATCAACATCGAGCTGGACGAAGAGTAAGAGCTCGCTCTTATTGTTCGAGAATTGACGTGGGCGCCCTGCTGCTTTGGCAGTAGGGCGCCGAGGTTAGACTCCTGACAGGGGAAACACGTGAAAGACTTACTCAAGTTTTTGAAGGCTCAGACCAAGACCGAAGAGTTTGACAGTATCAAGATCGGTCTGGCCTCTCCTGACATGATCCGCTCCTGGTCATTCGGTGAGGTCAAAAAGCCTGAGACCATCAACTACCGGACTTTCAAGCCGGAACGTGATGGTCTGTTCTGCGCCCGTATCTTCGGACCGGTGAAGGACTACGAGTGTCTGTGCGGCAAGTACAAGCGCCTGAAACACCGTGGTGTGATCTGTGAGAAGTGCGGCGTAGAAGTGACCCAGACCAAGGTCCGTCGCGAGCGTATGGGCCACATCGAGCTGGCCAGCCCGACTGCCCACATCTGGTTCCTGAAGTCCCTGCCGTCCCGTATCGGTCTGCTGCTGGACATGACCCTGCGTGACATCGAGCGCGTGCTGTATTTCGAATCCTATGTAGTGATCGAGCCCGGCATGACCAACCTCGAGCGCAGCCAGATGCTGTCCGAAGAGAACTATCTGGACGCACTGGAAGAGTGGGGCGACGAATTCGACGCCAAGATGGGTGCCGAAGCAATCCTTGCATTGCTGCGAGCCATCGATCTGGAAGGCGAAGTCAAGACCATGCGTGAGGAGCTGGATCAGACCAACTCCGAAACCAAGCGCAAGAAGACCACCAAGCGCCTGAAGCTGATGGAAGCCTTCCTGCAGTCCGGCAACAAGCCGGAGTGGATGATCATGACAGTGCTGCCTGTGCTGCCGCCGGACCTGCGTCCGCTGGTACCGCTGGACGGCGGCCGTTTCGCGACTTCCGATCTGAACGATCTGTACCGTCGTGTGATCAACCGTAACAACCGTTTGAAGCGCCTGCTGGACCTGGCTGCCCCGGACATCATTGTGCGCAACGAAAAGCGCATGCTGCAAGAGTCCGTGGATGCCCTGCTGGACAACGGCCGTCGTGGCCGTGCCATCACAGGTTCCAACAAGCGTCCGCTGAAATCCTTGGCCGATATGATCAAGGGTAAGCAAGGTCGTTTCCGTCAGAACCTGCTGGGTAAGCGTGTCGACTACTCTGGTCGTTCCGTTATCACCGTAGGCCCGACGCTGCGTCTGCATCAGTGCGGTCTGCCGAAGAAGATGGCGCTGGAGCTGTTCAAGCCGTTCATCTATGGCAAGCTGGAATCCCGCGGTCTGGCGACCACTATCAAGGCCGCCAAGAAGATGGTGGAGCGTGAAGAAGCTGTCGTTTGGGATATCCTGGACGAAGTGATCCGCGAACACCCGGTCCTGCTGAACCGTGCACCGACCCTGCACCGTCTGGGTATCCAGGCGTTTGAACCGACCCTGATCGAAGGCAAGGCCATCCAGCTGCACCCGCTCGTCTGTGCCGCCTATAACGCGGACTTCGATGGTGACCAGATGGCGGTCCACGTACCGCTGACCCTGGAAGCCCAGCTCGAAGCGCGCGCCCTGATGATGTCCACCAACAACATCCTGTCGCCAGCCTCCGGTGAGCCGATCATAGTTCCTTCCCAGGACGTGGTCTTGGGTCTGTACTACATGACCCGTGCCCGTATCAACGCCAAGGGCGAAGGTATGGTGCTGGCCGGCCCGAAAGAAGCCGAGAAGGTATATCGCGCCGGTCTGGCCGATCTGCATGCTCGCGTCAAAGTGCGTATCACCGAATATCTCCGTCAGGAAGATGATTCGCTGGTAGAGCGTACCGAGATGAAGAACACCACCGTTGGTCGTGCGATCCTGAGCCTGATCCTGCCGAAAGGCATGGAATACGCCCTGATCGACGAGCCCAAGGTGCTGACTGCTGCAGAGCAGGCTGATCTGGATGCCAATCCGCAGAACTGGATCAAGTCCGTATCCAACAAGGCGCTGGGCAAAAAGCTCATCTCCCGTCTGCTGAACACCTGCTATCGCAAGCAGGGCCTGAAGGACACCGTTATCTTCGCTGACCAGCTGATGTATACCGGTTTCCATTATGCGGCCCTGTCCGGTGCTTCCGTTGGTATCGATGACATGGTCATCCCGGATGCCAAGAAAGACATCATCGCCGCAGCCGAAGCCGAAGTTGCCGAGATCCAGGACCAGTTCCTGTCCGGTCTGGTGACCGCGGGCGAACGTTACAACAAGGTTATCGATATCTGGGCCAGCGCCAACGAGCGCGTCTCCAAGGCCATGATGGAGAACTTGTCCAAAGAGCGTGATGTCAACTCGCTGGGTGAAGAAGAAGAGCAGGCGTCGTTCAACAGCATCTTCATGATGGCCGACTCTGGTGCGCGGGGTTCCGCCGCCCAGATCCGTCAGCTGGCCGGTATGCGTGGCCTGATGGCCAAGCCGGATGGCTCCATCATCGAGACCCCGATCGTCGCGAACTTCCGCGAAGGTCTGAACGTACTGCAGTACTTCATCTCCACTCACGGTGCCCGTAAGGGTCTGGCGGATACCGCACTGAAGACGGCTAACTCCGGTTATCTGACTCGTCGTCTGGTTGACGTGGCACAGGACATGGTGATCACCGAGGACGATTGCGGCACTATCGAAGGTCTGTGGATGACTCCGCTGATCGAAGGTGGTGACGTGGTCGAGCCGCTGCGTGAGCGTGTGCTGGGCCGTGTGGTTGCCGATGACGTGATCAAGCCGGGTACCGAGGACGAGATCCTGGTAGCGCGCAACACCCTGCTCGACGAGCAGCTGTGTGACCTGCTGGAACAAAACTCCGTTGACCGCGTGAAGGTGCGTTCTGCCATCACCTGTGAAACTGACTTCGGTAACTGTGCTCACTGCTACGGCCGTGATCTGGCCCGTGGTCACCTGGTGAACAAGGGTGAGGCTGTCGGTGTTATCGCCGCCCAGTCCATCGGTGAACCGGGTACCCAGCTGACGATGCGTACCTTCCACATCGGTGGTGCTGCATCCCGAGCCGCTGCCGAGAACAGCATCCAGGTGAAGAATACCGGTACCATCAAGCTGCAGAACGCCAAGTTCGTTCACAACAGCGATGACAAGCTGGTTATCACCTCCCGTTCTACCGAACTGACCATCATGGATGACATGGGCCGTACCAAGGAAAGCCACAAGCTGCCTTACGGTGCCGTGTTGGAAGTGAAGGATACTCAGGCCGTGAGCGCCGGTGACACTGTCGCCAACTGGGATCCGCACACCCACCCGATCATCACCGAAGTGGCGGGTCGCCTCCAGTTCGAACACATGATCGATGGCGTGACCATCACTCGTCAGACCGACGAGCTGACCGGTCTCTCTTCTATCGTCGTACTGGATGTCAACGAGCGTCCGAGTGCCGGTAAAGAGATGCGTCCGACCGTTAAACTGGTCGACCTGAACGGCAAAGATGTCATGATCCCGGGTACCGATGTCGCCGCCCAGTACTTCCTGCCGGGCAAGGCAATCGTGAACCTGGAAGATGGTGCCAACGTGGGTGTGGGTGACGCGGTAGCGCGTATCCCGCAAGAATCCAGTGGTACCAAGGACATCACCGGTGGTCTGCCGCGCGTTGCGGATCTGTTCGAAGCACGTCAACCGAAGGAACCTGCCATCCTGGCCGAGATCTCCGGTACCATCTCCTTCGGGAAAGAGACCAAGGGCAAACGCCGTCTGGTCATCACCCCGACCGATGGTGGCGACGTCTACGAGGAGATGATTCCGAAGTGGCGTAACCTGAACGTGTTCGAAGGTGAAAAAGTTGAGAAGGGTGAAGTGCTGGCGGACGGTCCTGAGTCTGCTCACGACATCCTGCGTCTGCGCGGTATCAGCCCGGTCGCCAACTACATCGCCAACGAAGTGCAGGACGTTTACCGTCTGCAAGGCGTTAAGATCAACGACAAGCACATCGAAGTCATCGTTCGTCAGATGCTGCGCAAGTGCGAGATCCTGAGCGCTGGTGACACTGACCTGATCGAAGGCGAGCAGGTTGAAGTGGCCCGTGTGAAGATTGCCAACCGTAAGCTGGTTGCAGAGGGCAAGGCCCCGGCTACCTTCCGTCATATTCTGATGGGTATTACCAAGGCATCTCTGAGCACAGAGTCCTTCATCTCCGCGGCTTCCTTCCAGGAAACCACCCGTGTTCTGACCGAAGCGGCCGTTGGCGGCAAGCGTGATGAACTGCGTGGCCTGAAAGAGAACGTAATCGTGGGTCGTCTGATCCCGGCTGGTACCGGCTTTGCCTACCACCATAGCCGGATCAACCAGCGTGCCGCCGCAGCTCGTGCTGTCGGTGTACCGCAGGTGACTGCCGATGAGGCTCAGCAAAACCTGGCGGATCTGCTCAACGCATCCGGCAGTTTTGACGAAGAGTAATCTTCTGCTGCAGTGATTGAAAAAGGGCTCCTTCAAGGGGCCCTTTTTGTTGGTCGTTTTCTCGTCAACCCCAGTCGCCACGCGGATATTCGGATGATCCAGAGCAAGGTTGGGGAGTAAAAAATCAAAAAAAGTTGACATTGCCCCCTCGCAATTGAAAACTCGGGAAAGTTGAATGGTTATTACAGGGGTAGAACATGACTGTCGGTATCGAGGAAGTACTGCTTCCCGAAGAGCAGCTGAGCGGTCGCACTTTTACAGACGAAGACAGGGAATTGTTGCGCTCCTATGGAGGGCTTATCGAAGGCTTGGCCGAACTGTTCGGCAAGCACTGTGAAGTGGTTCTTCACTCCCTGGAAAATCTGCACGAGTCCGTGATCAAGATTGCCAACGGGTTCAATACGGGACGGAATGAGGGGGCACCCATTACCGATCTCGCGCTGCGTATGCTCAAGGACATAGAGAATACCGGCCAGGATTACACTCAGAGTTATTTTGCCCGCAGCCGTACCGGCGCCCTGATGAAGTCGAGTACCATCGCCATCAGGAACAGTGACAAGCAGGTGATAGGTCTTATCTGTATCAACCTGCACATCAATGCGCCTTTTCACGAGTTTGTCGCCGAATTCTTCCCGACGCCCCAGCAAGTGGAGCGCCAGTCGCCGGAGACCTTTGCCAACAGCGTCGAAGAGTTGGTCGCCCAGACGGTGGACAACACCATCGACGAGATCAACCGCGATCCGACCGTTGCCAACAATGCTAAAAACAGGTTTATCGTGACCCAGTTGTTCGAGAAGGGCATATTTGATATCAAGGACTCGATCAACCTGGTCGCCGACAAATTGAATATTTCCAAACATACCGTTTATCTGTACATCCGACAGCGCAAGCAGGGTGAAGACGAGAACGAGTAAGCGCCATAGAAGGGGATAGATAAGAATGGCTAAAGAAGTGATTGCAACCGACAAGGCGCCTGCCGCAATTGGTCCGTATGTTCAGGCTACCAAGCTGGGCGAATTGGTCTTCACCTCCGGGCAGATCCCGCTCGATCCGGCCACTATGGAGATAGTGGCTGGCGGCATCGAAGCGCAGGCCGAGCAGGTGATGAAGAACCTGGTTGCAGTATTGAAGGAAGCCGGTGCCGATACCGGCAAGGTGCTGAAGACCACCTGTTTCCTCAGCGACATGAACAACTTCGTTGCCTTTAACCAGGTATATGCCCGTTACTTTGGCGACTCGGCCCCGGCCCGTTCCTGTGTGGAAGTGGCGCGTCTGCCCAAGGATGTGCTGGTTGAAGTCGAAGCCATTGCTTACGTCTGATCCTCGGCAGAATGAAGAGCCCCTCCCAGGAGGGGCTTTTTTGTCTTTGGCGTAGAATGGACAGACACCCGTACAGGAGTCCGGATATGAGTCTGAATTTTGCCTTGCTGGTAACGGGGCCTGCCTATGGTACCCAGTCGGCCAGCACTGCCTACCGCTTCGCCTTGAGCCTCATCGAGCAGGGTCACCGGTTGTCACATCTGTTTTTCTATCAGGACGGGGTCAGCAATGGTAACGGCTTGCATGCCCCGGCATCTGATGAGACCGACCTGGTGGCCCTGTGGCGCGAGCTGGCCATAGGGCAGGGGATCCGTATCGATGTGTGCGTCGCAGCCGCCATGCGGCGCGGTGTGCTCGATGAGACAGAGGCGAAGGGAGCAGGCAAGGGGCAATTCAACCTGCAGGCCCCCTTCTGCCTGAGCGGGCTGGGTCAGCTGGCCGAAGCCAGCCTGACCGCCGATCGCTTTGTCCAGTTCTAGGGAGGGAGAGATGAACAAGATAGCCTTTATGTGTCGTCGCGGCCCTCATGGCACGTCTGCCGGACGGGAAGGACTGGATGCCTTGCTGGCGACCTCGGCGCTGACCGAGTCGCTGGCCCTGTTCCTCATCGGTGACGGTGTCTTGCAACTGGTCAGGGAGCAGCAGCCTCAGGCCATCTTGCAGCGCCACTATGCACCGACCTTCAAGTTGCTGGAGCTGTACGACATTGAGGAGGTGTATGTGTGTGCCGACTCGCTGGCCGAACGCGGTCTGACGGTGGATGATCTGCTGATCCCCGTCGAGTGCCTCTCCCGTGCCGACATCCGCCGCCAGTGGGGCCACTGCGCGACTCACATCTGCTTCTGAGGTGTTCATGATACAGCTGATATTGACCTCTCCCTTCCTGAGCCGGGATCTGGAGCAGGCGCTCTGCTATCGCCAGCCGGATGATCTGCTGGTGCTGATGCAGGATGCCGTCATCGCAGCCACGGTCCCTCAATGGGGTGAGCGACTGGCAGCTATTCCGCTCTATGTGATGCGAGAAGACTTGCAGGCGAGGGGATTGCAGCACAGGATCGGGATGGATCTGGATATGGCCGGTCTGGTCGCATTGATCGCGGAAAACGGGTCACCGCAGACCTGGGGTGGCTAGCGTCCATTTTTATCGATTAAGTTCAGTGAGTTATGACTATTGACAGGGGATCCATTGTGCCCTTTTGCGGCACGGATTGTATAAATCTTGACTCCCTTGACAACAGGGCATAAAATTTCGCGTCCCCGTATCTGCGGGGAGGATTTTTCACATGTTTATGAAGTCATTATCAGGAGCCTTTTGATGGCAACTATTAACCAGTTGGTTCGCAAGCCACGCATCAAGCTCGTTGTGAAAAGCAACGTGCCTGCGCTGGAAGCGTGCCCTCAGAAGCGTGGCGTGTGCACCCGTGTATACACCACCACCCCGAAGAAGCCTAACTCTGCACTGCGTAAAGTATGCCGTGTACGTCTGACCAACGGCTTCGAAGTCACCTCCTATATCGGTGGTGAAGGTCACAACCTGCAGGAACACTCCGTTGTTCTGATCCGTGGCGGTCGCGTCAAGGATTTGCCAGGTGTTCGTTACCACACCGTTCGTGGTGCGTTGGACTGTGCCGGTGTTAAAGACCGTAAGCAGGCTCGCTCCAAGTATGGCGTGAAGCGTCCGAAAGCTTAATGGTTCTCCGTTAAGTAAGGCCAAACGTTAATTCGTTTCTAGTTAGATAACTTTCTAGTTTTGGGTAACCCCTGAAGTTACGGAGAATTTGAAATGCCAAGACGTCGTGTTGTTGGTCAGCGTAAAATCCTGCCGGATCCCAAGTTCGGATCAGAGCTGCTGGCTAAATTTGTCAACGTAGTAATGGTTGACGGTAAGAAATCTGTTTCCGAAGCCATCGTATATGGCGCGCTGGACATCATTGCCACCAAATCTGGCAAAGATCACCTGGCCGTATTCGAAGAAGCCCTGGACAACATTCGTCCGTCCGTCGAGGTTAAATCTCGTCGTGTCGGTGGTGCAACCTATCAGGTACCGGTAGAAGTTCGTCCGGTCCGTCGCAATGCCCTGGCAATGCGCTGGTTGGTTGACGCCGCTCGTAAACGTGGTGAAAAATCAATGGCTCAGCGTTTGGCTGGCGAGCTGCTGGATGCCGCTGACAATAAGGGTTCGTCTGTCAAGAAACGTGAAGACGTTCACCGTATGGCTGAAGCGAACAAGGCCTTCGCTCACTTCCGCTGGTAATCCGCTTGCGCAGGGTCTTTTGGCTCTGCGCACCTTCAGTTATCTAGGGGTCCGCTCCTAGTAAGAGGATGACAATGGCTCGTACAACCCCCATTGAGCGTTATCGTAACATCGGTATCTCCGCTCACATCGACGCCGGTAAGACTACTACTACCGAGCGCGTTCTGTTTTATACCGGTGTAAGTCACAAGATCGGTGAAGTTCACGATGGCGCTGCCACCATGGACTGGATGGAACAGGAACAAGAGCGTGGTATCACCATCACCTCCGCCGCGACCACCGCTTTCTGGTCCGGTATGGGTAAACAGTTCCAACCGCACCGTATCAACATCATCGATACCCCCGGCCACGTTGACTTTACTATCGAAGTAGAGCGTTCAATGCGTGTTCTGGATGGCGCCGTGATGGTGTACTGTGCCGTAGGTGGCGTACAGCCACAGTCTGAGACCGTATGGCGTCAGGCTAACAAGTACAAGGTTCCCCGTATCGCGTTCGTCAACAAGATGGACCGTACCGGTGCCAACTATCTGCGCTGCGTTGAGCACATCAAGACCCGCCTGAAAGGTAACCCGGTTCCGCTGCAACTGAACATCGGTTCAGAAGAGAACTTCAAGGGCGTTATCGATCTGGTCAAGATGAAAGCCATCAACTGGAGCGAAGCAGATCAGGGCGTATCCTTCGATTACGAAGAGATCCCGGCTGAGCTGCTGGAAAAAGCGCAAGAAATGCGCATGACCCTGGTCGAAGCCGCTGCTGAAGCGTCTGAAGATCTGATGGAAAAATACCTGGGTGGTGAAGAACTGACTGAAGAAGAGATCAAGAAAGCTCTTCGTCTGCGCGTTCTGAACAACGAAATCATCCTGGTTACCTGTGGCTCCGCGTTCAAGAACAAGGGCGTACAGGCCATGCTGGATGCCGTGGTTGACTATCTGCCGGCACCGACCGACGTAGCTGCCATCGACGGCCTGAAGCTGGACGGCGTCACCAAAGACGAGCGTCATGCTTCTGATGAAGAGCCGTTCGCTGCTCTGGCATTCAAGATTGCCACCGACCCGTTCGTAGGCAACCTGACCTTCTTCCGCGTGTACTCCGGCGTAGTTAACTCCGGTGACTCCGTGCTGAACTCTGTCAAAGAGAAGCGCGAGCGTTTTGGCCGTATCGTTCAGATGCACGCCAACAAGCGTGAAGAGATCAAAGAAGTTCGCGCAGGCGATATCGCTGCTGCCATCGGTCTGAAAGATGTGACCACTGGTGACACCCTGTGTGACGAAAAAGCACCGATCATCCTCGAGCGTATGGAATTCCCGGAGCCGGTAATCTCCATCGCGGTTGAGCCGAAAACCAAGGCTGACCAAGAGAAGATGGGTCTGGCACTCGGCCGTCTGGCGCAGGAAGATCCGTCTTTCCGCGTATGGACTGACGAAGAATCTGGCCAAACCATCATCGCCGGTATGGGTGAGCTGCACCTGGACATCATCGTTGACCGTATGCGTCGCGAGTTCAAGGTTGAAGCGAACGTAGGTAAGCCGCAGGTTGCCTACCGTGAAACCATTCGTGAAACCGTCAAGGATATCGAAGGTAAGCACGCCAAGCAGTCTGGTGGTCGTGGTCAGTATGGTCACGTCATCATCGACATGTACCCGCTGGAAGCCGGCAAAGCCTATGAGTTCGTTAACGACATCAAAGGCGGCGTGATTCCTGGTGAATACATCCCGGGTGTTGACAAGGGTATCCGTGAGCAGCTGAAATCCGGCCCGCTGGCAGGTTATCCGGTAATGGATCTGGGTGTGCGTCTGCACTACGGTTCTTACCACGATGTCGACTCCTCCGAATTGGCGTTCAAGATCGCTGCCTCCCTGGCCTTCAAGGCTGGTTACATGAAGGCAAGCCCGGTCCTGCTCGAGCCGATCATGAAGGTTGAAGTCGAGACTCCGGAAGATTACATGGGCGACGTTATCGGTGACCTGAACCGTCGTCGTGGCCTGATCGAAGGTATGGAAGACGGCCCGTCCGGCAAGATCGTACGTGCCCTGGTGCCGCTGGCCGAGATGTTCGGTTATGCGACCGCCCTGCGTTCCGCTACCCAAGGTCGTGCTTCCTACGCTATGGAATTCGCTAAGTACTCCGACGCCCCGAACAACGTGGCCCAGGCAGTCATCGAAGAGCGCAAATCCAAGTAATTTATGATTCCCCGCCTACGACGGTAGGCGGGTTTAACCTAGAAGGACTACGTCGTGTCTAAAGAAAAATTTGAGCGTAACAAACCGCACGTAAACGTCGGCACCATCGGCCACGTTGACCACGGTAAAACCACCCTGACCGCCGCCATCACCAACGTGCTGGCCAAGCACTTCGGTGGTAAAGCTTTCGCCTTCGA
>NZ_CP023818.1:1387500-1502500 GCF_002587065.1 Aeromonas sp. CA23
TAGCGCCTCGGACGAATACTACTGGGGGTAGAGCACTGTTTGGACTAGGGGGTCATCCCGACTTACCAACTCCATGCAAACTCCGAATACCAGTAAGTAATATCCGGGAGACACACGGCGGGTGCTAACGTCCGTCGTGAAGAGGGAAACAACCCAGACCGCCGGCTAAGGTCCCAAAGTTCTGGTTAAGTGGGAAACGATGTGGGAAGGCTCAGACAGCTAGGATGTTGGCTTAGAAGCAGCCATCATTTAAAGAAAGCGTAATAGCTCACTAGTCGAGTCGGCCTGCGCGGAAGATGTAACGGGGCTCAAACCAGGCACCGAAGCCGCGGATTCACACTTATGTGTGAGTGGTAGGGGAGCGTTCTGTAAGTCTGCGAAGGTGTATCGAGAGGTATGCTGGAGATATCAGAAGTGCGAATGCTGACGTAAGTAACGATAAAGGGGGTGAAAAGCCTCCTCGCCGGAAGACCAAGGGTTCCTGTCCAACGTTAATCGGGGCAGGGTGAGTCGACCCCTAAGGTGAGGCCGAAAGGCGTAATCGATGGGAAGCAGGTTAATATTCCTGCACGACTTGTAATTGCGATGGGGGGACGGAGAAGGCTAGGTGGGCCAGGCGACGGTTGTCCTGGTGAAAGTGCGTAGGTGGTGTTTCTAGGCAAATCCGGAGACACAACACTGAGACACGAGACGAAGCCACTACGGTGGTGAAGCCATTGATGCCCTGCTTCCAGGAAAAGCCTCTAAGCTTCAGATTACAAGTCATCGTACCCCAAACCGACACAGGTGGTCGGGTAGAGAATACCAAGGCGCTTGAGAGAACTCGGGTGAAGGAACTAGGCAAAATAGAACCGTAACTTCGGGAGAAGGTTCGCTCTTGACAGTGAAGTCCCTCGCGGATGGAGCAGTTGGGAGTCGCAGTGACCAGATGGCTGGGACTGTTTATCAAAAACACAGCACTCTGCAAACACGAAAGTGGACGTATAGGGTGTGACACCTGCCCGGTGCCGGAAGGTTAATTGATGGGGTTAGCGCAAGCGAAGCTCTTGATCGAAGCCCCGGTAAACGGCGGCCGTAACTATAACGGTCCTAAGGTAGCGAAATTCCTTGTCGGGTAAGTTCCGACCTGCACGAATGGTGTAACCATGGCCATGCTGTCTCCACCCGAGACTCAGTGAAATCGAATTCGCCGTGAAGATGCGGTGTACCCGCGGCTAGACGGAAAGACCCCGTGAACCTTTACTACAGCTTGGCACTGAACATTGAACCTACATGTGTAGGATAGGTGGGAGGCTTTGAAGGCGTGACGCCAGTTGCGCTGGAGCCGTCCTTGAAATACCACCCTTGTATGTTTGATGTTCTAACGCAGGTCCCTGAATCGGGATCGCGGACAGTGCCTGGTGGGTAGTTTGACTGGGGCGGTCTCCTCCCAAAGAGTAACGGAGGAGCACGAAGGTTGGCTAATCCTGGTCGGACATCAGGAGGTTAGTGCAATGGCATAAGCCAGCTTAACTGCGAGACGGACAGGTCGAGCAGGTACGAAAGTAGGTCATAGTGATCCGGTGGTTCTGAATGGAAGGGCCATCGCTCAACGGATAAAAGGTACTCCGGGGATAACAGGCTGATACCGCCCAAGAGTTCATATCGACGGCGGTGTTTGGCACCTCGATGTCGGCTCATCACATCCTGGGGCTGAAGTCGGTCCCAAGGGTATGGCTGTTCGCCATTTAAAGTGGTACGCGAGCTGGGTTCAGAACGTCGTGAGACAGTTCGGTCCCTATCTGCCGTGGGCGTTGGATGATTGAAGGGAGTTGCTCCTAGTACGAGAGGACCGGAGTGAACGAACCTCTGGTGTTCGGGTTGTCACGCCAGTGGCACTGCCCGGTAGCTAAGTTCGGAATCGATAACCGCTGAAAGCATCTAAGCGGGAAGCGAGCCCTGAGATGAGTCATCCCTGACCCCTTGAGGGTCCTAAAGGGCCGTTGGAGACCACAACGTTGATAGGTGGGGTGTGTAAGCGCGGCGACGTGTTGAGCTAACCCATACTAATTACCCGTGAGGCTTAACCATACAACACCCAAGAAGTGTTCTGAGACTTGTAGCAAGTGCGAGACTACTTACCTAATTCAGTGATAGCGACCAGGCAATAGCCAATCAGTCGTTACTCACGTCAGCTTTCTAGATTAAGATTTTGCCTGGCGGCCATAGCGCCGTGGAACCACCTGATCCCATGCCGAACTCAGAAGTGAAACGCGGTAGCGCCGATGGTAGTGTGGCATTCGCCATGCGAGAGTAGGACACTGCCAGGCACCCAATTAAACAGCGCCGTGCACATCACGACGTTGGCCGAGAGGATGACACCTCGTTGAGACGGCAGACAATTTAGCAAAAAGCTAACCAGACAGCGGAGCGGTAGTTCAGTCGGTTAGAATACCGGCCTGTCACGCCGGGGGTCGCGGGTTCGAGTCCCGTCCGCTCCGCCAGTAAATTGAAAGGCCTTCCCGATCGGGAAGGCCTTTTTGCTTTCTGATACCTCAAGTTCATCTGCTCAACTGCTCAACTGCTCAACTGCTCAACTGCTCCCCTTTTCCCTTTGCCGTATCAATTCGACTTCATTCAAGGGCCCTTGCCGTCCCTTTCTTATCCACCTCAGTAGAACACGCAGAGCCAGACTGTGGTCATGTCGGGGTGAGTCCACTCCACCCTGTGTTTCTGACGGGCGGGAATATTGATGTGATCGCCCGGGCCCAGCTGTACCGATTGTTGCTCCTGGGTCTGCGGATCGATGAACAGCAGGCTGGCCTCTCCCTGCACGACCAGGACCCACTCATGTTCATCCTGATCGTACCATTCTCCCGGTGCCGTCTGATGGCCGTGGGAGAGAATGCGCTCGATCCGCAGGTGGTTGGTGCTGACCAGATCCTGAAAGAGTTCGGTAGGCAGTGGCGAGGGAATATCGTTCAGCAGATTGCGCGTGTGCATGGGTCATCTCCCGTCTGGCAGTGCGAATGGTTCTCTGCAGTATAGAGGCCTGCCTCGTGGACGAAGGTGGGAACAGCAGCAAGCGGGCATGCAGATTTGTGCCCGAACGAGAACGATTACTGCCATTTTGATGAAAAAGTCAGGGAATTCGCTGCAATTTCGACAAATTCTTGCTATTTTGCGCGCCACAAAAGCAAACGATTTCCTTCACACTTTCAGGATTAGTTATGGCAAAGCAAGATATGGCCGCCCAATCAGGGAACGGCGGCTTTTTGGACTCTTATTTTTCCATTTCTGCGCGCGGCAGTAGTGTGCGCCAGGAGCTGTTGGCCGGGCTGACCACCTTCCTGGCCATGGTCTACAGCATCATAGTGGTGCCGAACATGCTGGGTGCCGCCGGCTTCGAGCAGGGGCCCGTCTTCGTGGCGACCTGCTTGATCGCCGCCTTCGGTTCCCTGCTGATGGGACTCTGGGCCAAGCTGCCCATGGCCATTGGTTGCGCCATCTCCCTCACCGCCTTCACCGCCTTCAGCCTGGTGCTGGGGCAAGGCCTGAGCATCCCGGTGGCCCTCGGCGCCATCTTCCTGATGGGGGTGCTGTTCACCCTGATCAGCGTGACCGGCGTGCGCCAGTGGATCCTGGACAACCTGCCCTCTGGCATCGCCCACGGCACCGGCATAGGTATCGGCCTGTTCCTGCTGCTGATCGCCACCAACGGCGTCGGCATGGTGATCAAGAACGAAGGGGCGGGTCTGCCGGTTCAGCTCGGTGAGGTGACCTCCTTCCCGGTCGTCATGACGGTACTGGGTCTGGCCGCCATCTTCGGCCTGGAACGTCGCAAGGTGCCGGGCGGCATACTGATGGTGATCATCGCCATCTCCATCCTCGGCCTCATCTTCGATCCGAACGTGGCCTGGCATGGCTTCTTCGCCATGCCGAGCCTGACTGGCGAGAAGGGCTCTCTGGTTGGCAGCATGGATCTGTTTGGTGCCCTCAACCCCGTGGTCATTCCGACCGTACTGGCGCTGGTGATGACAGCCGTGTTCGACGCCACCGGTACAATCCGTGCCGTAGCGGGTCAGGCGGGTCTCATCAATGAGCGTGGTCACATCATCAGCGGCGGCAAGGCCCTGACTGCCGACTCCGTCAGCAGCATGGTGGCTGGCGTCGTGGGTGGGGCTCCGGCCGCCGTCTACATTGAATCTGCCGCAGGTACCGCAGCCGGTGGCAAGACGGGTCTGACCGCAGCCCTGGTCGGCCTGCTGTTCCTGCTGATGATCTTCCTCTCGCCGCTCAGCTATCTGGTGCCGGCTTACGCCACAGCACCGGCGCTGATGTACGTCGGTCTGCTGATGCTGGGCAACGTCACCAAGCTGGACTTCAGCGACTCTGTCGATGCGTTGGCTGGCATGCTGTGCGCCGTCTTCATCGTACTCACCTGCAACATAGTGACCGGCATCATGCTGGGCTTCGTGGCGCTGGTCGTGGGTCGTCTGTTTGCCGCCGAGTGGAAGAAACTCAACGTCGGTACCGTCATCATTGCCGTGGCACTGGTGGTCTTCTATGCCGGTGGCTGGGCCATCTAAGGCTGCCGGTTGGCGTGAAGGGCTCCTGCGGGGGCCCTTTTTCATGGTTGTGAGGCCGCCTGCAGTTTCCCTCCCGTTTGTCTCTCGCTGTTTCAGATTGAAACGCCAATGGCCTTTCTCCTGTTTCAAATCCGAACCGAACCGGCCGTCATTTTTATCCCGATTTATCCCGTTAGACTGGCTTCATCAACCATTTGCCCACCCGTGCGGTGGCAAGCCAAGGAGTGAGCCATGAAGAAACTGATCAATGCCGTCGATGCCGTGGTCCGTGAACAACTGATGGGGATGGCAGCCGCCCACCCCGAGCTCAAGGTACGTATCGAACCCCACTACATCACCCGCGCCGACTCTCCCGTGATGGGCAAGGTGGCGCTGGTCTCCGGTGGTGGCAGCGGCCACGAGCCGATGCACGGTGGTCTGGTGGGCAAGGGGATGCTGGATGGCGCCTGCCCCGGTGAAATTTTTACCTCGCCGACCCCGGATCAGATGTACGAGTGCGGTCAGGCGGTCGATGGTGGCGCTGGCGTGCTGTTCCTGGTGAAGAACTACACGGGTGACGTGCTCAACTTCGAAACCGCGGTCGAGCTGCTGCACGGTGACGGGGTCAAGGTCGGCTTCTCGCTGATCGATGACGACGTGGCGGTGAAAGACAGCCTCTACACCGCCGGCCGCCGCGGTGTCGCCACGACTGTGCTGTGCGAGAAGCTGGTCGGTGCCGCCGCCGAGGCGGGCTACGACCTGGCCCGCTGCGAGGCGCTGGCCCGTCGCATCAACAATCAGAGCCGTACCATAGGCGTCGCCATGCACGCCTGTACCGTGCCTGCCGCCGGCAAGCCCTCCTTCACCCTGGCGGACAACGAGATGGAGTTCGGGGTGGGCATCCACGGCGAACCCGGCATAGCGCGCCGCCCCTTCACCGACCTCGACACCCTGGTGGGCGACATGTTCAGCGAGCTGGCGGACAACACCCCCTATGGCCGCACTCTGCGCCACTGGGACAGAGCCTCCGGCAGCTGGCAGGAAGAGCACACCTTCATCGAGGCGCTCAACCGGGGCGATCGTGTCATAGCCCTGGTCAACAGCCTGGGTGGCACCCCGATTTCAGAACTGTATGGCGTCTATGGTCGTCTCGCGGCCCTGTGCGAAGAGGCCGGCATCCATCTGGTGCGCAACCTGATAGGCCCCTACTGCACCGCCCTCGACATGACCGGCATCTCCATTACCTTGCTCAAGGTGGATGACGAGTTGATGAGCCTGTGGGATGCCCCCGTTCACACCCCCGCCCTGCGTCGCGGTTGCTAAGGAGCCCTCATTCTCATGCTAAGCAAACATCAAATCGTCAACTGGCTGCTGGATTGCGAACACATCTTCACCGAGCAGCGTGACTACCTCACGGCACTGGATACCGACATCGGCGATGGCGACCACGGTCTCAACATGCAGCGCGGCTTTACCAAGGTGGCGGAGAAGCTGCCCGCGGTGGCAGACAAGGATATAGGCCAGGTGCTGAAAACCACCGGCATGACGCTGCTCTCCTCGGTCGGCGGCGCCAGCGGCCCGCTCTACGGCACCTTCTTCATTCGGGCGGCGGCCAGCACGGATGCCTGCCAGAGCCTGACCCTGAGCCAGCTTGGCAAGATGCTGGCCGATGGTGTCGAGGGAATCGTCTCTCGCGGCCGCGCCGAGCCGGGCGACAAGACAATGTGCGACGCCTGGTGGCCCGCGCTGGCCGCCCTGCAACAGGCGCAGCAGCAGGAGTTGCCGCTGGCCGAGGCACTGGACAAGGCGGTGGCTGCCGCGGCGGCCGGCACCGAGGCCACCATACAGATGCAGGCCCGCAAGGGGCGCGCCAGCTATCTGGGCGAGCGCAGCATAGGCCATCAGGATGCCGGAGCCACTTCGACCCTGCTGCTGCTGACCGCCCTGCGTGACAGAGCGAGGTTGTGACATGATAGGTATCGTAGTTGTCTCTCACAGCGCCATGCTGGCGGCCGGCTTGAAAGCGCTGGCCGACCAGCTGGGCAGCCCGGCACGGCTGTTGCTGGCGGCCGGGGTCGATGATCCCGACCACCCCATAGGCACAGATGCCATCGCCGTGATGAGTGCGATCGAAGAAGCAGACGACGGCAGCGGCGTGCTGGTGCTGATGGACTTGGGCAGCGCCCTCTTGAGCGCCGAGACCGCCCTCGAGCTGTTGCCCCCAGATCTGAGTTCTCGGGTGCGGCTCTGTCCTGCCCCGCTGGTCGAGGGCACCCTGGCAGCCGTGGTGGCGGCAGGTTCAGGTATGAGCCTCGATGACGTGGCCGCAGAGGCGCTCGGCGCCCTGGGGCCCAAGCAGGCCATGCTGCCTGGCAGCGCTGCGCAGGTCGCCACTGAGACGGCACCGGCAGCCGACGAGGGCTGGCTGCGCTGCGAGGTGGTGGTCGACAACCCCCACGGCCTGCATGTGCGCCCCGCCGCTCGTTTGGTGGCGGCCCTCAAGCCCTTTGCTGCTGAACTCAAGCTGCAAAAGGGGGATAAAGAGGCTAATCCCCGCAGTCTGACCCGGCTCACCATGCTCAACGTGCGCCAGGGAGACAGACTCACCCTGCTGGCACAGGGAGAAGATGCCGAGGCCGCCCTGACCTGCTTCCAGCAACTGGCAGACGAGCGTTTCGGCGACTGATCGCCAACCCGTTTCAAGGCGCAGCGCCGGCTCTGTGTGCCAGTGCTGCGCCACTCAAGACGAAGGACTCCCCGGCATAGCCGCCCCTTCGCCCCTGTTAGTTTCAAAAGAAGTCTTATGAACTAGAGAGAGGGATAGAATATGGACCGCATCATCATCAGCCCCAGCAAATACGTGCAAGGCAACGGGGCCCTCGCCAACATAGGCAACTACGTCAAGGCGCTCGGCGCCAAACCGCTCATCCTGGCCGATGCCTTCGTTACCAAGCTGGTTGGTGACACGGTTGCCACCAGCTTCCACGGCGTGGGCATCAAGCCCGAGTTCGATTGCTTCAACGGCGAGTGTTCACGCCCCGAGATCGACCGCCTGCTGGCCCGCTGCAACCAGACGCCGTTCGACGTCATCATCGGCATAGGTGGCGGCAAGACGCTCGATACCGCCAAGTCGGTCGCCTTCTACCAGAAGGTGCCTGTGGTCATAGTGCCGACCATAGCCTCCACCGATGCGCCAACCAGTGCGCTGGCGGTCATCTATACCCCGGAAGGACAGTTCAGCGAATACCTGATGATCCCGACCAACCCCAACATGGTCATCATGGATACCGGCGTCGTCTCCCGCGCCCCGGTGCGGCTCTTGGTCTCCGGCATGGGGGATGCGCTCTCCACCTATTTCGAGGCGCGTGCCAACAAGGTTTCCGGCTGCAAGACCATGGCCGGTGGTGCCTCTACCCTGGCGGCCCAGGCCATCGCCGAGCTCTGTTACAAGACACTGCTGGCCGACGGTTACAAGGCCAAGCTGGCGGTGGAGCAGGGGCTCTGCACCAAGGCGGTGGAGAACATCATAGAGGCCAACACCTATCTGAGCGGTATCGGCTTCGAGAGCAGCGGGCTGGCCGCCGCCCACGCCATCCACAACGGCCTGACCCAGCTGGCTGAGTGTCACCACCTCTACCACGGTGAGAAGGTGGCGTTCGGTACCCTGGTGCAGCTGGTGCTGGAGAATGCGCCCATGGCGGAGATCGAAACCGTGCTGGCCTTCTGCCGCTCGATCGGCCTGCCGACCAACCTGCATATGATGGGGGTCAAGGAGCTGGACATGGCGCGCCTGCTGGAGGTGGCCAAAGCCTCCACCGCCGAAGGGGAGACCATCCACAACATGCCGTTCAAGGTCACCGCCGAGGATGTGCTGGCGGCCATAGTCACCGCCCACCAGCTGGGGCTGTAACCGCGTCGCTCATTACCTTGCCATATAAAAACGGCCCCGCAACTGCGGGGCCTTGTTGTTTTATGCCTGACCGGTTTCATCGGGCAACAACAGGATCCCAGTCGTCAGGAGCCGTGGTAGTCCGCGGGATCGATACCGATAAGCTTGAGCCGCCGCCAGAGGGTGGTGCGGCTGATGCCCAGATGCTGGGCCATCTGGCTGACCTGCCCCTTGCAGGCGTGGGCGCAGCGCAAAATGGCCTGGCGCTCCAGCTCGGCCAGGGTGAGCAGCGGCTGCCCCACCACCTCGTCTTCCACCAGCCGATAGCCGTGCCGAATGGCGGCGGGCAGCGCCTCCGGCGGGATCTGCTCACGACTCGAGTGGAGCAGGGCATATTCAACCGCGCTGCGCAGCTCCCCCAGATTGCCGGGCCAGGAGTAGGCGAGCAGGCAGTCGAGGGCTGCCGGACTGAACTGGCGCACCGGCTCGCGCCCCTGCGCCCCTAGCTGCTGGCTGATGAGGGCCGGCAAGTCGGCGCCGCGCTCCCGCAGTCCCGGCAGCCAGAGCTCGCACGCCTGCAGGGCGTAGAGCAGCTGACGGCCGAACTGTCCCGCCTGCACCCTCTGCTCCAGCGCCGCGCTGCTGGTCGCTATGATCCGCACCTTGAGCGGCAGTATGCGGGCCGAGTCGAAGCGCTGGATGCGGCCTGTCTTGAGCAGTTGCAGCAGCGCCGCCTGCATGGGGGCACAGAGACACTCCACCTGCTCCAGCACGAGCGTGCCGCCATGGGCCAGCTCAAACTTGCCGGCCCGTTCCTGCCCCGCCTCGTCGGAACCCATCAGCTCCAGCGCCATCCGCTCGCTCGGCAGCGCCTGACAGTTGAGGGTGATGAGCGGCCCGGCGGCCTGCTCGCTGCCGAAGTGAATCGCCTCCGCCAGCTGGGCCTTGCCCACCTCTTCCTCCCCGCGCAGCAGCATGGGGCCCTGGCTCCGTGCCGCCTGGCGGGCGTAGCGCAGCAGCTTGCGCATGGCGCTCGATTCGCCCACCAGGGCGGAGAGTTCGGGCACCGCCTGGCGCAGCTGGTTGATGGCCCTGAGCCTGTCCAGCGGGTGCAGCAGGGCGATAAAGCTGACCCCCTCCGGCCCCGGCAGTGGCTTGAGGCTTATCAGCGCATTGATGAACTCCCCGGTCTGCACCCCGATCCGCTCCAGCGTCACCTCCACATGGCTCAGTGGCGTCTGCCCCTTGATGGCGAGCTGCAACCGCTGTGGCAACAACAGGTGCTGCTCCAGCGGCTGGCCGAGGCAGAGCGCGGGATCGAGCCGCAACCGACTGGCCGCCAGCCCGTTGAGGTAGCGCAGCCTGCCCTGCGGGTCCCAGGCCAGCACGCCGTCATCCATGCCGTCCAGCAGTGCGTAGAGCTCGCTCAGATGGTGCTGGGACTCCTGCATCAGGGTCTCCATCTGCAGCAGATGGGCCAGCTCGCGACCGGCGCTGACGGTGAGCGCCAGATCCCCGGCACTCGCCTCTTCCACCTTGCAGATCAGCGCCATGATGGCGACCTGACGGCCATTGCTGTTGTAGACCGGGCTGGCGCAGCAGTGCCAGGGGTGCAGGGTGCGGTTGAAGTGCTGGGGGCCGCTGACGCAGAGTGGCATCCCCTCCAGCGCCGCCAGATTGATGGCATTGGTGCCGATGCGACCCTCGCTGAAGAAGGCGCCGAGCCCGAAGCCCAGCGCCTCCAGTTCTGCCAGCGTCTCGCGATGGCCGGTGCGGGCCAGCAGGCAGCCGCTCTCGTCGGTGAGCAGCAGAACGCAGGGGCGCCCCTCCATGAACTCGTAGAGATCCTCCAGCGCCATCTCGCCAGTGGTGAGCAGATCCCGTTTGCGCTGGCGCAGGCTCTGCAGGGTTTGCCCCTTGGCGCTGTGGGGCGGGTGCCAAAGGGTCGGGCTGGTCTGGTGGGCGCAGCGCAGCCAGGAGGCCTGCAGATAATCGGGCCAGGGCTGGAGCGGCTGGAGGTCAGATGGCGTGGTCACAGCTATGTCCGGCAAAAGAAGAAGCCGTCATTTAACCACGCTCCCCCCGCAGATTCAGTGACCTGCCTCAGAGGGTGGCAATGCCATGCCGTCGAGGTCGGTCGCGGCGCGGGCAAACTGTTGCTCCAGCCAGCAGCAGAAGGCGCGGCACTCCGGAATGGTCTCGCTCTCCTGATGGACCAGCCAGCTCCACTGTGGCCCCTTGACCGTGCGGGAGGAGAGCGGCAGCAGCAAGCCCTGTTGTCGTGCGGGAGCCGACAGCAGCGCGCTCGCCAGCGCCACGCCGAGCCCGGCGCCGGCCGCGTCCAGCAGCAGGCCGGGATCGGAGAAGTTGAGCCCCCGGGTCTGCAACTGCAGATCCTCCCCGCCTTTGAGCGTCCAGTGGTGCCAATCCATTTCCCGCTCTCCATGGAGACTGGTGCGCTCCGCAGGGGGTTGGGCCAGCACGGCCAAAGTGGCGAGGGGGAGCAGAGCGTCCTCCAGCAGTACCCTGTGGTGGCACTCGGCTTGGGGGGCGAGATCCCAGCGCAGGGCGATATCTATGGTCTGCTCGGTCATGACGGGTACCTCGTCGCTGGTAAACAGCCAGAGATCGATATCGGGATGCAGGCGGTGAAAGTCGGCCAGCCGGGGCAGCAGCCAGTGGCGGGCTATGGCTGTGCTGGTATTGAGCACCAGCTGGTTCGGTTTGCGGTACTGCTCCAGCCGCTGGATCCCCACCGCCAGTTGCAACAGCACGCTCTGGGTTGTCTCCAGCAGGTCCTGCCCCGCATCGGTGAGGGCGACCGAGCGCCCCTGCCGATGAAACAGCGGCTGGCCGAGCAGCTCCTCCAGCGAGCGGATCTGCTGGCTGATGGCCGACTGGGTGAGGTGCAGTTCCTGTGCCGCCTGATGAAAGCTGCCGAGTCTGGCCGCCGCCTCGAAGCCCCGCAGCACATTGAGTGGAGGCCAGTGTTTGAACATCATTGATTAGCTCCGCTTATCACTTATACCGAAAATCGATCGTTTGTCCGCCATCATCGCGGCGGCTAGTCTATTACTCAGCGTGATCTGATTAACAGCGCTTGTCATTCATATCCTACTTTTGTCATCAATCCGGAGTCGTTCCGCCTCCGAAGGAGCCATCCCATGTCATCCCGACGCCATGTATTGAAACAGCTGGCCGCCATCGGCGCCCTGGCCGGGCTGGGCAGCCTGCCACGGGCACAGGCTGCCAATGTGGCTACCCCTATTGGCTCCCAGGTCACTGCGGTTGGCCGTTACCAGATGCCGGACGAGGCCGCGCCTCAGACTCGGGTCTGGGTTGCCTTTGGCGCGAGCGCCGATATCTGGGGTCGCAATTACAAGGAGGTGCAGGCCACCATAGGCCGGCTGGTGCAGGCCATGGTGCCTTATACCCAGGTGAACGTGCTCTGCCGCGAAGCCGAACAGGCGCTGGCCCGCAAACTTTGTGGTGAGCAGAACACCCGCTTTATCGTCACCGAGCTGGACGACATCTGGCTGCGGGATACCGGCGGCGTCTTCGTCCAGAACGAGGAGGGGGAGCTGGGGCTGGTGGACTTCAACTTCAACGGCTGGGGTGATAAGCAGGAGCACGAACAGGATGCGGGTGTGGCCGAGCTGGTCAGCAAGCAGGCGGATGTCCACTATCTGCAAAGCAAGCTGACAGGTGAAGGCGGGGGCATAGAGGTGGATGGCAATGGCACCGCCATTCTGACCGAGAGTTGCTGGCTCAACAGCAACCGCAATCCGGGGGTGAGCAAGGCGCAACTGGAGGCGGAGCTGAAAGCCAATCTGGGGCTGCGCAAAATCATCTGGTTGCCGGGGATCAAGGGCCGTGACATCACCGATGCCCACGTCGACTTCTACGCCCGCTTTGTGCGTCCCGGCGTGGTGGTGGTCAATCTGGATAACGACCCGCAGTCCCACGACTACGAGGTGACCCGCCGGCACCTGGCCATCCTCAAACAGGCCACCGACGCCGATGGCAACAAGCTGGAGCTGCATGTGCTGCCGCCACCACTCGACGGGCGGGACAACCGCTTCAGCCGCAGCCGCGACTTTGCCGCCGGTTACATCAACTATCTGCCGATCAATGGCGCCGTGATCGCCCCCGAGTTTGGCGACAAGGCGGCCGATAGTTACTGCCACGAGCTGCTGGCCCGCCTCTACCCGGGTCGCGAAATCGTGCAGATCAACATTGACCCTGTGGCCGCCGGTGGCGGTGGCATTCACTGCATCACCCTCCACCAACCTGCCTGACCCTCCCCTACCGACCGATAACCCGGTGCGTTGCGACGCCCCGGGTTATTTCTTCCAGCTCCCCTATTCCATTCCCCCTGACTCACCGCCAGACACTTGGCCAGCTACGCCAGATAAGACGTTGCCCCGCTCACACTCCTGACCTGTTCACAACACCAAGGTCGGGTGGCGCTTTCCATTGCCGCTCTAGAAGTGTACTTTTGCCCGATGGCCAAAAATAGAGCCAAAGGAAGACGTCTGGCGAATGCGTTCAGCACCAGAGATTGGTCGGCAATGTTGTGATTTAAAATGAATTTTTCGTGGCGGCGATCAGGGCAAACCGGAGTTATATGGAAGGCTCTATTAACGGATTAGTACCACTTTCCATCGAATCACTGTTAGGCAACACACGGAGGTAGTTCGTATGTGGGTAAGAGATCAATACTCTGGTCCAGGCGGCGGTCGCTACACAGGCCCCGGTGGTGGTTTGTACACTGGGCCTGGTGGCGGCATGTACACAGGCCCCGGAGGGGGGCTATACACAGGGCCAGGCGGCGGCATGTACACAGGTCCCGGAGGGGGGCTATACACAGGTCCGGGCGGCGGCCTGTACTCAGGCCCCGGAGGCGGGCTTTATACGGGGCTTGGCGGTGGTCTCTACACTGGACCTGGTGGCGGGCTTTATACCGGTCCTGGTGGTGGAGGTTATACGGGGCCAAGCAACGAACCGTACATGAGTAACATCCCACCGTGGCATGTTTTCGTGCAAGAACTTGAACGCAGAGGCATGCATCAACTTGCAAATAAAATTCGGTCTGTGTTGCGCATTTGAAGTGGTATCGCCCAACAATATGCTCAAATCGTTCGCTTCGCTCACTGGAACGGGCTAAAGCCCGCCCCTTAGCCAAACGTTATGAAATCAGGACACCCACCTTGCTGAACAAAATTCCGTATAGCCAGCCCGTGGATTTCAATTAGCCGTAAGGCGTAATCGAACCTGCATGGGACGGTAATATGTGGTGAATGCCGGTTGGCGCGGATCAACCAATCTGACACGATCGCCATAAATCACGATCGTCAAAAACCAAAGAGCCGCCCAATGGGCGGCTCTTTGCATCAGCTATTTATGGCTGAATCGTCACTCGGCCTTGGGCGGCGCAACAATAGCGATCGCCGGTTGGTCACCCTCCTTGATCCAGGCATCCAGCAGGGTGTAGCCCACCGCCAGCACCACGGGGCCGATAAAGAGGCCGATGATCCCCATCGCCAGCAGGCCGCCGATGACCCCCACCAGGATGAGAATAAGCGGCAGATCCGCCCCGCGTTTGATAAGGAAGGGGCGCAGGAAGTTGTCCATGGTGCCCGCCAGCAGTGACCAGACCAGCAGGAAGGTGCCCCAGGTGGTGTCGCCGCTCCAGTAGAGGTAGCCGACACAGGCCAGCAGCACGGGGAAGGGGCCGATCTGGGCGACGATCAGCAGGAACATCACCACCACCAGGATCATGGTGTAGGGGATGCCGGCAATCAGCAGGCCGACCCCGGCTACCGAAGATTGCACCAGGGCTGTGACCACCACCCCCATGGCCACGGCGCGGATCGCCTGGGAAGCCAGCACTGTGGCATTGTCACCACGCTCCCCCGCCAGGCGGTGGGCGAAGCGGCGGATCCCGTCGGCTGCCTTCTCACCCGAGTGGTAGAGCAGGCCGCAGATGGCAACGGTCAGCAGGAAGTGGACGAACAGCAAGCCCAGATTGCCGGCCTGGGAGGCGAGCCAGCGGGCAGTCTGGCCAAAATAGGGTGCCAGCTTGGTAAACAGCACCTGACCACCGCTCGCCAGGATCTGCTGCCAGAAGTCGTAGAGCTTGCCGCCCACCAACGGTATCTGCTGCAGCCAGAGCAGCTCGGGCGGCGGCGAATGGCTGATGGTGGTGCCGAGCTCGATCAGCATGGGCGCCTTCTCCGCCACATTGGCCAGCGCCATGAACAGCGGGATGACGAAGATCAGCAGCAGTATGCTGGTCATCACCAGCGCCGCCAGGGCGCGCTTGCCCCACAGCAGGCGCTGGGCCATCCGCATCAGGGGCCAGGTGGCTATGGTGATCATGGTGGCCCACACCAGTGCGGGCAGGAAGGGGCGCAGCACCATGAAGCACGAGATGATGAGGATGCTGAGAAACAGCACCCCCAGGGTTATCTTGGCCAAGTCCACTTTTTTCATATTCATAGCAATCCCTTGTCGGGGCCGGAGCCCTTGGGTAGCGGGTCAGAGTTCATGAGTGAGAGTATCCACCAGAGGCCGGCGCTCAACCAGAGCCCCAGGCAACCATAGAGTAGCCACTGGCCGAGCAGGATGAGCCAGGAGCTGGTCAGCCAGAATGGCAACGCCCACAGCAGCGCCCCGAGGGGCAGGCCGCCGAGCAGGGTGATCGCCAGGGTGTACCAGGGTTTTTGCCGCTCTCGCGGCAATGGCAGCCGCATGCCGAGGGTCAGACCCAGACTGAACATGGCCAGGCCTGCCAGCGCCGAGGATTGGCTCCACCAGGCGGCCAGTGTGCAGATGAGGCTGAGCCCGCCCCAGATCCATGGCCGGGCAGCCATGCCGGACAAACCGGAATGGATCGTCAGCATCAGGGCGCCCAGCAGCAATCCCGCCGCCACATCCGACAGGAAGTGGACGCCGAGCCAGACCCGGGCCAGCCCGGTCAGGGCCGCCAGCAGCAGTGCCAGCGAGGCGCCGCGCCAGGGGTTGGCGGGCCAGCACCATCTGAGCAGCAGGCCCCAGAACAGCAGAGCCGAGGCGGCGTGACCGCTCGGCATGCCAAAGCCCTGGGCACTTACGTGCGCCAGCGCGGGATCGAGATGGAAGGGTCTGGGCCAGCCTGTGCCCTCTTTGGCTAGCTGAACCAGCAGGGTGAGGGTCAGCATGGCCAGCAACAGCTGACGCAGACGGGGCCAGCCCAGCAGCGGCAGCAGCAAGGGTAGCAGGGCAAGCTGAAAGGCGGCTGAACCAAACAGATTGCTGGCATCAAGCCAGGGGGCACTGGCCCCGATCCAGCGCTGCAAGCGCTGTATCAGCGGGACTTCCGCCCGGTGCAGAGCATTGCCTTCACCGCTGAAATCCGGCAGCCACAGCACCGGGCTGTCGGGGATGTCGGCCAGCTGGGGGGCCAGCCAGTCGAGCTGCGCCGGAAAGCGGCGCTGCCCGTCAGGCAGCCGGGATGGGGCTATCAGCCTGGCGTTGAGGATCTCGCCGCCCAGGTTGGGGGCCCGCAGCAGGGAGACGAAGCCCGAACCTGTCTGCGCCCGGATGGGTTCCAGTGTCTGGCAGGCAAACAGCACGGCGCGCTGCCATGGTCCCAGCTCGGCGATGATCCTGCCGCGCAGACCTGTCTCTTCAAACAGCTCGCGCAGTGCCGCCTGTTGCGGCGTCTCGCCCGCGTCTATGTAACCGCCGGTCAGGCTGTAGCGGGAGGAGACCCTGTCCTGCACCAGCAGCAGCTGTTGTTGATGTTTGACCACGCAGACGGCGGCCGTGGGGGCGGCCGAGACAGGCAGTGTCAGCAGCAGGGCGCAGAGCAGTAAAAAACAGGAACGGAACATGGTGCCTGAGCGTTGGGGGACTATGGGCGCAAGGGTCACAGAAATCAGATAGTTGGGCAATGGTTTCCTGCCAGGGGCCCACCGGATGGCGGGTTTGGCTCTGGCCCAGCCTGCGCACAAGGATTGCCCTGTGGTGAGGCAGTCCCTAGTATTGGCAGCTATGTTATTTTCATGCAGCAAACCTTGGGACCTTCCATGAAACAGTTTGGTTTTTTTCTGGGCATCGCCATCGGCGTCATTCTGATACTGTTCGGCAGCATAGTTATCTTCCAGGCCCTGCCCGCCGCCCTGGACGTGCTGGAGATGCCGAGCCGCATCCCGTTCGTGCGCGAGGTCTACACCTGGCTGATGACCAGTGCCAACGGCCTCACCGGCCAGCTGGAGCAGAATTTCCTGGAGGCGTTCCAGACGGTACTCAAGCTGATACTGCTCATCACCTTCATGTGGGTCTGCGTCAAGCTGGTCAACATGGGGGTCTTGATCATCCGTGCCGGGGTGGACCTCATCCGCACCGCCATCGAGCACAGCGAAGGTGCCCAGACCAAGAAGTCCGAGCACGACAGCCACTTCCAGTAAGCAGGCGACACCATGAAACCGGCCACCTTCGGGTGGCCTGTTTGCATCTTGTGTTCACTCGATAGTGGGCAGGTGATCCGCCGGCGGTGACTGCACCACATCCTGATAGCGGGCGATAAGTCGCTTGAAAGCCTCCCCCTGTCTGACCTTGTCGAGCGCCTGTTGCAAGCGGGCGACCTGCTGTTTGTCGGCGGCGGGGTTGAAGGCAAAGCAGTTGTCCTGCTCCGCCAGGGTGGCGACCGTGACGAAGGTGTCCGATGGAAAGCCCAATTGTCTGGCCTGATGGAACAGCATCACCTCGTTGCCGGCCACCAGATCGGTGCGGGCCATGATGAGCTGGCGCACCACCTGATCCATCCGCTCCACCGCCATCAGGTTGGCGGGGCTGATGCCCCGGTTGAGCAGCAGTTGTTCCCCCACATCCGCCTGCATGACGCCGATCTGCAGCCTGGCGAGATCGGCCTTGCTGGCCACCCTGGGGGCATCCCGCTTGCGGCCCACCAGCGACACCCGGGAGTGGCTGATGGGGCAGACCCAGAGGAAGTGGGGATCCCGCGCCTGGGTGCGGGCCGTGGTGAACAGCACGGCATCCGGCTGCTGGGTCAGCAGATACCAGGCCTTGGCCCAGGGCATGAAGTGGATGGGTTGTTCCGGTTCCCCCATCTCCTGCCACATCAGCCGCAGCAGCTCGACCGCCAGGCCGGTGCTGTTGCCCTTCTCATCCTGGCCGTTGAACGGCATGTTCTGCTCGGAGTAATAGGTGAACGCCGAGGCGGGCAGTGCTGTGCCCAGACAGCAGCAGATCATCAGGCTGAGCAGACGCGACATGGCAGCACTCCTTGCAACAAATCGTCCTTCCAGTTTAGGGGGCTATGTCGAGAAGTTCATGATTTCACGCACCCGGTAGCGTGGATGGCGAGCAGCTGTGACGGGGAGCTAGGGAGAAGGAAAACAGCCAGGCCATCTTGCGATGGCCTGGGGAGGGACTTACTTGAGCAGGGCTTCCATCTCGGCTTCGGCAGCGGCGCGCGCGGCCGCATCCGCCGTCGTCGTTGCGGTCGCACTGGCGCTGCTGATCGCCTGCTTGGCGGGGCCGGTCACGGCCTTGGTGGCCTGCTGCTGTACTGTGGCAGTGGCGTTGCTGACCGCCTGCTTGGTCGGTTCGACCACGGCCTTGGTGGCCTGTTGCTGTACGGTGGTAGTGGCGCTGCTGACCGCCTGCTTGGCGGGTTCGGTCACAGCCTTGCTGGCCTGCTGCTGTACCGTGGCGCTGGCGCTGCTGACCGCCTGCTTGGCGGGGCCGGTCACGGTCTTGCTGGCCGCCTGCTTGGCGGGTTCGGTCACGGCCTTGCTGGCCTGCTTCTGTACCGTGGTGCTGGCGGCTTGCTTGGCGGGCTCGGTCACGGCCTTGGTGGCCTGTTGCTGGGCCGAGGTGGTGGCGCTGTTCACTACTTGCTTGGTGGTGTCAGCCATGGTCTTGCTGGCGCCCTGCTGCAGGGAACCCAGCACGCTGCCGAATACCGAGCTGGTAGTGGCGGCGCCGGTCAGGCTCTTGGTCGCAGAGCCGGCCAGACTGTTGGTGGCGCCGGAGAGTGCTGTGGCCGTCGGGTTGCCCTGCGTCTGCCAGTTTTGCATCTCGCTTGGCCAGGTCGGTGCGCCTGCGGCCAGGTTCTCGCCAAATACCTGGGGTGTACCATCGCCCTTGAGCAGCATGACGGACATCTGGTTGGTCTGTGAGTTCCACACCATGCCGGCCTGCTTGGCAACGTCCGGCACGGGGGCGTAGCGGGAGACCACGTAGAACAGCGGGCCCTCCTGCTGCAGCTCGTTGGCTGTCTTGAGCAACTGCATGGTGCTGTCGTAATTGGGACCCAGAATGCCGGTCATTCGATCCTTGATCATGGGCTGTTCGAACAGGTTGGCTTCGTTGGGGTCGAAACCGACCAGCGGCTTGAGCAGGGCCCACATCAGTTGACTGGTAGGGCTCATCAGCAAGAGGGGGGCGACGCAGGCGGACAACATCAGGCTCAGGCAGGCCGCCTGGAGCAACGGCATGATACGCATTGGGATAATATCCAAATAACGATTTTATTAATAAGGTTATATTCGTCGAGAACCGACAAATCCACCGGGGTTTTCCTGCGCCGGTTTTGACGGGCGTGAGCAGGCGCTGGCAGGCTATCATATTGGCTTGGGAATGCCAGTCGGCGTATGGCTTATTAATCAAGTTTGCGCCGTTTCCGGTCGCTTTCATTCCGTACTGAGCAAGGAGTGACACCATGAATGCAAGCAAGTGTGGGGTGGGTTGCCTGCTGCTGGTTTGGCTGGGCAGTGCGACTGCCGTCGCCGGGCCAGCCGACGTGACACGGGTGCAGGCGGGAACCGAGCTGGTGCTGCCGCTGGGGTCGTTGCCGGAGCGAGTCTGCTGGTATCAGGATCAGAAATATTCGCTGGGTGCCCGCATTCAACAGGGCGACAGCTGGCTGGAGTGCGGCCCGCAAAACGCGCTGGAGAGCAACGGGCCACTGGCCTGGCGCGAGCCTGAAAGGGCGTCGCATGCGGCCGATAAGGTGGCGAATAGCAGCACCATCAGCGTGGGTCAGTGAGGCTTTTCTTGATCCAGCTAAAGACATGGACGTGACCTCTATCGCATAATGCGGCTCTTTTCCTCTCTTGGCTGGAACCTAAGAAATGGCTCGTCGCTCTTCCAATGCACAACGTCGTCGCAGTAGCTGGTGGTACAAACGCTTGTTGGCAAGGGAGCGGGAAGAGCGCGAAGCGCGTTCCGTCCGGGATTGATACCGCAGTGAAAAACGGAGCCTCGGGCTCCGTTTTTATTCATCACCGCAGGCGGGTAACTGTGCCGCTCTTCCAATGCACAGCTTGGTTGCCGTAACGGGTGGTACAAACGCTTGTTGGCAAGGGAGCGGGAAGAGCGCGAGGGCGCTGCGTCCAGGATTGATACCGCAGTGAAAAACGGGGCCTCGGGCTCCGTTTTTTATTCATCACCGCAGGCGGGTAACTGTGCCGCTTTTCCAATGCACAGCTTGGTTGCCGCAGCGGGCGGTACAAACGCTTGTTGGCAAGGGAGCGGGAAGAGCGCGAGGGCGCTGCGTCCTGGATTGATACCGCAGTGAAAACGGAGCCTCGGGCTCCGTTTTTTATTTATCAAGCACCGTCATGACGAGAACGGGGGCCAGCAGGCCCCCGTTTTGCTTTTGCAGATGTTGGCTGCCTGCGACTTAGCGTTGCAGGGCGGCCAGTGCCAGTTCGACCCGTTTGGCGTACTCGGGGTCGGCCTGCTCGAAGTGCTTGAGCTGGGCCGCGACTATGGCGTCATCCTCCACATTGATGAGGGAGCGGGCCAGGTTGGCGGCGAGGCGTGAACGTTGCCCCTCATCCATGATGCGGAACAGGTTGCCCGGCTGGCTGTAGTAGTCGCTGTCGTAGTCGCGAAAATCGTAGTGCAGGGCGGCCCCTTCCAGACTCAGCGCCGGCTCGTGCTGCTCGCTCGGCTGCTGGGTGCCGAAGCGGTTCGGTTGGTAGTTGGGGCTGGCGCCGCCATTGCTGTCGGCCCGCATGGCACCGTCGCGGTGGGCACCGTGGTGGAACGGGCAACGCGGTGCGTTGACCGGCAGCAGGCCGTGGTTGACGCCAAGGCGATAGCGCTGGGTGTCACCGTAGGAGAACAGGCGGCCCTGCAGCATGCGATCCGGCGAGAAGCCGATGCCGGGCACCACGTTGGCCGGGGTGAAGGCGGCCTGCTCCACGTGGGCGAAGTAGTTGTCCGGGTTCTGGTTCAGCTCCAGCATCCCCAGCGGGATCAGCGGGTAGTCGCTGTGCGGCCATACCTTGGTGAGGTCGAACGGGTGGATCTGGTAGGTCTGGGCCTCGGCCTCCGGCATCACCTGCACATAGACCTTCCAGCGCGGGAAGTCGCCCCGCTCGATGGCGTTGAACAGATCCGCCTGGCTGGTCTCTCTGTCCTGACCGACGGCATTGGCCGCCTCTTCATCTGTGTAGAAGCTGTGGCCCTGCTCGGTCTTGAAGTGGAACTTGACCCAGAAACGTTCGCTCGCGTCGTTGATGAAGCTGAAGGTATGGCTGCCGTAGCCGTTCATCTCCCGCAGGCTCTTGGGGATGCCGCGGTCGCTGAAGAGGATGGTGACCTGGTGCAGGGATTCCGGATGACGGGACCAGAAGTCCCAGGCGGCGGTGGCGCTGCGCAGGTTGGTGCGCGGATCCCGCTTCTGGGTGTGGATGAAGTCCGGGAATTTCAGCGGATCGCGGATGAAGAAGACCGGGGTGTTGTTGCCCACCAGATCCCAGTTGCCCTGCTCTGTGTAGAACTTGAGGGCGAAGCCGCGCACGTCGCGCTCGGCGTCGGCCGCCCCCTTCTCGCCGGCCACGGTGGAGAAGCGCAGGAAGACGGGGGTCTGTTTGCCGACGGCATTGAACAGGTTGGCCTTGCTGAACTGGCTGATGTCATGGGTCACGGTAAAGGTGCCGTAAGCGCCCGAGCCCTTAGCGTGAACCACCCGCTCCGGGATCCGTTCCCGATCGAAGTGAGCCAACTTTTCCATCAACCAGATGTCTTGCATCAGCACTGGGCCACGGGGGCCGGCGGTGAGGCTGTTGTTGTTGTCGACAACGGGGGCGCCATTGGCACTGTGCAGGGTCTTGTCGTTCATGGTGCTTCTCCTTGTTGGTGAGCCTTGAGTCTATAACAAGGAAAAACCCCGGAACCAATGGGCCTTCCCTCGCCCTTTGATAGGCATCACAAATGGGTGGGGCTGGGGGGATGACCGGACCCTTCTGATGCTGCATGATGAGGTTTTCGAGAAGGAGCCTCAGATGCAGATCACCATTCGTCACGCCGAACCGGCCGATGCTCCCGCCTTGCGGGATCTCTATGCCATGCCCAACGCCCAGGCGGGCACCCTGCAACTGCCCTATCCGACCCTGAGCGTCTGGCAGAAGCGGTTGGAGAACGGCAGCGTGGTGGCGCTGGTGGCCGAGGTCGACGGCCTGCTGGTGGGCCAGCTCTCGCTGCATATCGAGCCCAATCCCAGGCGCAAACACGTGGCTTGTATCGGCATGGGGGTGCGGGATGACTGGGCCGGCAAGGGCATAGGCTCGGCCCTGTTGGGGGCCGCGCTGGAGATGGCCGACAACTGGCTCAACCTGCAACGTGTCGAGCTCACCGTCTATACCGACAATCCGGGGGCGCAGGCGCTCTATCGCAAGTTCGGCTTCGTCGAGGAGGGGCTGGCCCGTGGCTACGCCTTCCGTCAGGGTGAGTACGTGGATGCCCTCTACATGGCGAGGATCCGGCCATGATCGACTACCGCCGCCGGCTCATCCCTGTGCTGCGGGCACTGGAGCAGGAGCCGGATCTCTCCATCGAAGCGCTGGCGGAGCGGGCCTGTCTCTCCCTCTATCACTTCCACCGGGTGTTCACCGCCGTGGTGGGGGAGTCCCCCGGCGAGATGTGTCGCCGGCTGCGCATGCAGCGGGCGGCCTGGCAGCTCTGCTATACCGATGCCAGCGTCACCGCCATCGCCCTGGGGGCGGGGCTCGGCAGCTCCCAGGCCTTTGCCAAGGCGTTTCGTCGTCACTATGGCTGCACCCCGGGAGCGTTTCGCCGCGACAAGGGCAAGAACGGACACCATGAGAGCAAGGAAGGACACGCATGGAACGGCCCGTCCCCTTATGCTGAAGGCCACTCATCAGCAAGGAGCAACACCATGAAAACCGTCGAGATGGATGCCCGCACCCTGGCCTATGTCAGGGTCACTGGCCCCTATGGCGAGGGCTATGACGCCGTCAGCAACCGCCTGCACCAGTGGGCTGCTGCGCGCGGGCTGGAGGACGGGGAGTGGATCTTCATCTACCACGACAACCCCGAGGTGACGCCGCCTGCCCAGTGCCGCACCGACATCGGCATCACAGTGCCTGTCCAGACCCGGGGCGAGGGGGAGGTGGAAACCCAGCTCATCCCCGCCGGGCGTTATGCCCAGTCCCGTTACCTCATCACCGACCGCAACCAGTACCGACCGCGCTGGCAGGAGCACATAGGCGACATAGTCGCGGCCGGGCTGGCGTTCGGCGACGGCCCCTGCTTCGAGCTCTATCACAGCGTCAGCTACGATCCCCTGCGCGACGATGTGAGTTTCTTCTCCAGCGTGCGCTAGGCAGACGGCAATAAAACGAGGCGCCCTGGGCGCCTCGTTTTGTTTGGGGGGACTGGAGTTCCGGCATGCCTGTAACGTCAGGGTTGGCTCGGCACCTTGTCCCGCCTCGATTTCCACCACCAACGCAGCCGGATATGGGAGATCAGGCATGTGGGCCAGCATCAGACGACAGGTCGAAGCTGGCCCACTCGGCTAGGGTTGGCTGGGCACCTTGTCCCGCCGCGATTTCCACCACCAGCGCAGGCGGATCTGGGAGATCAACATGCCTGCCAGCATCAGGGCGCAGCCCACCATGGCGCGTTCATCCAGGGTCTCGCCGAGCAGCAGCACACCGCCGATGGCGGCAAACACCGTCTCCAGACTGAGGATGATGGCGGCATGGGCCGGATGGGCGCCGCGCTGCCCCACCACCTGCAGGGTGTAGCCCACCCCAACCGACACCAGACCGGCATAGAGCAGGGCCTGCCAGCCGGCCACCGCGCCACTCAGACTGGGGGTCTCGATGACCAGCGCCGTACCCAGGCTGAGCAGGCCGCACACCACGAACTGAACGCCGGCGAGGCGAATGGGGGCGACCCGGCTCGAGTAGTGATCCAGCACCAGCAGGTGTACGGCCCAGAACAGGGCACCCACCACCTGCAGCAGGTCGCCGTAGCCTATGGTGAAATCCTCGGTGACGCTGAGGTAGTAGAGCCCCGCCATGGCGATGAGGGCGCCAACCCAGGTGTTGGCTCCCGTCTTGTGGCGCAGGGCGAGCCCGATCACCGGCACCAGTATGATGTAGAGACCTGTGATGAAACCCGCCTTGGCTGCCGTGGTGTAGAGCAGCCCCACCTGTTGCAGCGAGGCGGCGCTGAACAGCACGGTACCGGCGATGAGGCCGCCGGTCAGCAGCAGGCGGCGATCACCGGACTGACCGGTGGGCTGGCGTGACTTGAGCCACCACAGTAGCGGCAGCAGGGAGGCGGCCCCCAACAGAAAGCGCAGGCCGTTGAAGGTGTAAGGCCCCATGTGGTCCATCCCCAGCCGCTGGGCGACGAAGCCCAGCCCCCAGATGGCGGCGGCCATCAGTAACATCATGTTCGAACGCATACGAATTCATCCCTGAAAAGGTGGCGGGCAGGCGCCCGTCCGCAAAACTCCAGCCACCAAGATAACCGTGTGCGGGGGGATTTGTCTTTAACGCTCGCGAGTTTGGTCCGCAGGAGGGGCAGCGAGGGGAAAAGGGTGGCAGCCGCAGAATGGCCGTGCAGGGGCCGGATTGATCCGTATGGCTGCTGAATAAGCGTCGCCTTCAGCTGCTGGCAAGTCTGGCCAGCAGGGGGATCAGGGTGAGCAGCAAGAGCCTTGCTGACCAGGCTCAGGATCAGCCGTTATTGCGGTTTCATGGCAGCTGCCTTCAGCTGTTGGCGAGTCTGGCCAGCAGGAGGATGAGGGTGAGCAGCAAGAGCCTTGCTGCCCAGGCTCAGGATCAGCCGTTATTGCGGTTTCATGGCGGCTGCCTTCAGCTGTTGGCGAGTCTGGCCAGCAGGGGAATGAGGGCGAGCAGCAAGAGGTTGCCGCGCAGGATCCAGATCACCCAGAACTGCTGCTGGATGGAGACCATGGGGGCCCGACCCTGGCGAAGGGAGCGGCGCCAGCGATAGAAGAGGCGGCTGGGGTAGCCAAAGCTGATGGCCATCACGAAGAACAGCAGCAGCTTGGTGCGATAGCCGGGGTTGGCTAGCAGCACGGCGGGCTCGTCGGGGTGGGCGAGCACCTGCAACACCCCCGTGATGAAGATGAGCAGCAGGGCCAGCGCCGCCAGGCCGTCGGCCAGCAGCAGCTTGCGCACCTGTTCGATGGACATGCCGCGCCGGAACAGAAAATACTCTGAGGTGATGGCCCCGGTCAGGGTGATCACGGCGCAATAGTGCAGCGCCATCAGCAGATCCGGGTTCAACATCCGTGTCGATTACCTCTTGTTGAGCACATAACCAGCTTCCTTTTGGACGCCATCCCGTGGTGCTGATATTCTGACACTACATCATGTCTGACGGTAGCAGGAGTCCGGGTTGGATAAGCGTGTTGTCTCCAAGAAAACCTGGTCCCTGGTTGCCCGGATGCGGCTGGGCTTGCTGCTGCTGTTCATTCCCGTGCTGATGCTGGGCGGCATCTACTATCTGCACATGGAACGCAGCCTGCAAAACGAGTTGCAGCAGCGTCTGCTCGCCACCAATCACCAGTTGCGTCACGTCTTCATCGAGCCCTATCTCCAGGAGATGGAACGGCAGTTTACGCTTATCTACGACCAAGTGAAGGTGGAAGATATCAGCGGCCCCCGCCTGTACAATACCGAGACCTATCTGAAGGAGTGGCGGCTCTACAAGGGGGTCATGGCCGATCTCATCTACATCTATGTCGGCACGGCCGAGCGCCAGATGCTGATTTACCCCAAGTGGGAGGCGGATGCCAACTTCGATCCCAGGGTGCGCCCCTGGTACCTGCTGGCCAGCCAGCATCTGGGCAAGATAGTCTGGACCGAGCCCTACTACGACTATACCAATGGCAACCTGGTGATCGCCCTGGCGCGGGCCCTGACCGATGCCAGCGGCAAGGTGCGGGGGGTGTTTGCGGTCGATGCCATCCTGGCGCCCTTCTCGGCCCAGCTGAACCGCCAGGCTGACAACGGGTACCAGATGATAGTCAACCAGTCCGGCAAGGTGCTGGTGCACCCGGATCCCGCCCAGTTGCTCAAGCCCATGACCCATCCCCAGTGGCTCTCCCGCTTCAAGCAGGGGGATGGCATCTTCCTGGACAAGGCCTCCCAGCTGTTCGTGGCCTACAGCAAGTTGCCTGAACGCAACTGGGTGCTCATCAGCGTGCAACCGGCGGCCAGCGTCCAGGCCGCGATCGACAGGGTCTCCCTCAACGTGCTGCTGATGGTGGCGCTGGCCTGCGTGCTCTATTTCGTGCTGGCACTGGTGTGGTCCCGCTATTTCCGCCGCATGCTCGACGAGATCTCCTCCATGATCCGGGCCAGCCGGACCCAACCCGATGACGTGCCCCAAGGCGGGATGCGTGAGCTCAAGGACGTCTACGCCGAGCTGGCCGAGGTGGGCAAGGATTATCACGAGGCGCGCCAGCAGGCCCATCTGGACAAGCTGACCGGCCTCTACAATCGCCGCTTCTTCGACGAACGCCTGACCCGGCTGTTGCTCGAACACCAGCCCTTCTGCCTGGCCATGGTCGATCTCGATGACTTCAAGCGGGTCAACGACAACTATGGCCACCAGACCGGGGACGTGGTGCTCAAGCGGGTGTCCAAGCTGGCCATGCGGCTGCTGGGGGATCATGGCTGGGTCTGCCGTTACGGCGGGGAGGAGCTGGTGGTGCTGATGGTCAACCCGGATACCCACTTCTGCCTGATGCTGCTGGAACAGTTTCGCAAGGGGGTGGAGTCACTGGACTGGCGCGAGCCTGGCCTCAGACTCACCTTGAGTGGCGGGCTGGTGGCCAGCCATGGAGTGACGCACGGCCAGACGCTGCTGGAGGTGGCCGATGCCGAGGTCTACCGCGCCAAGCGCGATGGCAAGAACCGCATCTACCTGGGCAAGCCGCAGGAACTGGTGGCCGGAGAGGGGAGCTTGCCAAAAGGCAGCCTGTTGAGCAACGAAGAGGCCTGATGGCCTCTTCTTCATTCAGTCGATCAGCCGACCAACTGCCAGTCCAGGGTGGGCCAGGCCTGCTCGACTGCGACCTGACGCAGGCCGGGAGCCGGATTGACTGCATGGGGATGGGTCACAGCCCGCAGCAGTGGCAGGTCGTTGTGGGAGTCGCTGTAACCGTGGCTCTCCTGCCAGAGGTTATCGTTCCCGGCGAAGAGCTGGTTGATGCGGGCCACCTTGCCTTCCCGAAAGCTGAGTGTGCCGCGAGTCTGGCCGGTCAGCATGCCCTCTTCCTCATCCAGCAGTATGGCGACGCAGTGATCCATCCCCAGCATCTGCGCCATGGGCGCCACCAGATGCTCGCCGGAGGCGGAGATCAGTACCAGCTCGTCGCCGCGCTCCCTATGCCACTCGATGCGCGCCAACCCTTCCGGGTAGATGCGTGCCCGCAGCACCTGCTCGGCGAAGTGCTGGCACTGCTGGCCGAGCCACTGGCGCGACTTGCCCGCCAGCGGCCGCAGGGTGAAGGCCATGTACTGATGCATGTCCATCTTGCCCTGATGGTAGAGGGACATCATGGCCTGCTCTTCGGCAATCATGTCCGCCGGGGCCAGCTCCTGGGCCACCATGTACTCCAGCCAGAGGCTGGCGGAATCCCCGGCAATCAGGGTCTCGTCCAGATCAAACAGTGCCAGTGCCATGACGGCTCCTTGGGTTGGTGGCCGGCATCTTGATGCCGGCCGAAAACAGAATGGGATACATGGCCTTATGCTACCTCACACAGCTGATCCCGGGCCACCGCCAGAGTGACACTTGTGCCTGCCGGCAGCAGATCCCGGGCCGAGCGGTTGAGGCAGTCCACCGTCAAGAGCCCCGCCTCGCACGCCACCTGATAGCGGATGACGTTGCCGAGCAGCTGCTGCTGGCGAACGATGCCGGGCAGGCTGGGCTCGCTACTGGTCGCCCCTGCGGGCAGCAGTGTGATGGACTCCGGCCTCAGCGCCAGCTTGCCCTGAAAACGGGGGCCGAACAGCGACTTGCCCTGCTCTGCGTTCAGCAGGTTGTAGTTGCCGATAAAGCTCGCCACAAACTCGCTGGCGGGGCGGGTGTAGATCTGCTCAGGCGTGCCGCTCTGGACTATGGATCCCTTGTTCATCAGGAAGATCCGGTCCGACATGGTCAGCGCTTCTTCCTGATCGTGGGTGACGAAGATGGTGGTGAGCTCGAGGCGCTGCTGGATCTCGCGGATCTGCAAGCGCAGGCTGCGGCGGATGCGGGCATCGAGGGCCGAGAGCGGCTCGTCCAGCAACAGGATCCTTGGCCGCACCACCAGGGCGCGGGCCAGGGCGACCCGCTGGCGCTGGCCACCGGAGAGCTCGCTCGGATAGCGGCGCTCTAAGCCATCCAGCTCCACCAGACTCAAGGCCTCCTGCACGCTGGCCGCCAGCTCCCGTCCCGGCTGGGGCTTCATCTTGAGGCCGAAGGCCACGTTGTCCCACACAGTCATGTTGGGGAAGAGGGCATAGCTCTGGAACACCATGCCGATGCCCCGTTTCTGGGGCGCCTGCCAGGTGATCTCTTCACCGGCCACCCGCACCTGACCGCCATCGACCGGGGTGAGCCCGGCCAGCGCCCGCAACAGGGTGGATTTGCCGCAGCCTGAGGGGCCGAGCAGGGTCACCAGCTCCCCCTTGCGAATGCCGAACTCTATCCCCTCGAACACCTTGGTCTCGCCGTAGGATTTGTGCAGCTGGGTTACTTCTAGATGGAACATGGTTGGTCACCGATGAAAGCGAATAATGGGCTGCCCAGGCTGGGGGTGGGCGGTATGGAGTCGGTCGGTGTGGTGCGGGTTGTCCGGTGGATCATGGCGCGTCACCGATGGAATCTGTTCGCCGCCCAGGTGAGCAGCAGGGTCAGCAGGAAGTAGCTCATCACCAGCGCGCTGGTGAAGTGGCCCGAGGTGGCGCGCATGTTGTAGAGG
The DNA here is from genome assembly GCF_002587065.1 of Aeromonas sp. CA23. NCBI lineage: Bacteria > Pseudomonadati > Pseudomonadota > Gammaproteobacteria > Aeromonadales > Aeromonadaceae > Aeromonas > Aeromonas sp. CA23. Next base: position 1,416,215 of record NZ_CP023818.1, read on the forward strand.
TAGACCTGCAGTGTCTCGTAACGGGTGCCCACCAGCATGTTGGCGAACACGAACTCCCCGAGCAGGAAGGAGAGCGACAGAAACAGCGCCGCCAGCAGCCCCTTGCGCAGGCAGGGGATCACCACCAGCGCGAAGGCACGGGCACTGCTGGCCCCCAGCAGGTGGGCGGCATCCATCAGATCTTTCAGCGGTACACCCTGCAGGCTGTTGGCCAGCGCCCGGTACATGAAGGGCAGCACGACTGTGAACCAGGTGCCGATCAGGATCCAGGGCGTGCCGACTATGGGCAGCGGACCGTCGGCGTAGATCTGCAGCAGCCCCACCGAGGAGACCACGGGCGGCACCGCGAAGGGGAGCAGGATCAGCAGGTTCATCCAGGGATCCAGCCTGGGGAAGTAGTAGGCCACCACCAGCACGGTCGGCACCAGCACCAGGGTTCCGAGCAGCAGGGTGGCGAAACAGACCAGCAGGCTGCGGCCAAACGCCGCGAGAAAGCGTGGGTCGCCCCACAGCTGCAGATACCAGTCGAGAGTGAAGCCGTCCGGCAGCAGGGTCGCCCCCCAGCGGGTGGAGATCGAATAGAGAAAGGTGGCCAGCAGCGGCAGCAGCAGGGTGGCGACCAGCGCCCCCAGCACCCATCTGGGCCAGCGCGGCGTCAGGTCATGCATCTTGTCGTCTCCCGCCATGATGTGGGCCAACTGCACCCAGCTTGTTCGATCCAGAACAGGGTGTCAGGTCATGCATGGGATTGCCCCTTGTTCACATAGCTCTTCTTCAGCAGCCACTGGTTGGCGGCCGTCACCACCCCCAGCAGCACCATCAGGATCACCGCCAGCGCCGCCGCCAGATTGGGCTCGAGGAAGATGTCGCCGGAGACCAGGCTGGCCACCCTGATGGTCACCAGGTTGAAGTTGCCCGTGGTGAGGGCGTAGGCGGAGGCATAGGCCCCCACCGCGTTGGCAAACAGGATGATGAGAGTGCCGAGCAGGGCGGGAGTGAGCACAGGCAGCGCCACGTGCCACACGTACTGCCGCTTGCTGGCGCCCAGCAGGGCGGCGGCCTGGGGCCAGTCATCCTGCAGCGCATCGAACGCCGGATAGAGCAGCAGCAAGGCGAGCGGGATCTGGAAGTAGGTGTAGATCAGAATAAGGCCCGACCCCGAGTAGAGGTTGAAGCCGTCGATCCAGCCCCAGGATTTGAGCAGCAGGGTGACGGCGCCGTTGATGCCGAGAATGATGATGAAGGCGAACGCCAGGGGCACGCCGCTGAAGTTGCTGGTCATGGTGACAAAGGCCAGCAGCAGCCGCTTCACCCGCTCGCCGCTGTGGCGCAGCGCAGCGGCGCCCAGAGTGCCGATGACAAGCCCCGCCAGGCTGGCGATGCCGGCGATGCGCAGCGAGTTGGTGAAGGATTGCAGGTAGAAGGGGGAGCCCAAAATTTCCCGGTAATGGTCGATGCCCCAGCCATCCGGGGTCTGGAAGCTGCCCACCAGCACCCACACCATGGGGGCGAGCTGGAACAACATCATCAGCAGGATGAAGGGGAGCAGCACCAGGGCGGGCAGCCAGTGGCGGTGGGCTCCGTGCAGGATCTTCACGGGTTGATCCGCCGCGATCCTCGTGGTGGCAGGCATCATCAGTGCACCTCGCGCATAAAGGCCGCCTTGAGCAGCTGTGGTGCGGCTGGCTTGTCGTGGGGAATGCCCAGCAAGTCGGCCATCAGGGCGCAGAGCTGGGTCTGGGCGATCGTCGCGCCCTCCGGCCACTGGGCCACAAAGGCATCGCCAAACAGCCAGAGCGGCACAGTGCGCTCTTCTGGCAGGGTGCCGCCGTGGCTGAGATCCTCGTTCATGCCGTGATCCGAAGTGATCACCAGCTGATACCCTTCTGCCAGCCACTGGGGCAGCAGATCGGCCAGCAGGCTGTCCATGCGGCGCGCCTGGTTGCGGTACTGGCGAGAATCCAGGCTAAACTTGTGGCCCGCATCGTCCACCCCCATGGGGTGGATCAGCAGAAAATCGGGATCATGCTGGGTTCGCAGCCACTCGCCATCCATCAGCAGATGGCTGTCGGGGTAGTTGTCATCCCAGTAGAAGCAGCCGTGCTGGATCGGCAGTTGCTCGTCATGGGTGTAACGATCCCGCAGCGCCAGCCAGGGGCTGCGGTTATAGAGTTCGCTTACCCAGTGATAGGCAGCGGCGGCGGTGCTTTTGCCCGCGGCCCGGGCCAAATGGAAGATGGAGTCGTGCTGGCTCAGGCGACTCACCCCGTTGTGGGTGATGCCGCTGGCCACCGGCGGTACGCCGGTCAGGATGCACTCGTAGAGGGGCCGGGAGAGGGAGGGCAGGGCGCAGCTCAGGGTCGTATACAGGCCGCGCTCTGCCTCCACCATGCCTGTGAGGTAGCCCATGGTGTGGGCTACCTCGGCAGACAGGCCATCCACAAGTACCACTATCACCTTGTGTTGCACTGGCACTCCTTACTGCATGTTGATCATGACGGTTTCCTGCCACTGGCGCGGCAGGGCCTTGGAGCTCTGCTCCCAGGCGGCATGGTCGCTGACCGGCTTGGCATTGGCGTATTGCTCGGCCGGCAGCAGCTTGGCTTTCACGTCGTCCGGCAGCACCACATTGCCGCGGATGGGGCGGGCGTAGCCACGGGCCAGGTTGATCTGACCGGCATCGGAGAGGATGTATTCCCGCGCCAGCTTGGCGGCGTTGGGGTTCTTGGCCCACTTGTTGATGATGGTGGTGTAGCCGGCGATGACGGAGCCGTCGCTCGGGATCACCACATCAAACTTCTTGGGGTCTATCTTGTCGCGGTAGTTCAGCGCGTTGAAGTCCCACAGCACGCCCACTTCCACCTCGCCCTTCTCGATATTGGCGATGGAGGGGTCGTTCAGCGACAGGCGACCCTGCTTGGCCAGCTGGCCGAACAATTCCAAGGCAGGCTTGAGATTCTTCTCGCTGCCGCCGGTGGCATAGGCCGCCGCCAGCACGCCGTTGTTGGCCTGGGAGGCGACGCCCACGTCACCCAGGGTCACCTTGTAGTCGCCGCCGAGCAGGGATTGCCAGCTGGTGGGGGCGGCCTTGACCAGATCCTTGTTGATCAGGAAGGCGATGGTGCCGGTATAGGCCAGCATCCAGTGGCCGTCCGCGTCCTTGGCCCAGTTCGGAATATCGGCCCAGGTGGAGGGCTTGTAGGGCTGGGTGACCCCCTGCTTGACCGCGACCGGGCCGAAGGCGCCGCCCACGTCGCCGATGTCGGCGGTGGCGTTGGCCTTCTCGGCGGCGAACTTGGCGATCTCCTGGGCCGAGCTCATGTCGGTATCCTGATGCTTGATGCCGTAGATGTTGCCCAGCTGCTGCCAGGTGTCCTTCCAGTTGGCCCAGCTGTCGGGCATGCCTATACTGCTGAGCTGGCCTTCACCGCGGGCGGCTTTCTCAAGATCCGCGATGTTCTCGGCGGCAAACAGTGGCTGACTGATGGCCACCAGGGCCAGTGCACTTGCGATCACGCTTTTCATCATCCCATCCCTCTGGACTAGGTCAGTTAAGGTTCGAGAGGGATGCTAGAGGGGAAATATGACGGTGGCGGGGCGCTTTGATGGCAGTTTGATGACAATCGGCCTGTCACGGCACTGTCATCCACAGCGGTTACAACTCAGGGCCGACAGCCGCTGGTCTACTCCAGACGGACGCAAACCGGAATGACCGACAGGGATGTGACAGTGACAGAGCGATTGAGCGAACAGGGTGTGGCCGCTGGCCGCAGCCCCTCCAAGTGTGAACAGATTTGCCAGACTCTGCGCCGCTATATCGGCAGCGGCCAGCTGGGGGCGGGGCAACAGCTGCCCGCCGAACGGGCCTTGAGCGAGCGCTTCGCCACCACCCGCATCACCATCAAGGAGGCGCTCTCCAGCCTGGAGGCGGACGGCCTCATCTACCGGGCCGAGCGGCGCGGCTGGTTCGTGGCGCCGCCCCGGCTCACCTACGACCCTGCCATCCACACCCATTTTCACCAGTGGATCGGCGAGCAGCAGCGCATTGCCGAGACCCGGGTGCTGGCCCACGGCAGTGCGCTTGCCAGCAGCGAGTTGTGCCGCTGGATGGGGCTGGATCCCTTCACCCCGCTCTACGAGATCCGCCGCCAGCGATTGATCGACGGCCGACCCGTGCTCCACGTCAGCCACCATCTGCTGGCCAACCGTTTCCCCGATATCGCCAGCGCGCCGCTGGCCAGCTCCCTCACCGAGCTCTATCAGCAGCACTATGGCATAGGCCAGGGCGGTGCCAGCCTGGAGATCACCCCCTCGGCGGCACGGGGCGCCATAGCCCGCGCCCTCAATCTGGCGGAAGGGAGCGCAGTGCTGCGGCTGGTGCGGGTCAACTATGACGAGCGAGGGGGGCTGGTGGATTGCGATATCGAGCATTGGCGGCCGGATGCCATACGAATTCATCTCGACACCCGGGCGCTGTCGCCTGCATTCAGCCCCTCAAAATGTCCCCATATGGCGGAGTCACAATGAATCAGCGCGCACTGGCGGGCACAGTGGTGACAGGTATCTGTCGGGGGATGCGGGCGCTGCGGCCGATGGCTGCAAGCCGATCTGAATTGCCGCTATCGAACTGACCACAGCAGACGGATCCCTCGGGATCCGCCGGGATCAGTTGTCGATATTGGGGATCAGGTCGTCGAAGCTCTGGTAGCCGCAGTCCGCCAGCTGCAGCGACATAGTGTAGGTCTTGCTGCCCTCGCGCTGGCCGATGGCGGGGCGGTTGAGCTTGAGCTCCTGGTGCCAGTACTCCTTCATCCGCTCGATCAGCGCCATGGCCTCGCTCTCGCCCAGATGGAGCTGGCACAGCGCCATGTAGTTGTTGGACTTGTGCATGTTCTCCACCAGATAGTCCCCCAGCACGGACATGGCCTGGCGCGCCTGCTGGCGGGCGAAGCGGCTGTGCTGCTCGAAGCTGATGCGCTCGCTGATGAGGAAGTGGTAGCTGTTGTCTATGCCGAGCTGCAAGATGCCGAGCTTCTCCAGCTTGCGCAGGTAGAGGTAGCAGGAGGCATCGGTCAGGCCGTACTCCCGCTTGAGATCGATCAGGGTCTTGTCGCGCCAGAAGATGTTGGCGAGAAAGGCGTAGAGCCCCGGCTCCTTGTGGAAGGCCTCGTCCTGCTCCTGGGTGAAGACGGCGCGGCGGCTCTGGGCATCCTGGGTGCGGTCCAGCAGCTCCTCGAACGAGAGCCCCACCAGGTGGCAGATCTCCAGCAGGGTATCGAACGGCAGGGAGGGTTTGTTCATCATCCGTTTGACGGTGGCGATGGAGACCCCCATGGCTTCTGCCAGGGTCTGATAGCGGATCCCCTTGTCGGTCAGGGTCTTCTTCAGGGTGTCGAGAATATTGTTGGCCAGGGTCTGGCTGTAGGTCATGCAACTATTCCTTTATCTGCATCTTTATGTTGTGTCAGAAACTGGGTTCTTTTTTAGTTATGGGCTCAGATACTGACACTTAAAAAAACCAGAGGAAATAAACCCGTCGTAATCGGTTGAAATGGCCAGACCAGTCAAGGGTGAAGGTTGCAGATAGTGATACTCTGCGGTGCATATCCTTCAACCATTCAACATTTTGCTGGTGGCGCATAAAACATCGCGCATAATTCAAAACGAATCGGATTCAAGACCTTCCTGGTTGAGAAATCGATTGTTTGCTTCCAATTTAAGGGTTTTTTAAACCGCAAGGTTTTTATTCTTTCCTGGCATTGAGCGGAACTCGCAAGAGGTCCGCTTTTTTCTTTTCCCCGAATTTGCGCCCGCCGTCAAGCGAAGGCGATCGCCGCCTCCATCCGTCATGGCTAAGGCTCCACAGCCTCACTCCCCCTTGCAGGGAAACAGCTTGGGGATCTCCCGCACCAGCCAGCTCTTGGCCTTGCCCATGGTATCGCGCCTCCAGGCCAGTACGACCTGGATCTGGTGACGATACTCGGGGCTGATCACCTTGAGGCGGCCCGCCTTGATGTCCTCCTCTATCCAGCTCAGCGGCATGGTGCCGACGCCGATCCCCGCCAGCAGGGCATCGCGTTTCTCCGCCATGGTACTGACGGTGAGACGCGGCTGCTTGTCGAGCAGGCGATAGGTGAGCACCGGCTTGCGCAGCGCCGAGTCCGCCACAGCGATGGCCCGGTAGCGGCGCAGCGTCTCGTCCGCCAGGGGCTCGGGCTCCTGGTGCAGCGGGTGATCCGGGTGGGCGACGTAGAGCATCACCTCCTCCTGCAGCGCCTGATGCTTGATGCCGGTCAGCATGATGTCGGGGTTGAGGGAGGAGATGAGCAGGTCGGCCCGGCCATCTTCCAGACACTCCCAGCTGCCCGCCAGCACCTCGGCGCGAAACCTGAGCCGGGTATCCGTCAGCTCGGCCAGCCTTTCGACCAGGGGATAGAGCGCCTGCAGCGGCACCAAGGCATCGACGGCTATGGTGATGTCTGTCTCCCAGCCACGGGCCAGTGCCCGGGTCTCGCCCACCAGATGCTCGGCCGCCTCCAGCAGCACCCGGCCCCGCTCCAGCAGCATGCGGCCGGCCGGGGTGAACTTGGTTCTGTGGCCGCTGCGGTCGAACAGCATGGCGTCCAGCTCGTCTTCCAGCTTCTGTACCGTGTAGCTCAGCGCCGAGGGGACCTTGCCCAGCTCGTCTGCGGCCGCCGCGAAGCTGCCACGGCGATCGATGGCGTCCAGCACCCGTATGGCTTCCAGGGTCAGCGCCCGTTCCTTGTTCGATTCCTTGGCCATTTCATACCTTCAATTTTTTTGAACATGTTTGCCAGTTTATCTCGCTAACAACTTAGGCCAAGTGTCTTTAATATTCAATCAACGCTTAGGCAGGAAGGCCAAGCGGCCAAATAAACAGTAGTTCCGGGCTGAGGCATCACAAAGAGTGATGTCTGATGTCGGTAAAAGAACAACACACTATTTGAATAACCTCTTGCATGGATGCATTGATTCTGGCCGAACCGGCCTTGGCAATGACATAAAAACCAAGAGAGTGAATGAACATGAAAAACGTAATCAAGATGCTGGCCGTTGCAGGCCTGATGACAGCCGGCTTTGCTCAGGCTTCCGTCCCCGCTGACCTCAACGCCGCCCCGGGTGTGCTGTTCGTCAACTGGCACGCGAGTGCCGCGGTGGAAGGCAAGGCCAACCCCATGCTGGAAGTGCGTGACGAGTCTGGCGACCTGGTTGCCTCCGTGCACGCTAACCTGATGGGCAGCCAGCAGGTACAGATCCCGAGCCGCACCCAGGGCAACCTGACCGTGAGCCTGGGGGATCAGAGCAGCGACTACCGTATTCCGTTCGGCATCGGTAGCGGCAAGCAGCGTTAATCAACCGTATCGGTACGTGAGGAGCACACCATGATGAAATTGAGAGCCGCAGAAGCGCGCGGCAAGGCCAACTTCGGCTGGCTGGATGCGCGCCACAGCTTTTCCTTCGGGCACTACTACGACCCGGACTGGATGGGGCATTCGGTGCTGCGGGTCATCAATCAGGATCTGGTGGCACCGGGTGGCGGATTCGCCACTCACCCTCACGCCAACATGGAGATCCTGACCTGCGTGCTGCAAGGCACCATAGAGCACAAGGACAGCCTCGGCCACGCCGAGCAGATCCCGGCAGGGGATTTCCAGCTGATGAGCGCAGGGTCCGGCATCCGGCACAGCGAGTACAACCCCTCGCAGACCGAGCCGCTCTCCCTGCTGCAAATCTGGATCGAGCCGAACGAACACGGCACGACACCCGGCTATCAGCAGAAGAAGATTGAAGCCAACCCGGGATTGACGCTGGTGGCGTCACCGGATGGCGAAGCGGGATCCTTCAGGATCCGCCAACAGGCCCGCGTCTGGCGGTTGCAGCTTGAACCCGGTGAGAGTCTCGCCTGGGCGCTGGCCGGCCGACACGGTTACCTGCAGATGATTTCAGGGGAGCTGACCGCCAACGGTCTGGCTGCCCGACCCGGCGACGGGGTACTCAGTCGTGATGAACCCAAATGGGATCTGGTGGCAATGAGTGCCAGCCAAGCCCTGTTATTTGACCTACCCTGAAGCAGTCAGCGGTGATTTGACATACAACGAGGAGTTTGAAATGGACAAGATGAAAGATGTGGCACTGCTGGTGGGTCGCGTACTGCTGGCACTGATGTTTGTGATTGCAGGCTGGGGCAAGATCGGCGGCTATGCCGGTACCCAGGGTTACATGGAAGCCATGGGCGTGCCCGGATTCATTCTGCCGCTGGTGATCCTGCTGGAGCTGGGTGGTGGCCTCGCCATCATGCTGGGTCTGTTCAGCCGCAGCATCTCTGTGCTGATGGCCGGTTTCACCCTGATGGCCGCCTTTATTTTCCACTATCAGCCTGCGGATCAGATGCAGATGCTGATGTTCATGAAGAACGTCTCCGTGGCCGGTGGTTTCCTGGCCCTGGCGGCGGCCGGTGCAGGGGCCTTCAGTCTGGATGCCCGCCTCGGCAAGAACTGGTAATACCCGGATAGTGAGAGTTTTCCAACGCCTTTTGGCCGGTGCAGCAGCACCGGCTTTTTTATGTCCGCCATTGACCCTTTCCTGCCCCGCATGATGGCGACGTGATCTGCGGCAACAAGCGCCTTTTGCATCTTACCCTTCGATCCCCGACAATCCCATTTCGTGTGAAGTGACGGGAATGACTCACCTTTTCTCGCACCCACCCCTCATTTGAATTGGCGGGAGTCGTCCATGTTTACCCTCTACCACTCCAATCAGCTGGATCTGCTCAAGGAGCTGCTGGTGAGCCGCATCCGGCAGGCTCCTCTCTCTCACCCCTTCGATCGGGAGCAGATCCTGGTGCAGAGTCCGGGCATGGCCCAGTGGCTCAAGCTGGAGCTGGCCAAGGCCTTCGGCATCGCCGCCAATATCGACTTCCCGCTGCCTGCCAGTTTCATCTGGGATATGTTCACCCGGGTGCTGGCGGACGTGCCTTGCATAAGCCCCTACAACAAGGGCGCCATGAGCTGGCAGCTGATGACCATTTTGCCCGCCCTGCTGGACAGGCCCGCCTTCGCACCGCTCGCCGCCTATCTGAGGGGCGGGGATGACGAGGATCCTGCGCAGGATCCCGAACAGGTGCGACTGTGGCAGCTCTGCCAGAAGGTAGCGGATCTGTTCGACCAGTATCTGGTCTACCGGTCGGACTGGATCGCCCGCTGGGAACAGGGGGAAGGATTGGGGTTGGAGCTGGCCGGGGTGAGCGGGCAGGACTGGCAGCCTGAACTGTGGCGCGAGCTGGTGGCCCGCACCCTGGCGCTGAGCCCAAGCGGCTACCACAGAGCCAACCTCTACGAGGAGTTTATCCACGAGCTGGCGCGCACCTTGGATCTGCCGGGCAAGCTGCCGCAGCGGGTGTTCGTGTTCGGCATCTCGGCGCTGCCGCCGCGCTATGTGGAGGCGTTGCTGGCCCTCGGCAGCCGACCCGAGGTGGAGGTGCATCTGTTCGTCACCAATCCCTGCCGCTACTACTGGGGGGATCTGCTCGATCGCAAAACCCTGGCGCGGCTGGAGAACAAGCTCAAACCGGGCACGGACCTCGACACCCTGCAGGGGCCCGCCAACCCGCTGCTCGCCTCCATGGGCAAGCTGGGGCGCGACTACCTGCACCAGCTGATGGAGCTGGAGGTGCCACAAATAGAAGCCTTCGTCGATATCGACGAGCTGGATGCCAAGGGCAATGCCAGCCTGCTTCGCGCCATCCAGAAGGATGTGCTGGAGCTGGCAGAACGGGGCGCCGGTCAGTTCGATCTCGATAGCAGCCACCACAAGAGCCCGATCGATCCGGCAGATGGATCCTTGCAGATCCACGCCTGTCACGGCCCGATGCGGGAGCTGGAGGTGCTGCACGACCGGCTGCTGGCGCTGTTCGAGCAGGACTCGTCCCTCACCCCGAAAGATGTGGTGGTGATGATGCCGGACGTGAACAGCTACGGCCCCTACATTCAGGCGGTGTTCGGCGCGCGCGGCCAGATCCCCTTCGCGGTATCGGATCGGGCGGCGAGTCAGGAGAGCCCGCTGCTGCAAAGCTTCCTCGCCCTGCTCAAGCTGCCCAACGCCCGCTTCGGCGCGGGCGAGCTGCTCGCCATTCTCGAGGTGCCCGCCGTGCTGCGCCGCTTCGAGCTGGATGACGACGAGTTCAACCAGCTGCGGGTCTGGGTGCAGGAGACCGGCATCCGCTGGGGGCTGGACGATGGCTACCCCGCCCGTTTCGATCTGCCGCCCATGTCCGGCAACAGCTGGCTGTTCGGCCTGCGCCGCATGCTGCTCGGTTTTGCCATGGGGGATGGCGAGCCGGTGGCGGGCATCCTGCCCTGTGCCGACAATATGGGGGGGCAGCAGGGGCCCTTGGCCAGCATATTGCCCTATGCAGAGATCGAGGGTCAGCAGGGGCTGGCGCTCGGCAAGCTCGCCTGGTTCGTCGACTCGCTGGCCGAATTCCTGCCCCGGCTGCAACAGGCGCAGCCGCTGGCACAGTGGAACGCTTGCCTGCTGGCGCTGCTGGAGCGCTTCTATCTGGCCGACGAGGAGGAAGAGCGTCAGCTCCAGCTCATTCGCAGCCAGCTGGCCGACTGGCAGACCCAGCTCGGTGAGGCTCGTTTCGATCAGCCCATCTCGGCCGACCTGTTGCAGGATTACCTCGGCAGCGTGCTGGGGGAGTCCCGCTCCAGCCAGCGCTTCCTCGCCGGTCAGGTCAACTTCTGCACCCTGATGCCGATGCGCTCCATTCCCTTCAAACAGGTCTGCCTGCTCGGCATGAACGACGGCGTCTACCCGCGCACCCTGGCCCCCATGGGCTTCGATCTGATGGCAGTGGCTTCGCGGCGCGGGGATCGCTCCCGCCGCGATGACGACCGCTACCTCTTCCTCGAGGCGCTGCTCAGCGCCCAGCAGGGGCTCTACATCAGCTATCAGGGCTTCAGCGCCCAGGACAACAGCGACAAGGTGCCATCCGTCTTGCTGGCCGAGCTGATCGACTATGTGCGTCAGGGTTTCGTGCTGGCGGGGGATGAGAACCTCGACGATGAAACCTCCGGCAAGCGGCTGCTCAAGCACCTGATGGTGCCGCACCCGCTCACCCCCTACAGCCGCAACTACTTCCATCCTGAGGCGGGTTCACGCCTCTTTACCTATGCCGCCGACTGGCTGCCCGCCCTCAATCCGGTGCGCGGCGCCGCCAACTTCCAGAGCGGCGAGCTGCCGCTGCCCCCCGAATGGGGCAAGGAGCAGGGGCTGGAGCTGGCCGAGTTGCTGCGCTTCTATCGTCAACCCACCAAGTATTTCCTCAACCGCCGCCTCAAGGTGTGGTTCGAGTTGAACGAAGCCAACATAGAGGACAGCGAGCCGTTCGAGCTGGACGGTCTGCAAAATTATCAGCTTAAAGATCTGCTGCTCGGTGCTCACTTGGCTGAGGGTGATAGTGCGGTGCGCCGCGAGCGGTTGCAGCTCACCGGCCTGCTGCCGCAAGGCTGGTTCGGCAGCCTGCTGCTGGACGATCTGGATGCCGAGATGGGCAAACTGGCGGAGCGTCTGCGCCCCTGGGTCAGTGAAAAACAGGCGGTGGAGATCGATATCTCGCTGGCACAGGGTCAGCTGCAGGGGTGGATCGACACCCAGAAGGGGCGCTTGCTGGTGGTGAAACCCGGCAGCTTCAACGGCAAGGATCTGCTGCTTGGCTGGATCCAGCACCTCGGCCTCTGCCTGAGTGGTGCCCCCGGCGACACCCTGCTGTTCGATGCCAAGCAGAGTCTGCGGCTGCCCAAGCTCTCGGCCGACGAGGCGCGGCCCAAACTGGCGGCCCTGGTGGCGCTCTGGGCCCAGGGGATGAAGCGGCCGCTGCCGTTTTTCCCCAACACCGCCTGGGATTGGCTCAAGGCGATCGAGAAGGATCCGGACAAGCCGGAGGCGGCCGACAAGGCGGCCCTCACCCGCTTCAACGGCGGCTGGATGGTCAATGGCGAAGGGGAGGACGTTTATGTCGCCCGCTGCTTCCCCGAACTGGATGAGGCCGTGCTGGCCCAGTTGCAGGCGCTGGCCCGCGAACACCTGACCCCGCTGCACCAGACCCTGGAGGAGTTGCAATAATGGCTAACCCGCTCAATACGCTGCGTTTTCCCCTCCACGGTGAACGACTGATCGAGGCCTCCGCCGGGACCGGCAAGACCTACACCATAGCCGGTCTCTACCTGCGCCTGCTGCTGGGCCACGGCCCGATTATTGAACAAGACAGTGGCGAAGAGGGGGCCGATGCCGGTCAATCCAGCGCCCACGAGCGGCCGCTGTCGGTGACCGAAATCCTGGTGGTGACCTTTACCGAGGCGGCCACCGCCGAGCTGCGCGGGCGGATCCGCGGCCGCATCCACGAGGCGCGCCTTGCCTTTATGCGCGGGCAAAGCCGCGATGATCTGCTGGCCCAGCTGCTGGTGGAGGTGGAGGATCACGAGCTGGCGGCCCGCCGCCTGCTGGCCGCCGAGCGGCAGATGGACGAGGCGGCGGTCTTTACCATCCACGGCTTCTGCCAGCGGATGCTCAAGCAGAACGCCTTCGAGTCGGGTGCCCTCTTCGAGACCGAATTTCTCACCGACGACAGCCAGCTCAGGCTGCAGGCGGTGAGCGACTACTGGCGCGCCGAGTTCTATCCGGTGGACAAGACCCTCGCCAGCGCCGTGCGCGCGCTCTGGCCGAGCCCCGCCGCCCTGCTGCGGGAGATGGGTAGCTGGCTCGACAACAGCGAGCTGGAGATCCACCCCGCGTTGGGGGATGAGACCCTCGCCGCCCGCCATCAGGCGGCCATGAGTCGCATCGCGGCAGTGAAGAGCGAATGGCTGGCGCAAGGGGACGAGATCCGCCGCCAGACCGACGGCCAGATCAGCCGCTACACCGGCAAGAACTACGAAGGGTGGCTTGCCAAGATAGCCGACTGGGCGCAGGACGAGGCCAGCGGCTACGCCATTCCCAAGGAGCTGGAGCGCTTCGGTCAGAGGGTGTTGGAGGAGAACCTCAAGAAGGGGGGCGCCGTGCCTACCCTGTCGCTGTTCAGCCAAATCGATGAACTGCTGGCCAGCCGCCCCGGTATTCGGGATCTGATCCTGCAACGGGCCGCCAAGGTGGTGCGCAGCCGGATGCAGGCGAGCAAGCGGCAGGCTCATCAGCTCTCGTTCGATGACCTGCTGAAAGATCTCGACGGGGCGCTCGGTTCCAGCCTTGGCGAGCAGCTTTGCGAGCGGATTCGTGCCACCTACCGGGTGGCGATGATCGATGAGTTTCAGGATACCGACCCCCAGCAGTACCGCATCTTCCATCGGCTCTATGGCGGCCATCAGGATACTGCGCTCTTGATGATCGGTGACCCCAAGCAGGCCATCTACGGCTTTCGCGGCGCCGACATCTTTACCTACATTCAGGCGCGGCGAAATGTGAGCGCCCACTACACCCTGGGGCGTAACTGGCGCTCCAGCAGTGCGCTGGTGGGGGCGGTCAACGGCCTGTTCGAGCGGGCCAAGGATCCCTTTATCTACGAGGCGGATATCCCCTTCCTGCCGGTGGAGGCGCAGGGCAAGAGCAAGGCGCTGCTGCTGAATGGCGTCACCGCCCCTGTGCTCCACTGCTGGCAGCTGGCGGGTCAGCCCACCTTCAATCGGGGGGATTACCAGAGCAAGATGGCGCGCGCCACCGCCGCCGAGATCCATCACTTGCTGACGTTGGCCCGCGAGGGCAAGGCGCTGATAGGTGACAAGGCGGTCAAGGCCGGAGATATCGCCGTGCTGGTGCGCACCGGCGCCGAGGGCAAGCTGGTGCAGCAGGAGCTGGCGCGGCTTGCCATCGCCTCCGTCTATCTGTCGAACCGCGAGAGCGTGCTGGAGCAGGTGGAGGCGCGGGAGATACTGCTGATTTTGCACGCCTGCCAGAACCCGAGCGAAGAGCGCAGCCTGCGGGCGGCGCTCGCCACCGGTCTGTTTGATCTGGATGCCAGGGCGCTCGATGGGCTGGCCAGCGACGAGCGGGCGTGGGAGAGCGCGGTGCAGGAGTTTATGGAGTACCGCAAGATCTGGCACCGTCGCGGCGTGCTGGCCATGTTGCGGGCCCTGCTGCACAGGCGCAATCTCGCCTCCTCCCTGCTGGCGAGCCCCTATGGCGAGCGGCGGCTGACCAACTTCCTTCATCTGGCTGAGCTGCTGCAACAGGTGAGCAGCGAGCTGGACGGGGAATATGCCCTGCTGCGCTGGTTGGGGGAGGCGGTGAGCCGCCCCAACGGGCAAGATGCGGAGCAGGTACTGCGGCTCGAATCCGAGCGCAAGCTGGTGCAGATCGTCACCATCCACAAATCCAAGGGGCTGGAGTATCCATTGGTGTTCCTGCCCTTTATCTGCAGCCACAGAACCGCCGAGACCCCGCTCTATCACGAGGCGGACGAGGCGGGCAATCGCACCATTCTCGATCTCACCGGCGCTGAGGGTTCCCTGGCGGAGGCCGACCGCGAGCGCCTTGCCGAAGACTTGCGACTGCTCTACGTGGCGCTGACCCGGGGCGTCTACGCCACCTGGCTGGGGCTGGCGCCGGTGCGGGCAGGGGCGGGCAAGTCGGAGAAGACCGATCTGCACCACACCGCCATCGGCTACCTGCTGCAAAAGGGGGAAGAGGGGGATGCGCAGACCCTGGCGACCGCCCTCAGTTCGCTTGCCCAGGATCTGCCCGGGGTGGCTGTCGGTGAGCCCTCGCTCACCCGTCCGGCCCCGCTGCCGCCTGAAGAGGAGCTGCTGGGCGAGCCGCAGGTGCGCCACTTTACCGGGCGGCTGGAGCGGGACTGGTGGATCAGCTCCTACTCCGGGCTGGCGGCGCAGGGTCACGGTCACAGCGAGGGTGTCTTGGCCAACCCCGGCTTCGATGACGAGGTCGTCACCGAGGCGGCCGCATTGGCTGCAGAGCAGCCTGAGGAGACGCCCCAGCCCTCCATCTTCACCTTCCCGAGAGGGGCGCGTCCCGGCACCCTGCTGCACAGCCTGTTCGAGACCATCGATTTTCGGAGCGCTGCTGGCGAGCCGCTGGCAGAGCATATCGCCACTCTATTGGCGCAGGATGGCTTCGACGAGAGCTGGGCCCCCGTGTTGCAACAGCAGGTGGAGGCGGTGCTCGATACGCCCCTTGAAACAGGCTTTGGCGAGCCGGTGCGGCTGCGGGATCTGGCGCCCGAGCGCAAACAGGTGGAGCTGGAGTTCTTCCTGCCCATGGGGCGAGTGACGGCGCCGGCGCTGACCGCGCTCTGCCAGCAGCACGACCCGCTGTGGCGGGGCAACAAGCCGCTGAGCTTTGCCACCGTGCAGGGGATGCTCAAGGGCTTTATCGATCTGGTGTTCGAGTGGCAGGGGCGCTGGTATCTGCTCGACTACAAATCGAACCATCTCGGCATGAGCCCCGCCGATTACAGCCGTCCGGCGCTGGAGCGGGCGATGGCCGAGCACCGCTACGACCTGCAATACCAGCTCTACTCGCTGGCGCTGCACCGGCTGCTCACCCTGCGCCTGCCGGGCTACGACTTCGAGCAGCACTTTGGCGGGGTCTTCTATCTGTTCCTGCGCGGCATGCCGCAGGGGGGCATTTTCCATACCCGCCCGAGCCGTGAACTGGTGTCGGGGCTGGATGAGTTGTTTAGAAATGGTGATCGCTCTGGCGATGTTTCATCAACAGAATTAAACGAGGTAGAGGCATGAGCGGCACCATGATCAGCACAGCGACCAGCGTAATGGTGGTTGAACGGTTAAAAGCACTGGCGCTGGCTGGCCGTATCCGCCAGCTGGATCTGCAATTTGCCAAGTTGGTGGCCGATCTGGGCGGCAGCCCCGAGCTGGTGCTGGGGGCTGCGCTCGCCTGCTTCGAGCTGGGGCGCGGCCATGTCTGTCTGCCGCTGGAGATGCTCGCAGCCGGTTCACTGCGCCCGTTCGGGCTGGATCCCCAGCAGAGCCGGGATCTGTTGCTGGATCTGGCGGATCCTGCCCGCTGGCCCGCCCTGTTTGCGGCCAGCCCCTTGGTTGGCACCGAGCAGGATGACGGGCTCGCCCCGCGCTGGCCGCTGCGGTTGTGGCACGGGCGCCTCTACCTCACCCGCTATCACGATCACGAGCAGGGGGTGGCCCGCCATCTGCGCGCTTTGAGTGAACGCGCCGAATGGCCGGAGATCGCCCCGGCCCTGTCGCGGCTGTTTGCCCGCGACTACGGGCTGGTGTTCGGAGCGCTGCTCAACGCCCGCCTCGCCCCCGACTTCTCGGCCCGCCACTTTATCGAGAAGTATCTGGATCTGGTGTTCCCGAGCGAGGTGGATTGGCCCGCCATCGAAGGGCTGCTGGCCAGCGCCCAGGCGGCGAGCAATCTTGACAAGCTGGATGCGCTGGTGCCCGAGGCGCTCTGCTGCAACGGCCAGAAGCTGGCGGCGGCCACCGCGGCGGCGCGCCCCTTTGCGGTCATCTCCGGCGGCCCCGGCACCGGCAAAACCACGACTGTGGCGAAGCTCTTGGCCATTCTGGTGGAGACTGGCCTGCAAGCAGGCAAAGCCCCGGCGATCCGGCTGGTGGCCCCCACCGGCAAGGCGGCGGCGCGCCTCACCGAGAGTATCGGCTCTGCCCTGCAGGCCCTCGATCTGCCCCCCGAGTGGGTCGAGGCGATCCCCACTGAGGCGGGCACCTTGCACCGGCTGCTCGGGGTGATCCCGGGGCGCAGCCAGTTCCGCCACCACGCGGGCAACCCGCTGCACCTGGATCTGCTGGTGGTGGATGAGGCCTCCATGGTCGATTTGCCCATGATGGCGCGCCTGCTCGATGCGCTGCCAAGCCACGCCCGCCTGATCCTGCTCGGCGACAAGGATCAGCTCGCCTCGGTGGAGGCGGGGGCCGTGCTCGGCGATATCTGCAGCTTTATCGAACAGGGCATCAGCCCGGCGCAGGCGGATTGGCTCTCCCGCCAGACCGGCTACCGTTTGCAGGGCACGCCCGCAGGGGCACCCGTGCGCGACAGCCTCTGTTTGCTTTCCAAGAGCTGGCGCTTCGATCAGCATTCGGGCATAGGCCAGCTGGCGCGCGCCTGCAACAGCGGCGATGCCACTGCGGTGGAATCGGTCTGGGGCATGGGCTTTGGCGATATCAGCCTGCACCCCTGGGCGGGGGAGGCCTACGACGCCCTGATTGCCCAGGGGGTGGCCGGTTACGGCAGCTATCTGAAGGCGGCCCGTGTGGGGGAAGCGCCCGCCGCCGTGTTCAAGGCATTCAACGGCTTCCAGATCCTCTGCGCCCTGCGCGACGGCCCGTTCGGCGTGCTGGGGCTAAACGAGCGGCTCGAACTGGCCCTGGCACGGGCCGGCCTTATCGCCCGCGATGGTGACTGGTATGCCGGTCGCCCTGTGATGGTGGTGCGCAACGACCACGGCGTCGGCCTCTACAACGGCGATATGGGGCTCTGCCTGCCCGATGAAACTGGCCGCTTGAAGGTATGGTTCGAGCAGCCGGACGGTACCCTGCGCGCCCTTCTGCCGAGCCGGCTGCCGCCCCACGAGACCGTCTATGCCATGACCATCCACAAATCCCAGGGCTCGGAGTTTGCCCATACCGTGCTGGTGCTGCCCGACAGCCCCAGCCCGCTGCTGACCCGTGAGCTGGTCTATACCGGCATCACCCGCGCCAAGGCGCGACTCGATCTCTACGGCGATCGCGCCCTGCTGGCCCAAGCGGTGCGGAAAAAGACCGAGCGCTATTCCGGATTGGCAGAGAGGTTGGGGGAGTGATAAAAAGAGAGTAATATTGTTATGGCGAAATTAAATTAAACATCTAGATAGGAGTGAGTGACTTGAAAGTTGTATCAATATTTAATAATAAAGGGGGCGTCGGCAAGTCTACGCTAAGTTTCCATCTTGCTCATGCGCTCTCCGAAAAAGGAATTAAAACCTTAATGATAGATTTGGATCCACAATCCAATCTAACATTGCAGTGTATTTCACCTGATGAGCTTGAGGCATTATGGGAGGCTGAAAACCCATACATTGAAGACTTTCAAGGTGCTCTAGATGATTCAGGGGGAGAATTTACCGACTTTATCAGTACCCCTCGTTCCATTCATTGTTTATTAAAGCCAATTGAAGATGGTGTCTATGAATCCTTTAGCCTTGGCAATGTATATAAAATTAATGATAACCCCCCCCCCCCCCCCCCCCCCCCCCCCCCCCCTAGGTCTTATCCCTGGGAGATTAAGTTTGCACTCTTTTGAAGATAAGATATCTCGGTTATGGAGCGATGCATTTCTTGGTGAGCCACAAGCATTAAGAACAATTACTAGCATTAGAAGCATTTGTCTTGAAGCATGTCAAAAATTTGGATATGAGTATGTAATTATTGACACTTCACCAAGTCTTGGGATGCTAAACAAAGTAATTATTTCTATGTCCACTGGATTCTTTGTCCCATGTATGCCGGATATGTTTTCTACATTCGGCATTGCAAACATAGGACAGGCTCTAAAGAATTGGAAGGGCCAATTTGATACAATGTATAGCCTCTTGCCAGACAGAAAGAGAGCTACATTTCCAAACAATTTTGTGAAGTTCTTAGGATATACAATATACAATATACAATGCGAGGCCGTATAAAGGAGCTAATGAATATGATCTTGCTGCCGCACATTTCTCTTATGTAAATAAATTGCCGGAAGTCATATCTAAATATATTCCAAAGTCCTCTACAAGCCATCTAGATCAAGAAATTATCGCTGCTCCTATTGGTGGTACAGCCGTAATGCACACGCATAATACATTGCCGGCAATGGCTCAGAAGTATAGAACCCCAATATGGAATATACCAAGCCTAGATAATCTTGAGGCTGGTGACAAAGGAACAATAAGCGGGAATAGGGGAATATACGAAGAAAAAAAAGCTGGCTATCATGCATTTGCTGATGACTTGATACGGCGCTTGGAAGGGTTGGATGAATAATGGAACCTAATCTTAGTGATAAATATGCAGAAATCCTTGCGGAATATCATGATAAGTTTGATGCGATAGAGCATTTCCATAAGAATGTGATAAATTTTTTTGAAGCTCGCTCACTTAAAAAGGTTGTCCATTCTATTAGACACAGGATTAAGGATGTAGGCCACTTACTGGAAAAGATAGAGCGAAAGAACATAGAGGATTTGGCCAAAGAGGATGATGAAAAACAGGGGCCAATTACCAAGGATAATATGTTTGAAAGAATAACTGACATGGCTGGTGTTCGAGTTTTACATTTGCATCAATCACAGTTCCAAGAAATACATCGATTGATCTTAAGAAAGGTTGCCGAAGAGGATTTCGTGCTTTTTGAAGATCCTAAAGCATATACATATGACCCTGATTCTACGGCATTCTTCCAACAGCTTGGAATAAAAACCGAGCAAAAAGATAGTTTTTACACCAGTATTCACTATGTATTAAAACCTAATGCTCGTAGTAAAGTAACATGTGAGGTTCAAATCAGAACATTGTTGGAGGAAGTTTGGGGGGAGGTTGATCATACGATGAATTACCCTGTTAAAACTACAAATGAACAATGTATTGAGAATATTAGGATATTGGCAAGGTTAATTAGTGCAGGCAGTCACTTGGCTGACTCAATAATGAGACGCTACGGGTAATAGTGCCTCATATGTAAGGCTTCGCATACTCGGCAGCAACCTATCGGCGGCTTAGCGTAGTGAAGCCCTACATTTACAGCGTAAAATATTTTTCCTACCCCTCATCCTCAGCCCTTCTCCCACAAGGGGAGAAGGGGGGTATTCCGTTTCCTCAGCCAGATTACGCTATCGCGAATAGAATGCCACGCTGAGCCAGCGTGAAACGGTAAATGATCCGGGCATAAAGAATAAAGCCCCCAACTAGGAGGCCTATTTTAATATTGCTCGTAAATCAGCGGTGCCGTTATTTTCTAAAAAATGGCAGCAATACTGTCATCAGCTGTTCCGGGCATTCTTCCGTTACAAAGTGACCGCACTCACTGAGCATAGCGCCCTGCAAATTCACCGCTCTTCCCTGCATCGTCTGCTGTGGTGCATCACGGGTGGCATGATCTGCGCCGATGGCCAGAACCGGCATCATCAATTTTTTCTCGGCCCGCTGTTTATTTTGCTGGATAGTTTGCGGAATCGCCCGGTAATACGAAAATCCTGCCCTCAGTCCGCCTGGTGAAGAATAAGCATCGATATAGGTTTGTGCGGCGACGCGATCACGACGATAAGACCAGTGGTCAAAAATAAAATTCAGATATTCCCGTTCTTTTCCGGCCGTCAGCGTTTCTGGCAAATCCTGCACCTGATTAAACATAAAGTGCCAGAGGAAAATATTCTCCTGTGGATCGACAAAGATGGAGGGGGCCGGCGCCAACCCCGGAATCACTGCCTCGGTCAGCGCTATTTTTTTAATGTCTGCGGGATAGTCACTTGCCAGCGCATAACCAACCCACATGCCGATGTCGTGACCGACAACCGAATATTGCTTATGGCCCAGCTGATTCATCATCCTGTGCAATGTGGTTGCCACCGCCCCGGTATCATAACCCGTGTTCGGTCGTGCGGAATAACCGGTTCCCGGCGGATCAACCGCTATCGCCATATAGCCTTCGGCTGCGAGTCTGGTCATCACATGACGCCATGCATACCAGGTTTGCGGCCAGCCCGGGATCAGTAATACAGGTTCCCCCTTTCCCATCGTCACGTAATGCATCTTCTGCCCTGCAACGTCGACATACTGATGCTGAAAATCTGCCTCACTAACCTGCGTTGTTGCCGATGTCGCTGCCGCGCTTTGTACATTTGCCGCGATGGCAGTGCCATGCAATGGGAACAGCATGACCAGTGTCAGCAATGCCCTGATGAATGATGTGTTCATACTTTTTCCGTCTGAATGATTGATAAAAAATACCCGCAGCAGGCCCTAGACAGAGCCCGTGTCAGCTGCGATGGCACCTATTGTTTGTCGATCAACAGTGAATAGGTTAAGAGGGCTTCACAATCTTTGTCAATCAACAAAAAATAATTCTTTGTTAGTCGACAATGGACTGGTAGCCTTTGTCTGAAATGACAGATGCGGAGAGAGTGTTATGGCTGGCAGACCAAGAGAGTTCGATCGTGAAGAGGCATTGCGCAAAGCAAAGGAGGTGTTCTGGCAGCGTGGCTATGAAGGGATATCCCTGTCTGATCTGGTTGCTGCACTGGGGATTGCTTCTGCCCGTATTTATGCCGCCTTCGGCTCAAAGGAAAATCTTTTCCGTGAGGCGATAGCGCTTTATCTGGCCGAAGAAGGTGCTTTTGCTGACGCCGCCCTGTCACAGCCGGATACCCGCCTGGCTGTCAGGCAACTGCTTGTAAACGCAGTTGAAAACTACACCCGAGACGATCGGCCGCACGGTTGTATGGTGGTGTTGTCGCTGACCAACTATGGCCGTGACAACGAAGAGGTCATGGCATGGCTGGCCGGTTACCGCCGGGAGCGGATTGACGGCATCATACAGCGCATCCGGCAAGGCGTTCAGTCCGGCGATCTGCCGGAAAACACCGATATACAGGCGCTCGGGGATTATGTGGCGACCCTGTTTCACGGGATCTCCGTCCAGGCCCGGGATGGTGTCAGCCGGGCGCGTCTGATGGCAATGACAGATATCGCCATGCACACGTTCGATACCATGACGACCCCGCCGGACGCGCACTAAATCCGTTATTCATGTCAGGAGAGTTTCTGATGTCATATTCAGTGCCTTCAGCCACGTCAATGCGCGACGAGTGGATATGCACCTGGCTTTCCACCTCTCAGCCGGCATCGGGAGAGGTTTTTCCGTTTCCATCGGATATACCGGTAATTGATGGGGATCTGACACTCAGGCAGACACTGCGCATCAGCCTGGGCGGCCAAAAGCTGCGGCTGATCTTTTCCAATCGCTATGGCGCACAGCCTCTGGTAATAGGCGAGAGCTATATTTCCGTGTCTGATCTGTGCGGTGCACTGCCTGTCACCTTTAATGGGCAAACCGGCGCGATAATTCCTGCGGGGGGCACTCTGTGCAGTGATGAAATTCCACTGGATATTCCATCACTATCGGTGATCAATCTGCGGACATATCTGCCGGAGCAGATCCCGGTCAATACCTTCCATTGGGATGCCCGTCATTTTTCGTTGCTTGAACCGGGTAATCAGGCCATCAGGGAAGAAGCCGGCGATGGTCAGAAAGTCAGTTCCCGTCTTCTGGTTGAAAGTGTCCAGGTTCAGCCGGAATCTGCGTGCCGCACTCTGGTCGTCATCGGTGACTCTATGGTGGATGGTAACGGCGTGGAGATGGACACCTATGGCCGTTGGACTGATTTTTTGGCAGAGCGCTTTATTGCCGAGAATATTGCCGTGGTGAATGCCGGGCAGTCGGGTTCCCGGCTACTGAAAGACGGCGTCGGCATCGCTACCTTGTCGCGTTTTGAGCGTGATGTGGTGCAGCAGCCCGGTGTCACTGCCTGTATCGTGCAGGTCGGACTGAATGATATCGGGTTGGCGGGTACGGTACTGGATCCGGAACATCCGGTGCCGTCGGCAACCGTGCTGATCAACGCCTATCGGCAATTACTGCAGATGGCGCGGGAACACGGTATCCGCATGACAGGCGTAACCCTGGTACCGCTGCGGGGAACCGGTGAATATGGTATTGAGCACTTTTATCAGCCTGAAAAGGAGGTTGTCCGGCAGGCAGTGAATCACTGGATGCAAACAAGCGGGGAGTTTGATGCTGTTATTGACAGCGACCTGCTGGTACGGGATCCGGAATGCATTCAGCAACTCAGTGCGCAATATGATTCCGGGGATCACCTTCATCTCAATTATGAAGGGCATCTGCGGGTCGCGCAGTCAGTTCCGCTGGCCGTTATCCGGGCTTATTGACTACTTATTTCCCCGGCGATATCAAAAGCCCCGCTATTTAGCGGGGCGTTACAATTCAAAAATAATCCGTTATATCCATCTACACAGGTCGTGTCATTTTTTAATCAATATTTATGCCATCCGGAAATAGCGCCAAGGACCAAGGATCTATCCAAGCAGTTACCTGTACTTAGGTTGCATATACATGGAGCACTTTGCTGAACCTGTGTCTGCAAATGCAGGAGGTGATGAACACCCACACTGCGGATGAGCCGAAAGAGCCCGGATCGCCAGTCTGTTCTTTGGCCAACTGGTGTCGATCCCTATGGACTAGATAGTCAGCTCCAGTCGATTGCCTTCCGGGTCGAGGAAGGTGCTCTCGTAATAGCCGTCACCGGTCCAGCGGGGGCCGTCCAGGTGTTTCACCTCGGCGCCCTTGAGCAGCTTGAGGCGGGCGGTCATCTTGTCCACCTCCTCCTCGCTGCCGAGGGAGAAGGCGAGGTGGGCTAGCCCCTGCAGCGGGTGCGGCAGACTGAGATCTGCCGGAAACAGGATAGGGCTGTGCATCAGCTCCAGACTGGCGCCCCCTTCGAAGCGCACGAAGTAGGACGAAAACTGTTTGGCCGGGTTGTGGTAACGCTCATTGGCCTGCCCGCCAAACAGGGAGCAGTAGAATGCCTTGAGCGCCTCCAGATCCTGTGCCCAGATGGCGACGTGATGTATGTGCATGGCTGGTCTCCTGTGACTTGATACCGACCATGCTATGCTGGGCCTTGAATGTTCGACATGGCTGAGCCCGTCCTGATGATGTCTGAAACTGCCAATCCTGAAGTCATTGAAGTCTCCCCTGACTGCCGCGAACAGATCTGCTGTGACAGCCTGTTGCCCGCCCTTGCCCAAGAGCGGGTATGGCTGGCTGGCCATTCCCGCCTGCGCAGCCACTACCGGATCGAGCGCCGCCTGGCGGACGTGCACTGTTTTCTGCTCACTCTGGGGGGCGAGGGGGAGGTGCTGATCGGCGATCGTCTCGAGCGACTCAAGATTGGGGAGTGGGCCCTGATCCCGGCGGGGGAACCGCTCTGCTATCAATTGCCTGAGCCGCAGTTGCCGGACAGATGGTCGTCAACGCCGGGCGGCGACTGGGATCTGGTATGGCTGCTGCTGCACAAGGGCTCCCCCTGGGATGCCTTCGCCAGCCACCCCAGGCTGGGTTGTACCTCCCAGCAGGCCAGCTTGCTGCACACCCTGGAGAACCTCTATGCGGAGCAGGAGCGCCACCAGGACCCGCTGCTCAGTGCGCTGCTGGTAGAACAGCTCGGCTTTTATCTGCGCCGCCTGCTGCAAAAGGGGGAGGGGCAGAGTCGCGGCGAGCGGCTGGCGCTGCGTCTCGAGCTGATGCTGAAAGAGTCGCTGGCCGAGTGCTGGGACATAGGGCGGATGGCCGACGCCCTGCACCTCTCGCAGCGCCAGCTCTATCGCCTCTGCCAGCAGCACTTCGCGCTGGCTCCCATGGCCTTGCTGCAACGGCTGCGGTTGCAACGGGCGGCGCTGTTGCTGGCCAGTCGCGGCGAGCCGGTGAAGCAGCTGGCCCAGCTGTGCGGCTTCAAGAACGAGTACCACTTCTCCACCGCCTTCAAACGCCAGCATGGCCTGGCTCCCAGCCATTATCGCAGCCTGCATCATCCCGGATTTAAAACCGGACAAGGGTGAGATCCTGAGCCACACTGGTTGCTACTGTTGTTGTTCATACGAACCCGATAGCGGCCGATAACCCTGTTAACCAGAGGTGGATCGTGCGCCGGCAGGCGGATATTGGGTTGCGCTTCATGGTTGTCGTCTCTTCGTTGTCGTTTTCCACTAATCAGGTTTGAATCCCCCGCCTCGGCGGGGCTAGAGGGCAAGGATGGTCTCTATGCTGCAAGACAGTGACACGATCAGGATCTCGGACGTCAGCGAAGCCGTGGTGCACGGCATTCTGGAAGTGGTCAGCGACGGGATCTGGGACTGGAACGCCAACACGGGTTTCGTCTATCGCAATCCCGGCTGGTATCAGATGCTGGGCTACGAGCCCCACTCCCTTGGCAACACCGTCTTCACCTGGGAGAGCGTGATCCACCCGGATGACATTGATCGAGTGATGGCCTGCTTCGATGCCTATCTGAGCGGCACGGCCGCCGACTATCGGGTCGAGTATCGTTGCCGCAGCCGGGAGGGCCTCTTCATCTGGATTGAGGATTGTGGCCGCGTCATAGCCCGCAATCCGGATGGCTCTGTGGCCCGCATGATAGGCGCCCATCGCAATATCCATGCCCAGAAGCTCTTGTATGAACAGCTGGAATCGCGCAACCAGTCGCTGGAGCAGCAGATCGCCGAACGTACCGCCGAGCTGGTGCGGCTCAACGGGGTGTTGCAGCAGAAGGCGGAGGAGAACCGCCAGCTGGCGGAGACGGATGCCCTGACCGGGGCCGCCAGCCGCTATCGGCTGGAGCGGGTCATCAAGCAGGAGTGCGAGCGCTCCAGGCGCTTTCATCAGTCCTTCTCCGTGATCGCCATGGATGTGGATGACTTCAAGCAGATCAATGACAACCATGGCCACAGTGCCGGGGATCAGACCCTGATCAACATAGTGGCACTGGTGCGGACTCACATTCGCGAAATTGACCTCATAGCGCGCTGGGGTGGCGACGAGTTCATGGTGGTGCTGCCCAGCACAGGGTGCACGGATGCCAAGCTGGTTGCCGACAAGCTGCGAGAGCTGCTGGTGCGGTCGCGGGTCTGCGAACAGCTCGACATCACCATGAGTTTCGGGCTGGCCGAATACCTGCCGGACGAGCCCATGAGCCAGCTGATGGTGCGGGTGGATAGGGCGCTCTATCAGGCCAAGCTGGCGGGCAAGAACCAGATCTGCGAATAGTCGGATCCAGGGGGCCATAGGGTTGCCCCCGGCCTGCCGGCCGTCGGATTTTTCTCTTTTCCCCCCCGAATGCGTATTGACCGATCGATTGCCTTGACTCCGCCTGAGGGCACTGGTCTGATGCGCGCTCTTTAATCCCCCACGAGACATGAATCGATGAAAAAGCGCATCCTGATTGCCCTGACTGCACTGCCCCTGTTCGCCCACGCCGGCCTGATGGATTCCCTGACCGATACAGTGACCAGCAGCGTCACCAGCAGTGCCAAAGAGATGGCCGGTACCGCCATGGACAGCGCCTCCAACGAAGCGATCAAGAAGGCACTGGATATCAAGGAAGGCGGCTCCAACAAGCAGGCCATCAAGGACAAGCTGGGCGCCCCGGCCAGCACCAAGACCGAAGCCGGTCTGGAAGTGTGGACCTATGACCTGAGCGCCCTGAACAAGGTATCTCCCATGCTGGCAGAGACCTCCAAGACCCTGTTCAAGGATGCCGAAGCCGCTCAGAAGAGCGTCGTCATCAAGTTCGAAGGCGAAACCGTCAAGACCCTGAACCTGGCCGACAAAGCCAAGGCCTGAGTCTGAACGACGTGCATGAAAAAGGGGCCCTCGGGCCCCTTTTTGCTGGCTGGCATTCCTCATTACACCTTGAAGCGGCGCACCAGGGCCAGCAGCTGGCGATTGGAGCTGAGCAGTGACTCCGCGCTCTGCTCCGTGTTGCGGCCATTCTCCACCAGCAGGTTGAGCATGTCGCGAATGCTCACCATGTTGCGGTTGATCTCCTCGGTTACCCGGCTCTGCTCCTCGGCGGCGGTGGCGATCTGGCTGCTGAGATCGTGGATCTGCACCACAGAATCGGCCATGTTGTCGAGCCCTCCCGTCACCTGGCCCGTGGTATCTGCCGCCGCCTGGCAACTGTGCTTGGTCTGCTCCATGGCGACCACGGCTTCGGCCACCCCCTGAGTGAGGCGCGACAGCATGCTGCCCACCTCGGCCGTGCTGTTCTGGGTGCGGGCCGCCAGGGCGCGCACCTCGTCCGCCACCACGGCGAAACCACGGCCTTGCTCACCGGCTCGCGCCGCCTCTATGGCGGCATTGAGCGCCAGCAGGTTGGTCTGGGCGGCTATGCCACCTATCACCCCGAGCACGCTGCCGATCTGCTTGGCATCTTCCTGCATCTCCAGCACCTTGGCGGCGGCGAGATCCACCTCGTCGATCAGCGCCACCACGCTGGCGGAGGCCGATCCCACCACCTTGCGGGAGTTGGCGGCCTGACCATTGGCGGTCTCGGTGAAGCTCGCCGAGTCGCTGGCATGTTGTGCCACGCTGTCGGCGGTGGAGCTGAGCTCGGTGAGGGCCGTGACCACCTGATCCGTCTCGGCGGCGTGCTCGCTCAGGATCCGCCGCGCCTGACCCGTCTGTTGATCGAGCTGTGCCAGTTCGCGGGTGATGAGGTCGGTGGCGTCTGTCACCTGCACCATCATCTGCTGCAGATAGGCGATGAAGCGGTTCACCGACAGGGCGATATGATCCAGCTCGTCGTGGCCCTTCACCTGGATGCGGGCGGTCAGGTCCGCATCGCCGGCAGAGAGGGCGTCGATATTCTGCTTGAGGGTCTGCAGCCGGCTACCGAGCTGGGTGATGGCCAGCAGCATCAGCACGAACAGCAGTCCCACCAGGGGCAGCTGGATCGCGGCCAAGGTGGTGAGCACGTCCTGGCTGTCCTGGGTCAGGGTACTGGTCGGCAGGGCCGTGGCCAGCAACCAGGGGGTCCCCTCTATGGCTTGCAGCAGCAGGGTCTGCTCTTCTCCCTGATCCTGGAAGCTGGTACGCAGCAGCCCCTTGCCCTGGCTCTGGCCGAGCAGGCTGGCGATGGCGCCGGCGAAGGGGTAATCGGTGTGGGCGGAGAGGTTGCCGAGCACAACGTCACCGCTCAGGCGGGCATTTCGGCTCAGGATCTTGCCGTCAGCCTCGACGATCATCACCTGACCACCGATCTCCTGCTCCTTCCTGGCCACCAGATCGTTGAAGAAGCCCAGGGTCACATCTATGGTCGATACCCCGAACAGGGCGCCATTGCGGTAGATCCCCATGGCGCAGTTGGTTCTCGGCTGCTGACTGGCGCCATCCTTGTAGGCGGCGGCCCAGACGCACATGCCCTGCGGCGCCTGCTGGCCAGCCTTGTGCCACGGCTGTTCGAAGTAGTTGGGGGCCTCGGCCGAGTTCCAGTAGGTGTTGGGGATCAGCTTGTTGGCCGCATCCCTGTGGTAGAAGGTGCTGAACTTGGCTCGGCCCGCTTCCCGCTGATCCGGCAGTGGCCAGATGCCGCCACCGAAGACCATGGCATTGCCGTATTGATCGATCAGCGCCGGCAGCAGGGCATCGATCTGCTCGCTCGGCAGCTGGGCGACCAGCTGGGTGATGCTGCGAGACTGGCTCTGCACCCCGTTGAGCTGATCGCGGATGTCGGTCGCTATCTCGCTGACCCGCAGCGCTACATTCTGCTCACCGGCCCTCTGCAGCGCCGGCTTGATCCAGATCTGGATGCCGATCACCGTCAGGGCACACACCAGCGCCATGAATCCCACGAAGACGGCTGTATATCGTCCCTTGATTGTTCCCAGACTCCACCCCATAACGACTCCTGTCTATTGTTGGCACTGTCTTGCATGGCCTTGTTATTTGAGTCGCCATTATTAGCTATTTCGAACATAAAACGTTTGTTATCGCTCACAGAACCCGGAGCAGAGGCGAAGGGAAATGAGGGGTGGCCGGGGGATCGCAGAGGGCGAGCGGCCGAGCGGGAGGGGGAAACGAAAAAGGGTGGCCTAGGCCACCCTTTTGCAGGTCGAGACGAGTTTACTGGTGCGCTTCGGCGAACTGCTTCATCGCCTCGGCGTGCTTGGTCATGCCGTCGGCACGCAGCGTCAGGTTCTTCACGAACTCGGCCTTCTTGGCCGGGTCTTCGATCTTGTCGTAGCGCTGTTGCAGGTTGGTCTGGATCTGCTCCGGGGTCATGTTCTGCATGCGGGCCATCTTGTCATGGCGGCTACCGTGGTGTTTGCCGCCCATCATGCCGCTGCCGTCCATGGGGCAGTCGGTCATCATGCCGGCCTGGGTGGTGGCGACGGCTTCGCTGGCGGCATAGGCGCCGAGCGGCAGGCCAAGGATCAGGGTGGCGGTCAGCAGGGTTTTGGTCAGGGTTTTCATGGTTTATCTCCTCGCGGATTGAGTTCGGGTTCGGCTTGCTCGCCTTGACCCTAAGTAAACACCAGACTGGTGTCTGAACTTTGCCAGTTGAAGCCTATTTTGTAGCAGAGTGTGACACTGTGAGGCTGTGCTGTGGGTTAACGAAAACCGGGTCTGTCACAGTGTTCGAGGATAGGCCTGTCACCCTGAAAAGCCAGCGCCAATCCGCCTGGCAAAATATGCGCCAGCCAGGGGCCGGAATAGCGTTCTCAGGGGCGGAAAATGAAATACCCCGCCGGACAGCGTCTCTGGCGGGGTATTTCATGTCACCGGTCAGGCAACATGGTTATCGTGAGAAAACCACAGGGTGAATGGCTCGGCTCAGCGCTGGCGGCCGCTGCCAACGCTGTAAGGCATGCGATAGCTGTCGCTCTCACCGTCCAGGCTGAGGGTGAGATTGCCCTGGGCTCTCATCGGCAGTCGTACCTGCTGCATCCCTTTCAACTCGGCGGGCACCCGCTTGAGCACGTCGCCGGAGGCATTGCGGATCATCAGGGTCGGGTTGGCGTTGCTGCTGCTGGCGTCATCGTGCCAGTTGACGAACAGCAGGCCGGGGGCGGCGCTGACGTCGGCCGGAATGGCTGCTTGTGCCATGCCGATCTGGGCCAGTCCGGCCAGTGCGAACAGGGTCAGGGTCTTTTTCATCATCATTGTCTCCTTGGTATGGCTCGCCGAAGGATGCCGGCGTTGTGTGTCATGGTGCCAGGCGCCGCCCGAACAATCGGGTGCTGCCTGGCATCATGGGGAAGGGAAGTGTGTCTCGCCGGGCGGGCAGAGGCCGGCCTCATCGTCATCCAGGGGGGAAGCTTGCGTCAGGTTGCTGGCCTGTGCGGGCTGATGCGGCTTGGCCGCCGCTCTGGCAAGGGCCTCGCTGGCGGCATAAGCCAGCATGAAGGGCGTGGTAAGGGCGAGCATGGCCTGTCTCCTGCAATGAGCAAATATGGGCGAGTTGGTGTGCCCCAAGTAAACCCTCGCCTTGTGTCTCAACTTTGCCGAGTGACCGCTTTTTTGTAGCAGAGTGTGGCATCTTGCTGATCTGGCACACTTTGACACAAACCGTCCGACAGATTTTCGTATACTCGTGCCAGCTCTAACAGGAGAGGCCTCATGAACCAAAGCAGCACCCACATTCTGGTCGTCGACGATCACGGCGAGATCCGCGATCTGCTGAAACGCTTTCTGGAGCAGCATGGCCTGCGGGTCAGCTGTGCCCGGGATGGCAAGGAGATGAAGCGGCTGCTGGAGGAGCGGGAGTTCGATCTGCTGGTGCTGGATCTGATGATGCCGGGGGAGGATGGCCTGACCCTGTGCCGCGAGCTGAGGGCCAAATCCAGCCTGCCCATCATAATGCTCACCGCCATGGGGGAGGAGACGGACCGCATCATAGGGCTGGAGATGGGCGCCGATGACTATCTTGCCAAGCCGTTCAATCCGCGCGAGCTGCTGGCCCGCATCAAGGCGGTGATGCGCCGCACCCAGGTCGAGCCGCAACCCGCCCCCGAGACCCTGACCCGGGATCTGCGTTTCGATCGCTGGCTGCTCGACATCAATCGTCGCGAACTGGTGGATGAGGAAGGGGTAGGACTGAGCCTCTCCACAGCCGAATTCGACCTGCTGCGGGTGTTTCTGGAGCGCCCCCAGCGGGTGCTGAGCCGGGATCAACTGCTGGATCTGGCCCGGGGCCGCGAGGCTGTGGCCTTCGATCGGGCCATAGATACCCTGGTGAGCCGGTTGCGGCGCAAGCTGGAGCGGGATCCCAAGAATCCCGAGCTCATCAAGACCATCTGGGGCGGCGGTTATCTGTTCGCCGCCGACGTGACCCAGGTGTGACGCCGTGGTCATGATCAAGCGACTCTGTTCCCGACTGTGGCCCAAGGGGCTGACCGGCCAGATCATACTGGTGGCGCTGGCCGGGCTGGTGCTGATCCAGCTGCTCAGCATCCAGATCTACCGCTCGGATCGGGAGGAGGCGCTGGGCTATGTCAACAGCCGCAACGCCATGCAGCGCATCGTATCTGTGGCGCGGTTGCTGGCCCTCTCCCCGCCTTCGCTCTATGACGAGATCCTCAAGGCGAGCCGCAGCGAAACCCTGCTGCTGCGCCTCGCCGACGAGCCGCTGCAACCGGACAACCGCAGTCCCCGCTTCGAGCAGCAGGTGCGTTCCCGGCTCGGTTATCCGCCGTCGCTGATGGTGGAGATCAGCGCCGAGCTGAAGCAGGACGCCCAGCGCAGCCGCGCCTGGCAGCACCACACCCGCATGATGAAGGACCGCAAGGGGATGCCACCGCCACAGGATATGCGGCTTTATGGCTCCATCCAGTTGCCGCGCGGTGGCTGGTTGCAGTTCAGCTCCCTGGTGGACAAGGAGTCGGCGAGCTGGTCCTGGCAGACCACCTTCAACCTGATGCTGGTGGCGAGTCTGGTGATAGGCCTGATGATCTGGCTGTTCCGGCGGGCCACCCAGCCGCTCAAGCAGCTGGCCGCCAATGCGGATCGGCTGGGGCGAGGCGAAGACATAGAGCCGCTGCGGGAGGTGGGGCCGACCGAGATCCGCGAGTCGATCCAGGCGTTCAACCGCATGCACACCCGCCTCGATCGCTTCGTGCAGGACAGAACCCGGATGCTCGCGGCCATCTCCCACGACCTGCGCACCCCCATCACCAGTTTGCGGCTGCGCACCGAGTTTCTGGACGAGGGGGAGGACAAGGAGCGGATCCAGCAGACCCTGCAACAGATGGAGCAGATGTTGGCGGCCACCCTGAGCTTCGCCCGGGAGGAGGGGCAGCAGGAGGCGACCCGGGAGCTGGATCTGGTCAGCCTGCTGGAGAGCCTCTGCGATGACTACGCCGACACCGGCCAGCCTGTCACCTGCATGGTCGAGGGCAAGCAGGTCTACGCCTGCCGCGCCAACACCCTGCGGCGGGTGCTGCAAAACCTCATCGGCAACGCCATCAAGTACGCCGGCAGCGCCGAGGTATCGCTGGAGCGTACCGACAGCGAGCTGCTGATCCGGGTCTGCGACGAGGGGCCCGGCATAGATCCGGCGCGGCTGGAGGATGTGTTCAAGCCGTTCGTGCGGCTCGATGAGGCCCGCAACACCGAATCCGGCAGCGTGGGGCTGGGGCTCTCCATCGCCCGCACCCTGGTGCACCAGCACGGTGGCGAGCTGACCCTGCACAACCGCGCGCAGGGCGGGCTGGAGGCCAGGATCAGCCTGCCGCTGTGAGCATAGTGACATCTGTCTGGGGAGGGCGCAGACGAGGCGCCCTCCTCATGTTTATCTTGCTGTTATCTGACTGAAATCACGCCAATTTCATACTCGGTCATGCTTGTTCTTCTATGCTGAAGGTGGCGATAATCAATGGCCGCATAGACGGCCAATAGCAAGGTTGGTGCAGGAATGGCGGTCTCTTCTGGTTCTGGATGGCGGGTGCGCAGCGGATGCTGCCTCCTGCTCTGTCTGCTGTGGCTGCCCGCCTGGGCAACGCCAGCCCCCAAACCCTTGATCGTGACCAACTCCAAGGCCTGGCAGCCCTTCTCCTACATCAATGAGGAGGGGCAGCCGGATGGCCTGCTGATCGATCTCTGGCGCGAGTATGGCCGTGTCACCGGTCGCCCGATCCAGTTCAAACTGGTGGACTGGCAGACCTCGCTGGATCTGGTGCGTACCGGTGAGGCCGATGTCCATGGCGGCCTGCTCTGGTCACCGGAGCGCAATCCGCTCTATGACTATGGCCAGGGGCTCTCCCGTCTCGATTCCCAGCTGTTCTTTGCCAACTCCCTGCGCGGCACGGATGTGAACTACTACCTGCAGCACGAGAGTGTGGGTGTGGTGGCGGGAGGGTATGAGGAGTATTACGCCCGCAAGCACTTCCCCACCACCCACCTGCAAACCTTCAGTGACAACGATGCCATGCTGCGCGCCGCCTTCAGCGGTGAACTGGACGCCTTCATCGCCGATCTGCAGGTGGCGAACTTCTATATCTACACCTCGGCGGATCCCAGCCGCTTCATCCCGGTACGCCACCTCTACAGCGACGAGATACGCTTTGCGGTCGCCAAGGGCAATCAGGCCCTGTTGCAGGAGCTGGAGCTGGGGTTTTCCCGCCTGGGTGTGGCGGATCGGGAGCGGATCATCCGCAAGTGGATGCATATCGAGACAGTCTATCCACTCCACCTCTGGCCCTGGTTGCTGGCGTTGGGAGGCATGGTGCTGCTGGTCTACATAGTGCAACTGCGACGGGCGGTGGCGGGCCGCACCGCCGAGCTGATCCAGGCCAATGCGCGGCTTGAGCGCCTCGCCGGTACAGATTCCATGACGGGGATCCTGAACCGGCGCGCCTTTCTGCCCGAGTTTGAGCAGCGGCTGGCCAGCGGACAGGCCTCGGCCCTGCTGTTGTTCGACATAGATCGCTTCAAGGGGATCAACGATCACTTCGGTCACGGGGTCGGTGACGAGGTGCTCTCGGCGCTGGTCGAACGGGTGCGGCTGGTGTTGCCGGACGGGGCGCTGTTTGCCCGTATCGGGGGGGAGGAGTTCTGTATCAGCCTGCCGATGGCGGATATGGCTTCGCTGCAAGGTTGGGCCAGCCGGATAGGTCGGGAAGTGAGTCTGCACAAGTTGCAGACCAGTGCCGGTGAGCTGGGGCTATCCATCAGTACCGGGGCCGTCTGGGTGCCGGATGGCGTCAGAGCCGATGGCAGACGGGTGTTGTTGCAGGCGGACAGGTTGATGTATGGCGCCAAGTCGCTGGGACGCAATACCTGGCAAGCGGCCTGTTATGCCGAGGAGAAGGAGAATGCGGCAGAAGAGTAGGCCGCCGCCCCTGGGGGCGGCGGCTCATCATCAGAAGTTGTAGGTCATCCCCAGGTTGTAGCGACGACCGTCCAGCACTGTGCCGAAGCTGGTGTAATCCACCGTCTTGTCGAACAGGTTGTAGATGCCGGCGGTCACGTTCAGGTTCTTGTTGGCCTTGTAGACCAGACCCGTGTCGAAGAAGGTGTAAGAAGGCGTGCCCTCTGCCATCTTGACCCGGCTCAGGTAATCGGAGGTCTTGCTGCGGAAGTTGACCCTGGACCAGAGGCTGACCTCTTCTGTGGTCTGCCAGTCGACCGTGGTGTTGAACATGTGGCGCGGCATCTGGTTCAGTGCCTTGCCTTCCATCGGGCCGCTCTTCTGCTCGGACTGGGTGAAGGTGTAGCTGGAGGCCAGCGACCAATCTTCATTGATGGTCCAGTTGGCAGTCCCTTCCACCCCGCGCATGTTCGCCTTGTCGACGTTGATGCGGTCGCTGATGAAGTCATAGGTGTGACCGTTCAGGGTGCAGGAGGGGTCGCTCTTGCTGGTGCAACGGCGGATCTCGGAGATCTTGTCCTCGAAGTCGGTGTTGAACAGGGTCAGCCCCGTGCTCAGCCCTTCCTGACCATCCCACAGCAGGGCGATTTCCTGGCTCACGCTGGTTTCCGGCTTGAGTTCCGGGCTGCCGACCAGCATGCCGTCCTGGGTGCCGCCCCCCGTGGCCTGGCCCCAGTTGGCGGCCGACATGCGCAGATCCGGTGAACGGTAGCCGGTGGAGACGCCCCCTTTCAAGGTCCAGAACTCGGCCGGATGCCAGACCCCGTACAGACGCGGGCTCCAGTGGGTGCCGTAGTTCTGATCCCTGTCCATGCGCACGCCGCCGGTCAGGGCGAAGGTGTCGGTCAGTGCCCACTCGTCTTCCACGAACATGGCCCAGCTCCAGCGGGTCAGCTGATTGGCGCGGTTGGCCACATTGAGCTGGTTGCCCTGATCCTGCAGATCCTCGTAGCGGTACTGGCCACCCACGCTCAGGTAGTGATCCCCCAGCTCAAACTGGGTATGGGTATCGGCTATGGTGTTGATCAGCTTCATCTGGCGGCCGGGGTTGGTGTTCTCTTCCCGCTGCAGATAGCTGGTGGAGGAACCAAAGTCATAGCGGCCGTCGTGGGTGATGGCGTAGTTGGTGCGCTCGTAAGTGCTCAGGCTGGGTTTGGACTTGGCCGACAGGGATTCACCCGGTGTGCGATCACGATCCTGCAGGCCGCGGCTGGCCTCGAAGTCGAAACGGTTGTGCTCGTCCGGGGTCAGGCTGAACACGGCTGTACCGCTGCGCATCTCCTGCTCGGCGAACCCGTTCTGGAACTGATCCTCACCGCGATGGGATAGCTGGCCGTTCAGGCGCATCCCCAGCAGTCCATCCACCAGGGCACCGGCGGTATAGGCGTTGGTCTGGAAGATGTCGCCGGAGTCCTTGTTCTCCTGGAAGGTGGAGTCGGCATGCAGCGACCCCTGCCAGGCTGTCATGCTGGCGGTCTTGCGGGTGATGACGTTGATGACGCCACCCATGGCGTCCGAGCCGTAGCGGGAGGACATGGGGCCGCGTACCACCTCGATCCGTTCGATGGCTTGCAACGGTGGCAACCAGCCCTGCTCTATGCCAGGGCCATCGCTGTTGGGGCGAGTGCCACGGCTGTCGACCCGCTTGCCATCCACCAGCATCAGTGTGTATTTGGAGCCCATGCCACGAATGCTGATGTCACTGCTGCTGCCACCCCCGGTGATCACCACGCCCGGTACGTCTTTCAGGGCATCGGTCACGTCGCGATAGGCGCGTTTTTCCAATTGCTCGCGAGTCACCACCGAGATGGAGGCGGCGGTATCCTCGATCTTCTGCTGGAAGCCGGAGGCGGTCACGACCATGACCTCCTGTTCGGCGGCATAGGCGTGAGAGGCGAGGGCGGCGAGAATGAGCGTGGTCAGCTTGTTGCGGTGCATTTTTATCATGTTGGCCTGAACTCTTTTAGTAAGAAGATGCATTCATCCTTTGGGTGAATCTATGGGGTGGTTTCACCGCATCCCGCGTGAAACCCGGACCGGGCAGGTTCAATTGGATAATCCTCCCGTTTGTCGGCAGGCATTGTAATGATCATGGAATGATGTGTAAACGATAATTAATCTCATTAAGGTTGTGCTGTCATGCTAGCGTCAACAAGGAGATGCAGGAGGGATACCGGAAGAAAAGGGGTGGGGCAGAATGGCTAAACAGAGGGAAAAAGAGTCTGGGGGGAGGGAAAATGCTGAATCGCAGGCAACAAAAAACCCGCCTTGGCGGGTTTTTTAATTCTTGCAGAAGGTCTTCTCAGCAGGCGTTAGCGAGCGTGAAGGCTTTCTTGCTTGAATTACAGACCAACTACGTTGGCAGCAGCCGGGCCTTTCTGGCCTTGCTCGATGGTGAACTCAACGCGCTGACCTTCGTCCAGGGTTTTGAAGCTGGTGGACTGGATAGCGGAGAAGTGTACGAACACGTCTTTGCTGCCGTCAGCCGGGGAGATGAAGCCAAAACCTTTCTCAGCGTTGAAGAACTTAACGGTACCAGTCATTTTGTTAGACATAATAATTTCCTAGAATAGTGTTTTAAGTGCCAAAATTTGGCAATCTATGATTTTTCGTCAGCAATACGTATGGGGAGCACTAAAGAAGGAGAATTATTTAATAAGAACTATCGTAGATAACTCTTATACTAATCACTGCTTTACTAAAATGACTGCCTAACATAATCAGGTCTGAACTACCGAACCATCGAGAGAGATTAAAACATGCTCTCTTCGTTAAAGCAAACTTTATCTCAATATTAATTTCTGGTTATCGAGGTGCTACCAACTTCATATTGTCACATGAGCCACGCCGTTCACTGGCGAGATTGAGCGCTGACGCCTGCTATGATTGGCGCTGAGCTTTTGGGGACTGTTTTCTGACTGGCGTAGAGGCGTTCCTGATCAAGAGTGGTATAGAAGAGCTCTTCCTTGGTTGCCGCAGGGCCTTAACGGCAAACGCCCACCCACACCGGTCTGGTGTGGGTGGGCGCTTATCAACACAGCGCCAACTCAGCGCTTGCTGCGAAACTTGTTGCTGACGGAGTCGATCCAGCTGAAGGTTTCTGGCAAGACCTGATTTCTGGCCCGCTCTTTGGCCTTCTCCCGAGCCAGTTTGGAGGCCACCTTGGCCGCCTCTGCACGATCTGCCACGATTTTAAGCCGGCCTTCCTCACGGATCCTGTTACGTTCTGCGTTGGTCAGCTGATGGTCAGCATTGGCCTGGGCTTTTTGGAGCAACAGGGTTATCTCGGCCTTTTCGGCCTCGGTGAGGTCTTTCATTTCCAACTTTTTCACGGCGCGCTCCTGGCGGCTGGGGGATGGGATACCCTAACACATTTTCGCCGACTATTTCTTACGCAATGCGCTCTATGGCCATAAAAGTGCGGGTTCCACGCTTTTTTCCGTTATTTATCTGCCAGTTCACTACAGATTTCTCGCATTTTCCGGTTTGCATCGACTATCTCTCAACCGTGGCCGCTCGGTTCGACATGGATCAGCACTATGGCATGGGGCAGGTGGCGCATTATGCCCTGCTCTATCCGATCACAGATGGCATGGGAGTGCTCTATGCTCATCTCCTTGGGCAGGGTCAGGTGGAAATCGATGTGACGACGGCGTCCGGCCTGACGGCTACGCAGGGCGTGAAAACCCCCATGCTCGGGGCAGCACTGCTCGATCACCTGAGTAGTGATGGCCAGCTCCTCCTCGTTCATGCTGTGATCCAGCAGGGGCTGAAAGGCCTGGTTAAGCATGGTGATGGCTTCCCGGAGAATGAAGATCGCCACGCAGATGGCCACTATGGGGTCGAGCAGATAGAGGTTGTAGCCCAGCCCGTCGGCGATCCAGATACCGAGCAGGCCGACTGCGACTCCGAGAGAGGTCAGTACGTCGGCCTTGAGGTGCAGGGCATCGGCAGCCAGAGCGACAGATTCCTCTTCTTTCGCTACCCGGTAGAGATAGGTGGAGACACCGCTGTTGACCAGTGCCGAGATCAGCATGACCAGCACGCCAAAGCCTACGCTTTCGATCGGCGTTGGTGTGATCAACTTGCCGATGGCTTCGAAGATGATCCAGCCCGCGGCCAGCAAGATCAGCAGGGCCTCTATGACGCCGGAGACGTTTTCGATCTTGTCATGGCCATAGGGGTGGCGTTGATCGGGTGGAATATCCGACCGACGTACCGCAAACAGGGCGATGAGGGCTGCAACCAGGTCCATTGCCGAGTGGATGGCTTCGGAAATAATACTGACGGAACCACTCAGGATCCCGGCAAATATCTTCATGATAATCAGTGTGATATTGGAGCAAACCGAGACCAAGGCCGCTCTGGTTTTTCTGGTCATGGGATATCCTTATTCTCGATATAATATTTTCGCAAATAGAGTTGGATAATATCAGCTTGAAAATAAAACGGCTGCGGCAGGTTGTAACGTTTTGTTTCTGGCGAGAGTGAGAATGCTTATCTAAATTATCTCTTCTCATTTAATTAATAGTTGTCTTCTGCTTTTGGTGATTTATTTCAGTTGGTAATTAAATACGTCGAGGGGGCCAGATTTTATAAGGAATATTCAGGTTTCTCGGCCGTTCATGCCCTCGCTATCCGCGCCTCGAGATCGCCGAAACCCGGCCCAGAATGAAGCCTGACTGATGAGGGTGGATTCTTGCGCAAGATTGGGGGTATGCTGAAGTGAGTGCGATCAACAGGTCGTCACTGAAAGCGTACTGAAGTCTACGATTCGGATGGCATGCTGGAACCTGGGTTCCAACTGTCTGGGTAACATTTTTGGAGTTTGATGATGAGTAACAAAGAACATCACAACGGCAAAGATGCCAAGAAAAAGCCGCAGTTGTCACTGAAAGAGAAGCGCGAAGCCAAACGTCAGAAAGCAGATCTGAAAAACGGCAGCGCGATCAAGTAACGCTCCTCCACGCTGTAGTTCCTCCGGAGCCAGTATCAAGCCAGCCTGTCACAGGCTGGCTTTTATGTTTCTGGCTCAAGGCGTGGCGCCATACGTCTCGAAGATCTTCTGATACCGGCCATCGGCCCGCATGGCGTTCAACTGGCGATCAAACCAGCGCTGTTGTACCGCTTGGCGAAAGGCAAAGTGATACTGGGTCGGGGCAAACAGGTCATATTGTCTGACCCGGCCGGGAGCGTAGAGCTCGGCGCCATACTTGCTGTCGGCCAGTTGCGCCAGATAGTAGTAAAACACCCGCTGTTCCAGAACCACGGCATCCACCCGTCCCAGCATCAATCTGTGAACCTGCCCCTGCTGCTTGGCGACCTCCTCATAACGGGGATTCTGATCGGCCATGCTGGCGAAGGCGCCTCCCAGCACCTGACGTGCCCGCTGGAAGGCGCTGACTCGCAGCGTTTTCATGTCATCCAGGGTGCTGATATGGGTCTTGCTGAGGGTGAATACCCGGTTGTGGAAGGCGATCACCGGCTGTGACAGGAAGACATCGCCCAGCATGCCGGGTTTGGCGTTGATGATGGCATCCAGCTTGCCGGACTCCAGCATCCGGAAGGTACGTTCCAGCGGCAGATATTCAAAACTGGGCTCATAGCCGCTGTTGCGAAAGGCCTCTCGCAGCAGATCGAGCTCGATCCCGCGGCCCTCTTCCTCTATCACATAAGGGGGGATGGCGAAGCTGACGCCCACCCGCAGCGGCTCGGCTGCCGCGAGCAAGGGCGCCGCCAGGGTGGCGGTCAGACAAACGGCGTGCAGTAGTATGCGATACAAAAACCCCATGTGTTCTCTCTGGCAAACTGGTCGCCCTGATCATAAGCCCAAGGCATCTCATGCGGAGAAAATACCCGGCAAGTCCGCGCAGGAACAGTACTGCATGGCGAGCCTGCGTCAATAACGGACAAAAAAAGGCCCTGAATGAACAGGGCCTTCTGGCAATGCGTTGCCGATCAGAATGGTTGTACTTGTAAAAACTTCACATCCAGCGAGTAGGTGAGTGAGTTCATCATGCCTATTTCTCCATAAATTCAATGTATTAGGTAGTGCTGTGCTTTGCGTGTGAGACGCGTATTTTGACAAAAAATGCAAAAAAGTAATAAAAAATGGAGTTTTGGACATTTTAGAGACTCTTTTCTTACACTTTTTGGCCAAAGTAACGAAGTGTTGACAAATGAACTGTATCAGTATCTCTAAACAAAAGTAGAGGTGTAAAACAACAACCCACCTTGGTTTCAATTCTTTGCGGTACGATTTTTGCCTCAAGGTTAATCATCATCTCTTTAAGACATTGCTTCAGAAGTTATAAACAAGCCACTGGCCTGATCATGGTCGCATCAATCTTTAGCCGGATTCTCTTAGCCCAGATCAGCAAGGAGCCGTCTCATTTCGTCTTCG
This sequence comes from Aeromonas sp. CA23, assembly GCF_002587065.1. Classification (NCBI taxonomy): domain Bacteria; kingdom Pseudomonadati; phylum Pseudomonadota; class Gammaproteobacteria; order Aeromonadales; family Aeromonadaceae; genus Aeromonas; species Aeromonas sp. CA23. The sequence goes on from NZ_CP023818.1 coordinate 1,456,603, forward strand.
GGGCTGTATTGCTTGCAGGACTGGGCTTGCTTCAATGCGTGGTTTGCTTTCCTAGCCATGCCGTGCTGAGAAGTGTCAAAATCCTGTTGGCACTTGTCCAGTGCTCTCTCGATAGCGATTTGTGCCTGGAATAGTTCGTTGCCTTGTAGGTTGGTATTGGCTTTATTCACTGCACCTCGGTACATGGTATCGAGAGTGTCTTCGCTTTTAGCCCGTTTGAATCGCACGAGCATGTTTTCATAGCTATAGAAATACGCGTGATTGATGGTGGTTTGCTTCATATGTATAGAGTTCTGTGTACGATGCTGGGGCATTTATTCATCGCATATTAAATCAATGGATAAGCCTCAGAAGCTTAGATGATACAGGCTTCTCAAGCAATTGGAGGTATTGCCTAAAGTTGTTGCGTGGGGCCCCCCATCCACGATGTGCCTCGGCTGGATCAAGGGGTGTGCCGAACAGCCCGACTATGAACCGACGTAGCGGGTCTCATCCCGTTATGATGAGGCCCAATCGGTTTTGGGTAGTAGCACAATTGCAAGGCCCTGATGGGAATGTATGCATGCATAGCCAGAAAGACCCGAGAATAGCAAAAGAGCCGGTAGATTCAACAATAAAGCAGAAGCGAGAAAAGCCACAGAGACATAGTTTGTTAGATAGCTATCAGGATGATGGGCGTAAACGGTGCGATCGTCTCTGAAATGATGGATGATAGCCATTTATAGTTATCAATAATTTGGAGTAAGAATGTCTGCCCTTGTCCCTGAACTGGTGAATGCGGCGATTGATACCTCGGCGTCGACTAGTGATTTATTGCGCCGGGCGCTGGTTGTTGCACGGCGTCTTGCCGTACCTGAACTGGTCGATTGGATTAGCAGCGAACTGAATGGTTACTACACGGCAGAGGTACCTGATTATCGCCGAGTACAGGGGCAGTTGATTGTGGAAAACCCAATTCGCGGCCCGATACCATTTTTTGCTCCACCTGGTATGGCTGAGCTGTTGTCGGACTTTGAGGTACGACAGTCGGTGCCTGAGCTGATTCAACTGGCGCAAAACACGACGGACATTTACAGCCACTTCCCCGCCAACATTGAACATACGCTGATGCAGATGATACGTGAGGCAAATGGCGTGATAATGCGCCCCGCTCTAAAGTTTTCCCCAGTGCAGGTTCAGGGCGTCATCGAGACGGTGAGAAGCCGGGTGCTCGAATGGGCGCTAGATCTAGAGGCCAGAGGTGTGCTCGGGGAGGGCATGACATTCACGTCACAGGAGAAGCAAACTGTGCAACAGCAACACTACCACTTCGGGGATGTGAGCGGTTCCCAAATCCAGATCGGATCGAATGGTTCCAACCAAACTCAGACGCAGGCGGGTGGTGACATGGCCGCGTTGTCGGCTTTAATCGAGCTGCTGTGTAAAGCAATCCAGCAGGGGCACATCGCGGGGGCGATTCGTGAAGAATTGCACGCAGAGCTGGCGACGTTACAGGCGCAGGCTACGTCGCCAAAGCCCAAATGGCCTGTCATCAAGGCGACTGTTGGGAGCATAAAAGCTGTTCTGGAAAACATGGCTGGTAGCGTGCTCGCGGCGCAGGCGCTGCCATATATAACTGCACTCTTGTGATCGTGGCCCCCGGCAAATTTGACAATCGTTGAATGGGCTGGGTGTCTTTACCTGGCTAGGCTTTTTATACCCCTCCCTGCTCCTTCCGACCTCTTTTGATAAATCTTCCATGCCTCTAGCCTTGGCTACGTCACCAAGGGCTGCTGCAAACAAATTGGAGCATCCATCCATTCCACCCGTGATAAAGGGCATGCCCGTCGTTTGATAGCCATTCCATTATTACCGAAGGCCGCTCGACTTGCAGTTTGGACGTCAGGAGGAAAACCAGTTTCTCAACGTGATCGACAAACGCTACGAAAATGGAAACGTAATTCTAACGAACCATTCTCCATTTAGCCGATGGTCTTGCGCGTTTGCCGATAACGGCGGCGATATTTGAACCATTGCTACATCATGCATACATAGTTCAGATTGGTGGTGAGAATTATCGCTTGTAATAAAGCGTAGGGCTGGTACCACCCTGAGTAAAATAAAATCCATGACTGTTCGAATCACATTTAAGTCGGCCTTGAAGTTTATTAAACATAAAGCGACATGATATGTCTGGTTCTTTATTATGTAGGAAGTGATTTTTTCTTGCATTTTTCTTTTTCACTTTCCAATTGGCAATTTGCATTGCTGGTCCTTCCCCCTTCCCCCTTCCCCCTTCCCCCTTCCCCCTTCCCCTTTCCCCTTTCCCCCTTACCTCTTCCTTTTTCGTTTTTCTTCATTCGATGTTGGTCTCGATGCCGAGGTATCTGACTGAACCCAAGATGACATCAATAATACATGTCGGTGCCGGTCTATAACTTGCTCTGGCAGTTACTTGTCTCACCTGTCTGGTGTGATTGTATCTAATTGTTTTTAATGTGAATTTTACATATTTTTTTGTATCTGGAGGTGAGAGGTGGAGGTGTGGATAATTTATTAGGCAAGAAGTGCTGGAAGCGTTTGGCTAAGGCTAGTCCGGGCTAAAGGGATACTCCACTAAGGTCTTGCTCTTAATTAACGATCACATGGAAATAAACCAATGAAAAACAAATACGTACCTCTGCTCTCTATTCTTGCCATTTTCTGTGGGAACGCCGTCGCCGAAGAGACAGGTTGGAGTGACCTTGGTCCTGCTACACCTGCTGTTCAGGGACCTGTTGATCAGGGGCACGGTACCATCAAATTTGTTGGTGCCATTATTGATGCTCCTTGCTCCATCGCACCTGAAAGTGTCGACCAAACCGTACAAATGGGTGAAATTGCCAACAGCTTGCTGAATGCCAATGGTGCGACCCCACTGCGCCCATTCGAAATTCACCTGGAAGCCTGTGATATTACCACTGCATTGAATGCCACAGTTACTTTCGATGGTATCCCATTTGATAAGGATAAGAAGAGCTTGGCACTCAATGGTGGCGGTAGCGGTGGTGCAATTGCTCTGGTCAATAAAAGCACTGGAGAGGACATTGTGATTGGTAAACCGACCAAGGTCGCCAGTCTGGTCAATGGTGATAACCACCTGAAATTTGGTGCCAAGGTGATTAGCACTGGTAAAGACGTCGTTACTGGTGAGTTTGATGCCACCAGTGACTTCATCATGACTTACCAATAAGTCGCAGAGTCAACGCCATAAATTCACAGCTAACTTAATGGGCTCTTTTAATAGACTCATATTCAGGAATTTATCATGTTCAAATTTAACAAAAAGCACGCTCTGTTGCTTGCTACTGCCGCTGTATTCTGTGGTCATGTTGTTGCCGACGAGTCTGCTTTTGAGCCGCCGGTTGACCAGGGCCACGGTACTATCAAGTTTGTTGGTGCCATTATTGATGCCCCCTGCTCCATCGCGCCTGAGAGTGTTGACCAGACAGTGCAGATGGGTGAAATTGCCAACAGCCTGCTGAAAGCCAATGGTGCAACTCCACTGCGTCCATTCGAAATCCACTTGGAAGCTTGTGATATTACTACTGCATTGAATGCAACTGTCACTTTCGATGGTATTCCGTCTGATAATACCAAGAAGAGCCTGGCTCTCAATGGTGGTGGTAGCGGTGGAGCGATTGCTCTGGTTAATAAAAGCACTGGTGAAGATATCGTTCTTGGTTCACCAACCAAGGTCGCCAATCTGGTCAATGGTGATAACCACCTGAAGTTTGGTGCCAAGGTGATTAGCGTTAAAGATGCAGAGATAATTACTGGTGAGTTTGATGCTACCAGTGACTTCATTATGACCTATCAGTAATAAATTACTGCAGAACGAGATTAGATTATGCATATAAGTAAGCTCACTGCGCTATTTGTACTGATGGGGGTATGTGGACATGCCGCAGCGGAGTTCACTCCCCCCCAAGATCAGGGGCATGGTGCAGTCAAATTTGTTGGTGCCATCATTGACGCCCCTTGTTCTATCGCGCCTGAAAGTGTCGATCAGACCATACAGATGGGCGAAATTGCCACTAGCCTGCTTGAAAAGAAGGGGTCCAGTCCGCTGCGACCTTTCGAAATCCATCTGGAAAACTGTGACATCAGCACGGCAATGAGTGCTACGGTGACGTTCAATGGTGTTCCATCTGGACACCGCGGAACTAGTTTTGCGCTCAATGGTGGCGGTGCAGGTGGTTCTCTTGCCTTGGTCAACAAGAATAGCGGTGCCGAGATCGTTGTAGGTCAACCGACTAAAGTCGCTGACTTGGTAAATGGTGATCGTCACCTCAAGTTCGGGGCGAAAATAGTCAGGGAAGTAGAAGACCGCTCTGATATTTTGCCTGGTGAATTTGATGTCAGTAGTGATTTCGTCATGACCTATCAGTAATTTTATTACTGGGGCAGTGCGACTGGCGGCAATTGATTATATTTTGTCACCAGTCGCACATATTTTCACATTGGTAATTCGAAGTTGAGTCAGATGAAAAACAAGACCGTCAAGACAGCATTCAGCATTCTTGTATATACTTTCTCTGTACAATGTGCAAACGCCAATGGTGTTGACTTCAATACCGACTTGCTGGATGTGAATGATAAAGAAAATATAGATTTTGGTCAGTTTTCCCATGCTGGATATATTATCCCTGGGCACTATAGCATGCAGGTTGTTATCAATGGTGAGCGAGCCTTGGGTGAGCGTGAAATTCATTTTAAGGATGCTCAAGATGGGAGTTCAGAAAGCTGTCTTAGCGAGAGTATGCTTAAAGAATTAGGCCTAGTAGAGAGTGCCTTGGATAAAGTATTTACGACAGATGTCGATCCACAATGTCGTAACTTGAAAGCCCTTGATGGTGTCATGACCAAGGCCGATATAGGTACGGATACCTTCAATATTTCTATTCCGCAGAGTTATCTTGAATACAGCGATGACAGTTGGGAGCCTGCCGCCCGATGGGATCAGGGGGTCAATGGGGTCATGCTGGATTACGGGCTGAACATTCAGCATGGCATTGACACCAACTCTCATGCCAACAACACAGGAATGAGTGCATACGGCGTGGCGGGAGCCAACCTCGAGGCGTGGCGGTTGCGTGCCGATTGGCAGGCGCAGTATCAACAGGATAAATCCTGGCATGCATACAAAGAAGAGCCCGAGGATGAGCACGACGTGCCGAACCCGGATCTGCGCCGCAAAGAAACCCATCACCAGCAAGCTGCGAGTATCACCCGGATTTATGCTTATCGGCCCCTGCCGGCCCATGAGGCAAAACTGACCGTGGGCGAGATCGATCTGGGCAATTCGGTATTTGACGGATTCCGGTTTACCGGTGCTTCTCTGGCATCGGATGACAACATGCTGCCACCAAACCTGAGAGGGTATGCCCCCGAGGTCGTGGGTATCGCCAGAACCAATGCCAAGGTGGTGATCAGTCAGGGGGGGCGAGTGCTTTACGAGACCCAGGTGGCGGCGGGTCCTTTCCGGATCCAGGATCTCAACTCGGCAACCAGCGGTGAGTTGGATGTCAAGGTCGAGGAGCTAGACGGTTCCGTTCAGACCTTCCAAGTCAAGACGGCTTCCATCCCCTACTTGTCTCGCCCAGGAGCCATTCGATACAAATTTGCCGGTGGCAAGCCATCCAACATTGACCACAGTCTCGAGGGGCCGCTGTTTCTCAGTGGTGAGGCATCCTGGGGGATTAATAACGGCTGGTCGCTGTTTGGTGGCGGCTTGCTGGGCGATGGGTATGCGGCTGTGACTCTGGGTACCGGGCGTGACTTGCTGGATTTTGGGGCCATCTCATTTGATATGACGGAATCCCGAGCCGACATCCCAGGGCGGGGCATCAAGCGAGGGGGTTCTTACCGGGTGAACTACTCCAAGGCATTTGAAAAATATGACAGTCAGGTCGCTTTCGCCGGTTATCGATTCTCTGAACGCGATTTCATGAACATGAGTGATTATCTGACGGCCAAAACCATGCCTTGGGAATATGAGGGTGGTTCGAAAGAGATGTACTCCGTCATCTTGAGCAAACAGTTTCGCTCGGAAAACATCGGTGCCTATCTGGACTATACCCATCAATCTTATTGGTATCAGCCAGACAGTGAGCGCTTCAGCCTGTCGTTGTCCCATCAATTCAACGTGCTGGACTGGCGTAGTCTGAGTCTGTCGCTGAGTGCCTATCGGCGAACCCAGTGGGAGCAAGCTGAAAACGGCATGTACCTGAGCTTGTCCGTGCCATTCGGTGCCGGCCAGCACGTAAGTTACAACGCCGCTGCCATGAATGGCGTATCCAGCCACAGTGCCAGTTATTTCAACAACGCGGATGAACGGAACAGTTACTCGCTCTCGGCCAGCACCTCTTCCCAGGGCGGCGGCAGTGTCAGCGGCTTCTATTCCCATACCGGCGACAAGGCGTACATGTCGGCCAACGTCAGTCATCAGTCCAATCAAACGACCACGGGCGGGCTCTCATTGCAAGGTGGGGTCACGGCCACGGCGGACGGGGCAGCACTGCATCGGGTCGGCATGGTGGGCGGCAGTCGGGTCATGGTCGATGCCGATGGGGCGTCAGGTGTGCCCGTTCACTCCGGGGGGCCTGTGACCACGACGGATCGCCATGGCATGGCCGTGGTGGCCGATATCACCAGTTATTATCGGCAGCGCACCAGTATCGATGTCGATCAGCTGGGTGATGATGTCGAGCCCATAGGTTCGCCCGTGTCCAGCCGCACCTTGACGGAGGGTGCCATTGGCTACCAGCACTTTGACATCCTCTCGGGTAGCAAGCGGTTGCTGCGCTTCCAGCTCGACAGCGGCAAGGTACTGCCATTCGCAGCAGAGGTGAACAACCAGAAGCAGCAGCGGCTGGGCATGCTGGGGGACGATGGTGTGGCCTATCTTGCCGGCTTGCATGCCGGGGATCTGATCACGGCGAGTTGGGGCGAGAACAACCACTGTCAAACGGCGCTGCCATCCCCGTTGCCCTCTGATGAGGAGATAGTCACCCTGCGTTGCAGCAGCACGCACTAAGTTCGATCAATTTGAGCCCTTTAATCACGAGATGCTGTTATGAAACTGATGATAAATGCCGTTGTGGCGATGCTGTTCTTCATGGCGCTGCCTGGTCAGGCAGCCGTCGCCCTGGATCGCACCCGGGTGATATATGCTGGTGATAACAAATCCCAGAGCCTGAACATCCGCAACAACAACAAGACGCTGCCCTATCTGGCCCAGGCGTGGCTGGAAGATGCACAAGGCAACAAGGTCTCTGGCCCGTTTGTGGTCTTGCCACCGGTGCAGCGCCTGGAGCCGGGGGCTGAGAGCATGCTCAAGGTGCAAGCCACCGGTGCGGTACGTCTGTTGCCGCAGGATAAAGAGAGCCTGTTCTACTTCAATCTGCGGGAGATCCCGCCCCGCAGCGACAAACCCAACTCGTTGCAGTTGGCATTGCAGACCAGGATCAAGTTCTTCTACCGCCCGCAGCACCTGGTGATCCCCTCTGACAGTCACCAGACGCCCTGGCAGCAGCAGGTACAGATGACGCCCAAAGGTGGCCGTTATCACCTGCACAACCCAACCCCCTATTTCATTACCCTGGTCGATGGTGTGCCTGCCACTGCCAGCGCAGGCGCGAGCGAATTCACCCCCGTGATGCTGGCGCCTTATGGCGATGCTGAGTTGAACCTCTCCGTCCAGCAGTTGGGTCTGCACCCCCGGCTGACCTACGTCAATGACTTTGGTGGCCGGCAACAGCTGCAATTTCACTGCGGCGCCAGCAGTTGCCAGTTTAAACCTGACCAAGCACAGCAATAACAAGGAAGCGAACATATGATGCCCGTCCTCACCAAAATGCGTAATTGTTCTTTGGCCGCCTTGTTTGTGGCGCTGTTGGGGGCGGCTCCCACTCGAGTCATGGCTGGGTCGGAGACAGTCAAGTTGACGATCACCGGGACGATTGTCGCCCAACCCTGTTCGATCCCGCCGGCGGATGAAAACATCAAGCTGGAGCTGGGCAATATCGTCAACAAGGAGTTGCAACGGGACAAGCGCTCGAAAGTGAAACCCTTTGTCATTCACCTGGAAGAGTGCGACCTGGGGGTCGCCAAGGGGGTCAAGGCCACCTTCTCCGGCCCAGCTTCGGCGGAAGATAGCAAGTTGCTGGGGCTGGCCGGTGGCAGCATCGCCTCCGGTATCGCCCTCGGCTTTGTCGAAGGCAAAGAGTCACCCAAGGATCTGCCGCTCAACAAGCAAAGCGGCAAGATCTCGCTGGCATCGGGCAAGAATGAGCTCAACTTCGGTATCTATGTCCAGTTGCTGAAATCAGGGGAAACCAAGCTGGTGCCCGGTGACTTCAGTGCCCAGTCCACGGTCAAGCTGGCCTATGAATAAGGCATATCCAGTGTTGTCTGCCGAGCAGGCCTGGGCGCAAGCCTATGACTGGTTGTGCAGACAACGGCGCCACCATCCGGCCAACGCCGATGTCTGGCACCTGCGCTTTCACTGGGCTCGCCTGGCGGGTCCCTTGCTGCAACGGGTGTTGGCCGGTGACTACCGGTTGAGCCCGATGCAGCGGCTGGGCCGGGGGGAGGAAGCCAGGGTCATCTGGTCGGCGCAGGATGCGCTGGTATTGAAGTGGGTCGCGCTGATGGTGGCTCCCTGGCTGCCGCTGCACCCGGCCTGTGAGCACATTCGAGGCATGGGCGTTCATGCCTCGCGCCGCCGCTTGCACCAGGCGTTGCAGGGGCAACACTATCCCTTCGTGCTGCGCACCGATATTCGTGGCTACTACCAGCATATTCGCAAGGATCAGGTGATGGTGCGGGTGGTGGCGCAGGTACCCTGCGCCGTGTGTCGCGAACTGATGCGCCAGTACCTGGAGTACAGCGTCGAGTGGGCGGGGGAGTTTCATACCCCTCGCCTGGGCATAGGCCGTGGCTGCGCCCTCAGCCCCTTGATCGGGGCCAGCCTGCTGTATCACATCGATGTGGCCTTCAGCGCGCGGGACGAGCTCTATTACGCCCGCTACATGGATGACTTCATCGTGCTGGCCCGCACGCGCTGGCGCTTGAGAGCTGCGGTGGCCGACCTCAACGCCCTGCTGGCCGAGGGCGGCTTTAGCCAGCACCCGGACAAGACCTGGATCGGTCGCCTGAAACATGGCATCGACTGGTTGGGGGGCTGGTTTACCGACCAGGGCTGGGTGGGCATAGCCCCCCAGGCCCTGCAACGCCATCGAACCCGATCTCTGCGGCTTTATGAGCAAACTCTGCGTGATGGACTCTCAGATATCGAGTGCCAGCGCAGGGTGCAGCAATATCGGGGGAGATGGAGCATGAGTTTCGGCCCGAGCTAATCCGTCGCGGCACCGTCACCTCCGGCTCAATCCGCGGGGCCGCCAGCCGCGTGACCGAACAACCGCACACCTAACATCCACCCCACGACCAACAGGACCCCCACATGCGCCGCCCACTCGCAACCTCCCTACTTCGCCTGTCGCCGCTCCTACTCGTCCTAGCGACGAACGCCCATGCCAACGTGCAACTACGGATCACAAACCCACACCCACAAAAACCCGGCGCGCTTGAATATATTGAATTCGTCCGCACCCTCAACATCGGTGACCCCACACCGAACCCCTGCTACGGGATCTACGGGTGCTCCCTTCGGGGGTACTACGTCAACCCGACAGTACCCGGTATCCAATGGGCGGCCGGCTTGTACGGCGACAACAACAAGGAATGGGACAGGGGGGACCACCAGACCACCACGAAGACCCTCGGTGACCTTGCCGCCGCTATACCCATCCGAACCGTCGCATCCTACGCTCGCGGTCTATATATGAGTGGACCCGCTTACATCTGCGTCGCCGGCGTGATCGACGGGATGACGGACGCTCGGGCCGGGATCAACCCAGTCGGCTGCGCGGACGTCGGGGGGAACACCGCAACCTGCACGTTTAACTTGGCACAAGCGACGCTGACCCACACTGGGAAGGCGGGGGTCGAACTCGGCGGCGCAGCATCAAAACCCACACGCCTCGACCTAACCTGCGACATGCCGGCATCGGTCACGATCGGTTTACTCGGCGGCAACCCCAAAATACCTATGGGTGGTGCGCCAGGGCAATATGCCACAATCGACGTGGGGGCAGGCCCCGGGGCTGGGCGGAAGCTCGACGTGCCAGCTGGAACCACGTCCGTGGTATTGACGAGCCATCTGTACGGTGTGTACAAAGCCGGGACGTACACCGGGGAAGGGATCCTAACCGTCACAGCCGATTGACGATACACCCTTCCGTCGGTACCGACTGCGCTGCGCCAACGCGTGCAACAAACTCCCTAAGCGAGGATCTAGGCGCGGGGGGTGAACGGCGTAGGCGGGGCGGCTCGTCACGCGTGCCGCCCTGCGCCACGGCCTACAACCAAAACGCGTGCGGCTTGCGGCGTGAGCGGCCCGGGCTAACTCCACGTCGGGTGCGGCTCACGGACTCCCGCCTGCACGACGGTAGGGCGGCGGAAGATGCCAACCGACGAACCGCATAACCGGTGCCCTGACACCCCAGGTTTGGACCGGGGGGGCCTGCGTGTAACAACGGACCGAGTGACGTGATGCACCTAAGGAGCATCGCACGTTACCACACCCGCCGCCGCAACATTTGAGGGCGCGCACTATAACGCCCTGCCGGCTGCGGAAGGTTACGACCATCCGACCAAATACGGGTTGCCGTATTCTACACGCGACCCGACCGAGGGGGCCTGGGGCTTATCCCTCGAAACCATGCGGCAAAACCAGGGCACCGGCCGGCGAACGCGTGACGGCATGGAAGGCCGTCGCCAAACTGTCAAACCACGAACAACCGGGGACACGACCTGAATAACGAAAACGGGTGCCCACTCCACGCTTAGGTGGAATGCGGCGTACCTGTAATTGATGTTCATGTTGGAAACGAGCGGCAACCGGAGGATGGAATGGCAGCGCTAACCGGCCAGACATACTACTCCACTGGGCGCATGACGCGGCGGACCCCGCGACGCCGTAACGCCCACCGGGAGGGACTGGGGCGTAGCCGATATCACCGGACGGGCCTAGCCGCTAACTACTACGAATAAACAATACACGCGGCACGCCAAACCGACCGTACGTCGGCTACGCGACGTACCTAACCCTGTGCGGCCGGCTCGTGGAACGCTTCCGACGCACCAGAAGAACGGGTTCAACGGGCCGCCGTGCCAACCGCCACGCACCGCGCCGGCTACCCCCGGTGTGCGGGATGCAGGCCGCAGTCGGGGACTTCAGCTGACACGTACACAGACCAACCATATCTGTCGCATGACTGCACATAGACCGGAACTCGCACAAACCTACCGGGGATAATTGCACAATCGTGGCGGATAAGTCGATGACCGTCGGTTACGGATCGTAGACGACTGGGGTGCCAAACCAATGACGTGCCGTGTAAGACCGCGTGCGTTTTCGGTGTGGGTGGGCTCTTAGCCGTCCAAAGGCAGGGGGGGGCCGCGGCCATCGCTACCGCCAACCCTTAACCGTCACCTGTGACGCGTGAGGAGAACTGGGCTTAACTGGCGCCATCGGCATGTGTGTGGTGTGTGGTGAGGGGGGTCGTGAGCGGCCCACAACTGCGATCTGAACGTTTTTTTCGTAATGCGCTGGGAGCATTCGCATCGATGCCTTTCGACTACGGGCGGTCGGTGCGACTTCCCGGTACCGGTGTTGCACAGGCTGGGCCACGAAAGAAGACCTGCTGCCTGAGTGCATGCACCCGCTAAGCGCCCCAACACGCACCGTGTCTCTCGCTGTCTGCCCCATCGGCCTGGCTACGCCAGGGGCCCCGGTATCCGTGGCTAACTACACATGCCTGCCTTGCGCTGACTTGGGCTAAGGGAAATGGACATCCGTGAACTGAGGCGGTGCTAGTGATGTGTAAAAAGGGACGGTGCCCGGGCAGTCGGATCTTGGCACCGCCATTGATACCGTAACTGAAACCTCCAAGGATAAACTTGAGGTTGTCCATGGCCGATATATAGCTCACCGAAAATACAAGGTGCAGGATGGTGCTGGCGTGTATCAGCTAGTTAAACAAACTGCATATCGATGATATGCTTGGCATAACACACCAATATTCAAAGCCCGAACCCGGTGGGGGCCGACGGTTCAATTGAGTAACACCGCGGTGGTCGCGGTGTTACATTTGACGACCGGCATTGAAGGATGTGAAATCCCACCGATGTTATCGGCTTTGATTGCGCAGTTTGAAGGTGGTCTCGGCGTGTTCCATCATGGACTGTCCGCGGGTGACATCTTGTTGACCACTGGCCTTTTTCGACTCGGCGGACTGGATCCTATTTTTCGCCGACTTTATTTCACCTTCGGCAGATTTGATGTCGCTGTCTGCAGCTTTGATTTTTTTATTCCCCTCGAACACCAGCTTTTCGCCTTGTTCCCACTGGTTAGCCAGCGTTTCATCCACTTTATATTCCACGGCTTTCTGGCGCATCAGCTCTGCCGGAGAGGGAGCGCTACTGCACCCTGCCATGACGAAAATAACAAGCAGGGCGCCCAGGCTATAGTTATGTTTATTCATATTAAATTACTCGCTATGTTTTAGGACGGTTTTCGGACGGATTACAAAGGTTGGGTATCCGTGGCGTGTGCGGTGTTGTCACCAATATTTTATTCTCCATGGGAATACGTCCACTGCAAATTATTTATTATTCTGTTTTATTTCTCTGGTCAAATAATATTCTGTTTTGTCCTTTCAATTCGGATGGCAATATCAGGTATCGGCATAGTGTTTAACTTGTATCGATTTGGCTGATTTCTTCAAATGCCGCGTAAGTAATTGGCGCCTGGAAAGTGTGAATGGTGGGCTCTCACCGAGCCGGATAGCGATTCGGATGGCCTTATCGCAGTCCACGAGGCCTCAGTGGCATATGGGGAAGTGCCTGGCAAGGGTGTGTCTCCCGCCGCACAAGGGGGCCAATCCTGCGCCAGGGGAGACTGACTGGATGCGTTGGGGCGTGCATGAGAGAGGCCTGCCTCCCCCAGGTGCCGCTACGGCGCCTGTCGAAAGGCGGTCAACATGCCGCTGAAGCGGGTGGTGACGTGCAAGTCCCTGTCTGGTTCCAATACTATGGCGTGAAGCCTGTCATATCCCGTATACGAGGACAAGATGAACGCCAGTTGGGGGGTGGCGTCCAAGGCTTCCCTATTGATCTCCTTGACCCTGACGGATTGCAAGGTCATGTCGGCGGTGAAATTCGGATGCGTTCCATCCGTCCTGAACGATGCGGTGCGGTCCAATAACAGATCAAACACGGCCACCGGTTTACCCTCCCAGTTCCATAAGGCGATCGTTTGAACCACGCTGTGGATCCGCTCACCGAATCCGGAGTGGTTAGTTTGAAGGGTCGCCAGCACGTGTCCACCAAGCTCACAAGGGGCATGAAACTCTACATTGCTATATATATTCCCGGTTGACTGGGTAGTGGGCTGGGGGGCTCGCGGGGAGCTGGCCATGGCCGTGACAACGCAGCGTAGTTGGAGGGTGAGGGGCGTATCGCCGATTAAAAAAGCCTTCTCCCACCGCATATGGCCATTTGTATAGAGGATGACAGAGATCAGCTGATCCGAGATCAGCATGCGGTAGTCGTCCCCCACGTGGCGTGCCACTCCCTCATCCAGGGCTGCCAGGGTCTGTTTGGGGATCGGCTCGGCCTTGCGGTCGTTGCGATAAATGATACCGTGCACTGTCTTGATTTTGCGCAAGTGGTCAACTGTGACCTCCGGGGATATGCCGAAAAGCGCAAATAGCAGTGCTGCGGCCAGGCCTAATACGCCAAGGGGCCAACGGTGGTTCGAATAGTGGAACCGGATAACAGGCCGGGGAGTAACGGCGGATGGCAACAGAGCGGCGTCGAAGGCCTGCTCGGCGGTGGGGCGCGTGGCTTCCTGCGGTTCGGTAGCGTCGGTTACGGTCAGCTCCAGGGTATATCCGACCCGGGGTACCGTGCGGATGGCCTGTGCCGCGCCGAGGGATTCCAGTTTGCGCCGGATCATCAGGATGTTTTTGTTGAGCCCGACATCGCTGCTTTCGCTGTCATTCCAGAGCTCGGCAATGATGTCCGTGCGAGCGGCCACTTGCCCTGGGCGTTGACACAGGTAGTCGAGCAACTGGCTCTCCTTCTGGCTGAGCTGGATCTCTCTGGGTTGGCTGGGATCATGCTTGCTAACAAGGTAGAGGGCAGGGGTGAAAACAAGGGTATCGCCGAGTAGATAACGTTTATAGTCCATCTTGGTTTGATCATGTAAAGGCTGCGAGATTGCCACCAGTTTAGCACTACCGTCATTGCAATCCATCACCAACTCACCCCATTGGCATATTCGGCATATATCAGCACGCCGAAGTAAATGTCCAACAGCAGGCAGATTGTCATGAGAATAAGAATGCTCCACTTTATATATTTTATGGGAATATTTAAGTAGTCGTAGGCACAGTTTTTAGCATTGAACTTGTACGCTGGCCGTTTGGCTCGGCGCGATACTTTTGAATAAATCACAATCTTAAATCCGCCAATGCGATGCATAATAAAAAGGTTGCCTAATGGTAATGCCAGCGAGGCTAACTGTGTGTTATAGGTAATTAATATTAAATATGATTTAAATCAACGTGTTGTGCCATGTGTTCTGCGACTGCTGTGGGTGAGTGGCTTTTGTTCCTACATCTTGAGTGGCTTAAGGTTCGGATTAAATGGCTCATTAACAGCTTGGCTGGGATGCGCTCTGGTTCACTAACTGCGTAATCGGGGCTGGCCTCATAGTGTTGTGATACGGCTCGGTGTTGATGCCACGATGGGTTTAGTTGCGCACTGGCAGCCGGTCATTCCCCCAGACGCGAATGTCATGGAATAATTTATAATTAATAATAACTTTATTTTTTTATTGATTGGGATAGTTTTAAGCGGTCTGTATACATGTCTATGACGTCGCTCCTTGCAACTGCCTGTATTTATCGAAATGAACGCATATCGACTTCTATAGAATCGGTTAACGATCGAATAGCGACATGTCTTATCGGGGCGACCACCCTATCAACCCTCAACTTATTAATTACGGTGACCCATTGTGAACAAATACCAACACAACCTACTGAGCGCGGCCATTCTCGGCCTGTTGTCTAGCGCTGCATGTGCCGAGTCCGCTGATATCTACCTGGGTGCAGGCGCAGGCTTCAGCCATTTTCAGGGGCTGAATAAATTGCAAGGTGTTGAGTCTGGTACCGAAGATGCCGCTGCTGCCAATGCGTTTGTCGGTGTCAACCTGAATGACTATCTGGGGGCTGAACTGGGTTATCTGTATGCTGGCCGCGGTAATACCGATGGCAATCGCTTCGAGAATCAGGGCGGTACCTTGAGTTTGGTTGGCCGTATCCCTTTGATCTACGATCTGTCCCTGCTGGCAGAGGCCGGTGGTTACTGGTCGCACAGCAGTGGTCTGGGAACCAGTGATAACAAGGTCTCGTCCCTGTTTGGTACTGGTCTTGCCTATAAGGTCAACGATGCCTTGGATCTTCAGGCCCGCTGGCGTTATATGGCAGATGTGAGCGACCTGAACAGCGCAGAGTACAACACTCGCATCAAGCCGAACCAGACAGTGACAACGCTGGAAGCTGTCTATCATCCGTTTCGTAACAGCTATGTTGCCCCCGTAGTGGCCGCGCCAATTCCGCCACTTGAGCCGGAAGCTGTAGCAGTAGACAAAACCTTTGAGCTCAGCTCAGATGTGCTATTTGCTTTTGGCAAGGCTGAATTGAAGGCCGAAGGGGTGCAGGCGCTAGCCAAGTTGTATCAGCAACTGGCTGAAGCCAGACCTATAAACGGTGAAGCTATCGTGATTGGTTATACCGATAGACTGGGTTCTGCCCGCTTCAACCAGCAGCTTTCAGAAGCGCGCGCCGAAAAAGTTGCCAACTATCTGGTTGCTCAGGGGATGCCGGCAGGGCAAATCCGGGTGGAAGGCCATGGGGCCGAAGAGTCACTCACTGGCAGCGACTGTGATGGGATCAAATCTAAGCAACAGAAAATCAGTTGCCTGGCGCCTGATCGCCGCGTTGAAATCCGCGTGACGGGTACCACCTCTTCCATGCAGCAAGAATAAGGATGTAACTATGGGGCAAGGATGCCTCTTTTTTTTTGGCTATTCATCAAGTGAAATAGAAACATGATCCACCACCATCATTTTATTATATGAAACATGCTAATGTATTTATATTTTTAGTGGATACAAGATAAACTGGCAGCGAGATCTGCATGTTTAAATATTATATTATTTTTTAAACCACGTAGGTGGCAATGTTTGCTTGTGAGTGTTAGTCATGGAATATAGCTGTTGTTCTTATCCCAACCTTGCTGGTTGATTTTTTAAAAAAATTATTCGCACGAGGTTTGTCGTTAATCATTACCATGTTTTTTTATTTTAAAGGTTCCCATCCTTCTGATATCTTGGTACTATTATCATAGTTTGTGAATGGAACTCGCATTCGTTTGTAAATATGTTTTTCCTGTAGCAACCTGTTTTCTCGTGTGTATTTTCATAGCCACTCTTCGGAGTGGTTTTTTTTATGTTAGATGGCAGATGCACCACCAACTACATTTCACTGAAAATTCGAAGCGAAGCCTGTAGAAACATTTCATTACAAAACTAATTGTTTAAAAAATGATTGTGTGGCTTGAATCACAAAAAATATTATTCCTTGTCTTTTTATATTTTACGTTAGTATTGATTGATGTATCATTTTTGAGGTTTAAAGTGCTGGGTAGATATGTTTTTTATCACAGCCCCACCTGCCTGAATCATGGAGGAGTTTATTATGGGTATTGCAATATATCATATGGAAGAGCCTATCCCATATGCGATTCAAAGTGACAAGTATGCCCCAACAGGGGACGTTAACGTAGAGTACCCACAGTTATGCATCAGAACAAACCGGACTCCAGAGCGAACTGATATTGAAGAAGTAGTCGATGCTGCGAATAAGGTCGCAGATCAATTCCCTATTGAAGACAAGGAGAATAGAGCAAAAGCGGTCACCGAAGCCCTTACAAAAATATTTGGCAGTGGAAGCTTTGGGCATACGTGGATACTATTTTTCAATAGTAATAACCAAGGTGATTCGACAACCTATGGTTATCATGAAGGCTATGGATATGTAAAAAATGGAACTGGTAGTGGTACTAATGATAGCCCGGAAAGGAAGTTTCACGTCCAACACTGTGTGCCGTTATCTAACCCAGATAAACAGCCTGCACAGTTAGAGAAAACAGTGATACCAGCCTTGAATAAGGCAAGCGCTGACATAGCTAATATCATGGGGATACCTGTCCCTGACCCATCCAAGGGTGCTTACACTCCCATAAATAACTGTGCGTGGTTTGCCGGAAATTTATGGAATTATGCTACGGATGAGCAATTTATCTATGAGCAGGAGTTTAATGGGGCTGCTCACGCAGATTACTGGGGCATGCCATTCCTCAATGCGGTTGAAACTATTTCTGATCCGGGAATGGTAGCAGAAACGATTAATGGACTATAAGGCTATGTTGTTAATAGCGAGACATGCTTAGTACTTCGTTTGGGTAATTGATTGGCCACTGGAGCCAGGCATACAGGCTGTGGCTCGATACCCCGAGGGTCAGCCACAGGCTGCCTGCGCTCGGTGGCTTGTTTAACCGCTTCAATTTTGAATCTTTCTGGATAGCGCGGATGGGTCGTAGCACCTCCACTAATTTCCTCACGTGCCTAGGGGGGGGAGGGAACTGGAGGTGATTCACCTGTACTATCGTCAGGTTAAGAAACTGAGCATCAGGAAGATGTCCGATGCCACAGGTTACAGCCCTTCACAGATTCAGGACCTGTACAGATCGGAGAGTAAAAATGAAAGCTAAAATATTATTTTTGGTGCTAATACTGTCCTGTATTAGCAACATTACGGCAGCAAATACGAGGTTAAGTTCGGATGAAAGTGTTTTAATCAATTATATTGATAAACATAAAACAAACCAACTCAAACTGCTAGAGGGCCTGGTCAATATCAATAGTGGCACGGGAAACCGCCCCGGAGTTGAAAAAGTTGGGGTGCGGGTTAGAACTGAATTAGATGACCTGGGGTTCAAAACACAGTGGGTCAATCTCCCCGCCTCGATGAAACATGCCGGTAGTTTAGTCGCTACGCATAGCGGCCCAGGAAAGAAAATTTTGATAATTGGCCATCTGGATACAGTTCTCCCTCCCAATAGCCCTTTTCAGTTATTCACGCTTTCCTCAGATCAGCTATCAGCAACAGGACCTGGAGTCATTGATGATAAAGGTGGCATAGTCACGATTTTATATGTACTCAAGGCGCTGAATCACGCAGGAAAATTGAAGCATGCCAATATAACAGTGGTACTTACCGGAGATGAGGAACAGGCAGCAAAACCGACCTCCATCTCCCGTAAAGCACTGCGAGAAGCAGCTCAGGGCAGCGACATTGCACTGGGATTCGAATTTTCTCTGGCCGAAAATCAGCTGGTGACAGGAAGGCGAGGATTGAGCGAATGGTACCTTTCCGGCAGTGGTAAGCCAGGACATTCCTCCACAATATTCCAGACTGCATCAGGGGATGGTGCCATTTATGAAACGGCACGGGTACTGAGCAGTTTTAGCGCCACCCTTTCGAATATACCGGGGTTAACACTTAATCCAGGCATTATCCTTGGAGGGCAGACCGTCAACGAAGATACGCAGCAAAACACCGGTAACGCCAGCGGGCAGAAGACAATCATTGCAGCTCAAACACTTGTGCATGGTGATTTGCGGTTTTTATCAGATGAGCAGAAACGTATGGCTGAACAAAAGATGCGTGAAATTACGATGACTCCGTTACCACTAACCTCCAGCCAATTAATATTCAAAAATATAATGCCTGCTATGCCAGTGACAAATGCTAACAGGCAGCTTTTAGCTGAGTTCAGCGATATTAGTGTGGCTTTGGGGGGGCCGAGCTTACAGGCTGTGTCGGCCGTTGAACGTGGGGGGGCAGATATTTCTTATATAGCACAATATGTTGCCGCCAGTCTTGATGGTCTTGGCCCCTGGGGCAGGGGAGCTCATAGTCAGAATGAGACTCTGGAAGTCGAGTCTCTCCCTGAGGTGACTAAAAGAGCGGCTATTTTTATCAGCCGCCATTTGAATTAGTAATTTAACAAAGCTTCATAAGCTAGTTAAAAAATGGTGTGCGTACAATCATTTTCGATATCCAAACTGACCCCTTGCACAAGCCCTCAGGGTATCCAGCCACAGCAATATGCCTAGCTCAAGCAGTACGGTAAGCCACCTAAGCCGCAGCACGAAGAGTCTGCTTTGCAAGCCTAGATACGCCGCTTGAAAACCTGACTGTGCCAAGTCACCGAGGATCGCAATATTCTAAAGAATCCGCGTACTTTGCCAGCGAGCAAGGAAAGGTACGCGTTGATAACCTCCCGACTCGCCCGGTACCGCGTCGTTACCTTGTGCCTGGCTCTGGGCGTTCACCGAAGTGGCTTTACGCGTGGCTGTAACAGCCCGTATCGTGACGGCAGCAGGAGGATGAGCGGCTGACCGGGTTGGTTAAGCAGTCATGGCGAAAGTGGCGCTGTCTACGGTTACCGCAAGATCCATTGCGATGGGGGAAGCCTGCGGTAACACCGTGTGGCCAGGTTAATAAAGCGGGAGGGGTTGCGTTAGCGGGCTATCCGCGCCGTAAGGAGTACTATGGTGGCAAGGTCCCGCAGGCTGCTCCGAACATGCTGGCTCGTCAGTTTAAGACCCCAGTCCCGAATATCTCCTGGGTGACTGACGGCGTTGTTGCCCAAATCAGCCATTAGGCCACAACTTCCCCAGCCCCAGGTGATAGCTACACTTGGGGCTCTCTAACCGGCAGACCAAGGGCATTCAGCTTGTTCATCGCACACACGTAGGCCATGACCTCTCCCACTTGTCCGTTGTAGTTACGTAGACTGATTTTTCCCGTCATCAATTGTTTGAACCTATACATCGCCGTCTCGGCCAATGAGCGCCGATGATACCCGGACTGCTGCTTCCAGTGAGTCAGCCCCTCCTTGCGCATCACCAGAACAGCTTCATTGCGTGGATGCCCCTTTTCCCATAAACCGGCATTCTTGCGCGGCGGAATACAGGCCTTGGCTCCTTTGCGCTTTATCAGTTCATGGCAGGCCTTGGTGTCATATGCGCCATCGGCATACACGGTCCCAAGTGCTCGGCGTAGCGGATTGAACAGGGTCGGCAACACCTCGGCATCATGAACATTTTCCAACGAGGCCTCGGCTGCCACGATGTCGTGGGTCGCCGGGTCCACCGCCAGATGCAATTTGCGCCAGACCCGGCGCTTGTCATAGCCATGCTTTCTGACCTTCCATTCGCCCTCGCCAAACACTTTCAAGCCGGTGGAATCGATAACCAAATCGGTAACCTTGCCCTTGGATGGCTGGCGGTATGCCACCTTCACAGTACTGGCGCGCTTGCTGACACAGCTGTAGTCGGGGGCACACAACGGCACATTCATCAGCTCGAACAGTGAGTCGAGCAGGCCCTGTGTCGCCCGCAGGGAGAGGTTGAAAATGCCTTTGAGCATGAGAAAGGTACAGATGGTCTGGTCGGTGTAGAGGGCGCTTCGTCCACGTCGGCCATGATGTTCTTGATGGAACCAGTTATGAACGACATTCTCATCAACCCAGAACGTTAGCGAGCCGCGTTTGACCAGGGAACGGTTGTACTGTGACCAGTTGGATATGGCGTGAAGCGACTTGCCCATGATGCTGATTTGAAGAGGGATTTGGTGATCAGATCAGCGTCTCCACCATAAGTTCAATTCAGGCCACTCTGATTTGGGAAACAACGCCGTGACTGACACTACTTACATCCGCACTCAAGAAGGGTGGCTGTACCTAGCGGTGGTACTCGATTGTTCTCACGGCAGGTCGTCTGCTGGGCTATGAAATAGTTTATGACGACAGACCTAGCGATTGATGCACTGTGGGTTGCAGCCTGGTGCCGTCAACCAGTGGAACAGATGTTTGGTACATTCGGATAATGGTA
The DNA here is from genome assembly GCF_002587065.1 of Aeromonas sp. CA23. Taxonomy (NCBI): domain Bacteria; kingdom Pseudomonadati; phylum Pseudomonadota; class Gammaproteobacteria; order Aeromonadales; family Aeromonadaceae; genus Aeromonas; species Aeromonas sp. CA23. The sequence continues at coordinate 1,477,781 of NZ_CP023818.1, forward strand.
GCCAGTTCACTGGTGGTGTTCCTGACGGTTCATAACCTGCGTTACGGTATGAGCCTACGTGGAAAATGCCATGACAACACCGCTGCTGAGAGTTTTTGGAGTGGATCAAGCACAGGACTGACGCACAAGAGACGAGGTTCACTCGACGTATCTGATTGTATCTAGATATTTACAACCTGATTGGACGGCATGGTTCCAATGATGGACTATCACCGGTAGAGTTTGAAAAGTAGTTCAATCTTTAGCAATAGAGCATCTAGAAAAACTTGGGATGATTCAGTGTGGAGGCGTTAATAATGATAGATAAAGATATCACTTACAGCAGCTATGACGCGGCGAGGTACTTGTGCGATGAGCAAGATATAGAAGCCTATCTTGCAGCAGTATTAGAAGATGGTACACCTTCAATGATTGTTGTTGCCCTCGGGAATATTGCCCGAGCTCGAAATATCAGCCAACTTGCTAAGGACACTAAAATGAGTAGAAGTAGAGTATGCAAGGCTTTGTCAGGGCATGGGAGTCCAAGATTCTCTACAATAATGAAATTAGCTAATGCTTTGGGGTACCGGATAAGTTTTAAAAAAGCTTAACTTGAATAGAGCCTATAGCTAGGCTAGGTGATTTATCTTCATCGGTCATAGATATTTTAAATTGAGGCTTATATGAATATAGGAACCGTGTATAAACCAAAGGCTCCTGTCAGAATGTCAGTCAGCCTTCTGGCCACCTTGTCGCTGCCTACGCAACCTGTCGATGCACACATGAGGATCCTGGCTGGATTCTCTTCTGACATCGTGGCGAGACTTTCCTCAGAGATAAAAATTGATGAGATGACCATTTGCCAATGGGTAGGTATCAGTCGTGCTACCTATCATAGGAAGATTAAAGATGACAAAAAAGTCTTCTCGGTGGAGCATAGCGGAAAATTTTATATGTTCGTGAAAGTGTTGGATACCGCCATACAGCTCTTTAATGGAGATGTATCGGCAGTTATTCAGTGGCTACAATCACCTGCCAGAGCCTTGGGTGGTGAACGTCCTTTACAGATGTTGAGCACTCCGACAGGCGTTGAGGCTGTCATCGATCTGATTGGCCAAATTGAGCATGGGGTTATCTCCTGATGCAGTCGGGATGTGTAAATTCCCATATTTCCCCCAGTTCGGGAGCCAGTAGACGGAGGATCTTTAGCTGTTTCCCATGCAGGGCCTCATGCCTGACTCGAATTGAGGGTGGCGTATAGGGCCGTTTTTATGCCCTCAGCAATGGGGTATGGGAAATGGCTAAAGTTCGCGAGCCAGCAGACCGGGAGATCTTTAGCTGTTTCCCATACCAGACCTCATTTCTGACTCATATGGGTGCATATTGAGCTGTTTTGCTGTCCCTGACAAAGGGGAGTATGGGAAATAGCTAAAGTTCGCGAGCCAGCAGACCGAGGATCTTTAGCTGTTTCCCATACCAGGCCTCATATCTGACTCATATGGGGGCGTATTGAGCTGTTTTACTGCCCTTGGCAAAGGGGAGTATGGGAAATGGCTAAAGTTCACGAGCCAGCAGACCGAGGATCTTTAGCTGTTTCCCATACCAGGCCTCATATCTGACTCATATGGGGGCGTATTGAGCTGTTTTACTGCCCTTGACAAAGGGGAGTATGGGAAATGGCTAAAGTTCACGAGCCAGAAGACCGGGGATCTTTAGCTGTTTCCCCATACATACTTTATGTCGGGCTCTTTTGCTGTCTTTCCAATTCGCTACCCTCTTACTATCGTTTAACCCCTGTAAGCGGTTTTTCGAGTATATCTCGTAGTTTTTTGAGATCAGATATATCAATAGGGTCATTGTCAATAGATGTCATACGTATACCATGCCTGTAGGCATTATATTGCCACTTGATGAATCTCTGCTTATACGATTCATTCAGACTTTTCAGTTGATCTCGTTCAATTTCGAGCATGACAATGCGTTGACTTAGATATTTAATAGTGGCATCAACATCCTCATGCTCAATTGGTAGTGGTAGACCTTCTCTCAGAGTTTGTTTTCTTTTCGTATATGCCTCTTGAATTTGCTTATAACTAGATAGAGACTGACGTTGAACTCCTCCTGCTATATTTAGCTTGTTTGTGACTTTCTGGCAGAGAAGATCCCATGTCAACTTCCCTTCCCATGTATTAATAATGCTCAATATATAAGAGAGATTATCAGTAGTAATCACTATCTTAGGCATGCCAGCATCCTCATCATTTCGGCCATCTTAGCCTCAATAGACTCCGGTGTTTGGATCTCTGTGCTCAAACCTTTATCCAAAAGAATCTGCTTAGCTGGAGATGGATCATACTCATCCGGAATACGGACTGGTGTCCCATCAGGGATACTAGCATCCTCCAGTAGTCGGATTTTTGTTCTAATATGAGCGAGTCGCCATCCATGTGAACTGACCCAACGATCTGCACCAAAAGTACCCATTTGATGATTTTTAAATGCCTTATCTAGCTGCTCGGAAACTTGCGTTTCACGTGTTTTCAATAGCTTCAATGAGTTGCTAAATCCTTTTATGCAGACGAGTTCTTTACATATTTCACAATCTCCATTTAGCTGGCATGGCATCATTGCAAAATCATGCTCACAAACACCTAACTCTGTAACAATAGCTGTGCCAATTAGATCCTTCCCTATATCTTCATAGCTAATTGGTAGGTTTTGTTTAATTTTATCTAATACCGAGTATTTTTCAGGGAAAAGGCTTGAAACAATCGAGTTTGCTTTCTCTTCCTCTGTACGGTGGTCGTAGCTTATATTGTCAGCTATTCTCGCTCTTCCGGCCCAGTTAGCCAGCGTTTGCTCATCCATACCACCACGCTCGGCTTTAGTGCTTAACCAATGTCTGGCATTATGCGATGGTACTTGAATTGGAGTGCGATCAGATTTTACAATATTGTATTTGCTCCAAAGTGATAACCCGCTGCGAGTGTCTTTCTGTATAAATCGATCATTAATTAAATTTACGGTTGGCATAATAAATGAATCACCAACAACCTTGAAGTCTTTATGAAATTCATACTTTCTAAAGAGTAATAACGCTTGCGAGACCTTTGTTCTCTTTGCACTATCAACATGTGGCCAGTAATTAAAATTATTTACATACTCTGTGGCTGTAAATACATGATCATTATTTTCTGCTTGTCTTGCTATGTGTCGAGCCGGCTCACCAATTTTTTTTAAACGAGAAATAGCTTCCAATGCTACATCTTGCATGACAGTTGGCACCCATTTGATACCTTCCTTACCGCCTTTGGCGGGAACCCAACGAATGCCAAGTTTTTTATCACCGGCTCGATCTTCTTCCCATATGATACAGTCGGTAGATAAGGTAAATAGCTCAGAGCACCGTGAGGGGGCAAGCATGAGAAGCGTCATTACAGCACTAAAGTATTCGGCTTCTATACCTAAACTTGGTGCATCATGAAAGAGCTGGGCGATTAGAAGCATATCTTCGTCAGAAGGTAACTTTTTTGAGCGATGCTCCTTGCCTGTCTCGTCAAGGCTAATAGTAAGGTCTTTTGTTTTTGTGTATGGATTTGACCACTGGGGAAGGTGAGGTGTAATAAAATTATCACGGCAAAAATTAAACAGTAACTCCATTTGATATCCTGCCTTGTTTCGACCGGCAGAATCCATTACTCGTTGTTTAAAACTATCATCTAGATACTCTAAAACTATACCATCAAGTAATAGAATGTCAGCAATGCCCTTTGATAAAAGCAGAGCTTCCTCTAGCACTCTTATAGCTTCAAAATGTCGCTGCAGATTGGTAACAGGATTCAAGGAATAGATATAGCGGATATATGCTTTTGCAAAATCAATAAATGGATGCTCTAGTGGGGAGTAGTTATAGCTGTCTGATGGCTTCATATTTGTGGAGAAGCGAGCTGTGACGCGACGAGTTCCAATGTAGGTAGTCCATTTATTTTCATCCCAGCAGTTCTGTCCAAAAACAGTGAGCTTGGATTTGCAATCTTGAATAAAATTAAATAGGTTTTTCTCTGCAGCAACTTCTGCGACTGGTTTGAAATAAAAAACCGTATCGTTCATTGATTATCCCTCAATTCTATCATTTTTTATTTCAACACATTTTTGAACAACCCACTCTACAGCTAAAATAAGTCTATCTTTGGTTGATGCATATTCTTCGCTTTTTGTTGTTTTCAGCCTTATTTCTTTTTCTGCATAAAGGGAAGCCAAAAACTTCTCATGTGGTGCATCTAATAGCGGTCTAAATTTCACACAGGTATAACAGCTTTCATAGCCTTTCACGCAGTAATCATTAGTTCCGCATGCACCAACAACTTCATTTTCTTTATTGGGAATACGGGCAGTTAGATCGGAACCTCGTTCACCTTCGTCTAGTTGTTCAATAATTCTTCCAAGAAATGCATTGGCAAAAGGAGCTAATTGCTTGCCAATCGCCTTATCAATATAGGTTGCAGTATCTGCGGTGTTCTCCGTGTAGACCATCACGTTTTGCGTATCGTTGTGATCTAGTGCTTCAGCAATGATTAATGGCCCCAGGCCTTTGCGACCAAGATTCGTACCTCGTGTGTGACGAAAACGCCGTGCAGTGATATGTATATAATCACCAGTCCTTTCGGAGATGGCTTTTTGTTTAACTTGAAAGCCTTTAAGGATGTTATTTCGAATAAACGATGTTGACAAATGTAATATGTCTGAGTCTAGTAAGGTGTTGTCCAGAGAGGTTCTCTGGATAGACAACCTCTCAACTACGGCCCAGTCGATAAATATAGGTATCTGAGACTTTTGTTCAGCTGTTAGCTCAGTATTAAATATGACGCTAAATTTTCTCGTCTCCTGCTCAATTAAGTTAAGAATAGTGAGGTATAACTCTTCCGTGATTGATAGTTTTTTAAATTCCTCACGGAACCCTATTCCACGTTGCTTTGCTCTTGGTATATTGAGGTAGAAATTGAAAAAATTGTTTTTAGGGTTGTAAGTTTTTTGTAGATCAATTGACTTCAATTGTCGTAACTGTATGGGGCGCCTAGCTGTCGCCTGTAACAGACTCACGTAGGTGTAGCAGGCAAAAGATATGCTATCCTCCTTGAATAGGCGGATCAGCTCGCTATTCAGAGCAAGTATTTCATTGTCTGTGAATGCTCCTGAATAGGGACAGCGGTTTGCTACTGCAACTCCCTTTTTGTTTCCAGAAATAGTTAGTTTTTCTAGCAATCTAACCATATCTGTGGTGACGCCATAATATCCATACTCATTCCAGCTAATAAGGAAGCCACGCAGTGAACCTAAGAGATACTCATTGTCCTTATTTAGCATACTACGCCAATTTAGAATTACATGTTCATCCAAGACTTCGAACTTGGTGTCCTTCAATAATCGCTGAAACAACAGATACATGTTGGATGCATGCGCTGCTGATTGCTCTTCAGCATAAATAGACAAAGTTTTTCTGAGTCCATCTAGTAACTTTGTTTCTATAGACAATACGTCTTTGGTAAATTTAATACTTCTATCTTTATTTAGGCGCCAATGATTGGATTGAATATTGAAACTGTAGCCATCTTTGGAGATACGTTCTGCTGGAGCAAGATGAACAGAATGAATCTCTTGTGCAATAGCCGTTATGCTGCTCATTAATCTTCCTTATTATTTTGTGATGCTGCCAACATACGCTGGATTTTTTCTTGCTCTGCTAAGATAAGTTTATTAGCTTTTTCTTGGATATGCCGTTCCATATATGGCCCAGCAGCGCTTTCGGAAGAGTGCCCCATTTGATGCATACGCTTCTTTGCTTCATCGCCTGGCTCAATCCTTGTGCGATTATTTTTCGGGTCTTTAGCTAGCTCATTATTCTCATCGAGAAGACGAGAAAAACATAGATTCCAGTTATGCCTAAAATAATGTGGATGAATAGCTTTAAAGCGTTCATCAACTGCTTTCATCGCGGGTACAATGACAGTGTCAAAGGTGCTAATACTTATTGGATGGCCTTGTGTTGGGCCCTTTCTATGAGTAATAAATAGATAGGGATGCTTTCCCCTATTGGGAGTCTTTCCTCGCACATTGATGATATAATCATCTATAAGCGCAGCCGTATCATTTGTTAGCTGTAACTTTCTTTCTCTTGTTTTTGCAACAGGTTGCCACTTACGAGGATCATGCTTGTCATCATGAAGCCGTCTTATAATAATATATTTATTGGGGCCTGAAATATCCAAATTCTCACCCATTGAGAGCGATAATAATTCACCTCTGCGTATTCCAAGTTCATTTAAAAGAACAAACATAAGATGATTTCGTTTTCTAGTGGAAATATTTTTAAAAGGGTTCTTTGGATGGTCATAATGTGCTACAGACATGAAGTCTGAAATCAAACCATCAGGTATATTTTTATCATCAATTTTGCTGATGATTTTTTTTCCTTTACCTCTAGGACGCACAGCCATAATACGCTGAAACATTCGGTTAATTTCAGTGATTAATAATTCATTGACATTGTGTTGAACTGCTACTGTTGCAATAAATTTCAAATATTCCGCAACAACGGTTAGTCTATTATAAATGTTATTACGTGCAACTGATGGTGTCACCTGGATTAGCTGTGGAGTTATATTTATATCAACGACTTTATTTCTATGCTTTTTCTTAGATAGGCCCTTTATATGGGAGATATCAAGGCTAAGATGATCTTTGACATTATCAATGTCTATTGGGCTCAAAAACTGACTTTTCTGAAACTCTGAAAATAGCTCTCGATTTCCCCTTTTCTCCCACTGTAAAAACCACTTCAATGTGCGAAGTTGATTCGACATCGTATTCACGCTCATGCTGCTGCGTAGCTTAGTTGTGACCCAGAGTGTGGCAAGAAAATGGGGCATACCATCACTACCCATCAGAATCGGATATCGCTCACCATTCTCAAAAACCAACATCTCCAGTTTATACATAGCCAACCTTATTTTTACACTTTATCTATACAATAACTTACACCTGTATAAATCCGATTGGCAATAAATTTGTAAAAATAAAAAACCCAGCATTTCTGCTGGGTTACGGTCAATTTTGACTATTTAAAGTGTTTTTTCTTACACTTTAACTTTTACATGAGTCAGAACGGGATGTCGTCGTCGAAATCCATCGGCGGCTCGTTGTATACCGGTGGTGCAGACTGGGGCTGCTGGGCCGGACGGCCGTATCCACCTTGCGGCGGCTGCATATTCTGCTGCGGCGCGGCGGCAGGACGAGCCTGGTTCATTGGCTGCTGGGCAGCTTGTTGTGGCTGACCCCAGTTGCCTTGGGGCTGACCGCCCATGCTCTGACCTGCGCCACCTTGCGGACGGCCACCCAGCATCTGCATCACGCCGCTGAAGCTGTCTACCAGCACTTCGGTGGTGTAGCGCTCCTGGCCGCTCTGATCCTGCCACTTGCGGGTCTGCAGTTTCCCTTCGACATAGACCTGGGAGCCCTTCTTCAGGTACTCGCCAGCCACTTCGGCCAGCTTGCCCATGAACACCACGCGGTGCCACTCGGTACGCTCTTTCTGCTCGCCGGTCTGCTTGTCGCGCCAGGTTTCAGAGGTGGCCAGGGTGATGTTGGTCACGGCACCGCCACTCGGCATGTAGCGCACTTCCGGGTCTTGTCCCAGGTTACCGATCAGAATGACTTTATTGATGCCTCGACTGGCCATAATCTCTCTTCCACCCTTATATACCGGCCAGGCCATATGCCCGGACCAATTCAACATATCGTTTGTTTTCTGTCAGATAGGCAGCATCGCTGGACGATACCGTCACTCAAGTGATGACTGCACCCGGTTCAGTCGGCCTGCTGGCCAAAGCCCCGCTTTCAGATTTTGCCCGCAATAGTAACAGTTGGCGCGAACGAGCGCACATCTTCCTGCCCGTTCAGCCTTCACCCAGGGCCTGGACCGAAGGATTAACTTACACGAGGCAGACCTTGGCCAGCAAGTGAGCAGGAACGGCAGGGTGTCTGTACCCATGGCGTGATCGCTGCAGGAATGCGGGTTTGCCGCGATGTGACACCCTTTGTCAGCCGTGGCGCCAGCATTCCACCCAAATGGGGGGGTATGGCTAGTCATTTGTATTGATTGGGAAATTGGTGAGTTTCAAAGGAGGCACACTTGTGTCTAATACTTTTTTAATGCTGCACCGATCGAGGGGCTTGGTACTCTCTGCTGCCAAAAAAAACCATGGCCTGAATGTTCAAGGACGTGCTCTTCATGACCACCCCATATCCCATCGTACTGGTTACCGAAAATAATGTGCAGGCGGTCAGTTTTCAGAGCTACCTGATCGAGCAGCTGGCGCTCCCCATACTGCTGGTGAGCATGCTGGAAACCCTGCCGCAGCAGGACGAGCTCGAGCCGCATCCCTTGTTTCTGGTCGATCTGGATTATCTCAAGTCGAGCCAGCAGTCGGGTTGGCCACGGGAGATCTCCAGCCGCTTCGGCGAGGCCAACACAGTGTTGCTCAACGCTCCGACCAGCACGGATCGGGAGTTGCTGCTGATGTGGCCCCACACCAGCGGACTCTTCTTCCGCCAGGATCCGCTGGATCGGCTGGTGCTCGGCATTCGCAAGGTGCTGCAGGGGGAGTACTGGATCCCGCGCCACCTGCTGTGCGATCTGGTCAACTACTACCGTAAGGGAGGGGAGCATCACCTGCGCAACCAGACGCTGCTGACCGTGCGTGAACAGGAGATCATCCGTTATCTGATGACGGGGGCCTCCAATACCGAGATTGCCGACAGCCTGTTCGTGAGCGAGCACACCATCAAGTCCCACCTCTACAACGTGTTCAAGAAGTTGAACGTAAAGAACCGGTTGCAGGCGGTGAGCTGGGCCAAGGAGTATCTCTGAAATCGATGGGGATGATGGATAAAACCTGTCTATTCATCCAGTAGTCTCTATGCCATACTGATTCGCTCTGGTTTGTGTATCGAGCGTGCAAAAGATGGAAAAAATCGTGATTCGGGGTGCCCGCACCCACAATCTCAAGAACATCAATCTGATCCTGCCCCGCGACAAGCTGATCGTGGTCACAGGTCTCTCCGGTTCCGGCAAGTCTTCCCTGGCGTTCGATACCCTCTATGCGGAGGGGCAGCGCCGCTATGTGGAGTCGCTCTCCGCCTATGCCCGCCAGTTCCTCTCCCTGATGGAGAAGCCGGATGTGGATCATATCGAGGGGCTTTCCCCTGCCATCTCCATCGAGCAGAAGTCCACCTCCCACAACCCGCGCTCGACCGTCGGCACCATTACCGAAATCTATGACTATCTGCGCCTGCTGTTTGCGCGGGTAGGTGAACCCCGCTGTCCGACCCACGCCATTCCGCTCGCCGCCCAGACCATCAGTCAGATGGTGGATCAGGTGTTGGCCCAGCCAGAGGGCAGCAAACTGATGCTGCTGGCCCCTGTGGTGCGGGATCGTAAGGGGGAGCACAGCAAGCTGCTGGAAAACCTGGCGGCCCAGGGTTATATCCGTGCCCGTATCGATGGCGAGGTGTGCGATCTCTCCGATCCCCCCACCCTGGAGCTGCACAAGAAACACACCATCGAAGTGGTGGTCGACCGCTTCAAGGTGCGCGATGACCTGGCGCTGCGCCTGGCCGAATCGTTCGAGACGGCGCTGACCCTCTCCGGTGGCATCGTATTGGTGGTGCCCATGGATGGGGAGGAGGGGGTTGCCCCCATGACCTTCTCCGCCAACTTCGCCTGCCCCGAGTGCGGCTACTCCATGTCGGAGCTGGAACCGCGCATCTTCTCGTTCAACAACCCGGCCGGTGCCTGCCCCACCTGTGACGGCCTCGGGGTGCAGCAGTATTTCGATCCGGCCAAGGTGATAGGCGATCCGGCCATCAGCCTGGCCAACGGTGCCATCCGTGGTTGGGACAAGCGCAGCTTCTACTACTTCCAGATGCTCAAGTCCCTCTCCGATCACTATCAGTTCGATCTGGAGGCGGCCTGGGAGGATCTGCCGCTCAAGACCCAGGAGGTGATACTGCGCGGCTCGGGGCGTACCGAGGTCGAGTTCCGCTACATGAACGACCGCGGCGATGTGGTGGTGCGCAAGCATCCGTTCGAGGGGATCCTGCACAACATGGAGCGGCGCTACCGGGAGACAGAGTCCAACTCGGTGCGCGAAGAGCTCTCCAAGTACATAGCCAACAAGTCCTGCACCAGCTGCGGTGGCAGCCGGCTGCGGGAAGAGGCGCGCCACGTGTTCGTGGATAACCGCAACCTGCCCGCCATCGCCGAGCAATCCATCGGTGATGCACTCGCCTTCTTCGAGGGGCTGAGCCTGACCGGCCAGCGCGCCCAGATCGCCGAGAAGATCCTGAAAGAGATCATCGAGCGGCTCGGCTTCCTGGTCAACGTCGGCCTCAACTACCTGAGCCTGTCCCGCAGCGCCGAGACCCTCTCCGGCGGGGAAGCCCAGCGCATCCGGCTCGCGAGCCAGATAGGCGCCGGTCTGGTGGGGGTCATGTATGTACTGGATGAGCCCAGCATAGGCCTGCACCAGCGCGACAACGAGCGGTTGCTCAAGACCCTCACCCACCTGCGCGACCTCGGTAATACTGTGATAGTGGTGGAGCACGACGAGGATGCCATCCGCCTCGCCGACCACGTGCTCGACATAGGCCCGGGCGCCGGGGTGCACGGTGGCAACATAGTGGCCCAGGGGACGCCCCAGCAGATCATCGACAATCCCGCCTCCCTGACCGGCGACTACCTCTCCGGCCGCAAGCAGATCGCCATTCCTGAAGTACGTACTCCGCTCACAGACAAGTGGTTGAAACTCAAGGGGGCGAGCGGCAACAACCTGCGCAGCGTCAACCTGGATCTGCCCATAGGGGTGATGACCTGTGTCACCGGCGTCTCCGGCTCCGGCAAGTCGACCCTGATCAATGACACCCTGTTCCGTATCGCCCACCGGGAGCTCAACAAGGCGACCGAGTCCACCCCGGCCCCCTATCGCAGCGTCGAGGGGCTGGAGCACCTGGACAAGGTGGTGGACATAGACCAGAGCCCTATCGGCCGTACCCCGAGATCCAACCCGGCCACCTATACCGGCCTGTTCACCCCGATCCGCGAGCTGCTTTCCGGCACCCAGGAGGCACGCTCCCGGGGCTACCAGCCGGGTCGTTTCTCCTTCAACGTCAAGGGGGGCGCTGCGAGGCCTGTCAGGGGGATGGGGTCATCAAGGTGGAGATGCACTTCCTGCCGGATGTCTATGTGCCGTGCGACGTCTGCAAGGGCAAGCGCTACAACCGCGAGACCCTGGAGGTGAAGTACAAGGGCAAGAACATCCACGAGATTCTCGACATGACGGTGGAAGATGCCAGAGCCTTCTTCGACCCTGTGCCGGCGGTGGCGCGCAAACTGCAAACCCTGATGGATGTGGGCCTCTCCTACATCCGCCTCGGCCAGTCGGCGACTACGCTCTCCGGCGGCGAGGCGCAGCGGGTCAAGCTGGCGCGGGAGCTCTCCAAGCGTGACACGGGCCAGACCCTCTATATCCTGGATGAGCCGACCACTGGCCTGCACTTCCACGACATACAGCAACTGCTCAAGGTGCTGCACCAGTTGCGGGATCGGGGCAACACCATAGTCATCATCGAGCACAACCTGGACGTCATCAAAACCGCCGACTGGATCGTCGATCTGGGGCCCGAGGGCGGTGCCGGTGGCGGCCGTATCCTGGTGACAGGCACGCCGGAGCAGATCAGCCGCTGTGAGGATTCTCATACGGCGCGCTTCTTGGCCCCGCTGTTGGTAAGATAGTCGCGGCAGCAATGAGACAAGGGGCCCCGGGCCCCTTGTTTTTTATGGAAGTGATTCAGTTGCCGCCCCAGGAGGCGGATACTCCATACTTGGTGCAAGACAGTTTTCGCTCCCTTGTTTGCCGTCCAAAGGATATTGGCGTTCATGGCTCAACCTTCCCGCTCCATCGATCATTTGCTGGCCTACTCCATGTTTCCCGTCTGGGCCGGCGCCATCCTGATGCTGCTCATAGTGATCGCCCTGGCCCAGGTGCCGGCGGCGCAGCGGGTCGAGGAGCGGCGGATGAAGGATCACCTGCAGCGGGTGATCAAGGCGGTACAGGGTGACATCAACGCCATCAATGCCTTCACCCGGGATTGGGGCATCTGGGATGAGAGCTATCGCTTTCTGGCCCATCCCAATCAGGCCTATATTCGTTCCAATCTGCTGGTCGATACCCCGATGCGGGATTTCGAACTCAACGTATTGAGCTATATGGATTTGCAGGGGGCCGAGATCTGGACCCGCACCCTGCTGCCCGAGACGCCAGGCACGGACACGACCCTGCTTCCCTTCTTCCTGGATGACCTCAAGCTGCAGTTGCTGCGTGAATCCCGTCAGGAGGGGATGCGCAGCCTGAGCGGGGTGAGAGGATCCCAGTGGGGGCCGCTCATCTACTCGCTTCAGCCGGTGACCAACACCCTGGGAAACGCCACACCCAACGGTTATCTGCTGGTGACTCGCTGGCTGGATGCTCGCTATCTGCATGATCTGGCCGAGCGTACCGCCCTCTCTTTGACCCTCTCCCAGCCGAAGCCTTCCGATAACTTCCTCTCCTTCAAGCCACTCAAGCCACAGATGAGCTATCGCCTGGTGGACCTGGGGCTGCAGCGGGTCAGGGGGGAGGGGCTGTTGCTCGACAGCAATGGCGACCCCGTGCTGACCCTGATAGTGGAAGACGATCGTGATGTGTTGCAGGGGGCGATGGAGGGGGCGATCTGGACCTTCGTCGGCATGCTGCTGATCAGCCTGGCCTGCATCTTGATGGCGCTGGCGCGGTTGCGGGCAATCGTACTGGGGCCGGTCAGCGAGCTGGTGAAGGCGCTGCAGAAATTTGGCGAGAAACAGGACGTGAGCGTGCTGCCGATCATCGACAGCAGCCAGGAGATGGCCCTGCTCAGCCGCAAGTTCCGGGAGATGGCGGCCAAGATCAGTCTGCACCACAGTGCCCTGCAGGCGCACTCTTCCAAGATGGAGACTGCCGCCTATACGGATCCGCTGACCCATGCCTTCAACCGGCGCTACCTCGACGAGTGGCTGCTGAGCCGGGATAACGTCACCGCCGCCAGGATGCTGGTGATCCTGGATCTGGATCACTTCAAGCAGGTCAACGATCGTTTCGGGCACGATATCGGCGATCTGGTGCTGTGCCAGCTCGCCGAACTGCTGCGCGCCGCCCTCGGTGAGGAGGAGCCACTGATCCGGCTGGGTGGGGAGGAGTTCCTGCTGCTGCTCACGTGCGAGGAGGCGACACAGGTCGCGAGTCGGGTCGAGCGTTTGCGCCGCAAGATTGCCGAGTACAGATTCGGGCGCGAGGAGGTGCCGCTCAAGATGACGGCGTCGCTGGGATATTGCAGCTACCCCCTGCACCGGGAACTGGAAGATTCGTTCTGGAATCTCAGCTTCAAACTGGCAGATATGGCGTTATACAGGGCCAAGCAGGAGGGGCGGGATCGCTGGCGGGGCTACAGTGGGGAGCTGGCCCGGGAGCAATGGGCGCTGAGCCCGGAGCAGATAGTGGCGGGAGAGTGGCTGTCGTGCCAGACATCCCATGTCGGCCAGCTGGTTTAACGGGTCAGCATTAATAGCGCCATGCCGAGAATGAATCCCAATAAAATAAACAGGAAGGATCCTATGCCCCATATGGCCGCCAGAATGGCGATGATCTTTTCCCGTCTTGTTTGTTCTTTCATAAACTTTCGCTTACAGCTGCGCTACATTGGCCGCAAAAATACGCTTGTTGCCAGGATGAGACAACCATTTCTCGCCGTTTAAACCCGCAATAAGATATATTTTAATTGTCTCTTAGTGGGTTTTATATCAGTTATATATTATCCAATTCATTGTTATATAGGTAATTTTTCTTTGTTTTTGCGGTTTGCAGGCGGGACCGAAAGCTGCCGTACACATCTATCTATTTATTGGTAACGTTTGAGCTAAATCAATAACTCTGCATTCACATCCCTTTATAGTTTTCAGGCTTGCAACATAGAACGAAAACTAAAAGGAAAAATGTGATGAAAAAGATCCTTCCGCTGATGATCGCAGCCGCACTTGCCTCTCCCGTCGCCATGGCCCACCAGGCCGGCGATATTCTGGTCCGCGGTGGCCTGGCATTTGTCTCCCCTCAAACGAGCAGTGACGATGTGCTGGGTACCGGTGAGCTGGAAATTGACAGCAACATGCAGCTGGGTCTGACCCTCTCTTATCTGATCACCGATAACTGGGGTGTCGAGCTGCTGGCCGCCACGCCTTTCTCCCACTCCGTCTCGACTGCGGGTCTGGGCGAGGTCGCCAAGGTCAAGCATCTGCCGCCGACCCTGATGGCGCAGTACTATTTCGGTGATGCCAAGAGCAAGGTTCGCCCCTACATAGGTGCCGGTGTGAACTACACCACCTTCTTCGATGAGCAGGGCCGTGGCGCACTGGAAGGCACAGATGTCAGCGTGGACTCTTCCTGGGGTCTGGCCGGTCAGGTCGGTCTGGACATGGCGATCAATGATCGCTGGTTCGTCAACGCTTCCGCCTGGATCATGGATATCGACACCGATGTGCACACTGCCGTGGGCACCATCAAGACCTCCATCGATCCCATGGCCTTCATGTTCGGTGTCGGCTATCGCTTCTGATAGGACACAAGGTTGGCCTCCTCACGGCCTGTACAGCTAAGCACGTCTCTTTGGCCCGGCATTGCCCGGGCCCTTTTATGCCTGTGCCAGATCCTGCCAATTGTGATCCAACCCCATATAGATCAATAAAATAACATCACCCTCCCCTCTATAATTCGCCGCTTGTGCCGATAGTGTCTATGTTCACGTTACCTTCCCCCAATGAGTGAGGATGTCTCCATGGGTTTATCTATTGTGCAGCGGATCATCGCCGGATTTGTGTTGATGCTGCTGCTGTTGATCCTGCTTGGGGTGATCAGTACCCTGAAGATCAGGGGTATCAACGACGGCCTGTCGCAGGTCTCAGACCGGGCGACGCCGCTGGTGATTGCGGTGGCGGGCCTGAAAGGCGCTCTGCAAGACAGCAACCGCTGGGTGCTGGTCTACCGGACCAGTGAGGAGGCGAGCCAGCTGCCGCAACTCGCCAGCCAGTTCAAGGAGCAGCAGGCCCGTTTCAGCCAGCTGAGCCAGGAGATGGACAAGTTCACCGGCGTGGCGGAGGCCAATGGTCGCTTCCAGCAGGTGGATGGCGCCACCAAACAGTTTTATGGGCTGGCGGAGCAGGTGCTCTCCCAGCACAGCCAATGGGTCAACGCCCTCGATCAACGCCACAAGCTGGAGATTGCCTTCATCCGGCTGGAAGACACCTACCAATGGGCGGCTGATCTGCTGCTGCAGCAGACCGCCAGCAAGCGCTCCATGCGCAACAAGGCCGAGCTCATCACCTCGGGTATAGCGCGGGATCTGAAAAACATTCGCCGGGCCGATGCCAAGACAGATCTCAATGAGCTGGAAAAGGTGCTCAGCAAGGATATCGAGATGGCCCGCAAGCGTCTCGATCGGGTGCTGGTCCCCGACGATGTGAAGCAGCGTTTCGTCTCCAACCTGGACCGCATGCAGGAGCTGGCGCTCGGCCAGCAGGGCTTGCTTGCCACCATGCGCAATGCCCAGCAACTGGCGTCATCGCTGCAAACCTTGAATCAGCAGCTCGATGCCAGCCTGGTCAACAGCCTGAGCCTGCTCGACGAGATGGGCCAGTCGGCCGGGACCATCGCCAGTCAGAGCCGGACCACGGCGGATGATGCGGTCAGCAGTGCCAGCTTCTGGATCCTGATCGTCGCCGCCATCTCGGCTGCGGCGGCGCTCATCATTGGCTACACCACGGCGCGCAGCATTCAGCGTCCGCTGCAGATGATCAACAAGGAGCTGAACTACATGGCGGCCGGGGACATGACCCGCCGCATCAACTACCGCAGCAGTTGCGAGTTCGGCACCCTCTCCCGCTCCATCGATACTCTGGCCGGCAAGACGGGGGAGCTGCTCTCCCAGATCAACGCGGGCTCCCGCCATCTGGTGGATGAGGCGAGTCGCGCCGCCGAGATCAGCGAGCGCGCCATGTCCCGGGTGCAGGATCAGAAGAGCCAGACCGATCAGGTCGCCGCCGCCATCACTGAGCTGGAGGTCAGTGCCACCGAGGTGGCCCGCTCCACCGATGGCACCAAGCGGGAAGTGGATTTGGCCGATGACGAGGCCCGCAGCGGTCGCCAGAAGGTGGCCACCACGCGTCGCATCACTGAGCAGCTGGCTGGCGCCATGGAAGAGGCCGTCGGCATCACCTACAAGCTGGGCGAGTTCAGCAACAATATCGGCAGCATTCTGGACGTGATCCGCAGCATCGCCGAGCAGACCAATTTGCTGGCCCTGAATGCCGCCATCGAAGCGGCCCGGGCCGGCGATGCCGGTCGTGGCTTCGCCGTGGTGGCCGACGAGGTGCGAGCGCTCGCCAACCGCACCCAGACCTCGACGGAAGAGATCCAGGCGATGATCGAGAACCTGCAAAACTCGAGCAAGCAGGTGGTGGAAGTGATGGGTCGCAGTCAGGAGCAGACCCACAGCTGCGTCGAGCAGACCCGCGAGATGGATCTGGCATTGCAGTCCATCGCCGAGCGGATGACCTCCATCAAGTCGATGGCGGATCAGGTTGCCCATGCCGCCCAGGAGCAGATCTCGGTCAGTCAGGGCGTTGCCCGCCATATCGCCGGCATTGCCGACGTGGCCTACGAGACCGAGCGGGAGGCGAGAGAGTCGGCCAGCAGCAGTGAAGTGCTGGCGGATCTGGTCGCCAAGCAGCAGCAATTGATCGCACATTTCAAGGTCTAGGAGGGCTTATGTCTAAAAAGTGGATTGGGGCCCTGAGTCTCCTGTTGTGTGGTCAGCTGATGGCCAGCGAGCTGGTGATAGAGAGCTGGCGGATCGATGACAAGGCCTTGTGGGAACAGAAGATCATTCCCGCTTTCGAGGCGGCCCACCCGGGTATCCAGGTGAAGTTCAACGGTGTGCAGAACGTCGACTACATGCCGACCCTGTGGGCCAGCCTGAAGGATGGCAAGGCGGGGGATCTCATCACCTGCCGTCCGTTTGACGACTCTTTGGCTCTGTTCAAGGCCGGTCATCTGGCGGAGCTGACCGAGATGTCGGGGATGGAAAACTTCCCGAGTTTTGCCCAGTCGCCCTGGCAAACCGACTCCGGTGCCCAGACTTTCTGCGTGCCCATGGCCTCGGTTATTCACGGCTTTTTCTATAACAAGAAGATATTCAGTGAGTTGGGCCTGACAGTGCCACAAACCCGCGATGCCTTCTTCGCCGTGCTCGACAAGGTGAAGGCGGATGGTCGTTATGTGCCGCTGGCCATGAGTGGCTCCGAAAGCTGGGTATCGTCCGAACTCGGTTTTCAGAACATAGGTCCCAACTACTGGAAGGGGGAAGACGGCCGTCTGGCGCTGATCGGGGGTCAGGAGCGACTCGACAACCCGCAATACGTGAAGGTGTTCGAGGAGCTGGCCCGCTGGCGCCCCTACCTGGGTGAGGGAGGCGAGAGCCGGGACTATGCCGCCACCAATGAGTTGTTCACCTCCGGCAAGGCCGCCTTCTATGTGGCGGGCTCCTGGGAAATCGCCCCCTTCACCGGCAAGGTCGACTTTGGTGTCATGCGTCCACCGGTGGCGAAGCAGGGGGATGGTTGCTTCTTTACCGATCACACCGACATCGGCATGGGGCTGAACCCGGCCAGCAAGAACAAGGAGGCTGCCATGGCCTTCCTGCAGTGGCTGACCACCCCCCAGTTTGCCGAGCTCTATACCAACTCGCTGCCGGGGTTCTTCTCCCTCTCCAACCACTTCTTCGATGTCACCAATCCGGCGGCGAAGGAGATGATGGAGTGGCGCGATCAGTGTGACTCCACCATACGGGTGGCGACCCAGATCCTCTCCCGTGGCACGCCAAAACTGGGCGACGAACTGGCTGAGGTGAGTCAGGCCGTGCTGCTCGGCAAGATGGAGCCCAAGGCGGCGGCCGACCGGCTGGAGCAGGGGCTGAAAGGCTGGTATCCCGCTCATCAGGGCAACAAGGCCAAGGGGCAGGATTGCCAATGTGATATTGCTGCGCCCCCTGTATCAGCAGCCCCCGCTACCACAGAGGCTGGCGCCGTTGCCGCCCCATCCGCGGCGGCGCCGGCTGTGACAGCGGCTCCTGCCGCGCCCGTGCCATCGGTGACACCCGCTGCGCCAGCGTCTGCTGCTGCGGCCCCATTACCTGTGCCATCGGCCGAGGTGGAACAGGCGCTCTCCAACGAGCTGGAGACGCCGCAGCAATAACCGGCAACACCATAAACAACGGGAGGCATCAGCCTCCCGTTTTCATTGCTGCCCGCAGCCGGGCTATTGTGCCTCGTGGGGCCAGCGGCAGAGGCTGCCGATGCGCGCTACCGGAGCAAATCCAAGCGAGCGATAGACCCGTTGGGCGTGGTAGTGCTCGTCGGCCACTATGATGAGCTGGCTGACGCGATCCAGCCCCTGACGGGCGACCTGGCTCAGCAGCTGGCGGCACAGCCCCCGGTTGCGCCAGTCCTGATGGGTGCGCACCAGCTGAAAGCGGCCCATGGTGTCGGTGAAGAAGAGGCCGCAGCTGGCGACCAGCTGATCTTCCCGCCAGATCCCCCACCACTGCCCGAGTCCGTCCGCGATCATGGCCTCGTACAGGTGGCGGCGCGACTGCAGATAGGGCAGATAGCTCTCCACCGAGTGGCCAGGGTCGCGTTCATTGAGCTCAAACGTCAGCCACTCATCCCAGTCGGCGGACTCGAAGGGACGGGCATCCGTCGCCAGATCGCCAGCCGTTGCTTGATGCCAGCTGAGGGCATCCAGCGCCAGCACCACGCACTCCATGTATTGATAGCCTGCCGCCACGAAACCGGCGACCCGGCTGTTCTGGCCAGCGGCCAGCGGCCATTGGAAGGTGCGGTGTTGTACCCTGGGATCCTGCCCGATCAGCTTGTCGAAGCTGGCCTCGAGCCAGCCCTTGTCACGATCGCTGGGCGGGGTGGGGAGCAGCAGATAGTTGCCAAAATAGTAGTCGGGAGCATCGGGAGTGCGCACGGCCCAGAATTGCTCATGATCTACCACGTTGCCCTGATAGCGATCGAACAGCAAGTCGGTGGCAAAGCCGGGGTGGGTATCCATGATGAGGCTCCTGCGAATGGCTCAATTGGTTATCGGCAGGGAGGGGAATAGGTTGAAAAAGGGGCCGGAGAAGCCTCCGGCCAAACAATCACACGCAGATTCAGAACGTCCAGGACGATCCGGGTTCATCATAACGCGACTCCGCGGATTTTGGGATGGGGTGCCAATCGTTACTTCAGGTTAATTGCGAAATAAACACCAGCCTCTCGCCTAGATCCGTAAATCAGTGTTGACTTTGATCCGTTTTCTCATAAAGATAGAAGACGTTTAGACGTCCAAACATCCGTTTTGACGTAGAGGAATGGGTTGCGGGACAGGGAGAGAGCAGATGGGATTTCACAGTGCACGTCAGGTTGAGGCACTCAACCAGAGTTTGGCCGATTTAAGCGGTGACATAGGGGTTAGTTTCGAGTTTTTTCCACCCAACAGTGAAGGGATGGAAAACACCCTCTGGCAGTCCATCGAACGGCTGAAAGTGCTGGAACCCAAGTTCGTCTCCGTGACCTATGGCGCCAACTCCGGCACCCGGGATCGCACCCACAAGGTGATCAAGGACATCAAGGAGCGTACCGGCCTGATCGCGGCGCCCCACCTGACCTGTATCGATGCCAGCCGCGATGAGCTGCGCACCATAGCCCGCGATTACTGGAACAGCGGCATCCGCCATATCGTGGCCCTGCGCGGCGACCTGCCGCCCGGACTCGACAAGCCGGACATGTATGCCACCGATCTGGTAGCCCTGCTCAAGTCTGAAGCTGACTTCGATATTTCGGTGGCCGCCTATCCCGAGGGCCATCCCGAGGCCAGGAGTGCGCAGTCCGACCTGCTCAACCTCAAGCGCAAGATTGATGCCGGTGCCAACCGTGCCATCACTCAGTTCTTCTTCGATGTGGAGACCTACCTGCGCTTTCGGGATCGCTGCGCCGCCATCGGCATAGACGCCGAAATCGTGCCAGGGATACTGCCGGTCTCCAACTATCAGACTCTGGCCAAGTTCGCCGGTTTTACCAACGTGAAGATCCCGCGCTGGATGCATCAGCGTTTCGAGGGGCTGGACAACGATCAGATGACCCGCAACCTGGTGGGCGCCAGTATCGCCATCGATCAGGTGCGCGTGCTGAGTCAGGAGGGGGTGAAAGATTTCCACTTCTATACCCTGAACCGCTCCGAGCTGACCTATGCCATCTGCCATACCCTGGGGGTCAGACCGAAGGACCCAGCCTGACACAGGTTGCCGCAGGCACAAAAAAAGCCAATGAGTCGCTCATTGGCTTGTTTGTCATGGCGGCTTATCAAGGCCGGGTTGGGGCTATCTCTTTAGGTTCGAGATCGATGACCGCATTGCCGGCGGCACCCGGATACTGGTGATAACTCTGGTCCTGCTCCAGGGTGTAGAAGGTATCCAGATAGTCATCGTTGTTGGTCATCCAGGAGTCGGGCAGCGCCTTGACGATACGACCGCCGAGATCCAGGAAGGGCAGGGCCTCCGGCACGCCGCCAGCGGTAAAGGCGAGCTTGAGGGCATCGATGAACAGGCCGCTCAGCTCCTTGTAGTTGACGTTGTCGTCCTGCTCCATCATGACGATGTCGACGGCACCCCAGCGGTAGCGATCCCAGTACACCAGGATCTGGTTGGGGGTGTAGTCGGTGTTGTCATAGTCGAGGTAGGGCATGTCGACTATGTCGACCACGGGCTCATCCCGGCTGGGATTGACCCCGGCGACCACCGCATACACCTCGGCCGCACCCAGCAGCCAGGGCTCCTGATCATCCTTCAGTCTTATCTTCTTCAGGATGCTGGTCTTGAGCGGTGCCGTGCTGGCGGCTGTGCGCGGGGCAGCCTGCAGATCGGCTGCGGCCAGCGCCTTGCGCATCACCTTCAGACCGGCGTTCTTGGCCTTGACGGGGTCTGCTTCCACCACCAGGACCGGTCGCGCCGGTGCCTTGTCCACATCCAGATAGACGGGGTTGCCGGCGCTGTCGAAAGCTTCAATAGCACTCCAGCTCTTCTCATCTCCGCTCGGTACATAGGCAACCAGGGGTTCGACCCCTTGTTGCAGTGCGGCGGCCTGCTCCGGGTTGGCCAGTCGCAGTTGCATCAACTGCTTGACCTCGCCGTCCAGCCCTTGCCGGCTGATGGCGGCCTGGTTGGCATCGCTCGCCTGCCGTTTCAGCCGTGGACTGGCTTTCTGCAGCAGGTTGGGCAGCGGGCTCTGGTACTCCTGATTGCTCAGCAGTGGCAGCAGGTTTTTCTGCTGCAGCGCGAGCTGGCGTGCCAGCTCCCGATCCGAGTCGGCAGCGTGGGCGGTGGTGGCGCCCAGCAGTGCCAGTAACAAAATGACAGCCTGATTCCTCATTATTATTCTCCAGTTTATGAGTCTGACAGAGGCACACATCGGGGAAGAAGAAGTGCCTCGGCACCACTTAATGGCAATTAGTTTCAGCTGTGAACCAATTTTTCTGAATTATGTGCTGTGTCTCACGGGAGGCTCCCCAGATGGTCAGGTCAGTTTCTCCGCTGGTTGACTTGATGCAGGATGACACCGACGAGCAGCCCCCAGCAGGCGGCGCCGACACCCAGCAGGCTGATCCCGGAGGCCGTGATGATGAAGGTGAGCAGGGCGGCTTCGCGCGCCTCGTCTTGTTGCAATGCCGTGTGCAGGCTGCTGCCTATGGTGCCGATCAGGGCCAACCCGGCCACGCAGGTGACCAGCGTCGCAGGAAAGGCGGTGAACAGGGCGGCCACGCTTGCCCCGAAGCAACCGGTCAGCAGATAGAAGCCGCCAGCCCAGATGGCGGCGGGCCAGCGACGGCTGGCATCGGGATCCACATCCTTGCCCATGCAGATGGCGGCCGTAATGGCGGCCAGGTTGAAGGCGTAGCCGCCGAAGGGGGCCAGCAACAGGCCGGTCAGGCCGGTCCAGGTGATCAGGGATGAGGTGGCCGGTAGATAACCGTGAGCTCGCAATATGGTAATGCCGGGCATGTTCTGGGAGGTCATGGTGACGATGAACAGTGGCAGGGCTATGCCGAACAGGGCATTGAAGGAGAAGCTCGGCCAGGTCCAGACCGGGCTGGCGAGCTGCCAGTGCAGCGTGTCGAGTTGCAGATCCCCCCGCAGGGCACAGAGGGTTATTCCCATCGCCAGCACCAGCACCATGGTGTAGCGAGGCCAGAGATGACGGCCCAGCAGGAAGGCCAGCAGCAGGGTGCCAAGCAGCAAGGGATCTTGTGGCGCGACCTTGAACAGATCCAGCCCGAATCTGAGCAAGACCCCGGCCAGCATGGCGGCGGCCAGCGGAGCCGGGATGTGCCGCATCAGGCGATCGAACCAGCCGCTGATGCCGCACAGGGTGATCAGCAGGGAAGAGATAACGAAGGCGCCTATGGCCTCGTCCAGGGTGAAGTTGCCCAGGCTGGTGATGAGCAGGGCGGCACCCGGGGTCGACCAGGCGGTCAGTACGGGTATGCGGTAATAAAAGGAGAGGCCAATGCAGCTTATTCCCATACCTATACCCAGCGTCCATAGCCAGGAGGCAAGCTGGGCAGCATCGGTACCCGCCGCCGTAGCAGCCTGAATGATCAGGATGACGGAGCTGGTGTAGCCGACCATCACTGCGATGAAACCTGCCACCAGGTGGGGAAGGGCGAAGGGCATAGTGACGTCCTTGTGGAGTTGTGACGGGCTGTGCGTTATTACGTACAATGTGTGCTCTGACTATATCGTTGTGCGCTATAGCGCACAAGGCGATTCATGCAAGCGCAACAAAGAGGCAGTCATGCAAGAGATGAATCAGCATCTGGCCCAACGTCTGAAGGGGTTGCGCAGCGAACTGGGCTGGAGCCTGGATGTGGCGGCACGTGAGACGGGGGTAAGCAAGGCCATGCTGGGGCAGATTGAGCGGGGAGAGTCCAGTCCCACCGTGGCGACCCTGTGGAAGATTGCCACCGGCTTTCGGGTCTCCTTCTCCAGTTTCATCGAGCCTACCCCGGCAGCGCAGGGAGAGGTGCTCTATCGTACCGCCGACACCATTCGCCAGCAGCCTGCGGGAGAGGGCATGCAGGTCGCTCCCTTATTTCCTTATGAGAAGCGATTTGGTTTTGAATTGTTTGAGTTGACGCTGCTACCCGGGTATCAGCGCGAATCCGAACCCCATGAGCCCGGTGTGACCGAGCACGTCATCGTCATCAGTGGTTTGATGGAGGTGCTGGTGGAAGGGGAGTGGCGTGCACTGGCACAAGGGGAGGCGGTGCGCTTTGCCGCCGACCGCCCCCATGGTTATCGTAATCTGGGAATAGCCCCTGCGATCTTTCACAACCTGATCCACTATCCTGCGGCCAGGCCCCGAGAATAAGCCTGGATGATCAGCCCGGACGGCCATCCGCCCTGGGACTGGTCAGTATGGGGGCATAAACCCAGACGAACAGCCCATAGGCGCCGACCCAGGCCAGGCCACTCAGGTTCCAGCCGGGCAGGGTATAGGCAGGCCAGAGTAGCGGGATCACAACCCGGATCACGGCTGCAGCTATGACCAGTGCGAACGCACAGCTTATCCGGCGCCCTACCTGCAAGGCTCGGCCGCTATGGCCGAGGGAGACGCGCGCTATCATCCCCAGGATCATGGTGCCCATGCAGCCAGCGCTGAGCAGGTGGCTGGCCGTCGACAAGGTGATGGGCAGGCCGGCGGCCTGCGCTCCGAGAGCGAGCAGACCGAGCGGAATAAACAGATAGGCGAGATGCAGTGACCACAGCAGGGGATGAGCAAGGGTGGTCGGCAGGCGCCAGCGCAGTTGTCGCCACAGATGCAAACCTGCCGCCACTATATATAGAGGCACCATATAAGTGCTGGTGGTCCATTGGGTGGGGAGCAACAGCCAGCACAGCAAGATAAGCCACAGCGATGCGAGTGCTGTGCGCTCCAGCCAGGGCAGGGGGGCGGCTTTCTCCAGGCCGGTGCCTCGGGCGGTAAAGAAGGGGATGACCCGTCCTCCCATCACGGCAATCAGAGTCGTGAACAGCAGCACTGTCGTGATCAGCAGATGCTCTATGACGATCCACTCCTCATGCCACAACCAGCTGGCGCCATTGAGCAGAGTCAGTACCACGAGCAGGGGGACAAAGAAGAGGTTGCGCCATTGGCGGGTTATTATGATGGGCTTGGCCAGGAACCAGGCGCAGAGTGGTAACCACATCAGATCCATCATCATCAGAACCGGGTTCCCTTCTCCCAGCCAGGGCAACAAGCACCTAGGTACGGCCCACAGGCCCACGACCAGTGCCAGCGGCCAGCCCCGGACACCGGGATGGGCCGTCCAGTTTTGTACGGCGGTCAGCAGAAAGCCCGCTACTATGGCCGCACCGAAACCAAACAGCATCTCGTGCGCATGCCACCAGATGGGGTTGCCGACTCCTGACAACAGGATCCAGCCATTGAGCTGTGCCAGCCAG
>NZ_CP023818.1:1507500-1975000 GCF_002587065.1 Aeromonas sp. CA23
GTTGGCTAATCCTGGTCGGACATCAGGAGGTTAGTGCAATGGCATAAGCCAGCTTAACTGCGAGACGGACAGGTCGAGCAGGTACGAAAGTAGGTCATAGTGATCCGGTGGTTCTGAATGGAAGGGCCATCGCTCAACGGATAAAAGGTACTCCGGGGATAACAGGCTGATACCGCCCAAGAGTTCATATCGACGGCGGTGTTTGGCACCTCGATGTCGGCTCATCACATCCTGGGGCTGAAGTCGGTCCCAAGGGTATGGCTGTTCGCCATTTAAAGTGGTACGCGAGCTGGGTTCAGAACGTCGTGAGACAGTTCGGTCCCTATCTGCCGTGGGCGTTGGATGATTGAAGGGAGTTGCTCCTAGTACGAGAGGACCGGAGTGAACGAACCTCTGGTGTTCGGGTTGTCACGCCAGTGGCACTGCCCGGTAGCTAAGTTCGGAATCGATAACCGCTGAAAGCATCTAAGCGGGAAGCGAGCCCTGAGATGAGTCATCCCTGACCCCTTGAGGGTCCTAAAGGGCCGTTGGAGACCACAACGTTGATAGGTGGGGTGTGTAAGCGCGGCGACGTGTTGAGCTAACCCATACTAATTACCCGTGAGGCTTAACCATACAACACCCAAGAAGTGTTCTGAGACTTGTAGCAAGTGCGAGACTACTTACCTAATTCAGTGATAGCGACCAGGCAATAGCCAATCAGTCGTTACTCACGTCAGCTTTCCAAGATTGAAGTTATTTGCCTGGCGGCCATAGCGCCGTGGAACCACCTGATCCCATGCCGAACTCAGAAGTGAAACGCGGTAGCGCCGATGGTAGTGTGGCATTCGCCATGCGAGAGTAGGACACTGCCAGGCACCCAACATTGAAAGCCCGCTCATCTGAGCGGGCTTTTTTATTGCTTGGAATTGGCATGTCAGCAGCCATTTTGTGCAATTATGGTCATATTTTGTCTCTTATTACCCCATAACCAGCTGTTTCATATCGCCTCAGCTCAACCAGAAAGGCCCTTCGCTCCCTTATTTGCTGATGTGATAATTGCTACCTCATGGTGGCCTGTCCATTTGGTTCTCCACTCGACTCTCTGCCGCCGAAACCCGGCGCCAAGCCTGCAATTAGGGTTGTATCTGCTTCATAACTCGGTAGAGTAAAGGGCATCTTGAGTTTGCCTGTACCCTCTCCTTTTTTCTCTCTGGTACGGGCGTAACTTGGCCTGCTTTTATCAACCTTAAGTCAGTGGTATCGATATGGAACAAGTAAACAAGTCCACCTTCAGCGATGTACTGGAATATGTGCGTATGTCCCGTCGCCAGAACAAACTCAAGCGCGAGATCGCCGACAACGAGAAGAAGATCCGTGATAACCAGAAGCGGGTACTGCTGCTCGACAACCTGAGCGACTACATCAAGCCGGGTATGAGCATAGATGAGGTTCAGGCCATCATCGCCAACATGCGTACCGACTATGAAGAGCGCGTCGACGATCACATCATCAAGAATGCCGAGCTGTCCAAAGAGCGTAAAGATCTGAGCTCCAAGCTCAAGGCCATGAGCTCCAGCAAGTAGTCCAGCCTAGCTGCTACCTGAAAACACCGGCTTTTGGCCGGTGTTTTGTTTTCCGCCATCAGCTCGGATCTCTTCGCGCGCTGCAACAATCGGCTCCCCTTTTTATAATCGCCCTGTTACCATCACTACAAAGCGGTCAATAGTTTTCAAGCCATTGACTTGAAAAGACTAAGCTTGAGTGAAACACAATAAATTGCGCAACCATGGTGGGGCTGATATGGGCGCATCAGAACAGACGGATTTGAACAAAGTGGCATCTCAGGATTCATCCGTCCCACGCGCGGACGGCAAATACACGCGCAAACGTCGTCCCTGGTGGCGCTGGTTGTTCTGTTTTCTCTTTTTGCTGTGCCTGGCTGCCGTGATCGCCCTGGTTGGCTATGAGATGCAGACATCCAGGCTGCAGTCGCAGGAGATCTCCCGCTATGCTGCCAAGCTGACCTATCAGGTCGAGCCGGGCCCCAGCAAACAGATAGCCTTCCCTGATGATGGCCCCTTCGACAAGCGGCTCGGTTACGTGCTCCTGCCCATGATGCAGGAGCGCTTGCTGCAACGGGGTTATCAGGTCAGCGAGCAGGTGCATTTTTCCGATGCACTTTATGACTATGCCAGTCGTGGCTTCTTCGTTCCCTATACCGAGAAGGTACAGGCCGGGCTGACACTGCATGACTGCCGGGCCGAGCCCTTCTATCAGTTCAAGTATCCGACCCACTATTACCCGGATTTTGCCTCCATCCCGCCGCTGGTCATACAGTCGCTGCTGTTCATCGAGAACCGTGATCTGCTGAGCAACGAGCAACCGCTGGCGAACCCGGCGGTGGATTGGCCCCGTTTTGCCAAGGCGGCCATGTCCCAGGTCGGCAAGGCGCTGGATATGCAGGATCAGTCCGCCGGCGGCAGCACACTGGCCACTCAGGTCGAGAAGTATCGTCACTCACCGGACGGTCTGACGCTCTCTCCCACCGAGAAGATCCGCCAGATGGCCTCGGCCAGCGTGCGCGCCTATCGCTTGGGCCCCAAGACGCTGGAGGCCCGCAAGCTGGTAGCATGGGCCTATCTCAACTCTGTTCCGCTCTCCGCGGCCCCGGGTTATGGCGAGGTGCATGGCTTGGGTGATGGCCTCTGGGTCTGGTTTGGTGCCAATGTGGACGAGGTCAATCGTCTGCTGGATCCGGCCCGCAATCAGGATGCACCGCTTGCAGAGCAAGGGCTAGCCTTGCGTCAGGTGGTCTCGCTGATGATTGCCCACCGTCGCCCCTCCTACTATCTGGCACAGGGGCGCGATGCACTGGCGACCCTGACCGACAGCTATTTGCGCCTGTTCGTGCAGGAGGGAATGATCACGCCGCCATTGATGGAGGCTGCTCTCAAGGCCAAAATAGGTTTCCGCGACTTCCTGCAGTCCCCTGCGATGACCAAGGTCAACAACAACAAGGGTTTGCAGGTCGCGCGTACCCGCCTGAGCCGTCAGCTCGGGGTGCAGTTGTATGATCTGGACCGGATGGATCTGACCGCTGACACCAGCCTCAACATGCCGCTGCAAAACGAGATTTCCCGCTACCTGCAGCAACTGGCGGATCCCGCCATCGCCGCCCAGGTCGGCCTGTTTGGTGAACGCCTGCTCTCGCCGGAGAAGACGGGGGACGTGAAATACAGCTTTACCCTGTTCGAGAAGTCGCCGGAAGGCTTCAAGGTGCGGGTGCAGACTGACAACACGGATCAGCCGTTCGATATCAACGAGGGCAGCAAGCTGGAGCTGGGCTCCACCGCCAAGTTGCGGGTACTGACCACCTATCTGGAGATAGTGTCTGAGCTGCACGACAGCTATGCGGACATGTCTGCGGAGAGCCTGCGCAAGATCGAGGTATCAAATCAAGACAACATCAGCCGCTGGGCCGTCTCCTATCTGATGACGGCCAAGGACAAGAGCCTGCCGCCTATGCTGGAGGCTGCGCTGGATCGCAAGTATTCCGCCAGCCCGAGCGAAGGTTTCTTCACCGGTGGTGGCATGCATACTTTCAACAACTTCCGTCGTGAGGATAACGGTCGCATTCCGGCGATCCGCGACGCGCTGCGCGAGTCCATCAACCTGCCGTTCGTGCGGTTGATGCGTGATATAGTGCGCTACAGCCTGTATCGGGAGGGCAACCGTGCCCAGCTGCTCAAGGATGACAAGGATCCGCGCCGTACCGAGTATCTGGCCAAGTTCGCCGATAAAGAGGGCCAGACCTATCTGCTGCGCTTCTGGCGCAAGTATCGCGGCAAGACCGCAGATGAGCAGCTCGACACCTTCCTGGATGGTCTCAAGCCCAGCGCCGTACGGCTCGCCGCCGTGCATCGCTATCTGATGCCGGATGCCTCGCAGGAGACCTTTGCCGCCTTCCTGGCCAAGCGACTGCCGCGTGACAAGCTGAGCGACCGGCGGATAGAGCAGCTCTATACCAGCTATGGTCCCGGCAAGTATTCGCTGCCGGATCAAGGCTATATCGCCCGGGTGCACCCGCTGGAGCTGTGGCTGCTATCCTACCTCAAGGAGTTTGACAAGGCGACCTTTGCCGATGCGGTCGAAGCCAGTCGTGATGAGCGCCAAGAGGTGTATAGCTGGTTGTTCAAGACCCGTCACCGCAGTGCCAGGGACAGCCGTATCCGCACCATGCTGGAGGTCGAGGCCTTCCTCGACATTCACCAACGCTGGGCCAGACTGGGCTACCCGTTCGATCACCTGGTCCCCTCGCTGGCGACGGCTCTGGGCAGTTCTGGGGACAGACCCGCAGCACTGGCCGAACTGATGGGGATCATCCAGAACGGTGGCATTCGTGCGCCGACCCTGCGTATCGAACACCTCTCGTTCGCCAAGGGCACGCCGTTCGAGACAGCGTTTGAACCGCTCCATACCGAAGGCACCCGGGTGCTGCCGGCCGAGGTGGCGACCGCGTTGCGCAATGCGCTGTCGAAGGTGGTGGAAGGGGGCACGGCCAGACGCATAGCCGGCGCCTTTGCCCTGCCGGATGGCACTGTCTTGCCGATGGGGGGCAAGACGGGGACGGGTGACAACCGGATCGAAACGGTTGGTCGCTACGGCAACGTGACCAGCTCGCTGGCTCGCAACCGGACCGCGACCTTCGTCTTCTATCTGGGGGAGGATCACTTCGGTACCCTGACCGCCTATGTGCCGGGCAGCCAGTCTGACAAGTTCCGCTTCACCTCGGCCTTGCCGGTGCAGGTGCTCAAGGGAATGGCGCCACTGCTGATGCCTTATCTGCAGCCCGGTACCCATACCCAGTGCCTCGCTGGCAACTAGCGCGCAGAGCAGCATAAGAAACGGGGCCAATATGGCCCCGTTTTACGCTGTGTCGATTGCTGCTCGCCATGCGGCGTGAGTCATCACTTACAGCAGGTTTTCGATTTCACCGCGCAGGTACTGGTACATTTCACGATAGGCGACCGGCGGCTTGTTCAGTTCCCGTTCCTTGTTGGCGGAGCGGATCAGCTGACGCAGCTTCTGGCGGTCCAGCTCATGAAACTGGGACATCAGCTCGTTCAAGGCGCTGTCACCTTCGGTGATCAGGCGCTCGCGCCACTGCTCCAGACGATGCAGGCGGGCATTCACGGTGGAGTGGCGGTTCTTGATGATGGAGAGCGCTTCTTCAATCGGTTCGATATCACGGCTGCGCATCAGACGGCCGATGAACTGCAAATGGCGACGGAAGGACTCATCCTTCTTGGGCTTGAGTTTGCGGCCCAGCTCGACAGCATCTGCAAGCTCTTCATCCAACGGGATTTTTTCCAGCTCGCTGTGGCTCAGGGAGACTATCTCCGCGCCCAGCTTCTGCAGCACTTCCGCATCGCGCTTGAGCTGGGTCTTGCTGGGGCCCCAGTCTTCCAACTCGTTGTCGTCTTGATATTGACTCATCGGTCTCTTGATTCCTGTCATTCACGTTGGTGGATATGTTACCAGCTTCTCCCGCTGGGCGCAGGGGTCTGATATGCTTAGCCCCCTTTCCTTCCTTCATACAGATGTGAGTTATGGATCAGCAAGACCAAATTCGCCAGGATCAAGCCCATCTCGAGGCCGTCGTTGCCGAGGCACTGGAGATAGCCAAGGGACTGGGTGCCTCGCTGGCCGAAGTCTCCATCAGCAAGCAGACCGGGTTGTCGGTGAACACCCGCGGTTGTGAACTGGAAAGTATCGAATTCAACAAGGATGGTGCTCTTGGCATCGCCGTTTATCGCGATGGCTGCAAGGGATCCTCCTCGACTACCGATCTGGGCAAGCCAGCCATCCGCGCCGCCGTCGAAGCGGCCATGGAGATAGCCCGCCACACCTCGCCCGATGACTGTGCCGGCCTGGCTGATGCGGACCTGCTGGCCTGGGACGCCCCCGATCTGCAACTGTGCCACCAAATCGAACTGGATCCCCAGCGCGGCATCGAGCTGGCCATCGAGTGTGAGCGACTGGCGCTGGGTCGAGACGCCCGCATCAAGCATTCCGACGGGGCCGGTTTCTCCAGCCACCTCGGCATCAAGGTCTATGGCAACAGCCACGGCTTCGTCAAAGGCTATGCGGCGTCACGCAACTCCCTGAGCTGCGTGCTGATCGGTGAGCAAGATGGCGACATGCAGCGGGATTACGGCTACTCCTCCAGCCGTGACCTGGCCGGGCTCTGGAGCCCGCAGCGCATCGCCGACGAGGCGGTAGAACGCACAGTCTCTCGCCTCGGCGCCCGCAAGATCTCCACCCGCCACGCTCCCGTGCTGTTTCACCCCGACACGGCTGCCGGCCTGTGGGGCCATCTGGTGATGGCCATCAGCGGTGGCAATCTCTATCGCAAGTCGAGCTTCCTGCTGGACAAGCTGGGCAAGCAGATCCTGCCCGAGTGGCTCACCATTCAGGAGTTCCCCCATCTGCTGGGCGGGCTGGCAAGCACGCCGTTCGATGGGGAAGGGGTGCGTACCCGCGACATGGACATAGTGCGCAACGGCGAGCTGATGAGCTGGCTGCTCACCTCCTACTCGGCCCGCAAGCTGGGGTTGACCACTACGGGTCATGCCGGTGGCATCCACAACTGGCAGGTTTCCAGCACGGGTCAGAATTTCCAGGAGATGCTCAAGGAGTTGGGCACAGGCCTGCTGGTGACCGAGCTGATGGGGCAGGGGGTCAACATCGTCAATGGTGATTACTCCCGTGGCGCCGCCGGCTTCTGGGTCGAGAATGGCGAAATAGCCTACCCGGTCGAAGAGATCACCATAGCCGGCAATCTGACCGAGATGTTCAGCCATATAGTGGCGGTGGGCAGCGACGAAGATGAGCGCTCCAGCCTCAAGACTGGCTCTGTGCTGGTCGAAAATATGAAGCTGGCGGGTCACTGATCCCCGTTCCCACGAAATCGATGCCATGAAAAAGGCCCCCTCGCCAACGCGAGGGGGCCTTTTTATCAGCCTGCGATCAGGGAAAATCAGCCCTTGATGCGCTCGATGCGGCCACCCAGGGCCTGCAGCTTGTGCTCTATGTCTTCGTAGCCACGGTCGATGTGATAGATGCGATCGACTATGGTGGAGCCTTCGGCCACGAAGCCGGCCAGCACCAGACTGGCGGAGGCGCGCAGATCGGTCGCCATCACCTGGGCACCCTTGAGTTGCTCGGTGTCACGGCAGATGGCCACGTTGCCCTGCAGTTCGATGTCTGCGCCCATCCGTACCAGTTCAGGTACGTGCATGAAGCGATTCTCGAAGATGGTCTCTGTGACCATGCCGGTGCCCTTGGCGACGGCGTTCAGCACGGTGAACTGTGCCTGCATGTCGGTCGGGAAGGCCGGGTAAGGAGCCGTCTTGATGGTGACCGGCTTGAGGGTACGACCCGTCATGTCGAGGCTGATCCAGTCAGCGCCCTTCTCGATCAGTGCACCCGCCTCTTCCAGCTTGACCAGCACGGCTTCCAGCAGGGAGGGATCCGTCTTGCGGCAGGTGATCTTGCCGCCGGTAACCGCGGCACCCACCAGGAAGGTACCGGTTTCGATGCGGTCAGGTTGCACGCTGTAGCTGCCACCGTGCAGACGCTCGACACCGTCTATGGTCAGGGTATCGGTACCCGCGCCCTGGATCTTGGCACCCAGCGCATTGAGGAAGTGGGCCAGATCGACCACTTCCGGCTCACGCGCGGCGTTTTCGATCACGGTGCGACCGTCGGCCAGGGTGGCGGCCATCATCAGGTTCTCGGTGCCTGTGACGGAAACCATGTCCATCAGTATGTGGGCACCTTTCAGACGGCCGTCGACGCGGGCCTTGATGTAGCCATCCTCGATGGTGATCTTGGCACCCATCAGCTCCAGGCCGTGGACGTGCAGGTTGACCGGACGGGCACCGATGGCGCAGCCGCCGGGCAGGGAGACGTCGGCAGCACCGAAACGGGCGGCCAGCGGGCCCAGCGCCAGGATGGAGGCGCGCATTGTCTTCACCAGCTCGTAGGGGGCGACGTGGTTGTTCACCGCACCGGTCAGCACTGTCACGTTGCCGTTGACCTTGGTGGTGGCGCCCAGCATTTCCAGCAGCTTGATGGTGGTACCCACGTCTTTTAGGCGCGGTACGTTGGAGAGGTGGATCTCTTCATCACACAGCAGGGTGGCGAACAGGATAGGCAGGGCGGCGTTTTTGGCGCCAGAGATGGTCACTTCGCCGTTGAGAGTACAACGACCATCAATTTTAAATTTGTCCATTTACTTAGATACCAAATCAGGAGGGCAGTAGGAATTTACGTTCGCGCTTCCACTCTGCATCGGTAAAGGCCTTGATGGAGAGTGCGTGAATGGCGTTGCTGGCGATCTTGTCCATCAGCGGGGCATAGATGGCCTGCTGCTTCTTGACCCGGCTCATACCGTCAAACATGTCACCGACGGCGATCACTTGATAGTGACTACCATCCCCTTTGACATGGACTTCGGATAATGGCAGAGCCTCGAGGAGTATCGCTTCAATTTCAGAGACTTGCATTATGCGTCCTCAGTTGTGAGCGGGGTTGACTGAAACAGCCCGGCCACCCCGTACAGGTTGGCCAGGGTATAAAAATCAGTGGAGGCGCCCACCAGTTGCGGTGTGGCGCCTCGTGCCAGTGCGGCTTTGGCCCATTTGACCAGCAGGGCCAGTCCGGCGGAGTCTAGGGTGGTGACCTCGCCCAGTTCGAGCCGATCTTCCTGCCACCAGTCGGCGCGGCGTTGCCACAGCTCAACGACCTGGGGTGCCTGCAGCTCGCCGCTCAGTCTCATGACTTGATGACCAGCGGCTTGGCATTGTGGGCGCGAAGCTGGGCGATCACCGCATCTATGCCGTTCTGGCGGATGAGGCCACCGAGCTCGTTCTGCTTGGCAGAGAGCAGGCTGATCCCTTCGGCGACCATGTCGAAGGCTTTCCATTCGCCGGTCTTGTTGTTCTTGCGCAGCTTGAACTCGAGGAAGATGTCCGGTTTGCCGGTCTCTTTCACGCTGACGTTGACGGCTGTGATGTTGCTGTCACCCGGCGCCTTGCCCGGCTCGACCTTGACGGTCTGCTTGTCGAAGTGCGCCAGCGCATCGGCGTAGGAGCTCACCATGTATTCGGTGAATACCTCGACGAAGGCGTCACGCTGGGCCGGGGTGGTCTGCTTGATCTGGTTGCCGAGCACCTTGTAGGCGGCGAAGCGGTTGTCCACGTAGGGCAGCAACTCTTCGCGGATGATGACCCTCAGGTGATCCGGGTTGCTCTTCACCTGGGCCTTGTCCGCCTTCAGGCGGGCAAAGGTCTGTTTGGCCGCTTCGTCCACCAGGGCATAGGGATCGGTGGCATCGGTGGCGTGAGCGACCAGGGAAAACAGCATGCTGGTCATCAGGCCCAGCAGCAGGGCGATCTTCTTGAACATGGTTACTCCTTACTTGCTGTCTGACTTGGTGTCGGAAGACTGGCTGTAGAGAAACTTGCCAATCAGGTCTTCCAGCACAATGGCGGATTTGGTGTCTTCAATCATGTCGCCATCCTTGAGCATGCTGGTGCCCATCTCCTCATCGGTGAAACCTGGCATCAGGCCTATGTACTGCTCACCGAGTAGCCCCGAGGTCAGGATGGAGAGGGTGCTGGTTTCGGAAAACTCGCCGGCACTCTTCTGCATTTGAAGGGATACGACTGGCACCTGGCTCTTGGCATCCAGGGTGATGTCGCTGACCCGACCGACGACGACGCCACCGACCTTGACCGGTGAACGTACTTTCAGGCCGCCGATATTATCGAAATGGGCGCGCAGGGTATAGGTTTCTCCTTCCGGTTTGAAACTCAAACCTGCCACTTGCAGTGCCAACGCCAGAATGGCACCGATGCCGGCCAGCATGAAGGCGCCAACCAGGAATTCTACTTTGCTGAACTTCATCTTTACCTTATCCAAACATGACTGCGGTGAGTATAAAATCCAGGCCGAGCACGGCCAGGGAGGAGTGGACCACGGTACGGGTCGTGGCCTGACTGATCCCGGCCGAGGTCGGCTTGGCATCATAACCGTTAAAGAGCGCAATCCAGGTGACAACCAGTGCGAAGATCACACTCTTGATCGCCCCTTGCATGATGTCATCCTGCCAGTCGACTGAGGCCTGCATGGCAGACCAGAAGCCCCCTTCGTCCACCCCCAGCCAGTCCACACCGACCAGCTTGCCCCCGAAGATGCCGATCAGGCTGAACATGAAGGCCAGCAGCGGCATGCTGATGACCCCGGCCCAGAAGCGGGGAGCCACTACCCGGCGCAGCGGGTCTACCGCCATCATCTCCAGGCTGGAGAGCTGTTCTGTGGCCTTCATCAGCCCGATCTCGGCGGTGAGGGCCGAACCGGCGCGGCCGGCAAACAGCAGCGCCGTCACGACCGGGCCCAGTTCCCGTAGCAGGGAGAGGGAGACCAGCGGGCCCAGGCTCTGCTCGGCGCCGAAGTCCTTCAATACGTTGTAACCCTGCAACGAGAGCACCATGCCGATGAAGAGGCCGGACACCAGTATGATGGCAACGGACTGTACGCCCACCACATACAGCTGCTGAAGCAGCAGGGGGAAGTGCTTGCGCGGCTCGGGTTTGCCCGCCAGCGCATGAAACAGCATTATGGTGGCTCGGCCGATGGAGCTGATGAAGCGCACCCCGACCCGGCCCAGCTTACTTACTTGGCTTATCAACATCACAGATCCTGTAGCAGGTCGCCTGCCGGAAAATGGAACGGAACAGGACCGTCGGGCAATCCTTTCAGGAACTGCTCGACTTCGGGATTGTGCTCCTCGCGCAGCTGATCCGGCGTGCCGTGTGCCACTACCTTGCGGTTGGCGATGATATAGGCGTAGTCGGCTATGCTCAGCACCTCTTTCACGTCGTGGGTGACGATGACGGAGGTGATGCCGAGGGCACCGTTCAGCTCCTTGATCAGCTTGACCAGCACCGCCATTGTGATGGGGTCCTGGCCGACGAACGGCTCGTCATACATGATGAGGTCCGGATCCAGCGCTATGGATCTGGCCAGCGCCGCGCGGCGGGCCATGCCGCCGGAGAGTTCGGACGGCATCAGTTTCGCTGCGCCACGCAGACCGACCGCCTGCAACTTCATCATGACGATGGTGTGGATCAGCTCCTCCGGCAGGCCTGAGTGCTCCCGCAGCGGGAAGGCCACGTTGTCGTAGACCGTCATGCCGGTAAACAGAGCGCCGCTCTGGAACAGCATGCTCATCCGCTTGCGCACCTCGTACAGGCGGGAGCGGGAGAGGGTGGGGATATCTTCCCCGTCAAACAGGATATGACCGGACTCAGGCTTGAGCTGGCCACCGATCAGCCGCAGCAAGGTGGTCTTGCCTATGCCGCTGGGGCCCATGACCGCAGTGACCTTGCCACGGGGAATGGTCAGGTTGATCCCGTCGTATAACAGCCGATCTCCGTGACTGAAGGTCAGGTCGGAGATGGTGATCAGGTCATTGTTCAAACAATTGTCCATCCGGTGTAAATGAAGAGCGAATTTTATGGGCTAGTCTAGGTCTAAGCAACAGCAAGGAACAACTATTGAACAGCCTGCCTGCCCAAAAGCGCGACAGTTTTGTGTAACCAATTGTCTCTCTTTTAGGACCGAGAAGTATCCGATTCGCTTATCTCGACAGACTTTTTTATAATCCCGCAGCAAATTTCGGCCCGGAGCTGTGCCTTTATGTCTGTAAAGCCTGAAAAAGTGTCTGAACTGTTCGATTTTCGTCGCAGCGCCCGTACCGTGCTGGACATTGAAAAACAAGCGATTGATGGACTCTATCAGTACCTGAATGATGCCTTCGATCAGGCATGCAACCTGGTGCTGCGCTGCAGTGGCAAGATAGTGGTCACCGGCATGGGCAAGTCAGGTCATGTCGGGAGCAAGATTGCTGCCACCCTGGCCAGCACCGGCACCCCCGCCTTCTTCCTGCACCCTGGCGAAGCCAGTCACGGGGATCTGGGGATGATCTCCAGCGGAGATCTCATCATCGCCATCTCCAACTCGGGCGAGAGTGACGAGATCCTGGCCCTGCTGCCGGTGCTCAAGCGCCGTGGCATCCAGTTGATCTGCATGACGGGCAATCCCGCCTCCACCATGGCCAAGGAAGCGAACGTGCACCTGTGCGTGCGGGTCGAGAAGGAGGCGTGCCCGCTCGGGCTGGCGCCCACCTCCAGCACCACGGCCACTCTGGTGATGGGGGACGCCCTGGCGGTTGCCCTGCTGGAAGCCCGCGGTTTCACCGCCGATGACTTCGCCCTCTCTCACCCGGGCGGGTCGCTGGGCAAGCGGTTGCTGCTGCGGGTCGGTGACCTGATGCACAGCGGCGAGCTGTTGCCCCGGGTGGGGATAGATGCCACCATCAGCCAGGCGCTGCTGGAAGTGAGTCGCAAGGGGCTGGGGATGACGGCGGTCGTCGACGCCGATGGCCGGCTGGCCGGGCTCTTTACCGATGGTGACTTGCGCCGCATTCTGGATCTGCAGGTGGATATCCATCACACCCCGATCGCCAAGGTGATGACGGCCAACTGTGTTACCGTAGGACCCGAGATGATGGCGGCAGAAGCCGTCAAATTGATGGAAACCAGAAAGATCAACGGATTACTGGTGGTGGATGAGGACAAGCGCCCACTCGGTGCCTTCAACATGCACGACCTGCTGAAAGCCGGAGTAATTTGATGCAAAACGTACCGACCCTCTACGGTCCGGTGACGCGCAGCCAGTATGACAGGGCGGCGCAGATCCGCCTGCTGGTGTGCGATGTGGATGGCGTTCTCTCCAACGGCCTCATCTATATGGGCAATGATGGCGAAGAGCTGAAGACCTTCTGTACCCGCGACGGCGCCGGCATGCGCGCCCTGCTCAACGCCGGGATCGAGATCGCCATCATCACGGGGCGCAACTCCCGCATCGTCAGCGATCGGATGAAGAGCCTGGGTGTGCAGCATCTGGTGCAGGGGGCGGATCAGAAGCTGCCCCACTTCGAGACACTGCTGGCCAAGCTGGGGCTGACGCCGGAGCAGGCCGCCTACATGGGTGATGACACCATAGATCTGCCGGTGATGCAGGCCTGTGGCCTCGGCATCGCAGTGGCCGATGCCCACCCACTGGTGCTGGCCCGGGCCGACATGGTGACCCGACTGGCCGGTGGGCTGGGTGCTGTGCGCGAGGTGTGCGACCTGATACTGCAGGCACAAGGGCTGGGTGACTATCAGCCAGAGGCCTCGGTATGAGCAGACAGACGCTGCTGTTCGCCCTGCTGTTTCTGGTGGCGCTGGCCGCCTGGCAGCTCGGCGACATAGAGCTGGTGCCGGAGCCGACCGCCAAGGTCGAGAACTATCAGCCGGACTTCACCGCCAAGAATCTGGTCACTACCCGCTTTGACGCCGATGGGCGGCGCACTGAGCGGCTGGAGTCCGAGTATGCGGAGTATTACCAGCTCCTTGAACAGGCCACCTTCAACAAGCCGGTGGTCTACATGTTCGACAAGCAGGGCGAGGCCGAGTGGAAAGTCACGGCCGATACCGGCGTGCTCAACACGGATGACAACGTGATCCTGCGGGACAAGGTACATCTGGACGGCCTGCTGCCCGCCTCCTTCATCTCCACGCTGGATACCCCCTATATGGAGCTGGATCTGGTGACCCAGAACGTGAGAAGCAATCAGCAAGTCAGCATAGTGGGTAAGGATTTCCAGACCGAGGGCGTTGGCCTGAAGGGTCATCTGGAACGCAAATATTTTGAATTACTGGACCAGGGCCATGCCATCTATTTCAATGAAAAACGTTAATCTGGCCCTCGCGGCCCTGCTGCTGTGCGGCACCGTGAGCGCCAAAGAGTCCGACTTTGCCGAGAAGGTCTACGTGGATGCGGTCAAACAGGTGGCCGAGATGCAGGACAACCGCATCACCTTCAGTGACGATGTCATCATCACTCAGGGCACCATCAAGATTAAGGCCGACAAGGTAGTGGTGATCCGCTCCGGCGAGAAAGGGGCCGAGGTCATGACGGCCTATGGCAATCCCGCCACTTTCTTTCAGATCCTGGACAACGGCAAGCCGGTCAACGCCCACGGTAACAGCATCCGCTACGAGCTGAAGAACCGGCTGGTGACCATCACCGGCAATGGCCAGCTCAAACAGGAAGACAGCCAGGTCAACGGCGATCTGATCCGTTACGACATCGTCAAACAGAAGATGATCGCCGAGAGCAAGGGCCCGACCCAGCGCGTCAAGACGGTGTTCCTGCCGGATCAGGTAGAGAACTTCGACAAGCCCGCCGATCAGAAGAAGCAGGGAAAATAAGCCATGGCAGTGTTGAAAGCAGTCGGCCTGCAAAAAAGTTACAAGCGCCGCATGGTGGTCAGCGATGTGAGCCTGGAAGTGGGTACCGGCCAGATTGTCGGATTGCTAGGCCCGAATGGCGCCGGCAAGACCACCTCCTTCTACATGATAGTGGGACTGGTGCAGAGCGATGCCGGTCTCATCACCATAGACGATCAGGACATCAGCCTTCAGCCCATGCATATCCGAGCCCGCAACGGCATCGGCTATCTGCCGCAGGAGGCCTCCATCTTCCGCCGCCTGTCGGTGTTCGACAACCTGATGGGGGTCATGCAGACCCGCAAGGGGCTGAGCCGCGAAGAGCGGGAAGACAAGGTTGAACAGTTGCTGGAAGAGTTCAATATCACCCACATTCGCGACAACCTGGGTCAGAGCCTGTCCGGGGGGGAACGACGCCGGGTCGAGATCGCCCGCGCGCTGGCGGCCGAGCCGCGTTTTATCCTGCTGGATGAGCCGTTTGCCGGGGTCGACCCCATTTCTGTGATAGACATCAAGAAGATCATCCAGCATCTGAAAGATAGAGGCCTGGGCGTCTTGATCACCGACCACAACGTCAGAGAGACTCTGGACGTATGCGAGAAGGCTTATATCGTCAGCCACGGCAAGATGATTGCCGAAGGTGCACCGGCCGAGATACTGGCCGATGAACAGGTCAAGCGCGTCTATTTGGGCGATCAATTCAGTCTATAGTAAGGGGGCATCTCTTCATTTCCTGTGACGACTGCCTCGCTGAACATAAGGATATCCCGACGTAGATGAAGCCGACATTACAGTTGCGTCTCGGTCAGTCCCTGACCATGACGCCGCAATTACAACAAGCGATTCGTCTGCTCCAGCTCTCCACCCTGGAACTCCAGCAGGAAATTCAGCAAGCGCTCGATAACAACCCCTTGCTGGAGCAAGAGGAGAATGAGGTGCAGGAGACCAGCCCGGAAGAGCCGGTCGATGCCAGTCAGCTCGACTCCAGCGATGCCATGGCCCAGGATCAGATGCCGGACGAGTTGCCGGTGGATACCACCTGGGAGGATGTCTACTCGGCCGGCACGGCCCAGAGCGCAGGCCCCATCCACGACGGGGAAGACAGCGTCTATCAGGGCGAAACCACCGAGAATCTGCAGGACTATCTGCTGTGGCAGATGCGACTCACGCCGTTCAGCGATCTGGATGCCGCCATTGCCCTCGCCATCATAGATGCCATCGACGACTCCGGTTATCTGACCGTCTCCCTCGAAGATATACAGGCGGCGGTGAGCAGCGAGGATGTCGAGGTAGAACTCGACGAGGTCGAGGCCGTGCTCAAGCGAGTGCAGCATTTCGATCCGGTCGGCATCGCCGCCCGCTCGGTGCAGGAATGCCTGTTGATCCAGCTCGGTCAATACGCCCCCGAACTGCCCTGGCTCACCGAGGCCAGAGAGGTGATCAACGAGCACATGGACTTGCTCGGCAATCGCGATTATCGCACCCTGGCGCGCAAGACCCGACTCAAGGAGAGCGACCTCAAGGAGGTGCTGGATCTCATCCAGCAGCTGGAGCCCAGACCGGGCAATGGCATCATACAGAGCGACTCCCAGTACGTGATCCCGGATGTGACCGTGGTCAAGAAGGGCACCAAATGGGTGGTCGAGCTCAATCCCGATTCCGCGCCGCGCATCCGGGTCAACGAGACCTATGCCGCCATGGCACGCCAGGCGCGCACCAGCCAGGACACCCAGTTCATCCGTTCCCATCTGCAAGAGGCCAAGTGGTTCATCAAGAGCCTGGAGAGTCGCAATGACACCCTGCTCAAGGTGGCCAGCTGTATTGTCGAGCAGCAGCAGGGCTTTTTCGAGTATGGTGAAGAGGCCATGAAGCCCATGGTGCTCAACGACATCGCCGAAGCGGTAGAGATGCATGAGTCGACCATTTCCCGGGTAACGACCCAGAAATACATGCATACGCCCCGCGGCATCTTCGAACTGAAGTTTTTTTTCTCCAGTCATGTGAATACCGAAGGAGGAGGAGAGTGCTCATCGACCGCAATTCGCGCGCTGATCAAGAAGCTGGTGACGGCAGAGAATCCCGCCAAGCCGCTAAGTGATAGCAAGATCGCGGATTTGCTGGCCGAACAGGGTATTATGGTGGCGAGACGCACGATCGCAAAGTACCGTGAATCCTTGTTGATCCCGCCATCCAATCAGCGCAAACGCCTGGTTTAGGCAAAACAAAAGGAAGACGTTATGCAAATTAACCTGACCGGACACCATGTCGAGATCACCGAAGCTCTGCGTGATTATGTGAACAACAAATTTGCCAAACTCGAGCGTCACTTTGACCACATCAACAATGTTCATGTGGTGTTGAGCGTAGAAAAACTGAACCAGATCGCCGAAGCCAAGCTGCATGTCAGCGGTGGCGAGGTGTTCGCCAATTCACAGCATGCTGACATGTATGCTGCGATTGATACCCTGCTGGACAAGCTGGATCGGCAGATCATCAAGCACAAAGATAAGTTAAATCAAAAATAACTATGCAACTTGAACACATACTGAGTCGGGACTGCACCAAAAGTGCGGTCCCTTGTACCAGCAAGAAACGCGCCCTTGAGATCATCAGTGAATTAGCCGCTGAGCGCCTGGGGACCTCTCGTCAGGCGTTATTCGAGTGCCTGCTGGCCCGAGAAAAGATGGGCAGTACCGGTATCGGTGCCGGTATCGCCATTCCCCACGGCCGGATCGGTGACGAGTTTCCGCCGACCGCCATCCTGATGACCTTCGCAGAGCCTATCCCCTTCGACGCCATCGACAATCAACCGGTTGACCTGCTCTTTGCCCTGCTGGTGCCGGAAAGCGAGTGCAAGCAGCACCTCAAGACCCTTTCCCTGATGGCATCCAAACTGGGTGACAAGGCGGTTTGCCGCCAGTTGCGCCAGGCAACCAGCGATGAAGATCTCTATCAGATCATGACCTCGGCCTGATATGCAGGCCCCCGTCATGACTCCAAGCGGTGAGGGAACAAGATGCAATTAATAGTGGTAAGTGGGCGCTCCGGCTCGGGCAAGACAGTT
This sequence comes from Aeromonas sp. CA23, assembly GCF_002587065.1. Classification (NCBI taxonomy): domain Bacteria; kingdom Pseudomonadati; phylum Pseudomonadota; class Gammaproteobacteria; order Aeromonadales; family Aeromonadaceae; genus Aeromonas; species Aeromonas sp. CA23. The sequence continues at coordinate 1,524,952 of NZ_CP023818.1, forward strand.
GCCCTGCGTGTGCTGGAGGATCTCGGTTATTACTGCGTGGATAACCTGCCGGTCAACTTGTTACCCCAGCTGATCGTCTCGGTCGAGAGCCAGTATGACAAACTGGCGGTCAGCATAGACGTGCGCAACCTGCCGGTGAGCCCGGACAAGCTGGAGACCCTGCTGGCCCAGGTGCGCAACGAGGGCCGGGTCGAATTTTCCAGCTTCTTCTTCGATGCGGAAAACTCCACCCTGCTCAAGCGTTACGGCGAGAGCCGCCGGCTGCATCCCCTGTCGCGCAAACAGCTGTCGCTGGATGAGGCGATCCGGGAGGAGACCCACCTGTTGGCACCGCTCTCCTCGACCGCCGATCTACGCATCGACACCACCAACCTCAGCATTCACGACCTGAGCGAGCTCATCAAGACCCGGGTGCTCGGCAAGAAAGAGAATGAGCTGGTGCTGGTGTTCGAGTCGTTCGGCTTCAAGTACGGCATCCCCAAGGACGCCGACTTCGTGTTCGATGCCCGCTTCCTGCCCAATCCGCACTGGATCCCCGAACTCAAGCCCTTTACCGGCAAGGACGAGCCTGTGGCCCGCTACCTCTCCAGCCAGCCGGACGTGATGCAGTTCATCCTGCAGATTGAGAACATGCTGGCGACCTGGCTGCCGCATCTTGAGCGCAACAATCGCAGTTATGTGACTGTGGGGATAGGTTGCACCGGTGGTCAGCACAGATCCGTGTTCATCGCCGAACAGCTGGCCAGCGCATTCCGGCTGCTGGGCAAGAACGTCCAGATCCGCCACCGCACCCTCGACAAGAGTGCGCCGCAATATTGATGGACCAATAGGGAGATCAGATGACCGTCTCAGCCTCGGTGGAAGTCAAAAACAAACTGGGTATGCATGCCAGGCCGGCCATGATGCTGTTCGAGCTGGTGCAGGGCTTCGACGCCCACGTGCTGCTGCGCAACGAGGATGGCATAGAGGCCGATGCGGACAGCGTGATCGGCCTGCTGATGCTGGACTCCGCCCAGGGCAAGCAGGTGGAGGTGCAGGTGGAGGGCCCCGAAGAAGTGGAGGCGCTGGCTGCCGTGGTGGCGCTGTTTACCTCCGGCTTCAACGAGGAGTGACTCACTCCCCGCCCTGGTTCAGGAACCGGTGCGCGCCAGCCCCTTGAAGCTGGCAAAATCCCGACAAGCCAGCAAATTCTTGCTGGCTTTTTCGTTCATCAGCGCCAGAAACAGGTCGTAGAGCCCCATCGCCTCTTCGTAGTCCGCCTTGCTGATGGCCAGCACGAAGATGAGGGTGGCTGTCTCGCCATTGCCCCAGTCGATCCCCTGGGGGGCCAGCACTGTATAGACCAGGGTGCGCCGCGCCAGCAGGCCGAGGGAGTGGGGCAGGGCTATGCCTTCCCCCAGCAGGGTGGAGACGATGCGCTCCCGCTCGTGCAACGAGCTTCTGAATCCGCTCTCCACCCGATCTTCGGCCTCCAGCTGATCGCAGATCCTGGCAAACAACTGGCTCTGGCTGAGTGGCTCACTCACCACCATGAAGTGGTCGGCATCGAAGTATTTGTCGAGCAGGTAGGGGCGGGTGCGGTCGATCAGCACCAGCTTGCCGAGCTGCTCCAGCTGATACTGGGTCGGGAAAGGGGCGACTTGCACCACGGGCGCGTTCTTCTCGGCCACCTTGACGGTGCTGATGACGAAGTCCTGCTCTATCCGCGCCAATCCCTCGTAATCTCGCACCGACTCCAGCGTCGTCAGCTGGAGCTGGGGGTATTCCCGCTTGATGCGCGCCTCCAGCACCCGGAAGGTAGCGTTGCCGGCGTCACACAGCAGCAGCGCCTGGGGGCGACGGGTATAGCCGATGTCATAGTGGCGCTCCAGCCCGACTCCGATATGAATCACCAGATAACCTATCTCGTGATGGGTCAGCCGGTAGGGAGTCTGCCTGATCCACTCAGAGATGGCCGCCAGCGTGATGTCGTAGGCGAGGGGATAGTACTGCTTTATGTGATCCGCCAGCGGATTGTGGCTGCCAATCTGGTATTTGACCCGCAGCAGCATGGCGCTGATGTGGGTCTGCAGATCCGCCCGCAACTGCAGATCGCCGCGCAGATCATAGGGGTAGTGCTGGTGGATGTAGGCCAGCAGATGCTCGACCAGCTGCTCGCTCTCGGCGGCCATGGCCGGGCTGAGCCTGGGCGTGTCGGCGGTGAGGCGGGCCTGGATCTGGATGGCGAGGCAGGCGATCTCCTCCGCTCCCGGTGGTGTCAGGGTCGGCAGCTCGGCGTAGATGTCGCGGGCCACGGCGGCCAGAGTCTGGGTGATGTCGTCGCTGGCAAACTGGCGCAGCTCGTGGCCGGCCGCCTGGCGCAGCAGGGCGACGGCGCAGTAGATGGCTAGCTGCTGCAGGCTCTCGTCGGCCAGGCGCAGCTGGTGATGGCCGAGCTGGGCATGGATGTGATTGCCCACTACCTCCAGCGTCTTGCTGGGGCAAAGGTTGGGCAGCAGGCTCTGCAACTGGTTGTTGTGGATCAGCTCCTGATAGAGCAGCTGGGTGAGGCAGGCCCGGATCGCCGTCTCGCTCCCCTGGATGCGCATGCCCAGCCGTGGCTTGCTGTCGATGAGCAAGCCGAAGTGGGCGAGTCGCTCCCGCACCTCCGCCATGTCCCCTTGCAGCGCCGCCCGGCTCAGATACCAGGTATCCGCCAGCTCGTCGAGCTTGATCCCCTGTTCCGCCGTCAGCAGCAGGATCTGCAGGTGCAGCACCCGCTCGCGGCTGGTTCGGGGCAGGCTGCTCTCCTGCTCCTGGGCCGCCAGCAACTCGTCAAACAGTCCCTGATTGTAAATCTTGAGCTGGTAGCCGCTGCCGCGCTGGTGGATCAGGTGAGCGCCGTGGGTGGCGATCAGCTCATTGAGGGTCGCCACGTCGGTGCGCACCGTGCGGGTGGAGACATTGAGGCGGCGAGCCAGCTCCTCCTGCGGCAGCGGTTCGGCATGGAGCTGGGTCAGCAGTTGATGGAGTCTGGGGTGGGGCAGCTTGGTCATGAGAGGGGACGGGACTCCTGTCGCGAAATAAAGGGTCGATGTTAACAAGCGGGTCATTAACAAGCCAGGCACCGGCCAGTGATCGGACCGGTGCCATCTTTCGTCACGCCAACAGTCGTTTCACAGTGGCGAGCAGGGTACGCACGTCCTCGGGACGGGTCTGACCGCTCGCGCTGTCGATGATGGAACTGTAGACGTGGGGGATCACCTTCTCGACACCGGCGTCCAGCGCGATGCGGACTATCTCCTCGAAGTTCTCCAGATCTATGCCACCTGTGGGTTCCAGCCAGAAGCCGTGGCGGGCACAGGCCTCGGCCACCGCCTGATACTCGGCGCGGCAGGTGAGGCCGCCCATGGGGAAGAACTTGACCGAGCTGCCGCCCATGTCCTTGAGCAGGGCGATGGCGGTGTCGATAGGCACAATCCCGTCCGGCTGCCCGGCACTGAGGGGCCCGGTGGATATCTTCACCATGCCGGGGGTGCCGGTGGGGGAGACAAGGCCATTGACAATGGTCTCAGACTGGCCGAGCAGTGCCCGGCTGGCACCGACCCCGGTGAACACCTGATTGACGTGCTGGGGCTGCAGCTGGCGAGCCAGCTCGGCCACCATGGCGGACTGGCGTGGATCGCCCGCCCCCAGCCCGATGGAGAGGGCGTTGTCGATAAGGGCTGCGTACTCCTTCATATCGGCGACCGCAGAGGGCACATCCGGATAGTTTTTGGAGAGCACGCCGACCAGCACATGGCCTTCGGCAGTGTCGTATACCGCGACGGCATTATCTTTGGAACCTGCCAGCACATTGAGGCAGACACGGTCACGGTAGTAGTTGGGAGTTAAGGACATCAGCGATTCTCCTGTACTAGGTTGGCAATGGCGGCATGGATCTGGTCGAGCTGGGGGGCGGTGACGCTGCGCACATCGATTTCGATATGCCCCTCGTTGGCCTTGTAGCCACGGCAGTAGATGGCAGGAGTGCCCTGCTGCAGGCGGGTGACGACCTGCACAGTCGTCATGCCGATGCTGGCATGGTCGAAGGCGATGTCGGTGCGGGCTATGTCGCGCCCCGCGCTGTCCCACACCACTTTCGCGCTGACGCCGGGCAGCTGGTTGAGGCGCTCGATGAAGGGGCTCATCTTGGCGACCATGGCGGCACCGCTCTCTTTCTCTTTTTCCAGATAGCGCTCGATGGCGTGGGTCAGGCCGAGGATCCCCTCCTTGCCCACCTTCATGGCCCGGCCTATGCCGTTGGCCTGCTGCTTGACCCACTCCACATACTGGCGTTTGCCGAGCACCAACCCGCTGGTGGGGCCTTCGATGGCCTTGGCGCCGCTGTAGATGACCAGATCCGCCCCCTGGTTGTAATAGAGACGCAGATCCTCTTCGGCAGCCGCATCGACGATGAGCGGCAGCTGGTGGGCTTTGGCCACCTCGGCCGCCTCGGCCACCGACAGAATGCTCTTCTGCACGCAGTGGTGGGACTTGATGTAGAGGATGGCAGCTGTGTTGGCATTGATGGCGGCAGCCAGCTGGGCAGGGGAGCACTCGTTGGCATAGCCGGCCTCCACTACCTTGCCGCCCCCCAGATTGACCATGGTGCCGACCGGCGCGCCGAAGTTGACGTTGTGCCCCTTGGGCAGCACGATTTCGCTCGGCACGTCATGACGATGGGCATGTAGCTGCTCCAGCCGGTAGGGGTCGCCACGCACTATCACGGCGGCCACCGACTGGGCTATGCCGGCGCTGGCGCAGGAGACCACCACGGCATCTTCCACATCCAGCAAGCCAGCCAGGTAGGCCCCCGTCTTGTTGACCAGATCCTTCACCTCGAAGTAGTGGCCCAGGCCGAAGTTGACCGCATCGACCACCTCCCGCTCGGGGGTGGAGACGCCGAGAATGGTCATGCGCCCGGAGGCGTTGATCACCAGTTTGAGCTGATATTTCTCATAAACAGAAGGCATGGTGTGATTTCCCATAGTGAGTCAGAACCAAGTCACCGCCCACCAGGGCGGCGAGGGGAAGCAGTTGCAGGTCGCCGCTGCGCGATTGCGCCTCGGTATCCATAAACAGGGTCGGGCCGCTGGCCAGTTCGAACAGGGTCAGATCGGCATCCGCGCCCACCTCGAGTCGTCCCTTGCCGGTCAGGCGCAGCGCATCGGCGGCCTGGTCGGTGACGCAGGCAAGCACCTGTTCCAGCGTCATGCCGATGGCGAGAAACTTGGACATCACGTGGGCCAGGCTGTAGACGGGCCCCTTGATGCGGTTCTTGCAGTAGATGTCGGAGCTGATGGTGTGGGGCAGTATCCCCTGGCGGATGGCAAGCTCCGCCACCTCGAAGCTGAAGCTGGCGCCGCCGTGGCCTATGTCGAGCAAAAGGCCCCGTTTCATTCCCTCGCGCACCGCGACCCGCAGCTCGCCGGCCGGGGTCAGGATACGGTTGGGCTTGCCGTTGAAGCAGTGGGTCAGCAGATCCCCCTCTCCCAGCAGGGCGACTATCTCGTCCAGATCCGGCGGCGTGTTGCCCACGTGCACCATCAGCGGCAGCCGGCCATGGGCCTGCTGCAGTGCCTTGGCCATGCGCAGCGGCTGCAGGCCGTTCTCACCCACCACGCTGCCGCTCATCCGTGCCTTGATGCCGACGACAAAGCTGGGGTGACGGGCAATGGCTGCCGAGGCGAGTGCCATGTCCAGATCCCGGCTGTCCGCCAGCTCGTTCTGGCGCAGCAGGCCGATGCGGGAGATGTTGAGCAGGGCGTGCACCCGGGTCTTGCAGCCCGACGCGAGGCGCTGGAACGCATCCACGTCGTCGGCCCCCGTGCTGCCCGCGTCTATGACTGTGGTGACGCCGGACTCGACGCCCACCTTGTCCGGTTCATCGTGATAGATGGGGGAGGCGGGGTAGCAGTGGGTGTGACCGTCGATCCAGCCCGCACTCACATGCACCCGGCCCGCCAGATCCAGGGTTTGCTTCGCCTCGCTCCTTGCTGGCAGCTGGCCGATGGCCGCTATCTTGCCGTCCTGGATGGCGATGTCGATGAGCTCGCCATTTCCCTGGCGTCCCGCTCTGATGATCATGTCGTACATGCTGATATCCCTCTTGGAACCTGCTTGCGCTATTACTGCGAGGCCGTGATCAAGGCTCATGTGCTGCTCGGAATCCTCACGTATATCTATACGCTCCGGTTCCTGCGCTGCTCTTCACCTTGCTGACGACCTCTCGCGACAGAGCGTAAACAGGTTCTTCAATGCCGCCGAGAGACGGCCTGTGATTAAGCCAGGGCGACCGGGAAGAAGGTACCGAGCAGCATGGCACCCAGGATGGCGCCGCCTGTGATGGGCTTGTTCCACACGTAGAACAGCAGTGCACCCAGCAGGGAACCCAGCCCGATGGGGATGGAAGCGCCCATGGCGGAGAGGATGATGAGGGGGCCCAGGAAGCGGCCCGAGCTGTTGCCAGCTCCCATCATCACATCCGCCCCGTAGGTGGAGTTGCTCTGGTTGATGGTGAACTTGCGCGCCAGGATGATGATGCCGCCGATGGCGACCCCTATGGTCATGCCGGTCGCCAGCGAGGCACCGAAATTCTCCACCGGGTAGAGAATGCCGGCACCCAGCAGCAGGGCAGGCACGCCCAGGCCGACTCCGGTCTGAATGGCGCCGCCTATGTCCAGGATCCCCACCAGTGAGCCTTCTATGATGCGGGCAAACAGGAAGCTGGCACCGAAGGCCGCCACAGCGCCGTAGGCCCCTGTGTCCATGCCGGCTTTCAACATGGCGACGAAGGCCACCTCGTTGAAGGCGCCGACCCCGTACAGGTAGTACATGTGGGTCCCGGCAAAGACGCCGGCCGAGAGCAGGCCGACGAAGATGGGGAAGGACCAGTCGGCGTACCAGAAGTTGTTTCTCAGTTTCTCATCCATGTGGTGGCCCCTTATTTGCCGCTAAGCAGGTTATGGACGTTCTCCAGCCACAGGGGAATGCCCATATGGAAGGATTCAATCAGTTTCATGTCGAAGCCGCGGAAGAATCCGCTCAGCACGAACAGCAGCACTATGGCGGCCATCATCACGCGAGTGACGTGGTTCCAGCCGCTCTCTTCCACCCCCTTGCCGATCAGGATGCCGAGCACCAGACCCGGTACCGCGTTGCCCATGATGAGCTGTGCCAGACCGCCGAAGATGGTGGCCCAGAAGCCGGATTTCTTGCCCGCCTCTATGGCCGCCAGCCAGAAGATCACCGGCATGACGGTGTTGACCAAGAGGTTTGCAGCCGGCACCAGCACCTTGACGGCGGTGACCTGCAGGGCTTCCGGCACAGCGGCGGCCGTGCTGTTGAGGAAAGCGACGACGATGGCGCCTATGATGCCGCCGGCGATGGCCATCTTCTTGGGATCGTGCAGGGTGGTGGCGAGATCCCGGTTCTTGACCAGCAGTGCGGCCGTGGCCCAGTGCGGAATGATGCGGTGATCCACGTCCTGGGTGAAGGCACCGGCCGCCACGGTCGAGGCCCAGGCGTTGAAGAAGAAGCCGAGGCCGAACGAGAAGTGGGAGGCGGGATCCCCTTCGCAGGAGTTGAGCTCGCCCAGGGTACGGAAGGCGCCCATGCCCTGTACGGTTGGCGCGTGGAACATGCGTGCCGCGCCAGCCCCCACCCCGACGCCCACCAGGCCGCCGACGATGAGTGACTTGATAAATATGATTAGAAACATCCAGGGTATCCTTCTTGTGAGGGGATGCCAGCGGGTGGCGTCACACCAGGGTGAACGTTACTTGCTCGGCGTCCAGGCTGGTGACCTTGACCGTTATCTCCAGCTGGACGCGGAACTCGCGGCGCTGGCGCGGCAGGAAGAAGAACAGGAACTTCTCCACCCGGACCGACTCTTCGGCCTTGAGCACCTGCACCTCGACCGGTTCGATCCGCAGCATCACGCGCGGGTTGTCCTTGAGCAGGCTGGGCTGCACCTGGCTGAGGGCGGCGGCGAACGCCTGCTGGCGGGTCGCCCCCTTGCCGTTGACCATGACCTGGGTGGTGAAGTTCTCTTTCATCAGACGCGTCCGTGCTTCTTGGCGAAGGCCTCGACCAGTTTCTGGCCCAGCTCTTCCTTGTCCATGAAGCCGAAGCCCAGCACCACGCAGCCGTCATTGATGGCGGTGACACCCTCCTCGACGGAGCGCATGCCGTAACGGCACTTGTAGCCGTACTTGGTCTGGGCCGTGATGGCACCGGCGCCGCCGCTGCCGCAGAAGGAGATGCCGAGATCCGCCTGCTCCTTGTTCATCACATCACCGAGCTTCATGTCGGCGGCCATGCCAGGGATCACTGTCACGCTGGCGCCGGCGGTTTCTGCCCCGGCCCCCACTTTCTGACCCTTGCCGAGACGATCTCCAATCACGAGTTTGATGGCTGACATTTAGATATCTCCTTTGAGTGAGCTGAGTTCGTTTTCTTTGGCGACTTCGAAATGGACGGACAAGAGGTGAGCCTCTTCATAGGCCAGCTTGTCCAGCCAGGCGACGACCTGTTCGGCCAGTCGCAGTGAGAGGGGGGAGATCTCCTCGAACAGGCTGAGGTCGACCTCCGGCAGGGATTCACCGCTATGGGAGCGCCACACCATGGCCTTGACGTGGGAGGCCAGCATCTGTGTCTGCACCTCGTTGGGACGAATGCCCTGCTCGCCGAGCAGGGAGTGGATGCGTGCCAGGACCAGGTCGGTCTTGCGCAGCAACGCCGGGCTGTCCGGAGTCAAGTTCTGGTCATGAGTCTCTGTTTGCAATGTCTGCTCTCCAAGGCTGGCAGAAGGGATGGCTTTACCCTAAGCCCGCGGGGGTGTGCAGAGGAGGCAGCGTTTTTCCGATTCGAAGCGGAAATTCCCGCGCGCCTGGGCTGAAAACGGTGATTTTTGTGCGTTGGAAGGGGAAAGGGCACTTATTGGGGCCGACTTAGTGTGATCGATGGCGCACTTGGCCCGCGGGACTGACCCGTCAAGGCTTGGTGGAAACTGTGAGTCGCCTCACGGATGGCAAGGAAAATAGGAGGGTATTGAGATGACAAAGGGCGGTATCCCGCCCTTGTGATGGAGAGGGCCGGGCGTCAGCTGGCGGCAGCGGCGCTCGCGCTGGCATTGCCCTTGTTCTGCTGCTTTTGCTGGTAGCGCAGGTCTTCTTCTATGGTGACCTGCACCTCCAGTGGCTTGCCATCTCGAAACACCGAGATGGTGAGCTTGGTGCCGGGGCGGCTCTCGACGATCTTGTCCATGGCGGAGCGCACGCCACTGATGGCTTCCCCGTTGATCTTGAGCAGCACATCGCCCCGCGTCAGCCCGCCCCTGGCCGCCGGGCCGTTGGGATCCAGGCTCTCGATCACCAGGCCGCGCAGATCGCCCAGGTTCATCATGCGGGCCACTATGGGGTTGATCTCGACGCTGGAGATGCCGAGGTAGCCGCGGATGACCCGGCCATTGGCGATCAGCTCGTCCATGATCCGCTTGGCCAGCTTGTAGGGGATGGCGAAGCTGATGCCGTAGCTCTCCTGATTGCCGTTGAGGTGATAGGCGGCGGTGTTGATGCCGACCAGGTCACCGCGGGCGTTGACCAGGGCGCCACCCGAGTTGCCTTCGTTGATGGCGGCATCGGTCTGCAGCAGATCCTGTCGGCCGTTGCTGTCCGGCCCCATGCTGGAGAGGCCGATCCGGCCGGTGGCACTGATGATGCCCTGGGTGATGGTTTGGCCGACGTTGTAGGGGTTGCCGATGGCGAGCACCACGTCCCCCACATCCGGCAGCCGTTCGGGATCCTGCGGGATCACCGGCAGGTTGTCCGATTCTATGTAGAGCACCGCCAGATCGGTCAGCTGATCGGTGCCGACCAGCTCGGCACTGAACACGCGGCCATCCTGCAGCGCGACTATGATCTGGTCCGCATCGGCGATGACATGGTAGTTGGTCAGCACATGGCCACGCTGGCTCATGATGACGCCGGAACCCAGCCCTTGCGGCCTGAGTTCGGCCTGGTTGCCCTGATTGCGGGCGAAGCTGCGGGTATAGATGTTGACGACGGCAGGGCCGGCCCTGTGGGCCGCATAGGAGAAGCTCAGCTCGCGGGCATTGGTGATGATGCCGGGCAGCTGGGCACCGCCACGGAAATCGGGAAACAGCAGCAACAGGAGAGCCGCCACGGTTAAACCGAAGCCGACAGACTTGCCCAAGTAACTGATCAAAGGTGGGATTTTCATGTCATTCTCATCCGTACATGCAGCGCGCAGAGAATAACACTATCGGTGGATAAAAATCACCCGCGGCGAGGGCCGCGGGTGTGAGGGCGTTAACGTATCACCAGGTAGAGGGAAGACTCCCCGCGCTGTATGTTCAGTGCCAGCACCTCGGGCTTGTTCTTGAGCGCTTTAGTCAGCTCGTCCAGCGAGTTGATGCGCAGGCGGTTGACTCCGATGATGATGTCGCCTTTCTGCAAGCCGGAGGCGGCGGCAGGGGAACGCGGATCTATATCGGAGACAGCCACGCCGGTGACCGGTTCGGCGGTGGTGCTGAGCTTGGCCCCTTCCAGTGCCGGGTGCAGCACGCTGGCGAGGATCTCGCTGTCATCCGCCTTCTTCAGGATGACCTTGACGGTCTGCTCCTTGCCATCGCGGATGAGGCCCAGGGCGACCTGCTTGTCGGCCCCCATGGTCGCTATCTTGGCGCGCAACTCACCAAACGAGCGGATGGCCTTGCCATCTATGCTGATGATGATGTCACCCGCCTTGATGCCGGCCTTGGCGGCGGCGGAGTCGGGCATGACCTGGTTGACGAAGGCACCATCCTTCTTGTTGTAGCCGAAGGTCTTGGCGATCTCTGAGGTCAGCTCGGTTCCCGTGATCCCCAGCTGGCCACGGCGTACTTCACCGTACTTGACGATCTGTTCAGACAGATCGCGCACCATGTTGGACGGAATGGCGAAGCCGATACCTATGTTGCCGCCGTTCGGGCCCAGGATGGCGGTGTTGATGCCGATCAGCTCACCGCGCAGGTTGAGCAGGGCGCCACCCGAGTTGCCGGAGTTGATGGCCGCATCGGTCTGGATGAAGTTCTCCAGATTTTCGATGTTGAGGCCGCTGCGGCCCAGGGCACTGACGATGCCGGAGGTGACTGTCTGGCCCAGGCCGAACGGGTTGCCGATGGCCAGCGCATAGTCGCCGACTCGCAGTTCGTCCGAATCGGCAAACTTGATCTGGACCAGATCCTCGGCCTTGATTTGCAGCAGTGCTATGTCGGACTGCTTGTCTTCACCTATCTTCTTGGCCGCATATTCACGACCATCTTTCAGGTTGACCTTGATCTCGTCCGCCTCGTGCACAACGTGGGCGTTGGTGATCACGTAGCCCTTCTTGGCATCTATGATGACGCCTGAGCCCAGCGCCTGGAAGGGCTGCTCGCTCACCTGCTCGTCAGGCATGTTGGGGCCGAAGAAGAAACGGAACTGTTCCGGCAGACGCTGGCGGGTGATTTTTTTGCCAGAGACGGAAATGTTGACCACGGCAGGCGTGACCTGTTCGAGAACCGGCGCCAGGCTCGGCATCTCCTGGTTGTTCGCCAGCAAGGAGGGCAGTGCAGCTTGCACAGGGGCCGCTGACATGGCGATACCGACACTGAGGGCTAACACACTGAACACAGAAAGAGGTTTACGCATATGAAAAACAGCTCCCAGAAAAAGTTGCAATGCAATCGTCAAGGTCTGACCACGATACAGCGCAATTAGTTCCGCAAGGAACTAACTGGACTGCTTGAGCAGACCGGAGGCTCCGGCATAGTCACGGGGGGGATACCCGGTTCTTCATTGGCCGGTGCATCGTTGCTCTCGTCGAGCAGCGCTTCGCGGAACAGCGGCTCCTGTGCTTTGGCCAGGAATTTGCTCTGCTCTGCCATGTGGCGATAGAGGGTCTGATACTGCTCGGCCAGCTGCTCCATCAGGGCGGCGCTGTCGGCGAAGTGGGTATTGATCTGGCCCTGGTAGCTTTCCAGCTCCGTGTGCGCTTTTTTCAGCTCTTGTTCCAGACGTCCGGCATCCCGGCTGCGCACCGTGAAGCGACCGATGATGATACCGATAATCAAGGCGGCGACAGCCAGCAGGATCCCGTTTAACAGACTCATAGATGCTCCTTGTTACAGCTAAATCAATGTGTGTTGATGCGGCCCGGACGACCGCTACGCCTTGATGGCACTATACCGTGCACCCCGAGAGCGTGATACCATTTTGTCCTTCATTCAGGGACTTGGAGGCGGTTGACAGGATGACCCCGCAGCAAAAATATCAGCAGGATTTGCAGCGCCCCGGCTTTGTGGCCGACCCGGCTCAGGCGATGGCCGTGACCCGCCTGGAGCGACTCTATCAGGATTTGTGCCAAAGCCCGACTCCGACCAGATCCCGCAGCCTGTTGGGCTGGTTGCAAAAGACCAAGGCCAAGGATCCTGTCCTCGGGCTATATATGTGGGGCGGAGTGGGCAGAGGCAAGACCTGGCTGATGGATACTTTTTTCGAGAGCCTGCCGGGGACGCGAAAGCTGCGGATCCACTTCCACCGTTTCATGCACAGGGTGCACGACGAGCTCAAGGGGCTGACCGGCCAGGCCGATCCGCTCAAGCTCATCGCCGGCAAGCTCGCCAGCGAGATAGACGTCATCTGCTTCGATGAGTTTTTTGTCTCCGACATCACGGATGCCATGCTGCTGGGAACCTTGTTCCAGGAGTTGTTTGGTCACGGCGTGGTACTGGTGGCCACCTCGAACATACCGCCACTGGATCTTTATCGAAATGGCCTGCAGCGCGCCCGTTTTCTGCCTGCTATCGCATTGATCGAGCGTCATTGCGAGATACTTAACGTGGATGGCGGGATCGACTATCGCTTGCGTACCCTGGAGCAGGCTGAGATTTATCACTCTCCGCTGGATCAGCAGGCAAAAGCGAATCTGGATCGTTATTTTCAACAGTTAACCGGGCTGGAAGAGGCTCGGGCGGGCAGTGTCGAGATCAACCATCGTCAATTGGCGTCGCTGGGGATGGGGGAAGGGGTGCTCTACATGGAGTTCGAGCAACTTTGTTGCACTCCTCGCTCACAGAGCGACTACATAGAGCTGGCCCGACTGTTTCACACCGTGCTGCTGGCCAATGTGCAACCCATGGGGGCGGGCACGGATGACGCGGCTCGCCGCTTCATCGCCATGGTGGACGAGTTCTATGAACGGCACGTCAAACTCATCATGTCGGCGGCAGTCCCCATGACAGAACTCTACGGGGACGGGCTGCTGAATTTCGAATTCAAACGTTGTCTTTCACGGCTTCAGGAAATGCAATCGCACGAATACCTTGCCAGAGTGCACCTTCCTTAGTCACAATACCGCGCCTGCCAGTCGGATGGGCATCTGCGGCAGGTAGGGCCGGGCGACATTTGCTAGCTTCATGGCAGTGAAATTAGCAGGTGATATTTAAGGCAACTTCACTTATAATCGCCCGGCCCACGTTACAGCTGTCGATAAGACAGCAACACTTTAAGCTTTACTTGTATTCGAAGGGGTACAGGTAGGCCATCGTTTGTTGTTTGTGGGAGAGCCCCCATAAGCAATTGGGTCTGTAACAGGTAATTGGGTTTAACTTAATGAAAACTTTCGTTGCCAAGCCAGAAACCGTAAAACGTGACTGGTACATTGTGGACGCAGAAGGTAAAACTCTGGGTCGTATCGCAACCGAGATCGCTTCTCGTCTGCGTGGTAAGCACAAAGCTGAGTACACTCCGCACGTTGACACCGGTGATTACATCATCGTTGTAAATGCTGAGAAGGTACACGTAACCGGTAAGAAATTTACCGACAAAATGTACCATGCTCACTCCGGTTTCCCGGGTGGTATCAAGTCAATCAGCTTCGACAAGCTGATCAAGCGTAAACCGGAAATGGTAATCGAAGCTGCTGTCAAAGGTATGCTGCCGAAGGGTCCTCTGGGCCGTGCCATGTTCCGTAAACTGAAAGTTTACGCAGGCGCCGAGCATGCTCATGCTGCTCAGCAACCTCAAGTACTGGATATCTAATCGGGAACTGGCAACATGGCAGAAAATCAATACTACGGTACCGGCCGTCGCAAAAGCTCCACTGCTCGCGTGTTTATCAAAGCGGGTAGCGGTAAAATCATCATCAACCAGCGCTCCCTGGAGCAGTACTTCGGCCGTCCGACTGCCCGCATGGTAGTTCGTCAGCCGCTGGAACTGGTTGAGATGACCGAGAAACTGGATCTGTACATCACCGTTAACGGTGGCGGCATCTCCGGTCAAGCTGGTGCAATCCGCCACGGTATCACTCGTGCTCTGATGCAGTACGATGAAACCCTGCGTGCCGAACTGCGTAAAGCAGGCTTTGTTACTCGCGATGCCCGTAAGGTTGAGCGTAAGAAAGTCGGTCTGCACAAAGCTCGTAAGCGTCCGCAGTACTCCAAGCGTTAATTCGCTTTTGGTACGCACTCTCACGAGTGTCAAAAAAGCCTGGCCATGTGCCAGGCTTTTTTTATTGGTAATATTACCTACGCCAATGCTAACACCACGTCACAAAAGACAAATATTTGTGTATTTATTGTTTTTGCCCTTCGCTTCTCTTTCTTGTCAAGTTGTTATCTTTTCTTTAAAATTCCCTCGGTTTTTCTGTGACAATTGTAACTCCGCTTCCGCCGCTGTTGTCACGGAAGAAAGGGGAACAGGGACACAATAAGAATGTGCGGAGTCCACATGGGAGAGTTTTTGGATGAGCAATGCGCCAGTTGATACCGGTCGCCGCAGATTTCTTACCTGGTCAACGGTCGCCGTTGGTGGGGTAGGAGCTGCTTTTACCGCAGTGCCGTTTATAAAGTCATGGAACCCGAGTGCCAAAGCCAAAGCGGCGGGTGCTCCGGTAGAAGTGGATATCAGTAAGTTGGAACCAGGCCAGCTCATCCGTGTGGAGTGGCGAGGCAAGCCGGTCTGGGTGGTAAAACGTACCAAGCAGACGCTGGATGCCCTGGCCGCCCATGATGACAAGCTGCGCGACCCAGCCTCCGACGAACCTCAGCAGCCGGACTATGCCCACAACGGGTACAGGTCCATCAAGCCGGAAATCTTCGTGGCCGTCGGCATCTGCACCCATCTGGGATGCTCTCCCTCCTATCTGCCGGACAACTTCGGTGAACAGGTTCAGGGCGTGACCTCCGGATTCTTCTGCCCGTGCCATGGCTCCAAGTTTGACATGGCTGGTCGAGTGTTCCAGGGGGTGCCTGCACCCTTGAACCTGGTCATTCCGCCGTACCAATATCTTAGCGACACCACCATCCTGGTCGGTGCCGACGGCAAGGAGGCTTGACCATGTTTGCCAAACTGATGGGCTGGATCGACTATCGCTTCCCGCTCACTGCCATGTACAACGACCATATGGCCAAGTACCCGGCGCCAAAGAACCTGAACTTCTGGTACTTCTTCGGCTCGCTGGCCATGCTGGTGCTGGTCAACCAGATCATCACCGGCATCTGGCTGACCATGAACTACAACCCCTCTGCAGAAGGCGCCTTTGCCTCCGTGGAGTACATCATGCGGGATGTGGACTACGGCTGGCTGTTGCGTTACATGCACTCCACAGGCGCGTCTGCGTTCTTTGTGGTGGTGTATCTGCACATGTTCCGCGGCATGATCTACGGCTCCTACCAGAAGCCGCGCGAGCTGTTGTGGATCTTCGGCATGCTGATCTTCCTCTGCCTGATGGCCGAGGCCTTCATGGGCTACCTGCTGCCCTGGGGCCAGATGTCATTCTGGGGGGCTCAGGTCATCATCTCCCTGTTTGGCGCCATCCCGGTGATCGGCGACGATCTGACCCTGTGGATCCGTGGTGACTACGTCATCTCGGGGGCGACCCTGAACCGCTTCTTCGCGTTGCACGTCATCGCGCTGCCGCTGGTACTGGTGATGCTGGTGGCCATGCACATACTGGCGCTGCACGAGGTGGGCTCCAACAACCCGGACGGCATCGACATCAAGAAGCACAAGGACGAGAAAGGCTGGCCGCTGGATGCGGTGGCATTCCACCCTTACTTCACCGTGAAGGACATGATCGGGGTGGCAGGCTTCCTGTTCCTGTTCTGCGCCATCATCTTCTTCAAGCCGGACATGTGGGGCTACTTCCTCGAGAAGCCTAACTTTGAAGTGGCCAACGGCCTGAAGACCCCGGCGCACATAGCCCCCGTGTGGTACTTCACACCCTTCTACGCCATTTTGCGTGCGGTGCCGGACAAGCTGCTGGGCGTCATCATGATGGGTCTCTCCATCGTAGTGCTGTTCCTGTTGCCCTGGCTGGATCGCTGCAAGGTGCGCTCGGTGCGTTACCGCAGCACCCTGCACAAGCTGAACATCGCCCAGTTCGTGGTCTGCTTCGTCATTCTCGGTGTCCTCGGCGTGCTGCCATCGACCCCGACCCTGACGCTGATTGCCCAGATCTGTACCCTGGGTTATTTCGGGTTCTTCGTCCTGCTGTTCTTTTACAGCAAGAATGAAAGCACCAAGCCGCTGCCGGAGAGGGTGACATTCAAATGAAAAGAATAATTTTTGCAGTGCTGACCCTGCTGCCGGCGCTGGTATTTGCCAATACCGGTGCCGTGCATCTGGACAAGGCCAGCTATGACCTGAACGACAAGGCGTCCCTGCAGCGTGGTGCAACCACCTTCATGAACTACTGCTTTGGCTGCCACAGCACCCAGTACCAGCGTTACAACCGGGTTGCGGCAGACATAGGCATTCCGGAAGACCTGATGGCGGCCAATCTGATCGTCAACGGTGCCAAGATCGGTGATCTGATGGAGAACTCGGTTTCAGAGAAGGATGCGGCCAAG
This sequence comes from Aeromonas sp. CA23, assembly GCF_002587065.1. Lineage (NCBI taxonomy): Bacteria > Pseudomonadati > Pseudomonadota > Gammaproteobacteria > Aeromonadales > Aeromonadaceae > Aeromonas > Aeromonas sp. CA23. Next base: position 1,541,867 of record NZ_CP023818.1, read on the forward strand.
TGGTTCGGCGCGCCGCCCCCCGATCTGACCCTGGTGGCGCGGGTGCGCGGTGCAGACTGGATCTACACCTATTTGCGTTCCTTCTACGTGGACGAGACTCGTCCGTTTGGCGTGAACAACGTGGTGTTCCCGTCCGTGGGCATGCCCCACGTACTGGAGCCGCTGCAAGGCACGCCGCGTGCCGAGTTTGCCACTCATACGGTCGACGGGGTGGAAACCCAGCAGGTTGTCAGTGTCAAATCTGACGGCAACGGTGAAATGAATAACGAAGAGTATGATCAGACGGTACTGGATCTGGTAAACTTCTTGGTCTACTCGGCTGAACCGGTACAACAGGAGCGCGAACGCATGGGCTTCTGGGTACTCGGATTCATCGTGATCTTCTTCATCTTCACTGTGCTGTTGAAGAAGGAATTCTGGCGCGACGTTCACTAAGCGACCAGATCCGGGTAATATAATGCACGGCAATGAAGACCAAGATGCTTCATTGCCGTTTCTGCTTTTTAATGACGGGAGGGTTCAATGGCTGTAGCTGCCAATAAGCGTTCGGTAATGACGCTGTTTTCCGGTGCCAACGATATGTTCAGCCATCAGGTGCGCATTGTCCTGGCGGAGAAGGGTGTTAGCGTAGATATTTGCCAGGTTGACCCAAGCAACCTGCCGGATGAGCTGGCCGAGCTGAACCCGTACAACACTGTACCGACTCTGGTCGATCGTGAGCTGGCACTGTACACCTCACGCATCATAATGGAGTATCTGGACGAGCGCTTCCCGCACCCGCCCCTGATGCCTGTCTACCCGGTTGCCCGTGGTAACAGCCGTCTGATGATGCATCGCATCGAGCTGGACTGGTACTCCCTGGCCGACAAGATCATGGCGGGGACTGACGTGGATGCGGCGCGTGCCGAACTGCGTGACAACCTGCTGGCCATCGCGCCCATCTTCGGTGAAATGCCTTATTTCATGAGCGAAGAGTTCGGTCTGGTCGACTGCTACATGGCCCCGCTGCTGTGGCGTCTGCCGAGCCTCGGCATCGACTTCACCGGTCGTGGTGCCAAGGAGCTGAAGGCCTACATGGTTCGTCTGTTCGAGCGTGAATCCTTCCAGGCTTCCCTGACCGAAGCCGAGCGCGAGATCCGCGCTGGCGTATGAGCATGGAACCGACAATGACACCCAGTCGCCCGTATCTGTTGCGGGCGTTCTTTGACTGGTTGCTGGATAACGATCTGACCCCGCATCTGGTGGTCAACGTCAACATCCCTCATGTGATGGTGCCGATGCAATTTGTCCAGGATGGGCAAATCGTGTTGAACATAGCGCCGCGTGCGGTGGGACAGTTCCACATGGACAATGAAGCCATCAGCTTCAGTGCCCGTTTCGGTGGCGTCTCCCAGCAGGTCTATATCCCGATGGCGGCCGTACTGGCCATTCATGCCCGGGAGAATGGCGTGGGTACTCTGTTCCCGCCCGAGCCGGGTTACGACCTCTGGCTGGAGCAGGCCGAAGCACCTGTGGAGCCCGAGCCGGAACCACCTCGTCCGACCGGTCGTCCGACGCTGAAAGTCATCAAATAAAAACGCAGCCAGTTGGCTGCGTTTTTTTATGGCGGTGTGTTCATCGTTCAGTTCTGGGCGAACTCGAAAGCCTTGATGACGCGCTTCACGCCGCTGACGTGGCGGGCTATCTCGACGGCCTGATCCCCTTCCTGGCGAGTGACCAGGCCAATCAGGAACACCTCGCCATTCTCGGTGACTACCTTGACCTTGGCGCTGTCGAAGTTCTTGGCTCCCAGCATGTCCGCCCGGACCTTGGAGGTGATCCAGGAGTCATTGCTGCGAACCCCTATGCTGACCGGCTGGCCGAGGCGCAGCTCGTTGTAGACGTGGCGCACCCCTTCGATCCGGGCAACGACCTTGCCCGCCTCGAGTTTGTAGGCGTCAGAAGGTGTCTGACCGACCAGCAACACGCGGCCGTTGTTGCTGTAAACGCTGATCTTGCTGGCCGCGCTCAGCGGCTTGTTGTCGGCCAGCAGGTTGGCCGCTTTCAGCTCTATGGCCTGATCGTCCCACTGGGCACCCAGGGTGCGGCGATCGCCGGAAGCCTTGGCAGTACCGGCGGCACCGCCCACCACCACGGCCGCGCAGCCTTGCAGCAGCAGGGTGCCGGCCAGCAGGCCGAGCAGGAGGGTTTGTTTCTTCATGGTTTCAATCTTCCTGTTGCGGGAAAAGTGTCTGGTCGATGAGATCACACAGGCAGTGCAGGGTCAACAGGTTCACTTCCAGAATGCGGGGGCGACGGGCGGATGGCACCCGGATCTCCACATCGTTGGGGCCGAGCAGGCCGGCGATCTCGCCACCGTCACCGCCGCCGAGTACCACTATGGTCATGTCGCGGGAAAGGGCGGCTTCGGCTGCCTTGATCAGGCTGCGGCTGTTGCCCGTGGTGGTGATGACCACCAGGATGTCGCCGGGTTGACCCAGCGCCCGGATCTGCTTGGCATAGACCTCCTCGAAGCCATGGTCTGTGGCGATGGCGCTGATGGTGGCCATGTCGGGGGTCAGCGCCATGCCGGGCAGGGAGGGGCGCTCTGTCTCGTAGCAGTTGACCAGCTCGGAGATGAACAGCTGGGCCAGCGCCGCTGAAGGACCATTACCGCATGCCATCACCTTGTGGCCATTGAGCAGACAGATGGTCAGCATCTGGGCCGCAGTATGGATAGCGTCCGGCAGCGCCTCGGCGGCGGCAATCTTGGTCTGGATGCTTTCGGTGTAGTTCTCTTTGATGCGGTCAGTCATAGGGTCCTCTTAAAATGCGTTCTGGATCCAGTCTGGCTGGTCGCCCTCGAACGCAATCACATCGAATCGGCAGGCCTGGCTGGCCTCGTTGATGGCATGTTGCTTGAAATAGTGGCGCGCTGCCAGCACGATCTTGTGCTGCTTGCGCCGGGTGACCGAGCTGGCTGCTCCGCCATGGCTGGTGTTGGCGCGGTAGCGGACCTCAACAAACACCAGGGTTTCCCCCTGGCGCATGATGAGATCGATTTCGCCACCCCGACAGCGGTAGTTGCGGGTCACGGGTTGCAGGCCGCGGGCCTGCAACCAGCGCTCCGCTACCTGCTCAAAGTGCTGTCCCTTGCTCGTCGGTGACGGGAACAGGTTCTGCCACTGCTGGCTCATCCGTGCCAATAGACCCTTCATGGGAGGCTCCCTCGAGCTGGGGCATGGCACTGTCGCTGATCAGCTTGCCGTTCTGGTAGGTGGCCCAGTCCAGTACCCGCACTATGTTGCCGCTGGCGTCCACGCTCAGCTGGCCGCTCATGCCCGGTTGCTGCATGGCATTGACTTTGCGCATCTGCTGCAGGTTTTCCGCCAGGCTGACGGCATCGTAGCCGAGCGCGAACAGGCGCAGCAGGTCACCCTGGGTCTGTGGCCAGAGCAGGGCGATCTGCTCCCGTTGCTTCTCGTAGCCACCCAGCAGCAGCGGCATATCGGAGATGTGCATGCCATTGAGCTCGGAGGCGACCTCGGTGGTGGCGCTGTCGTAGCTGCGCGAGCTGCTGTAGATGGGCAGGCTGCCCATGGGATTGACCGAGATGTCCACATAGGGCTTGATCATCCGGGTCTCCAGGCTGTTGGCGACCACATAGACCACATCTATGCTGCGCGGGGCGGCGGCTGAGAGTTGCACCACTTCCCCGGCCCGGGCGGTCGAGCGGCCGCTCAGGGCATTCTTGACCATCCCCTGCACCTCGTTGCGGGCACCGAAGGTGGCCACGACCGGTTTGTCCTGGCTCACTGTGGCCCATGCCTGCTCGAACGCCTTGATGCTGCTGTAGCCAATCCGCCCCTGGGCGGCGATCAACAAGGGCTTGCGATAACCCTGACCGTAGAGATATTGCGCGGCCTGGGTCGCATCGGCGGCAGCCGAGAGGGAGAAGTAGAAGGTGTTGTCATTGACGATCGGCTTGTCCAGCTCGTTCAGTGCCAGCACGGGCACGCTCGGATTGGACTTGAGCAGATCCTCGACCCTGTCCTTGAGCAGCGGGCCTATGATCATGTTGGCCCCTTCCTGAATGGCCTGCTTGTAGAGCTCGCCCATCGCCTTGGCCTGGGTGTCATAGAAGTTGAGGGTGAATTGGCCCTGATTCTCCTTGTAAGACATCAACATGCCATTGCGGATAGCGGCGCCCTGAGGCTCCAGGTTGCCGGAGAGCGGCAGGAACACGGCGATCTGCTGCAACGTATTGATGTTGCTGGTCGCGAGGTCACCCAGACCCGCCGGCATGTCTGTCTGGGCCGGGTGGTTCGGGAAGGCCTGCTTCCAGCCTGCCAGCTGGCGGGCCAGCTGGTTCGGCTGGGCGCCGAACTCGTTCACCAGTGCCGCCAGTCGCAGCCAGCCAGTGGTCACATCGGGGGCCGGGGCCTCTTCCAGCGCCTGCAGGGTGGACGGGGTCATGCTTTTGAGCAGCGACCAGATCTGCTGATGGTTGGTCGCCAGCTCATTCTGGGCCAGATAGGGCTCCAGCAGGATCAACGACTTGGCGGCACCAAACTTGTTGTTGATGTCCAGTTGCAGCACTACCCGCTGGCGATACCAGTCCTTCTGGGTATCGGCATCCAGCGCCACCTCCGGCTTGCCCTCCAGCAGGATCAGCGCCTGATTGGCGTTGCCCTGGGCGAGCAACAGATGTGCCTGCAACAGTTGCAGCTGTGCCTTCTGCTCCGCGCTCTGGGCCTGCTTTTGCAATTGCTGGTACAGGGCCGAGGCCGGTTTGGCCTGGCCGAGCGCCAGATAGCTGCGCGCCGCCATCACCTGCCAGGTGAAGGCTTCGGCCGGTTTGGCCGGGTCCACCTGCTCCAGATACCACTGGGCATTCTTGGTCAGATTGGAGAACGCAGACGGCATGCCTGGTTGCCCGGAAGGTTGGTTGGGCTCCGACGCACAGGCGGCGAGCAGTACTGCCGCGAGTAGGATGCCGAAGAGTCGTGATACACTTAGCTGCTTTGTAACCCGGTTCAAGTTCATTCCCCGACCAGTGTTGAAGTTCTCCATAGTGTAAACGGGCCAATATGGCGACACAATTGTCGGGACACTCGGAGATCCCATGAGTGACATCCCAACCCTGTATATAGTCCCCACTCCGATCGGTAATCTGGCGGACATCACCCAGCGTGCATTGGACATTTTACGCAGTGTCGATCTGGTGGCCGCCGAGGATACGCGTCATACCGGTATCCTGCTCAGCCACTACCAAATCTCGGTGCCGACCTTCGCGCTGCACGATCACAACGAGCAGCAGAAAGCCGATGTGCTGATCGGCAGGATCAAGGAGGGCAAGAACGTCGCCCTGGTCTCCGATGCCGGCACCCCGCTCATCAGCGACCCTGGTTACCACTTGGTCACCCGCTGTCGTGAGGCTGGGGTCAAGGTGGTGCCGCTGCCCGGTCCCTGTGCCGCCATCACGGCGTTGAGCGCCGCCGGCCTGCCGACCGATCGTTTTGCCTTCGAAGGATTCCTGCCCGCGAAAACCAAGGGCCGTGACGATCGGCTGCAGGCGGTGATCGAAGACACCCGTTCGCTGGTGTTCTACGAATCCCCACGCCGGGTACAGGATACGGTAGAAGCGATCGCTCGCATCCTGGGAGAGCGTCAGGTGGTGGTATGCCGTGAGCTGACCAAGACCTTCGAGTCCATCCATGGTCTGCCTGCCTCCGAGATGCTGACCTGGCTCGGTCAGGACGATAACCGCTGCCGTGGCGAAATCGTGCTGGTGGTCGCCGGTGCCAGCAAGGTAGATGAAGAGCTGCCCGCTGAGGCGATCCGCACCTTGGGGCTGCTGGTGGCCGAATTGCCGCTGAAGAAAGCGGCAGCGCTCACCGCCGAGATCCATGGCGTCAAGAAGAATGCCCTCTACAAATACGGTCTCGAGCACTATTAATCCGGGGAAAGGCCAATTGCAGGTTTACCCGGGGCGCTGGACAAGGCTATAATCCGCGCCCGGAGTCGGCTGGGCAATCGCTGCTTCGTCGTTGTGTCCCTCGGGACAGACGGGCGGAGGGGAGGAAAGTCCGGGCTTCATAGGGCAGGGTGCCAGGTAACGCCTGGGAGGCGTGAGCCTACGACCAGTGCAACAGAGAGCAAACCGCCGATGGCCCGCAAGGGATCAGGTAAGGGTGAAAGGGTGCGGTAAGAGCGCACCGCGCGACTGGCAACAGTTCGTGGCACGGTAAACTCCACCCGAAGCAAGACCAAATAGGCCCCTATTGGCGCGGCCCGCGTTGGGGGCGGGTAGGTTGCTTGAGCCAGTGAGCGATTGCTGGCCTAGAGGAATGATTGCTACCGGGGCAACCCGGAACAGAACCCGGCTTACAGGCCGACTCCGACCTCTTCCTGAAGAGCCTTGCGATTTATCGCGAGGCTCTTTTTTATTATCTGAAAAAATATTGTCACCGTTTGAGCTGTGATATTTGCTGCCGGGTGGTTGAGCATCTACATGTCATGTTATAAATCAATTGGTTATGATTTATTCGTAGATGATGCCAGCGTTGATTGTGTGCGAGGAAACGAAAGATGACTCCAATGTGTCTTATTCGTTCAGTTTGTTTATTTTTTAATTGATTTCAATTAATCAGATTGCTGTTAACACAAATAACTTGTGGAAAATCAACTCATTTAATCAGTGCTACCCAAACACTGCGTCAATATGTTCCCCATGCCCGATATCCTCGCTTGAAAAGCCCTCAGCACGTCCTTAAACTTCAAGGTGGGGAAAAGTGGATCAAAGTGGTTTTTATCGGGCGATTTGCCCCCTTAACTCATTTTCAGGGACTGCAATTTGTTGCGTGGTGCTCACGCCATCAGCCTGGACAGCAAAGGGCGGCTGGCGATTCCGACCAAGTACCGTGATTGGCTGCGCGACGAAAGCGAGGGCCAGCTGGTCTGCACCATAGATATTGCTCATCCCTGCCTGCTGCTTTACCCCCTGAACGAATGGGAAGAGATAGAGCGCAAGCTCAAGATGCTCTCCAGCATGAACCCCGTAGAACGCCGCTTGCAGCGGCTGTTGCTCGGCCATGCGACCGAATGCGAGCTGGATGGCAATGGCCGTCTGCTGCTGAGCCAGCCACTGCGTAGCCACGCCGGGTTGGACAAGAAGATCATGCTGGTGGGCCAGCTCAACAAGTTTGAGCTGTGGGATGAAGCCCGCTGGCAACAACAGGTCAATGACGACATTCAGGGCCTGCCCGGGGACGACTGGGCAAGCTCGCCACGACTACAGGATTTTTCTTTATAAATGACCCAAGCCGCTGAACACATCACAGTGCTGTTGCACGAAGCCGTTGAAGGGCTGGCCATCAAGCCGGACGGCATCTACGTCGACGGTACTTTTGGCCGGGGTGGTCACTCTCGTCTCATTCTCCAGCACCTTGGCCCGAACGGCCGGCTGATCGCCATCGACCGGGATCCCCAGGCCATAGCCGAGGCGGCCAAGATCCAGGATCCCCGTTTTGAAATCGTGCACGGCCCCTTCTCCGGCATTACCACCTATCTGGCCGAGCGCGGTCTGCTGGGCAAGGTCGACGGCTTCCTGCTGGATCTGGGTGTTTCTTCCCCCCAGCTGGACGATGCCGAGCGCGGTTTCAGCTTTATGAAAGACGGCCCGCTCGACATGCGGATGGACCCCACCTCAGGCCAGAGCGCCGCACAGTGGCTGGCTCGTGCCGATGTGGATGACATCGCCTGGGTATTGAAGACCTTCGGCGAGGAGCGTTTCGCCAAGAAGATTGCCCGCGCCATCGTCCACGATCGGGTCACTGAGCCCTATGTGCGTACTCGCCAGCTGGCGGAGATGATTGCCCGGGTCAATCCGAGCAAGGAGAAGGGCAAGCACGCCGCCACTCGCAGCTTCCAGGCCATCCGCATCTATATCAACAGCGAGCTGGAGGAGATCGAGACAGCGCTGGACGGTGCCCTGCAGGCGCTGGCTCCCGAGGGACGGCTCTCCGTCATCAGCTTCCATTCGCTGGAAGACCGGCTGGTAAAGCACTTCATCCGCAAGCACGAGAAAGGCCCCGAGGTGCCGCGCGGCATTCCGTTGACCGAGGCCCAGCTGGCCGGTGGCCGTAAATTGAAGTCGGTCGGCAAGGCGCTCAAGCCTTCTGAGCATGAAGTCACCGAAAACAGCCGATCGCGCAGCTCTGTGCTGCGGGTCGCCCAGCGACTGGCGGAGTAAGTCATGAGCGAGGTGCGTGTTCATCTGGCCAGGGAGATCCTCGGCGATCTCTGGCGGCACAAGCTGCAGGTCGTGCTGGCCGTTGCCGTGCTGATCACCGCCTTTGCCGTGATCCTGGTCACCAACATGACCCGTGGCATGACCGCCAAGCAGAATGACCTGATGGCGGAAGAGGATCGGCTCAACATCGAATGGCGTCACCTCTTGCTGGAACAGGGGACGCTGGCCGAGCACTCCCGTGTCGCGAGTCTGGCCATGGATAAATTGCAGATGGCTCGCCCGCTGGTGACCACCGAGAAGGTAATAACACAACCATGAAACGCAAGGCATCTGCCAAGGCCCCACCCAAGGCGAAAGCACCGTCACTCTATCCGTGGCGCTTTCGCACGCTGGTGTTCTTCATCGGCATTGCGTTTGCTGGCTTGATCCTGCGGCTGGCCTGGATCCAGGTGATAGATCCGGATCGGCTGCGCCAGGAAGGGGACATGCGTTCGCTGCGCACCACAGCTACCCAGGCGGTGCGCGGCATGATCACAGACCGCAACGGCGAACAGCTTGCCGTGTCTGTGCCGGTGGAAGCCGTCTGGGCCGATCCCAAGACGGTGCACGAATCCGGCGCCATCCATAACGAGCGTGCCTGGCTGGCGCTCTCCGCCGTGCTCAAGCTCGACATCAACACCCTCAAGCATCGCATCTCCAACCCGAGCAAGCGCTTCGTCTACCTGCAGCGCCAGGTGACGCCAGCGGTGGCGGAATACATCAAGGGCCTCAAGCTGGGTGGCATCTATCTGCGCCCAGAGGCGCGCCGCTTCTATCCGACCGGCGAGATCAGCGCCCACCTGGTGGGGGTCACCAACATAGATGGCAGCGGCATCGAAGGGATAGAGCGCAGCTACAACGAGTGGTTGACCGCGACTCCGGGCGAGATGCGGGTGCGTAAAGACCGTCAGGGTCGGGTCATCGAGCGGCTTGGCCTGGTCAAGGAGGGCAAGAACGCCAACGATCTGCAACTGAGCATCGATCAGCGGGTCCAGGCACTGGCCTATCGGGCGCTCAAGCGGGCCACCGACGAGAACAAGGCGACTTCCGGCTCCATGGTGATGCTGGATGTGAAGACCGGCGAAGTGCTCGCCATGGTCAACACCCCCTCCTACAACCCGAACAACCGCGGTCAGTACCAGAGTTTCCGGGTGCGCAACCGGGTCGTGACCGATACCTATGAGCCGGGTTCGACCATCAAGCCCTTGATCCTGTTGAGTGCCCTGCAGGCGGGCGTCACCAGCTGGAAGGACACCATTCCGGGCGGACCCCTATATATCGGGGCCAAGCAGATCCGTGACGTGAGCATCCACAAGGCGACCAACCTGTACGACATACTGCGCTACTCCTCCAACATCGGCATGTCGCGCATCGCGCTGCGGATGCCGGCGCAGGAGATGATCAACACCCTCAGCATGGTCGGCTTCGGCATGGACACCGGCAGCGGCCTGATGGGCGAGAGCAGCGGCATGCTGCCCCAGCGTCGTCGCTGGTCCGATATCGAGCGGGCCACCCTCTCGTTCGGATACGGTCTGCGGGTCACTCCGCTGCAGCTGGCCTCCGCCTACGCCACTCTGGCCAACAAGGGCAAGCGGGTGCCGCTCTCCATCGTCAAGGTGACCGAGCCGCCCAAGGGTGAGCAGGTCATCGACCACAACAACGCCAGCGCCATGCTGCAGGCGCTGGAGTACGTGGTGAGCAATGCCATTCCGAAAGCGCAGATCCCCGGTTACCGGGTCGGCGGTAAGAGTGGTACCGCCAAGGTCGCCGTCGCCGGCGGCTACGGCAAGGATTACATGGCCTGGTTCGCCGGCTTCGCCCCGGCCAGCAACCCCCGTTTCGTCATGGTAGTGGTGATCAACGAGCCCAAGGGCGATGCCTACTACGGTGGTGCCGTTGCGACGCCGCCCTTTGCCGAAGCCATGGGCGGTGTGCTGCAGCTCTTCAATATTCGTCCCGATGCGGTACCGCCTGCAGTACCCGCCAAACTCGCCCGTACGGAGGCCCCCCTTGCACCGCGTACTTGACCTGGCCCTCCATCCCATCTGTTCCGGGGCGTATTTCATGCTGTTTCACGGTGTGAGCGTCTGCATTCCTGCCCGTACGGAGGCCCCCCTTGCACCGCGTACTTGACCTGGCCCTCCATCCCATCTGTTCCGGGGCGTATTTCATGCTGTTTCACGGTGTGAGCGTCTGCATTCCTGCCCATACGGAGGCTTCCCATGTTGCACCGCGCACTTGATTCATTACTGCGCCCCTTCGGCATCCGTGCCCCGGCGCTTGCCCTCACCGATATCCAGCTGGACAGCCGGCGGGTCGGGCCCGGTTGTCTCTTCGTGGCCATTCGGGGTCACCAGGTGGATGGCAGACGTTTCATGGAACAGGCGGTGGCTCAGGGAGCGACCGCCATCGTGTTTGAGGAGGACGGGGAATTCGTCGCGCCTCAGCTGGCCGTGCCCTGCATAGGTATCCCTAATCTGCCCGCCAGACTCTCCGAGCTGGCCGGTTACTTCTACCAGCAGCCTGCCAACAGGCTGGAACTGGTCGGCATCACGGGTACCAATGGCAAGAGCACCACTGCGCTGCTGGTCGCCAACTGGCGTACCCTGCTGGGTGGCAGGGCCGGGGTGATGGGCACCATAGGCAATGGCTTGTTCGGTGAGTTGGTGGAAGCCGAAAACACCACCGGCAGCGCGGTGCAGGTGCAGGCCAATCTGGCGGCTCTGCAACAGCAGGGGGCAGATCTGGTGGCGATGGAGGTTTCCAGCCACGGTCTGGTACAGCATCGTGTGGCGACCCTGCCTTTCGCGGCGGCCGTGTTCACCAACCTGAGCCGGGATCATCTGGACTACCACGGCACCATGGAAGCCTATGGCGCCGCCAAGGAAGAGCTGCTGAAACTGGTCGACGAGCCCTGCGCCGTCATCAATGCCGACGACCGGCTGGGGCGCCAGTGGCTTGCCGCCTATCCTGCCGCTGTGGCCTTCAGCGTGCACGGCCCGATTGAAAACCACCCGGGGCGACAGTTAACGGCGCAGGATCCCCACTTCCACCAACAAGGTTTTCACACACGCATTAACTCCAGCTGGGGGAATGGTGTATTATCCGCCCCCTTGCTCGGCCGCTTCAACGTCAGCAATGTGCTGGCGGCCATGGGCGCCATGCTGGTGCTCGGTTATGACTTCAACGAGTTGCTGGCAACGGCACCTCGATTGCAGCCGGTGACCGGCCGCATGGAGTGCTTCGGTGGCGGCAATGCGCCGCTCGCCGTGGTCGATTATGCCCATACCCCGGATGCGCTGGAGAAGGCATTGCAGGCCCTGCGGGTGCACTGCGAGGGCCAGCTCTGGTGTCTGGTGGGCTGTGGTGGCGACCGGGATCGCGGCAAGCGTCCCATGATGGCCGCCATGGCAGAGCAACATGCGGATCGCGTGATCCTGACCGACGACAACCCCCGTACCGAGGAGCCGGCCCAGATCATGGCCGACATGGTGGCGGGCCTTCGCGATCCTGCTGCCGTGCAGATCGAGCACGACAGGGTCAAGGCGATCACCCTGGCTCTCGGCCAGGCGAGCAAACAGGACATCATCCTGGTGGCCGGTAAGGGTCACGAGGATTATCAGATCATTGGAACCGACAAGCGGCACTACAGCGACCGGGAAACCGTCGCGGCCGCCTTGCACACATTATTGGAGTCATTCACATGATGACCCTCAGGCTTGCCGACCTGGCGCAGGTACTCGATGCCCGTCTGATTGGTGACGACGGCGAGATCTCGGCTGTTAGTACCGACACCCGCACCCTGGGCGCGGGCGCCCTGTTTGTCGCGCTGCGCGGCGAGCGTTTCGACGCCCACGATTTCTGCGCGCAGGCGGTTGCCGCCGGGGCCTCTGCCCTGCTGGTCGAACGGGAATTGCCACTGGCCATTCCCCAGCTGGTTGTCACCGACAGTCTCAAGGGGCTGGGTCGCCTCGGCAAGCTGGTGCGCGAGCGCATCAACCCGAAAGTGCTGGCCATCACCGGCAGCTGTGGCAAGACCACGGTGAAAGAGATGGCCACTGCCATCCTGCGTCATGAAGGCGAGGTGCTGGCTACCGCCGGCAACTTCAACAATGAAGTGGGCGTGCCGCTGACCCTGCTGCGGCTCGAGCCGCAACACAAGTTTGCGGTGATGGAGCTGGGTGCCAACCATCCGGGCGAGATCGCCTGGACCACCTCCCTGGCCCAGCCCGATGCCGCCCTCATCAACAACGTGGCAGCGGCTCATCTGGAGGGCTTCGGTTCTCTGGAAGGGGTCTTCCACGCCAAGAGCGAGATTTTTGAGGGGCTGGGCGAGGGCGGCACCGCCATCGTCAATGCCGACAATGAATTCTGGCCGAAGTGGCGTGAACTGGGCATCCAGTGTGCCTTCTCCCTCGCAGATCAGAACCAACCCTTCCATGCCCGCGACATAGTGCTCAACGGGCAGGGCTGCGCCGAATTCGTGATGGTGACGCCGCAGGGTGAAATAAGCCTGACCCTGGCCATTCCAGGTCGCCACAACGTGGCCAATGCCCTGGCGGCCGCCGCCGGTTGTCTGGCGCTCGGTGCCTCGCTCGCCTCCGTCAAGGCGGGGCTGGAGCAGATGGCGCCGGTCAAGGGCCGCTTCTGCGTCCAGCGCTGGGGTGGCCTCACCCTGGTGGATGACACCTACAACGCCAGCGTGGAATCCGTGCTGGCGGGCATCGATGCCCTGACCGCCATGGGCGGCTACAAGGTGCTGGTATTCGGTGACATGAAGGAGTTGGGTGAGGAGTCTGCCGAGCAACACGCCCGGGTTGGACGCCATGCCCGTGAGCGTGGTCTGGATGCCGTGCTGACAGTAGGGGAACAGAGTCGCCACACCGCAGATGCCGCGGCTGGTCGACATTTCGATAACAAGGCGTCGTTGTTTGAAGTGCTTGCGCAAATGATAAATACACATCAAGAAATTTCGATTCTGGTCAAGGGCGCCCGCGGCTCCCGCATGGAAGATATCGTCAAGATGGTCGTTGACCGTCAGGAGTCGGCCACATGCTAGTCTGGCTGGCGGAACTGCTCACCCCGCACTTCACCTTCTTCAACGTCTTCTCCTACCTGACGTTTCGCGCCATCCTGTCGATCATCACCGGCCTGGTGGTGGCACTCTGGATGGGGCCGCGCCTCATCCGCCGTCTGCAGATCATGAAGTTCGGCCAGGTGATCCGCAACGACGGTCCCGAGTCCCACCTCAGCAAGAAGGGCACCCCGACCATGGGCGGCCTGATGATCATCGCCGCCATCTTCACCTCTGTGCTGCTCTGGTGCCGCCTCGACAACCCCTATGTGTGGCTGGTGCTGTTCGTGCTCGGTGCCTACGGTGCCATCGGCTTCGCCGATGACTACCTCAAGGTGGTGCGCAAGAATACCGACGGTCTGATCGCCCGCTGGAAGTACTTCTGGCAGTCGGCGGTCGCGCTGGGCGTGGCCGTGTTCCTCTATACCACGGCCACCCACGATGGCCAGACCCAGCTGGTGGTGCCCTTCCTCAAGGATGTGATGCCGCAGCTCGGCCTGATGTTCATAGTGCTGACCTACTTCGTTATCGTCGGCACCTCCAACGCGGTCAACCTGACCGACGGTCTGGATGGGCTGGCCATCATGCCGACCGTGATGGTGGCGGGGGGCTTCGCCCTGATCGCCTGGGCGACCGGCAACGTCAACTTCGCCAACTACCTGCACATTCCCTATGTGCCCTATACCTCGGAGCTGGTGATCGTCTGTACCGCCATCGTGGGTGCGGGTCTGGGCTTCCTCTGGTTCAACACCTATCCAGCCCAGGTCTTCATGGGGGACGTAGGTTCCCTGGCCCTCGGCGGTGCGCTCGGCACCATAGCCGTGCTGGTGCGTCAGGAGTTCCTGCTGGTGATCATGGGGGGCGTCTTCGTGATGGAGACCGTCTCCGTGATCCTGCAGGTGGGCTCCTACAAGCTGCGCGGCGTGCGCATCTTCCGCATGGCCCCGATCCATCACCATTATGAGAAGAAGGGCTGGCCGGAGCCGCGCGTCATAGTGCGCTTCTGGATCATCACCCTCATGCTGGTGCTGCTCGGCCTCGCCACCCTGAAGGTGAGGTAAGCCATGGTCATCATCATAGGACTCGGCAAAACCGGACTCTCCTGCGTCGATTACTTCCTCGGCCGTGGCGTCACGCCTCTGGTGATGGATACCCGCGCCAATCCGCCGGGCAAGGATCAATTGCCCGCCGAGGTTGAACTGATCCAGGGGCTGGACGGCGATCTGCTCAAGCAGGCCCACATGATAGTGGCGAGCCCGGGTATCGCCCTGGCGACCCCCGAGCTGAAAGCCGCGGCCGAGTTCGGAGTGAGCATAGTCGGCGATATCGAGCTGTTCGTGCGCGAGACCCAGGTGCCTGTCATCGCCATCACCGGTTCCAACGGCAAGAGCACTGTCACCACGCTAGTGGGCGAGATGATTGCCGAGGCGGGCCTCAAGGTCGGGGTCGGTGGCAACATAGGTACCCCGGCGCTGGAGCTGCTCAAGCAGCCGATGGATCTCTGCGTGCTGGAGCTCTCCAGCTTCCAGCTGGAGACCACTCACAGCCTGCGCGCTGCCGCCTCCGTGGTGTTAAACCTCAGTGAAGATCACATGGATCGCTATCAGGGCATGGCCGACTACCGCGCCGCCAAGATGGAGATCCATCAGCATTCCCAGCACATCCTGATCAACCGCGACGATGCCCAGACCCTGCCCGATGTGGGTCAGGTGTGGCAGAGCTTCGGCCTAGACTGCAACGGCTATGGCCGCTGCCTGCTGGAGGGCCGCCACTGGCTGACCCTGCATGGGGAGCCACTGCTCGCCGTGGACGAAATGAAGATTGTCGGTGCCCACAATCAGGCCAACGCGCTGGCGGCCATGGCCCTGTGCGATGCGGTGGGCATTCCCCGCGAGCCGCAACTCGCCGTGCTGCGCCGCTTCGAAGGCCTGCCCCACCGCGCCCGCTTCGTGCGGGAGGTGAACGGGGTGCGCTGGATCAACGACTCCAAGGCTACCAACGTGGGGGCGACCCTGGCCGCCGTGGCCGGCGTGCGCGAATCTGTGAAGGGCCGTCTGCTGTTGCTGGCCGGTGGCCAGGGCAAGGGCCAGGACTTTGGCCCTGTGCAGGCGCTGCTCGGCAGCCAGATCGATCACATGTACTGCTTCGGTCAGGATGCCGAGGTGCTGCTGGCACTGGGCGAGCAGACCGAGCGGGTCGCCTCCCTCGAGGCTGCGGTTGCCAAGGCCGCCGCCGATGCCAGACCCGGTGACTGGGTGCTGCTGGCGCCGGCCTGCGCCAGCCTGGATCAATTCAAATCTTTCGAAGCGCGCGGTGATCGTTTCACCGAGCTGGTGCAGACCTTATGAACGCCCTTGGCGCCGTCGCAGGTGTGCTGCAACGCTGGTTGTTACCGGCGCGTCCGGCGGGTCTCTACGATCGGCAACTGGTGGTGCTGGCACTGGCCTTGATGGCTGTGGGTCTGGTGATAGTGGCCTCGGCCTCGATCCCGGAGGGGATCGCCATCAACAACGATCCCTTCATGTTTGTGAAGCGCCACGGCCTCTTCCTGGTGATGGCGCTCGGCATCTCCTGGTTCGTGCTGCAGGTGCCCATGGCCCGCTGGCAGCACTACAACGGCCCCATGCTGGTGCTCGCCATCATAATGCTGGTGCTGGTGCTGCTGGTGGGCCGCAGCGTCAACGGTTCCATCCGCTGGCTGCCGCTCGGCCCCTTCAACCTGCAGCCGGCCGAGTTCGGCAAGCTGGCGCTGTTCGTCTATCTGGCGGGCTACCTGGTGCGCCGTCAGAGCGAGGTACGCGAGCGCTTCATCGGCTTCATGAAGCCGATGGCCGTGCTGTTCGTGGTGGCCATACTGCTGCTGGCCCAGCCCGATCTGGGATCCGTGGTGGTGATGTTTGTGACCTCGCTGGGCATGCTGTTCCTGGCGGGGGCGCGGCTGGTGCAGTTCATCGGCCTCATCCTGGTGGGGGTGAGCGCGGTAGTGACCCTGATCATCGCCGAGCCTTACCGGATGCGGCGGGTGACCTCCTTCCTCGACCCCTGGGCCGATCCGTTCGGCAGCGGCTACCAGCTGACCCAGTCGCTGATGGCGTTCGGTCGTGGCAGCTGGTTTGGCGAGGGGCTTGGCAACTCGATCCAGAAGATGGAGTACCTGCCGGAGGCGCACACCGACTTCGTGTTTGCGATCCTGGGGGAAGAGCTGGGCTACGTGGGTGTGCTGGGCGCGCTCTTCCTCATCTTCGCGCTGGCGTTCAAGGCACTCAAGCTGGGGCACCAGGCGCTGGTGGCCGAGCGTTTGTATGAAGGCTATCTGGCCATCGGCATCGGCATCTGGTTCAGCTTCCAGACCTTCGTCAACGTCGGTGCCGCCAGCGGCATGATGCCGACCAAGGGTCTGACCCTGCCGCTGGTCAGCTACGGTGGTTCCAGTCTCATCATCATGATGGTGGCGGTGAGCATGTTGATTCGTATCGATTTCGAGTTGCGCCAGGCCAGTGCCCAGGCGCGCGTGCGGGAGGTTTCGTGAGCAAGACTCTGTTGGTGATGGCGGGCGGTACCGGGGGCCATGTGTTCCCCGGCCTGGCCGTGGCCGATCGCCTCAAGGCCCAGGGCTGGACCATTCACTGGCTCGGCACCGCCGACCGGATGGAGGCCGAGCTGGTGCCTGCCCACGGTTATCCCATCTCCTTCATCGACATTCAGGGGGTGCGCGGCAACGGCATCAAGCGTCTGCTGGCCGCCCCTTATCGCATCGTCAAATCCGTGCTGCAGGCGCGCCGTGTGCTCAAGACCATACGGCCCGACGTGGTGCTCGGCATGGGGGGCTTTGCCTCCGGCCCGGGCGGCGTGGCGGCCTGGCTGTCCGGCATTCCCTTGCTGTTGCACGAGCAGAATGCGGCGGCCGGCCTGACCAACAAGCTGCTGGCGCGCCTCGCCAAGCGGGTGCTGATGGCGTTCCCGGGGGCGTTTGCACCCAGTCGTCGCACCGCCGTGGTGGGCAATCCGGTACGTCCCGAAGTGGTAGCCCTGCCGGATCCGCAACTGCGCAGCAGCGCAGAGCCGCTGCACCTGCTGATCGTCGGTGGCAGCCTGGGGGCCCGGGTGCTCAACGAGCAGGTTCCGCCAGCCGTTGCCGCTGCCGGTGTCCCCATTGCGGTGCGTCATCAGTGCGGCAAGGGTAACCGTGAGGCCGTCGCGCAGGCGTATGCCGGGCAGGGCGTCGAGGCCGAGGTGAGCGAGTTTATCAAGGAGATGGCCGATGCCTACGCCTGGGCCGATCTGGTGGTGTGCCGCGCGGGGGCCCTGACTGTCTCCGAAGTGGCTGCCGCCGGGGTCGCCGCCATTTTTGTGCCACTGCCCCATGCGGTGGATGATCACCAGACCCGCAATGCCCTGACCCTGGTCGACGGCGGCGGTGCTGAATTCCTGCCCCAATCCGAGCTGACCACGGCCTCGCTGGCCGCACGCCTCAGCTGGCTTGCCGGCCGCAGGGAAACCCTATTGAACATGGCCCAAGCTGCCCGTCGCGTCGCTATTACCGATGCCGCCGAGCGGGTTGCCGATGAGTGTAAACGACTCGCCGCTGGGCAGACTGAGAGAGAACTATGACCAAGGTTGAACTGGCAAAACTGCGTACCGTGATCCCCGAAATGCGTCGCGTGCGTCGCATCCACTTTATCGGCATAGGTGGCGCCGGTATGGGCGGGATCGCCGAGGTGCTTGCCAACGAAGGGTATCAGGTAACCGGCTCGGATCTGGCCCGCAATGCGGTGACCGAGCGGCTGGCGTCGCTGGGGGCCCATATCTTCGTGGGCCACAGCGCCGAGCATGTGAGCGAGGCGAGCGTGGTGGTGGTCTCTACCGCCATCAAGCAGGACAACCCCGAGCTGCTGGCCGCCCGCGAGCTGCGTATCCCCGTGGTGCGCCGCGCCGAGATGCTGGCCGAGCTGATGCGTTTCCGTCACGGCATCGCCATCGCCGGCACCCACGGCAAGACCACCACCACCAGCCTGGTGGCGAGCATCTATGCCGAAGCCGATCGTGATCCGACCTTCGTCATCGGCGGCCTGCTCAACAGCGCCGGCACCAATGCCCGTCTGGGCAGCAGCCGTTATCTGATCGCCGAAGCGGACGAGAGCGACGCCTCCTTCCTGCATCTGCAGCCGATGGTTTCCATCGTGACCAACATCGAAGCGGATCACATGGACACCTATGGCGGTGACTTCTCCCGCCTGAAGGCCACCTTCATCGACTTTTTGCACAACCTGCCCTTCTACGGTCTGGCCGTGGTGTGTGTGGATGATCCCGTGATCCGCGGCCTACTGCCGGAGATCGCCCGTCCGACCATCACCTATGGTCTCTGCGATGATGCCGACGTACAGGTGCTGGACTTCGTGCAGACCAGCAACCGCAGCCGTTTCCGGGTCCGTCGCGCGGGCGCCGGTGAGCTGGAAGTGACCCTGAACCTGCCGGGCATCCACAATGCGCTCAATGCCGCCGCAGCGATTGCGGTCGCTACCGAAGACGGGATCGGCGATGATGCCATCATCCGTGCGCTGGCCAAGTTTGAAGGCGTGGGTCGCCGCTTCCAGCAATATGGCGAATTCGAGACCGGCCGTGGCAAGGCCATGTTGGTGGACGACTACGGTCACCACCCGAGCGAAGTCAAGGTGACCATCAACGCCGCTCGTGCCGGCTGGCCCGAGAAGCGCCTGGTCATGGTATTCCAGCCGCACCGCTACACCCGTACCCGCGATCTCTATGAAGATTTTGCGGACGTGCTCTCCAAGGTGGATGTGCTGGTGATGCTGGAGGTCTATGCCGCCGGTGAAGAGCCCATCCCGGGGGCCGATGGCCGCGCCCTGTGCCGCTCCATCCGCTCCCGTGGCAACCTGGAACCCATCTTTGTCGCTACCCCGGACGATGTACCCGCCGTGCTGGCAGGACTGGTCGGCGAGGGGGATCTGGTGCTGACCCAGGGCGCGGGCAACGTAGGCGCACTGGCACGCCGTCTCGGCGAGATGAAATTGAGCATAGAGAGCATGAAATCCGGCGCCTGAGGGCCCAATGAGTATTTTGACCGCCAAGCCGGGGCCTATATAATGGCGGACCGGTCTGCAAAGGGCCGGCATGGCGCGTTAAACGGGGAAAGATCGGGTGGAGGCAAGGGCACAAGGGCGCACCAAGGGTGGCTTCATTGCAGGGGTGGGATTTTTCATCCTGGTCATGTGGGGCTTCTACCAGACAGCGCTGGATGTTAAAGGTTGGCTGACGGACGCCAATCGGTTGCCCATGAGCGAGCTGTTGCTGCAGGGGCAACACCAGTATTTGCAGACCGACGAGTTGCGTAACGCCGTGCTGGATGGTGCCGAGCTGCGTAACTTCTTCGAGCTGGATGTAAACGAATTGCAGGCGCGATTGAACGCCTTGCCTTGGGTGGCCCAGGTCTCTGTACGCAAGAAGTGGCCCAACAAGATCAAGGTCTATCTCACCGAGCAGGCGGTAGCGGCACGCTGGAATGGCAACCGCTTCGTCAACACCAAGGGTGAGGTGTTCAGTGCGCCGGACAGGGTGAAGAGCCCCCTGATGCAGCTATCCGGGCCTGAAGATCAGGCCGTCAAGGTACTGGAAGCCAGCCGTCAGTACGAGGCGCAGCTGGCGGCCAAGGGATACAAGCTGCTGGGAGTGAATCTGACTCCCCGCCATGCCTGGGAACTGACCCTGGATGGCAACATTCAGCTGTTTTTGGGGCGCTCGGATATAGCGCTTCGACTGCAGCGGTTTATCGATGCTTTTCCGATCATCGAACCCCGTGAGCAGGTTGCTTATGTGGATCTTCGATACGACACCGGAATGGCAGTTGGCTGGAAGAAGAACGAAGAGAAAGTGAATGACCAAAACCGCAGATAGAAATCTGATTGTCGGACTGGATATCGGCACAACCAAGGTGGCGGTTCTGGTTGGCGAAGTGCTGCCAGACGGTGAGCTCAATGTCATCGGCATGGGCAGTCACGCCTCTCGTGGCATGGATAAGGGCGGGGTCAACGATCTCGATTCCGTGGTCAAGTCCCTGCGTCGTGCGGTGGAAGAGGCCGAGATGATGGCCGACTGCCAGATCAGCTCCGTGTATCTGGGTCTGTCCGGCAAGCACATCGATTGTCGCAACGAAACCGGCATGGTGCCCATCTCCGATGAGGAGGTGACCCAGGAGGACGTGGACAACGTCATCCACACCGCCAAATCGGTGCGCTTGTCCGATGAGCTGAGGGTGCTGCATGTGCTGCCCCAGGAGTTCGCCATCGACTATCAGGAAGGGATCAAGAACCCGGTCGGCCTGTCCGGGGTCCGGATGGCCGCCAAGGTGCACCTGATCACCTGCCACAACGACATGGCCCGCAACATTGAGAAATGTGTGGAGAAAGTCGGTCTGCGGGTGGATCAGCTGATCTTCTCCGCGCTGGCTTCCAGCTATGCCGTGCTGACCGAAGACGAGAAAGAGCTGGGTGTCTGCGTGGTGGACATAGGTGGCGGTACCATGGACATGTCGCTGTTTACCGGCGGTGCCCTGCGCCACACCAAGGTGATCCCGTACGCCGGCAGCACTGTGACCAGCGACATCGCCTACGCCTTCGGCACACCGCCGCTGGACGCAGAAGCGATCAAGGTGCGCTACGGCTGCGCCCTCGGCCGTCTGGTCAGCAAGGAAGACAATATTGAAGTACCCAGTGTCGGCGGTCGTCCGGCGCGTAGCCTGCAACGGCAGACACTGGCCGAAGTGATTGAGCCCCGTTACACCGAGTTGCTCTCCATGGTGAATGATGAGCTGGTGCGGGTACAAAGCGAATTGAAAGCGCAGGGGGTCAAGCATCAGCTGGCTGCCGGTGTGGTCTTGACCGGCGGCGCTGCCCAGATCGAAGGCATTGTGGAGTGCGCAGAGCAGATATTCCAGAGCCAGGTCCGGGTAGGAGAGCCCATGAACATACGTGGTTTGAGTGATTACGTGCAGGCGCCTGTGTACTCGACTGCGGTCGGGTTGCTGCAGTATGGCCGCACCCATCAAGCCACTGGTAGCAACAAAGAATATGCCGCCAAGGCAAGCGTCGGTGGCCTGGTCAAACGGGTTAGCAACTGGCTGCGTGGCGAGTTCTAAGAATTTTGCTGAGTCAGGCAAATAAAGCGGAGAGACAACATGTTTGAATTTATGGATAGCCACACTGACGAAGCCGTCATTAAAGTGATTGGTGTGGGTGGCGGCGGCGGTAACGCGGTCGAGCACATGGTTCGTCAAAACATCGAAGGTGTCGAGTTCATTACCGTCAACACCGACGCCCAGGCTCTGCGTAACTCCAGCGCCAACACAACCCTGCAGATCGGCGGTGGCATCACCAAGGGTCTGGGTGCCGGAGCCAATCCGGAAGTGGGTCGTGATGCGGCCATGGAAGACAGGGAAGCGCTGCGTGAGCTGCTGACCGGTTCCGACATGGTGTTCATCGCCGCCGGCATGGGTGGTGGTACGGGTACAGGTGCTGCGCCTATCGTGGCCGAAGTGGCCCGCGAGATGGGCATACTGACAGTTGCTGTCGTAACCAAGCCGTTCTCCTTCGAAGGGAAGAAGCGGATGGGCTTCGCCGCCCACGGCATCGAAGAGCTGTCCAAGAACGTCGACTCCCTGATCACCATCCCCAACGACAAGTTGCTGAAGGTGCTGGGTCGTGGCATCTCTCTGCTGGACGCCTTCAAGGCGGCCAACGATGTGCTGCTGGGTGCGGTACAGGGCATTGCCGAGCTGATCACCCGTCCGGGCTTGATCAACGTCGACTTCGCGGACGTGCGTACCGTGATGCGTGAAATGGGTACCGCCATGATGGGTACAGGTTCCGCCTCCGGTGATGATCGTGCCGAAGAAGCGGCCGAGAAGGCCATCTCCAGCCCGCTGCTGGAAGACGTGGATCTGGCCGGTGCCCGTGGCATCCTGGTCAACATCACCGCCGGCATGGACATGACCATCGAAGAGTTCGAAACCGTGGGTAACGCGGTCAAGGCCTTCGCCTCCGAGAACGCCACCGTGGTGGTGGGTACCGTAATCGACCCGGAAATGCACGACGAACTGCGTGTGACCGTGGTTGCCACCGGTATCGGTGCCGAGCGCAAGCCCGACATCACGCTGGTGAAGAACAACATGGTACAAGAGCGTCCGGCCCGTCAGCCCCTGATCAGCGAAGCCCTGCAGTCTCGCGTGATGGAAGAGGCCCCGGCCAAGGTGGTCAACGCCGAGCCGCAAGCTCGTCGCGAACCGGATTATCTCGATATTCCTGCGTTCCTGCGCAAGCAAGCTGACTAAGCCTCTAATGGCACTAGTTTGTTTGTTGCTTAAGGAATGTGCTAAGATGGCCTGCCAACGACCATCTGGTCCGGAATATGAGCTGTTAAGCGGATACGCCCATGATTAGACAAAGAACCTTGAAAACGAGTGTCCAGGCCACCGGTGTGGGCCTGCATTCGGGCCGGAAAGTCACAATGACGTTCCGTCCGGCGCCTGTTAACACAGGGATCGTTTACTTGCGTACCGATCTTGATCCTGTGGTAGCGCTGCCAGCCAATGCCGATCAGGTGCGTGATACCGTGCTTTGTACCGCTCTGGTCAACGAAGCAGGTGTCCGTGTCTCTACCATTGAGCACCTCTCTGCCGCGCTGGCCGGGATGGGGATCGACAACCTCTATGTCGAGGTTGACGCACCCGAGATCCCGGTGATGGACGGCAGTGCGCACCCCTTTATCTACCTGCTGCAAGAAGTCGGTATCCGTGAGCAAAATGCAGCCAAGCAGTTTGTGCGGATCAAGCAGAGCATCCGGGTTGAAGACGGCGACAAGTGGGCGGAATTCCACCCCTATCGCAATGGCTTCAAAATGGATCTCGAGATCGATTTCCAGCATCCGGTATTTGAAGGACGCAATCAGCGTTGCGTGCTGGATTTCTCCGGTGCTTCTTTCGTGAAAGAGATCAGTCGTGCCCGTACTTTCGGTTTCATGCGTGATATCGAGTACCTGCGTTCCCAGAACCTGGCGCTGGGCGGAAGCTTGGAAAACGCCGTGGTGCTGGATGACTATCGGGTACTGAACGAAGATGGTCTGCGTTATGAAGACGAATTCGTCAAACACAAGATGTTGGATGCGATCGGTGACCTGTACATGTGTAACCGCAGCATCATTGGCGAATTCCGTGCCTACAAGACGGGTCATGCCCTGAACAACAAGCTGCTGCGTGCCTTGCTGGCCAAGCAGGAGGCCTGGGAACTGGTGACCTTCGAGGGTGAGGGCGACAAAGCGCCCATCGCTTACTACGATAACGGTCTGGTTCTGGCCTGATAGCTGTGCAACGGAACGTCGGTCCTCTCTCCGCACCGACGTTCCGTCATTTGTTTACTCCATCCTTTAATACCGATTATCTCCCGGTTTTATTCCCCGTGCTGGCTCCTGGCCTCACCTGACCGAGCAGACTGATTTCTATGAGCATTACCCTGATCCTCAACGGCAAGCAGCGACGCAAGTTGCACTTACCCAAACAACGTCTGGCCTGGGTCGGCGGTATCCTCTTCACTGTATTGGCCCTGGGTGGTGGTTGGCTCTGGCAGAGCTGGCACCAGAAAATGGAGGCGCTGGAAGTCGCGCTGGCCATGGCCGAACAGCAAAAATCCACGCAAGGGGCCGATGAGGCCCGCGAACAGCTTGCCATGCTGGCTGCCCAGGTGGGCACCATGCAGGGGCAGCTGGGTCGCCTCAATGCGCTCGGCGAGCGGCTGACCGAGAAGGCAGACCTCGATCCCGAGGAGTTCAATTTCAAGGAGTTGCCCCCCATGGGCGGCCCTTCCTATGATGCGGATCTGGAAGTCAGCCTCAACGAGCTGCAGGATTCCATGAAGCATCTCAGCCAGCAGCTCAGCAGTCGTGAAGAGCAGCTGTCGGTACTTGAATCTTTCATCATGAATCACCATATAACCGATGCCGGTTTTATTTCCGGTTCGCCGGTCAAGCAGGAGCGAGTTTGGGTCTCCTCTGGCTTCGGTGGTCGGGTCGATCCGTTCAACGGTCGCGCCAAGATGCATAAAGGGGTGGATTTCCGTGGCAAGCCCGGCACTCCCATCCTGGCCACGGGCCCGGGCATCGTCAGCTGGGCGGGCCGCCATCCGGAATTTGGCAACATGGTGGAGATCAACCATGGCAATGGTTTGGTGACCCGCTATGCCCACAACTCCAAGTTGCTGGTCGAAGTGGGCACCCTGGTCGATGAGGGCCAGAAGATTGCCTTGATGGGACGCACCGGTCGCGCGACCGGGGTCCATTTGCATTACGAAGTGTTGAAAGACGGTCGTCAGGTCAACCCCGCACGCTTTCTTAACGCCAGACGGGGTTAGGTTTTTTTCTCCAGGTTCCAGTGACGGAACACTTATATAACCAGAAATAGTTGGTACCCATGATTAGCACACTGCTCACCAAGATTATCGGCAGCCGGAACGACAGAACGCTCAAGGCTTTGCGCAAAATTGTAAAACAGATCAATGCGATGGAGCCTCAGTTCGAGGCCCTGTCCGATCAGGAGTTGCAGGCCAAGACAGCTGAATATCGTCAGCGTCTGGAGCAGGGTGAGACGCTGGAGCAGTTGCTGCCGGAAGCATTCGCCACCGTGCGTGAAGCCTCCCGCCGGGTGTTTGGCATGCGTCACTTCGACGTGCAGCTGATCGGTGGCATGGTGCTGAACTCCAACCGCATCGCCGAGATGAAGACTGGTGAAGGCAAGACCCTCACCGCGACCCTGCCGGCCTACCTGAACGCCCTGAGCGGTCGTGGCGTGCACGTGGTGACGGTGAACGACTATCTGGCCAAGCGTGATGCCGAGGCGAACCGCCCCCTGTTCACCTTCCTCGGCATGACGGTCGACTGCAACGTGCCCGGCATGGATGCGTCCCAGAAGCGTGACGCCTACGCCGCCGACATCACCTACGGTACCAACAACGAATTCGGTTTCGATTACCTGCGCGACAACATGGCGTTTTCGCCGGAACAGCGCGTGCAGCGTCCGCTCAACTACGCGCTGGTGGATGAGGTGGATTCCGTGCTCATCGATGAAGCCCGTACCCCGCTCATCATCTCCGGTCCGGCCGAAGACAGCTCAGCCCTCTATATCCAGGTCAACAAGCTGATCCCTGAGCTGATCAAGCAGGACAAGGAAGACACAGAGGAGTACACGGGTGAAGGTCACTACACGGTGGACGAGAAGAACCGTCAGGCCCTGTTGACCGAAAACGGCCAGATCTTCGTGGAAGAGCTGCTCAAGCGAGAGGGGCTGCTGGCAGAAGAGGACTCCCTGTTCTCCGCCACCAACATCAGCCTGCTGCACCACGTCAATGCCGGTCTGCGTGCTCACACCCTGTTTGAGCGCAACGTCGACTACATAGTGCAAAAAGACGAGATCGTCATCGTCGACGAGCACACCGGCCGTACCATGCCGGGCCGTCGCTGGTCCGATGGTCTGCACCAGGCCGTCGAGGCGAAGGAAGGGGTCAAGATCCAGAACGAGAACCAGACCCTGGCCTCCATCACCTTCCAGAACTACTTCCGTCTCTATGACAAGCTGGCGGGCATGACGGGTACTGCGGATACCGAAGCCTTTGAATTCCAGCAGATTTATGGCCTGGATACAGTCGTTATCCCGACCAACAAGCCGATGGTGCGCAAAGACATGGGCGATCTGGTCTATCTGACCGCCAATGAGAAATACGCCGCCATCATCGAAGATATCCGTCAGTGCGTGGCCAAGGGCCAGCCGGTACTGGTCGGTACCGTCTCCATCGAGAACTCGGAGCTGCTCTCCGGCATCCTGACCAAGGAAGAGATCCCGCACAAGGTGCTGAACGCCAAGTTCCACGCCATGGAAGCTGAGATAGTCGCTCAGGCGGGTCAACTCGGCGCCGTCACCATAGCGACCAACATGGCCGGTCGTGGTACCGACATAGTGCTGGGTGGCAACTGGCAGGCGGAGATTGCCCAGTTGGAGAATCCGAGTGACGAGCAGATCAGCGAAATCAAGGCTGCCTGGCAGATCCGCCACGATGCCGTGCTGGCTGCCGGTGGCTTGCACATCATAGGTACCGAGCGCCACGAATCCCGTCGCATCGACAACCAGTTGCGCGGTCGTTCCGGTCGTCAGGGTGACCCGGGTTCCTCCCGCTTCTATCTCTCCATGGAAGATACCCTGATGCGGATCTTCGCCTCCGATCGCGTGACCGGCATGATGAAGAAGCTGGGCATGGAAGAGGGCGAAGCCATCGAGCACCCCTGGGTGACCAAGGCCATCGAAAACGCCCAGCGCAAGGTGGAGGGTCGCAACTTCGACATCCGCAAGAGCCTGCTCGAGTTTGATGACGTGGCCAATGACCAGCGCAAGGTGGTCTATGAGCAGCGCAACGAGCTGCTGGACACCAACGACATCTCCGACACCATTCACGTCATCCGTGACGACGTCTACGGCGCCGTGATCGACGAGTACATTCCGCCCCAGTCTCTGGAAGAGATGTGGGATGTACCGGGTCTGGAAGCGCGCCTGAAGGCCGACTTCGCGCTGGATCTGCCGCTGCAGCAGTGGCTGGCGGAAGATGACAAGTTGTATGAAGAGAAGCTGCGCGAGCGCATTCTGGAAGAGGCCACCAAGCTCTATGCCCACAAGCAGGAGATGGTCGGTATCGATGTGCTGCGCAATTTCGAGAAAGCCGTGATGCTGCAAACCCTGGATGGCCTGTGGAAGGAGCATCTGGCGGCCATGGATCACCTGCGTCAGGGCATCCATCTGCGCGGTTACGCCCAGAAGAACCCCAAGCAGGAGTACAAGCGCGAATCCTTCGATCTGTTCACCCAGATGCTGGAAACCCTCAAGCGCGACGTGGTCAGCATACTGAGCCGGGTACAGGTGCAGGGACGTGATGTGGAGGCGCTGGAAGAACAGCAGCGTCAACAGGCGGAAGCCGCTCCCCACACTTATACCCATGCCGCCGCAGAGAGCCAGCTGGCCGATGAAGAGGCCGCTGCCGAAGAGGGTCACACCACCTTCGTGCGAGACGAGCAGAAGGTCGGGCGCAACGATCCCTGCCCCTGCGGCTCCGGCAAGAAATACAAGCACTGCCACGGTCAGTTGACCTGATCGATCCGATGCCATCACAAGGCGGGCCCAGTGCCCGCTTTGTTATTAGTGGCGATGAATACCGTGGCAGCAAGTGACAAAGGTAATTGAGATGGAACAGAAAAAACGGCTCTGGGTGGCGGTTGGCGTCATCGAGAATGAACGAGGCGACATCTTCATCGCCAAGCGCTCTTCAGACCGCCATCAGGGCGATCGCTGGGAGTTCCCGGGTGGCAAGGTGGAGGCGGGGGAAGACCTGCTCACCGCGCTGGACAGGGAGCTGTGGGAAGAGATTGGCATCCGGGTGCTGGATTGCGCCCCCTTCATGGAGCTGCACCACGACTACCCCGAGAAGCAGGTGTTGCTGGATATCTGGAAGGTGACCCGTTTCAGCGGTGAGCCGTTCGGCAAGGAGGGGCAGGAGTGTCTGTGGGTGCCGCTGGCGTCGCTGCATGAATACCGGTTCCCGGATGCCAACGGTCCTATCGTGGCGCGGCTGCAAGCCTCTCTGACCGCCTGATGCGGATTTGATATCCGTCGCTGAATCATTTGCGTGGATATGGCATATAAATTAAAAAAGGGCCTTGCGGGCCCTTTTTTGTGCGCGGCTCATTGCCACTGCTCACCCTCTTCCGGGTAAGGTAGCAGCTCCGGATTGATGGGGCCCGGGATGCGTTTCTCCTCATTGGCCCACTCTCCCAGATCGATCAGCTGGCAGCGTTTGCAACAGAAGGGCCGAAACGGGCTCTGGGGGCCCCACTCCAGCTCGGTTTTACAGGTTGGGCATTTTATCTTGGTGACCATTCTTGCTCCTTAGCAGCAGGCGAGCTGGAAGGGGACATCGCCAATCTGCTGCTCCGTGGTTGGCAGGAAGCGCAGGGCGAAACGGTTCTTGTGGCCGCTCAGCGTCGGATAGCACTGCTGGGCGCCTGGCAGGCGGATCCGGATCAGTTCGGCACTCTCGGCGGTATCCTGGAAGAAACCGTTGGTGGCGATCTGATCGCTGAAGTTGCCGGATTCGCGCCACAGCCGCAGCAGCAGGGAGATGGCATTCATCAGCAGGTTGATGTCGCTGAGCCACAGCTGCATCTGCTGATGGCGAGCGACAGCTGGGGTGCCGAGCCAGTGGTGCAGCTGCGGCACATCGAAGGCGCACAGACCGCCAGGGATGGAGAAGCGCTGGCGGATGGAGCCGAGCAGCCGATCTTCTTTCAGTCTGGCACCGGGACGCGGGGCACTGAGCAGGTTGCGAGAGAGCTGGGTGCTCTCCTGCTGCATCTGCTTGATCTGCTCCAGGTCGACATCCGGCAGGCTGGCCCAGTGGCTCAGACGCTGGCCTAGACGTTCCAGATCCTTGATGAGATCGGCACGCAGATCGCCACGTTCCAGCAGCTCCTGCAGATCGAACAACCCCTTGAAGAAGGCGATGTGTGCCCAGGACTGGTCACTCTCCAGATTGTCGCGGATCTGGGAAAACAGGGACTCCAGACGAAGATAGGTCCGGCTTTTTTCATTGAGGGGGAAATCGTAAATCATGCCTAATCCTGGCCAGCCATAAACCGGCCTAGTGTACTCACACTTGGCTGGCTTGTTGAGAGGCAAATGCCATATATGTCTCGTGCAGCGCTAAAATACGCGGCTTTATGGTCTCGGGTGCGCCATTTTTGTTATCCAGCACGTCATCGGCTGCTGCGAGCCGTTCCGCACGACTCGCCTGGGCAGCCAGAATGGCCTGCGCCTGCTCTCGGCTCACGCCGTCCCGACGGCAGGTTCGCTCAATCTGGGTCGCCTCGTCCACGTCGATCACCAGCACTCGGTTGGCAAGGCCGGTGAGCTTGTTCTCCACCAGCAGCGGCACCACCAGCAGGCAATAGGGGGAGCGTGCGGCGGCGCACTGGCGCAGCATCTCCTGGCGGATCAGGGGGTGGAGCAGGGCATTGAGCCAAGCCTTGGCGTCTGGGTCGCTGAATACCCGCTCCCGCAGGCTGCGTCGATCGAGCTGGCCATCAGCGGTGATGACATCCGGGCCAAAATGGGCCGCGATGGCGGCAAGGGCGGGGGCGCCGGGTTCCACGACTTCGCGAGCGATGACGTCCGCATCCACTACGTCTATGCCCAGCTCGGCAAATTGATTGGCTATGGTGGTTTTACCGCTGCCGATGCCACCTGTGATTGCAACTACATACATGGCTCAGAACACCCTTTTTCTCAGAGGAAATTTGTGAGGTACCAGCGGGTGATGCTATTGCCCCACAGCAGCGCAATCCAGCCCGCGATGGCGAGATAGGGGCCAAAGGGAATGGGTTTGCTCTGATGGTGATTGCGCAGCAGGATCAGGCCTATGCCCATGAAGGCGCCAACCAGGGAGGAGAGCAGCAGCACTATGGGCAGCGCCTGCCAGCCCAGCCAGGCGCCCAGCGCGGCCAGCAGCTTGAAGTCGCCATAGCCCATGCCCTCCTTGCCGGTGAGCAACTTGAAGGCCCAATAGAGGCTCCATAGCACCAGATAACCGGCCATGGCGCCGATCACCGCATCGCCAAGCGATACAAAACCGCCCAGCAAATTGAACAACAGCCCGCCCCACAGCAGGGGCAGGGTGAGCTGGTCCGGCAGCAGCATCTTGTCGAGATCGATGAAGGTGAGTGCCACCAGTACCCAGGTCAGCAGCAGGGCCGCCAACGTGCCCCAGCCCGGTGCGAGTGTCATGGCAACGGCTACCGAGAGCAGCGCCGTCAGCAGCTCGACCAGCGGATAGCGGGCCGATATGGGAGCCTGGCAGCCTCGGCAGCGACCCCTGAGCCAGAGCCAGCTCAGCAGGGGGATGTTTTCCAGTGCCGTGATGGGGTGATTGCAGTGGGGGCAGCAGGATCGCGGTACCATCAGGTTGTAGGGCGGCTCGTCGACCCCCTCGTCATCAGGGTTGAAGTAGCTGCGATATTCGGCCTGCCACTCCCGTTCCAGCATGATGGGCAGGCGATGGATCACCACGTTGAGAAAACTGCCGATCATCAGGGAAAAGAGAAATACCAGCGAGAAATAGAGCCAGGGCAAGCCGTGTGCCAGCTCGAGGAGAAGTGCCATAACCAACCGTCTGTCATGAAATGGAGGGAAGGGCATGCGTTGTGAGCGCATACCCTCGTGAATCAGCCTACTACGTCTCCCAGCTTGAAGATGGGCAAGTACATGGCCACGACCATGCCACCAACCAGTACCCCCAGCACTACCATGATGAGGGGCTCGAGCAAGCTGGTGAGGCCGTCGACCAAGTCATCAACCTCTTGTTCGAAGATGGTCGCGACCTTGGAGAGCATATCATCGATGGCGCCTGACTCCTCGCCGATCATCACCATCTGGATCACCATGTCGGGGAAGAGGTCCACGGTGCGCATGGCCACGTTGATCTGCATGCCGGCGACCACCTCGTTGCGAATGGCCATGACGGCGGTGCGATAGACATAGTTGCCGGAGGCACCGGCGGCCGAGATCAGTGCATCAACCAGTGGGATACCGGCGGAGAAGGTAGTGGAGAGGGTGCGGGCGAAGCGGGCCATGGCCGCCTTGTGCAGTATCATGCCGACCACGGGTATGGTGAGGATGAACTTGTCGGTATTGTCTTTGACCTTCTGGGACGCGCGCCATGCCCGTACATAGAGGAAAATGGCGAACGCTGTGCCGCCAAAGATGACATACCACCAATGCTGCATGAAGCGGGAGATGCCGATGACAAACTGGGTGAAGATGGGCAGCTCGGCGCCGAAGCTCTTGAAGATATCCTCAAACTGCGGGATGACGAACAGCAGCAGTATGGAGGTGACGACGATGGCGACCAGGATGACCATGGCGGGATAGAACATCGCTTTCTTGATCTTGGACTTGAGCGCTTCCGACTTTTCCCGATAGGTGGCGATGCGGTCATAGATGGTCTCCAGCGCACCGGATTGCTCCCCCGCCTCAACCAAATCACAATAGAGCGCATCAAAGTGGCGGGGATGGCGGCGCAGCGCCTCGGACATGGGGGTGCCGGTTTCCACGTCGGCGGCGATCTGCCCCATGAGCTCACGCATCGAGGCTTTTTCGTGGCTGCGGGCTATGATCTGCAGGCTCTGCACCAGGGGGACGCCAGCGGAGAGCATGGTGGTGATTTGACGGGAGACGATGGCAATGTCCATCGGCTTGATCTTGGCGCCGCCCTTGGAGAATAACCCCTGGCTCTTCTTGCTCACCTTGGTGACGTTGACACCCTGCTTGCGCAGTTCAGCCTTGACCGTGTTGATACTGTCGGCCTGCAATTCACCGGAGACCTTTTGACCCTTGCGGTTCACACCGCTCCAGCGGAAGGCGAAGACTTTCTTGGGGGCATTCTGTTTCTGCGTTAGCGTTGCCATCACTGCGTCCTGCAATTGGGCTCTGGTATCCCGCTCAATACTTTGCTATGCGGGTTGCCTTGGCCTGATGGAAATCCTCAGGGGCGCCGGCTTGGCGACACCTGGATGAATCAGCTCGATCGATATGCACTGTCAGTTGGTGGTCACCCGATTGATTTCTGCCAGGCTGGTCACTCCAATACGAGCCTTCTCAAGACCGGATATACGCAGAGTGCGCATCCCCTCTTTTTGAGCAATGGCCGCAATTTGTAGAGAGTTGGCACCTTGCATGATCAATTTTGCAATGTTTTCAGACATTAGCATGATTTCGTAGATACCGACCCGCCCTTTGTAGCCGCCAGAGCAATCCTTGCACCCCACGGGTTTGAACAGGCGCAGTCCGGCGGCCAGCTGCTGCTGGGTGAATCCCAGCTCCAGCAGTTCGGCTTCGGGTACCACCTCGGGTGCCTTGCAGTGATCGCACAGCTTGCGGGCGAGCCGCTGGGCCATGATCAGGGTCACCGAGGAGGCAATGTTGAAGGCGGGTACCCCCATGTTCATCATGCGTGTCAGGGTTTCGGCAGCCGAGTTGGTATGCAGAGTTGAGAGCACCAGGTGGCCTGTTTGGGCGGCCTTGATGGCGATCTCGGCGGTTTCCAGATCCCGGATCTCCCCCACCATGACCACGTCGGGATCTTGGCGAAGAAAGGAGCGAAGGGCGCTGGCGAAGGTCAGCCCCGCCTTGGGGTTGACCTGTACCTGATTGACACCTGGCAGGTTGATCTCCACCGGATCTTCGGCGGTGGAGATGTTCACCTCCGTGGTGTTGAGAATATTGAGACCGGTATAGAGGGAGACTGTCTTGCCCGAGCCGGTGGGGCCTGTTACCAGTATCATCCCCTGTGGCTTGGAGAGGGCGCGCAGATATTGGGCCTTCTGCCGGTCGTCGAAGCCGAGTTGCTCTATGTTGAGCCGCGCTGCCGAGGAGTCCAGCAAGCGGATGACGATCTTCTCTCCCCACATGGTGGGCAGGGTGTTGACCCGCATGTCCATGGACTTGTTGCGGGACAGCTTCAGCTTGATGCGGCCATCCTGTGGCAGCCGCCGTTCGGCGATGTCGAGCCGTGCCATGACCTTGAGGCGGGCGGAGAAGCGGTTGGCCAGATTGACCGGTGGTGTCGCGATTTCGTGCAAGATGCCGTCGATCCGAAAGCGGATGCGATATTTGGTCTCA
Source organism: Aeromonas sp. CA23 (assembly GCF_002587065.1). Taxonomy (NCBI): domain Bacteria; kingdom Pseudomonadati; phylum Pseudomonadota; class Gammaproteobacteria; order Aeromonadales; family Aeromonadaceae; genus Aeromonas; species Aeromonas sp. CA23. The sequence goes on from NZ_CP023818.1 coordinate 1,574,984, forward strand.
TAGGGTTCGAAGTGCAGGTCGGATGCGCCACGCTTGATGGCATCCATCATGATTTTGTTGATGTATTTGACGATGGGAGCATCGTCGTCGGCGGTGTTGACGCTCTCATCGAGTCGCGAGTTTTCGTCCGAAACTTCCAGCTCGGAGATCTCTGATTCGTCGATGTCCTCCATGCCGAGGGCATCCTGATCGCTCTCCAGCAGTTTGCCGATGGCGGTCGTCAGCTTGTTCTCTTCGACCAGCAGCGCCTCGGTATGCAGTCCGAAGCTGAAGCCGAAATCCTCCAGTGCCGAGACGTTGGTCGGATCCGACATGGCGATATAGAGGGTATGGCCCTGGGTATAGATGGGCAGCACATGGTGTTTCTCAATCAGCTTCTGATTGAGGTATTTCTGCGGGATCTCGGCCAGGTCGAAGGCGGCAAGATCCAGCAGAGGTACCCCATACTCCAGCTCGCAGAAATCCGCCAGCGCCTTGCTGTCGAGGATCTCGTTCTCTATCAGAAAGGTCACAAAGGGTTTGCGCTGGGCCTTGGCTTGGCTCAGATAGCGCTGCGAGTCGGACTCACTGAGCAGGGAAGACGCGGCCAGGCTTAATGCCAGGCCGCTATTGGGGCTAGATGTCATGCTAAATTAGCAAACACCAGCAGCAATACAGGTTGAACTACTGACCACTGCCCATGTCACCTGACCATTAGTACCGCTGCCATCGAGGATATATGTAAAGGCCACCGGCGCAGCCCCTGTTGCTGTAATTCGGGCGGCACTAGCTGCACCCGCTCCTACCGTGACACTAGTTACAAATCCACTTGCTCCTGCAGCGGATGGCACTCCACCACCGCTATTTTGGTCACATAAAGACATATCTCCACCAGTCTGGTAGCACACTTCAATTGCGGTTTTGAAAGCACCTGTCGCGGATACAACCTCAGTAAACTTCGCTTTTTGGGTGTAAGTCTGATACGCCGGCAGTGCAATGGCCGCCAGGATGGCGACGATCGCGACCACGATCATCAATTCGATAAGGGTAAAGCCTGATTGTTTCTTCATGTCAAATATCCTTTTGTCCTTGGTTCCTGGGAAGTGCCGGTGGAAAACTATCCACACGTCAATATCTTATCCGAGCTGTCCGGCTTGGCAACAGAGGTTGTGGCCTTTGTTAACCACTTTTCTGTCATTTACTGATAACTTGATATAAATCATAGACAAAGAGTCTCTATCGACTCTTTTTAACTGGCGGGACTGGGTCCATCATCACACTCCTTTGCTGAGGGATCCTGCATAAAGAAAAGGCGCCCGTGGCGCCTTTTGCAAGTCCTTCATCTTGTTATATGTCACCGGCGTCATCCTGCGATTGTGACACCTCCCCGACTAGACAAAGCGCATCGAGAGATCCAGTGCCCGCACATGCTTGGTCAGCGCCCCGACCGAGATGAAATCGACGCCGGTGGCGGCATAATCTGCAAGCGTGTCCAGGGTGACATTGCCGGATACCTCCAGCTTGGCACGGCCCTGATTGAGGGCCACGGCGTCGTGCATCATGGGCACATCGAAGTTGTCCAGCATCACTATGTCGGCGCCAGCCAGCAGCGCCTGTTCCAGCTCGGCCAGGGATTCCACCTCCACCTCGACCGGTTTGCCCGGATTGAGGCGGCGCGCTGCGCTGATGGCCTCGCTTATGCCGCCGCAGGCGAGGATATGGTTCTCCTTGATGAGATAGGCATCGAACAGGCCGATTCTGTGGTTCTTGCCACCGCCGCAGGTCACGGCATATTTCTGGGCGTTGCGCAGCCCCGGCAGGGTCTTGCGGGTATCGAGCAGGCGGCAGTCGGTGCCCGCCAGCTCGGCCACGTAGCGGGCGGTTAGGGTGGCGACGCCTGAGAGCGTCTGTACGAAGTTCAGTGCGTTGCGCTCGCCGGTCAGCAGCACGCGGGCCGGGCCATGCAGGCGAAACAGCTCCTGATTGGGGGAGAGCAGTTCGCCATCCTGTACCAACCAATCCACTTTTACCTCGCCACCGAGCTGGACGAACACCTCATCCACCCAGGGCTGGCCACAGAATACGCCAGCCTCGCGGGTGATGACCCGGGCGCTGGCCAGGCGATCCGCCGGGATCAGCTGGGCCGTGATATCGGCGCTGGCATCCGGCTGGTCCAGCGTGGTGAGGGCTTGACCTAAGTCTTCGAGTAGTGCGGCGCGCACGGCGCGGCGGATGTCCTGTTGTAACATGCCTGTTATTCCTGCAAGGGTCTGAGAAGCAACTGTCTGTCTTTCTGGCGCAATTCCAGCCGGCCCAGGGCATTCATGCCCACCAGGATCTCGTCCCCGTCGGCCGCCGGATTGATATAGATGGGCAAATCGTACAAGGTCAGCGGACCCATCGCCAGCGTTTCAATCTGGCCGGTCTGCACCTGGATAGTGCCTGCTGCCGTGTTGACCAGGCTGTTGCCGTTGGGGCTCAGCCCGATGCGCTCGGCCACCTGACGTGGCACAGTGACCCGGGTTGCCCCAGTGTCCAGCAGCAGTTGCACCGGTTGGCCGTTGATGGCACCCTCCAGTCGATAGTGGCCGCTGGCATCGGCCTTGAGCAGCAGTTCGCCGCTGGCGGTGACTGTGGGTTGCGAGCGGGCGTGAAAATAGAGGGTCAGCAGCCCCATCAGAGAGAGCCAGGCCAGCAACCAGAAGCGGCGCGCCATCGGGTGCATATCCTTTCCAGAGTTGAGCAGAAGATGGTCCAGCCTATCACAGTTGCCAGGGTGGATTGAGACGATTGCGATTAGCCTGAGAGGTGGATCGCTTGGTTGCCCATCCGGCTTTATCTCATGCGTCATTCCATTGCAGATCGAGTAGATGATGACCCAGCCTAAAACAGTTTTTTCCATTGATTCAGACGGTTGGTGTGAGCAGGCCCGCAAGGTGCCGTCACCGCACCACAACGAGCGAGCCAGTTTGGACGATATCTCCCTGCTGGTGGTACACGGCATCAGCCTGCCGCCGGGGGAGTTTGGCGGGCCCTGGATCGACGATCTCTTCATGGGACGGCTGGACCCCGAGGCGCACCCTTATTTCACCGGCATTCATCAGTTGCGGGTCTCGGCCCACTGCCTTATCCGGCGGGACGGCGAGCTGGTGCAATACGTGCCGTTTGGCGCACGTGCCTGGCATGCCGGGATATCGAGCTGGGAGGGGAGGGAGGCCTGCAACGATTTTTCCATCGGCATCGAGCTGGAGGGAGCCGATGAGCTGCCCTACAGCGATGCACAATATGAGGTGCTGGTGGGGCTCAGCCGAACCATATCCAGCCATTACCCTGCCATTACGGCACAACGAATTGTCGGCCATTGTGATATAGCGCCAGGGCGCAAGACGGATCCGGGTGGCAGCTTCGAATGGCAGCGATATCGAAAAGCGCTCAACTTTAAGTAAATATTCTAAAGATAAGTTAGTGTTTTTAAAATCAATGGCTTGCCTTTATGGCAGGCCATTTTTTCCTGCTGTTGATCAAATGTTGCCTGTGAGCCAGCTCAAAAATATTGGTCAGACCAATTTCTATGAGCTAAATCATAAATCCCTCTCTTTACCCCTTTAGTGGCAAGGCTGAACCTTGATTCAGATCATCTTTTGGGTGGACTTTTCCCAACTCCTCTGCTAATTTTCGCCCCATTCATGAAATTGGTAATACCAATTTAACAAAGTAGCCTCATGCCCTATCTCAAGATAACTCAACCCAAGCTGGCCGACGCCATCGTCGCCGAGCTGGAAAGCATGATTCTGGAAGGCAGTTTGCAGCCGGGCCAGAAGTTGCCGCCCGAGCGGGAACTCGCCATCCAGTTTCAGGTATCGCGCCCCTCCCTGCGCGAAGCCATCCAGCGCCTGGAAGCCAGAGGACTCTTGTATCGCCGTCAGGGCGGTGGCACTTACGTACAAAATGCCTTGAGCAAGGGGATCGCAGATCCCCTGTTCGAGCTGCTCAGCACCCACCCCGAAGCCCAGTATGACCTGCTGGAGTTTCGTCACGCGCTGGAAGGCATCTGTGCCTACTATGCTGCGTTGCGGGGGACGGAAGCCGATGCCGAGCGTATTCGTCAGGCGCAGTCCGCCATCGAGGAAGCCGGCCAGCAAGGTTCGCTGGTCACCGAATCCGCCGCCGTGACCCAGTTCTATCTGGCGGTGGCCGAAGCGTCCCACAACGTGGTGCTGCTGCACCTGTTGCGGGCCATGGGCCCCATGCTCGAGCAGAACATTTTACGCAATAACGAAATTTTGAATCGCCGTCCGGGAGTGGTAGCCAAGATCCGTCGTCATCGTGCGCATCTGATCGAGGCTATCCTGTCGGGGGCTCCGGAGCGGGCCAGGACTGCTTGTCATGAGCACCTGGCCTTTATCGAGGACACCTTGTTGGATATGCAGAGGGAAGACAGCCGGATCCAGCGATCCATGCGTCGGATCCGTCAGCAGGAAAACTAATCCCACAAGGCTTTATTGTCGAATTCTTGCGCATCTTAACCGCCGTGCAATAACAATAGGAACCAGCCATGTCTGATATCCTGAAGAACGATGTGGACCCGATAGAAACGCTGGAGTGGCTTGCCTCTCTGGAATCCCTGCTGCGTGAAGAGGGTCCACAACGCGCTCAGTTCATTCTTGAACAGCTTGCCGAAAAAGCCCGCGTAAGCGGCGTGGACGTGGCTGCCAAGGCGAATCGCGACTACATCAACACCATCCCGTCCAGTGACGAACCGGCTTACCCGGGCGATCTGGAGATGGAACGTCGCATCCGCGCCATCATCCGCTGGAACGCCATGATGATAGTGCTGCGCGCCTCCAAGAAAGACCTGGACCTCGGCGGTCACATGTCTTCCTTCGCTTCTTCCGCGACCATCTACGAAGTCTGCTACAACCACTTCTTCCGCGCTCGCAGCGAGAAGGATGGTGGTGATCTGGTCTACTTCCAGGGTCACATCTCTCCGGGCATCTATGCCCGTGCGTTCGCTGAAGGTCGTCTGACCGCAGATCAGCTGGACAACTTCCGTCAGGAAGTGGACGGCAAGGGTATCCCTTCCTATCCGCACCCGAAACTGATGCCGGACTTCTGGCAGTTCCCGACCGTCTCCATGGGTCTGGGCCCCATAGCCGCCATCTATCAGGCTCGCTTCCTGAAGTACCTGACCGACCGTGGCATCAAGGATTGCTCCGAGCAGACCGTTTACGCCTTCCTGGGTGACGGCGAGATGGACGAGCCGGAAGCCAAGGGCGCCCTGACCGTTGCCGTGCGTGAAAAGCTCGACAACCTGGTGTTCGTGGTCAACTGCAACCTGCAGCGTCTGGACGGTCCGGTCGTGGGTAACGGCAAGGTCATCAACGAGCTGGAAGGTCTGTTTGCAGGCGCCGGCTGGGATGTCACCAAGGTTATCTGGGGTCGCAAGTGGGATGAGCTGCTGAAGAAAGACACTTCCGGCAAGCTGATCCAGCTGATGAACGAAACCGTGGACGGCGACTATCAGACCATGAAGTCCCGCGATGGCGGCTACGTGCGTGAGCACTTCTTCAACCGTTACCCGGAAACCGCCGCGCTGGTCAAAGACATGACCGACGAGGAGATCTTCGCCCTGAACCGTGGTGGTCACGACCCCCGTAAACTGTTCGCCGCCTTCTCCAAAGCCGCAGCGACCAAGGGCAAGCCGACTGTCATCCTGGCCAAGACCATCAAGGGTTACGGCATGGGCGAAGCGGCCGAAGGCAAGAACATTGCTCACCAGGTCAAGAAGATGGATCTGGGCTCGGTGCGTCACCTGCGCGATCGTTTCAACCTGCCGGTCACCGACGAGCAGCTGGAAGCGCTGCCGTACCTGAAGATCGAAGAGGGTACCGAAGAGCACAAGTACCTGCACGCCCGTCGTGCCGCGCTCAAAGGCTATGTACCGACCCGTCTGCGTGAGACCACCACTCAGCTGGAAATCCCGGCGCTGGAGACCTTTGGTCCCCTGCTGGGCGAGCAGGCTCGCGAGATCTCCACCACAATGGCGTTCGTGCGTTCCCTGAATGTGCTGCTGAAAGACAAGTCCATCGGCAAGCGCATAGTACCGATCCTGGCTGACGAAGCCCGTACCTTCGGTATGGAAGGCCTGTTCCGCCAGATCGGCATCTACAGCCCGCACGGTCAGCAGTACACCCCGCAAGACCGCGACATCGTCTCCTACTACAAGGAAGACAAGCAGGGTCAGGTTCTGCAAGACGGTATCAACGAGCTGGGTGCCATGTCCTCCTGGCTGGCTGCTGCGACCTCTTACAGCACCAACGACTGCCCGATGATCCCGTTCTACATCTACTACTCCATGTTCGGCTTCCAGCGAGTCGGCGACATGGCGTGGGCAGCCGGTGACCAGCAAGCCCGTGGCTTCCTGCTGGGCGCGACCTCGGGTCGTACCACCCTGAACGGCGAAGGTCTGCAGCACGAAGATGGTCACAGCCATATCCTGGCGAACACCATCCCGAACTGCGTCTCCTATGACCCGTCCTATGCCTATGAAGTGGCAGTGATCGTGCAGGACGGTCTGCGTCGCATGTACGGTGAGAAGCCGGAGAACGTCTTCTACTACATCACTACCCTGAACGAGAACTACGCCATGCCGGCCATGCCGCAAGGCGCCGAGGAAGGTATCCGCAAGGGTATCTACAAGCTGGAAACCGTGGCCGGCAACAAGGCCAAGGTACAGCTGCTGGGTTGTGGTTCCATCCTGGGTCATGTGCGCACCGCCGCCCAGATCCTGGCCAGCGAATACGGCGTGGGTTCCGACGTGTTCAGCGTCACCTCCTTCAACGAACTGGCCCGTGACGGTCAGGACGTGGATCGCTGGAACATGCTGCACCCGACTGCTGAGGCTCGCGTGCCTTACATCGCCACCGTACTGGGTTCCGATGCCACCATAGCCGCGACCGACTACATGAAGTCCTTCGCCGATCAGGTGCGCGCCTTCGTACCGACCAAGAACTACCGCGTGCTGGGTACCGACGGTTACGGCCGTTCCGACAGCCGTGCCAACCTGCGTCGTCACTTCGAAGTGAACGAATTCTACGTGGTGGTTGCTGCCCTGACCGAACTGGCCAAGCGCGGCGAGATCGACAAGCAGGTTGTGGCCGATGCCATCACCAAGTACGGCATCGATGCCGACAAGGTCAACCCGCTGTACGCGTAAGAGGATCGAGTGCAGTGCCGGGACACATTGCCCGGCACTGCCTTGCAAAGGTTAACGCGACAGACGCGTAAGAGGATAAAGCACTATGTCCAAACAGATTATGGTTCCGGATATCGGCGCCGATGAAGTTGAAGTCACCGAGATCATGGTGGCCGTGGGTGACAAGGTCGAGCTCGACCAGTCCCTGATCGCAGTGGAAGGTGACAAAGCCTCCATGGAAGTCCCGGCTCCGGCTGCCGGTATCGTCAAAGAGATCCTGATCAAGGTGGGCGACAAGGTTGCCACCGGTTCCCAGATCATGATCTTCGAAGCGGAAGGCGCTGCCGCGCCGGCGCCGGTTCAGGCTGCCGCCCCGGTTGCCGCTGCTCCCGCTGCCCCTGTGGCCGCCGCTCGCAAAGACGTCCATGTCCCTGACATAGGTGACGACGAAGTGGATGTGACCGAGATCATGGTTGCCGTGGGCGACATGGTTGAAGCCGACCAGTCCATCATCGCCGTGGAAGGTGACAAGGCCTCCATGGAAGTACCGGCGCCGTTCGCGGGCCGCGTGGTCGAGATCAAGGTTGCCGCCGGCGCCAAGGTTGCGACCGGTTCCCTGGTGATGGTATTTGAAGTGGCCGGTGCCGGGCCTGCAGCCGTTGCCGCGCCGGTTCAGGCTGCCGCTCCCGTGGCTGCTGCACCTGCCGTTGCCGCCGCCAAAGAAGTCAATGTACCCGACATCGGCGGTGACGAAGTCGAAGTGACCGAAATCATGGTCGCCGTGGGTGACAAGGTCGATGCCGACCAGTCCCTGATCGCGGTGGAAGGCGACAAGGCCTCCATGGAAGTGCCTGCACCGTTCGCCGGCATCGTCAAAGAGATCAAGGTGAAGGCGGGTGACAAGGTCTCCACCGGTTCCCTGATCATGGTATTCGAAGTGGCTGGCGCCGCTCCAGCCGCTGCCGCTCCGGTTGCTCAGGCCGCCGCCCCGGTCGCTGCTGCACCTGTTGCCGCGACTCCGGCTCCGGTTGCCCAGGCTGCTGCCTCCTCCGACTTCGTTGCCAACGACGCCTACGTACACGCCGCCCCGGCCGTACGTCGCCTGGCCCGTGAGTTCGGTATCAACTTGGCCAAGGTGAAAGCCTCAGGTCGCAAGGGTCGCATCGTCAAAGAAGACGTGCAGGCCTATGTGAAGGATGCGGTCAAGCGTGCCGAGTCCGCCCCGGCTGCAGGTCAAGGTACTGGCAACGGCATGAGTGTCCTGCCGTGGCCCAAGGTTGACTTCAGCAAGTTCGGCCCTGTCGAAGAGCTGGAACTGACCCGGATCCAGAAGATCTCCGGTCCTGCCCTGCATCGCAACTGGGCCATGATCCCGCACGTTACCCAGTTCGACGAAGCCGATACCACGGATCTGGAAGCGTTCCGCAAAGAGCAGAACCTGCTGGCCGAGAAGCAGAAGCTGGATGTGAAGATCACCCCGCTGGTGTTCATCCTGAAAGCCGCCGCCAAGGCCCTGGAAGCCCACCCACGCTTCTGTAGCGCCCTGTCCGAAGACGGCAGCAAGCTGATCATGAAGAAGTACATCCATATCGGTGTGGCGGTAGACACCCCGGGGGGTCTGGTAGTGCCTGTGGTGCGTGACGTCAACAAGAAGGGCATCTACGAGCTGTCTCGCGATCTGGCCGAGATCTCCAAGAAGGCCCGTGCCGGCAAGCTGACCGCTGCCGACATGCAGGGCGGTTGCTTCACCATCTCCAGCCTGGGTGGCATCGGCGGTACCAGCTTTACCCCGATCGTCAACGCGCCGGAAGTGGCCATCCTGGGCGTATCCAAGTCCGAGATGAAGCCGAAGTGGAATGGCAAGGAGTTCGTGCCGCGCCTGATGCTGCCGCTGGCCCTGAGCTATGACCACCGCGTCATCGATGGTGCCGATGGAGCCCGCTTCATCACCACCATGAGTGGCGTGCTGTCCGACATTCGTCGACTGGTCCTGTAAGTGAGAGGGCGGGCCCAGAGCCTGCCCTTTTTACTTCTCATTTCATTAACAGGATTGTAAACTTGCCCCGTTTTTTCACGGTTGCAGCCGCCTTGTTTGGCATTGAGTTGGCATAAGACTGCGCCGTCCGGGGATATATAAGAACGACAAAGAGGTCATGATGAGTAAAGAAATCAAAACTCAGGTCGTAGTACTGGGTGCTGGCCCTGCCGGTTATTCCGCTGCTTTCCGTGCCGCCGATCTGGGTCTGGATACCATTATCGTCGAGCGTTACTCCACCCTGGGTGGCGTCTGCCTGAACGTGGGTTGTATCCCGTCCAAGGCACTGCTGCACGTCGCCAAAGTCATTGAAGAAGCCAAGGCGCTGTCCGAACACGGCATCATCTTCGGCGCCCCGCAGACCGACATCGACAAGGTGCGCCTGTGGAAAGAGAAGGTCATCAACCAGCTGACCGGCGGTCTGGCCGGCATGGCCAAGATGCGCAAGGTTCAGGTTGTGAACGGCTTTGGCAAGTTTACCGGCCCGAACACGCTGGAAGTGGAAGGTGCCGACGGCAAGACGACCGTGACCTTCGACAACGCCATCATAGCGGCCGGCTCCCGTCCGGTGAAACTGCCCTTCATCCCCCATGATGACCCGCGCGTATGGGATTCAACCGATGCGCTGGAACTGACTTCCGTGCCGGGCAAGCTGCTGGTCATCGGTGGTGGCATCATAGGTCTGGAGATGGGTACAGTGTACTCCTCCCTGGGTTCCGAGATCGACGTGGTGGAATTTGCCGACCAGCTGGTACCGGCTGCCGACAAAGACATCGTCAAGATCTACACCAAGCGCGTTGCCAAGAAATTCAACATCATGCTGGAGACCAAGGTCACCGCAGTTGAAGCCCGTGCAGACGGCCTGTACGTCTCCTACGAAGGCAAGCACGCCCCGGCCGAGCCGGTACGTTACGACAACGTGCTGGTGGCGGTAGGTCGTGTGCCAAACGGCAAGCTGATGGATGCCGAGAAGGCCGGCGTTGCCGTGACCGAGCGCGGTTTCATCGAGGTGGACAAGCAGCTGCGTACCAACGTGGCTCACATCCACGCCATCGGTGACATAGTCGGTCAGCCTATGCTGGCCCACAAGGGTGTCCACGAAGGCCACGTCGCGGCCGAAGTGATCGCCGGCAAGAAGCACTACTTCGACCCGAAAGTGATCCCGTCCATCGCCTACACCGAGCCGGAGATGGCCTGGGTTGGTCTGACCGAGAAGGAGGCCAAGCAACAAGGGCTGAACTTCGAAGTCGCCACCTTCCCGTGGGCGGCTTCCGGCCGTGCCATCGCCTCCGATTGCTCCGACGGCATGACCAAGCTGATCTTCGACAAGGAGAGCGGCCGCGTCATCGGTGGTGCCATCGTGGGTACCAACGGTGGTGAACTGCTGGGTGAAATCGGTCTGGCCATCGAGATGGGTGCCGACGCCGAAGATATCGCGCTGACCATACACGCTCACCCGACTCTGCACGAGTCCGTGGGTCTGGCTGCCGAAGTGTTCGAAGGCTCCATCACCGACCTGCCGAACGCCAAGGCCAAGAAGAAGAAATAATCCTCTTCTCGCAGCCAGCATTGAAAAAGCCGCTCACTCGAGCGGCTTTTTGTATATAGCTGAGATTTGTTCGGAGCTGGTTGCTATGCTAATGACTTCCATGTCACTTGCTGGAGTCAGCCATGCAAACACCGGCCACCCCTGACAACGAGCACCTGCGCCTCGATGCGCTGCGCCGCATCACCATTCTGGATACCTCTGCCGAAGAAAGATTCGACCGGATCACCCGCATGGCCCGCAACATGTTCGATGTGCCCATTTCGCTGGTGTCGCTGGTGGATAAGGATCGGCAGTGGTTCAAATCCTGCTGTGGTTTGCCCGTGCTGGAGACGCCGCGGGACATCTCCTTCTGCGGTCATGCCATTCTTGGCGATGGCCTCTTCGTGGTGGAAGATGCGACCCGGGATCTGCGCTTCGCCGACAACCCGCTGGTATCCGGGGATCCCCATATACGCTTCTATGCGGGCAGCCCGCTGCAGATTGCGGAGGGGTACAAGCTGGGGACCCTGTGCATCATAGATCGCAAGCCGCGCCTGCTGGATGAACGGCAGCGGGACTTGCTGACGGATCTGGCCGGCATGGTGGAGCGCGAACTGGCGGCGATCCAGCTGGCTACCATGGATGAGCTGACCGGCATCACCAACCGGCGCGGTTTCATGCTGCTGGCACACAAGTGCCTACAACTCGCTCATCGTCAGGGGCGAGCGGCCACCCTGTTGTTTCTCGACCTCAACCGGTTCAAGGAGATCAACGACCGGCTGGGGCACGACGTCGGTGACGATGCCCTGCAACAGATGGCGTGCCTGATGTGTGGCGTCTTTCGGGATGCAGACATCTTTGCCCGACTGGGTGGGGATGAGTTTGCGGTATTGCTGCCTGGCACGGGACCGGCAGAGGTGCCACGGGTGCTGGCACGGCTCGATGAGGCCCTGGCCGGGTTCAACCGGGAGAGCGGAAAACCCTATCGGCTGACCTGCTCGACCGGGGTGGGGCACTATGATGCGCTTTCGCCACCGGCGCTGGATCTGCTGCTGCAACAGGCGGACAAGCAGATGTACGATTGTAAAAAAGGGCGCTAGCAGCGCCCTTTCTTGGCTTGTCCCGGCGGACAGAAGGTGCCATACCCTCCGCGATCGCCATCACTGACCCGGATCCGGGTATCGTCCACGCTGACATCGGCCCCGTGCACTCGCACAGGCCCGCTGCTGCAGGCGCAGAGCAGACTCCCCAGCAACATAGTCACAACCAGCTTGCCCATAATGCCTCCTGTTATTTCCCTGATTATGGGGCATTTCCAGGCTGGGGCGGAGGCGAGTTTGCGAGTATGCGTCACGGCTTGCCGCTGATATGACAGGGAGCGCGGCTGCGCTCCCTGAGTTGGGGGATAAGGGGCTGGAAAGGGTTACAGACGGAAATGGCCGACCAGCTTGTCGAGCTCGCCGGAGAGCTGTTGCAGGCCGCGACTGGCATCGGTCAGCTGGTGGGCTATGTCGGCCGTCTCCATGGTGAGCTGGTTGATGTCCTCCACGTTGCGATTGAGCTCGCCCACCACGCTGGACTGCTCCTCGGTGGCGGTGGCGACCTGGATATTCATGTCGTTGATCTGGGTGATGTAGGCGGTGATCTGGCCGAGCGCACCGTTGGCCTCATCGGCCTGGGTCACCACCGCCAGACTCTGGCTGCGGCCCTGGGTCATGGCGCTGACCGCGCGGGCGCTCTGCTCCTGCAGCCGATGGATCATGCCCTGGATCTCGGCGGTGGAGGCGGCGGAGCGGTTGGCGAGGTTGCGCACCTCGTCGGCCACCACGGCGAAGCCGCGGCCCTGTTCACCGGCGCGGGCCGCCTCGATGGCGGCGTTGAGCGCCAGCAGATTGGTCTGCTCCGAGATGCTGCGGATGGTCTCCAGAATGCTGCCGATGGAGTCGGTCTGGGTGGCCAGCGACTCGATTACCCCGGCTACCTGCGCGATCTCGTCGGAAAGCCCGACTATGCCGTGGCGGGCCTGAGCCACCACGCCGGCGCCCGTTTCGGCCTGATCGTTGGCCTGCCTGGCTACTTCGGCCGCCTGCGAGGCATTGCCTGCAATCTCGCTCACCGTTGCCCCCATCTCGTGGATGGCGGTGGCCACCTGCACGGTACGATCGCGCTGGGCTGTGCAGTTTTGCTGGGTCAGCTGGGCCTTGCTGGCGACCTCGTCGGCGGTGGCCGCCAGCTGGTGGGAGTTGCGGGCCACCTGCTCGATGGCGCTGTGGATCTTGCCGACGAAGTGATTGAAGCTCACGGTGATCTCCGCCAGTTCGTCGTTGCCGCTCAGCTGGGCACGGGAGTCCAGTGCCAGATGCTCGGCGGCATAGCCTATGTATTGCTGCAGGAAACCGACCCGACGCTTGAGGTTCATCAGAATGAGTACCGAGACCAGCAGCGAGATGAGGATGGCGCCACTGATGATGGTGATCATCTGCATCCGCCCGCTGGCATAGCTCTGCTCACCCAGCTGGTGGCGCTGCTGGGCTTGCTGGATCAGGCCGTCGAGCAGGGCGTTGGCATCCTTGCGCATGGTGCCATAGGTGACTGTGTAGCGATCCCGATAGATACCTCTGGCCGCTTCCATGTCCCCCTGCTCCAGCGCCTGCAGCATGGGAGCCAGCTCGTTGCTCGCCATACCCTCGAACTGGCTCAGCAGTTGCTGGGCATTGGCCCTGGCCGCCGGATCCGTCTGGGCGGTCACCGCCTGCTGCATGGCCTGGCGCATCTCGGGTATGTCCTCCTCCCGACTCTCCTTGACCCGGGTGATCACCCCTTTCGCATCCTTGAGGGAGGTATCCTGCAACAGCATCATGTCGATGCCGACCCGCATGCGGGGAATGCGCGACACCACCTCCGCCATGGCGCGCATGGGGGTGGCCGTGTTCTGGTAGAGCTCGGTGGATTGCTGCTGGATGGAGCCCATGCTTCGCAGGCTGGCACCCCCCACAAGCAAGAGGGCGAGGCAGGGTACTGTGACAGCCAGGATCAGCTGCAATTTGAGCGTCAGTTTACCTTCTAGCAAGGGAGTGCTCCTTCATGGCTGGCCATGATGTGGTCCAGATGGTTTGTTGCCAGTATAGATATGAATTGGCCGACTCCCTGGCAAAGGGCACAACGGCAGAGCGGATAGCAAAAGGGAGCGCCATGGCGCTCCCTTGTTGATGGCTGCCGATGGGTTACAGCCGGAAGTTGCCGACCAGCTTGTCGAGCTCGCCGGAGAGCTGCTGCAGGCTGCGGCTGGACTCGGTCAGCTGGTGGGCTATGTCGGCCGTTTCCATGGTGAGCTGGTTGATGTCCTCCACGTTGCGGTTGATCTCGCCTACCACGCTGGATTGCTCCTCGGTGGCGGTGGCGACCTGGATGTTCATGTCGCTGATCTGGGTGATGTGGGCCGTGATATGGCCGAGGGCGGCATTGGCCTTGTCAGCCTGAGCCACCACTTCCAGACTCTGGCTGCGGCCCTGGGCCATGGCGCTGACGGCACGGGCGCTCTGCTCCTGCAAGCGGTTGATCATGCCCTGGATCTCGGCGGTGGAGGCTGCGGATCGGCTCGCCAGGTTGCGCACCTCGTCGGCCACCACGGCGAAGCCGCGGCCCTGTTCACCGGCGCGGGCGGCCTCGATGGCGGCGTTCAGTGCCAGCAGGTTGGTCTGCTCCGAGATGCTGCGAATGGTGTCGAGTATGCTGCCGATGGAGTCGGTCTGGCTGGCCAGCGACTCGATAACGCCCGCCACCTGCTCTATTTCGCCGGAGAGCCCGACTATGCCGTGGCGCGCCTGGGCTACCACCAGGGCGCCGGCATCGGCCTGATCGTTGGCCTGCCTGGCCACGTCGGCCGCCAGCGAGGCGTTGCCGGCTATCTCGCCGACTGTGGCCCCCATCTCGTGGATGGCGGTCGCCACCTGCACTGTGCGGTCGCGCTGGGCGGTACAGTTGTGCTGGGTCAGCTGCGCCTTGCTGGCCACCTCGTTGGCGGTGGCGGCCAGCTGGCGGGAGTTGCTGGCGACCTGCTCGATGGAGGCGTGGATCTTGGCGACGAAGTTGTTGAAACCGGTGGCGACCTGGGTCAGTTCATCGCGACCTTCCACCTTGAGACGCTGGGTCAGATCCCCGTCGCCACTGCCCAGTTCACGGAACAGGCGGGCCAGTTCGTTGAGCGGGCGGCTGACCGAGCCTGCCAGCAGCATGCCGAGCAGCCCCATGCCGGCGGCGATGGCCAGACTGACCAGCAGTATGTGCAGCCGCGCTTTGTCCAGCTCGGCATAGATCTCGGCTTCCGGCACCTGGGCCACCAGATACCAGTCGAGCAGGGGGATGTAGCTGGTGGCCAGCACCACGGCCTGGCCATCGACCTCGGCGTGGGTGGCGGCGAACGCCTGCTTGCTCAGCAGATTGGTGCTGCTGCCGCTGGCCAGCTGGGCCAGGTTGTCCCGGTCTATGCGGGCGGCATCCGGGTGCAGCTTCACCTTGCCGCTGCCATCCGTCATGAATACGAAGCCGCTGTCGCCGATGCGGAAGTTGGCGAGCATGCTGACCATGCTGTCGAGGGACTTGGCGAGCCCCGCCAACCCACGGCCGTTGAGCTGCTGGAAGTTGACGAACAGCTTCACCTCGCCGTTGGTCTCGCGAAAGATGCTGAGCATCAAGTCTTGCTGGCTCTTGGTATAGCCGTAGAACCAGGCATCCTGCTCCGGGGTCAGGTTGCGCAGGAAGCCGTCCTGGTTGTAGTAGGCGGCACTCTGCCGGTCGGCGAAGGAGGCGGTGACCAGCCCGTACTGGGCCGTCATGTCCTTGAGCTGATCGATGAGGATGGACTCCTGCTCCTTGGGCATGCCGCGGGCGACCCAGTCCAGCACGAAGCGATCATTGGCCAGCTGCCTGGCGGCGCTCGCGACCGAGGTGAGATCCTTCTCGATCTCCTTGCCGATGCGCTGGGTCAGGTTGGGCAGCTCCTGCTCGAACATGCGGGTTTCGATCAACTGCTGCGCCGAGCGCTGGCTGAAATAGCCTACCAGCAGGCAGGAGAGCACCACGGCCAGGGTGACTGTGGCCAGAATTTTCTGTTTGAGTGTCAGGCTTGCAAGCATAGGAGTGACTCAGGAGTGTGGACACGGGATTGAGCCCATATTAGCGGCAGCGCCGGGGTGCCCTTGAGAGGCTTGCCGGTTTTATTGGCAGATTGCGTTTGCGCTCACAGGGCTGTGCCGGATTGTTCAGCCTCATTGGCGGCTCGGCGAGTGCGCCATATCGCTGTCGTGGCGGTTGCGGTTCCTTTTTCGCACCTTATAGTAGGCTTCATTGCTCACTTGGCTCGCACTGGATTCAATGGAAAATCATATGCGCATCTTTCGTCGGGGATGGACCCACCTGCTTCTGGTTTTGCTGGCTTGCCTGCCGTTCATGGCGGCGGCCCAGTCCGATCGGCCCAGGATTGCTCTGGTACTGAGTGGCGGCGGCGCCAAGGGGGCGGCCCATATCGGCATCCTCAAGGTGCTGGAGGAGAAGCGCATTCCGGTCGACATCATAGTGGGCACCAGCATGGGCTCCTACGTGGCGGGCATGTACGCCATGGGGCTCAGCGCCGAGGAAGTGGAGCGCACCACGCTCGCCATCGACTGGAACAAGGGCTATCAGGACAAGGTCGGTCGTGACGAGCTCTCCCTGCGCAAGAAGCAGCAGAGCGAGAAGTACCAGCTGCGCACCGATATTGGCATCAACGGTGACTCGGTCCAGTTCCCGGATGGTTTCTTCCAGGGGCAGTCCATGGCCAGCCTGTTGCGCCACGCCACTTCCAACCTGCCGGCGCAGAAGAGCTTCGACGACCTGCCTATTCCCTATCGCGCCGTGGCGACCGACATGGAGACAGTGACCCCCTTCGTGCTGGATAGCGGCAGCCTCGCCAAGGCGATGCAGGCCTCCATGTCCATTCCTGGCGCCCTCAAGCCGGTGGAGTGGGAGGGGCATATCCTGGCCGACGGCGGCACAGTCAACAACATGCCGGTGGACGTGGCCAAGGCGATGGGGGCCGACGTGGTGATCGCGGTGGATATCAGCGCCAAGCTGCGTACCAGGGAATCCCTCAAGTCCGGCCTCGCCATGATAGATCAGCTCACCACCTACATGACCCAGGTCGGTACCGACAAGCAGAAGGCGCTGCTGGGGCCGAAAGACATACTGCTCACCCCTGAATTCGGCGGCATGGGCATAGCCGATTTTGCCCTGATGCCGGAAGGGATCAAGCGGGGGGAAGCGGTGGCCAATCGCGCCTCCGCCCAGCTCGACGGGCTCTCCCTCTCGCCCGCCGCCTACACCGCCTATCGCAATCAGAAGCTGAGCCGGCGCGCCGAGCGCAGCGGTCAGCCCGCCTACTACATCGACAAGGTGGAGATCCTCAACAAGTCACGCCTCTCCGACGAGACGGTGCGCGCCATGCTGAAGGTGCGACCGGACAAGGTGCAGACCAACGAGAGCCTGGAGGCGGGCATTCGCCGTCTCTACGCGCTGGAGTCGTTCGATCGCATCACCTATGAGGTGGAGGAGCGTGAAGGCGAGAACGTGCTGGTAGTGGATGCCAGCGAGAAGAACTGGGGACCGGGATACCTCAACTTCCAGTTCGGCTTCTCCGACGATTTCGAGAGCAGCTCCAACTACAACGTCGGCATGTCCTACACCCTCACCAACGTCAATGACTGGGGGGCCGAGTGGCTGACAGAGGCCTCGCTCGGAACAGCTAAACACCTCAAGACCGATTTCTACACGCCGCTGGAGCCTTCCCAGACCTTCTACGGCGAGGCGAGTCTGGCCTATGACAAGACCCAGCGCCGCATCTTCACTCCCGAGGCGACGAGGACGGAAGATGGGGTGAGCTATATCGATTCCGAATACAGCTTCACCAGCGCCGACTTGGCAGTGGGCTGGAATCGCCAGCCCTGGAGCCGCCTCTCGCTGGGGCTGGAGGGAAAAGTGGGCGCCATCGACATTCGCAACGTGGCGGATGCCAAGGTGGATGCCTCCTCCTGGGGCCCTTATGTCCGCTTCGAGCACGACACCCTGGACAGTCGCTACTTCCCCTATCAGGGGGTCTACTGGGACGTCAAGAGCGGCTACTCCCACGTCAAGATAGAGCCGACCGGCGAGCCGACGGAGAACACCGAGGGGGTCAACTACCACCTGACGATGATCAAGCCCTGGTCCTGGGACAGGCACAGCCTGAACCTGATGCTGGAAGGGGGCGGCTCCACCTCGCAGGAAGAGTACCCGCTGTTCGTGCAGGATCTGGGTGGCTTGTTCCGGCTGTCCGGCTTCCAGCACTACCAGCTCAGCGGTCGCTACAGCCTGTTTGGCGGCCTGCGCTACATCTACCGGGTGGCGGACAACGACTTTGGCGCACTGCGGGCCCCGCTCTACCTGGGGGGCTCCCTGGAGCAGGGCGGGGTATGGGACAAGGGGGAGGAGATCAACATGGAGAGCTCCTTCACCGCCGGCTCCGTCTACGTGGGGGTGGAGAGCTTCCTCGGCCCCATCTTCCTCGGTTACGGCATGGCGGAGGGGGGCAACAACATGTTCTATCTGCAATTGGGCACCACATTTGAATAACGGTCAAATGATGCCTTTTTGTTAACTTATTTCTGGTGCGTCTTTTATCTTCTGGCAAAACCTGAGCAAGTTTAAATGGTTATGTTGTTTTGATGAATATGTGTACAGGGTTTGGATTTTAATTAGTCGTTAAAACTTATATAGTGGGGGGCACCCTACGGGTGTCCCGCAAGGACGATCGCCGCGAGCGTGGGCGAACCCCAAAAAAAGACCAAAGAGGAATTAGTCGTGCTTGAAACATACCGTAAACACGTCGCAGAACGTGCCGCCGAGGGCGTGGTCGCCAAACCTCTGGATGCAGAGCAGGTCGCCGCCCTGGTTGAGCTTCTCAAGAACCCGCCCGCTGGCGAACAAGACTTTCTGAAAGAGCTGTTGTCCTCCCGTATTCCCCCTGGTGTTGATGAAGCGGCCTATGTCAAAGCCGGTTTCCTCACCGCCATCGCCAAGGGCGAAGCCCACTCTCCCATCCTGACCGCTGCCGAAGCTGTTGAGCTGCTGGGCACCATGCAGGGTGGTTACAACATTCAGCCGCTGATCGACCTGCTGGACCACGGCACCCTGGCCCCTCTTGCCGCCAAGGGCCTCTCCCACACCCTGCTGATGTTTGACTCCTTCCACGACGTGGAAGAGAAGGCCAAGGCGGGCAATGCTCACGCCAAGCGGGTGATGCAATCCTGGGCCGATGCCGAGTGGTTCCTCTCCCGTCCCGAGCTGGCCGAGAAGATCACGGTTACCGTGTTCAAGGTGACCGGCGAAACCAACACGGATGATTTGTCACCGGCGCCGGATGCCTGGTCCCGTCCCGACATTCCGCTGCATGCCCTGGCCATGCTGAAAAACGCCCGTCCCGGCATCACCCCGGACAATGACGGCACCATAGGTCCCATCAAGACCATAGATGCCCTGAAAGAGAAAGGCTTCCCGCTGGCCTATGTGGGCGACGTGGTCGGTACCGGCTCTTCCCGCAAATCCGCCACCAACTCTGTGCTCTGGTTCATGGGCGACGACATTCCGTTCGTGCCGAACAAGCGCGCCGGCGGTGTCTGCCTCGGCGGCAAGATTGCCCCCATCTTCTTCAACACCATGGAAGATGCCGGCGCCCTGCCCATCGAAGTGGATGTCTCTGCGCTTGCGATGGGCGATGTGATCGACATCTACCCCTATGCCGGCAAGATCTGCAAGCACGGCACCGAGCAGGTGCTGGCCCAGTTTGAACTCAAGACAGAGGTGCTGATCGACGAGGTGCGTGCCGGTGGCCGTATTCCGCTGATCATAGGCCGTGGCCTGACCGACAAGGCGCGGGAAGTCATGGGTCTGCCGTTCTCCACCGTGTTCCGCCGTCCTGTGCCCGTGGCCGATACCGGCAAGGGTTACACCCTGGCCCAGAAGATGGTCGGCAAGGCGTGCGGCGTGAAGGGCATTCGTCCCGGCACCTACTGCGAGCCCAAGATGACCACGGTCGGCTCCCAGGACACCACGGGCCCCATGACCCGCGACGAGCTGAAAGACCTGGCCTGCCTCGGCTTCTCCGCCGATCTGACCATGCAGTCCTTCTGCCACACAGCGGCCTATCCCAAGCCCATAGACGTGCAGACTCACCACACCCTGCCGGACTTCATCATGAACCGCGGTGGCGTCTCCCTGCGTCCGGGTGACGGCGTCATCCACTCCTGGCTGAACCGCATGTTGCTGCCGGATACAGTGGGTACCGGTGGTGACTCCCACACCCGCTTCCCCATCGGCATCTCCTTCCCGGCGGGCTCCGGTCTGGTGGCCTTCGCCGCCGCCACCGGCGTGATGCCGCTGGACATGCCGGAATCCGTGCTGGTGCGCTTCAAGGGCGAGCTGCAGCCGGGCATCACATTGCGTGACCTGGTCCATGCTATCCCCTACGCCGCCATCCAGAAAGGGCTGCTGACCGTCGAGAAAGCGGGTAAGAAGAACATCTTCTCCGGCCGTATCCTCGAGATCGAAGGTCTGCCGACCCTGAAGGTGGAGCAGGCGTTCGAACTGGCCGATGCCAGCGCAGAGCGCTCCGCCGCCGGTTGCACCATCAAGCTGGATCAGGCGCCGATCATCGAGTATCTCAAGTCCAACATCGTCATGCTGAAATGGATGCTGTCCGAAGGCTACGGCGACCCGCGCACCATCACCCGTCGCATCAAGGGGATGGAAGAGTGGCTGGCCAACCCTGTGCTGATGGAAGCGGACAAGGATGCCGAGTACGCCGAAATCATCGAGATCGATCTGGCCACCATCAAGGAGCCCATCCTGTGTGCGCCGAACGATCCGGACGATGCCCGTCTGCTCAGCACTGTGGCGGGTGACAAGATCGACGAGGTGTTCCTCGGTTCCTGCATGACCAACATCGGCCACTTCCGCGCCGCCGGCAAACTGCTCGAGAAGTTCCAGGGCGAGCTGCCGACCCGCATGTGGATAGCCCCGCCCACCAAGATGGACAAGGATCAGCTGACCGAAGAGGGCTACTACGGCATCTTCGGTCGGGTCGGTGCCCGCATCGAAATCCCGGGTTGTTCCCTGTGCATGGGCAACCAGGCGCGCGTGGCGGAAGGGGCCTCGGTGGTCTCCACCTCCACCCGCAACTTCCCGAACCGTCTGGGCAAGGGTGCCAACGTCTATCTGGCCTCTGCCGAGCTGGCTGCGGTTGCCGCCATCATAGGCAAGATCCCGACCGTGGCCGAGTACCTGCAGTACGCCAAGACGCTGGACGCCACTGCAGCCGACACCTATCGCTACCTCAACTTCAACGAGATCGCCTCCTACACCAAGAAGGCCGATGCGGTGATCCTGCAGCAAGCGGTATAAGGATTGGCGCCGGTATGGCGCAGACAGTCTACTAAAAAGCCCCGGCTCATGCCGGGGCTTTTGTTTGCATTCCCATCAGCTGTTGCTCGTTTTTTGCTCTCATTAGGGCCCGATTCAGCATCGGCTGTTAAGGTGGGCGGCCATGTTTGCTGTCTGGTCCCGCTATGTCGATGTCACTGCCCAACCTGGATTTCTCCCGTCCCTGGCTGCGTCTGGGGTGTACCCTGCTGCTGTTCACGCTGCCCCTCGCACTCGGGCTGTGGGTGCTCTACAACGGCCACCTGCAGATGCTGGATCGTCAGTCAGAGCGTTCGGCCCGGCAGGCGGTCACCCTGATGGAGACCATGCTGGCCCACGCCGAGAGCGCCAACCGTACCTTGTTGCCCTTCGTCGAACAGCCGTGCGAACAGGCCCTGTTCACCCTGCGTCAGCAGGTGGCGCTGGTGCCCTTCGTGCGTACCGTCAACCTGGTGGGGGAGCAGGGGATCTACTGCAACTCGCTGTTTGGCGCCATCCAGTGGCCGGATCGGGCCGAAAGTTACAGCGACGGACGGCTGCGGCTGCTGGCGGGCAATCAGGTGCGGGCCGATCACCCCCTGCTGGCGCTGCGTGATAGCGAGGGCAGGGGGGCCGCCTTCAGCACCATAGACGGCGATTATCTGCGCTTCATGCTGGTGCTGAGCGGGCGGCCCTGTACCCTGCTGCTGCACGTGGGCAAGCAGTGGCTGGATGAACGGGGCGTACTGAGCGAAGGGGGGCAGCCGTTGCCAACTCTGGCCAGTCATGAGGTCCGTTCCGACCGCTACCCGCTCTCGATATATGCCGGACACGAGATCCCCTCGCTCTGGTCCTCCCTGTGGCAGGCCCGGCAGTGGGCCATTATGGTGCTGTTTGGGCTCTGCTTCGGCTTTGCCCTGCTCATCTGGTGGTTGCTGGGACGGCCCCGCTCTCCCGTGGTGGAGCTGGCCCGCGCCCTGCGCAATCGGGAGTTTGTGCCCTATTTGCAACCACTGGTGGCGGCGGGGAGCGAGCGGGTGATGGGGGCCGAGGTGTTGATGCGCTGGCAGCACCCGACGGCCGGGCTGATCCGCCCCGATCTCTTTATTCCTCAGGCGGAAGCGAGCGGTCTGATCGTGCCGATGACCACCCTGCTGATGGAAGAGGTGGCCCGCGAGCTGAGCATGGAGCGCGATCTGGTGCCCGACGGGTTTCACATCAGCTTCAACATCAGTGCCGCCCACTGCCGCGATATGGCGCTGCTTGCCGAGTGCCGGCGCTTCCTCGATCACTTCGCGCCGGGCCAGGTGGTACTGGTGCTGGAGCTGACCGAACGGGAGCTGCTGGTGGCGGATCCCCAGACCCTGGCGCTGTTTCGCCAGCTCGACGAAATGGGGGTCAGGTTGGCCATGGACGATTTTGGCACCGGCCACTCCAGTCTGCACTACCTGCAGCAGTTCCATGTGGACTATCTCAAGATAGATCAGTCGTTTATCGGCAAGATCGGCACCGAATCCCTGTCCGAGCACATAGTCGACAACGTGATCGATCTGGGGACCCGGCTCGGCCTCGCGCTGGTTGCCGAGGGGGTGGAGACGCGCCAGCAGGCCGACTACCTGAAAAGCAAAGGCGTCGACTACCTGCAGGGCTATCTGTTTGGCCGTCCGCTGCCGCTGCGCGACTTTCAGGCTGCGTTGGGCCAGCCGCAGGCCGAGCCCGCGACGTTGGCGGTCTCGGCCTGAGCCATCAGGTGAGGGATTGCAGCCACTCCGCCAGCCTGGCGTGGGCACTACCGGGAATCGGCGGCGCGGGGGCGAGCAGGTAGTAACCTGTGCCATCCGGAACGAAACCGAGCGGGGCGGCCAGCAGGCCGGCGGCGACATCGTCGCACACCAGCCGGTAGGGGCCTATGGCGACGCCAAGGCCCGCCACGGCGGCCTGCAGGCTGAAGTAGAAGTGCTCGAAGGTCTGGGTCGGCGCCTCGTCGCTCGCACTCTGTCCGGCCTGCGCCTGCCAGCTTTGCCAGGCGGCGGGACGGGTCCTGGTGTGCAGGCGGGGGGCCGAGGCGCGCAGAGCCGGCAGCTCTCCTCCTGGCTCGAAAAACTGCGTCACCTTGCCCGGCTGACAGACGGGCCCGGTCAGCTCCTCGAACAGCAGCTGGCTGTAAAGGTCATCAGGCCAGTGAAAGTCGTTGCGCCGAATGGCGAGATCTATGCCGTTGCCAAAGCTGAGGGCGCCGCCGCCCGCCATCAAATGGACGTCCAGCTCGGGATGCAGGGCCTGGAAGGCGGGCCAGCGCGGGATCAGCCAGCGCATCAGCAGGGTGGGCTCGCAGGAGATGACCAGCGACTGGGGCTTGCTCTGCTGACGCAGCGCCTGCGCCGTCAGCCGGATCCTGCCCAGCCCTTCCCTGACGGCCTCATGGAGCTTGCTGCCCGCCTCGGTCAGAAAGACCCGGCGCTGGCGGCGTTCGAACAGCGGGATCCCCAGATCCTCCTCCAGCAGGCGCACCGCCCGGCTGATGGCGCCATGGGTGAGGTGCAGCTCATCGGCGGCGCGGCTGAAGTTTTCGGTGCGGGCAGCCACCTCGAAACAGCGCAGGGCCGTCAGGGAGGGGAGGGAGAGGTCTTTCTGTGAATTATTATCACCATTCATGTCAGAAGTTATCGTTCGTTATTGGTGCGGATGCCAAATAAAATAGCCGATATCTCTCTGCATCAGGACTCTTTTTCATGACTGAACTGTTAGCCGTAGTGGCCATTACCTTCTTTGCCGTCATCAGCCCGGGGCCCGATTTTGCCATGGTGTCGCGCAACAGCCTGCTGCTCTCCCGTCGCACCGGCGTGCTGACGGCGCTCGGCATAGCGGCCGGGGTCTGCGTCCATGTGACCTACACCCTGCTGGGGGTCGGCCTGTTGATCCAGCAGTCGCTCTGGCTGTTCAACCTCATCAAGCTGGCGGGGGCCGCCTACCTCATCTTCCTCGGTATCAAGATGCTGCGCGCCAGGCCTGTGACCCATGAGGAGGCGGTCAGCCAGCCAACCCTCTCCAGCCTGGGGGCGCTGCGCACCGGGTTTCTGACCAATGTGCTCAACCCCAAGACCACCATCTTCATCGTCAGCCTCTTCATGCAGGTGGTACAGCCGCAGACGCCGCTGGCGGTCCAGCTCGGCTATGGCGCCTTCATAGTGCTGGCCCACGCCCTCTGGTTCAGCGCTGTGGCGATCTTCTTCTCCACCGCGTCGGTACGGGCCCGCCTCCTGGCGGTGCGCCACTGGATCGACCGGGTGTTTGGCGGTCTGCTGGTGGGATTCGGCATGCTGCTGGCACTGACCCAGCAATCGCGCTGAGGGAGTGGGGGAGTCATCCCCCTTATCCACCCCCGACTGTAGGGGCTTGTTTTTCATGCCTTGTGGTCCGCTTTTCGGTAGAATTGCCGCTCATTTTGAAGTCAGATGAGGCGCGGTATGACGGTCAAGTTCCAGGCATTTCACAGCATCAAGGCGATCAACAATCGGGAGGTGCTGTTCAACTGGTCCAGGACCAACCCCCTCGGCGCCCTGGATCAGGTGTGGCGCCCGACCCATAGCGACGAGCTGCAGGCGCTGCTGCGTGA
Organism: Aeromonas sp. CA23; assembly: GCF_002587065.1. Taxonomy (NCBI): domain Bacteria; kingdom Pseudomonadati; phylum Pseudomonadota; class Gammaproteobacteria; order Aeromonadales; family Aeromonadaceae; genus Aeromonas; species Aeromonas sp. CA23. The sequence continues at coordinate 1,599,804 of NZ_CP023818.1, forward strand.
ACACCCCGAGCGCAAGCTGCGGCTGATCGGCTCAGGCCTCTCCTTCGAACCCATCCACAGCGTCTATGCCGAGGGCAGTCAGGCGCTGCTGGTGGACCTGTACCACCTGCGCGGTCAGCTGGCGAAAACCGCCGATACCGTCACCTATCAGGCGGGCACGCCGCTCGATACCGTCTACGCCGATCTCGTCGCCATGGAGCGGATGCTGCCGGCATCCCCCGGCGTCATCGGCATCCAGACCCTGGGCGGTGCGCTCAGCACAGGCACCCACGGACAGGGGCTGCACCAGTCCGCCCTGTGCGATGCGGTGGAAGCCATGACCGTCATGCTGGCCAATGGCGACATCATCCGGGTGGATCGCGCCGATCCGCGCTTCGGCGCCTTCGTGATGGGCATGGGCATGCTCGGTATCCTGCTCGACGTCACCCTGCGCACTGTGCCCAACCGCATCATGCGCTGCACCAAGTTCACCACCGACTACCCCTTCCTGCTGGCACACAACGAGCGGCTCAACCGCGAGCACGGCTTCGTGAAGAGCTGGTGGTTCGCCTGGACCGGCGAGAGCCACATCTGGCTGGTGGATCCCGCCTCCGAGGAGGAGGTGGCCCGCTACCGCGCCGCCGGCAGCGAGCCGCTGCTGCTGGAGGGGGATATAGATGCCCGCATGAACGCCACCATAGATGCCACCCTGCAGAAGATGGCGAAGGACACCAAGGACGAGGCGCTGGCCGGGGAGCACTTCGAGACGGTGCGCCGTTTCAAGGATGCCTCCGATCTGGTGGGCAACGTCTACCAGATCCTCTGCAAGGGGATACCTGCACCCCAGATAAACTGCGAGGTGGCGGTGCCGCTGCATCGCATGAACGAGGCGCTGGCGATCCTGCAGGCCTGGCAGCAGGCCAACCCCGGCGTGCTGCACTACCCCTTCATCCTGCGCTGCACCGGCCCCTCCGAGGCCTGGCTCAGCGCCGCCTATGATCAGTCGGTCTGCTGGGTCGGTTTCCTGGTCTATCTGGCGGTGGACGGCACCTTCGTCAACGGCTCCATGGAGCAGATGCGCGAGCTGCAGCAACTGCTGGTGCCGCTCGGCGGCATTCCCCATTTCGGCAAGCACCTGGCGATGGATCTCTACGACTTCCCGGCCCTGCTGCCGCGCTGGAATGACTTCCTGGCCCTCAAGGGCGAGCTCGATCCCCATGGCCGCTTCGAGAACCGCTGGCTCAGCGATCTGTTCGCCAACCGGTAAGGATTGAACATGACCCATATGCAAGATACCCGCGTACCCATCACCCTGCCGACCAGAGGGGAGTCATCCATATGACAGACATGCAAGACACCCGAATTCCCGTGACCCTGCTGACCGGCTTCCTCGGCAGCGGCAAGACCACCTTGCTCAACCACTGGGTCAAGCAGCCGGAGCTTGGCGAGTGCGCCGTGCTGATCAACGAGTTCGGCTCTGTGGGGCTGGATCACCATCTGGTGCAGCAGGTAGACGAGCAGGTGGTGCTGCTCGATTCCGGCTGCATCTGCTGCTCGGTGCAGGGCTCCCTGGTGGAGGCGCTGCAGGGGCTGTTTATGAAGGCCATTCAGCGCAAGATCAAACCGTTCAAGCGGTTGATTATCGAAACCACAGGTCTGGCCGATCCGGCCCCCGTGCTGTTTACCCTGCGCGAAGAGGGCTTTATCGCCCAGCGTTACCGCTTCGACGGCACAGTCACAGTAGTGGATGCCGGCCATATCGAGCAGCAGCTGGCGGCTCAGTATGAAGCGGTGAAACAGGTGGCGCTGGCGGATCTGCTGGTGGTGAGCAAGGGGGATCTGGTGGATGGCGAGCAGCTGGAGCGGGTCGAGGCCCAGCTGGCGGCCCTCAATCCGGCGGCCCCCATCGAGCGGGTCTGCAACGGCGAGCTGTCGCCTGCGGTGCTGGATAAGCTCGGCGCCTACAACGAGGCGGCCGGGCGCGACGTGCGCCAGCTGTTGGCCTGGCTGCGCACCGAATCCCCCAAGCAGGGGCTGGCCTCGCCGATGCAGCCGAAGATGAAGCCGTTCGCCGCCAAGGTGGGCACGGCCACGCCGACTCATTTCGAGCACGGCAATATCGAAAGTTTCTCCCTGCGCATCGGCGAGCCGCTCAAGCCGTCTCGCCTGCTGGCCGCCATCGATGCGGTGCAGGTCCAATACGGCGATGCCCTGCTGCGGCTCAAGGGGATCTTGCAACTGGAGGGGGAGAGCCAGCCCGTGGTGATCCACGGCGTACACGGCCAGCTCTATCCGTTGCAGGCATTGGGGGATTGGCCGGAGGGCAAGGCCCAGTCCCGGCTGGTGTTTATCGTGAAAAGTCAGGACAAGGCGGGGATAGAGCGGCTGTTCCTGGATACGCTCAAGGCCCCCGAGCCCAGTCTGGAAGAGCAGCTCAGAGCCATGCTCGGCCAGCCTGATGCTTGATGTAATGAGATGACCCGCGCTTGTGCGGGTCTTTTTTTATCTGAAGAGGAGGTGGCTGCTCATGCCCGATAGCACACACATGGTTACGCCTGCCCAGCGCAGGTGGCTGCCGCCGCTGACGGCGGTCGGCTTCTTCATGCAGACCCTGGATGGCACCATACTCAACACCGCCCTGCCCAGCATGGCCGAGACCCTGGGGGAGAGTCCGCTGCAGATGCAGTCGGTGATCATCGCCTACATGCTGACGGTGGCACTGCTCATTCCCGCCTCCGGCTGGCTGGCGGACCGATTCGGCACCCGCCGCATCTATCTGGCCGCCATACTGCTGTTCACCCTGGGATCGCTGGCCTGCGCAGCCTCCAACTCCCTCTCCATGCTGGTGGCGGCCCGGGTGCTGCAAGGCATAGGCGGCGCCCTGCTGATGCCGGTGGGGCGCCTCGCCGTGCTGAGGGTCTACAGCAAGCACGAGCTGTTGCGGGTGATGTCGTTCGTCACCATCCCCGGCCTGGTGGGGCCCTTGATCGGCCCGGCATTGGGCGGCTGGCTGGTGGAGGTGGCGAGCTGGCACTGGGTGTTTCTCATCAATCTGCCGGTGGGCATACTCGGCTTTATCGCCAGCTGGCACTTCATGCCCGACCTGCGGCAGGGCACGGCCAAGTTCGACTGGCAGGGTTTCGTGATGTTCAGCGCCGGCATGGTGCTGGTGTCGGTGGGCTTGCAGGGGCTGGGCGAGCACAGCATCTCCACCGGCTGGGCACTGTTTGCCCTGCTGTTCGGGCTGGCCGCCATGGCGAGTTATTGGCTCTATGCCGCCAATGCCGAGGAGCCGCTGTTCAGTCTGGCGCTGTTCAAGACCAGTACCTTCGCCATCGGCGTCTGGGGCAACCTGTTTGCCCGCCTCGGCAGCGGTGCCATGCCCTTCCTCACCCCGCTCTTCCTCCAGTTGGGGCTCGGCTTCTCGCCGAGCAAGGCGGGTATGACCATGATCCCCACAGTGCTCGGCGCCATGCTGACCAAGACGCTGGTGAACAAGCTCATTCCGAAGGTGGGTTATCGGCGCATTCTGATCGGCAATACCCTGGCGCTGGGGGCCATGATCGCCAGCTTCTACTTCATCGACAACCAGCTGCCCTACGGGGTGCTGCTGGGCTGGCTGATGGTGTTTGGCGCCATCAACTCGCTGCAGTTCTCCGCCATGAACACGCTCACGCTGCAAGACTTGAGCGCCGAGCATGCCAGCAGCGGCAACGGATTGCTGTCGGTGGTGATGCAACTCTCCATGAGCCTGGGGGTCGCCATCGCCGCCAGCCTGCTGGGGCTCTTCTCGGCCGGTTCATCGGCGGCGGATGGGCAGTGGCTGGGAGGTTTCCACCTCACCTATCTCTGCATCGGTCTCATGTCCATGCTGGCGGCGCTGATCTTTGCCCAGTTGGCGCGGGACAAGGGGTGAGCGGGGTTGTGCCGTCGGCAGTCAGGCTGATGGCGCAGGCAGGTAGCTGACCTGACAGGGCAGTTGCTCCAGCACCCGGGCAAGGTGGGCTGTTTCCAGCAGAAAGGTCTGCTCCGGGTGGCCCGGCGTCCAGGTGAAGGCGTGATGACCCATCAGTTGAGGGTCTACCAGCAACGGGATATCGGCGCGGGGCAGGAAGGGGCAGACGGCGCCCGGCAGGCAGCCGATCTCGGCCTGCATCTCCTCGGCGGTGCAGATGGAGGGCTTGGCACCGAGTGCGGCCTTGACCGCCTTGTTGTCCAACCGCCCGTCCCTGTGGGTCAGCAGCAGGGCGAAGCGGCCATCCTTGAACTTGAGGAAGAGTGTCTTGCTGAATTCGGCCTGCCAGCCGAGGCGGGCTTTCACCTGTTCGTCGGTGGCGTAATCCAGAATGGGTTCATGCTGGTAGCGCTGATGGGGCAGCCCGGCCAGCAGCCGGCAGTTGAAGTCGTGAATGGTATCGAGCGGCATGGGGGTCTCCTGTGGCGAGCCTTATCCTGCCAGTCATGGCGGGCCTGGCCCAATCACACTTTCTGATGGCGGATAAGCCGCCTTGCAAGATGCAACAAGGGCACCCTCGGGTGCCCTTGTTGATTCAGTGATGTTGCAGCTCGCACGCTTCCCAGTGAAAGGGGATGGGGCTGAGTCGCTGGGAGGCCTTGTCGTAACCCTGCCACAGCTGGCCCAGCGTGCGACCATCGAGCGGGTGGCGCAGGCTAGGTGCCAGTTCGGCCAGTGGCCAGAGCACGAAGGCGTTGGTGAGGATCTCGCCGCGGGGCAGAGCGACCGGCGTCTCGCAGACCAGATCGCCATAGAGCAGCAGATCCAGATCCAGAGTGCGCGGAGCGAACTTCTTGGCGTCCGGCTCGCGGCCGTGGGCGAACTCCATGGCACGCAGCCGTTGGCACAGGGTTGCCAGCGGCAGGTCTGTGTCGGCACCGACCACCAGGTTGTAGAAGGGGCGGCCGTTGAAGCCCACCGCCTCGCTCTCGAATACCCGGGAGACAGCCAGCTCGCCAAACTCCGCCTGCAGGGCATCGAGGCCGGCGCGGATATGGAGCTCCCGCTCTATGTTCGAGCCCAGGCTGATATAGATACGGGTCATCAGTTGGCGCTCGTGGCCGGAGTCCGGTGGCGCAGGATCTCGACCCCGACGCCGGCGGCATTGGGCACGGCGCCCGGTTTGGTCAGGGTGACCTTGACCCATTGCACCCGCTCGTCGGCCAGCACCAGCATGGCGACCTGCTCGGCCATGGTTTCGACCAGCTCCACCACCTTGCTGGAGGCGTGATCACAAATCTTGCGCGAGAGGGTGGCGTAATCCAGTGCCAGATTGATATCGTCGGTTGCTGCGGCGGGACGGTTGTCAAAGCCCATTTCGAGGTCGAAACAGAGCTTCTGGCGAATGCCTTTCTCCCACTCATAGACACCAATAGTGGTCAAAACCTCGAGTCCGCGAATAAACACCTTGTCCATGACAGTACTTCTTCTTTACTCTTGATGGGCTGTGATAACAGCGCAGGGATGCAGGCCTGGCAACCAGTTTGCCGCGCGGTCGGTTTGGACGACACGCTTTTGGGCAACGCCAAGCCAGAGAATGTGGCCCGCATCATACCCCATTCATATCGTGGTAAAAACGACCAAGATGACGGCCCTGACGATTTTGATGATTATTCTGGCCTACCTGGGCGGCTCGCTGTCCAGTGCCGTGCTGGTTTCCCGCATCACGGGTCTGCCGGATCCTCGCGATCATGGCTCCCACAATCCGGGTGCGACCAATGTGTTGCGCCTCGGTGGCCGTGTGGCTGCCGTTGTGGTGTTGCTGCTCGACGTGCTCAAGGGCACGGCCCCCGTCTATCTCGCCTGGTATCTGCAAATCAAACCCGTCTACCTCGGCTTCATCGGGGTGGCAGCCTGCCTCGGCCACATGTACCCCATCTTCTTCCACTTCCGGGGCGGCAAGGGGGTGGCGACGGCGCTCGGCACCATGATGCCCATCGGTTTCACCATGGGCGGGGCCGTCATCGGCACCTGGCTGGTCGTGCTGCTGGTGAGCGGCTACTCGTCGCTGGCCTCCATCATTACCGTGCTGTTGACGCCGCTTTTTACCTACCTGCTCAAACCCGAATACACGCTGCCGGTCTCGTTGCTCTCCTGCCTCATTCTGATCCGCCATCATGAGAACATTGCCCGCCTGCTGAAAGGGGAGGAGCCCAGAGTCTGGGGCCGCCCGGCGCAGCCCGGCCAGGAAGAAGTAGGGGAAATGGATGATGTTGCGCAAAAAAGAGACGAACGAGACAAAAAGTGAAATTTCCCGTTGACCACCTGCCTTAAAATCCGTTTAATAGCGCCCACGCCCAGATAGCTCAGTCGGTAGAGCAGGGGATTGAAAATCCCCGTGTCGGCGGTTCGATTCCGTCTCTGGGCACCAAAATTTGGTGCCATGAAATAAAAATGTGTTCATGCACAAAGGTTTAAAGTGTGCCGGCTTAGCTCAGTAGGTAGAGCAACTGACTTGTAATCAGTAGGTCACCAGTTCGATTCCGGTAGCCGGCACCATTTATATATTGCCCAGATAGCTCAGTCGGTAGAGCAGGGGATTGAAAATCCCCGTGTCGGCGGTTCGATTCCGTCTCTGGGCACCAAGTACAATTCCTCCTTAGTTCAGTCGGTAGAACGGCGGACTGTTAATCCGTATGTCGCTGGTTCAAGTCCAGCAGGAGGAGCCAACACAAAAGCCCAGCAGCAATGCTGGGCTTTTTCTTTGCCTGTTTGCCACGGCCATTGCCACCCAAGCGTTGCGCAATAAGTGTGCGCCTGAGGGGCAAGCTGTCGCATCCATCCCCCTTATTCCTTCCCTGTCAGTGACTTGCCTTCTGTTTCTCGCCTAGTATGGTGACGTGACGGGTGTTTTGCCGCGCCGCTTTTCCTGCGTCTGACCCGCCGTATCCGCCAGGGCTTTGTGCACCATGACTCTCTATCTGGCGAGGGCGGGCGGGACATCTTTGTGATCGAGGTAATGTATGAATGCAACCGAGCTTTGGCAGCTTTCTCCCGAGCAGTTCAACGAATGGCGCCGGGAGAATGACTATCCCCTGATTTGGGAGCTGCTGGTGGCCTCGCTGCCCTATTTCGGCGACTGGATGACGGAGCAGAAAATAGAGAAAAGCGTCATCTTCCAGATCGGCATCGCCCGTTTCATCAGCTCGCGATCCGTGCTCAGCCTCTGCGTCTACATGAGCGACGACAAGACAAGGCTGTATGAAACCGCCTCGAACGCGCTGGAGTCCCTGCGCAAGAGCGGCCTCATCCGCTCGGAGACGCGTTTTGAACCCTACTGCATGTGGCTGGCCGGCAGGCATGGCAAAGACGAGGTGAAGCGGGTGCAGAGCCTGCTCTCGGTCTCCGAGAACAACAAGGGGGAGGCACAGGTGCTGGGCAAGCATCGCCTGCTCAACATCGGCGGCGTCGAGCTGAAGAGCCCCATCATCTCCGGTCGGTTGCTCGATTTCACCTGCCTCGACGAGCTCTCGCTGGATGGCGCCGTCAACAACTCCAAGGTCTATCTGTGGCACTGCTCGGCCAAGGGGGTGCGGGTCAATGGCGGCGTGATCGGGCTCGATCTGTTCGATTCCCTGTTGTGGGATCACAGGGCCTGGGCCAAGAAGCGGGAGCTGGCGCTGGAGGACGGGGTGTTTCAGGACTTCACCATAGAGTGCGAGGAGATCCGTTTTCACTCCTCCCGGGCCGTGCTGAAAAACTTCAACGTGCGCGCCAAGAACTTCGACGCCACCATGGAGCACACCAATCTGGACAAGGTGCAGGTGGCCTATAACGAGAACGGCCGGATCGATCACAGCGAGGCCAGCAAGTTCTACCGCAACGCCAAGCGCCTCTTCTCCAGCGTGGGGGATACCGTCGATGCCGGTGAGTGCTATTACCTGGAGAAGCTGCATGAGATGAAGTCCCTGGCCAGCCCGAGGGAGCTGTTCAAGGAGCGCTGGCTGCGCAGCGGCCCGCTGAGAAAGGGGTGGCTCTCCCTGCTCTGCTATTTGAAGTGCGCCTCCAAGTTTGTCAGCTTCATCACCTGGGGCTTTGGCGAGCGGCCCATAAGAAGCCTGCTGATGTCGATGGGGGTCATACTGCTGGCGACCCTGACCTATTTTCTGGCGCCCGCCTCGGTCACCTATCACCATCTGGGGCGTTCGCTCTACTTCAGCATCGTGACCTTCGTGACGCTCGGTTATGGGGATATTTCCCAGACCTCTTCCCCACTGCAGCTGCTATCGGCCATCGAAGCCTTCAGCGGCATGTTTCTGACCGGTCTGTTCCTCGCGGGTTTTGCGTCTAAAACCAAGCAGTATTGATGACGCTGCCGACCTGTCGGTGCTGCCAAGCTCCGACAGGCGGTGCTCCCTCAGCAGCACCTCAGAGGGCTGGATCTTGCCGAGCAAGCCGCCGCAATCGCCCCGTATCGGCCCCACCCCCCAGGTCAGTCTCTTGTCATCTTGCCGGCGTGATGCCCTGCATCTTCAGCCAGAACGCCTCCTGACAGGGGTTGTGGAACAGCTTGCGTGGCGGTGTGATGGGGATGGGGCTGGTGTCGACCCGATAGCTTATCCAGCATTCGGCGCACAGCTGCGGCGAGGAGACCTGGTCCTGCTCTCTCTGATGACAGATGACGACCCCATTGGCGAACCAATAGCGGGTTTGCTGGTGCTGGATCAGGGTGCCACTCTCGTCATGCTCGCTATAGTGTTCACTCTGCTGGCGTGTGATGGTCGCCGGCCCAGGTTGCCGATGGATGGCCTTGATATAGGTAATGAGCTGATTCATCGCCGTGCTTGCTTGTGATGGGGGCGGCGGCGTTTGGGCACCGGCCGCAGATGTCGCGAGCTTAGCGCTCGGCGCCGCTGGCGGCAATCCCGAGCGGGTGGCAGGGTGGCAGGCATGAAGGAGGACAGTGATGGGGATCCCCAGCAACAAGGCCGAGCTGCTGCTCGCCATCGACACGCATTTTGGCAAGTTGTTCAAGGCCTTGCAGGCGGTACCCGAGAGCCGGGTACAGGAGTTGGGTATGGAGGGGCACAGCAAGGGCACCCGCATGAGCGTGGCCAATCTGGTGGCCTATCTCATCGGCTGGAATGAGCTGGTGATCAAGTGGATCGAGCGGGACGCGGCGGGCCTGCCGGTGGATTTTCCCGAGACTGGCTTTAAGTGGAACGAGCTGGGCAGGCTGGCCCAAACGTTCTATCGGGATCATGAGGGGCTGGCTTATCCGGTACTGTTGGCCCGGCTGATGGCGGCCAGGAGCCGCATCGTCGAGCTGATCGCGGAGCGCAGCGACGATGAGCTGTATGGTCACCCCTGGTATGAGCAGTGGACTCTGGGGCGGATGATCCAGTTCAACACGGCCTCTCCCTACCACAATGCCAACGGCCGGCTGCGCAAGTGGTTGAAGGGCGCGGGGGTGAAGCCGTAGCTCCCGCCTTTGAGCGCCGATGGCGCGTCTGGCCTATGGGTCAGGCCGACCCGCATTGTTTCACTGACAAGCCCCAGTTGTTATACTGCCGCCCCGTCCTCTCGCCGGGCAGGCCGTGGGCCGGTGCGCTGGCGCGAGACAGGCAGACTGGGCAGGATCGTCCGGCAACCCATTTTTTCCTCCCAGCTTCAGCCGACAGAACGGCGGCCCGTCAATCCGTATGCCACGGGTTCGAGCCCAGCAGGAGGAGCCATTCAAGGAGCCCTTGTCGCGAGACAAGGGCTCCTGCTTTATGGGTGCCATAACAACAATACTCACCACACAGCGACAGACTTCAGGATTGGTATGGAAAATCAAGTAGTTAAAGATTCTCACCAGGGTATCACCTCCCTTCGCAGCTGGCTGGAGCCGGTACTGGTGCTGGCCATTCTGGGCAGCCTGTTCGGCTACCTCGGCAGCCAGATGGGGCTCTCCGCCCTGGTCAATACCCTGTTCAACACCGCCCATCAGCTGCTGCTCAATACAGTGCTCTTCATCATGGGGATTACTGTGTTGTCAGGGGCGCTGAGCCAGCTGCTCAGCGAGTTCGGGGTGATCCGCCTGCTGGAGGTGCTGCTGGCACCCTTGATGAAGCCCATCTTCCGCCTGCCCGGGCGCACCGCCCTGGCGGCCCTGATGACCTTCTTCTCCGACAATCCGGCGGTGATCAGCCTCGCCAAGGACAGCCGTTTTCGCAAGGGCTTCACCCCCTGGCAGCTGGTCTCGCTCACCAACTTCGGCACTGCCTTCGGCATGGGGCTGATAGTGGTGACCTTCATGGCCACCCTGCAACTGCCGAGCGGCGAATCGACCGCCAGTGCGGCACTGATCGGCCTGCTCGGCGCCCTCATCGGCTCAGTGGTCTCGACTCGGCTGATGCAGCGCATGATCCGCCCGCTGGTGGGGGAAACCCTGATTGATGACGAGGTCGTGAGCATGGGCGCCAAGCCGGGTCTGAGTCAGGAAGCGGCTCCCACCTGGCTGCGTGTGCTCAATGCCCTGCTCGATGGCGGCAAGTCCGGGGTGGAGCTGGGGATGGCGGTGATCCCGGGGGTGCTCATCATCAGTACCTTCGTGATGCTGCTGACCTTCGGCCCGGGCGAGCAGGGTTACAGTGGCGAGGCCTTTCAGGGGGTGGCGCTGCTGCCCGTGCTGGCGGCCAAGGTGGGCTGGTTGTTCGAGCTGCTGTTCGGCTTCACCCATGCCGAGCTGGTGGCTTTCCCGGTGACCTCGCTGGGGGCGGTCGGGGCGGCCATGTCGCTGGTGCCGCCCTTCATCGGCAAGGGCTGGATCACCGGCAACGAGGTCGCGGTATTCACCGCCATGGGCATGTGCTGGAGCGGTTTTCTCAGCACCCATACCGCCATGCTGGATGCGCTCGGCTATCGCCATCTCACCTCCCGCGCCATAGTGGCTCACACCATAGGTGGCCTGTGCGCCGGGGTGGCGGCCCATCAGCTCTACCTGCTGCTGGGCTGAGTCGGGTTCTGATAACAAAAGAGGCTCTTCGGAGCCTCTTTGCATTGCTCGTTGCGATCACGCGGACAGCATAGAGACGGCCAGTCCGGCGTTGTGGTCACTCGACATGGCCAATGACGGTTTGTTCTATCACGGCTCCGGGCATCATCTGCTGTATGCCTTCAATCAGCTTGTTCCCGGCTGCTTGCAAAGCTTCCAGGGGCATTTCGGGCAAGCTCTCCAGAATGAACCACATCATGCTCGATTCCACATTGAGCCTGGTCCTGACTCCCTGTCTCCAGTTCCAGCGTCGACATGTCACCCCCTTGTCATCCCGCCATACCACTTCACCGGGTTCTGGCGATTCATGAGCCACTTCGCCGCCCTTCATTGTGTCGAATAGCTCGCTGCCATCGGCAACCACCAACCTCGGCGTCCCTTCATAGGTGGTCAGGTTTTCGCCCCCTACCGGTATGGCGTACTCAATGCTGATGGCGTTATAGAGGTCAACGACAGGATCGATACTCGGCAGGTGGCCATCACGGGCAACCCGTTTTCGCAGGGCTTCGGCGGAGCAGGGAGTGCGCTGTGGTTTGGCGCCAAATTTTCTAAAGAGGTCCGCCCAGGCGGAGAGGTGTGCATCGGCCCAGGGTGCATCTTCTCTGGCCATGGCAAGGGCTGCTTGTTCCAGGGCCCGCATCCCCACTGTGGGGTCTGCAATGGCAGCCGCCTGGACAGTGATGCTCAAGGCTCGGAATCCGGGAGCCATATCGGTTACTTCAGGGGTGATTAACGGCTTGAACAACGGCATAGCGACTCCAGGAAATTCATTGATAGAGACGACATTTGATGTCTCGATAGCGCATGGCATCAGCCACATCAAACTCAATTTGAGAGCCATCTTGCTTGGGCGATGATAATAAGAAAATTTACAAAATCTTAAGGCCAATAAGGATTTGGAATGACAAGCCGCCTGTCAGTGAAGGATTGGCATGGGAGCTCGATCCAGAAAGCAGCTCTGCCTTTTCGTTGCTCTCTCGCGAAATGGGATGAACGGCTCAGGAGCGCTATCTCTGATGCTGCTGAAAAACATCAACAACAAGGGCGCCGAGGCGCCCGTTTGCTTGAGTGTCAGGCTGACGGCATTACAGATTGCCCGGTTTGGGGATGGGGATGCCGAGCAGGAAGTTGTCCATCATGCCGACCATGCGTCCCAGCTCGGGTTTGGTGATGGTGTCGTTGGCCCCCAGCTGCAGCGCCTTTTGGCGGTTGTCGTCACTCATCAGCGACGAAAACATGACGATGGGGGTGGTCTTGAAGGCAGGGGTATCCCGCAGCCGTTTGAGCAGGTGCATGCCGTCCATGCGGGGCATCTCGACGTCTGTGATGATGCCGCTGACAAACTCGGCTACCGGGATCTTCTCCTCCTGCGACAGGCGGTCGAACTCCATCAGCATCTCCAGCCCGTCGCCCCCATCCTTGGCGGTCACCACGTTGTAGCCCGCGGTGCGCAGCGTGGTCTCTATCATCTTGCGGATGAAGGCGGAGTCGTCGACCACCAGCACCGTCTTGGCCTGGCGCAGTGCCATCATGCGATCGTCTATGAGGACCTTGCGATCCTGGGTCACATCGTACTTCTCCATGCTCAGCTCTGGGTTGATGTCGGCGATGATCTTCTCGAAGTCGAGGATCATGATGAGGTTGCCATCGCGCCTGACCACGGCCACCACACAGTCATTCTCGCCCGCCTCCAGAAACTGGCTGGGGGACTCCACATCCTCCCAGGATACCCGGTGGATCCTGCTGACGCTGTCGATGAGGAAGCCGTTCGCCATCTTGTTGAAGTCGGTGACTATGACCACCTTGTTGTTGGGGTCCGGGTTGGTCTTGATGCCAAGCCAACCCGCGAGATCCACCAGCGGGATCAGCCGCTCGCGCAGGGAGAAGACACCCACCATGTGGCGCTGGGCGTTGGGGTAGTCTGTGGTGTCAGGTACCCGGATCACCTCGCGCACCTTGGCGACGTTGATGCCGTAATAGGCGATCTTTTCCCTGCCATCGGGTAGCTGCTTCTTGAGGTGAAATTCGATGATCTCGAGCTCGTTGGTACCGCTCTCGGTCAGGATGGATTTACGCTCTTCCCCGTCTTTGGACATCATGGCGACTCTCGTGCTTCTGGTTGCGCTGGCAGCACCGGCTGCGGTTTTCCCTCAGTATAGGAATGGATCCGCCCACACCGGGGAGATCCACACAAGATGGCCCTCATAACTGCTTGATCCGGCAGACAGGAAGGCGCGTAACAGCTTAACAGGGAAAAAAAGAGGTGATGGAGAAGGGCATCACACTCACCGCAAACAGGAGCCGAGCATGAACGAGGGCATGGTAGTGATAGGAGCCGGGGGCGCTATAGGTCAGGCGCTGGTGGCCCACTGGCTGGCGACTGGGGCCGGTTCCGTCATGGCGGTCAGCAGGCAGCCGGCCCCAGTCGGGTGTGAGGATCCCCGGCTGCATTGGCTGGCTTGTGATTACAGCGATCAGCAGATGGCTGACGTGGTGGCCCGTATCGCCACTCTGGCCCCGAGACCGCAGCGGCTGGTGATCTGCAATGGCATCCTGCATCAGGGGGAGATCAAGCCGGAAAAGCGGCTGGAAGCACTCGATGTCGAAGCCATGACCCACCTCTACCAGATCAATGCCTTGCTGCCGCTGCGCTGGATCAGCCAGCTGCTGCCCCTGCTGGGGTCGAGCCCCTGTACCCTGGCGGTGCTCAGTGCCCGGGTCGGCAGCATAGGCGACAATCGGGCGGGGGGCTGGTATGGCTATCGCGCCTCCAAGGCGGCCCTCAACATGCTGCTCAAGTGCGCCGCCATCGAGCTTGCCCGGCGAGCCCCGGGCGTCAAGCTGCTGGCGTTTCATCCGGGCACAGTAGATACCCAGCTCTCGCGCCCGTTTCACGCCAATCTGCCGGCCGGCAGCTTGCAGACGCCAGAGCAGGTAGCCCGTCAGCTGGTGAGTCTGATGGCGCGGCTGATGCCAGACGGCGAACTCAGCTATCTCGACTGGCGAGGCGAGCCTATCGAGTGGTAGGGGTATCCAGCAGGCGAGCCAGCAGGGTGCGCAGCGCCTTGATGATGGCCGGCTTGCCCGCCAGTTGCAGCCGATTGGCCAGATGCCCCCAGTCCGCATATTGCCAGATGGTGGCGATCAGCAGCTGACGCTCGGCGGGGGTCAGGGCGGCCAGTCGTGGCAGATTGCCGGCCAGCCAACGCTGCAGGCTGGCTTGGCACAGCTCGAACGGCTTGTGGTGGTGAGCGAAGCACACCAGCTCATCGCGCTCAAACTCATCCTGCATCGGCAGGGCAGGGCTCCCCTCCAGAGATTGCCACACCAGTTCGGGTTCCAGCTCTTTCAACTCACCTGCCAGCAGGGTTGGCAGCTGGCACGCGAAGCGCTGGTGCCACCGGGCCAGCTCTGCTTCCCACTCGGGTTTCAGCGCCTTGAGCAGCAGGGCGGCATGGCTGCCGCTGGCGGCATCCCGTTGCAGGCCGATGCGCAGCACCCGCAGCCCGGCCCTGCGCCAGAAGGGCAGCAGATCGGCGCTGGCCGAGAAGGCCGAGCCCAGATAGTCGAGCCCTTCCTCCCGGTAGTAGTCCTCCAGCTGGCCGAGCAGTCGCGAGCCGAGTCCGTGGCGATGCAGCGCCGGGTGGATGGCGATGCGCATCACCCGGGCGTAGCTGCGCGCCCCTGCCGTCTTGAAACCGGCGTGGGCCAGCAGGGACTGGGGCAGCAGATGGCCGCGCGGGCGCCGTCGGCCCGCCCAGATCTGCTCGGCCAGCTCGGGAGCTATGTTGCCCTCCCGTGCCACCAGCGCCACCCCGAGCAGGCTCTGCTCCTGCTCCAGCAGGTGGATGTCGAGATCCGGGCTCTCCAGCAAAGACCTGAGATCGCTCGGCGTGGTCTGGTAGTGCGCCAGCACCAGCAGGCCGAACAGCTGACTGAGCAGCCCCTCGTCGTTCACCAGTGCATCCTGCCCGATCAGCCGCCAGCCCGGGCTGGTCGGTGGCAGGGGCGGATCCACCTCGGCATTGAGGCCAAGCAGCCGGAATACCAGCGGCTCCAGCGGATCGCCAGGGCTCCAGCGGATCGGCTCGGCCAGGTGGATCTCCTGCCAATCCGGCGTCTGACGGTCCAGCACTCGCTTGAAACGCAGGTGAAAACCGCGCCCCGTGCCCTCGTAGCCGTGCTCCGTGGTGGCGAAGACGATACGGCTGTGGCGGGCCAGCATGGCCTCCAGCAGCGGCGTGGGGATGGCGGCGGCTTCGTCCACCAGCAACAGATCAGGTTGCAGGGCTTCCTGCACCAGCCGGGCCGGTGAGCAGAACTCGAGGCCAGCCAGTTGTTCCACCTCTGTACCCAGCGACTGTGCCGCGTGGGCAAACAGGGTGGCAACCGTGGCCTGGGAGGGGGCCGTCACCACTATCTTGAGGTCGGGTTGCTGGTGCAGCAGCTCGGCGGCGGCGAGGCCCAGCAGACTGCTCTTGCCGCGTCCCCGATCGGCGCTCAGCACCAGGGGGCGGCGACGATGGCCGTGCAACACCCTGTCAATGGCGGGCAGGGCGCCGGCCTGATCATGGCTCAGCCGCCGCTGCTCACCGATCGGCTGCCAGGGCTCTGGGCTGATGGGCGGGAGCAGGGAGAGCGCAGGATCCCCCGCCAGCAGGTGCACCAGTCGGGCGATGAAGCCGTGGCCGGCCCGATCAGCCTCTTCTGGCTGGGCTACCAGCCGCACCCTGTCCGGATCCGGATATTCGGGCCATTGCGCTCTGGGGGGAGTCAGCAGCAGCAGCAGGCCGCCCGCCCGCAGTGTGCCCGCCAGCGCGCCGAAGGCGTCGGGATGAAAGCCGCTGAAAGCGTTGAAGACAAGGGTGTCGCACTCTTGACCGAGCCGTTGCAGTGCCTTGGCGGCAGGAATTGGCCCATGGCAGGCCGGACCTTCTCCTAGCCAATAGATGACGCCGCCCAGCAGTGCTTCGGCACGGGCGATGCAATCGGCCTCGTCCCCTTCCAGCCAGACCAGACGCCGTTCACCTGCCTGGGTCAGGGCCTGGCGCAGGGCTTTCACCTCGGCAGGGCTCATGAGGCTGAACTGTCGCCCGCTTTGACGCGGGGTTCAAACATGCGATCCCCCATCTGATCGATGAAGGTGTGCGCCTTCTGCACCATGAAACGCTCCGCATCGGCCGGATTGGCGAACAGATCGGAGCGGATGAAGATGTGGGTCTGCAGCGTGCCATCCATCTCTTTGGTGATGCGACCCGCCAACCGGTACTGGCTCCCTTCCGCCATGGGCTCGGGGTAGATGAGGTAACCGGCGTACTCGGTGGGAGTCACCTCAACGACAGGGGCGGGCTTGCTTGCGAACAGGGTTGTGAACAGTTTCTTGAGCATGATGTTTTCCTCTGTGACGGGACATTGTCACCAAGGGGTTGATGGCTGGCAAGCAGGGGATCTTATTACTAATTGTTATTTGCACTACGAACCATTCTCATTTAGATTTCATGGCATTCCAGCATGAGGTAAACACTATGTACGTCTGTTTGTGCCGCGGCATCACAGATACCCAGATCCGCAAGGCGGTACAGGCAGGCAAGACCGAGTTTCGTCAGCTCAAGCAGTCGCTGGAGGTGGGGGCCCAGTGTGGCAAGTGTGTGCGCATGACCATGGAGATCATCGCCGCCGAACTCGACAAGGTCGAGCTGGAACAGGCCCCGCTCTACTACGAGGTGGCCTGACCCGAACCGATCTTTTTCTGACTCGACCCGCCAACAGGGTCACTCTTCCTCTCAGGCGAGCTGGCTCGCCAGACCTCTTGTTGTCACTTTTCTGGACTAAGCTCTAACGATCGAGGCCTCAGGCACGAACCAAGGAGCACTGTCGATGAAAGGAGATCCCAAGATCATTGCCCACCTCAACAAGGTGCTGGCCAATGAGCTGATTGCCATCAACCAATACTTCCTGCACGCCCGCATCTACGATGACTGGGGCCTCAAGGCGCTCGGGCACAAGGAGTATCACGAGTCCATCGATGAGATGAAACACGCCGACGAACTGGTCAAGCGGGTGCTGTTTCTGGAGGGGCTACCCAACTTGCAGGACTTGGGCAAGCTGCGCATCGGTGAAACGGTGGAGGAGATGCTGCGCTGCGATCTGTCGCTGGAGATGGATGCCATCCCGGACCTGAAAGTAGCCATCGCCTACGCAGAGTCGGTGCAGGACTACATCAGCCGCGACCTGTTCCAGGACATTCTGGAAGATGAAGAGGAGCACGTGGACTGGCTGGAGACCCAGCTCGATCTCATCGATCGCATCGGGCTGGAGAACTACCAGCAGTCCCAGCTGCATCACGGCTCATCCTGAATAGTTATGGCATGAAAAGCCGATTCAAAAACCCGCTCATGCGGGTTTTTTCATGTCCGGCTGCATAGCTTTTCATCGCTGTCATCTGTATGAAAAACAAGCTTATTTTTGTTAATCAGGTCGCAAAAATGCGGGCGGGAGAGATGCACTATTGGAGCCCCTGATCGGGGGCACACAATAACAACAGGTTAAAGGACTACACCATGCACTTCTTGCCCAACAAGCTGGCGCTTGCCTGCGCCATCGCACTCTCCCTCGCTGCCTGCAACGACAACAGCTCCAACGCGCCGGCGGATCCCGCCGCGACCAAGGCCTCCCTGATGCAAACCATGGACGAGGCCCTGCGCGAGAGTCAGGCGCTGGATCCCTACGGTTTTGCCATCGATGCGTCCAGCATTGCCAAACGCAAGGCGCTCGACAGTGCGCTGCTCAGCCGGCTGGATGCCCTGGACCCGAGCGTGTTGAGCGAGCGGGACCGGTTGTTCTACGACATGATCCGCTGGGATCTGCAGATCAATCTGGCGGGCTACGAGCTGCCCCAGTCCCAGATCCCTATCCACCACTTCCGCAACCGGGTGGTGGATCTGGCCGATGACGTGGGGGCTGCGCCCGCCAGCGGCAAGGCCGCCCGCACCGTCAGCAGCGGCTTCGATTACTTCGAGCAGAGCTCGGCCGAGCGGGTCGCGCCTGGGGATGCCGCCTGGCGGCGGGATCTCGACCGCCCGGCCAAGGCTCCGGCGCTGGCCACTCAGGCCAGGGCAACGACGGCCCCGCTGGCCTGGTATCAGGAACACCTTGTCTGGCTCAAGGCCTATGATGGCTACCTGGCCGAGGTGAAGCACCAGTTCGAGCTGGGCAGCGCCCAGGGCAACACCTTGCCGGACGAGCTGGTGGACCGGCTGCTGGCCCAGCTCAACAGCAAGCTGGATGGCGAGGCGATCGCCGGGGCTTACCTCGGCTGGCAGCAGTTGCCGGGAGAGGCCGACGAGGCGTTGCGCACCGAGTACAAGGGGGTGCTGGACAGCATCAACGGCCGCTATCTGGCACTGCGGGACTATCTGGATTACCAGCATGGCGGCGCCTACGCGGTGCGCCTTGGCAGCGGCGAGTGTGACGACGGTTTCTGCGGCATGACCAATGGCCGCGACTGGTATCGCTGGCTGCTGAAGAAGCACACCACCACCAATATGACGCCGGAGCAGGTGCATGAGCTGGGGCTGAGCGAGGTGGAGCGGATCTTCGGTGCCATGGTCAAGGTGTGCCATACCGTCGGCAAGTGCGACAGCGATGAGGTGGCCCAGAGCAAGCAGAGCGGCCAGATCTATGACTTCTTCCGCTATCTGAACGAGCCGGCCTTCTTCTACCAGAATCCGCTGGCTGTCTGGTCCGCCAATCTCAACCCAGGCAATGCGGCCGGCGCGGCCCTGAGCGAGCCGCAACAGCAGGCGCTGGCCGAGCATGAGCGGGCGTTGCGGGAGTACAACGGCTTCAAGAGCAAGGCGGCACTGGTGTTGCCGGACTTCTTCGATGCTGAGCGCACCATTCCCAAGCTGGATTACGAGGTGGTGCCCGTCTCCTATGACGAGGCGCCTTATGGCGGGGTCGCCTGGTATCAGGACGGCAACCCGCAGACCGGCCGCAAGGGGCAGTTCGTCCTCAACACCTACTACCCCTATGGCCTGCAGAGCTGGAACATCAGCACCTTGCTGGCCCACGAGGCGGCGCCGGGCCACCACTTCCAGATCACCATAGCCCAGGAGCTGGCGGCCAAGGATCCCGACTTCCCGCAGTACGTGGCGAACGCTTCCTATACCGCCTATGCGGAGGGCTGGGCGCTCTACACCGAATACCTGGCGGATCACGACATGGGGCTCTATCAGGGGCGCGGCCTCTATGATCCCGCCGTGGGGGATGTGAAGGTCGAGGGCTCGTCCGCCTTCAACAACCAGCTGCAGTACTTTGGCCGTCTCAACGAGGAGATGCTCAGGGCCATGCGGCTGGTGGTGGATACCGGCATTCACTGGTACGGCTGGAGCCACGACAGGGCCGTCGGCTACATGAAGGAGAACTCGGCACTGGGGGCGGGGGACATCAGCTCCGAGGTGCCGCGCTACATGGCCTATACCGGTCAGGCAACCTCCTATAAGGCGGGCCAGCTGGCGCTGATCCGGATGCGGGAGTCTGCCGAGCAGGCCCTTGGCGGCCGGTTTGACCTCAAGGCGTTCCACCACCATGTGCTGGAATACGGCATGTTGCCCATCTCTGTGCTGGAGCAGAAGAACCAGCAGTGGATTGAACAGTCGAAGTGATCACAGTTACGGCGCCCGGCAAGGCAGCGGGCGCCGCTTTCGATTAGGATACGGCTCTCTTCCCATCACAATGCTACGGATGAATTCCATGGAACTGATTGCACGTGAGATGGCGCCCCACAAGCGGGTGGCGCTGGTGGCTCACGACAACATGAAGACCCCTCTGCTGAACTGGGTGATGCGCCGCAAGGAGGAGCTCAAGCTCCACCATCTCTACGCGACCGGCACCACAGGCACCATGCTCGGCAAGAAGGCGCAACTGCCCATCACCTGCCTCTTCTCCGGCCCCATGGGGGGTGACCAGCAGCTCGGAGCCCTGATTGCCGAAGGCAAGATAGACGTGCTGATCTTCTTCTGGGATCCCCTCAATGCGGTGCCCCACGATCCGGACGTGAAGGCGCTGCTGCGCCTGGCGGCCGTGTGGAACATACCGGTTGCCACCAACGAGGCCACCGCGGACTTCATCATGGACAGCCCTCACATGCAGCAGGCGTTCAGCGTGCAGATCCCGGATTATGCCGGCTATTTGAAGGCCAGAACCGAATAAGGGCAGATCCGCCAGTCTGCGCCGGCTATTTGAAGGCCAGAACCGAATAAGGGCAGATCCGCCAATCTGCGCCGGTTATTTGAAAGCCAGAACCGACTAACGGCAGATCCGCCGGTCTGTACCGGTTGTCTCAAGGGCAGAACTGAATAAAAACAGCCAGATAGCAAAGGGCCGGACACAGTCCGGCTCTTTTATTTGAAGGATGGCAGCAAGTTAGCGCTGGAAGCCCTTCTGGGCGAACTTGGGTCTGGCGCTCATGATCTGCTCCACCTGTTCGTCGCTCATCTTGCCACGGGAGAGGCCCAGCACCTTGTAGGTGAGCAGCGGTCGCGCGGGCAGCGCTATCATCAGCGCCCGGATCTGGTTCTCGTCCTCTTTCTCCCGCACCGGCTTGCCGTAGGCGTAGGTGAGTACGCCGGCGTCCATCAGGTTTTTGACGGCCGGCTCGGTGATCGGCAAGTTTATGACGCTTTTGCGTTGCAGCACGAACTCGCGCAGCACCGCCTTCTCGTTGAAATCGAGGAAGGCGATCATCTGGGCCAGCTGATCCTGCTGGCGGCGGGATTGCCATTCGTCACAGGCCCACTCCCAGGCGATCAGGAAGCCCTGGCTGCAGAAGTAGGAGATGGCGATCAGCATGCCGACCCCGAGCCAGGCGGCGTGGGCCGTGGCCCACTGGCTGACGGCTCCCTTCATCAGGCCGGCCGGAAACAGCAATATGATGCTGCAGCAGAGTAGCAACCAGACCATGAGCCAGTTGAGGCGGTTCAGTTGATAGAAATGTTGGATCCACCGTTTCATCGTTCATCCTTCCCAAACTATTGTGGACAGTAGACAACTCATAGCAATCGTTGTGCCAAGGCGTGGATGCCGGGGGAAAGAGTTGGGATCCGGACGGAGAAACCGGGGGCGTTGACCGAGGGGGCGTTACATTCTCTTACAACTTATTGAGTGGATGATCATTAATTTGCCTTGTGAGGCTGCGGTCAACTTGGTAAAAAGCCCGCACTGTCATTGGGGAGTAGCAACCCGCCCGTGATCCGGGCAGGGCTCATGTCAACATTCTTGGATCTTCAGATCCATGGCATGAGCGGCGATAGCATCTATCGCTCTGCAAGACCTTTGGCCTCGATACGCAAGCCAGCCGGGCGAGCCGTATCGGGTCCATCGGTTGTTCTGCTCGCCTGGCGGTTGCCTATTATGTTGATCACCCTGCTGTTATTTCTGCTCTCTGCCGTCACCATCTACCTGGCCTGCGAATATTTCGTCAACGGTATCGAATGGACCGGCCATCACTTCAAGTTCTCCCAGAGTGCCACCGGCTCCCTGCTGGCGGCCCTCGGCACTGCCTTGCCCGAATGCATAGTTACCCTGACCGCACTGCTGATGGGGGATGCCCCCGCCCAGCAACAGATAGGGATAGGCGCCGCCCTCGGTGGCCCCCTGGTGCTATCCACCATAGGCTATGCCGCCGTCGGCGTGACCCTGCTGCTGTGCATGAGCCGTGAGCACAGGGTCATAGATGGCGAGGTGCAGCGCGAGATAGGCCGGGATCAGGCCTGGTTTGTCGGTATCTTCCTGGTGGCGGTGGCCCTCGGCATGGTGGCCTTCACCGGCAAAATCTGGCTGGCCCCGCTGTTCGTGCTGGTTTATCTGGTCTATGTGCGGCGCGAGCTGAAACAGACCGACAGCCACGAGGTCGAGTTGCCAGAGCCCCTCAAGCTGGATCCCAAGGCCGAGATCCCGGCGCTCGGCAAGGTGCTGCTGCAGACTCTGGTGGCATTGGTGGTGGTCGCGCTGGCGGCGCAGCTGTTCGTTCATCAGCTGGAGAGCATGGGCGAGCTGTTCGGCCTCTCTCCCGTGCTGGCGGCCCTGCTGCTGAGCCCGGTGGCGACCGAGATGCCGGAGCTGATGAACGTGCTGATCTGGGTGCGTCAGGGCAAGAACCGGCTGGCGCTGGCCAACATCTCCGGTGCCATGATGATCCAGGGCACCATACCCAAGGCATTCTGCCTGCTGTTCACCCCCTGGTTGCTCGACAGCACCATGATGGTCTCCTCGCTGGTGACCCTGCTGGCGGTGGTACTGCTGTGGTGGGGCTTCAGCCGTGGGCGGATGACGGCGGGCAGGCTGGCCTGCGTGGGACTGGTGTACCTGGGTTTCTGCGGCTGGCTGATGGTGAGCTGACGGCGCGCGCTATGTGAAGATGACGCCATGAGCAAGGGCAGGATCCGATCCTGCCCTTTTTTCATGGGTTTACGTTAACGGGCTGAGCCCCGGGATCAGAACTGCTGGAACCAGCGCTGGATCTGGGCCGGATCCTTGCTCTGGGTCAGGGAGAGCATCAGCAGGATGCGCGCCTTCTGCGGGTTCAGGGTGCCGGCGGCCACGAAGCCGTACTTGGCGTCGTCGATCTCGGCATCCAGGGTGGTGGCGCCGGTCGGCACGCGGGCGGAGCGCACCACGCGGATGCCATCCTTGCTCGCCTTGGCCAGGGTGTCGAACAGGGTGTGGTAGAGGTTGCCGTTGCCCACCCCGGCGCTGACGATGCCGTCAAACTTGGCATCCACCATGGCCTTGGCCGGCAGATCGGTGGCGTTGGCATAGTTGTAGACGATGCCCACTTGCGGCAGCTTGTCGAGCTTGCTCACGTCGAATGGAGTCTTGCTGGTATGCAGGCGGGCCGGGCTGCGCTGGTAGTCGATCTTGCCGTTGTGGATGTAACCCAGCGGGCCGAAGTTGGGGGCGGCGAAGGTCTGCACCCCTGTGGTGTTGGTCTTGGTGACGTCGCGGGCATCCAGCACGGTGTCGTTCATGGCGACCATGACGCCACGGCCCTTGGAGCCGGGGTCGGAGGCGGTAACCACGGCGTTGTAGAGATTCAGCGGGCCATCGGCACTCATGGCGGTGGAGGGGCGCATGGCGCCGACCAGCACCACGGGCTTGTCGCTCTTGACGGTCAGGTTGAGGAAGTAGGCGGTCTCTTCCATGGTGTCGGTGCCGTGGGTGATGACGATGCCGTCCACGTCATCCTTGGCCAGCAGCTCGTTGACCCGCTTGGCCAGCTTGAGCCACACCTCGTCGTTCATGTCCTGGGAGCCGATCTTGACCACCTGCTCCCCCTGCACGTCGGCCACGTTCTTCATCTCGGGCACGGCGGCGATCAGGGTCTCGATGGCCACCTTGCCCGCTTCATAGTTGGATTGGGTGGCGGACTGTCCCGCACCGGCTATGGTGCCACCGGTCGCCAGGATATGAACCTGCGGCAGGGCCATGGCCAAGGGGGAGAGGGTCAGGCCAACGACGGCGGAGAGCAGTGTCTTGCGGATAGGGAGAGTCATGCTGCAAATCCTTCTGAGTGATAAAAATTGCAGCAAGTTTGCGCTTTCTGTTGAGGGGGTCTGTGATGACTCTCACCAAAAAACAGCTGGATACAGAACCTTAACCTGTTTTATACCTCTATAGAGATAATTTAACTTGCCGAGAAGCCCTTGGCTTCGATCAGGGCGATCAGCTCCGCCTTGCTCAGCTCGCTCTCGATGACGGCCTTGCTGCTGGCAAAATCCACCTGGGCCTGGGTTACTGCACTCTGGGCCAGCAGGGCTTTTTGCAGGCTGGCGGCGCAGCCACCACAGGACATGCCGGACACAGTGAGTTCGATGGTCATGGGATATCTCCTCTGTTGATGTGTTGT
Organism: Aeromonas sp. CA23; assembly: GCF_002587065.1. Classification (NCBI taxonomy): domain Bacteria; kingdom Pseudomonadati; phylum Pseudomonadota; class Gammaproteobacteria; order Aeromonadales; family Aeromonadaceae; genus Aeromonas; species Aeromonas sp. CA23. The sequence goes on from NZ_CP023818.1 coordinate 1,623,684, forward strand.
CAGCCTAAAGCTGCCGCCCGCGGCAAGGTCAAGGGGGTGATGAGGGGATGAGAGGCAGCACGTTTTCTGCTGGCTATCCCATCAACCCGAGCTAGTTCATCAGGGCGGCGCCCAGGCTGGTACTGATCAATGAGCCCAATGTGGTGGTGGCGATGAGAGTGTGGACGGCCAGCACTAGCCCATCAACCCCAGGTAGTTCATCAGGGCGGCACCCAGGCTGGTACTGATCAATGAGCCCAGCGTGGTGGTGGCTATGATGTTGGCGGCCAGCACGCTGTCGCCGCCCATGGCGCGGGTCATCACATAGCTGGCGGCGGCCGTGGGGGTGGAGCTGATGAGAAACAGTATGCCGAGGGCCTGCGGGCTGAAGCCGAGCGCCCAGGCCCCCGTCACCAGCAGCACAGGGATAAAGAACAGCCGGTTGGCGGTGGCCCAGCCGGTCAGCATGGCGCCGCCGCGCAGGGCCTTGAGGTTGAGGCTGGCGCCGGTGCAGAGCAGGGCCAGCGGCAGCGTCATGTTGGCGAAATAGTTGCCCGTTGTGATCACCAGCTGGGGCAGCTCGATACCGAGCAGGCCGAACGGCAGGGCGGAAAGAATGGCGATGATCAGCGGGTTTTTGGCGATCCCCTTGAGGATCGGCTTGATCCCCTTGCTGCCTCCCAGACTGCGGGTCAGGGTGATCACGGCGAGTATGTTGTAGAGAACGGTCACCGAGCCCACCAGCAGGGCGGCGGCGCCTATCCCCTCGGCGCCATAGGCGTTTTGCACGTAGGCCAGCCCCATGATCCCCATGTTGCCGCGAAAGCTGCCCTGCACGAAGATGCCGCGCTGATGCCGCTCCGGGATGAAGCGGGCCGCCAGTGCCTCAAGGATCAGAAAGCCGGCGAGGGTGCCGAGCAAGCCGTAGACGATGAGCCAGGGGCTCGGCATGGTGGAAAAATCGGTGCGTACCATGCTGAGGAACAAGAGGGCCGGCAGTGTGACCTGAAACACCAGGCGGGAGGCGGATTCGACGAAGCTGTCGGGCAGCAGGCCCAGTTGCTTGAGCCAGATGCCGAGCAGCAGCACCACGCAGATGGGGCCCGTGATGGAGAGGGAGAAGTGCAGACTGGCCAGCAGACTCATGATGGATGTCCTGTGCGATAGACGGGGCCGGTGATGGAGAGGAGGAAGATCAGACTGGCCAGCAGACTCATGATGGATGTCCTGTGCGATAGACGGGGCCCGTGACGGAGAGGGATAGAAGCAGACTGACCAACAGACCCATGATGCGCGTCCTGTGCGATGGCGAGCGGCACTACGTTCGCCGGGGCAAAAAAGGCATTCTAACGCCATGGGCTTGTATTCACAGGGCTTAATCACAACAATGTGGGCAATTCCACCGCCGAGCCTCCTGTGAGCCAATTCATGGACAAGAAACTGACCATCCTCGATATCGCCCGCCTCTCGGGCGTCGGCAAGTCGACCGTCTCCCGGGTGCTCAATCAGGATCCCAAGGTGAAACAGGCGACCCGCGAGCGGGTGGAGCAGGTCATCGCCGAACACGGCTTCGTGCCGAGCAAGTCGGCGCGGGCCATGCGCAGCCAGAGCCAGCAGGTGGTGGGGATCATAGTCTCCCGGCTCGACTCCAGCTCGGAGAATCAGGCGGTGCGGGGCATGCTGGAGACCCTCTATCAGCGTGGCTATGACGCCGTGCTGATGGAGAGCAAGTTCTCCCCCGCCAAGGTGCAGGAGCATCTGGCTGTGCTGGAGCGGCGCGGGGTGGATGGCATCATACTGTTTGCCTTCAACGATCTGGACTACGACGCCATGGTGCCGCTGAAAGAGAAGCTTGTGCTGGTGGCCCGCGACCATCCCGGCTTCTCTTCGGTCTGCTTCGACGATGCCGGGGCTGTGCGCACCATGCTGGCTGAGCTGACGACCCGCGGAGTCGGCGACATTGCCTATCTGGGGGTGGATACCTCGGATCTCACTACGGGTCAGCGCCGGCTTGATGCCTATCTCGGCTACTGCGTCGAACAGGGATTGACGGCGCGCAGTGCCCTCGGCGATCTCAGCCTGCAGAGCGGCTACCGGCTGGCGGCCGAGTTGCTCACCCCTGCCACCCAGGCGCTGGTCTGCGCCAGTGACACCCTCGCCATAGGTGCTGCAAAATACCTTCAGGAACAAGGGCGTAGCGAGGTGCTGGTAACAGGCCTTGGCAACAACCCCATGCTCAGTTTCCTCTTTCCCAACGCCCTCAGCCTGGATCTTGGCTACAAGGGGGCGGGGGAGCAGGCGGCCCGCCAGCTGCTCGGCCAGATCGAGCAGGATCACCGCCCGCTGGCGACCATAGCACCCAGCCACACACTGTGAGCCCCATCACTTAGCCCTGCACAAAAAACGCGCTTTTTGTGATGTTGACCACGAAATGGGAACGTTCCCATTTCGATCTGTTCAAATTGACTGCATGCTAAATGGGAACGATACCAAAAACGCTCAGACCAGCAGACTGGTTCAAAAGGGCGATGCAGACCAATATCAATGGAGTCACAGAGGGAAGACTCATGTCCAAGATCAACGCACAGCAGCTTGCCACCCTGATCGACAAGATCGGCGGCAAGGAGAACATCGCCACCGTCAGTCACTGCCTGACCCGATTGCGCTTCGTCCTGAACGATCCGGCCAAAGCCGACAGCAAGGCCATCGAAACCATACCTGCGGTGAAGGGGAGCTTCACTCAGGGCGGCCAGTTCCAGGTGGTGATCGGCAACGAGGTGGAGCAGTGGTACAAGGCGCTCACCGAGGAGATAGGTGTCAGCGGTGGCAGCAAGGATGCCGCCAAACTGGCTGCCCGTCAGAACATGAATCCGCTGGAGCGCGGCATCTCCCACCTGGCGGAGATCTTCGTGCCCCTGTTGCCCGCCATCATCACCGGCGGCCTGATCCTGGGCTTTCGCAACGTCATCGGCGACATCAAGATGTTCGACGATGGCACTCATACCCTCACCGAGATCAGCCAGTTCTGGGCTCAGGTCCACGCCTTCCTCTGGCTGCTGGGCGAGGCCATCTTCCACTTCCTGCCGGTCGGCGTCTGCTGGTCTGCGGTGAAGAAGATGGGCGGCTCCGAGATCCTCGGGATAGTACTGGGTATCACGCTGGTGTCGCCGCAACTGATGAACGCCTATGGCATTGGTCAGCAGACCCCAGAGGTGTGGGACTTCGGCCTGTTCGTCATTCAGAAGGTGGGCTATCAGGCGCAGGTCATTCCGGCCCTGCTGGCGGGGGTATTCCTCGCCTGGGTGGAGACCAACCTCAAGCGCATCATTCCGGCCTATCTCTATCTGGTGATAGTGCCGTTTGTCTCGCTACTGTTGGCGGTGATAGTGGCCCACGCCTTTATCGGCCCGTTCGGTCGCTGGATTGGTGAAGGCGTCGGCTTCGCTGCCAAGGCGGCCATGACAGGTTCGTTTGCCCCCATCGGTGCCGCCCTGTTCGGCTTCTTCTATGCGCCCCTGGTCATCACGGGTATCCACCACACCACCAACGCTGTGGATCTGCAGTTGATGCAGAGCATGGGTGGCACCCCGATCTGGCCGCTGATCGCACTCTCCAACATCGCCCAGGCTTCTGCGGTCGTCGGCATCATTCTGATTAGCCGCAAGGAGAACGAGCGGGAGATTTCCGTGCCTGCCGCCATCTCCGCCTACCTGGGCGTGACCGAACCGGCCATGTACGGCATCAACCTCAAATACAAGTTCCCCATGCTGTGCGCCATGGTGGGTTCCAGCCTGGCGGCGCTTATCTGCGGCTTCGCCGGTGTGATGGCCAACGGCATAGGGGTGGGTGGCCTGCCGGGCATCCTCTCCATCCAGCCCCAGTATTGGGCCGTTTACTCAGTCGCCATGCTGGTGGCCATAGTAGTGCCAGTGGTGCTGACTCTGCTGGTCTACAAGCGCCAGCAGGCGGCCGGCAAGCTGGCCCAGGCCAGCGCCTGACTCCACGCATCAGGGCGACCCGCAGGGGTCGCCCTCTCCCTTTTCATTCGAGACAAGAGCAAGACCCATGAGCCAAACACCCTGGTGGCAGAGCGCCGTGATTTACCAGATCTATCCCAAGAGCTTTCAGGATTCCGCTGCCCGTGGCACCGGCGATCTCAAGGGGATCATGGCCCGCCTCGACTATCTCAAGACCCTGGGGGTCGATGCCCTCTGGCTGACTCCGGTTTACGTCTCCCCGCAGGTAGACAACGGCTACGACATCGCCGACTACCTTGCCATCGATCCCGCCTACGGCACCATGGCCGATTTCGAAGCGTTGCTGGCTGCCGCCCACGCGCGCGACATCCGCATCGTGATGGATATCGTAGTGAACCACACCTCCACCGAGCACGCCTGGTTCAAGTCGGCGCTGGGGGATAAAAACAGCCCCTACCGCGACTACTACATCTGGCGCGATCCGGTGGACGGCAGCGTGCCCAACAACTGGCAGTCCAAGTTTGGCGGCAGCGCCTGGGAGCTGGATCAGGCCACCGGTCAGTACTACCTGCACCTGTTTGCCCGCGAGCAGGCGGATCTGAACTGGGAAAACCCGGCGGTGCGCGCCGAGGTGAAAAACATCATTCACTTCTGGGCGCAGAAGGGGGTAGACGGTTTCCGCCTCGACGTCATCAACCTCATCTCCAAGGATCAGGCGTTCCCGAACGACGAGGTGGGCGATGGCCGCCGTTTCTACACAGACGGGCCGCGCATCCACGAATTTTTGCAGGATGTGAGCCGCGATGTCTTTGCCCCCGTGGGGGCCATGACGGTGGGGGAGATGTCATCGACCAGTCTGGAACATTGCCAGCGCTACGGCGCCCTCGATGGCTCCGAGCTCTCCATGGTGTTCAACTTCCACCATCTGAAGGTGGATTACCCCAAGGGTGACAAGTGGACCAAGGCGCCGTTCGATTTCCTCGAACTCAAGCGTATCTTCAACCACTGGCAGAGCGGCATGCACGGCAAGGGCTGGTCGGCGCTGTTCTGGTGCAACCACGATCAGCCGCGCATCGTCTCCCGCTTCGGCGACGAGGGCGAACATAGGGTGCGCGCCGCCAAGATGCTGGCCAGCACGCTGCACGGGTTGCAGGGCACTCCCTACATCTATCAGGGGGAGGAGATCGGCATGACCAATCCCGGCTATCAGTGCATCGACGACTATCAGGATGTGGAGAGCCGCAACATCTTCGCCATCAAGCAGGCGGAAGGCATGGCGGAGGCCGAGATCCTCGCCATTCTCGGCGCCAAGTCCCGCGACAACTCCCGTACCCCCATGCAGTGGAGCGCCGCCCCCAATGCCGGTTTCACCAGCGGGACGCCCTGGCTCAAGCCTGCCACCAACTACCCCGAGATCAATGCCGAGGCCGCGCTGGCCGACCAGAACTCGGTGTTCTGGCACTACCGTGATTTGATTGCCCTTCGCAAGAGCCATCTCATCTTCACGCAGGGAGATTATCAGGAGCTGCTGGCAGGTCATCAGCGGATCTGGGCCTATACCCGCAGTGCCAACGGCCAGACTCTGCTGGTGGTGAGTAACTGCTACGGCGAGCCGACGGAGTTCGTGCTACCTGCGCAGAGGCTGGCTGGCGAGGGGCGTCTGCTGCTTGGCAACTACCCCGATAGCCCGGCTCGGCCGCAGTCCTGTATGCTGCGCCCTTATGAATCCCTTATCTGGCTGGTGGAATAGACGATGACACAGGCAACTCCCATGGCGGCAACAGAGGCTCGGCAAGCCGTACCTGGCCCCGAGTGGCAGAAGATGGTGGCGGGTCAGCCCTATGATGCGGGCGACCCCGAGCTCAAGGCGGCGCGCGAGCGCTGTCGCCGGCTCTATCACAGCTTCAACACCAGCTGGCAGGAGAAACCGGCGCGGGACGCCCTGCTGCGGGAACTGCTCGGCAGCCGCGGCGCTTCCTGTGTCATCAACCCGCCCTTCTTCTGCGACTATGGCGCCAACATCTTCGTGGGGGAGAATTTCTACGCCAATGTCAACTGCACCATCCTTGATGTTTGCGAGGTACACATCGGTGACAACGTGCTGCTGGCGCCCGGGGTGCAGATCTACACCGCAGCCCACCCGGTGGCTGTAGTGCCGCGGGTGGCCGGGGTCGAGTTCGGCAAGCCGGTGCGCATCGGCCACAACGTCTGGATCGGTGGCAGCACAGTCATCTGCCCGGGCGTCACCATAGGGGACAACAGCGTCATAGGTGCGGGCTCTGTGGTGACCAAGGATGTGCCGGCGGGCGTGGTGGCGGCCGGCAACCCCTGCAAGGTGCTGCGGCCCATGACGGCAGATGAGCTGGCGGGCTGCTAGTGCTTCCGCCAGCGCGTACTTTCCAACACCAAGGGCAGGCTCTCCTGCCCTTTTTCTTGGCCGCCATTCGCTGAACTCGGGATGTACATCCACTTCAGATTTTTTGAACATCTAGGCCAGTTTATCTCGCTAACAAAGGTGGGCAGAGGTGTTTAATATTCACTCAACGCTTAGGCAGGAACGCCAAGCGGCCAAATAACAGGTCGTTCCAGGCTGTGACACCATCAAACAGGGTGTCGGATGTCGGTGAAAGAACAACATACTATTTGAATAACCTCTTGCACGGATGCATTGATTCAGGCCGAAACGGCCTTGGCAATGACATAAAAACCAAGAGAGTGAATGAACATGAAAAACATAATCAAGATGCTGGCCGTTGCAGGCCTGATGGCCGCCGGTTTCGCTCAGGCTTCCGTCCCCGCTGACTTCAACGCCGCGCCGGGCGTGCTGTTTGTAAACTGGCATGCGACCGCCGCCGTGGATGGCAAGGCCAATCCCATGCTGGAGGTGCGTGACGAGTCTGGCGATGTCGTGGCCTCAGTTCACGCCAATCTGGTGGGTACCCAGCAGGTTCGCATTCCAAGCCGCGCTCAGGGCAACCTGACCGTCAGCCTGGGTGAGCAGAGCAGCGACTACCGCATCCCGTTTGGTATCGGCAGCGGCAAACAGCGCTAATTGTCGTTATCCACCCGGTGGCTGATCAGCAAGGTCATTGGGGTGAGACAATGTTTGGGTTGTTTGAGGTTGCTCGTAGCTCTGTCGCAGTCAATGCCGAGGCGAGTGATGCAATTCAGCCCAATAACAAAGGCGCCATAGCGGCGCCCTTGTCATTTCTGGTGATGGCTGACCATAGAGCGGATGCTGCTGTGGCCAGGGTGCTATTGCGTAAAGACGGGGCCAAAACCTGAACCCCACAGAATGGCCGTGGTTGCCAGCACGCAGACCAGCAGCACCAATCCGACCGTCACCACAGAGCTGGCATAGATGAACCCTTGCTCCTTGGGGATGTGCATCAGTATTGGCACGCCGACGTAGAGCAGGTAGATGGAATAGCTCAGCCCTATCAGGCCAATGATCATGACAAACCAGAGGTGCGGGAAAAAGGCCGAGAAGCCAACCATAAACAGGGGGGTAGAGGTATAGGCCGCCAGCTCGAGCGCCGTCGTATAGCTGGGATCAGAGCCAAAGGTGTGCCCCATCCAGTGGGCCAGATAGGCCAGTGCAAACACGCCAGCGATGAGCGCGATATACATGGCTACCGATAGCATGAATGCACTCTCTGCGGTCAGGGTAATGGGATCACCCACACCGATACTCCAGCCGATGTAAACGGCGGAGTAGTAGGCACAGACCGAGGGGATAAGGGCCACGACAAGAATATGGGTCAGACTGTTTCTGAAGCTGTCGTGACCTTCGTCTATGGTATGCCATTCGGTGTGAGGATGGGCATACAATCCCCATAAGTGATTTAATATCATAGCGTTATTCCTTCTCTACTTGAGTTTGTGGAGCGTCGTATCCCGTTTTTCTCCTCTGTATCGGGTTGGCATCACCGGGTGAGCCATTCATATGCAGCCGCCACTGACAGTTTTAAATAAAGCTGTCCCAGCCCCCCTACGTCAAGGTTCCCACCTCCAATCCCTGCTGTTGGTGCTTCTTGCCATCCCGTGAGCCATGAATTGATACAAACTGCTCTGATGAGTCCAGGATCAGCGACATCATGGTGGCTTTTTCAAAATATGGACTAATACTTGTTTGTGAGAGTGATTTTAATAAATTCATTATTTTCATATGGTTAGATGCTTTACTTGGCGAGGTTTGCGGTCCTTTCCAGCGTGCACAGGGAGTGCAAAGTGGGAAAAAATGCGATCAGGCATGGCGTGTGGATGATGTGCCTTGCTGGCAAGAGCGTTTTTGCCAGCGAGATAACATTCAACATGACGCGGGGGGCGACGGCCATCAGCCAGCAGGTCTATGACCTGCATATGACCATCTTCTATATCTGCTGCCTGATCGGTCTGCTCGTCTTTGGCGCCATGCTCTGGTCCATTATCCATCATCGAAAATCACGTGGCGCCCAGGCCGCTCAGTTTCATGAGAGCACCCGGATTGAATTGTTGTGGACAGCCATTCCTGTGCTGATCCTGGTGGCGATGGCCACGCCGGCCACGTCGACGCTATTGAAGATGGAAGATACTTCCAAAGCCGATCTGACCGTGCTCATCACGGGATCGCAATGGAAATGGCACTACAAATACCTGGAGCATCCGGTGGCGTTTTACTCCTTGCTGGCGACCAGCAAGAAGCAGATCTCCGGCGATCAGCCCAAGAGTGACACCTATTTACGGGAGGTCGATCAGCCGCTGGTGCTGCCTGTGGGCAAGAAAATTCGCTTCTTGATGACATCGGATGATGTCATTCACTCCTGGTGGGTGCCCGCCTTCGCGGTAAAGAAAGATGCCAATCCCGGCTACATTAATGAGTCCTGGACCAGGATAGACAGGCCCGGCACCTATCGAGGGCAGTGTGCCGAGCTATGCGGCAAGGATCATGGCTTCATGCCCATAGTGGTGGTCGCCAAAACCGCCGAGGAGTTTGATGGCTGGATTGCCAGAGCGGCGGAAGCCCAGGCCGCTGCCAAGGCTCAGCAGCAGGAGCAGGCCAGTACTATCATGACCCTGCCGCAGGCCATGGCGTTGGGAGAGAAAATCTTTTTGGGTCATTGCTCGGCCTGCCATCAGCCAGGAGGAACCGGATTGCCCGGGATCTTCCCCGCGTTGCAGGGCAGCAAGATCACTACCTTGGCGGAGAATCGTGCCAAGCACCTGAACCTGGTCCTGCATGGCAAGAGCGGGACCGCCATGCAGGCATTCGGCAAGCAGCTCACGGTTCAGGAACTTGCCGCCGTGGTGACTTATGAGCGCAATGCCTGGGGTAACAACACGGGCGATGTCATTCAGGCTGCGGATGTGCAGTCCATTCTGAAAAATGACAAATAAGGAGTCGGCATGAGCGATGGCATCATCGAGACCCTGCACGCAGGCCACTCCCATGGACCGGCAGCAGGCCTGAGGCGCTGGTTATATACCACTAACCATAAAGATATTGGCACCCTCTATCTGCTCTTCGCCCTGACCATGTTCTTTACCGGTGGCACCATGGCCATGGTGATCCGGGCCGAACTGTTTCAGCCCGGGTTACAGCTGGTCGAGCCCCTGTTCTTCAACCAGATGACCACAGTGCATGGTCTGGTCATGGTCTTTGGCGCCGTGATGCCGGCGTTCACCGGCCTGGCCAACTGGTTGATCCCCATGATGATTGGGGCCCCTGACATGGCCCTGCCCAGGATGAACAACTGGAGTTTCTGGATCCTGCCGTTTGCCTTCTTGATCCTGCTGTCGAGTCTGTTCATGGATGGTGGTGGCCCAAGTTCGGGTTGGACCTTCTATGCCCCCTTGTCGACCAAATACAGCGGCAACAGTACGGCGTTGTTTGTCTTCGCAATCCATATCATGGGCATCTCATCCATCATGGGAGCCATCAATGTCATCGTCACCATCTTCAATTTACGGGCACCAGGCATGACCTGGATGAAGATGCCGCTATTTGTATGGACCTGGTTGATAACGGCCTTTCTGTTGATTGCTGTGATGCCGGTATTGGCAGCGGCCGTCACCATGGTATTGACGGACAAGTATTTTGGTACCAGTTTCTTCGATGCCGCAGGAGGGGGAGATCCTGTGATGTTCCAGCATATATTCTGGTTCTTTGGTCACCCTGAGGTGTACATCATGATACTGCCCGCCTTTGGCATAGTATCCAGCATTATTCCTACCTTCTCTCGCAAGAAACTCTTTGGCTATCGCTCCATGGTTTATGCCACCAGCAGCATAGCGATATTGTCTTTTCTGGTCTGGGCTCATCACATGTTTACGACGGGGCTGCCCGTGGTCGCCGAGCTGTTCTTCATGTACGCCACCATGTTGATCGCGGTGCCGACCGGTGTGAAGGTATTTAACTGGGTGGCGACCATGTGGCGAGGTTCCTTGACGTTCGAGACCCCCATGATGTTTGCCATCGCCTTTATTACCCTGTTTACCATAGGCGGTTTCTCGGGGTTGATGCTGGCCATGATCCCGGCCGACTTCCAATATCACGATACCTATTTTGTCGTGGCCCATTTTCATTATGTGTTGGTTACCGGGGCGGTATTTTCCATTCTCGCTGCGGCCTATTACTGGCTACCAAAATGGACCGGCCATATGTATGACGAGCGACTGGGACAATGGCATTTCTGGTGCTCACTTATTTCGGTCAATGTGCTGTTCTTTCCGATGCATTTCGTCGGTCTGGCGGGCATGCCTCGCCGGATACCCGACTATGCACTGCAATTCGCAGACTTTAATGCGCTGATCAGCGTTGGTGGTTTTGCTTTCGGGTTGTCACAGCTGTTGTTCGTCTGGGGTGTCATCAAATGCATCCGTGGCGGCAATAAGGCTACGGCACAGGTGTGGGAAGGTGCGGAAGGGCTGGAATGGACCTTGCCCTCTCCGCCCCCTTATCACAGTTTCCAGTCACCACCAGATATCAAGTAGGAGGCGCATATGACACAAATCAATCATGGGCCTTTGCTGAAAAAGCTGATCCTGGTCATCACCGTCATGTTTGGTTTTGCATTTGCGTTGGTGCCGCTGTATGACGTTCTTTGCCGGATCACAGGCCTCAACGGCAAGACCGCCGAGCAGCCGGCCAGCACGGATCGCGCCGTGATCGACAGCAAACGTACCATACAGATGGAGTTTCTTGCTCATGCGGACACCCAGATGCCATGGCAGTTTACTCAGGAGACAGAGCGGCTATCGATACGGCCTGGCGAAATGAAACTGGTCAATTACCGGGTATTCAATCCGACGGATCGCACCATGATTGGCCAGGCTGTCCCATCAGTCTCCCCCGGACCCGCCGCCGCCTATTTAAAGAAGGTGGAATGTTTCTGCTTCCATCGTCAGGAATTGCGGGCAGGGGAAAGCAAGCTGATGCCACTCAAGTTCTATGTCGATCCCGCCCTGCCCTCCGACATCAACACCATCACGCTCTCTTATTCGCTCTATGACATTACGCAGTCCAAGCCAGCCGATGCGTTGGCGCAGAGGAAATAATCATGGCCAAGGTGAACTCGCATTATTACGTCCCTGAGCAGAGTCATTGGCCCATTATCGGCGCCCTGGCACTGTTTCTCCTGGCCTTCGGTGCGGGCCATCTGGTGAATGAAATAGCAAACAAACAATCAGGCATTGGCCGCTATCTGATGATGGCGGGCGTCATATTGCTGGTGTTCATGTTGTTTGGCTGGTTCCGCCATATTATCCATGAGTCCATGACGGGGTTGTACAGCCCCCAGATGGATCGCTCCTTCAGGCAAGGTATGGTCTGGTTCATTTTTTCCGAGGTGATGTTCTTCCTGGCATTTTTTGGTGTGCTGTTTTATGCCAGACAACTCGCCATGCCATGGCTGGATGGTGCAGGAAACAAGGCAATGACGGCGCAGCTGTTGTGGCCGGACTTTTCCGCGCACTGGCCCATGCTCAAGACCCCGGGAGGCACCCAAACCCAGGCCATGCCCTGGCATGGGATCCCGCTCGTCAACACTCTGGTGTTGCTGAGCTCCTCCGTGACGCTGCTGTTTGCTCATACAGGGTTGGAGCAGGGTAAAAGAGAACGGCTCAAATGGATGCTGCTGAGCACAGTGTTGCTTGGCCTGACCTTCTTGTGGCTGCAAGGCTACGAATACATGCATGCATACCGAGAGCTGGGTTTGCGGCTGGACTCCGGAATATATGGCAATACCTTCTTTATATTGACCGGCTTCCATGGCTTGCATGTCACCCTGGGGACTGTATTCCTCCTGATCATCTGGCTGCGCATCGTGCTGAAGGATCATTTTACCGCCGAGCGGCACTTCGCCTTTCAGGCCGCCGCCTGGTACTGGCATTTCGTTGACGTTGTCTGGCTATGCCTCTTTGTCTTTGTGTATCTGCTCTGATATTCGTCTAGTAGGGGCGTGGATTGGGTTCAATCCAGCCCATTGCCAGCGAGAGCAGCAAGATGGCGACCACCAGCAGAGAGAACAGGACGCGGCGACCCAGTGGAACCGACATCTTCCGAGCGGGCTGACCCGTGCTCAACATCAGCCAGAGAGCATGGAACAGCTGCCCTATGATGAGCAGCAACATGAGCACCAGCACTATCTTGATCAACATGTTAGGGCCCTCCAAAAGATGCGCGACATGGCGACGTGGCATAAGCAGCGACCATTCCACCACAGGCGCTGGATCCTGCTGATATTCACTCTGGGTGTGTCTGCCGGTTTGTGCAAGCTGGCACTCTGGCAATGGCAGCGCGCGGCCGAAAAGGAGGAGTGGCTGGCCCATGTGGTCACCCTGCAGCAGGCGGTGCCATTGACGCTGACCGAGATCGACTGGCGGCAGGCTGAGCGTCTGGACGGTGCACCATTGCGGGGAAAGGTGGAGTGGGTGGCCCCCTATATCTGGCTGCTGGACAATCAGCTGGTCGCGCATGAGGCCGGATATGATGTGCTCATCCCGGTGCGTGCCGACAGCCACTCCCCTCCATTGCTGGTGAATCTGGGCTGGCTTCCTGCCCCTGCGCAGCGCCAGCAGTTGCCACTCCCTGTCATTCCGGCAAGGTTCGAGCTTAACGGCCTGCTGCGGATCAAGCCCGGCGGCGTCTTGCTGGGACAGAACATAGAAGCGGGTCCCTATCCGAACCGGCTGCAAACCATCAGGGTGGATAGCCTGAACCGGATCAGTGGCTTGTCCCTCGTCGATGCCGTTTTTTACCAGCAGACGTCTCCCTTTATCTACCACTATCAACAGCATGTGATGCCGCCAGAGAAGCACAGAGCTTATGCGGTGCAGTGGTTGGGACTGGCGCTGGTAGCACTGTGCGGCGGTTGGGTGTTGAGCAGGAGGTCCGATGGATAAGTGGAAGGTGCCTGTCGCATTCGCGCTGGTGATCCTGTTGCCTGTGGTGCTGGCCGCACTGACGTTGCGACAGGGCTGGTATGAACCCGGCACTCGCAACAAGGGACAATGGCTGAGCAAAGACGTCTATCTGCTGCAACCACTCCCGTCGAGCCAGACCAAATGGCGGCTGGTTTATCTGGAGGCCAGGCAGTGTGAGGCTGTATGTCAGCAGGTGCCGATGCTGATGCAGCGGATCCGGAGCGCATTGGGCCGCAACCTGGACAAGCTGGCGCTGGTGCAACTGGTTGATGAGCCAGCGCCCGAGACAGGCGCAGAGATCAAAACGGGGGACATCATGCTGGTGGACTCACAGGGGTTGGCCATACTGCGTTACGAGGTGCCTGCCAACACGGCGCAGTGGCCGCTGTTTGGCAAGGCAGTGCTGTCGGATGTGCAACAGTTGCTCAAATATCAGCGAGGCCCTGAATGAAGAGTCAGAAGATGCTGGCGTCGATCGCGATCGCCCTGGCGACGCTGGTCATACTGCTCGGCGCCTATACCCGGCTGACCGATGCCGGACTCGCGTGTCCCGACTGGCCGGGTTGTTACGGCTCGCTGGCTGTCCCTCAATCTGCGCATATCGAGCGAGCCGCCCTGCTTTACCCGGAGAGCACGCTGGAGCCCCACAAGGCGCGCAGTGAGATGGTGCATCGCTATTTCGCCGGTGCATTGGGTTGCATCATCGGGAGCCTGTTCATGCTGAGCTGGCGTTGCAAACAACGCCTGCGCCGCATCGCCAGCGCGCTGCTCATCCTGGTGCTGGGTCAGGCCATGCTGGGCATGTGGACTGTGACGCTGGCCCTGCATCCTCTGGTCGTGATGGCTCATCTGCTGGGTGGATTCGCCATCCTGACCCTGCTGTGGTTGTATCGGGTCGACATGACGACCGACCCCGCCAGGGCAAGCCCTGTCATCTGCGGTCAGGGTTTGCCCTGGCTGGGCAATCTGGCGTGCGCCGTGCTGCTGGTGCAGATTGCCTTGGGTGGCTGGACTTCGGCCAATTATGCCGCCATGGCCTGCGTCGAACTGCCGGTCTGCCAGGATGGCTGGCAAAACCAGCTGGTGTGGGGAGAGGCTTTTCATCTGCCCCTGGGGCATGGCAGCTATGAGTTTGGTGTGCTGGGCAAGGAGGCGCGTCAGACGATCCACATAGCTCACCGCCTCGGAGCTCTGGGCACTGTCTTGCTGGTCGGAGCCTTCGCGCTCGGGCTGATCCGCCAGGGGCACCTCATGCGCCCCCTGGGAGTATTGTTGCTGGCCTTGTTGCTCGTGCAGATAGCCCTGGGGCTGGCGAACGTCCATCTGGCCCTGCCACTGGTAAATGCTCTCGCGCACAACCTGGTGGCGGCACACCTGCTGGTGTGTTGTGTACTGGCCCGTGGGCGGCTCTCTCGCCCCCATCTTTCCCCCTTGCTGTCGCCCGGGGCGATCAGGAGTCAGACATGAACAGCAAGTCATTGGCCCGCATCATAGACATCCGGTTGCTGCGGGACTATTACCAGCTGACCAAACCCAAGGTGGTGGCACTGCTCCTGCTGACGGCCTGGGTCGGCATGTTGCTGGTCGAGCCGACGGTGGCCTCGCTGGACAACATGGTCTCCGGGCTGGTGGGGATAGGGTTGTTAGCGGCGGCGGCGGCGGCCATGAACCATATTCTGGACCGTGGCATCGATGCACAGATGCGCAGAACGCGCTGGCGACCGGTCGCCACTGGGCGGATCGGCACCAAACCGGCGATGGCGTTTGCGCTCTGGCTGGCCCTGCTGGGGTTTGCCTTGCTTTATTGGGGCGTGAATCCCCTGACCGCCTGGTTGACCCTGGCCAGCCTGTTTGGCTATGCGGTCGTCTACACCCTGCTGCTGAAGCGGGCCACACCACAGAACATAGTCATCGGCGGGCTGGCGGGAGCCATGCCGCCGCTGCTTGGCTGGACCAGCATCACGGGGCAGCTCTCGGCCGAGCCCTGGTTGCTGGTGATGATCATCTTCGCCTGGACGCCCCCGCATTTCTGGGCGCTGGCGATCCACAGGCGTGATGAGTATGCCAGCGCCAAGATCCCCATGCTGCCGGTCACCCATGGCATTGCATTTACCAAGACGGCGATCCTGCTCTATTTGCTGATGCTGACCCTGATCTGCCTGCTGCCCTATCTGATCGGCATGTCGGGCCTGCTCTACCTGATTGGCAGCCTGATGTTGAACCTCTTGTTCTGCTGGCACGGCTGGTTGCTGAAGTACTCGGAGCGGCCCGGTCAGGCGATGCGGACTTTCCGTTTCTCCATCTACCACCTGATGCTGCTGTTTGGTCTGCTGATCCTGGATCACCATTGGCTGTGGCGGCTGTCCTAGGGGGAAAGCCATCTGCCTTTGAGTTTCAGGGGCTTGGGATGGGGACAATTCAGGGGCGCAGTGCGAGGGATACGGCTCAAGTGACAAGGCTGGCCCAGGGCCAGCCTTGTCGTTTTCAGAGCTTGACCATGATGTGGCGCGGCACAGTGTAATCCTCCAGCGCGTAGAGGGAGAGATCCTTGCCATAACCGGACATCTTCATGCCGCCGTGGGGCATCTCCGAGGTGAGCATGAAGTGGGTGTTGATCCAGGTGCAGCCATATTGCAGGTGGCTGGCTACCTTGCTGGCGAGGCTCAAATCCCGGGTCCAGACTGACGAGGCGAGGCCGTAGTCCGAGTCGTTGGCCCACTGCACCACCTGTTCGGCGTCGTTGAAGCGGGTCACCGACACCACCGGGCCGAACACCTCGCGCCGGACTATCTCATCCTCCTGGCGGGCGCCAACGATCAGGGTCGGCTCGAAGAAGAAGCCGTTGCCGGGGCGGATCTTGCCTCCCGCCGTCACCTCCACGTGGCCGCTGCTCTGGGCCCGTTCCACGAAGCTGGCTACTCTGTTGCGTTGCCGGTCCGAGATGAGCGGCCCCATCTCCACCCCCTCCTCGCGTTGACTACCGACCTTGATGGAAGCCACCGCATCCGTCATGGCGGCGACAAAGTTGTCGTAGATCTTGCCCTGGGCGTAGATGCGGCAGGCTGCGGTGCAATCTTGCCCCGCGTTGTAGAAGCCGAAGGTGCGAATGCCTGCCACCACGGCTTCCAGATCCGCGTCGTCGAAGATGATGACCGGCGCCTTGCCCCCCAGCTCAAGGTGGGTGCGCTTCATGGTACGGGCGGCGCTCTGCAGTATCTTCTGGCCGGTGGCGATATCGCCGGTCAGGGACACCATGCGCACCAGCGGGTGCTCCACCAGCGGCGCCCCCACGCTCTCGCCCCGGCCGCAGACGATGTTGATGACGCCGCGGGGGAAGAGCTCGCTGGCGAGCTCGGCCAGGCGCAGGGCGGTGAGCGGAGTCTGCTCTGAGGGCTTGAGCACTACCGTATTGCCGGCGGCGAGCACGGGGGCCATCTTCCAGGCCGCCATCATCAGCGGGTAGTTCCAGGGTGCTATGCTGCCCACCACACCTATGGGATCACGGCGGATCATGCTGGTGTGTCCTTCTATGTACTCCCCCGCCAGCGGCCCCTGCAGGCAGCGGGCCGCCCCGGCGAAGAAGCGGAAGCAGTCCACCACCGCCGGCAGCTCGTCATTGAGCACCGCCAGATAGGGCTTGCCGCAGTTGAGGGATTCGAGCGCCGCGAACTCCTCGGCATGGCGCTCTATGGCATCGGCGAGGCGCAGCAGCAGGTTGCTGCGCTGGGCCGGGGTGGTGCGGCTCCACTGGGTGAAGGCGCGCTGGGCGCCGTTCACCGCGCGGTTCACCTGCTCGAACGAGGCTTCGGGCACGGAGGCGAGCAGCTCACCGGTGGCCGGGTTGAGGATGGGCTCGGCCGGGCCGTCTCCGGTGACAAACTGGCCGTCGATCAAGAGTTGGGTTGATAGCTTCATGTTGCATCCTTGCACGGGCGTTGAGTTGTTACTTGCCACTGCCGGCGACATCCTGGCCGTCGCGGGTGAGGTAGTAGGCAAGCAGAATGGGGATAGTGGTGAAGGCCACTATGATGAGGGCCACCACGTTGGTGACGGGTCTATCCCGGGGGCGGATCAGCTCCTGATACATCCAGATGGGCAGCGTGGTCTGCTGGCCCGCGGTGAAGGTGGTGACGATTACCTCATCAAAGCTCAGCGCAAACGCCAGCATGCCCCCCGCCAGCAGCGCCGTGGCGAGATTGGGCAGGATCACGTAGCGCAGGGTCTGGAAGCCATCGGCGCCAAGATCCATGGACGCCTCGATCAGCGACTGGTTGGTGCGGCGAAAACGCGCCAGCGCATTGTTGTAGACCACTACCACGCAGAAGGTGGCGTGGCCTATGACTATGGTCCAGAAGCTGAACGGGATCTCCAGCAGGCCGTAGGCGGATCGCAGCGCTATGCCGGTGACTATGCCGGGCAGGGCAATGGGCAGCACCAGCAGCAGCGACACCACCTCCTGGCCGAAGAAGCGGCTGCGGGCAATGGCGCCTGCCGCCAGGGTGCCGAGCACCATGGCCGCCAAGGTGGCCAGTCCCGCCACCTCCAGCGACAGCTGGATGGCGCGCCACACATCGGGTCTGTTCAGGGTCACCTCGAACCACTTCAGGGTCAGGCCGGGGGGCGGAAACTGGTAGCTCTTGCTCTCGCTGGTGAAGGCGTAGAGGAAGATGAACAGGATCGGGATGTGCAGGAACAGCAGCCCACCGATGGCGGCGTACTTGAGCAGACCGGATGGGCGCTGGCCATGGTCCTGATTGATAGAGGGATTAGAGCGCATCGAAGGCTCCTAAACGTTTCGCTATGGTGAGATAGATGGCGATGATCAGGATCGGTACCAGCGAGAAGGCGGCGGCGAAGGGCAGGTTGCCCGCCGTGCCCTGCTGCATGTAGACCACCTGGCCTATATACATGGTCGAGTTGCCTATGATGCCGGGGATGATGTAGTCCCCCAGGGTCAGGGAGAAGGTGAAGATGGATCCCGCCACCACGCCCGGCAATGCCAGCGGCAGTATCAGGGTGCGAAAGGTCTGGGCCGGCGTTGCCCCCAGGTCGCTGCTCGCCTCGATGAGGGAGCGTGGGATCCGCTCCACCGCCGCCTGGATGGGCAGGATCATGAAGGGCAGCCAGACGTAGACGAAGACGATGAAGGTGCCGAGCCGTGAGAACGACAGCGAGGGGCCGCCTATCACCGGCAGGGAGAGGATGCCATCCAGCAGCCAGTCCAGTCCCAGACTGTCTGCCAGCCAGCTGATGACCCCCTCCTTGGCCAGGATCAGCTTCCAGGCGTAGACCCGCACCAGGTAGCTGGACCAGAGCGGCAGCATGATGCCCACGTAGAACAGGGCCCGGGCCTTGCCGCTGGTGTAACGCGCCATGTAGTAGGCGATGGGGAAGCCGAGCAGAGCGCAGGCCAGGGTCACCAGCAGCGACATGCCGACGGTGCGGCCTATGACGTCGAGGTTCTCCGCCCGCAGCAGGGCGACGAAGTTTTGCAGTCCCAGTTCGTGGCGCACCTGACCGCTGAACTCGTCCAGCCCGAAGAAGGCGTTGGAGAGCAGCATCAGCAGGGAGCCCACGTAGATGACGCCGAGCCAGATCAGGGGTGGGCCGAGCAGTATCCCCAGCAACAGGCCGGGTCGGCCGTAGAGCAGGGTGGAGAGGCGCCGCAATGGCCGCAAGCGTGCAGGTTCTGTGATGTGGCTCATGGCAAGGCTCGCACTGTGGGGGAGGCTCATGGCTGAGCCCCGGACTCGGAGCCATTCAGACGATGAATGGCCTGTTCCGGCCAGCTGAGGCTGACCCGGCTGCCATGGGCCAGACGGGCCTGCCCCTCGTTGGGGTGGTTGACGATAAGCTCGAGCCGCTCACCCAGATCGACCCGGTAGCGTACGAAGGGACCCAGGTATTCCACCTCGCGGATCTCGCCCGACCAGCCGGGGCTGCCGGCCTCACTGAGCCGGATCCGCTCAGGGCGCACCATCATCTGGCGCTCGTCACCGCACAGCCGTCTGGCCAGCTCCCCCTCGAACAGGTTGACGGTGCCGACGAAGCGGGCGACGAAGGGAGTGGCGGGGGCGTCGTAGATGGTATCCGGTGCGGCTATCTGCTCTATCTTGCCCTGATTGAAGATGCAGATGCGGTCGCTCATGGAGAGCGCCTCCTGCTGATCGTGGGTGACAAAGATGAAGGTGATGCCGAGTTGGCGCTGCAATGCCTTCAGTTCGAGCTGCATCTGCTCGCGCAGCTTGAGATCGAGCGCCCCCAGCGGCTCGTCCAGCAGCAGGATGCGCGGCTGGTTGATCAGCGCCCGGGCGATGGCGATGCGCTGGCGCTGGCCGCCGGAGAGCTGGCCCGGTTTGCGGCTGCCGACGCCGGGCAGGCGTACCAGCTCCAGCATCTCGTCCACCTTGCGGTAACGCTCCCCCTTGGCCACCCCCTTGAGCATCAGGCCGTAGCCGATGTTGTCGCGCACATCCATGTTGGGGAAGAGGGCATAGTCCTGGAATACGGTGTTGAGGTTGCGATCGTAGGGCGGCACCCGGGAGCAGGGCTCACCGAACAGGCGGATCTCCCCCTCGCTCGGGTATTCGAAGCCGGCGATCATCCGCAGGCAGGTGGTCTTGCCGGAACCGCTCGGGCCAAGCAGGGTAAAAAACTCGCCGGAAGGGATCTGGAAGGAGATGTCGTCGACCGCCTTCACCTCGCCATAGTGGCGGCTGATGCGGTCAAATTGTACGGCGTTCATGGAGCGTCCTTGTCTGTGCAGGGATGGGCCGGACTCCTGTCCGGCCCGCTGGGTTGCGCGTAGTCAGCTCAAGCTCAGCGACCACCCAGGATGGCGATATAGTCGGAGACCCAGCGATAGTAGGGCACGCAAGTCCCCTGGCTCTTGCACTGGGAGACGGGGGTACGCCAGAAGTGCACCCGATCGAAGTTGTCGATGCCGTTGGTCTTGCAGCCCTCTTTCCCCAGCAGGGCGTTGCCCTCACAGGCGGCGGGCACCACGGGCACTGAGCCGAACCAGGAGGCGAGATCCCCCTGCAGCTTGTTGTTGAGGGAGTGCTCCAGCCACTGGTAGGCGCAGGTCAGGTTCTTGGCCTCGCTGTGTACCATGCTGGTGTCGGCCCAGCCGGTGACCCCTTCCTTGGGCACAGTGGTGGCGATAGGCTGCTTGTCGGCGATCAGGGTGTTGGCCTGGAAGGGCCAGGAGTCGGAGGCCACTACTCCCTCGTTCTTGAAGTCATCGATCTGGACGAAGGCATCGTGCCAGTAGCGGCCCACCAGCTGGCGCTGCTTGCGCAGCAGCTCGAGGGAGGCCTTGTACTGATCCTCGTTCAGCTCGTAAGGGTCTTTGATGCCGAGCGCCGGCTGGTGGGTCATCAGATAGAGGGCTGCATCGGCGATGTGAATGGGGCCGTCGAAGGCCTGTACCCGTCCCTTGTTGGACTTGCCGTCCGGCAGTGTCTGCTCCTCGAACACCAGGCTCCAGGAGTCGGGGGCCTTGGGGAACACCTTGGTGTTGTACATCAGTATGTTGCCGCCCCACTGGTAGGGCACGCCGTAGTGCTTGCTGTCTACAGTGTGCCAGGGAGCACTCTGCAGGCGGGGATCTATCTTGCTGTAGCTCGGGATGAGCGCCAGGTTGAGCGCCTGTACCTTGCCCCCTGCGATGAGGCGCAGGCTGGCGTCGCCGGAGGCGGTCACCAGATCGAAGCCCCCCTCGTTCATCAGCGCCACCATTTCGTCCGAGGTCGCCGCCGTCTTGACGCTGACCTTGCAGCCTGTCTCCTTCTCGAAGCCGGTCACCCAGTCGTAGTTCTTGTCGGTCTCGCCACGCTCTATGTAGCCGGCCCAGGCCACGATATTGAGTTGGCCTTCACCCTTGCCGAGCTCGGTGGGGGCAGCCTGGGTCTGGCCTGCCAGCAGGGCGGGGATCAGGGCCAGGGTCAGGGGGGTCAGTTTCATCTTGCTCTCCTTGCATGATCGGAAACCATGGCGATACCGCAATGGCAATTAACATCCTGTTAACCAGTCATGAGCGTAGGAGAAGACGGTGGTAATGAGAATTTCAATTTTTAACGCCAGAGGTATCTGCTAAATCGATATCGAGTGCAGATGAATCTGAATTTCTGTGGCAAATGCGGTCGTCAGGTCTCCGGGAACGGTTAGCGAGAAACCTGCTGGCGGGCCCGCAAGCGGCTCTGATCCCGCACTATGTCGATGAATTCGCGGGCAGTCCAATCCAGCCGCGAGCCGCGCCGCCACACCAGCCCTATGTCGATGGCGGGAATGGGCTCCTTGATGGTGCGGGCCTCGACCCGCTCCTGCTCCAGTGACCAGGGGCGATAGGCAAAGTCCGGCAACAGGGCAACCCCGAGCTGGCTGGCTACCAGGCTGCGCACCGCCTCCACCGAGGCGGTGCGCAGCACGATACGCGGCGCTATGCCGTAGCGGCGCAGGCCGCCGCCGATGATCTGGTCCAGCTGATCGGCGGTCAGCGAGATCATGGGCTCTTCGCCGAGTGCCTTGAGGGAGAGGGTCGATTCGGCGCAGAGCGGGTGGTTGGCAGCGAGCCAGACCCGCAGCGGTGAACGGGTCAGCAGCTCGGTATCGAACGCCTCCTGGCGGATGGTGCGGTTGGTCATCAGGATCCCCACGTCCACCTCGCCGTTGACTATCTGGTGCTCGAGATAGGGTTGTTCATCCTCCTTCACCTCGATCCGCACCGCCGGAAAGGCGCGGCGAAAGCGGCCGAGCGCCTCCGACAGGTAGTAACCGGCCACCAGGGTAGTGACCCCTATGGTGAGCTGGCCCTGATCCTGCTGGGCCACCGCCTTGAGGGACTGGCCTGCCTCCGTCATGGCGCCGAGGATGCGGCGTGCGTGCAGCAGAAACTGGTGGCCCTGGGTGGTGAGGCTGACCCCGCGCGGATTGCGCTCGAACAGGGCGGCGCCCAGCTCGGTTTCCAGCTCGCGAATGGCGCTGGTGACCGCCGACTGGGAGATGTGCAGCTCGGCGGCGGCGCGGCTGACCGAGAAACTGTCGGCTACGGCGACGAAATAGCGGATCTGGCGAAAGGTAAAATTCATCTGGGCATCCTGCCACTCGCGACTGGGGTGGCTGCCAGCTTAACCTCGAATCCCGCTCAAACAAAAGGCGCCGTGATGGCGCCTTTGTCATTGATCTCGCAACGATTAGCGGGAGCTGGCAGCGGCCACCAGCGGAACCCGGTTCACCGCCTTGCCCAGGTAGGCGAGGGTGATGGTCACTATGATGCAGGTGAAGCTGAGCCACATGTAGGGCAGGTAGTCGAGGGTGGCGACCCCGAGCACCCCGGCCATGAAGATGCCGTTGTCGCTCCAGGGCACCATGCCGCAGGTGAGGGTGCCGCCGAACTCGGCGTTGCGGGAGAGGTTCTTGCGTGCCAGCCCCAGCCGGTCGTAGTTCTTGGCCATGATCTTGGGGGTCAGG
This sequence comes from Aeromonas sp. CA23, assembly GCF_002587065.1. NCBI lineage: Bacteria > Pseudomonadati > Pseudomonadota > Gammaproteobacteria > Aeromonadales > Aeromonadaceae > Aeromonas > Aeromonas sp. CA23. The sequence continues at coordinate 1,646,513 of NZ_CP023818.1, forward strand.
ATCAGCGACACATACATGGCCGAGCCGAACACGTTGGCCAGGAAGGCGGTGCCTATGGTGTGGCTGGTCAGGCTGCCGACGCTGTTGATGCGCTTCTCGAAGGCGCCGGCAATCACTTCCAGAATACCGACCTTCTCCAGCAGGCCGCCAAAGCCCAGACCGAAGATGATCACGGCCACCGAGCCCAGCATGGACTCCATGCCGCCGCGACCCAGGATGTTGTCGATGAAGTCGATGCCGGAGATGATGGGGAAGGGGCTGTAGGCGGAGTGCATCGCCTTGACCGGATCCATGTCCTGAAATGCGATGGCCCAGATCAGGCCCAGCAGGGCGCCGAAGCTGATCACCGGGAAGGCGGGTTTGCGGTTGGCCAAGAGGCCCAGCACCAGCACCACGGGGACTATGGCCAGCGGCGTGATGTTGAACTGCTTGTCGAGCGCCTCCATCACCAGATTGACCTGCTCCAGGCTGACATTGCCGGAGTACTGCATGCCGACCAGGGTGAACAGCACGGCCGTGATGACATAGGAGACTAGGCTGATGGGCAGCATCCCCTTGATGTGTTCCACCACATCGACGTTGGACATGGTCGATGCCAGCACCACGGAGTCGGAGAGCGGGGAGAGCTTGTCACCGAAATAGACACCGGAGAGCACTGCGCCGGCCACCAGGGGGGCGGGGACGCCCAGGCTGTGGCCAATGCCCATCATGGCGATGCCGGCGGTGGCGGCAGAGCCCCAGGAGGTACCGGTGGCCAGGGAGGTGAGGGAGCAGATGATCAGGGTCGCCAGCAGGAAGATGGAGGGGTGTATCACCTTGAGGCCGAAGTAGATGATGCTGGGCACTATGCCGCCGGCGATCCAGGTGCCGACCAGGGCACCGACGGAGACCAGGATCAGGATGGCCCCCATCCCCTTGGAGACGCCATCGACGGCGGCCTGCTCCAGGGACTTGTAATCATGGCCTAGCTTGATGCCGAGCCCCATGATGACGAACCAGGCGATGAACAGCGCCAACTGGATTGGCAGGTCGAGCACGCTGGTAAACGAGAAGGCCAGGGCCAGGAAAATGGCCAGGCAGGCAAACACCTGCGACATGCCCGGTAGTCGGATGTGGTTTTGTTGGTTTTGCATAGATACTTCCTAAACTCTTGCTCGCCAAGGTCAGTCCCTCTCGTCCTGTGGATACACGTATCCCGAGGGGCCAACCCAAAAAGAGGCCGCAATCTACCACAAACCTGGGGGGGCAAATCCCAACAGATTTAGCAAAAATGCAGTTTTGATTGAAAAACTTACAAATTAGTTGATCTCATAACCCGTTTTTGAGTGCTCTGTTTGCCCCTATGGGACATTCGACTCTGATAGAAAAGTCCGATTGCATACTCCTAAAATACAAATGATAATCGTTATCAAATAATGCGGGAGGAGACATCACCATGATCTGGATTGTGAGAGTCATGCTGTTGGTCGGGCTGCTGGCCGTGCTGGGCTGGGGTCAGGAGAAGGAGTACGGCATCTGGAGTCTTGGCTTTGTGCTGGCCGCCTGGGTCATGCTGGAACCCAGGCTGAGGCCTGCCCTTATTCTGCTGCCGGTGGCCGGGATGACCGGCATAGCGGCTCTGATCTGGCAGCAGCCTTGGTGAGGATCAGGGGATGGGGGCGCTCTGGACCTTCTCCTGTGCCAGCTTGAGCGACTCAATGACGTTTTTCTCCATCTCGGTACGCTTGGCATCGGTCAGGAAGTAGATCATGTCGACGTCGTGACGTATGTAGTGGGAGGGCAGCTGGTTGAGGGTCAGGCAGCAGAGATCGGCCATCTGGTTGGCGTTCAGCGTCAGGTTCAGACCCTGTCTCTCAATCTCCTTGAGCACCAGATGCTCGTAGAAGTTGTGAATGTCGGTATCCAGTATCATATGCGTTCCTTGGCATGACGATGGGCGGTAAGTCGTCAAAAGCATAGTCATAACAAGGAGTAAAAACAAAAAGCCCATCACTTGCGTGATGGGCTTTTTATGTAATGAATGGTGCGAAGAGAGGGACTCGAACCCTCACATCCGTGGGACACTAACACCTGAAGCTAGCGCGTCTACCAATTCCGCCACCTTCGCACACTGATTTTCTCCAGCTGGTTTTTAAATGCGGTTGGAGCGCATTGCTCTGTTTTTACATGTCAGAATCATGGTGCGAAGAGAGGGACTCGAACCCTCACACCCGGGGGGCACTAACACCTGAAGCTAGCGCGTCTACCAATTCCGCCACCTTCGCACATTGTGTTACCAGTTTTGATTTACATGCTGTCTGGAGAAGCATGGTGCGAAGAGAGGGACTCGAACCCTCACATCCGTGGGACACTAACACCTGAAGCTAGCGCGTCTACCAATTCCGCCACCTTCGCACATTGTGTTACCAGTTTTGATTTACATGCTGTCTGGAGAAGCATGGTGCGAAGAGAGGGACTCGAACCCTCACACCCGGGGGCACTAACACCTGAAGCTAGCGCGTCTACCAATTCCGCCACCTTCGCACATTCGGGTTATCAGTCTGGATTGACATGCTGTCTGATAAAAGCATGTTGCAGTATGGTGCGAAGAGAGGGACTCGAACCCTCACATCCGTGGGACACTAACACCTGAAGCTAGCGCGTCTACCAATTCCGCCACCTTCGCATCACTGCGGTGGGGGATTCTATAGAGTTTTGGAAGAGCGTCAACAGCCAAAGGGGACTTTTTTCGCTGTTGACGTTCAAAGCAGTGCTAAGGGCACAAAACTTCAGCAATTAGCGTCATTGACGCGCCAGGGCGTCCCGATACATCTGCTCATACTGGGTGACCGAGTCCGGCCAGTTGAAGCGGGTGTTCATGGCGTTGCGCTGCACTCTGGCAAATCGTTCGGGATCCTGCAGGTAATAGAGCAGGCTGCGGCGCATGGCATCGAGCAGTATGTTGGCGGTCGGATCGTTGAAGCAGAAGCCGGTGGCATGCTCGGGATCGGCATCCCAGTCCACTACCGTATCTTTCAGGCCACCGACGGCCCGCACCAGCGGCAAGGTGCCGTAGGCCAGGCTGTACATCTGGTTGAGACCGCAGGGTTCGAACAGGGATGGCATCAGGAAGAAGTCGGCGCCCGCTTCCACCAGGTGGGCCAGCCTATCGTCATAGGTGTTGATGAAGGCAAACTTGTCCGGGTACTGCTGAGCCATGGCCTGCAACTGGGCGGCGAGGGAGGGATCCCCCGAGCCCACTATCACCACCTGCACCTTGTGATGCAGGAACTTGTCCAGCACCGGCAGCAATAGGTGCACCCCTTTCTGCTCGGTCAGCCGGCACACCATGCCGTAGATGGGCAGATCCGCCACCGGCAGGCCGGTTTCCTGTTGCAGCGTCTGCTTGCAGACCCGCTTGCCGGCGAGGTTGTCGACGTCATAGGTGGCGGGCAGGAAGTCGTCGAAGGCCGGATCCCAGTCCTGATAGTCGCAGCCATTGAGAATGCCGCGTAGGTCGGCTGCCCGCTGCTGGAAGATGCTGGCCATGCCGTGGGCGCCCAGGTGAGTCAGCAGCTCGCTGGCGTAGTTGGGACTGACCGCGTTGATCTTGTCGGCATAGAGCACCCCGCACTTGAGCAGGTTGATGTGACCGTAGTCGTAGCTGATGCGCTGTTCATACTCGGCAATCTCGGGCATGGCCCAGAACTGCTCCCGACCGAACACCCCCTGGAAGGCCGCGTTGTGAATGCTGATCACGCTGCGGGTGTGCTGGAAGAAGGGGTTATGGGCATGACGGGACTTGAGCAGCAGCGGCAGCAGACCGGTATGCCAGTCGTTGCAGTGCACTATGTCGGGGGCAAAGTTGAGCTGTTCGCAAGCATGCAGGGCCGCGGCCGAGAAGAAGGCGAAGCGTTCACCATTGTCGCCATAGGCCTGGTTGTTCTCGGCGTAGAGCTGGGGTCGATCGAAATATTGCGGGCAGTCGAGCAGGTAGACACAGACTCCTTCCAGCGCCATCTGATAGATGCGATAGCCGATATCCGGCAGTCCCGGATGGGTTGGCAACCAGCGCGAGGCGATCAGTCTGGCCTCATCACGGCGTTTGATCGTCTTGTAGAAGGGCAAGATGATCCTGACGTCATGGCCCTTCTGGGCCAGATACAGCGGCAGGGCTCTGGCCACGTCCGCCAGGCCCCCGGTCTTCACAAGCCCCTCAACTTCCGAGGCAACAAACAGGATTTTCAGTGGGTTAATAGCCAACTCTTGCTCCCTTAGGTACCACGACGATACCGCCTTCGGATACGGTAAATCTCTCTCTGTCATGGTCCAGATTTTCACCGATCACGGTGCCGGGTGCAATTTCAACGTTCTTGTCAATGATGGCGCGCCGAATGGAACAGCCTTCGCCAATCTTCACATCCCCGAGCAACACCGACTCGCTGATGTGGCTGCAGGGGCCTATGTTGCAGCGAAAACCCAGGATGGAGCGCTGGATTTGGCTGCCCTGAATGAAGCAGCCGCCGGAGATCAGGGAGTTGGCAATCTTGACCTTGCAGTCATCGGTATCGACGAAGGTGGCTGGCGGCAGGGGCGGATAGTGAGTGTGCAGCGGCCACTTGCGGTTGTAGAGGGAGAAGGGGGCGTCGTCCGCCACCAGATCCATGTGCGCCTGCCAATAGGAGTCGAGGGTGCCCACGTCGCGCCAGTAGACGTTGGGCTTCTCGCCCGGGATCACGTTGGTACTGTAGTCGTAGACATAGACGGGGGCGCGCGGGAACAGGCTGGGGATGATGTCCTTGCCAAAATCGTGGCTGGAGTTCTCCTCGGCGGCATCGCGTTTGAGCTCGCGGTAGAGCGCTTCGGTTTCGAAGATATAGTTTCCCATCGAGACCAGTGCCTGGGTGGGATCCCCCGGGATGTGCTTCGGATGTTTGGGTTTTTCTTCGAAACCTATCATGCGCCCTTCCTGATCCACCTCGATCACCCCGAAGGCGCTCGCCTCCTCGATGGGCATGCGCAGGGCGGCGACGGTCAGGGCGGCGGCCTTCTGTTTGTGGAAGGTCACCATCTGGCTCACATCCATCTTGTAGATGTGGTCGGAGCCGAAGATGCAGACGTGCTCGGGGTCGGAGATCTCGATGAAGCGCAGGTTCTGGTAGATGGCATCGGCCGTGCCGTCATACCAGCGTTTGCCCATCCGCATCTGGGCAGGAATGGGGTCGATGAAGCGGTCCGTGATGCCGACTATGTTCCAGCCCTTCTTCATGTGCAGATAGAGGGACTGGGACTTGAATTGGGTCAATACGTAGATGCGCAGGAAGTCTGCGTTGACGAAGTTGTTGAGGACGAAGTCGATCAGTCGATAGCTGCCGCCGAACGGGACAGAGGGCTTGCTGCGAGTGGTGGTAAGCGGCTGGAGACGGGTTCCTTCGCCGCCTGCCAGTATCATGGTGAGTATGCCTGCCATCGTATTTCTCTCCCTGAATTTATGATATGAAAAGGTTTTCAGCTCACTGCAAAAAAACACCCCTAAAGGGGTGGTTAAACGATTGACAATTACCTTATCAGATCCCGGATGGGGCCCTCTACTTGTTTTATTACACCGGTTACACTTATTTACACTTTGCTCAGATACACCTTGAATTTGCTGTCGCTGTTGACCACTTCGGTCCGTTTGAAGTGCGTATCCAGTATAGGCTGATATCGCAGAAAGGCGTTGGCGACTATGGTCAGACCGCCATTCGCCGACAGGTATTCCGGTGCCTTGGCGAGGAAGGTTTCGGTGGCCGCATAGAAGGTCTTGAGCCCGGCGTGGAAGGGAGGGTTCGAGACGATATGTTGAAACTTTTCAGCAATGTCGGAGTAAACGTCAGAGGCATGAACCTTCCCCTGCAAGCCATTGACGGCCAGGGTGCGGCGGCTCGATTCCAGCGCCAGCGCGCTGATATCCACCATGCTGACCGCCAGATCCGGATTACGTTTGGCCAGCATTGACCCTATGACACCGGCGCCGCAACCAAAATCGAGCAGCTTGCCCCGCATCGGCGGCAGGCTGGCCAGCAACATCTGGCTGCCCAGATCCAGCTCGTCGGCACTGAATACCCCCGGCAGCGCCAGCACGGTCAATTCCGTCTCACCCGCCTTGCATTCATACCGGCTGAACCAGGCGTCCAGTTCGAATGGTGCTACCGGTTTGCTCAGCTCACCGTGATAGAGGGAGCAGCGGCGCGCCGAGTCGCGCTTGATGGGCTTGTCGCCGTAAGGGGCCAGCAGCTTGTCGGCGCCGTTGATGCCGCCGCGATTCTCACCGGCCAGAAACAGATCGGCGCCAGCCTCCAGCAGGGGGGTCATCATGGCCAGCAGGTATTGCGCCTCGGCCTTGGCCTTGGGCATCAGCAGCAGCAAAGCATCGAAACGGGGGGCGCCGCCGAGCTGGTGATCGAACTGGATGGCGTCCCCCAGTGCGGCCTGTTGACTGCGGTAGTAGCAATAGTCCGTGGTGAATACTGTCAGGGAGCGGGCCAGCTCGGCCAGCTGGCGGGGATAGTCATCCTCCAGCGTCCCGCAGACAAGTAGCCGCTTGCCGACAAAGAGGGTTTGGTTTCGTTCCAGCATCTGGCTGACGGCACTGACAGGGCTGCTCATCGGGTCTCTCCACACAATTTTGGGCGGCCATTATACATAGCCCCTTTCGCCTTGACATTTATGCCGTGTTCCCGAAATATGCCCAGACACCATTTTTTGACCAGAGATGATGAAATGCGGTTCAACGGGTTGAAACGAAAGCACAAGAAAAGCCTGACATTCGGGCCTGCCGACGTTCGCGCGTAACCTCTCATCCCTGAGAAGATTCAAACCCCGGTTGCGCAGCCCGTACCGGGGTTTTTTATTGCCATATGCGAGTCAACGGAGAAGGAAATCCCATGTTTCAAGGTTCGATAGTTGCCCTGATCACCCCATTTCGACAGGGCCAGCTGGATGAGGCCGCACTGGCCCGTCTGGTGGAGTGGCACATAGCGCAGGGGACCCACGGCATAGTGCCGGTCGGTACCACGGGTGAGAGCCCGACCCTGACCCACGACGAGCATTGCCGGGTGGTGGAACTGGTGGTCAAGCAGGTGGCGGGGCGCATTCCCGTGATCGCCGGCGCTGGCTCCAACAACCCGGTCGAAGCCATCGAATACACCCGCCACGCCGAGCAGGCGGGGGCCGACGCGACCCTGCATGTGGCCGGTTACTACAACCGTCCCAATCAGGAGGGGCTCTACCACCACTTCAAGGCGGTGCACGATGCGACGACCAAGCCCATCATCGTCTACAACATTCCGCCGCGCGCCATCGTGGACGTGCAACCGGCGACCCTGGCCCGCCTGGCCGAACTGCCACGCATCGCTGGCGTGAAGGATGCCACCGGCGACCTGGCCCGCCCCTGGACCGAGCGCCAGCTGATCAAGAAGCCGTTCGCCTGGCTCTCCGGCGAAGATGCCACCGCGGTGGCCTACAACATAGGTGGCGGCCAGGGCTGCATCTCGGTGACGGCCAACGTGGCCCCCAAGCTGGTGGCCGAGGTGCAGAATCTGACGCTGGCCGGTGAGTGGCAGGCCGCCCGTGAGTTGCAGGACACGCTCATTCCGCTGCATCAGGCCATGTTCGCCGAGCCGAGCCCGGCGGGCGCCAAGTATGCGGTCTCCCTGCTGGGCTTTTGCAGCGAAGAGTGTCGCCTGCCGGTGATGCCGCTGTCCGAGGCGACCCGCGAGCGCATCCGCAGCGCGATGCAGGCATTGAATTTGTTATAAAAATTGGGCTCTGGATCGCGCTTTTGACTGCCTAGTCAATTAATGTGCAAGGTTTGCCGATATACTCGCTTGGATACAACCAAGGATGGCAGGCATGCAGGAATGGGATCCAGAGCACTTCACCAGTTTTGAACATCTCTGTGAAGTGACGCTGGCAGCGGTCAGGGAAAAGACAGAAGCCGAACAAATTTACCTCTGGTTGCGGGCTCCCGAGTCCCAACTTTACAGCTTTCAGCTCGATCAGGGGCTGATCTGCCTGAATGCGGACATTGCCGCCCCCCTCAAGCTCCCCGTCATCTTCATCGAGCATGCCTTCGACAAGGGCCAGCTGGTGGTGGAGCAGATAGCCCCGACGACCGATGTCTGGGAGACGGTCGAACCCGAAATTCCACGCCTGCGTGCCTGCTTCCCGCTCAAACGCCAGAAGGGGCTCAAGGCCGTGGTCTATCTGGAAACCCGCCGTCGCCTCGATCGCCTCTCCCGACGCCAGCAGCAGAGCATCCAGTTGCTGATGCACTACCTGGCCGCCGAGCTGGAGAGCCGGTTGCTCGCCAGCCAGATCGATCAGGAGCGGGATCAGCGCAGGCACACCCAGGCCGATCTCATCCGCAGCCAGGCGCTGCAAGACTCTTTCCTCAGCATGTTGCAGGCGCTGCATCAGGTGGGGGTCAAACTCTCCCGCTGCGACAGCGAGCATCAACTGCTGCACGATGCGGTGGCGCTGGCCCGTCAGGATCTGCAGTTCGACCGCATCGCCATCTTCCTGGTCGACGCCGAGTTCAAGACAATGCATGGCACCTGGGGCACCAACGAGGCGGGCGAACTCATCGACGAGCACCACTTCATCAGCCCCATTCCGGAGCACCCCACGGTGCAGGAGGCCCTGCGCCGCAAGGACTATGTGCTGGTGCTGGAAGATGCGCCGCTCTACTACGAGAAGCAGGAGGTGGGGCGCGGCTGGAATGCCATGGTCTCGCTGTGGGACGGCGCCACACCCATCGGCTGGATCGCCGCCGACAACCTGCTGTGGCGGCGGCCGCTCAAGGCGTACCAGAGCGAGATCTTCAAGCAGTATGCGGCCATGCTCTCCCAGCTGTTGATCCGTCAGCGCACCCAGGCCGCGCTGGAGCGCTTCAACCGGGAGCTGGAGCTGAGGGTCAGCGAGCGCACTATGCAATTGGCGGAGACCAACCGGGCGCTGGAGGAGGCCAACAAGCGGCTGTCGCTGCTGTCGCTGGAGGATCCCCTGACCGGCATCGCCAACCGTCGCCACTGGGATCTCACCATGCAGCGGGAGTGGGAGTGGGCCCGTCGTCACCAGGGCCTGCTGGCGGTGCTGATGATCGACGTGGACGAGTTCAAGTCCTACAACGATCACTTCGGCCATGCCAAGGGGGATCTGTGTCTGCAACAGGTGGCCAGTTTGCTGCAGGAGGCGGAGCGGCGACGCACCAACCTGGTGGCCCGCTACGGCGGGGAGGAGTTCGTGATCCTGCTGTGCGGCCCGCAACCCGAAGAGGCCGAGCGGTTGGCGGAGCGGATTCACGAGGGGCTCAGTGAATTAAAGATCCCACATCCGGCTTCCCGAGTTGCTGATTTCATTACGGTTAGCATAGGCTTTAGCTATCTGGTTCCCTCGCTGGATGGAACATGGCAGAGCTTGACCGAACAGGCCGATCAGGCGCTCTATCATGCCAAGTCGCAGGGGAGGGCGTGTACGCTAGCCTATCGGTGAGCCCATGTTGTTACGTCGCTATCCCATCTTCAATCGTCGTCTCGCCCTCGTTGCCTATGGTATGGACTATCAGCTTGCCGACCCCGCCGAATGGACTCTTCTCGCGACGCAATGCCGTCTGCTGGCCCAGGGGCGCCAATACTTGCTGCCCTTCAGCCATGAACAGCTCGATGAGCAACGCCCTCTGCTGTTCGATCAGGACACTATCCCACTGGTCGAGGCCTCGGCCGAGCGGTTGCCCGCCTCGTTTCCCGTACTGGCCCAGTGGCGCGATTATCGACGCCGCCTGGCCGTGCACGGCGCCCAGCGCGAGCCCCGCTGGTTCAACGCCTCCCGGCTGCTGGTGTTCTGGATGGGGGAGGAGGGGATCAGTCAGCCGACCGAGCACAAGCGGATGGCGCTCGACATCGAGACCTGGGGCGATTTTCTGCCGCTCAAGGAGGCGGGGGTGGACTTCTTCGCCGGCGGTTTCCTCGCGCGTCCCGAGCTGGTGAATCAGCGCGCCGCCCAGCCGGACATGAAGCTGGTGCAGGAGATACTGCAAATCATCTGCCATGAGGAGTTCTCCTTTGCCAGGGTCGCCAGCCTGCTGGAGCAGGACGCCTGGCTGCCGGGCCAGCTGATGACCTATGTCAACGCCCCCGGCTTCGATCACGCCAGCCCCATCGTCTCGGTCACACGGGCGCTCTCCTATCTGGGGGAGCAGGAGATCCGCAAGTTCGTGCTCATCTACGGGCTGGCGCGGGTCAGTCAGCACATGCCGGAGGCCTGTACCCGCATGGCCATCGCCCGTGGCCGTTTCTGCGAGCTGATCGCCGTGACCGCGCTCGGCAAGGCCGTCGCCAGCTGGGCGTTTCTGGTGGGGCTGGTGCTGGATGGCTCGCTGCTCTCCGAGCAGCTCAAGGCCCATCTGCCCAAGGATGTGAAACGGGCGCTCGAGTCCAGTGAGGGGCCGCTCTTTCATCTGTTCCAGCTGGTGAAGACCTATGAGCAGGGGAACTGGCCGCTGCTTGCCCAGCTGGCACCTAACTATCAGCTGGATCCCGCCAAGCTGACCCCCATCTATTTTCAGGCACAAATGTGGGGGCAAGCGTTTCTCGCCACCTAGGTCATGGCGACGGGGTGTGGCTCTGGCTAGAATGGGGACCCATTTTCAGACACAGATCCCGCACCATGACCCTCTCCGGATTTCAAGGCCTGGTATTTGACCTCGATGGCACCCTGGTGGACTCAATGCCACTGCACCTTGCCGCCTGGGCGCACACGGCCCGGGAGTTTGGCTTTCACTTCGATGCCGACTGGTTCTATGAACTCGGTGGCATGCCGAGCCGCAAAATCGCCCTGCTGGTCGCCGAGCAGCAGCAGATCGTCCTGGATCCGCTGGTGGTGACCCGCTGCAAGACGGATCACTACGTGGCCAACCTGCACAAGGTCACCGTCTTTCCGGCCATGCTGGAACTGGTTCAGCGCCATCACGGTCTCATTCCCATGGGGATAGGCACAGGCTCGCCCCGCATCAATGCCGAGGCAGTGCTGCGCAATACCGGGCTGGATCGTTACTTCCCCGTGGTGGTGACCGCCGACGATGTGGATCTGCATAAGCCCCATCCAGATACGTTTCTGCTGGTTGCACGTCGGCTGGGGGTCGAGCCGGCGACCTGTCTGGTGTTCGAGGATACGGGAATTGGCGTACAGGCCGGTCAGGCTGCGGGCATGCAGACCTGCATGGTCAGGGATGGCAGACCGGTCGACTTGCAGTATTGAAGTGAAGGGCGGTGAAACAGGTGGATCCACTCGGAGGAAGAGTGGAGTCCATTCTCATACGGGACAGACATGATAAATGAGAATGGACTCGGTCACCCTTTGACGCAGCAATGGCGTGGGGGTGATTCAGGCAAGCGCATTACTGCTCGCTGCTACCGCCGCCCTGGTTGTCATCGTAACGACCGGGGGCGCCATGGGGACGCGGCGCCATGGAGACGCGCGGCTTGCGGGCGCGCTGTATGCTGACCTGGGGACGGCCGGAGTGCATGGCGATGGTGGAGATCTTGGCCTTGTAGACCAGCTGCTGGTTGCCATGGGCATCGGTCAACAGCACGCTGTACTGGTCGAAACCGCTGATGGTCCCCTCCAGCTTGATGCCGCTCACCAGGAAGATGGCGACCTGACTGCGATTCTTGCGCAACCAGTTGAGGGCAGAATCTTGCCCGTTCCCGAGGGAGAAGGCTTGCTCGATCGTGGAGTAGCTTGGGGATTCAGTTGTCATAAATTATTGTCCCGCGGAAAAAAAGTGGCGTTTGATTGTGCTAAATGGTCACTGGCTTGTCAAAGTCATTCTCGCTCCCAGCCCGGATGGTGCAACGACAGTGCTGGTCGGCAGGGGCCGCTGCTGTAATAATTGGCGGCTCTGGCCCCGTGGCGGGCCTCATGCTGGGGTTTCATCTTGCATCCGGTTTCACACCAACACCTACCCACCTATACCCATGACGCGACCGCGTGCGAAGAGTGTGACCTGCTGGTGCCGGCCACCGCGCTGGCCGTCGGGGAGACGAGCAGCTGTCCGCGTTGCGGCCATACCCTGAGCCGTCATTTGCCGGAGCAGGAGCGCAGGCCCATCGCTTACGGCTTTGCGGCCCTCATCATGTTCGTGCTCTCCAACGCCTTTACCTTCATGTCGTTCTCGGCCAAGGGGGTGGGGCAGGAGATGACGTTTCTGCAGTGCATCACCACGCTGGTGGATCAGGGCTATCTGTTTCTGGGCGCCGTGCTGAGCCTGACCCTGATCGGCCTGCCGCTGGTCTACATCGGCTCCATCATGCTGGTGCTGTGGCGGGTCGACAAGGACTTGCACAGCAATGCCCTGCGCTCCCTCGGTCGCCTGCTGTGCCGGATCAAGCCCTGGCTGATGGTGGATGTGTTCCTGATCGGGGTGCTCATCTCGCTGGTCAAGCTGATGGGGATGGCCGACATCAAGATGGGCCTGTCGTTCTGGGCCTTCGTCGGCTATACGGTGCTGCTGATCAAGATGATCTCGTCGCTGGACCGGATGTGGCTGTGGCAACGGCTGTTCGGCCCGACCGAAGCCCGCGAGCTGGATGCGGATGGCGAAGCCGCTGCCATGGCGTCCGGGCTGGTGGGCTGTCACATCTGCGGCGCCCTGAGCGAGGCGGGCGAGCACAGCTGCCCGCGCTGCGGCGGCAAGCTGCACAGCCGCAAGCCGGGCGGCCTGAACCGGACCTGGGCCCTGCTCTTCACCTCGGTGATCCTCTATGTGCCCGCCAACCTCTATCCCATCATGGACACAGTCTTCCTGGGGGACGACAGCCCTTCCACCATCTTGGGCGGCGTGGTCTTGCTGTGGGCCATGGGTTCCTACCCCATAGCCGCGGTGATCTTCATCGCCAGCGTGGTGGTGCCGCTGGTGAAAATCCTGGCGCTGCTGTGGCTTTGCTATATGGTACAGCGCGGCCACGGCGCCTCGCCCCTTGGCAAGCTCAAGCTCTATCGCATGACTGAATTCGTGGGACGCTGGTCGATGATCGACGTCTTCGTGGTGGCCATCCTGGCGGGCCTGATCCGGCTCGACAACCTGATGACCATCTACCCCGGCCCCGCGGCCGTCGCATTTGCGGGTGTGGTGCTGATTACCATGGTGGCAGCCATGAGTTTCGATTCCCGCCTGATCTGGGATTTACAACAAGGAGAACGCGAACGTGAGTGAGCGTAAGAAAAGGTGGAAACCCGGCTCTGATTTTCTGAGCTCGGCCGCCGCAATCTGGATGGTGCCACTGCTGGCGCTGTTCATCGGCATCTGGATGTTGTTCCAGCACTGGTATTCGCAAGGTCCCAGCTTCACCCTGACTGTCGCCACCGCTGAAGGCATAGTGGCGGGCAAGACGGTGATCCGCTCCCGCGAGGTGGAAGTGGGCCGCATCGAGGCGGTGGAGCTCAGCGAGGACTACAGCCATGCGGTGCTGAAGGCTCGCCTGACCAATGCCGCCGCCGGCATGCTCAAGAAAGACAGCCAGTTCTGGGTGGTCAAGCCCAGGGTCGGCCGGGAAGGGGTCTCGGGCCTCGGCACCCTGCTCTCCGGCGCCTACATCGAGCTGGCCCCCGGCAAGAAGGGCAGGCCGCTGGACGAATACGCCATGCTGGACAAGCCGCCGCTGGCCTCCCAGGACGCCAAGGGGCTGCGGCTTTCCCTGAGCAGCCGGGATACCCGGGCGCTCGGGGTGGGCTCGCCCATCAACTACCAGGGCTTCACCATAGGCCAGGTGGAGGAGGCCAAGTTCCTGCCCGAGAAGAGCGAGATGCAGTACCAGATCTTCATCAACGCCCCTTATGACGTGCTGGTGAGCGGCAACTCCCGCTTCTGGATGACCCCGGGTTTCGAGGTCTCCATGAGCAGCGAGGGGATGAAGGTGAAGATGGACTCGCTGGAGAGCCTGCTCGACGGCGGCATCACCATGGGTCTGCCCCCTGGCTGGGCACCGGGTGAGCCGGCCAAGCAGATGGACGATTTCACCCTGTTCCAGGATCAGGCCAGCGTGCTGGCCGGTAGCCTGGATCAGTTCATCGACTACGTGTTCCTGTTTGAAGACAGCGTCGGTGGTCTGCACCCCGGTGCGGCGGTGGAGTATCGCGGCATCCGGGTCGGCACCGTCATCTCGGCGCCCTATCTCATCGACGAGAAAGGGGTGCAGATATTCCAGAACCGGCAGATCCCGGTACTGGCGCGCATCGAGGTGCAGCGCCTCTCCCACCGCTACGCCAACGCGGAGAAGGAGCAGTGGCGCGCCCTGTTCGGCAAGCAGTTCAAGGAGGGGTTGCGGGCGACGCTCAAGACCTCCAGCCTGTTGACCGGGGGCAAGGTGGTGGATCTGAACTTCTATCCGGATGCCCCCAAGTATCAGGCCATCAAGCTGGCCGGTTATCAGGTATTCCCGACCGTGCAGGCCGGGCTGGACCAGATCGAGCGCAAGGTGAACCAGATCCTCGACAAGTTCGTCGACATGGACACGGCCAAGACGCTGAACCAGGTGAATCACACCCTGGTCACCCTGGACCAGACCCTCAAGAACGTCAGCGCGGTGAGCGCCAATCTGGACAAGTTTACCGGCCAGAGTGCGACCCAGCAGTTGCCGGCGTCCCTGAACGACAGCCTGAAGCAGTTGCAGAGCACGCTGCAAGAGTACGATGCCAACTCCCAGACCAATCAGGATCTGCGTCAGTCGGTACAGTCGCTCAATCAGCTGATGCGTGAGTTGCAGCCACTGGTGCATTCGCTCAACGAGCAGCCGAGTTCGTTGATCTTCGATCGCGCCCGTCCCCGTGATCCCGAGCCCAAGCGAGGCCAATGATGAAAAAACAGATGATGACGCTGGCCTTGCTGGGCCTGCTGGCGGGTTGCAGTTCGGCGCCGACGGCGCTGCACTACTACTCCCTCGATGCCGAGGCGCAGCAGCCGACCACTATGACGGCACAACCGCAGCACCAGCTGGTGCTCAAACCTGTCTCCCTGTCCGGCCAGCTGGACAGGATGAGCCTGGTCTATCAGCTGGAGGGCAGGGAGTTGCACTTCGCCGAGTACCATCGCTGGGCGGGGTCGCTCGATGCCCAGCTCGATCAGCTGACCCTGAACGGTCTCTCCAGCCGGCTGCCCGGTTGGGTGGTGCGTCAGGACGGTGCTCGCAAGGGGCCAGTGCTGACCATCTCGGTCGAGCGCTTCCAGGGGCGCCACGACGGGCGCGCCGTGCTGAGTGGCCGCTGGCGACTGCTGACGGAAGAGGGCACAGTCCTGCGCGACGTTCCCTTCCAGCAGGTGCGGGTGTTGCCGGAGGATGGCTACGGCTCCCTGGTCAGCGAACTGGGACAGGGCTGGCAACAGCTGCTCGACCAGATTGCGGCAGAGGTGCGCAAGGGCGCCTGAAACCGCCGAGAATGAAAACGGGAGGCCAGAGGCCTCCCGTTTTTTTATCCCGGCACCACAGACCCGGTGCCAAGGAGGTGGAACTTACTGCTGAACGTCGGATACCCCTTCCACCTTGACCTCGACCCGGCGATCCGGGGCCAGGCAGACGATCAGCTCACGCTTGGATTTGCTGGTGCAGCTGTCGCCGGTGACAGGGGAACCCTTGCCACGCCCTTCCACATTGACCTTGCCTGCCGGCAGGCCCTTGCCGACCAGGTAATCGGCGACTGTGTGGGCACGCTGCTCGGAGAGCTTCTGGTTGTAGGCATCCGAGCCGATGCGGTCGGTATAGCCGATCACTGTGGCGACGCCATCCTTGGGTCTGGCTTGCTCAATCTGGCCGTATAGGTTATCCAGCGCCTGTCCGCCTTCCGCTTTGAGGGTCGCCTTGTTGAAGTCAAACAGCACGTCCGAGCTCAGTGTGAACTGCTTCTCGACCACCACGGGCTCAGGCGCGGGGGCCGGAACCGGGGCTGCGACCACGGGAGCAACCTGACCGAAGCGGTAGACCACGGCGACCGCCAGCAGGCCGTTGTCGAGCTCGGCCCCCGTCTTGTCGAGCGCCTTGTCACCGAGCGGGGTTGTGTACTGGTATTCGAGGCGGGCGGCCCAGTCGCGGTTGAAGGCGTATTCGGCCCCCAGTGCGCCGACGAAGGCGGCCCCGTTGTCATTGTCGAACTGCTTGCTGTCGGTCCAGGCGTAGGCACCACCGAGGCGAGTGTAGAGATCCAGGCTGTCGCTCACCGGCAGACCTATCTTCATGGTGAGCTGGGCCAGCTGGGCCTTGATCTCGTCCTGGCTGATGTCGGTGGGCGTCAGCAGGTCGGTTGCTGTGTACTTGTATTTGCCGAGCCAGTCATAACCGAGCTCGACGCCGAGGTTCTGGTTGATCTGGTAGCCGAGGAAAGCGCCGGCGCCGACGTCGTTCTTGTCCTCTTCGCCGATGGTGAAGTTGTCCTTGATGCTCTGGTTGTGATCGACACCATAGAAGTTGGACCAACCCAGCTTGGCGCCGCCATACCAGGTGTTGTCTTGTCCGGCAGCCTGGGCGTTGGCCGCAAGCAAGCCTGAAACCAGTAAGGTAATCAGTGTTTTATTCATGTTGAGCCTCTGCAATTTCATATTGGGGGGGAGGTTTTTCTATGTCGCCTCTCCTTATGGGTCGGGGCTTATAGCACAGCCACAACAGATTAAAGGTAGTCGCTTTCCATGGGTTCTCAAGCAACTGATATAAAACATATTGTGATTATTATTGCCGCAGTTGAGCTGTGTGATTTGATCTCTGGGACGGGGCGGCAATAGTTAACCGAGGCAGGATCGCACCGGGGTGGGCATGAAAAACAAATGGATATGGCTGTGCTGGTCGCTGTGGCTGGCGCCGGTCTGGGCTGCTGACTCGCTGCAGGTGGTGACAGAAGACTATGCCCCCTACAACTATCTGGAAGAGGCCGAGATCAAGGGGCTGGGCACCGAAGTGGTGGAGGCCATGTTGGAGGAGGCGGGATTCGAGTACGACCTCGACATCTATCCTTGGGCGAGGGCCATCTCGCTGGCCCGCAGCCGCCCCAACGTGCTCATCTACAGCATCAGCCGCTTCCCCGAGCGCGAGGCGCAGTTCCAGTGGATCGGGGTGATAGCCCGCATCAACTTTCATGTGTTTGCCCTGGCCAAACGCGACGATATCAAGCCGTTCAGCCAGCTGTCACAGGCGCGGGCCTGGTCCATCGGCACAGTGCGCAACGATGCGCTGGAGCAGTATCTGATCGGTCTCAACTTCTCCAACCTGCAGCGCAACAACAGCAACGAGGCCAACATGCTCAAATTGTTGATGGGGCGCATCGATCTCTGGCCCGTGTCGCAGGAGGCGGCGAACTACTATGTGCGGCAGGCGGGCTATGGGCCAGACACCCTCAAGATAGTGCACGACATCGAAGACTTTACCGGGGGAGAGCTCTACGTGGCGGCGAGCCTGAAGACGGCGCCTGAGGTGATCAAGCGGCTGCAGGAGGCGCTGGCCACCATCCGGCAGAACGGCATCTATGACGGCATAGTGAAGCGCTATCGCTGATTGATGGTGTCGTGACGAGGCAAAAGAGGGGCCGACCGAGTGTCGGCCCCTTGTCATCAGTGGGCGAGGAACTCGTACTGGCTCTCGATGAAGGTGGCGGCGCGCTCGCTCAGGGCGGCGTGCACGACAGTGGTGGGGTGGACCTGATCCCAGAACATCTTGCCCTCACAGTTGAGGGTGCTGGCGCTGCGGCGGGCCATGGGGCTGGCGACGGCCTGTGCCAGCAGCGGGTTGCCGGCGATGGCGAGGCGCTCCTGCGGGTTGAAGGCGGAGAGCTGGCTGTCGGTGCTGGCGCTGCGGGAGGCAAACGGCTTCCATACATAGCTGCCACCATAGCAGGCGTTCTCCGTGTCGCTCAGGCCGAAGTTCTGCGGATCACGCAGCATCTCGGCAAACTGCTTGTCGATCTCGAACAGCTTCACCATGCCGGTGGGAGCCAGCTGGCGTGCCAGGTTCAGCAGCAGCTGGTTGTGGTAGGCGGAGACATGGCTGGCCGCCTCGACCACCTTCTGGCTGCGGGCCGAGGGGTTCTGGCCCAGATCCGGCAGGTTGAACAGCAGTATCTGCTTGGCGCCGTTCAATACCATGCGGTTGGCCGCATCGCTGATGGCGTCGCGCACCCGTTTGGCATCCTGCTCTGTGTTCCAGCCATAGGCCAGATAGTCGTTGGCGCCGACCCAGAGGATCACCAGATCGTCCGGCTTGAAGCTGTCTTTTTGCAGGAACTGGGTGACCTCGTAGTCCAGGTTGTTGATGACCTGATACTTGGGATTCCAGGAGATCTTGTTGTAAGCCACGGCGGTGGCACCGCCTTCCGCCTCGTTGGCTATGGTCAGGCCCGGGAACTGCTTGGTCAACTGCTCCAGCCAGACGGGCCCGTTGGAGAAGCGGCCCTCATAGTAGGGGGGGCTGGAGGGGAGGTAACCGCGCATCTTGCTGTACATCTTGCCGGTATCGGAGAGGCTGTCGCCAAACATCACGATCCGGGAGAAGGCGGGACGGCTGTCGGCTGCCTGAACTGTCAGCGCGACCAATCCCAATAAACACACAAACCATTTTTTCATCTTGTTGTTCTCGTTGCTTTGAAAGCAGGTGGTGCCTGCAGGCTTTTCCTCGATAGGCAAAGGTGCTGGGAAGCTGTTTTGCCATTTTGCAGGGTATCCAGCCGAATTAAATTTCGCAGCAGGCGGTGCTGATTAAATCGATTACGGTCACATCCCCTTCACCCAGATGGGGAGGCTTCACGTTTGTTTCACGCCCCGGCTTGCACACTGCTCCCGTACCCAATGACAGGAGCATGAAATGAACAAGGCAAGCGTAATCGGTCTGTTGACCCTGATGTCCATCTCTTCTTTCGCCATGGCGGCCTATACAGGCCCGCAGGAGCAGAACAAGGTGTCCGTCGCGCAGTTGAAGGATCTGGCCGATGACAGCTGGGCCACCCTGGAAGGGAAGCTGGTCAAGCACCTGGGCGGCGAGAACTACATGTTCCGTGACGCCAGTGGCGAGGTGGAAGTCGAAGTGGATCAGGATGTGTGGCGCGGCACCGAGGTGGGCCCGGACGATCTGATCCGCATCCGTGGCGAAGTGGACCACAGCTGGAACAAGACAGAGGTGGAGGTGGAGAGCCTGGAGAAGGTGGGCGCCGCTCCGCAGAGCAAGGGCGGGTTTGTCGCCAAGTAAGGCAGGATAGCCGCACGCCGGACGTAACAAGGGCGCCTCCATGGAGGCGCCCTTTTGCTGTTGGTCTGCTTAGCCGGTGCGGGCCAGCGTGCGCTTGAATCCCTTCTCGGCCTGGTTGACCTTGTAGAGATAGCGTCTGGCTTCCGCCTTGGGGTGCTGCTCGGTCAGGATCTGGTACACAGCCTCGGGGGAGAGCTGGTTGATCATGCCGGGCGCCGCCTTGCGGTCGCTGGAGAAGGTGTTCAGCACGCCGCCGGCACCGCCGTTGTAGGCCGAGATGACGGCATAGCGGCGGGAGAGCGGATCCTGGATGTCCACCAGATAGACGGTCTGCAACAGGTGCAGGTAGGCGGTGCCCACGTCTATGTTGTAGGCCGGATTGAACAGATCCTCCCGGGTCGGCTGGCCGTTCCTGCCCTTGACCCGCACGTAGACGTCCCGTCCGGCGGTGGCCGGGATCACCTGCATCAGGCCATAGGCGTTGGCGTGGCTGACCGCATAGGGGTTGAAGCTGCTCTCTGTCTTGATCACCGCGTAGATGAGGCTTTCGGCGACACCGTACTTGCGGGAGGCTTCCCGTATGATGCCGGCATACTTGTAACCCCGCCTGTCTTCGTGGTTGGCCACCATGGGGATGTCGACGAAGAAGATGGTGCGGATCCCCAGGGTGCGCTTCTTCATCGCCGTGCTGAGCAGGTAATCGGCGTAACGCTCGGCACGCCAGTCGAAGCGGATCGGCTGGCCCAGGTTGTCCAGCACCTGACCATAGAGGAAGGGCTCGCCACCGGGCAGAATTTCACGGTCGGAGTACAGATCCACTTCCGCCGGGTCGTCCGGGGTCAGCAGGGTCTCTATGATGGCGCGGCGCAGGTGGGCACGAGGGTCAAGCCCGGAGACGGTTTCCACCATGATGTGGCCGCTGGAGAAGTCGATGTGAGCCCGGCTCTTGTACTGATCCGTGTATTTGACGTAGTCAAATTTGCCCGCGAACAGCGCCTCACGCCCCCATATCTCGTTCACGTTATGGGAGAGCGCGCTGATCATGTGTTCGAAACCGCGAATGTCCTTGCCGTTGACCAGATCGTCATCCTCACTCCCGCTGGGCTTGGGGGAGGATGAGCAGGCAGAGAGAAACAGCAGGGTGCAAAGCAGCCAAAAAATTCGGCCCATAGGATCCTCAAACTGGGCGGCGGGGCCGCCCGTCATGCATGGCTGTGAACAGAGAGAGGTATAGCCGTCACTGGCTCACAGGTACAACTCATTGGTTCATAGGCCGGTCACTGGCTGTGAACCGGGAGCTGGATCGCCGTCGCTGGCTCACAAGTACAACTCATCGGCTCATTGGCTGGGAGGGGTATAACCGTCTATGGCCACTTCACCCGCTTCAAACAGGTAGCTCACCATCTCTTTTTCCAGCAGCTGACGATGCTCCAGGTTCATCATGTTCAGCTTCTTCTCGTTGATCAGCATCACCTGCTTCTTCTGCCATTCGGTCCAGGCTTCCTTGCTGATGTTGTCAAAAATCCGCTTGCCGAGTTCACCGGGATAGAGTTGGAAATCCAGGCCCGGGCCCTCTTTTTTCAGGCGTTGGCAAAATACAGTACGGCTCATGTTGACCTCTATGGTTGTAAGTCCGGGTAGGCGAGCAGGCGGGCCGTGGCGGCCGCCAGACCCACCTCTGCAGGATGGCGTAAGTTATACCAGAGTCGGTTATCCGCTTCCATGAGCTGGGGGGCCGGTGGCGCATCGATTTCAATCAGGAAAGGCTGAATATCGAGATGGAAGTGGCTGAATGTATGCCGAAATCCGCTCAGTTCCCGATAATCATGGCCGCTCAGTCCGAGTCGCTGCATCAGCCCCTCGACCTCCGTCAGCGACTCCACCTGCGGGAAGCAGTAGAGCCCGCCCCAGATCCCCTGTGGCGGCCGCTTCTCCAGCAACAGCTGGTCGCCGTGACGAATGAGCAGCATGATGCCGGCGCGGGCCGGAATGCTCTTCTTGGGCTTGCTGTTGGGGTAGGCGGTGGGCTTGCCCTGCGACAGCCCCTGGCAATCGGCCTGCACCGGGCAGCGCTCGCAGGCGGGTTTGCTGCGGGTGCAGACGGTGGCTCCCATGTCCATCATGGCCTGGTTGTAGTGGGCCACGCCGAGCTTGGGCGTGAGGCGGATGGCGAGCTCCCACAGATCGTTCTCCACCTGTTTCTGGCCGGGCCAGCCCGGCAGTGCCAGCCAGCGGGTGAGCACCCGCTTCACGTTGCCGTCCAGAATGGCGTGGGGCTGGCCAAGGGAGAGGGAGAGCACGGCGCCCGCGGTGGAGCGGCCTATGCCAGGCAGGGCCATCACCTCTTCCAGCCGCTCCGGGAACAGGCCGCCGTGCAGTTCGCAGATCTGCTGGGCCGCCTTGTGCAGGTTGCGGGCGCGGGCGTAATAGCCGAGCCCGGTCCAGTGGTGCAGCACCTCATCTATGGGGGCCTGTGCCAGGGCCTGCACGTCGGGGAAGCGGGTCATGAAGCGTTGATAATACGGGATCACGGTGGCGACCTGAGTCTGCTGCAGCATGATCTCGGAGACCCAGACCCGATAGGGCGTCTTGTCCTGCTGCCAGGGTAGGGTCTTGCGGCCGTGGATCTGGTACCAGTCCAGGATCCTGGTGGCGAAGGTGGTGTTGTCTGAATTGCTCACATGGCTCTCATGTTATTGATTAAAAAGGGGAGCTCTCAGGCTCCCTCTTGAAATGGACGCCGGCTCAGCGGGGCTGAGCCGGCGTTGTGGTCGTGACGGGATCAGCCGCGCCAGTCCTGCAGCGCCTTGAGACTGACGTTCTGGCCCGCCACCTGCAGGATGATGTAATCCTGGGCGATGGCGATCAGGGTAACGCCGGGGGCGACCTCGCTGCCCTCACGAAACTCACGGCCGTTCAGCATCACGGCCCGCTTGGCCGGGTTGGACGAGAAGACGTGGGAGCCGTAGGCCAGGGGCGGCACCCGCTGCTTCAGCTCCAGCGGCAGAGCGCTGATCGGCATGGCCTGAGACTCGCTCTGGGCCTGGGGCGCCGTCTCCTCCATCAGCGGCGTGCTGTTGAGTGCATTCATGATGCGCTCGGCCAGCCCCTGGCTGCTGTTGGTGGCAGGGGCACTGTCATTGGGGGTGACTCTGGGGCGCACCACGGGTTCCGGCAGCGGCGGGGGCAGCGGGCGGGTGATCATGGGTCTGGGTTCGACCCGCACGAACGGCGGCGTGACCACCTCTTTCACCTCCACCGTCTTCTCGATGGGGCGGTTGTTGAGCAGGTGCCAGCCATAGTTGGCGCCGGCCCCCATCAGCAGGGCAAGCGGGGCCAGCAGCCACCAGATCCAGCGCCGGTTCTGCTCCTCTTCTTGGGTGACGGGCAGCCCCATCGCCGGAATATGCGGGGTAAACTGGGGCTGTTCGGCCCGGCGCAGTGCCTTGAGCAGGGTAGACATCAGGAAGCCTCCTCCGACAATGTGACCATGGGCTCATCGTTCATGGTATCCGGCGTGGCCGGTGTACTGGCGCGTTGGGACTCATCTTCCAGCTTCGGCATAGGTTCACCGGCCATCACGTTGAGGCGCAACAGGGTATTGCTGCCGGCGATGCCGTCCGGGTTCAGCCCCTGCTCGCGCTGGAACTGCTGCAACTTGTTCTTGAGCTCGGCGTCGAAGCGACGCACCTTGCGATCCGGCTGTTGCAGGGCACGGCTGAGGGCGTTGTCCAGCCACTGCACCTGGGTCGCCCCGGCATTGTTGCCGATCAGGGCGACGCCGCCCTTGGGCATGCGCCACAGCAGGGTGTAGCTGCCGCCCCAGAAGTCGGACAGCCATTGCCTGTCCACCTGCCAGCTCTGATTGCCAATGAGCAGGTTGGCCTTGTCCGGCCCGAGATTCACCAAAGTTGCGTAATAGATGCCGCCCGTCTCGTCGGTCAGGCTGATGAGGGCCGGGTGCTGCAGGGCCTGCAGCTCCGCCAGCGAAGCGTCACCCTCCTGGCAGCGCAAGCCGGCGCGCGGTGCGTTGTCGCAGGTCGCCTCCTCCAGATCTGTCTGGTAGCCCCACACCTTGTAGAGATTCTGCATGGCGCTATCCGGCTCCAGCGCCTGATTGATGGCGCGGGTCAGCTGCTCCTGCTGCTCCGGGGTGTCGTCCACCTTGACCGGCACCTCCACCTTGATCACGGGGCGCTCGGGGAAGAAGCCGAAGAACTGCCAGCCCCACCAGCCGGTGGCGACCAGCAAGGCCCCCGCCAGGGCGACCATGAGGCCGGACTGCCAGGTGCCTTCGTCGCGAATGCCGCTCACCTCATAGGCCGCCAGGCTGATGTCGCCGTGAACTATCTTGTGGCTGCCACGGGCGAAGGCGGCGATCAGGGCGCGATCGCAGATGAGGTTGATGAGGCGGGGAATGCCGCCGGAGAGGCGGTGCAGGGTCTGGAGCGCCTTGGGGGTAAAAATGGGCTGGACGCAACCCGCGACCTGCAGCCGGAAGCGCACATAGGCATCCACGTCCTGATGCGAAAGCGGCAGCAGGTGATAACGGGCCGTGATGCGCTGGGCCAGCTGGCGCAGCAGGGGCTGGCGCAGCATCTGTTGCAGCTCGGGCTGACCGATGAGCACCACTTGCAGCAGTTTCTTCTCATCGGTTTCCAGGTTGGTGAGCAGGCGCAGTTGCTCCAGCACACCGGGCAGCAGATGCTGGGCTTCATCCACCAGCACCACGCTGCGCTTGCCTGCCGCCAGGTTGGCAAGCAGGTGGTCGCGAATGAGATCGAACAGCAGCTTGAGACCGGCATCCTTGTCGTACGGCAGCTGGAACTCGTCGCAGATGGCCGCCAGCAGGTCACGCTCGGTCAGGGATGGATTGAGGATGTAGGCGATCTCGGTCTCGGCCGGCAACTGCTGCAACAGGCAGCGGGAGACGGTGGTTTTGCCGGTTCCCACTTCCCCGGTCAGCAACACGAAGCCTCCCCCATCCTGCAACCCGTAGTTGAGGTGGGCGAGGGCCTCCCCGTGACGTTCACTCATATAGAGGTATTTGGGGTTGGGCGAGATGGAGAACGGGGGCTCCGACAGACCGAAGAACTGTGTGTACATAAGGATCCATTCCATTGTTATGGGCGGCAGGTTAAAGCCTCCCCACCGGGATGTCAAAGACCCGGATGCCATAAGGGGGGCTGGCGCGTCTGGCGACCAAAACCGCTGTTTTTATCGAATGTGGCCTGGTTGTGGTGGGGGTAGGTCAGAGTGGCTGTCGGGCCAAACCGGCCGGGCGATCACGGCTGCCTGATCGCAGGGGAGTGGCGGCGCCATCGTGCCCGTCAGGCAAAACCGGTATAATCGAGGCAGGTTTATCAAGGGAGACAGAGATTGCAGACTTATCTGGTTGGGGGCGCGGTGCGGGATCGCCTGCTGGGATTGCCGCAAGGGGATCGAGATCACCTGGTGGTGGGGGCGACCGTGGAGCAGATGCTGGCGCTGGGGTTCACCCAGGTGGGCCGCGACTTTCCCGTGTTTCTCCATCCCAAGACCCAGCAGGAGTACGCACTGGCCCGCACCGAACGCAAGCAGGGCCGTGGTTACACCGGGTTTGTCTGCCACGCCTCCCCCGAGGTGACGCTGGAGCAGGATCTGCTGCGCAGGGATCTCACCGTCAATGCCATCGCCGAGGATGAAGAGGGTCGGCTGCACGATCCCTACGGCGGCATTCAGGATCTGGAACGACGGGTGCTGCGCCATGTCTCCCCGGCCTTTGCCGAGGATCCGCTGCGCATTCTGCGGGTTGCCCGCTTCGCCGCCCGTTTCCACGCCCAGGGCTTCGTGGTGGCCCCCGAGACGCTGGCGCTGATGCGCGAGATGACCGACGCCGGCGAGCTGGCCCACCTGACCCCGGAGCGGGTCTGGAAGGAGCTGGAGAAGGTGCTGCTGGGAGAGACTCCCCAGATCTTCTTCGAGGTGCTGCGCGAATGTGGCGCCCTCAAGGCGCTGTTCCCGGAGCTGGATGCCCTGTTCGGTGTGCCGGCACCCGCCAAGTGGCACCCGGAGATCGACACCGGCATCCACACTCTCATGGTGCTGGGGCAGGCGTGTCGTCTTTCCCCCGAGCTGGCGGTGCGCTTCGCCGCCCTGTGCCACGACTTTGGCAAGGGACTGACTCCGCCCGCCTTCTGGCCGAGCCACCACGGTCACGGCCAGAAGGGACTGCCGCTGATCCGCGACTTCTGCGAGCGTTTTCGGGTGCCGAACGACTGCCGCGATCTGGCCCTGCTGGTGAGCGATCTGCACACTCATATCCACATCGCCTTCGAACTCAAGCCCGCGACCCTGCTCAAGGTGTTCGACAAGGCGGATGCCTGGCGCAGACCCGAGCGTTTCGCCCAGCTGCTGGACGCCTGCCGTGCCGATTTCCACGGCCGTACCGGCTTCGAGGAGCGGGTCTATGCCGAGCCCGATTATGTGGCCCAGGCGCTCGGCGCAGCCCAGGCTGTGCCCGTGAAGGATATAGTGGCAGCCGGTTTCAAGGGCGAAGCCATTCGCGAGCAGCTTGCCAAGCGCCGGCTCGATGCCATCAGCCGGGTGCGGGACGAGTGGACCTTCATCGAGGAGTAGGCACGGCTTCTGCCAGCTGTCCGCCATGAAAAAGCCCGGGTCACTGACCCGGGCTTTTTGCTGTGGTGTGTTCCAAGAGGCGCAGGCTGGGGCTATCGGCCGAGGATGTCGCTGCCCGGGCAAAGTCCGTTCAGGGTTCGCCCGGGCCGAAACGGCCGTGGACGGGGTCGTAGAAATAGGCCTGGTAGTCGAAATCAATGTCCTTGATGAAGGGATTCTCCAGCCGGAACAGGCGGCGGGTGTTGAGGTGGGCAAAGGTGAGGGAGGGCTTGAAGGTCTTGAGCCAGTGCGCCTGCAGCGAGCCGTCTCGCCAGGCGGCCTTGAGCCCGGCCTGTACCCGCTGGATCGCCTGCCGGTTGGCATTGTGGGTGAAGAAGACGCGGGGCAGGGGGTAGTAGAGGGCTATGTTCTCATCCATGACCAGGCCCTTTACCTCCTTGTGGTTCAGCTTCTCCTGAGGCAACTCGTTGATCCCGCGGCAGAAGAGATCGAAACGACCACGCGCCACCATCTTGAACAACTGTTCGTAACCCTCTATCTCCTGCACCCTGAACCCGGCTTGCTGCAGGATCTTCACATCGAGCCAGCCTTTGCCCTGGCCCAGGTCGAATTGTTTCAGTTGCTCCAGGCTGGTGACCCTGGCGACGGCCTCCTTCTGCTGGGGGCTGACGAAGCAGATGCGGTAGCTGACGATGCCGAGATAGATAGGAAAGCGCACATAGTCGATACCCGTCATATCACGGCCCGAGTGGTAGCTGTCCATGGCAAACAGGTTGGGATAGTGATCGAAGCGCAGGCTGATCCACATCCTGGCCAATGTCATGGGCGGGGCGGCTTGCAGCCGATAGTCGCCATGGCTGGCGCGAGTTTTCTCCAGCGCCAGCCGCAGCAGCTCACGGTCATAGGTGACTCTGGGATCGTGTTCGCTCTCCGGGCTCATGTAGGTGAACACAGTCGGGGCAGCTGCCAGCACGGGCAGGGCGAGAAACAAGGCAAGCAGTGGGATCCAGCGCATCGTGACCTCCTGTCGGAGAAAGAGACTCCCATGAGTGTAGTGGCTGCGCCCTTGCTAGTGGGTCGGGCTCCCCTCGCGCTGCTGTTCATGACTCACGGCTTCGCCGGGCCCGAAGCTGTGGCTGAGGGGGTCGTAGAGATAGGGGCGATAGTCAAAATCGATCTGCCGGAGCAGGGGGTTATCCAGCCTGAACAGCAGGCGCTGGTCCAGTCTGGCAAAGTCGAGTGCGGGCTTGAAGGTCTTGAGCCAGAGCGCCTGCAGCGAACCGTCCTGCCAGGCCAGTTGCAGGCCGGCGCGTATGCGGTGCAGGGCGTGCTGATTATCCTTGTGGCTGTAGAAGAGGTGGATGAAGGGGTAGTAGAGAGCCAGGTGCTGATCGACCGTGAGCCGGGCCAGATCCCGGTGGGTTTCCAGTTCGGCAAGCAGCTCGTTGGCTCCCCGGCAGAACAGGTCCAGCCGGCCCCTGGCCACCAGCTTGAACAGCCGTTCGTACCCTTCCACCTCCTGCACCTTGAAGCCGGCATGGCGCAAGATGTCGACATCCTGCCAGCCACGGCCCTGACCATGGCTGAATTGCTGCAGATCGGCCAGGGTGCGCACCTGTGCCACCGCCTGCTGCCGCGCCGGGCTGACGAAGCAGATGCGATACCCCAGGATGCCGAGATCCACCGGGAAACGGACATAATCCAGATCATGAGGGTCTCCAGGGGGCGGAAAGCTGTCGATGGCGAGCAGGTTGGGGTAGAGGTTGTATTGCAGCACCTGGCGCAGCCGTGTCCGGCTCATGGGCGGGGCCGGACGCAGCTCGTAATCGCCGAAGCTGTCGCGGGTCTTCTCCAGCGCCAGTTGCAGCAGTTGCTGGCCGTAGAGGGTGCGCAGATCCCGATCACTTTCCGGGCTGACGTGGGTCACTATGTCCACGGCCTGCAAGAGGGGGGAGAAGAGCAGGCTGCATATCAGCAACCCGAGGGGGATCACTCTGTGGTTCATCATACCGCTCACTGCCATCACATTGAGTTCAGTGTAGCGGCTGGCGGGGGAGGCTTGCCGTCCATGGCAGGGGGAAATTGACCTCGCCTGGCGGCAGGCCGGATTACCAGAACATCTGGCCGAGCAGGGGGGCGAGCAGCACTGTCACCATGCCGGCGATCATCATCACCATGCTGGAGACGACGCCCTCCTCGTTCCCCATCTGGTACGCCTTGGCGGTGCCGGCGCCATGGGCCGAGGCGCCGAAACCGGCCCCCTTGCCGAGGCGGCTGCGGATGGCGAGCAGGGTGAGCACGCTCTCCCCCACCGCCATGCCGATCACCCCGGTCAGCACCACAAACAGGGCGGTGAGATCTGTCTGGCCGCCGATGGCGCGGGTCGCCTCCACCGCGAACGGTGTGGTGATGGAGCGCATCGCCAGGCTGCGCTGCAACATGTCGGAGAGGTGCAGCCAGCGCGCCAGCAGCACAGTGCTGCCCACCGCCATGATGACGGAGGCGACG
This sequence comes from Aeromonas sp. CA23, assembly GCF_002587065.1. Taxonomy (NCBI): domain Bacteria; kingdom Pseudomonadati; phylum Pseudomonadota; class Gammaproteobacteria; order Aeromonadales; family Aeromonadaceae; genus Aeromonas; species Aeromonas sp. CA23. The sequence goes on from NZ_CP023818.1 coordinate 1,674,874, forward strand.
ACCCCGACCGAGAGGGAGAGCCAGTGACGGTGGATCAGCTGGCGGTTCTCATAGACGGGCACGGCGAAGGCGACGGTGGCCGGGCCCAGCAGCCAGAGCAGCCAGTGGGACTGGGCCATGTAGTCCTGATAGGGGATGTGAAGCAGCAGCACCACGGCCACCAGCAGGGTGGGTGCCAGCAGCAGCGGCATCAGGGGCAGTATGCGCTTGCGGCCATAGAGCCACTTGCTGGCGTAGTAGAACAGCAGGGTCAGGGCGAAGCAGAGCAGGCCAAGCAGGGTATCAGACATGACGGCGACTCCGGCGGGCCAGCTTCAGCTCGAGGCGATAGACCCTGTCCACCACCAGCGCCGTGGTACCCAGCACCAGGGTGGTGCTGATCAGCAGGACCAGCATGATGCGCCACCCCTCCTGCAACAGCAGATCCTGATAGTTGACCACGGCCACCACGGCCGGCACGAAGAACAGCAGCATTTCGGCCAGCAGCCAGCGGGCGCCGGCGCTGAACCACTGGGTCTTGACCACGCCGAGCAGGATCAGGACCAGCAGCGCCAGCATGCCGGTGAGGTTGGCGGGCAGCGGCAGATGGAAGGTGCGTACCGCCGCATCGGCCAGCAGCCAGATGGCGGCCAGCAGGGCGATTTGGAAGGGGGTCTGGAACCAGCGAATGCAGAGGGCTTTCATGATGGGTGTCTTTCTGTGAACTGGCTCACAGTATAGAGACAAGCAAAACCTGCAAAAAATGAATTTAAATTATCAAATTCATGCCAAAGAGGCATGATTAAGGCTTGCCGCCCGTGAGAGAGCACCATGGATATCCGAGCCCTGCGTTACTTTGTCGAACTGGTGCGGGAGCAGAGCTTCACCCGCGCCTCCGAGAAGCTGTTCGTCACCCAGCCCACCATCAGCAAGATGATCCGCAACATGGAGGAGGAGCTGGGTCAGCCGCTGCTCAACCGGGAGGGGCGCCGCTTCACCCTGACCGACAGCGGCCAGGTGCTGTTCAACCGGGCCCAGACCATATTGGCCGAGATGCAGCAGCTGGAGGCGGAACTCGCCGATCTGCAGAGCCTGCAATTTGGCCGGTTGGCCCTCGGCATACCGCCCATGGTGGGCCACGTCTATGCGGATCTCATCCGCACCTATCGCAGCCGCTATCCCAGGGTGGAGCTCTCCATCGTCGAGTACGGCGGCCGGCGCATCGAGCAGGCGGTATTGGAAGGGGAGCTGGATCTCGCCATCACCATGCTGCCGACCAAAGAGGGGGGCGCCCTGAGTGCGCTGGAGCTGGATCAGTATCCCATCCAGGTGGTGTTGCCTGACTTGCCGCGCTGGCGCGCGTGCCGCGAGATCCGGCTGGAGGATCTGCGCGATGAGCCCTTCCTGCTCTACACCCAGGCCTTCACCCTGAGCGAGCGGCTGGAACAGGCGTGCCAGCAGGCGGGCTTCGTGCCCCAGGTGGCGGCTCGCAGCAGCCAGTGGGACTTTCTCACCGCCATGGTGCGCAGCGGCATGGGGGTCGCCTTTCTGCCTGAGCCCATCTGCCGTCGGCTGACCCCGGACGGGCTGGTGTTGCGGCCGCTCCTGCCCGAGCTCAGCTGGCGACTCGGGGTGATCTGGCCGAGCGAACGCTATCTTTCCCGCACCGCAGAGGCCTGGCTGGCGCTCTGCCGCGAACAGGGCTGAGCCTCATCAGGGCTCGCCGAAGCGATCCGTCATGGGGTTGTAGAAGTAGGGGCGGTAGTCGAAGTTGATGCCCTCGAGGAAGGGGTTATCCAGTCGCAGCATGCGCCTCTGCTTGAGCCCGGCAAAGGCGATGGCGGGGCCGAAGCTGTGGCGCCACAAGGCCTGCAGCGAACCGTCCTGCCAGGCTTGCCGCAGCCCCGTCTCCACCCGTTTCAGGGCCTCGCCGTTTGCCACATTGGTATAGAAGACCCTGGGCAGCGGGTAGTAGAGCAGCAGGTAGGGATCCATCTTCAGACCCCCTATGTCCTTGTGGGTCAGCAGCTCGCTGCGCAGTTCGCTCGCCCCGCGGCACAAGAGATCGAACCGGCCGCGCGCCACCATCTTGAACAGCATCTCGTAGCCATCCACCTCCACCACCTTGAGACCGGCGTGGCGCAGTATCTCCACATCCAGCCAGCCCTTGCCCTGGCCGAACGTGAAACGGCGCAATCCTGCCAGATCATGCACCTCCGCCATAGCTGCCTGTCGTTGGGGGCTGACGAAGCAGATGCGATAGCTGACGATGCCGAGATGAATGGGGAAGCGGACATACGCCAGCCCTTTGCCATCGCGCGTGCTGCTGTAGCTGTCCATGGCAAACAGGTTGGTGAAACTGTTGAGTTGCAGGCTGAGCCGCACCCGGGCCTTGGTCATGGCCGGGGCGGGCACCAGCTCATAGTCGCCGAAGGTGTCGCGGGTCTTGTCGAGGGCGAGACGCAGCAGCTCCCTGTCATAGGTCATGCGCGGATCCCGTTCGCTCTCCGGACTGATGTAGGTGAAGCGGGTGGCCGCCTGGGCCCCCATCGACAGGAGACACAGCAGCGTCATGACCAGCAGAGTCGCCTGTCTGCTGATCTTCATGAGGGCGACAAGGGGGAGAAGCAGGTTGCCTGCACGCACTGGCTGCGCCGTCTGGTCATTGGCGGGTCGCAGCTGGCGTCCACGCCAGGAAAACAGGGCGTGCATCACGGGCTGCCCGCCAGGGGGGCGAGTGACGCTACGGCTCGGCGCCGCGCCTGGCCATGCCGGCGGCCTGTGAGCCCCATCAGGGGTCAATGCCAAAGTCATCGCGTACCGGGTCATAAAGATAGGGCCGATAGTCGAACCCCTCCTTGGGCAGCAAGGGGTTGGTCAGCCTGAAAATCTGGCGCGGCCCCAGATTGGCAAACACCAGGGAGGCTTGAAAGTGGTGGCGCCAGAGCCGTTTCAGCGAACCATCCTGCCAGGCCAGTTGCAGGCCGCGCTCGATGCGTTGCCGCTCCTTGCTGTATTGGGCGTGGCTGTAGATCACATGGATCAGCGGATAGAAGAGCGCGACATGGCGATCGACCACCAGCCCGGGCAGTCCGGCTTGATGGGTTTTCCACTCGGGGAGTATCTCGTTGGCACCGCGGCAGAAGAGTGCGACGCGGCCACGGGCCACCATGCGAAACAGCGACTCGTACTTTTCCACCTCCTGCACCTGAAAGCCGTTGTGGCGCAAGATATCGGCATCCTGCCAGCCGCTGCCCGTGCCCTGGTTGAAACCTTGCAACTGGGCCAGTGTGCCGACCCTGGCCAGCGCATCCGCCCGGGAAGCGCCGACGAAGCAGACCCGATAACCGAGAATGCCGAGATCGATGGGGAAGGGAATGGCAGTGACGCGATCGCCGGGGGACTGCAGGGGCCAGCTGTCGATGATGAAGAGAGCGTTGGCCCCGGGTTCCTGCACCTCGATCCGCATCCGTGCCTTGTTCATCGGCAGCGAGTCGAGCAGCTCATAGTCGCCATAGTCGGGGCGGGTCTTCTCCAGCGCCAGTTGCATCACCTCCCGGTAGTAGCGCATCCGCGCATCCTGCCCGTTTTCGGGGCTGAGCAGGGTAAAGCGGGTGGCCGCCATCGGGGGGGAGGAGAGGGAAAGGCAGAGGATCAGCAACAGGAGTCTATACATCTCGGCTAGGCTCTACGACTTTGGTCCATCCATTATAGTCCGGCGCCCGGGGCTGCGCCCTGCCCCGGGCTGGCTTGCCTCCCTACCAGAATGATCCCGTCAGGACGACGCCATCAGGCTGCCCAGCTGGCGACAGAGCCGGCGCAGGGTCTGGTTGTCGAGGGCGCCAAAGCCGAGCAGCCAACCCTCCAGCTCCGGCTCGCCTAGCTGGAACTGGCCGAGGGGGCGCAGGCCAATACCCATGTCATTGGCACTCTTGGTCCAGCGCGCCTCGCCGCCGGCGGGCAGCAGCACGGCGCACTGCAAACCGGCGCCGCTGTGAACCGGGGTGAGCAGCGGGCAGTGACTGGCGAGCTCGCTCAGCAGCAGGTCGCGCCGGCTCTGGTAGATGAGCCGGCTCTGGCGCAGGTGGGTGGCGAAGTGACCTGCGCGGATGAAATCTGCGGTGACCGCCTGCTGCAGCTGGTTGCTGTGGCCATCGAAGGCTGCCCTGGCCCGGCAGAAGGCATCCATCAGCGGCCTTGGCAGTACCAGATAGGCGAGTCGAAGCGAACCGAACAGCACCTTGCTGAAGGTGCCCACATAGATGACCCGCCCCTGGCCATCCAGCCCCTGCAGAGCGGGGAGCGGCCGCTGATCGTACTGATACTCACCGTCGTAATCGTCCTCCAGGATCCAGGCACCGTGACGCTCGGCCTCGCTCAGCAGTGCCATCCGGCGAGGCAGGCTCATGGGCACGCCCAGGGGATACTGGTGGGCCGGCGTGGTGTAGATGAGGCGCGGCGCCGGGTGATCACCTTGCGGGTTGAGCCCTTCCCCATCCACGGGCACGGGGTGGACCCTGGCACCGGCGCTCTCCATGGCGGTGCGGGCCCCAGGATAGCCGGGATCTTCCACCCAGACGGTGTCGCCGGCATCGATGAGCAGCTGGGTCGCCAGCAGTATCCCCTGCTGGGAGCTGGTGAGGATCAGGATCTGGTCCGGCTCGCACACCACGCCGCGGGACTGCACCAGATAACTGCTGATGGCGCTGCGCAGCTCGGGCAACCCCTGCGGGTCGCCGTAGTTCATCCAGCGCTCCCCCTGCTGGCGCCACTGTTGCTGCATCAGCCGGCCCCAGAGCCCGTGGGGGAAGAGGCGGGGATCAGGCTGGCTGGAGGCAAAGGAGGCGCCGACGTGCGGCGTGTCGTGACAGGCGCCCCCCGCCGCCATCTCCTGGCCACGGCGGGAGAGTCCGGCCGCCGACTGGGGCTGACGTGGCGCCGGGCACACGGCCGCCAGCGCCACGAAGCTGCCGGCCCCCACCTTGCGCACCAGATAGCCCTCCGCCTCCAGCCGGCCATAGGCCAGCTCTACCGTGCTGCGGGAGATGCCGAGATCGCCGGCCAGCATGCGACTTGCGGGCAGCCGGCTGTGCTGGGGCAGATGGCCGGCCAGAATGGCGCCTCGCAACATGCGCACCAGCTGTTCGTGCAGCGGCAGCTCGCTGGGTTGCTGAGTGGCGAACAGGGTTGGCAGGGCGGGCATGGTTATTTCCAGGCAGACAATTGGTCTGCCCATATTGGCAAAATTGGTCGGCGTGGCAAGGCCATTATGTCGCTACATTGAGGCTCAAGGTTCGGGATCAACAGATATTGGCAATGAAAGGAGTCTGCATGTCGGAATACGGCGCCACCATCAGCTGGCAGTGCGGGGCCGGCGAGCCCTTCGTCGATCAGCGCTACAGTCGGGCCCACTGGTGGGAGTTTGATGGCGGCGTCAGGGTGCCCGCCTCCTCCTCCCCACACGTGGTGCCCTTGCCTTGGTCGGTGGCCGAGCACGTCGATCCGGAGGAGGCCTTCGTCGCGGCCCTCTCCAGTTGCCACATGCTCACCTTCCTCTGGCTGGTGGCCAGGGCGGGTTATCGGGTGGAGAGCTACCGGGACGAGGCGGTGGGCATCATGGAGGCGGACGACAGGGGTCGCCAGTCCATCACCCGGGTCACATTGCAGCCGCTGGTGCAGTTTGCCGGCGAGCGGCAACCCACCCTGGCCGAGCTGGAGCAACTGCACCATCAGGCCCATGAGGAGTGCTTCATCGCCAACTCGGTCAGGACCACAGTGATCACCAAAATCGTGCAGTGGTCACGGGAGGCTTAGCAATGAGCCATGTATTGGGTACCGGCTTGGTCAGTCCGGTCAACACAGTCGTCACCACCCGGACTCGGGTCTGGTCACAAGGAGGTTTATCATGAGTCAGGTATTGAGCAGCGGGCTGGCCAGTGCGGCAGAGGCCAGCGCTTTCTTCGAGGCCCAGCTGGCCTATCGCACCGACCCGGCCGATCTGGCTGCGGATCTGCTGGCGGGCGAGGCGCGCATCGTCGTCATCGACACCCGCTCCGCCGGCCACTATGCCGAGGGACACATTCCCGGTGCCATCAGCTTCCCCCACGCCACCATGAACCCGGCGACCACGGCCGCATTGGCACGGGACAAGGTCTATGTCTGCTATTGCGACGGCATCGGCTGCAACGGCTCGACCCGCGGCGCCTGCAAGTTGGCGGCGCTGGGGTTTCAGGTCAAGGAGCTGATCGGCGGCCTGCACTGGTGGCGCCAGGACGGCTTTGCCATCGCCACCGGCAACGAAGCGGGCGTGCAGCAAACGGGAGGGATCGCCTGTGGCTGCTGATATCCATCTGAACGAGTTCGGCCAGCCGGTCGGTGCGCCGCTGCCCGATTGGCGGGGTGCCGAGTTTCCGCCCCGCCGCCCTCTCAGCGGCTGGGGCTGCCGGCTGGAACCGCTGGATCCCGAGCGTCACGGCCCCGGCCTGTGGCAGGCCTTCAGCGCCGACAGCGGGGCCATGTGGACCTACCTGACCACGGGTCCCTACGCAGAGGAAGCGGATATGCTGGCCTGGCTGCGAGAGTGCGCCGCCAAGACAGATCCCCAGTTCTACACCATCTTCGATGAGCATGGTGAACAGCCGCTGGGGCTGGCTAGCTACCTGCGCATCGATCCCCTGGCGGGCAGCATAGAGGTGGGCTGGCTGCACTTCTCGCCGGCCCTGCAGCGCTCGCGGCTGGCGACGGCGGCCATGGCGCTGATGATGGCCAACGCCTTTGCCCTCGGCTACCGGCGTTACGAATGGAAGTGCAATGCCTTCAACCGACCCTCCTGGCAGGCGGCGCTGCGGCTCGGTTTCAGCTACGAGGGAACCTTTCGCCAGAGCCGGGTGGACAAGGGGCTGGCACGGGATACCGCCTGGTTCTCGGTGATCGACGGCGAGTGGCCGGCGTTGCAGGCCTGCTTTGCGCGCTGGCTGGCGGAGGAGAACTTCGATGAGGCCGGCAGGCAGCGGTTGCGGCTATCCGAGCTGACCGCCGCTTGTCGAGCCAATAACGACTGACCCGGCAACATAACAGAGGCCCCGTCAGCGGGGCCTCTGTCGTTTCAGGCGTTACTCATGGTGCTCGCCGATGGGAGCGGCGATCCACTTGAGCAGGGTCAGCATGTCCTGTGGCGCCACCCCGACCGAGAGGCCGCGCTTGCCGCCGCTCACCAGTATCTCGTCAAACGCCATGGCCGAGTCGTCGAGCACTGTGGGCAGCAGTTTCTTCTGGGCCAGCGGGCTGATGCCGCCGACCTTGTAGCCGGTCAGCTTCTCGGCCTCGGCCGGTTTCATCATCTCCACCTTCTTCAAGCCTGTGGCCTTGGCCAGCTGCTTGAGGCTGCACATGCCCGACGAGGGCACTATGGCGACCACCGCCTGCTTGTCGTGATGGGCGACCAGGGTCTTGAACACCTGGGCCTCCGGCAGGCCGAGCTGGGTCGCGGCATGTTTGCCGAAATCGTCGTGAGCTTCACACTCGTAGGGATAGAGCTTGTGGGGGATCTTGAGCTTTTTCAGCAGGTTGATGGCAGGAGTCATGATGGTTGCCTTGAATCGAATCGCATAAAAACAAGGCCAAACAGTCTGCGCCTGCCAGGCAGGGGATGCAAGCCGGTTGCAGCGGCAGGAGGTGGCACGCCCGACATTGTGAATAGAGACAGTGGCAGGGCCGTGTTGACCGCCGCCGAACCCTTGCTTCCCATGCGCCAGGTATAAAAAAGCCCGGGTCAGTGACCCGGGCTTTTTGCTGCTGCGCGTATCAGGAGAAACAGGCTTGCAGCACGTAGAAGATGGCGATGGCCAGGATGGCACCTGCGGGCAGGGTGATGATCCAGGAGACCACTATGTTGCGCAGCACGCCCAGGTTCAGGGCGGCTATGCCACGGGCCAGACCGACACCCATCACAGCACCCACCAGGGTTTGGGTGGTGGAGATGGGCAGACCCGTGCCGGAGGCGATCACCACGGTCGCGGCGGTGGCCAGCTGGGCGGCGAAGCCACGGCTCGGGGTTAGATGGGTGATGCCGGTACCGACGGTGGCCATCACTTTCTCGCCCATGGTGGCGAGGCCGATGACTATGCCGATGCCGCCGAGCGGCAGGATCCACCAGGCGATGGTGGACTGACCGGCGATCTGACCGGCGCTGTCGACGATGGAGACCACGGCGGAGAGCGGGCCTATGGCGTTGGCCACGTCGTTGGAGCCGTGGGCAAAGGCCATGGCACAGGCGGTGATCACCATCAGGATGCCGAATACCTTCTCCACGTTGGCGAAGTGCATCTTGCTGTCATCCTGCGGGTTGTATTGCTGGCCGCGAATATAGAGCCAGCCGGCAAATGCCACCGCGATGGAGATGACGATGGAGAGCAGGATCCCTTCGCCGTCGCTCAGGTGCAGACCGACGTGGGTCAGCCCCTTCTTGATGGTCACCAGGCAGATCACCAGGGCGGTCAGGAACATGTAGAAAGGCACGTAACGCTTGGCATTGGCCAGGGGATCATCTGTGTTGAAGATGAGCTTCTGCACGCTGATGAACATGAAGTAGGCGATGATGCCCGAGATGGCCGGGGTGATGATCCAGGAACCGACTATGCCGCCGAACTTGCTCCACTGCACAGCTTCCGGGCCTATGCTCACCACGGCGAAGCCGACGATGGCACCTATGATGGAGTGGGTGGTGGAGACGGGCCAGCCGAAGTAGGAGGCCAGGATCAACCAGGCGCCAGCCGCCAGCAGGGAGGCGATCATGCCGAGCACCAGCAGATCCGGGGTGTCGGCAAAGGCGTTGGTATCTATGATGCCGTTGCGTATGGTGGCTGTCACTTCGCCGCCGGCCAGATAGGCACCGGCAAATTCGAAGATCATGGCGATGATGATCGCCTGACGTATGGTCAGGGATTTGGTGCCGACCGATGTGCCCATGGCGTTGGCCACGTCATTCGCGCCTATCCCCCAGGCCATCAAAAAGCCGAACAAGGCCGCCACGAGCACCAGAGTAGTGCCGTAATTCGCGATAATGTCCATTAATAGTGTTTACCCAGTCAGTCGATTACGAACGAGCCAGCATCAGTTCCAGACGGGCGCCAACGCGCTCGGCCTGATCTGCCAGGTCACCTACCCATTCGAGGATCTTGTAGAGGAACATAACGTCGATCGGATTGTATTTCTGCTCAACGGCTTGCAGCTGTTGGCGCAGCCCGATCTGCATGGTGTCAGTATCGTCCTCGATAAGATCCAGCTGATGGATCATCTCGGCAACCATTTCAACTTCACGTCCTTTGAAGCCGGTTTCGAGCAGCTCATCGAGTTCTCCGATGGCTTTTTCGGCTTGGGCGGTCGCATCGATACAACGTTTGAGATAGGCCATGAAATCGGCACGCATCTCGGCAGGGAATTCCATTCGACGACCAAGCATGCGGCCGGAGATATCCTTGGCACGGTTGGCAATCTTGTCTTGCTGGGTCAGCAGCTCCAGCAGGTCGGTACGGGCGACCGGCAGGAACAGGCCGCGAGGCAGTTTCAGACGAATTTCACGCTTGAGGATGTCCGCCTCTTTTTCCAGCTGGGCTATCTGCTGCCGGATCTTCTCGGCATCTTCCCAACGGTCTTCGGCAACGGCGTCAAAGAAGGGAATGAGCTGCTCGCAGCACACGTGAACCTTGACGATATGCTTCTGCAGCGGCTTGATGGGGGACTTGGCAAAAAGCCCCAAAATAGTATTTACTGGCATGGCCAAACCTGTGTCGGTGAAAAAACACTCGATACGATTTTATGAGGGGCGCATGGTAACCGAACTGCGCCATCAATAAAACCGTGAATTAATCCTGATGTATCGCAGGCATTATATCCTCGCGCTCCACATCACGCCCCCCAAAGTTGCCTGCCAGCCCGGAATGACTATGCAAACTGAGATCGAGATAAAGTTTTTTGTCTCACAAGATATCCAACAGCCACTATCCAAGCTTCTGAATTCACTTGAAATTATATCAAGCTCCCAGGTCGAACTCGGCAATGTCTATTTTGATACGCCGGCCCTGGATTTACGTCGGCTGGAAATGGGATTGCGGATTCGTCGCAGCGATGATTTTGCCGAGCAGACGATTAAATGTCGGGGCCAGGTGGTGGGGGGATTGCATGCCAGGCCCGAATATAATGCCCCCGTACATGGCGATGTGCCCCTGCTTGCGGCTTTTCCAGCCGAGCTTTGGCCGAGTCTGGTGGTGCGCGACGAAATCCAGGCCAGGCTGGTTGCCCAGTTCAGGACCGACTTCCTGCGCCGTCACTGGCTGGTCGCCTTCGAGGGGGCCGAGATCGAGCTGGCCTGGGATCAGGGCGAGATCGTCGGTTCGCTGGGCAAGGTCGCCATCGATGAGCTGGAGCTGGAACTCAAGTCCGGCGACGCCCGCGCCCTGTTCGGGTTGGCGGAGCAGCTGGCCAGGCTCGGCGGGGTCAGGCTGGGGGCGCAATCCAAGGCGCAGCGCGGCTATCGGCTGGCGGGGCTCGGCAAGCCGCTGGCGCTGCAATCCTTGCCGGCGATCAATGGGACCGACGCCGCCATGCGCATCACCGCGGGCCTGCAACATTGGCAACATCACGAGCAGTACTGGCTGGAGCAGGTGGACCCCGAACAGCGACGCCTGGCGTTGCAAGAGATCCGGCAAGGGGTTGCGCTCATCGTTGATGCTGCCGCTCCGCGGGCGCCAGTGTGGCTGGCGGCGCTGACCGATTTGTCGACTCATCTGGCCTTGTTGGCCCAGGCTTCGGCCGACGCCGGGTGGCAAGCGACCCTGTCGATGCTGTTCCATCGCGCCGACTATGTGCGGCTGCAACTGGCCATCGCCGCCTGGCTGCACGCTGGGACATGACATCCATGCCTTGCAGGGCGCGGCGGCGATGAACCACTGTGATAACGAAAAAGGTGAGCCTGGGCTCACCTTTTTCATGTGGGATGCCTAGCCAGGCGGGGCTGTGCTCAGACCTGGGTGTAGACCTGCCCCGTGCTGCGAACCATGTCCTCCCCCTGGCAGAGCTGCGCCAGCCCGCTGGTGTCACAGGGCTGGCCGTTATGCTCGATACAGAATTCGAACCGGGTCTGGGACTTGACGGGAAGATGGCCCGGATTGGCAGCGGTTGCCTGCCATTGCCACTGCTGCAGCGTCTCCATGGCGGCCTCGCTGAATGTGTCGTCACTGCGTGCCAGCACGCGGATCTGCTCGGCCCGACCCGCTTCATTGATCACGTACTCGAGCGAGGTACACCCCATCTTCTCGGCCAGTATGGCCTCCTTGGGGTAGCGGGATTCGTTCCTGCTGAGAGGGCTCCACTGGGCATTCACATCCGTGATCTTGCTCAGGGGGAGAGAGGTGAGGTGCACGCTCTGGGTCTGGTGACTGCAACCTGTCAATGCGCACAGGGCGCCCACTAAAAGAGTGGCTTTCATGTTCGCTTCCCTTCGTTCGTTTTATTGTTCCTGGCGGGGCCCGGCCCGCCGCTCGGCACTGCCATTAATAAAATATCCAGCCACGAATGAAAACCCTTTCCGGGCTGCAGGCCATAAAAAACCGCCTCGCGGCGGTTTTTTCATCCCTTTCTGACTCAGTAGTAGCCAGCGTCATCCGGATTGGGCCGGGTCTTGAAGCGACGGTGCAGCCACATGTACTGCTCGGGGGCCTTGCGAACCGCCGCTTCTATCTCCCTGTTGGCGCGGGTGGCGTCGGCCAGGTCGTCACCACTGGGGTAATCGGCCAGCGGTGCCCCGATATGCAGGGTGTAACCCTCGCTGGTGCGGATGTTGTAGCAGGGCAGGGTGACAGTATTTTTCACCCGCGCCAGGGTGGCTGTGCCCGTGATGGTGGCGGCCTGTTCGACCGCGAAGTAGGGCACGAACACGCTGGCGTGGGCACCGTAGTCGTGATCCGGCGCGTACCAGAGGGCGTCACCGTTGCGCAGCGCCTTGATCATCCCCTTCACGTCCATGCGGTCCACCAGATACTTGTTAGAGGCGCAGCGACCGTGGTACTGGGCATATTCCAGCACCGGATTGGTGTTGGGGCGGTAGACGCCGACCCCGGGGCGCACCAGGCCGAAGCAGCGGGCGTTCAGCTCCAGCGTCAGGAAGTGGCAGGAGAGCAGCAGCATGCCCTGCCTCTTCTCCATGGCGGCGATGACGTGTTCTTCCCCTTCCACCTTCATCAGGTTGCGCATCCGCCAATCCGGCCAGAACCAGGCCATGCCCACCTCGAAGATGGCGCAGCCGACGCTCTCGAAGTTGGCCTTGAGCAGCTTCTCCCGCTCATCCTTGGTCAGCTCGGGCATCGCCAGTTCCAGATTGCGGCGGGCAATCTTGACTCGGGATTTCAGCAGCTTGCGGGCCAGGCTGCCGAGCTGGCGGCCCAGCCACATCTGGCTGCGCCAGGGCAGCAGCACCAGCAGCCAGAGCAAACTGAGGCCGAACCAGCTGCCCCAGTAGCGGGGGTGGAACAGATGGGGGTCGAGGCGGGGAGCATTATCGTGGGCCATGAAAAGTCTCTTGTTCGCAATCGCCATGCACCGGGGCAAGCCCGGTCGAATAAGGGGAGGCGATAAAGGCACGTGGGTATCCTGAGCGGATAGTTTTACTCGCAATCGGGGGATTCTAGCCGAAAAGCGGGGTCGGGGGCGAATGGCTATGTGCTGGTCAGAGGGGCTGCTTGCCTCTGATCCGCGTGGCGCGGACTGTAACTATGAGTTTCCTTAAATGGAAACCACAGGTTTGCTTTTTCTACACCGTAGAAAAGAGTGTGATAAAATCCGGGACTGAATTTTTCAGGTTTTGAGAGTCGATACAGATGAAGATCACCCTGCCCGAGTTTGAAAAAGCCCGCGTTCTGGTCGTTGGCGATGTCATGTTGGACCGCTATTGGCATGGCCCCACCGGCCGGATCTCGCCCGAGGCCCCGGTGCCCGTGGTCAAGGTTGAGCACATTGAGGAGCGCCCGGGTGGCGCCGCCAACGTGGCCCTCAACTCTGCCGCCCTGGGCGCCCACGCCGTGCTGCTGGGCCTGACCGGTCAGGATGAGGCCGCCGATGCGCTGGCTGGCCAGATGGCTGGCGTCAAGGTCGCCTGTGATTTCGTTCGTCTGGCCGACTATCCGACCATCACCAAGCTGCGGGTGTTGTCCCGCAACCAGCAGTTGCTGCGTCTGGACTTCGAGGAAGCGTTCCACGATGTCGATGCCACTCTGCTGATGAACAAGGTGGAGCTGGCGCTGCCGAACAGCGACGTGATGATCCTCTCCGACTACGGCAAGGGTGCCCTCAACGACGTACCCGGCATGATCCAGCGTGCCCGCGCCGCCGGCATTCCCGTACTGGTCGACCCCAAGGGGACCGAGTTTGAGAAGTATCGCGGCGCTACTCTGCTGACCCCCAACATGTCCGAGTTCGAGGCCGTGGTGGGCAAGGTGAAGGGTGAAGAGGATCTGGTCGCCAAGGGACTCGAGCTGGTCAAGCGTTTCGAGCTGGAGGCCCTGCTGGTCACCCGTTCCGAAAACGGCATGACCCTGATCCGTGAAGGTCAGCCAGAGCTGCACCTGCCGGCCCAGGCCCACGAGGTTTACGACGTGACAGGTGCCGGTGATACCGTCATCTCCACCCTGGCCACCTCTCTGGCCGCCGGCATGAGCCTGGACGAGGCCTGTGCCCTGGCCAACACGGCGGCCGGTATAGTCGTCGGCAAGCTGGGTACCTCCACCGTCAGCCCGGTCGAGCTGGCCAATGCCCTCTACACCGAGCAGGAGACCGGTTTTGGCGTCATGTCCGAGGCTCAGCTCAAGGTTGCCGTTCAGGCTGCCCGCCTGCGTGGCGAGAAGGTGGTGATGACCAACGGCTGCTTCGACATACTGCACGCCGGCCACGTCTCCTACCTCGCCAATGCCGGCAAGCTGGGGGATCGCCTGATAGTGGCGGTCAATACCGATGACTCGGTCCGCCGCCTGAAGGGGCCGGGTCGCCCGGTCAATTCGACCGACCGTCGCATGGCCGTGCTGGCCGCGCTGGGCGCAGTGGACTGGGTGGTGCCCTTCGCCGAAGATACGCCCCAGCGGCTGATCGCCGAAGTGCTGCCCGACCTGCTGGTCAAGGGCGGTGACTACAAGCCGAAGGATATCGCCGGTTACGACGAGGTGACCGCCAACGGTGGCGAGGTGCGCGTACTCAACTTCGAGGATGGCTGCTCCACCAGCGACATCATCAAGACCATCCGCGAACGCGGATGAGTCAAAACCCGGCTCAGGCCGGGTTTTTTATGTCTGGCGCGCGCCAGAGCGCGGAAGTGGCACCTAGCGGCACCAGCCTGCGGCAAAGCAACCGGCCGGTGCGGGCAACAGCAAGCGCAGATAACGAAAAGGCGACCCTGAGGTCGCCTTTTTCATGACATGAGCTGCGGGGCTCAGGACTTCTTGGTGACCTTGGCGGCAGGCATCAGCCCCTGGTTCACTTCTTCCAGATCCTTCTGCTCAAGGGTGCCGGCGGCCTGCTTGAGGGAGAGGATGCTGAGGATGTAGTTGTAGCGGGCTTCGGAGAGCTTCTGCTTGGCCTGGTACAGCTTGCGGGTGGAGTCCAGCACGTCGACTATGGTGCGGGTACCGACCTCATAACCGGCCTCGGTCGCCTTCAAGGCGCTGTCGGCGGAGATGACGGACTGGCCGTAGGCGCGTACCGAACCTATGCTGGCGTTCACGTTGTTGTAGGAGGAGCGAACCGTGCTCTGCACCGAGCGGAAGCTGCGCTCCAGCTGCTCGCTGGCGGCCACGTAGTTGAACTGTGACTGCTTGACCTGGGAGGTAGTCGCCCCACCCGTGTAGAGCGGCAGCTTGAAGTTCAGGCCTATGTTGCCCTGATTGCTGTTGCTCTCGGGGTTGCGGATCTCGTCCTTGTAGTCGTTGTAGCTGGTGGAGAGACCGGCGCCCAGATCCACGGTCGGCTCATGACCCGTCTTGGCCAGATCGATCTGCTCCTTGGCGATGTCCTTGCCGATGCGGGCGCTGTGCAGTTGCAGGTTCTTGTCCAGCGCCAGCTCCAGCCACTTGTCAGAGTTGAACGGTGTCTTCTGTGGGGTGAAGCGCTCTGTGTTGAGCACGTCCAGCTGACGGTGGTCGATGCCGGTCAGTTCACGCAGGCTCTCGTAGCTGTTGTCCAGGGTGTTTTCGGCATTGATCTCGTCCGCCAGCGCCTGGTCGCGCTCGGCCTCGGCCTCATGCACGTCCGTGATGGCGGTCAGGCCCACTTCGAAGCGCTGCTGGGTCTGTTCCAGCTGGCGTTCCACTGCGGCCTTGTTGGCGCGGACGAACTCCAGGGTGTCCATCGCCTTGAGCACGTCGAAATAGGCCTGGGAGGTACGCAGCATCAGGTTCTGGACTTCGAGGTTATAGGCCACGTCAGACTGGGTGGCGCTCTTCTCGGTCAGATCCAGGTTGACCCAGTTGCTGCGGCGGTAGATGGACTGATCCAGCGAGAGGGAGCCGGTGGCGTTGCTGTTGGTCTGGGTATCACCCTTGTTCTGCAGGTAGTTCAGACCGGCACCCAGATTGATTTGGGGCAAGAGGGCTGCGCGGGATTCGTTGATCTTCTCGAAAGCCTGATCACGCTTGGCCTTGGATTCCAGCAGTTGGGTGTCCTTGATCTGAGCCTGTTGGTAAATATCGAGCAGGTTTTCGGCATGGGCGCCGGCGCTGACGCCCAGCAACACCATGGCTGACAAGAGTGTTCTTTTCATAGATCGTTTTAACCTTATGTATTAACCCAAAGCTGTCGCTGGATGAAGGAGGGGTATTGTTACTGAGCAAGCTTGATTTCAGCTTAATCACTCTACTATAAGCAAAATTTTATGATAACTGTCTCTTTTCCAGCGACAGGAACGTCAAGCACGAGGGGGAGTTTTCTCCCCCTCGTGCCTAGCCAAATGCCCTGTGGCTGCTAAAATCCATCCCTCATCTCCGTCGGGAACGAGTGAATGAATGTTCATTCATGTTCTCGGATTTTATGGTCAAACCGAGCCAAGTCAAGCTGGCGGGAGTCTCGTATGTCGCAGCAAGCCTTGCCCCAAACCCGTCACTATTCTGCCGATGATGTAAAAATCATCGATAAATCATCGGGATATAACGGCTTCTTCAAAGTGAACGTCTATCGCCTGCAGCACAGGTTATTTGCGGGAGGCTGGAATGAACCCATAGTGCGCGAGCTGTTCGAGCGCGGCCATGCCGGCGCCCTGCTGCCCTATGATCCTGTGCGCGACCAGATAGTGCTGGTGGAGCAGTTCCGCATTGGCGCCATCGAGACCAGTCCCACTCCCTGGCTGCTGGAGCTGGTGGCCGGCATCATAGATGAAGGGGAAACCGCCGAAGCCGTGGTGCGCCGCGAGGCGGTGGAAGAGGCCGGGATCGAGGTGGGTCGCTGTGAGCATGCCATCAGCTATCTGGTGAGCCCGGGTGGCAGCACGGAGCGGATCGAGGTCTATGTGGGCGAGGTGGATGCCAGCAAGGCCGAGGGGACCCACGGTCTGGCGGAGGAGGGCGAGGATATCCGGGTGCACGTGGTGAGCCGCGAGCAGGCCTATGCCTGGCTCAAAGAGGGACGCATCGACAACGCGGCCTCCGTCATAGCGCTGCAGTGGCTGGCCCTCAATCACGGCGAGCTGCGGGCTCGCTGGCTGGCGGGGCGCTAAGGTGGCGCTCGTTCACACCCAGGCCAAGCGTTATGTGCCTGATTTGATGTCCTTGCAGCGTACCTGCGAGGTGAATTATATGGCCTTGATGAAACTGTTGCCGCCGGGTGGCACAGTCGGGGCCGAGCGCCGTTATCAGGTGGGCAACGGCCTGCAGTTCCAGCTCACCGTCAGCGAGGAGAGCCGCTTCACCAGCCAGGTGATCCTGGCCCAGCACAACCCGGAATTGCCGAGCTACTTGCAGGCTCGCATCGAGATTCGTTTGTATCATGATGTGCGGATGGCGGAAGTGTGTGCGGCGCAACAGATTTCGAGGTTGCAACCACGTTATGATTATCCCAATAAAAAAATGCACCAGCGGGATGAAAAGGAGCAGGTAAATCTGTTCCTGGCCGATTGGCTAAAATTTTGTCTCAGACATGGTACCAGCCTGATAAACATCCTCTAGTTGAACTTATAAAAAGAAGCGTGATTTTGGAAACAGAGCTACCCCAGGCGCAGGACGGCAGTGTGCGCCTGTTACAAATTACCGACACCCACCTCTTCGCGAGTGCCGAGGGGCGGCTATTGGCCGTGCGCACCGCGGAGAGCCTGGCTGCCGTGCTGGAGCGGGTGCAGGCCAACGATCATCCGTTTGATCTGATCCTGGCGACCGGCGATCTGTCGCAGGATCACAGTCCGGAATCCTACCAGCGCTTTGCCAGCATGATGGCCCCGCTGGCACGCCCCATCTACTGGCTGCCCGGCAACCATGACGACGCTCCCCTGATGACCGAATACCTGCATGCGGCCGGCATCAGCGAGGCCAAGCAGCTGGTGGGCGAGCACTGGCAGGTGATAATGCTGGATACCCAGGTACGCGGCAAACCCCACGGCGTGCTCGGCGATCACCAGCTGGCGGCGCTGGACAGCGCACTGCGCCAGCACCCCGAGCGCCATGCCCTCATAGCCCTGCACCATCAGGCGGTGCCTGTGGGTTGCGCCTGGCTGGATCAGCACAATCTCAAGAATGCCGACGACCTGTTCGCCGTGCTGGCCCGTCATCCCCAGCAGAAAACCATCTTGTTTGGCCATGTCCATCAGGAGTTTGACGAGACGCATCGCGGGGTGCGGCTGATTGCCAGTCCCTCCACCTGCATCCAGTTCAAGCCGCTCAGCGATGGTTTCGCGCTGGACGAGTCAGGTCCGGGCTGGCGCTATCTCACCCTGCATCCGGATGGCCGGGTCGCGAGCCAGGTGTGGCGTCTGCCGGTGGGGCAGTTTGTGCCCGACCCCGATGCCACCGGTTATTGAGGAGGCCGCTTCCATGACCTCCGTTTTGCTTTATCTGCACGGTTTCAATTCATCACCCGGCTCGGCCAAGGCGCAGCAGATGGCTGCCTGGGTAGCGGCGCACAGGCCCGACATCGAGGTGATCATCCCGGCCCAGCCCAATACGCCGGCGGCGGCCTGGGCGGCCATAGCGCAGACCATTGAAGCGGCCAGCGCCCGTCACTGTGACCGCCTCAAGCTTGGCGCCGTGGGCAGCTCACTCGGCGGTTTTATGGCAACGAGAGTCAGTGAGTTGTATGGCTGCCGTGCGGCCCTGATCAACCCGGCGGTGCGCCCTCACGAGCTGCTCTGCGACTATCTGGGCCCCCAGACCAATCCCTATACCGACGAGCGCTACGAGCTGCTGCCGGCCCACATGGACGAGCTGAAGGCGCTGGCGGTGCCGGTAACGGCCCCCGAACGGCTCTGGATCCTGCAACAGCAGGAGGATGAGGTGCTCGACTATCGCAAGGCGCTGACCGAATACCGCTTTGCCCGTCTCTCGCTGGAGTGCGGTGGCAATCACGCCTTCACCGGGTTCGAGCGCTACCCGGCCCAGATCATTCGTTTCCTCGGGCTCTAGCCATGCAACCGCCGTTGGCCGCTTTTCTGGAACAGGTGCTGGCCACGGCGCAGGCCGGCCTCACCTACTCCAAAGACCCCTTCGACATCGGCCGTTGCGAGGCACTCAGAGCGGCCACGGTCGCCCTGATTGCCAGTCAGAGCGAGCTGGATCCCGCCGCCATTTCAGCATGGATCGCCCTCGATAGCGGCTATCCCACCCCCAAGCTGGATGTGCGGGCGTTTATTCAAAACGATGACGGCCATATCCTGCTGGTGCAGGAGCGCAGCGACGGCTGCTGGACCCTGCCGGGCGGCTGGTGTGACATAGGTGATTCGCCGGCCGGTGCCGTGGTGCGCGAGGTGGCCGAGGAGACGGGGCTCGCCTGCCGGGCCGTGCAGTTGCTGGCGCTGTTCGACAAGCTCAAACACCCCCATCCGCCCCAGTTGCCCCACGCCCACAAGGCCTTCTTCCTGTGCGAGGTGACGGGGGGCCAACTGCTCACCGAGACCGACGAAACCCGGGGCGCTGCCTACTTCGCCCTCGATGCCCTGCCGCCGCTCTCCCTGCACAGGGTGTTGGTATCCCAGCTGCGTACCCTGCATGCTCATCTGCAGCAGGGGCGGCGCGAGACGCTGTTCGATTGAGACGACAGGGCCCAGTGCCCGGCGGCAAGGAGGCTGCATGATAAAACGCATCGGCAACACCCCCATTGAAGAGAAACACAAGGCCAGCTGTCACTGCGGGGCCGTGGTGCTGGAACTCAGCTTGCCGGATGGGGTGGTGGATCCGCGCCGCTGTGACTGTTCCCTCTGCCGGCGGCGTGGCGCCATCGTCGCCTCGGTGCCGCTCTCGGGCATCCGCATCCTGCAGGGAGAGGCGGTGCTGCGCTGCTACCAGTTCAACACCCGCACCGCGAAGTATTACTTCTGCAGCGTCTGCGGCATCTACACCCATCACCAGCGTCGCTCCAACCCGGCCGAGTATGGCTACAACCTCGCCTGTCTCGAGGGGGTGCATCACCCTGCGGATCGCCCAACCCGTTGAGAACAGGATGACAACCTCGCCTGCCTCTGAAGGATCAACCCGTTCGAGCCGGTGAAGTGCCGCTGCGCGACTGGGTTTACCACCCGGCCGAGTGGTCTGACCGCAAGGGAGCCATCTGCTCCTGTAGCACTGGAAATGGCTGTGTTAACCTTGGCGGGTCTGCTCTGGTGCAGACCCTGGCCGACTTTTTTGCCCTTCTCTGCCAACAGGGAGCACGCTTGTGACGACCCCTTCAGCGCTGCCGGATCTGATACTGGGCGCTTCTCTCTACTTTCCACCCCTGTTCAAGGCCGTGCTGTTCGGTCTGCTTGGCTGGTTGCCTGTGCATCATCTGCTGCGTGACTGGCTCTATGGCGGGGATGTCTGGCATCCCCTGCTGATGGATCTCTCCCTGTTTATCCTCGCCGTCAGTGGCGCTTTCTGGATCCTGTTACATGGCTAAATCACCCCTCGCGACCCTCAAATACTTCTCCACCCTGCTGGTGTGCGTCCTGGCGCTGGCGGCGGGCTGGTGGCTGTGGAACTACTACATGCAGGGTCCCTGGACCCGGGATGGCAAGGTGCGGGCCGAACTGGTCAGCATCACCCCCGAGGTATCGGGCAAGATCATCAAGATAGCGGTCAAGGACAACCAGCAGGTGAAGACGGGAGAGCTGGTCTTCACCCTGGACCCCGAGCCCTACCGGATCGCCCTCGACAACGCCAGCGCGGCGCTCGCCAAGGCCAAATCGGATCTCGACAAGGCCGAGCACGAGGCGACGCGTCGCCGTGGCTTGTCGAATAACGTCATCTCGGCGGAGGCCGGGGACGAGGCACGGCTCAATGCCCAGGCGATGAAGGCGGCCTATCAGGTGGCCCAGGCCAATCTGGAGCAGGCGCAGTGGTCCCTAGCCAAGACCCAGGTGCATGCCGCGAGCGACGGTTACATCACCAACCTGCAGACCCGGGTCGGCAACTATGCCAGCGCCGGGGTGCCGCTGGTGGCACTGGTGGATATCCACTCCTTCTATGTGCAGGGTTATTTCGAAGAGACCAAGCTCAGGCGCATAGCGCCGGGCAAGCCGGCCGAGGTGGTGCTATACAGCGGGGATCAGACCCTGCGCGGCGAGGTGGAAAGCATAGGGCGCGCGATTCACGATCAGAGCGTGGACGGTGGCAGCAGCCTGCTGCTCGACGTCAAACCGAACGTGCCCTGGGTGCGGCTGGCCCAGCGGGTGCCGGTGCGGATCCGCCTGCTGGATGTGCCGCCCGAGCTGGCCCTGATCGCGGGCACCACCTGCACCATCACCATAGGGGAATGAGGTGAGTGCAATCGGGTCGCTCTGGCGCCGGACCCCCTGGGGCAAGGCCAGCGGTGGCCAGTGGCGTTATGCCCTGCGCAACAGCCTGGCCATGTGCCTGTCGCTCTGGCTGGCGTTTGTCTTGCAGCTGGATGCCCCTTACTGGGCCATGACCTCGGCCGCCGTGGTGAGCTTTCCCACCGTCGGCGGGGTCATCAGCAAGAGCCTGGGGCGGGTGGTCGGCAGTCTGATCGGCGCCATGGCGGCCGTGGTGATCACCGGCCTTGGCATCAGCGATCCCTGGTTGTTCAGCTTTCTCATCGCCCTCTGGCTCGGACTCTGCACCTACATCTCCAACCACTATCAGAACAACGTCTCCTACGCCTTTGCCCTGGCGGGCTACACGGCCGCCATCATCGCCTTCTCCTGCGTCAACGTGGTCGATCCGCATCATATCTTCGACATAGCCCAGGCCCGGGTGAGCGAGGTGATCATCGGCATCCTCTGCGGTGGCCTGATGATGATGATCCTGCCCAGCACCTCCGACAGCGAGACCCTGCTGCAATCGCTGCGCAAGAGCCAGAGCCGCCTGCTGGAACATGCCCAGCTGCTCTGGCTGGGGGAGGCCAACCCGGATGTGCGCAGTGCCCACGAGGGGCTGATCGGCCAGATCCTCACCATGAACGTGCTGCGCATTCAGGCGGTGTGGAGCCACCACCGGCTGCGCCGCCACAACAAGCTGCTCAACTTCCTGCTGCACCGCCAGCTGCGGATCATCAGCCTCATCTCCAGCCAGCGCCGCATGCTGCACAACTGGCCGGAGCAACCGGCAGGCATTCAGACGCTGCTGGCCAGCCTGCTGACCGAGCTGGGCAAGCCGGCGTGCGACAAGTATCGCATCGCCCGTCTGCTGGCTCCGTTCGCGCCGACTGCGGGGTGCGATTATCGGCACCGCACCTTCTGGCTGCGGCTGCGTCACTTCTGCTGGAGCTATCTGGAGTGCCAGCGCTGGCTGAGCCGGCTGGAACAGTATGACGATCGGGAGTGGCCGGCCCCGCCGCGACACACCTCGCTCACCAGCCACACCGACAGCTATGAGGCGGCCTACAACGGTGGCCGCACCTTCCTCTGCGTGCTGCTGGGTTGCGCCTTCTGGATCCACAGTCAGTGGGATCTGGGGGGCACGGCGCTGACCATGCTCTCTATCTGCTGCGTGCTCTACTCGGCGACGCCGGCGCCGGTCAAGGGAGTCAACACCATGCTGCAGGCTATTCTGCTGCTGAGCCTGGTCTGTTTCGCGGTCAAGTTCGGCCTGATGATCCGCATCGACGACTTCTGGCAGTTCTGCGCCCTGCTGTTTCCCGTGCTGGTCACCATGCAGATGTTCAAGCTGCAAAAGCCCAGGATGGCGGTGCTGTGGGGTCAGCTCATAGTGCTGCTCGGTTCCTTTCTCTCCATCACCAACCCGCCGAGCTACGACTACTCGTTGTTCATCAATACCAGCATCAGCCAGGTGCTGGGGGTGATGGCGGCCGGGCTGGCGTTCCAGATCCTGCGGCCGAGCTCGGATCGGCGCAAGAGTCGCCGCATCATGCGCATCCTGCGCCACGACTTCATGGATCAGCTGGCGCCCAGGCCACAGCAGAGTGAGAGCCAGTTCGAATCGCGCATCTATCACGGCATCAGCCAGCTCAGCCAGAGCCAGGATCAGACGGCCCGGCTCTGGGTGCTGCGCTGGGGCGTGGTGCTGCTCAACTGCAGCCACATCGTCTGGCAACTGCGCCAGTGGCGGGGCAGGGAGCCGGCACTCTATCTGGTGCGGGACGCCTGCGTGCGCTGTCTTGAGGGGATCCTCACCGAGCAGGGGGTGCAACATGGCTCCCTCCATCAGACCCTGGCCGAGCTGGATCGCATCAGCCTTGGCCTGGCCGATCACCCCGAGCCCTCGGCCCGGGAGCTGGCGGGCCTGGTATGGCGACTCCATTGCTCCCTCTCCCCCCTGTTGCAGGCGCAGCCTTCGTCACTGGCGCCAGCCTGATCCCTCTCGTCCTTGTGGCAGGCGCAGCCTTCGGCCCTGGCGCCCGCCTGATCCCTCTCGTCCTTGTTGCTGGCGAAACCCAAGGCACTGACACCCGCCTGATCCTGCGGGGCCATAGCCTCTCTGGATCACCCTTTGCCACCGCCCTATTTGTCCAAGACCCTCCCAGCGAGTAAGATTCCCTCCAAACGTCAATTCGCAAGGCCCTCCATGTCCACTCAATACAATGCGGATGCCATTGAGGTCCTCAATGGCCTCGAACCGGTGCGTCGCCGCCCCGGCATGTACACAGACACCACCAGGCCCAATCACCTCGGCCAGGAGGTCATCGACAACAGCGTCGATGAGGCGCTGGCGGGCCATGCCCGCACCCTGGAGGTGATCCTGCACGAGGACCAGTCTCTCGAGGTGATCGATGACGGCCGTGGCATGCCGGTCGACATTCACCCGGAAGAGGGCGTTTCCGGTGTGGAGCTGATCCTCTGCAAGCTGCACGCGGGGGGCAAGTTCTCCAACAAGAACTACCAGTTCTCCGGCGGTCTGCACGGGGTGGGCATCTCTGTGGTGAATGCCCTTTCCGATCGGGTCGAGGTGACGGTGCGCCGGGACGGCCAGGTCTATGACATCGCCTTCGAGCGCGGCGACAAGGTGCAGGAGCTGACCATCACAGGCACCTGCGGGCGCCGCAACACCGGCACCCGGGTGCGCTTCTGGCCAGAGGCGCGCTACTTCGACTCGCCGCGCTTCTCGGTCTCCAAGCTCGAGCATCTGCTCAAGGCCAAGGCCGTGCTCTGCCCCGGCCTCACCATCAAGTTCCTCGACAAGAACACCGGCATCAAGCTGGAGTGGTGCTACGAGGATGGCCTCAAGGATTACCTCGTTGATGCGGTCAAGCAGTTCACCTGCCTGCCGGAGCAGCCCTTCGTCGGCGCCTTCAGCACCGAGCAGTCTGCGGTGGACTGGGCCCTGTGCTGGTTGCCGGAGGGGGGTGAGTGCCTCGCCGAATCCTATGTGAACCTGATCCCCACTGCGCTCGGCGGCACCCATGTCAACGGCCTGCGTCAGGGCCTGCTCGACGCCATGCGCGAGTTCTGCGAGTTCCGCAACCTGTTGCCGCGCGGGGTCAAGCTGACTCCAGAAGACATCTGGGATCGCTGCGCCTACATCCTCTCGGTCAAGATGCAGGATCCCCAGTTCGCAGGTCAGACCAAGGAGCGGCTGTCGTCCCGCCAGAGCTCGGCCTTCGTCTCCGGGGTGGTGAAGGATGCCTTCAGCCTCTACCTCAACAGCAACACCGAGCTGGCGGAGCAGATAGCCGAGATCTGCATCAGCAGCGCCCAGCGCCGGATGCGCGCCGCCAAGACGGTGGTGCGCAAGAAGATTACCCAGGGCCCGGCCCTGCCCGGCAAGCTCACCGACTGCAACTGCGCCGACCCCATGCAAGGCGAATTGTTCCTGGTGGAGGGTGACTCCGCGGGCGGCAGCGCCAAGCAGGCGCGGGACCGTGAATTCCAGGCCATCATGCCCCTTCGCGGCAAGATACTGAACACCTGGGAGGTGGAGGCCGGTCAAGTGCTCGCCTCCCAGGAAGTGCACGACATCTCTGTGGCCATAGGCCTGGATCCGGACTCGGAGGATCTCTCCGGCCTGCGCTACGGCAAGGTGTGCATACTCGCGGATGCGGACTCGGACGGTCTGCATATCGCCACCCTGCTGTGCGCTCTCTTTGTTAAGCATTTCAGAACCCTGGTCAACAAGGGCCACGTCTATGTGGCCATGCCGCCGCTCTACCGGATCGACATCGGCAAGGAGGTCTTCTATGCCCTGGACGAGGATGAGAAGAACGGCGTGCTGCAACGGGTCGAGGCCGAGAAGAAGAAGGGCAAGGTGATGGTGACCCGATTCAAGGGCCTGGGTGAGATGAACCCGAAACAGCTGCGGGAAACCACCATGGATCCCAACACCCGCCGGCTGGTGCAGCTCACCATGGGCGAGCTGGAGGAGGGGGACGAGACCCTGCAACTGATGGACATGCTGCTGGCCAAGAAGCGTGCCCCGGATCGCCGCGAGTGGCTTGAGGAGAAGGGCAACCTTGCGATCATCTAAGCCAATGGCCTCTGTCATCAGCCGACCCGACTTTCAGGTGCGCCGCCCAGTGGCGCACCCTAGCAAGAGAACAACCTTATGAGTGATGCTATCGAGCTCAGTCTGGACGGGGTCGAGCGCCAGCCCATGCGCGCCTTCACCGAACAGGCTTACTTGAACTACTCCATGTACGTCATCATGGATCGGGCTTTGCCCCATATCGGCGATGGCCTCAAGCCCGTGCAGCGGCGCATCATCTACGCCATGAGCGAGCTGGGGCTCTCCGCGCTCTCCAAGCACAAGAAGTCGGCCCGTACCGTGGGTGACGTGCTGGGTAAGTACCATCCCCACGGCGACAGCGCCTGTTATGAAGCCATGGTGCTGATGGCCCAGCCCTTCTCCTACCGCTACCCGCTGGTGGACGGTCAGGGCAACTGGGGTGCGCCGGACGATCCCAAATCCTTCGCCGCCATGCGTTACACCGAGGCGCGGCTGTCGCGCTTCTCCGAGCTGCTGCTCTCCGAGCTGGGCCAGGGCACCGTGGAGTGGACGCCGAACTTCGACGGCACCATGAAGGAACCCGTGGTGCTGCCCGCCCGCCTGCCCCACATACTGCTCAACGGGGTGACCGGCATAGCGGTGGGCATGGCGACCGACATCCCGCCCCACAACGCGCGGGAAGTGGCTCTTGCCTGTGCCGAGCTGCTGGACAACCCCAATGCGGGGCTGGATGCGCTGATGGCGCACATTCAGGGGCCGGACTACCCGACCAGCGCCGAGATCATCACGCCCCGCGATGACATCCGCAAAATCTACGAGACCGGCAAGGGCTCCATCAAGCAGCGGGCTGTGTGGAGCGAGGAGGATGGCGACATCGTCATCACGGCGCTGCCCCATCAGGCTTCCGGCGCCAAGATCATGGAGCAGATCGCCGCCCAGATGGTGGCCAAAAAGCTGCCAATGGTCAGTGATCTGCGCGATGAATCGGACCACGAGAACCCGACCCGTCTGGTGATCATTCCCCGCTCCAACCGGGTGGATGTGGAGGGGCTGATGGCCCACCTGTTCGCCACCACGGATCTGGAGAAGAACTATCGCGTCAACCTCAACATACTGGGGCTGGACAACAGACCCCAGGTGAAGACCCTCAAGATGATCCTCGCCGAGTGGATCGTCTTCCGTCGCGAGACGGTGCGTCGCCGCCTGCAATATCGCCTCGACAAGGTGCTGGCTCGCCTGCACATCCTCGAAGGCTTGCTGGTCGCCTATCTCAACATCGACGAGGTGATCGAGATCATCCGCACCGAGGATGAGCCGGGCAAGGTGATGGTGGAGCGCTTCAACATCAGCGAGACCCAGGCCGAGGCCATCCTCGAGCTCAAACTGCGCCATCTGGCCAAGCTCGAAGAGTTCAAGCTGCGCGCCGAGCAGGAAGAGCTGGCGCTGGAGCGCGACAAGCTCGAACTCATTCTGGGCTCCGAGCGTCGCCTCAATACCCTGCTCAAGAAAGAGCTGCTGGCGGATGCCGAGAAGTACGGCGACGATCGCCGCACCCCGCTGGTGGAGCGTGCCACAGCCGTCGCGCTGACCGAGAAAGAGCTGACCCCGAGTGAGCCAGTGACCGTCATCCTGTCGGGCGCGGGCTGGGTACGGGCCGCCAAGGGCCACGACGTGGACGTGGAAGGCCTATCCTACAAGGCGGGGGATGGCTATCTGGCCCACGCCTGCGGGCGCAGCAACCAGCAGGCAGTCTTCCTCTCCAGCCTGGGGCGCACTTATTCGCTTGAGGCGCACACCCTGCCTTCCGCCCGCAGTCAGGGGGAGCCGCTCACCGGTCGCTTCGCCCTGGGGGCGGGGGAAGAGGTACGCCATCTGGTGATGGGCAACGAGGGCGAGCCTTATCTCATCGCGAGTGACGCCGGTTACGGCTTCGTCTGCAAATATGACGACCTGATTGGCAAGAACAAGAACGGCAAGGCGCTGCTGACGGTGCCGGAAGGGGGCCTGGTGATGGCACCCCAGAAGATTGGCTCGCCAGAAACCGATCTCTGCATGGCCATCTCCAACGAGGGGCGCATGCTGCTGTTCCCGCTCAGCACTCTGCCGGTGCTTGGCAAGGGCAAGGGCAACAAGCTGATCAGCATTCCGTCGGCGCGGGTCAAGGCGCGGGAGGAGTTTATGGTGATGGCCGCCATCATACCGCAGGGGCAATATGTCACCCTGTTCGCCGGCAAGCGCAAGCTCACTCTTAAGCCATCTGATCTCGACTACTACCGCGGCGAGCGCGGCCGCCGTGGCGCCAAGCTGCCCCGCGGTTTGCAGCGCGTCGATCGCATCGAGATTGAAGCCGTGGCCGGTGCAGAGCCGGCCGCTGAGGAAAGTCAGGAAGGGTAGTCAACGGATCTATACAAGATGGGAGCGAATTATTCGCTCCCATTTTTTTGTTAAAAATGACTCCTCATGGCGATAGTGGTAGCGTGTCGTCCCAATGTCGATTGGATCAGAAAGGATATCTGATGAGGCTTTTTTTCCGTTATTTTTTACTTTGTGCAATATGTACGTGCAGTGCCTTGTCATCCTTCGTCGTATCGGCTGAATATACAGGGTTTAAGCGTCTCATAGTGACAGATCCTGTAGGCGGAAAGCCGATGGATGCCGTATATTTCTACCCCGGTGTGGCTGCAGAAAACACACCAACTACGATAGGCCCTTATCAAATAGCGGCAAAAAAGGCGCTGGATATAGTACCAGGCCGCTATCCAGTCATAGTTATCTCACATGGCAACGCCGGTAGTTTGTGGAGTCATCATGACCTTGCCACAACTCTGGCTCGGCAGGGCAATATTGTTGTTACCCTCACTCACCCTGGTGACAACTACAAGGATCAGACTGGGGCGGGAGCCATTAGTTCATGGTATGGCCGCCCATTACAAATTTCTGCCGCCATTACAGCAGTAACTAATAATGCAGAGCTAGCTGCATATGTTGATGTAGATAAAATAGCATTTATTGGTTTCTCTGCCGGCGGTGCAACAGGATTGTTGTTAAGAGGAGGGGAAATTGATTCAGGACGCTATGCAAATTATTGTCGTAAATATGAAATGAAAGCTATATGTTCGACCAAAGGGATCATCATCAATGATCATTCTGGTTTAGTTGTGCGCCCCGACTCGAGAATCCAGGCATGGGTTTTTATGGCTCCGGTGAGTATGGCACTGTCTCCCCACTCACTAAAAAGAGTGATTGAACCTACCCTTATTTTTACTGGTGATCAGGATGAAGAGCTTTCTTGGGAGGAAAACTCGAGAGATCTGGCCAAAATGTTGGCTGCAGAAAATGAATTTCAGGTAATACACAATGCCGGTCATTTTGTTTTTCTCTCACCGTGCTCTGCTCAATTAAATAAAATGGCCCCGGCTATTTGTAATGATGCATCAGGAATAAACAGAGAGCATATACATGCGGTAATTAATGGTAAAATTTCTGAATTTCTCAGCCGAGTGTGGCTTAAATTGAAATAACAACGTGTCTGATGGCGAAGCGTAATCAGCGTTCGAAAACGATAGCAGCCGGATTTTGGTATCTTGAGAAGTCAACGCAATCTGTTGAGGCTTTATTGGATTTAGTTACTGATAATTCATAATGTTTTCCCGTATAAAATCAATAAATACGCGTGTTTTAGCCGGTAGATATTGGCGGTTTGCATAAACAGCAAACAACTGCAATGGGGCGGCGGGTAACTCAAGTTCAATTTCGACCAAGCTGCCATCATCAATAAACGCCTGGCAAGATACCTTGGCTAGAATGGCAAATCCGACACCGGCGATCGCGGCTTTGAGCGCCAGCTCACCACTATTGACCCGGTAGTGTTCATTCACCTGAATGGTGGAAAACGTACTGTTTGTACGAGTGAACTGCCAAGGCATGCCTTTCAGGGCGCTAACCGTAGTAATGCAGGGGAGATCTTTTAGCTGCGCCGTGTGGTTGGGAAGCCCACATCGCTGAATAAGAGAAGGGGAGCCAACAACGGTACAGGGAATGGTGGTCAGATGGCTGGCAATATAATCGCTGTCATCCAGCTTGCCTCTGTGAATGATGATTGCCATGTCCAGATCCTCTCTTAAGGATTCAAGTCCGGACAAATTGGTAATACAGCTGATCTTTATTTCGGGATGTTGACAGGCAAAGTCAGCGATGGCTGTACCGAGCAGCCTGGGCCCGGCTTCATTGGGGATACAGATGCGCAGTGGCCCTTTCAGCTGAATCTGTTGTGATGTCAATTCAGCCTCGGTTTGCTCCAGTGATTCCAGCAATGGTTTCACCCTGGTATAGAGCAGTTGCCCCGCCTGGGTGAGCTTCATATGGCGGGTAGTGCGCTCAATCAGTTGAAGGTTCAAGGCTTCTTCCAATTGAGAGATACTGCGGCTCACATTTGACGTGGGGATTTGAAGGGTTTTAGATGCGCCGACAAAACTGCCTTGTTCAACCACGGCAATAAAGATCCTTGATGAAGTAAAGTCCAAGCCTGTGCGCATCGATTATCCCTAATATGATAACAGTCTATGCCATTCTAAAGGATAAAAATAAATGATGGTAGTGGGTATGCTGTCTGCCTCTAAATATTGAGCGCAAACACTATGATGTCAGATCAAAACAAGGTAGGTAAGAAACCTCATTTTAATAGCGCGGTGATGGATGTGGGTAGCGTCTGGCTGGCGGCCTTTATCCAATTGGTGAGTACACTGGACTTTATGATGATTATGCCGCTTGGGCCTGATTTATCTCGTGCACTCGATATCAGCCCAACCTATATAGGATATTTGGGGGGAGGATATGCACTGGCCGCCGCATTATCATCTTTATTATGTGCCAGATACATAGATCGATTTGATAGAAAATACGTTGCACTGATCTCATTGCTGGGCGTCACGCTATCCACCTGGGCGTGCGCTTTAGCATGGAATATGGAAAGTTTGTTCTTTACCCGTTTGCTGGCAGGCATATTTTCCGGTCCGGCAACGTCGATAGCGATGACGATAGTCGTGGATGCCACGCCAGTACCACAACGTGGTCGAGCGATGGCGATAGTGATGGGGGCCTTCTCGTTATCAGCCATTGCCGGTGTCCCGTTGGGACTGGAGCTGGCCATGTTGAAAGGGTGGAGTGCACCTTTTTATGTCGTTGGTGGATTGGGATTGTGCGTCAGCGTGGCGGTATTTATGAGGCTGCCGAATATGACTTCCCACTTGGGGCAAGACCGGAAGGTTTTTTCATCCATTGAAATGTTGAAACGACCTGTAGTGTGGAATGCTTTTATGGCAATCGGGTTGGCAATTTTTAGTACCTTCCTCATTGTTCCGAACATGGCAACCTATTTTCAGTTCAATCTCGGTGTGCCTCGCGGCGATATGAGTCAGTACTATATCATGGGTGGCGTTTTCAGCTTGCTCGCGATGCAGTTGGGTGGCTATTTGATTGACCGTTTTGGCGCAATGCGCATCACTATGTGGGTGGGGGGATTGATTATCGCCATTGTTTGGGATGGTTTCTTGGGTTCCCCCTTGTTGCCGACCATGACCATTTTTACCTTGTTCATGGTAGTGACGTCGACGCGGACGATCACTGCTGCTGCTGTTAATAGTCAGGTCGCAGAGCCCGGGGAACGAGCTGGATTCATGTCATTGCAGAATGTTTTCCAGCATATATTCAGCGGTTCAGCCGCCGTAGTCTCTTCGATGCTGTTGACGGATGTCGATGGTCACCTGGGCAATATGGCTACCGTGGCTTGGTTGACCATAGCCCTGACGATTATTCAACCACTCTTTCTATATCAGTTGCTCAAGCGTTTATATTTGGTGTTCAAAGAACCGAATGTTTGATCAACGATATCTGTAGGCTTGATTCGTGGAGCCTAAACAAGGATTCGCCAACCAAAAACGGGCCATCAATTCCGCCAAATAGAGAGGGCCCCGCCATCCATGATGGCGGGGCCCTCTGTGTTATCGCCCGAGTCGCTGATTCAACCGTTCGCTCTGACAAGGGCCAGTTAAATGGCTGGCCCAAACCCGATCAGACGGGGATGGCAGCGCCTGCCGGGGGCGGGGTGATCTTGGAGGCGATCAGCAGGCGCAGGCGGGGCACCAGCAGCAGCAACACAACGCCGCCCGCGAGGGATCCCCAGCCCAGCATATTGAATACCGAGCCGTAGCCCGGGTTGGTGGCGATCGGAGTGCTGCCGCTGTTTTGCGGCATGGCGGCGGAGACATAGCCCGCCAGCACGGAGGCGACGCCGGTCACCATCATCCAGCAGCCCATCATCAAGCCTTGCAGGCTGGCGGGGGCCAGCTTGCCGATCATGGCGTAGCCGATGGGGGAGATGAGCAGCTCCCCCAGGCTCTGCAGCACATAGCTGATGGCTATCCACTTGAAGGCGACCAGGCCGTCCGCCCCCGCCAGGTGGATGCCGATCGGCAGTACCAGCATCCCCAGCCCCATGCAGAACAGGGAGGCGGCAAACTGGGAGGGGATGTCGATGCGCCAGCCCTGCTCGCGCAGGTGCTTGAACAGCAGCGCCATCAGCGGGCCGCCGATGACGATGACCAGGGTGTTGATGTTCTGGATCCACTGTGGGGCAACCCGCAGCCCGAATACATTGAGGTTGATGTTGTGCTCGGAGAAGAGCATCAGCCCCATGGGTGCCAGCTGGTAGAGCGACCAGAATATCAGCGAGCCCAAGGCGAGGATCATGTAGGCCACCATGCGGCTGCGCTCGGCGGCGTCCGGGTGGCGGGCGGTCATCACGCAGAGCAGCACCAGCACCAGGGCGCCCAGCAACAGCACGAAGCTGCCGCTGAAGCTGGCGTGGGTCAGCAGCAGGCGCAGGGCCGGCACCAGCAGGGCCAGGATGGCGAGGCCGCCGAGCATCCGCAGGTAGAAGCCGCGCCCCTTGATATGGCGCAGGGGGGTGTTGATATCCGCCAGAATGGGCCAGAAGCAGAGGGTGGCGATGATGGCCAGCACGTTGCCCAGGGTGGCGAACAGGAACAGGGTGCGGTAATCCTCGGTCAGCTGGAAGTAGCCCGCCACCGAGAAGCCGATGAAGAAGCCCAGGTTCATGCCGGCGTAGTTCCACAGGAAGGCGCTCTCGCGGCGGTGATCGTCCGGGACGAAGCGTTGGGTCAGCATCATGTTGAGGCAGGTGACGTTGAGGCCACTGCCGGTGAGGAACATGGCGAGCCCCCAGTAGAGACCGCTGACCCCCATCTCGGCGATGAGGTAGCAGCCGATCACCTGCAATACCATACCCATGACGAACAGGTTGCGGTTGCTGAGGTAGCGCCCGCCGAGGTAACCACCAAACAGGTGCAGGCCGTAGTTGAAGGCACCGAAGATCCCCATCATGGCGTTGGCCTGGGATTCGCTGAAGCCCAGCCGCTTGGTGGCGTAGAGCACCAGGGTGGAGTAGAGGACGGCAAAGCCCAGGGTGGCGAAGGTCTGGATAAAGAACAGGGCGCCTGAGCCGGGTGGGACGGCGGCGTGATGAGGGTGTGGTGTCGAAGCGCTCACGGTTTGTCTCCTGTGAGAAGAGAAAATCACAACTCATCCTGAGAGCGTACCGGTCTGCTGCCGGCTAGCCTTTGGCGCTTCCATGCGGGTTTCAAGGCTGGTCTGTCATTTAGCGACCAGCCCGATCAAATTGCCAGATCTTAAATTTAATCTGGCACGATTAATTGCTTTTTATTGATCTATTCCGCCTTTTTATGCGCGCATAGTCGTGGTTTTAGCCTGATTTGCCACGCTGTTGCGGTACGCCTCATGTGATCAGCTCGGCACATTTTGTGCCTATTTTGGCTCTGTAGTGCGATCCATATCCCGTTTTTTTACCCAGTAGCGCCGCTGCAACCCGACGGTCGCGTAGCCGGTCATTTATTCATCTTATGGCGTTGAGTGAATAAATATCGGGGAGGTGCGGGGATGGGCTTAGCGCCAGATATAACAACGCCCGGCGGGCCGGGCGTTGTGGTGCGACTGAGCGGGCGGCGAAAACGCGCCCTAGAAGTCGTGGTAGAGCGGCCAGCCGAGCAGGGGGTGCTTGAGACCGGCCCGCATCTCGACGTTATCGAGCTTCTCCGGCGAGGCGTTCTCTTGTTGCAGCAGCTGGTACTGGCGCACAAAGCCCAGGGTATGCAGCAGGTTGGGCACGAAGCCCGGGCTCAGCTCCTGACGCAGGGCGCTGGCCATGTCGAGGGGCAGCTCGGCGAGTAGGCGTTCAAGCTGGGCGGCCAGATAGTCGGTGTCGTACCAGGCTTCCTGCAGCACTATGTCTCGTGCCAGACGGCGTTTGAGATCCTGCTTCACCTTCAAGGGGGCCGCGCCGCTGCCATTGCCGCAGAGGATGCGATAGAGCAGGGCCTCGGCCAGCTTGTCTTCCATGGTGGGGTGGTCGTTCTCGCAGGCGAAGAAGTGCTGATCGATCAGGCTCATCAGGCGGGCCTTGTTGTGCTCCACCAGCGCCTTCTCGTACTCCTGCCAGCCTTGCCACTCTTCCACGTCCGGCGGGCTGGAGATCTTGTCCAAGAGCCGCGCATCCACGTCGCCATAGAGGCTGTTGCCACCGGGCTGCTTGGCGCTGACCGAGATAAGCATGGACCAGCCCTTCTGGAACGGCTTGATGGGCCCCTCCGGCGCCTGCAGCAGGGCGAGAGCCTTGGCGGTATCTCGTTGCGACAGCTCCAGCAGCCCCAGGCTGACCACGCCGATGACGTCGTGGGCGGCCTGTTCCAGCAGGTGCATCTTGTACTTGTTGTAGTACTTGTCGGCGAACTTCAGGCTCATCAGCACCGCCTTGCCCTTGATCTGGCCAAGCTGCTGATCGCTCAAGTGTTCGCTCTCGCGGCCAAAGCGCAGCACCTGGGTGAGAAAGGGGCCCTGATTGACATCGCGTATGGCTAGTTGCATGACGGGGCTCCTCAATCCAGGAAGCTGAACATGTCGTCGACTTCGGCGTACTCGTCGGAGGCGTCGTTCTTCTCTTTGGCCTGCATCACCAGCTCGCTGGCGAACTTGCTGATGATCCCCTCCCAAGAGGAGTGCTCATTGCGCAGCAGTGCCTTGATGGCTTTCTCCACCTCGGGGGTCAGCTCGCGGATCAGCATCAAGAGGCTGCGCGGGTCATCCAGCGGGTAGTCGTGGGCATTTTCACTCTGCTGGCGGTCGCTGTAGGAGAGTGCCTCTTCCAGATCTTCCTCTTCGGCGTGCAGCGTGTCGTGGAAGCCCTCGTCATCCTCGAAGCGTTCACCGCGATAGAACTCGATGAAGGGGATGGCGAGGTAGAAGAGACCGGCCGGATCCTCGGCGATGCACTCCAGGATCTCCGCCTGCTTGGCATCGCTGTCCTGGGTGCGGATCAGGTAGTTGAGGAAGTCGAAGGTGTGCTGCTGCAGCTCTTCGGCGTTGTTCTTGATCGCCTCTTCCCAGTAGAGGGGCTGCTGGCAGACGATGTCGCGGATCCGCTCCGGGGTCATCAGCTCGGAGATGATGGACGGGAACGACATGTCGTGCTGGCCGTTGATCTGGGTCAGGGTGACGATATCAATCTGTTCAATGACTTCGGCCAACTGGTCGTCGGACATTGTCTTGGCGATCAGTTCGAACTTTTCGCTGGCCTGTTTCGGCTCGATCACGGCCAGCTCTTTGATCTCGATGGCGGTAATTTCTATCAGACTGTGCATGCTTTGCCTCAAGTTAGAAACGTACTTCGTCGTACATGTCTTGATCGCCGTCGTCGTCACCATCACCGTTGTAGTCGGCGTCAGCGTTTTCCCCGTCTTCATCGTCGTCGTCACGCAGCTCGTAGTCGTCATCGGCACGGCGGCCACCGCGCGGCAGCGGGTTGTCCAGCTGGAACAGCACGGCGCAGGCTTCGATCAGCTGATCTTCGCTCTGGGCCCGTACCGCTTTCACCAGCGGCAGGTCGGCATTGTTGAACGCCACCGACACCTTGAACTCGTCCCATGAGGGTTGTACGCCGCTGCCGAGCCACTTGATCCACTCGGGTTTGGCCTTGGCCGGGAACTGCACCCGGCCATAGAGGGCCAGCGGCAGGTACTCGGGCATGAACTCCAGCATGCTCATGTCGGCCAGCAGCAGTGTCTTCATCTTGCCGGTGAACTGCTCAAGTGCCTTGGGCTGGTCCTGATCCCGGTAGGATTCGATGTTCTCGCTGGCATCACTCATCAGCGCTTTGATCCGCGCCTGGTCCCATTTTTTCTGCATAGCGCCTCAGGGGTAGAATTGGTCCCACATCTCCTGCATGGCAGAAGCGGGATCGGTCACGATGACGTTGTTGAAATCCTTGATGAAAGCGGCCCGCTGTTTCGGGTCTGACAGCACTTCATAGGCCTGCTTTACCTGGTGCAGCTTGATGGCTGCCAGCTCTCGCTCTTCTTCGCTCGCCCCTAACAGCTTATCGGGGTGGTACTGGTTAGACAGCCGGCGATAGGCTTTTTTGATGTCATTTTCGTTGGCGTTGGACTTGACGCCCAGCACCCGAAAGTAGTTGTTCATGGCAGATCCTGCATCACTGGCATCTTGGAATTCACACTGCGGGCGCCTGATGGTGGAGCTTGAGAAACCAGGCACGGCAAAAACCCGTCATTTTAACGGAAACAGGCCAGCTCCGCCATGAATAGGAGGCGATATGGCAAGCAAGTTGCCAATAGCGAAAAAGCTCCAATCGCTGCCATTTTGGCAACAAGAGGGAGGGGTATGTGTGATGGATGTTGAAAAAACGCCCGGCAGGCCGGGCGTTGTCGGTTATTGGAGGCGGGCCCAGGCCAGACGCAGTTTCAGCCCCAGACCCGAACTCCAGCCTGTGGTGGTACTCACCACCTTGCCGTCCTTGACGATGAGGAAGCTGGGAGTAACGCTCACCTGCCAGCGGGCGGCGAGATCCCCCCGCTCATCGTTATGGGTCGGGAAGGTCAACCCCTTCTTGCCCATCCCCTTGCTCAACTGCTGGGCGTTGCCGGAGCGCAGTGCCACCGTCAGCACGTTTTCACCGTCCTGCCAGAGCTGCTCCACCGTCGGTGTGGTGAAGCGGCAGACGGCACACCAGCTGGCCCAGTAGTAGACCAGCAGCGGCTTGTCCCGGCTCATGGCCTGCAGGTCGGCGGTGGTGCCATCTTGCAGGGTGAGGGTGGGCAGAGGGCCGTCTTCTGGCAGTGCCGGGCTGCGCCAGAGGTCCAGCGCCGTCGAGATGACAACGCCAAACAGCAGCAGCCAGAGCGCCTCCTTGCCCCAGCGCCGCCAGCGGGGTTGGGTGGTGATAGTCTCTGTCATGGTTTATCCCTGTTTGGCCAGTTCGGCTTTGACGATTTGCTCCAGCTCCTCATAGGGCACGGCGCCGGAGACCAGCTGGTTGCCGATCAAGGTGGCCGGTGTGCCCTGCACGCCGAGCAAGGTGCCGATGCGCAGGCTGTTGCGCAGCTCCTCGGTGGCCTTGGCCGCAGGCTTGAGGGCCAGGTTGTCGGTGGCCGCCAGCGCCTTGTTGATGTCCGCCTCGGTCAGCATGCCCTGCTTGCTCATCAGCTTGTCGTGCAGGGTGAGGAAGCGGGCGGGATCCTGCTGCCACAGGGTCAGGCTGTACTGGGCCGCCTTGGCGGAGCTCTGCCCCTTGAACGGCAGCAGCTTGATCACCAGCCCGACATCATTTGGATAGGCCTTCAGCAACCTGGCCAGATGAGGGTCGAACTGCTTGCAGTAGGGGCAGTTGTAGTCGGTGAAGGACACCAGGGTCAGCTTGGGGTTCTTGGCACCCAGACGCGGGCTGGTGGGGCTGTTGAACAGCACATCCTGATTGCCCTTGATGAAGTTGCCAAGCTGGCTGGCCTGATCCGCCGCGTTCTGCTTCTCCCAGGATTCGGCCGCCTCGTCGAGGATCTTGGGGTTGGCCACCAGGGTTTCGCGGATCAGCTCCTTGATGCGGGCCTCCTGCTCCGGGGTGAAGGGGGCGGCGTGCAGGGCTGGGGCCAGCATGGCGGCAGAGAGGGAGGCCAGCAGTGTCAGGGTGCGCAGGGTCGGTTTCATTTAGTGTCTCCTTGAGAAGTGGCAATGCCTGCTTGCGCCAGGGTGGCAAGCAGGGTCGGACGGTCCAGCAGGGGCGAGAGGATCTCGCCACCCTGCAGGCCGGGCCCGTAGATCTGGTTGAAGGGAATGGCCACGCTGCCGCGTTGGCGCAAGAAGTCGGCGATGCTGGCAGAGGGGCGGCTCCAGTCCCCGCGCAGGGCCACCACATCGGGGGCGCTCAGCGCTTTTTGCACGTCATCTCGCAGCAGTACGTTGAATTTGTTGGCTTTGCAGGTAATGCACCAGTCGGCGGTGACATCGACAAAGACCCGCTTGTTCTGCGCCAGCGCGTCCTGGATGGCTTGCTCCGAGAGCGGCTGCCAGTTGACGCCGTCCCGCTGGGGCTTGCCCTCCATGGTGAAGGCGCCGCCCAGCAGCAGGGCCCCGCCCAGTAGACAGGTGAGAGCCAGCCCCAGAGTCACGCCCCGCATGCCGTGGCGCCACACCACGGCCAGCAGCAGGGCGGCCAGCATCAGCGCCATCAGGATCAGCATCCAGAATTGGCCGACATGGTTGCCGAGCAGGCTGAGCAACCAGAGGCTGGAGCCCAGCATCATCAGGCCGAGCAGAATGCGCAGGCGCCCCATCCAGCGGCCCGGCTTCGGCAGCCAGAGCGCGAGGCGGGGGAAGGCGGCGATCAGCAGCCAGGGCAGGCTCATGCCGAGGCCAAGCGCGGTGAAGATGAGCCAGAGCTGACCGAGCGGAGCCCCGAGCGCAAAGGCGACCGCGGTGCCGAGGAAGGGGGCCGAGCAGGGGGTGGCCAGCAGGGTGGCAAAACACCCCTGCAGGAAGTGACCGCCCAGGCTGTTGCCGCCCG
This sequence comes from Aeromonas sp. CA23, assembly GCF_002587065.1. Classification (NCBI taxonomy): domain Bacteria; kingdom Pseudomonadati; phylum Pseudomonadota; class Gammaproteobacteria; order Aeromonadales; family Aeromonadaceae; genus Aeromonas; species Aeromonas sp. CA23. The sequence continues at coordinate 1,712,866 of NZ_CP023818.1, forward strand.
TGGTGGCGAGGCGGGTATTGAGGTTGCTCGGCAGCCTGATTTCGAACAGCCCCAGCAAGTTGGCGCAGAACAGCGCCGTCACCACCACCATGAAGCCGATAAACCAGACGCTCTGGAACTGGATGCCCCAGCCGACCGCCCCCTGGCTGGCGCGCAGCAGCGTGCTCATCAGTGCCAGCGCCCAGAAGGAGACCAGGATGCCGGCGCTGGCCGCCAGGAATTGCAAACGAACCGGGCGGCGCTCACGGGTTTCCAGTTGCAGTACCGACCCCAGCTTGAGGGCCAGCACCGGCAGTACGCAGGGCATCAGGTTGAGGATAAGGCCACCCAGCAGGGCAGCGCCCAGCAGCCAGAGCAGCGAGTGGCCCTGACTCGGCAGGGTCAGCGGCTCACCTATCTGGAACTCGCTCTGCCAGGCCTGTTCACCGTTGGCCAGTACAAACCCGAGTTGCTGGCGACGTATGTCGGGCGCATCGCCCTGCCAGCCATCGCTGACCGGAATGCGGGCGATCAGGGTGTTGCCTTGCACCTCCAGCTCGGGTTTGCCAAATTCGGCGCCCTCCAGCCGCTGGAGGAAAATCTGCGGATCCTGCCAGCCCTGCGGGTTGTCGGCGGTCAGCTGCAACTGGTTTTGCCGGTAGCCGGCCTTGAGGGTGACGGTGCCAGGCATGGCTTGTGGCAGCTTGCTCATCGCCTGGGCGTAGGCAAAGTCGAACCCTTCCGGCGCAGTGCCATCCAGCGCCAGGGTAAAGGGGTAGTCGGTCAGTATGCAGACGTTGCTGCAGGTCGAAAGGCGCAGCGTGCCCGTCAGTGCATCGCGGCGGCTGTGGGCAAGCGTGATGGGGAGGCTGACGGTTTTCTGATAGCCCTGGGTCGAGATGCCACTGACGTCAAATCGCTCCGGCACGGGCCAATGCCACTGCTGGGCGGCTTGAGGGGCATCCCAGAATATTTCAGGGGCAATGCCGCCTTCCCCCGGGTTCTGCCAATAGGTCTTCCAGCCGGACTCGAGCGCCAGGCTGAGCAGCACGCGAGTTTGGGCGGGATCGCGGGCGTCGGCTTGCAGCCGCACTTTTGCGTGATCGTTCTGGGGGCTGACAAGCCAGCCGGTATCGCTGGCCAATCCCATGGATTGCCACAGCAGGCCGCCCATCAACAGGGCAGTCTTGATCATGTTTGACATGTTTTTGTCTCTTGAAAATGGAAGTCAGGGTGGTGTAAACCGCGGCTAACTCATTCTCGCCAGACACATAAAGTGAGGTGAAGCCGCCGTTCAGGCGGAGATATGTTGCGAGGGGGAGGCAAAGCGGGTGAGCGGCGCGACAGCGGCGCCAGCAGGGCAATCACGAAGGCGATGGCAAAGAAGATCTGTTCGACGCAGAGCAGGCTGGCGGCACTGAGCCATTTGCCGTTGAGCTGGCAACTGCTCGGCTGGGGCGTCGCTGGCTGTGCATCGTCGGCATCGGCGCTGGAAGAGGGGAGGAGCTGTACCTGGCAACTGAGGGCCTGATCGAGCTGAGCCAGCCGGGCCAGCGGCTGGGCCGCGCAGTTGAGCACCAGAATGCAGACCAGCAGCAGGAGTCTTGTCGCCACGCGTTGTCGCAAAATCATGCTAGCCCTACCCTGTTGAATGGTGCATATCCTATCGATCAATAATGACAGGAGCAAGTCAGCAGGATTCGATGCGACCATATGCAACATCGGGGTGGTCGGTTCTGTTTGGCGAACGCTTGTTCGCTAAAAGGGGGACCAGTATACTGCGCCGAGTTAAAATCCGAGGTGTTCGATGCTCAAACTTGCCCGTGTGCTGCTGCTTACCCTGCTGCTCGTTTTCTGGTTCGTGTTTGGTCTGTTGCTCTGTCTGGTGCGTCCGCGTCATCCCAACAACGTCTTTGTCTTCGCCCGCATGTACCATGCGATCTGCCCGCTGCTCGGCCTCAAGGTCAAGGTCATCATACCGGACGAGGTAAAGTCGGTCGGCCCGGCGGTTTACGTCTGCAACCACCAGAGCAATTTCGACATCTTCACAGTGACAGGTGCCGTCATGCCCGGCGTGGTGGCGGTGGGCAAGAAGAGCCTGCTGTGGCTGCCCTTCTTCGGCCTCCTCTTCTGGCTCTCAGGCAACGTGCTGATCGACCGCTCCAACCGCTCCCGTGCCATCGGCACCATAGGCCAGGTGGTGGATCGCATCAAGCATCACGGCACCTCCATCTGGATGTTCCCGGAAGGGACCCGCTCCAAGGGGCGCGGCCTGCTGCCGTTCAAGGCCGGCGCCTTCCACACCGCCGTGCAGGCCGAGGTGCCCGTGGTGCCCATCGTCTGCTCCAGCTACTTCGGCCAGATCGACCTGAACCGCTGGGACAATGGCGAAGTGCTGCTGGAAGTCATGGCACCTGTCTGCAGCAAGGAGCACGGCGCCGCCGGCATTCGCGAGTTGTCTGACAACTGCCGTGCCCGGATGGAAGCCAAGCTGGCCGAGCTGGACAGCAAGCTGGGTCGCCATCAGGCCGCCTGAGTCTGAACGAAAGACGACATAGAGGGAGCCGCTGGCTCCCTTTTTTATTGGTTAAAATCACCACCTTGTTGGCAATTCTAACCAATAAATCCGGCTTGTATCTTGTGAATGAATCCCCATCTATTTGTAAAGCAACAATAAATTATCTTGGCATGGCTCTTGTAATGCTATGGGAAGAGATAGCCATCCCCATGAACAAGGAACCAGACCATGAGCGTATTTAGCCGCCTGACCGACGTGATCAATGCCAACCTGCACAGCCTGCTCGACAAGAGCGAAGAGCCGGAGAAGATGCTGCGCCTGATGATCGAGGAGATGGAGCAGGTCCAGGTCGAGATGAGAACCCAGGCCGCCCGCGTCATCGCCGAGCAGAAGCAGCTGGAACGCCACCAGCAGGCGCTGCAACACCAGATCCTGGAGTGGTCGGCCAAGGCCGAGCTCGCCATCCAGAAGGGGCGTGAGGATCTGGCCCGTGCCGCCCTCACCGAGAAGCTGGCCGAGGCCAAAAAATGCGAACAGCTGGAGCAGGACAAGGCCCGGGTGGCCGAGGTGCTGGCCCAGCTCACCGCCGACAGCGAGCGGCTGGCCGCCAAGCTGACCGAAGCCCGCGAGAAGCAGAAGATGCTGACCCTGCGCGAGCAGACCGCCCACAGCCGCATCCGTGCCCGCGCCCAGGTCGACAACCAGCGCATGCACGAGCTGATGGCCCGTTTCGACGGCTTTCAGGGGCGGGTCGATCAGCTGGAAGCCCAGCTGGAGGCGGCGACTCTGGGGCAGAATCCCTCGCTGGAGGCCCAGTTCCGCGAGCTGGAGCTGAACGACGAGATTGAGCGCGAACTGGCCCGGCTGAAGGGTCAGAAGGTGGAGGCATAAAGATGACGCCCTGGCCGAAGGACCTTGCCCATCGCAAGTTGACCGGGGTCTGCGCCGGCATCGCCAACGGGCTGGGGCTCTCCAGGGTGACGGTACGGATAGTGGCGCTGATCGCCCTGATCCTGATGCCGCCACTGACCCTGGCCGCCTATCTGCTGGCGGTGCTGATCATGCCGCCCCGTCGTGAATTGAAGCGCTGGCTGGACTGACCCCAGGGTCCTTCAGCCGGCAAGAGAAGCCTGTAAGGAGCAGAACATGCTGGAATTTATCGTCTTGATGCTGGTGTTGGTGGCCATGGCGCTGGCGGGGTTTACCGTGCTGGCCATGCTGCTGGTGAGCGGCCTCTTCGTGCTGTTTGGGGCCCTGGCCGGCATGTTCGCTCTGATCATCAAGCTGGCGCCCTGGTTGCTGGTGCTGCTGGTGGTGTGCTGGCTCATCAGCAACCGGCGCAAGCAATCCAATACCTACCGTTAAGCCTCCCTGCTATCGGATCCTGCCTTGGCCACTGCTCGCAGTGGCCTTTTTTGTGGCCTCTTCATCGCCTGCTCGACAGCTGCCAGCCAGGGCTGGCTCCAGTCGACCCAGCCATCCGGCTCCCGCACCAGGCGCTCCTTGAAGGCCTTGCTCTGCTGCTTGAGGCGGTATTCGAGTCGCAGCGCCGCCCCCTTGTCGCCCACCGTCTGCTGCCAGACCAGCGTGAGCGGTCCCTTGCCGCGCAGGGCGCGGGATCCCTTGCCGCTCTGGTGCTGGCGCAACCGCCTTATCGGATCCGTGCTGATCCCCGTATAGAGCAGGCCGGTCGCGGTGCGTACCAGATAGAGGGACCACTGGCTGGTTGGGGGTGAGCTGGTCGGTTCTGTGTCCATCGCTGCTTTTCTCATTCGATCTGTCTGTGCCAAACTCAAGAGCAGTCCAAGGAGGTGCGATGCGAGTCTGGTTCTGGTTGTGGTGCCTGTTGTCGGTCCCGGCTCTGGGGGAGACGATCCGTGTTTATGATTACCATCAGCACCCTCCTTTCATGACAGGGGAGAAGACGGGGCTGAGCCGGGATCTTGTCAAGTATCTCAATGAAAGGCTTGGCGGAGAACCCAGGCTTGAGCTCTGGCTGGTCAATCGGGCCAGATTGGCGCTGGAGATGTCGGATCCCGGCTTCGACGGCCTGGTGGCCTGGGTCAATCCCGCCTGGGTGGGGGATCCCCAGCGCGAGCGCTATCTGTGGACCTTTCCCATCATGCGTGACACCAACGAGCTCATCTCCAGCGCGGTCAGACCCATCACCTATCGCGGCCCGGATTCACTCAAGGGGCTGATCTTCGGTGGCATAGAGGGCTATCGCTATCAGGGGATCGATGATGCTGTGGCCCGGGGCGAGCTGGTGCGCCACGATGCCAAGAAGGTCAAAACCAATTTCAGCCTGCTGATGCGGGGCCGCATCGATGTGACGCTGGTGCCGGGCTCTGCACTCTCCTTCTTCATTCATGATGCCTATGAGGGCAAGCTGTTCGTCTCGCCCTTTCCCCAGTCCAGCTATACCCGCCACCTCTTGCTGCCGAGATCCCGCAGCGAGCTGCATGCCCGGCTGAACGACATCGCCGAGCAGATGGACCAGGATCCCGCGTGGCACGCCATCCTGGAATCCTATCGTGGCAGACCCTGAGCAGGGTTGTCGGCCCCGCGCCTGAGTTTGTGCAGCGGCAGCAGGCTCACCAGCAGACCCGCCCAGACAAAGGCAAATCCCACCGACTTTACCGGATCCGCCGTCTCGCCAAACCAGAAGAGGGCGAGCAGGAAGGCGAGGCTGGGTTCTATATATTGCAGCAACCCCACTGTGCTCATGCGGGTGCGCGCCACGGCGTAGCAGAACAGGCCCACCGGCAGCAGGGTGGCGGGGGCGCTGCCCATCAGCAGCAACCGATCGGCCCAGTCACCGGCCATGAACTGGCTCATGCCGCTCAGGGCCAGAGCGCCGATGATCAGCAAAGCGACCGGCAGCTGGACCAGGGCCTCGAGATAGAGGCTGACGCCGGCGTCGTAGTGCACCTTCTTCTTGAGCAGGCCGTAGAAGGCGAAGTTGGCTCCCATGATGAGGGAGAACCAGGGCAGCTGGCCGTAGGAGAACAGCATGTAGGCCAGCCCCGCCAGCGCCAGGGCGACCGCCAGATGCTTTTGCGGGGTGAGTCGCTCCTTGAGGAAGAGCACGGCGAACACGATATTGAACAGCGGTGTCATGAAGAAGGCGAGGCTGGTGGCCAGCACCTGCCCCGTGGTCAGGCACCAGGTGAACATGCACCAGCTGATGGACATGACGGGGCCCGCCAGCAGTATGAGGCAAAGCTGACGGGGTTCACTGCGCAGGCGCGCCCAGGGCACCCGGTAGCCGAGCAGGGCGAAGAGGGTGCCCAGCAGTACCGCCGACCAGAGGACGCGATGGGAGAGCAGCTCCCACATGTTGACCTCCGGCATGAACTGGTAATAGAGGGGCAGCATGCCCCACAGCACGAATGAGAGGGCCGCGCTGCCGGTGCCCATCCAGTTCTTCATCTCTCTCCGTTTATTAAATTAAACATTTGTGGTCGCATGATAAGTACCCGCTGACGCTTTCACAAGCAGGATGGAGGGGGAAATTCTGTTACTATCGGGTCCATGAACCGACTCGATACGCTGTTTGAACAGATCCGGGCCTGCCGGTTATGCGAGGCTCATTTGCCGCTGGGACCACGCCCGGTGATCCGTGGCGCCGAAAGCGCCCGCTTGCTGATCATCGGCCAGGCGCCCGGTACTCGCGTGCATGCCAGCGGCATTCCCTGGGATGACCCCTCCGGCGATCGGCTGCGTCACTGGCTCGGCGTGGATAAAACGACCTTCTACGACGAGTCCCGCATCGCCATCATGCCGATGGGGCTCTGCTACCCCGGCAAGGGCAAGTCGGGGGATCTGCCACCCAGACCCGAATGTGCGCCCACCTGGCACGACAAGGTGTTGATGCTGCTGCCCAATATCGAGCTGACCCTGCTCATCGGCCAGTATTCTCAACAGTACTATCTGGGCAAGGCCAGCAAAGGCTCGCTCACCGAGACGGTGCGCAGCTGGGCCGACTATGGTCCCGCCTGGCTGCCGTTGCCGCACCCGTCCCCGCGCAACACCTTCTGGCTCAAGAAGAATCCCTGGTTCGAGCAGGATGTGCTCCCCCATCTGCAGCAGAGGGTCGCCCCCTTGCTGGTGCGACCCTAATACTGGCCTCTGCGTCAGACCGCAGGTTCCGTCAGTGGTTTGGGTTTGCTGCGGGCCATGGCAAGCAGCGGGATTATGATGCACAGGCAGCCCAGCAGCAGCGGCAGACCCGGCTGCTCGTCAAACAGCCAGACCCCGATGGCGACCGCCATCAAGAGACCCGTGTATTCCGCCGAGGCGATCTTGCTCGCCTCCGCCTTGCGATAGGCCACCACGCACAGCCCGGCATAGACCATGATCAGCGCCGATGAACCGAAGGCGGGCCACCACATCTGCCACTGCCAGTCTCCCCCTTCCCACCAGGCCAGCGCCAGTATGAAGGGCATGCTCAGCACGTTGGTGAAGAACAGGGTCTGTGCTATGGGCTGCTTGAGCGGGATCCGCTTGATCAGCAAGTTGTTGAGCGCCATGGAGAGCGCCACCCCGAGCGCCGCCAGCGCGGCCCAGTTCACCTCGGTCGGCCGCAGCACGATCAGTACCCCGATAAAACCGATGAGCGCGGTCAGCACCTTCTGGCGGGAGATGGCTTCCCCCGCCATCCATACCGCCAGCGGCACCATCATCAGCGGGGCAGCATAGAAGAGGGCGTTGGCGGTGGCGAGCGGCAAGCGGGTGAGGGCAATGACCATCAGGCAGACGCCTACCGCCCAGATGTGGGCCCGCAGCAGATGCCACTTGAGCGCCACCGGCGGGTTGCGACGCCAGGACCAGAGCAACCAGGGCATCAGCAAGAGGGCGGCGGAGAGCTGGCGGAAGAAGACAAACTGGAACACGGGCTGGCTCGGCTCCAGCACCTTGACCAGCGCATCGGAAAAGACCGCCACCATGTTGCCCAGCACCAGATAGAGGATACCGATCCCGACTGCATTCATATCACCTCCCATATCAGATGAGGGCAGGGTAGCGCGGGGTCAGTTATCCAGTAAAATGATAAAAAATCACCATCTATGAGAATTTTGGATAATGAAGTTGCCTCCCCTGCGCGCCGTTCAATATTTCGAAGCGGTCGCCCGCCTGCTCAGCTTTTCCCGTGCGGCCCTCGAGCTGAACGTCAGCCAGAGTGCGGTCAGCCACCAGATCCGCCTGCTGGAAGATTTTCTGGGTGAGCGCTTGCTGCTGCGCCAGGGGCGGCTGTTGTCATTGACCGCCCAGGGGGAGGTCTACTTCGAAGGCATAGCGGCCGGGCTCGGCCAGATCGCCCAGAGCAGCGAACAGCTGCGCGGCGGTGGCGAGATGCGGCTGCGGCTCGCGGTCTACAGCTCGTTCGCGGTGAAGTGGCTGATCCCGCGTCTGGCGGGGCTGCGTCAGCTCTATCCCGAGCTGGATTTGAGCCTGGAGATGGTGGCGGAAGATCCCGAGCTCTCCGATCGGGTGGCTGACTGTTTCATCACAGTCTCGCCCCACGGCCGCGGTTATTGCCACGATCTCATCTACCGGGAGCGGCTGTTCCCGGTCTGCAGTAGGCGGCTGCTGCAACAGCTGGAGGGGGAGTGGCCGCAGGCCATCTGGCAACTGCCGCTACTGTCGGTGCAGTCCATCTACAAGGCGCGGGGGGAGGATTGGCTGCGCTGGGCCAAGGCGGGCGGCCTGGTCATTCCGGACGAGGCGCGGATGCACCACTTCAGTCATGTGCTGCTGGCGATGGAGGCGGCGGCCTGGGATCAGGGGGTGGCGTTTGTGAACGACTACATGCTGCGGCCGGATGATCCCCAGCTGGTGGCCTTGCCGGTACACCAGCTGGAGACGGGGGATGCCTTCTACTTTACCTGCAAGCGCTCCCGGGCCCATGAGCCCGCCATCAGCCGGTTGCGTCAATGGCTGATGATGGAGACGCGCCAGAGCATGGCACTATAACCGCTTGGGCTATCAGGCTTTCTTGAACTGGCTCAGGATAAACAGGCTGGTGGCACAGACCACCACGGAAGGGCCGGCCGGCGTGTCTTGATACCAGGAGAGGCTGAGCCCGCCCAATACCGCCAGACAGCCGATCAGCGCGGCAAAGCCGGCCATCTGCTCCGGCGTCTGGCTAAAGCGGCGGGCAGTGGCGGCCGGAATGATCAGCAAGGAGGTGATGATCAGCGCCCCGACAAACTTCATGGCCACGGCGATCACCAGCCCGATCAGCAGCATCAGCACACAGCGCAGCACATCGACCCGGATCCCTTCCACCCGTGCCAGCTCTTCCGAGATGGTCATGGAGAGCAGGGGATCCCACAGGCGCCACAGGGTGAGCAGCACCAGAGCGCCGCCGCCGTAGATCCAGAGCAGATCCACCGGTTGGACCGAGAGCAGGTCACCGAACAGGTAGGCCATCAGATCCACCCGCACGTTATCCATGAAGCTCAAGGTGACCAGGCCGAGCGACAGGGCGCTGTGGGCCAGGATGCCGAGCAGGGTATCGGTCGCCACCTGCTGGTTGCGGCTCATGATCACCAGCAGCATGGCCATGGCGAGGCAGCAGACCACCACCGCCAGGGTGAGATCCACCTGCAGCAGTATCCCCAGCGCTATGCCGAACAGGCAGGCATGGGAGAGGGTGTCGCCAAAATAGGCCATCTTGCGCCACACCACGAAGCTGCCGAGGGGCCCGGCCAGCAGGGCGATGCCGAGGCCGGCCGCGAGGGCATATAACAGAAAGCTGTCCACTTGAATGTCCTTAGCTGCGCTTATTGATTGCGAGACGGCAGGCGGATGACGGGGGCCTGCTCATCGTGATGATGGTGTTCGCCGTCGCAGTGATGATGGTGGGTATAGACCGCCAGCACCTCCTGCTCGGGGCGCCCGAACAGGCGGGCAAATTCGGGATGGCGTGCCACGCTTTCCGGCTCGCCGTGACAGCAGACGTGACGATTGAGGCAGATCACCTCGTGGGTGCTGGCCATCACCAGGTGCAGATCGTGGGAGACCATCAGCACGGCGCAGTTGAACTCGGCCGCCAGCTTGCTGATGAGGGCATAGAGCTCGATCTGGCCATTGATGTCCACCCCCTGCACCGGCTCGTCCAGCACCAGCAGCTCGGGCTTGACCAGCAGGGCGCGGGCCAGCAGCACTCGCTGCATCTCGCCGCCGGAGAGCTTCTGCATCCGGTTGTCCAGCAGCCCCTGGGCGCCGACCCGGTTGAGCGCCTCCTCGATGGAGAGACGGCCATTCTTGCCGAGCTGCAGGAAACGGCGCACCGTCAGTGGCAGGGTGGGATCCAGATAGAGGCGTTGCGGCACATAGCCGACCCGCAGATCGCGACGGCGCAGGATCTCGCCGGTATCCGGGGTGAGCAGGCCCAGCACCAGCTTGCTCAGGGTGCTCTTGCCCGCCCCGTTGGGGCCGACCAGGGTAGTGATTTTGCCTTTATTCAGGGTAAAGGAGACCTTGTCGAGCACGAGTCGTCCGTCGAACGAAAGACAGACCTCTTTCAGCTCCACCAGTTGGGTCATGACAGCTCCGGGGTTTACAGCCTGTGAGAGTTATAATATAACAACAGCGTTGGTTTGTTATATTATCACACACTCACTTCCTGACGAGATCTCTATGCGAATTCTTACACTGATCACTGCCCTGCTGGCAGTGAGCCTGCCTGTCCGTGCCCTCGAGGTGCTGACTACCATCAAGCCCCTCGGCTTTATCGCGGCCGCGATCACCGATGGCGTGAGTGAACCCAAGGTATTGCTGCCGACCGGCGCCTCTCCCCACGACTTCTCCCTGCGCCCCTCTGATATTCGCAGTATCCAGGATGCCGACCTGGTGGTATGGGTCGGTCCCGAGCTGGAAGGCTTCATGGCCAAGCCGCTGGCCAAGCATCCACATGTGCTGACGCTTACCCGGGTTGAGGGGATGCCGCTGTTCGACTATGCCAAGCAGGAAGGGCACGAAGAGCATGCCGATGAGGGTCATGATCACGATGGACACGAGGGGCATCATCACGAAGGGGTGGATCCGCACATCTGGCTGGGGCCGACCCAGGCACTGGTCATCGCCAATGCGCTGAGCGAGACGCTGAGTGCCCAGGATCCCGCCAATGCCGAACGTTATCGCGCCAACCTGCTGACCTTCAAGGCCAAGGTGGATGCCAAGGACAAGCTCATCGCCGAACAGATGAAGGCGGTGAACCAGAAGGGCTACTTCGTGTTCCACGAGGCTTATGGCTACTGGGAACGTCACTACGGCATGAGCTCCAAGGGGCACTTTACCGTGAGCCCGGAACGCCGTCCCGGCGCCAAGACGCTGGTGGAGATCCGCAAGGCGCTGCAGGAGAAACAGGCGAGCTGCATCTATGCCGAGCCGCAATTCTCCCCTGCCGTGATTGAGTCGGTGGCCCGCAACACCGGCGCCAAGGTATTGCTGCTGGACGAGGTGGGTGAACAGGTGCCGCTCGGACCGGATGGCTATCCCCAGTTCATGCAACAGCTGGCCGACGCCTTCGCCCAGTGCCGCTGAGCCACCCCTGGCTCATCCCATGGGGTTGCCCGCGCCAACTATACTGACCTCCAGCATCTGACATGGAGGGTTAAGTATGAAATGGCTGCTCGTTCCCACCTGCACGCTGGCACTGCTCTGTGCCAGCGTGCAGGCCTCCCGCCTCTCCGAATACATCGCCAGTCCCGAGTTGAGGGCCAAGTTGCAGGAGGTCTATGGCGGCAGGGCGATCCAGCGGGCCGAGGCGTTTTCCCGCCTGCTTACGCCCCGGGCGGGCACCACGGATCAGCAGAAGATCACGCTGGTGAACAGCTACTTCAACAACCTGACCTACAGCGATGATCCCAGACTGTGGGGGGATGAGGACTATTGGGCCAATCCGCTGGAATTTATCGGTGCCCGGGGGGGGGATTGCGAGGATTACAGCATCTCCAAGTACTACACCCTGATGGAGCTGGGGGTGGATGAGAAAAAGCTGCGGCTGGCTTACGTCAAGGCGGTGAAATACAACCAGTTTCATATGGTGACGCTTTATTTTCCAACGCCCAAATCCGATCCGCTGGTGCTCGACAACATCAACAGCCGGATCCTGCCCGGCAGCCAGCGAACCGATCTCATCCCCGTCTACAGCTTTGATGCCAAGAGCATCTGGATCATGAAGTCGCGCCGTGAAGGCACACTGGCGGGCAGTGCCGATCGGTTGGCGCAGTGGACATCGATGAAGACCCGTTTCTCCAGCGAGCAACTGCGCTCCCCCCGTCGCCAGCTATAGTTTTCCCGCCGCTTTCAACTCCGCGAAATATTTTGCCGCGCCCGGATGCTGTTCGATGCTAAGCACCGGGCCTGTTTTGTTGCGCGCCTTGTGAAACAGGTTGGCGTAACCATAGGTCTGCTCGTTGAAGCTGGTCTGCTGGGTCAACATGGCCCGGGTCAGTCGGTAGACGTCCGCCTCCGGCGTGGCGGCATTGGTCACCAGGGTGGCCGCGATGGCAAAGGTGGGGGTCGCCTTCAGATTGCCGGGATAGATGCGGGCAGGTACCTGGCTGCGCTGGTAGTACTTGACCCCCTTGAGCACTTGGTCCCGAATCTCTCCCTCGATGGGCAGAAAGCGGATGGCGCAGCGCTTGGTGGTATCGAGCACGATCCGGTTCGGGTGTCCCATCACCAGACCGTAGGCATCTATCTGCTTGCTGCAGAGTGCCTCCGCCAGATTGCCTGCGCTCTTCAGATCGAGATCCTGCTCCCTTGCTCCCAACAGGTTGAACAGGGCCAGGGCCGTCTGGCGAGTGCCCGAGCTCTTCAGCCCCATGTCGATGGGCGCCAGCTTGAGCTGCGCCAGCGTAGTGATGTCGCCATCCGCCCGCACCACTATGGTGAAAGGCTCGGCGTGGGTGGCGAATAGGGCTCTCAGTTCGGGTTGCGGCTGGCTGGCATAAGGCCCCAGGCCTCGGCTGGCCTGATAGAGCCAGTCCGATTGCACCAGGGCATAGGGTATCTGCCCTGCCTGCAACTGGCGCAGATTCTCGATGGAACCTGAGGTGGCCTGCAGCTTGCATTGCAGCTCGGGGTCACTCTTGTTGGCCAGCCGGCAGAACTCTTTGGCGACCTGATGATAGATCCCCTGCTCACCGCCGGTGGCGATGATCATGGGACTGGCCAGCAGCGGCAGCGGCCACAGCAGGGCGAGCAACGACCCGAGTCTGTTCATGAGATCTCCTTGCTGGCGTAACCGTCTATGCCCCAGCTGCGCAGGGTGTCGATATCCTGGATCTCGCCGGCTTCTGCCAGCAGGGTGTAGCCCGCACTGTGCAGGCATTGGGCCACCAGATTCCAGTAAAGAGGAGCCTGGGTTGGCTGGCAGCTGATGAAGACGGGATTGATGGGGTCGAGCTGATTGAAGGTGTCGTTGGTCATGGGAATGGCGCTGAACGCCATCTCGACGCCCTGCTCCTGCAAGGTGGCGAGCCGTTCTGCCCCGAGGGGCGGGAAGCTTGCCAGATCCCAGCGCCAGTCGAGGGTCTTGCCTCTGCCCTTGGCCAGCAGCGGGGCGAATTGCGCCCAGTCAGCATGATTGAGCAGGCTGAGGGGCAGTTGCAGCCCCTCCACCGGATGGTGCAGCCAGAGGTCGAGCAGATGCTGGATCTCGTCCGGCGAGCTCTCCTGCGAGGGAGATAGGGTGGGGATGAGGCGGCTGTAGAGGCGGATGCTGCCCTGGGTGGAGAAGAAATGCTGTTGTTGCAGGCCGTCTCCCCCCTCGGTCAAGCCCAGCAGGGGCTGAGGTGCTGTCGCCGCCTGCTGCTTGCCGAGCTGGGTGATCTTGAGCCGCTGTTGCAGCAGATCCCGCTTGCGCTCCGAGACCAGCTGGTTGACCGAGATGACCAGCTCCTTGAGATCCTGCAGCCAGGGAGAATCCAGATTGCCGCTGAACTGGCGTTTGCGGATCCTGACCAGTTGCTGGTTGATGAGTTCGAGGGGGCGCAGCAGGCGGCCGCATACCCAGGAGATCACCAGAGTGAACACCAGCAGGCCGGCGAGCAGGGCCAGGCCGGTACGGCTGATGGCATTCCACAGGTGCTGATAGGCGTAGCCTTTGTGTCCCTCGAGCGTGAGGGTGCCCAGCATGCGCCAGCCATCGGTCAACTCCTGCTCAATCTTGACCGGCGGCATGTCGATAACGAAAGGGAGCCAGCTCGGCACATTCTGCTGCGCTGTGTGAAAGACCTTCTGGAACAGCAGTTGACCGTCGGGGTCCAGCAGGGTGACCGAGCTGACGAAGCCGCCATCGAACATGGCGTTGACTATGGTTTCGGCCAGCACCTTGTCATCATTGAGCAGGGTGCCTTGCAGCACCAGGCCGAGGGCCGTGATGGCCGTTTCCAGGTTGGCCGACATCTGGTCGAGGATGGACTGACGTACCGTGGTGACCTCCAGCATGAACAACAGGGCGGCACCGATAACGAACAGGATCAGGATGATTCGGTTTAACAGTTTTGCTAACGACATATCCACTCCATGGAAAAGTTATCGCAACATCATGAAACCTTGGGTCAAACACAATCGGACCCGGTTCTTAAAAATAGGAAAAAAATGGTTAAAAAAGACGATCATTTCTGCCCATAGCGGAATGTTATGCATAAAATGTGAGGTTCATGCAGATTGCTATGAACTAATTGTGAGTATTTAGGTCAAACAATCAGTTTTATACGGTTCTATAGCAAACAGACTGACCACTAACACCCTTGGATCTAATGACAGGATAGCGGATGAAACGTCTCCGTCCCTTGGTAGCACAGGCTGCCAATTGGGAACCCCCGGTTCCCCGCAAGCATTTTTACGCCATGTTACTGCTCACGGCCATGACGCTGTCAGCGGTAGCCATATTGCCGGCACCAGGTGACATCCTGGAGCGGCCATTGCGTCTGGAGTTGCCCATTGCCACCAACGGCACGGCAACCAACGAAGACAATACGGATTTTAACGACATCCCGGATCATGAGCTGGTGGAAGCCGCGACCCCGGAAGATGACATCCCGACCGATGCCACTCCCCAGTGGCAGGACTACAGGGTGCGCAACGGTGAAAACCTGACCACCATCTTCAACAACCTGGGGCTCTCGACCACCACCCTCTACAAGGTGCTGGATGCGGATGGCAAAAACAATCTGGCCCGCCTCAAACCCGGTCAGACCATAGAGTTGCTGATCGATCAGGACAACATACTGCAACAGATGAAGATTCGTCTGAACATCAAGCAGACCCTGATCCTGGAGCGCACGGATGACACCTACAGCGCCAGCATGCTCAATGAAGAGGTGCAGTGGCAGCAGAAGAGCTATGACGGCGTCATCAACGGCAGCTTCTATGTCAGTGCCCGCAATGCGGGGATCCCGGCCAACCACATCCAGAAGATTGCCAATCTGTTCCAGTGGCGGTTGAATTTCGCCAAGGATCTGAAAAAGGGCGACAAGTTCAAGGTGCTGGTCCGTCAGGAGACGGTCGAGGGCAAGAGCACGGGCAACACCCAGTTGCTGGGGGTCGAGGTGTTCAATCAGGGGAAGGGCGTCTCGGCCTGGTTGTCGGAAGATGGCAACTACTATGACGGCCAGGGCAACAGTCTGGAGCGCGGCTTCCGCCGCTATCCGACTCACAGCCGTTATCGGGTCAGCTCCAGCTTCAACCCGAATCGTCGCCACCCGATCACAGGTCAGGTTCGCCCTCACGAGGGCACCGACTTTGCCCTGCCGGTGGGCACGCCTGTATTGGCTACCGGTGACGGTGTTGTGCTCAAGGCCACCAGTCACCCGCTGGCCGGTACCTATGTGGTGATCAAGCACGGTCGTACCCTGATGACCCGTTATCTGCACCTGAGCAAGTTGCTGGTGAAAACCGGCCAGAAGGTGAAGATGGGCGACAAGATTGCGCTCTCCGGCAACACGGGCCGTTCCACCGGTGCTCACCTGCACTACGAGGTGCGGATCAACAACCGCCCGGTCGATGCCATGAAGGTCAAGCTGCCGATGGCGGAGCCGCTCTCCGGCAAGGCCAAGCGCCAGTTCCTCGCCAAGGTGAAGAGCTATCGCAAGGAGATGGAGGCAGGCTGAGGCCGGTTTCCAGCCGAATAGAAAAAGGCCCCGCCGCATTGGCGGGGCCTTTTCGTTGGCGCCATGGGCGGATCAGTAACCCTTGTCGAAGTCTATCTTGCCGTCCAGCGGCTGACCGTCGATGAAGCGGATGTAGTTGCGCACGAAGATCTGGGCCACATCATCGGGGAAGCTGTAGGCGCTGTTGTGCGGGGTGATGATGAGGTTGGGCTGGCCCCAGAGCGGACTGTCGGCGGGCAGAGGTTCCTGCTCGAACACGTCCAGCACCGCCATGCCCAGCTTGCCGGTACGCAGGGCGGTCAGCAGATCGCCTTCGTTGATGGCATTGCCGCGACCGACGTTGAACAGGATGGCGCCCGGCTTGCAATGTTCGAAACGGGAGGCGGTAAACAGATGATGGGTCTCGCGGGTGGCGGGCAGGACGCTGACGATGACGTCGGCCTGGGCCAGCATCTTGTTCAGCGCCGGCAGCTGATACACCTGATCGAAACCGGCCCGCTCACGGCCGCTGCGACTGACGCCGAGCACCTTCATGCCAAAATGCTTGCCGGTGTGGGCCAGGTGCTGGCCTATGCTGCCGGTCCCCAGGATCAGCAGGGTGCGCCCCTTTAGCCCCTGATACGGGTGGCTCTGCCACAGCCGCTGCTTCTGCTGCTCCCGGTATAGCGGCAGCTGGCGCATCAGGCTGAGCAGGTGGCCGAACACGTACTCGCTCATCAGCGGGCCGAAGATGCCGCGCACATTGGTAAGTTGATAATCGCGGCGGCAGCTGGCATCCAGCAGCACGTCGACGCCGGCATAGGTGGACTGGAACCAGCTCAGCTTGTTGGCCCTGGCCAGCAGCGGCTTGGCCCGCGCCGGCTCGGCCATCAGTATGTGAGCCTCTCCGATCAGTTTCTCGGCATCGCTCTGGTTGTCGGCTCTCAGAATGCGCAAATGGGGGAGATGGGCCGCCTTGAGCAGGCGCTCGTAGTGCGCGTTGTCCTGGCTGAGCAAAAGAAGGGTACGTTGACTCATACTCTTGTTCCTTATCAGATTTGCGGCGCGGGAGAGAGGCCGCTCTGTGTTTATCTTACCCGAGTTGATCGGGCAAGATAGTCGACCGGGCCGCTTTATTCGTTTTCGCGCGGCCCCTCGTGGGCTACAATCTGCCCCACATTTTGCAAAGGATCCGACTCCAGTGTTTGGTGACAAGTTTTATAAGCGACTGGCCGAGCTACAGCCTTGGCAACAGACCGTCTACACCCTGGCGCTGGCGGAGCGCATGTACCCCAACTATGCGCTGTTTGCCCAGGCATCCGGCTTCGGCGATGCCAAGGCGTTTCGCAACGCGCTGGATCAGATGTGGAACTACCTGACGGTAAAGGGATCCCGCGTCAATCTGGGGGCCATCCTGGAGGCGTTTGAAGTCTACATTCCGGAGCCAGGCAAGTTTGAATCCTACGGTGCCTATCCGGCGCTGGACGCCTGCGTGGCGCTGGGTTGTGCCTACAACTCGGTGATCTGCCGGGTCGGCGAAGAAGCCGAAGACGCCAGCCATGCCTCAGTGGGAACCGTGGCCGGTTTCATCGAGATGCTGGAAGAGCGCGACATGACCGAAGAGGAACTCTACGAGCACGAGTACATCGAGGCCGAGCTGGAGTTTCAGGTCGAGCTGCTCAAGCGGGTGGCCCACGAGCGTGACAGCGACCGCATCCTGGCGATCAGGGCATTTGCGGCCCAGGACGGTGTTTCCAACATAGGCATCAGCCTGGACGAGTGACATCGCCACGGGATCTGTCGAAAACGTCCCCATAGAAAAAAGCTCCCGGCGGGAGCTTTTTTTATACCCGCTCCCTTCTCATGCCCGTTCTTCGGTGAGCGGTCTGACGCTCAGCACGGGGGCGGCATCTATGCCATCGGCATTCATCATGGCCGAGATACGCTGCAGGGAGGAGAGCAACAGGCCTTGCTCCCAGATTTCCAGCGCCTGAAAACGCTGGATGAAGCTCTCTTGCAGCGGGGTCGGCGCCTGGGCCAGCAGGGCACGGCCTGCGTCAGTGAGTGTCGCGTGGACCTTGCGCTTGTCGGTTTCACTGCGAATACGCTGCACCAGCTGGCGGCTCTCGAGACGGTCCATGATGGTGGTCGCGGTAGCCTGGCTCATGTTGGTGTGATCCGCCAGCTGACGCATGGAGATCTGCCCCAGCTCGTTGATCCCCTTGAGCAGCAAGAGCTGCGGCGATGTCAGCCCGGCTTCCTTGATCAAGCGCTTGGAGTGCATATCGATGGCACGAATAATCTGGCGCAGTGCGACCAGCACTTCATCATGTTTTTCCATGGGATCTGAGTCATTGGGGGGCTGTTGAGAGGCGCAAAATTCTCCGCCTAATTCCTCATCAGGTCAATATGGTTTTTGGTCTAATGATTTCTGCTCTAATGGTTTTTGTGTTAGGTTGTCCGCCGTTTTCCGGATTTTAACCCGATATTTGAGGAGCGAGATGATGAATAACGATCTGGACATCAAGTCTCTGGTTGCCGAGCTACGGGTGGTCAGAGTGCGTTACGAGCTGCCTGACACCTCGGCTTTCGTGCGTTATCAGCCCGCCTATGACGAAGACCCCAACACCCTCAAGGTGCACCACTATGATGGTGAGCTTCCCCTCTCCTGCAGCGAGACTGGTGCTTTCAACCTAAAGGAGTTGGTGAACGAATTACGTTATGCCTATGTGCTGGTCCACCTCTTCCCGGACGAGAGCGCCATGAACTTCTACCTGACCGGTCTGGATACCGGCCTGGCCCAGCTGGAGTTCATCGGCGGTTCCTATGACTTCAACCGGCTCTGGATCACCAGCGGCATCTCCAATCTGGGCGTGCCCATGGCCATCTTCCTCGGCAAGCGCCACGCCGTGAATGGCCAGCCTTCCGTCACCCTGGTGGACCATCGTGAACTGGCCGCGGGTCGCATGGTCTATCGCGCCATCGGTGGTGCCGGTGAGCATGTGGGCGAAGACTTTTTCAACAACGACTAAGGAGGCCCGATGAGAGCAACCAAAGGGCTATTGAAAGGCCTCAACCCGACCATGGCCATGACGGCGCTCACCGTCATCACCCTGTTCCTGCTGTTCGGCGTATTCGTGCCCGAAACGGCCGCCGCCTGGTTCGTCGGCGCCAAGGATCAGATCATCGCCGGGTTCAAGTGGTACTACATTCTGGTGGTCGCCCTGTTCCTGTTCTTCGCCGTCTATCTGATGTTCAGCCGTTTCGGCAGCATACGGCTGGGTGACGACGACCAGGTACCGGAGTTCGGCTACTTTGCCTGGTTCTCCATGCTGTTCAGCGCCGGCATGGGCATAGGGCTGGTGTTCTGGAGCATAGCCGAGCCCATGAACCACCTGCAGGGCAATCCCTTCATCACCGAAGGCATGACCCCGGAGGCGGCCCAGATCGCCATGCGTCTCACCTTCTTCCATTGGGGCCTGCACCCCTGGGCCATCTATGTGATCGTCGGCCTGTCGCTGGCTTTCTTCAGTTATCGTCGCAAGCTGCCACTGGCCATTCGCTCCGTGCTCTATCCCATTCTCGGCGAGCGGATCTACGGCTTCTGGGGCCATGCCGCCGACGTGCTGGCGGTGTTCGGTACCGTGTTCGGGGTGGCGACCTCTCTCGGCCTCGGCGTCTCCCAGATGAATACCGGCCTCAACCAGATGTTCGGCATGGCGGTGTCTCAGTCCAATCAGCTCTGGCTCATCGGCGGCATCAGCCTGATCGCGACCCTGTCGGCGGTCTCAGGCGTGGGGCGCGGGGTCAAGCTGCTCTCCGAGCTCAACATCTGGCTGAGCGTGTTCGTGCTCGGCCTCTTCCTGGTGCTGGGGCCGACCACCTATATCCTCAACGCCTATGTGCAGAACATAGGCGACTACCTGCAAAACATCGTCAAACTCAGCTTCTGGACCAACACCGAGGCCAACGGCACCTCGGCCTGGCAGTCGAGCTGGACGGCGTTTTACTGGGGTTGGTGGATCGCCTGGGCACCGTTTGTCGGCATGTTCATCGCCCGCATCTCCAAGGGGCGCACCATACGTGAGTTCGTGCTCGGCGTGCTGCTGGTGCCCTCCCTGCTCGGCATGTTCTGGCTGACCGTGTTCGGCGGTACGGCCATGAATCTGGAGCTGTTCGGCGGCGGCGGTGTGGTGGCGGCGGTCAATAAAGATGTGACTCTGGCGCTCTACCAGACGGTGGAACTGCTGCACTGGGAGACCTTCGGCTGGATTGCCAAGGGGGTGCTGACCCTGCTGATCTGTACCTACTTCATCACCTCCAGCGATTCGGGCACGCTCGTCATCACGACTCTGCTCTCCATCGGCGATCAGGATCCTCCGGTGCTGCACCGCGCCATCTGGGGTCTGGGGCAGGGGCTGGTGGCGGCCATCCTGCTGGTCTCCGGCGGACTGGCGGCCTTGCAGGCGGCCAGCATCATAGCCGCGCTGCCCTTCTCGCTGATCATGCTGGCCATGTGCTACTCGCTGATGCTGGGGCTCAAGCAGGAGAGCCAGCACCAGTTCGAGTACCGGCAGAAGCTCAAGCGTCATCCCGGCTCGGTCAACCTGAGCCTGCTGGATCGCATAGGCCCGGCCTGACCACGCAGTGGCAAATAGAGCAAAACAAAAGGGGAACCGCGAGGTTCCCCTTTTTCATTGTTATTTCCTGTGCTCAGCGGCCGATCACAGCATCTGTTTGAGGCGATAGAGCAGATCCAGCGCCTGACGGGGGGTCAGCTCGTCCGGGCGCACCGCCTCCAGCTCATCCACCACAGGATGGGACTGGGGCGCCAGCGTCACCGGCGTCGGGCGTGTTTCACCTGCGGCTGGAGGCGTGGCGCTTTCGAGCTCCGCCAGCTTGTGACGGGCCTGATGGATCACCGATTTCGGCACTCCCGCCAGCGCCGCGACCTGCAGGCCGTAGGAGCGGCTGGCCGCCCCCTCCTGCACAGCGTGCATGAAGGCGATGGTGTCGCCGTGCTCGACCGCGTCCAGATGGACGTTGGCCAGCCCCTCGATCAGCTCCGGCAGCCGGGTCAGCTCGAAGTAGTGGGTGGCGAACAGGGTGTAGGCGCCAATCTTGCTCGCCAGCTGTTCGGCGCAGGCCCAGGCCAGAGAGAGGCCGTCGTAGGTGCTGGTGCCGCGGCCAATCTCGTCCATCAGCACCAGACTGCGGGCGGTGGCGTTGTTGAGGATATTGGCGGTCTCTGTCATCTCCACCATAAAGGTGGAACGGCCGGAGGCGAGATCATCCGACGCCCCGATACGGGTGAAGATGCGGTCTATGGGGCCGATGCGGGCGCTGTCGGCGGGCACGAAGGCACCGATATGGGCCAGCAGCACGATCAGCGCGGTCTGGCGCATATAGGTGGATTTACCGCCCATGTTGGGACCCGTGATGATCAGCATCCGGCGCTCCCGCTCAAGCCGGATGGGGTTGGCGATAAAGGGATCGCTCATCACCTGTTCCACCACGGGGTGGCGGCCCCCTTCGATCAGGATCTGATCCTCGTCGATAAGTCGCGGGCAACGGTAGTCCAGGGTCTCGGCCCGCTCCGCCAGGTTGGCCAGCACGTCCAGCTCCGCCAGCGCGGACGCCGACTCCTGCAGATCGCCGAGGTGGGGCAGCAGGGTGTCGAGCAGCTCTTCGTAGAGCCGTTTCTCCAGCGCCAGCGCCTGAGCCTGGGCCGTGAGCACCTTGTCCTCGTACTTTTTCAGCTCGTCTATGATGTAGCGTTCGTTGTTCTTGAGGGTCTGGCGGCGTATGTAGTGGGCCGGTACCAGATGGCTGTTGGCCCGGCTCACCTCGATATAGAAGCCGTGCACCCTGTTGTAGCCCACCTTGAGGGTGTTGATGCCGGTCAGCGCCTTCTCGCGCTCCTCGATGCGGGCCAGGCTGGCGGTGGCGCCGTTGGCCAGATCCCGCAACTCGTCCAGCTCCTGGTTGAAGCCGTCACGGATGACGCCGCCATCGCGGATCAGTACAGGCGGCACCTCCATCACGGCACGCTCCAGCAGGCTCAGCAATTCGGGGAAGGTGCTGGCGCGCTCGGCCAGTCGCTGCACCGCCTCGTGCTGGTTATCCGCCAGCAGGCGCTGCAACTCCGGCAGCTGGGCGAATGCCTGCCGCAGCCGGGTGAGGTCGCGCGGGCGGGCGGAACGCAGAGCGAGGCGAGCCAAGACGCGTTCCACGTCGCCTACCTGACGCAGCAGGTTGCCCAGCTCGTCGTAGAGGTTCTGCTCGATCAACTCCTTGATGGTGCTCTGGCGACCCTTGAGGATCACCCGATCGCGGATCGGCTGGTGGATCCAGCGCTTGAGCAGCCGGCTGCCCATGGGGGTGGCGGTGCGATCCAGCACATCGCTCAGAGTATTCTCATGGCCGCCAGCCAGATTCTGGGTGAGCTCCAGGTTGCGGCGGGTGGCGGCATCCATGATGACGGCGTGATCGGGCTGTTCGAGGCGCACGCTGCGGATGTGGGGCAGGGCGGTACGCTGGGTGTCCTTGACGTACTGCATCAGGCAACCGGCGGCGCACAGGGCTGTTTCGCTCTGGTCGACCCCAAAGCCCACCAGATCCTGAGTACCAAACTGCTGGCACAAGAGGGTGCGGGCTGTAGCGATCTCGAACTCCCACTCGGGGCGACGACGCAGGCCGCGGCGACCCTCGACGTGCTGCAAAAACGCGAAGGATTCGGGATAGAGCAGCTCGGCCGGGTTGGTGCGTTGCAGCTCCGCCAGCAGCGTCTCTTCCTTGTCGAACTGGTTGATGAAGAAGCGGCCCGAACCTATGTCCATGGTGCCGTAGCCGAAACGGCGGCCATCGTGATAGACGGCGGCGATCAGGTTGTCCTGGCGCTCCGAGAGCAGCGCCTCGTCGGAGACGGTACCCGGGGTGATGATGCGAATGACCTTGCGCTCCACCGGCCCCTTGCTGGTGGCGGGATCCCCCACCTGTTCGCAGATGGCGGCGGATTCACCGAGCTGTATCAGCTTGGCCAGATAGCCCTCGATGGCGTGATAGGGCACCCCCGCCATGGGAATGGGGTTGCCAGCCGACTGGCCGCGCTTGGTCAGGGAGATGTCGAGCAGCTGGGAGGCCTTGCGGGCATCGTCGTAGAACAGCTCGTAGAAGTCGCCCATCCGGTAGAACAGCAGTATCTCCGGGTTCTCGGCCTTGAGGCCAAGGTACTGCTGCATCATGGGCGTGTGGGCGCTCAGATTGGCGCCGCTGGCTTGGTATTGTGCTGTCATGTTCTATTCCAGAAGGGGCCTCTGCGGGCCTGGGTCTGCGGTGATGAGCTCTGAACGAATGGAGGCCATTCTACACATAAGCGCCGCCGCAGTGGAGGCATGGCTTCCATGGTGCTGTCGGCCGGGCCCGGGTCCAGTCGGCAAGCCCTGGCAGGCGGCGCCTGCACCATTGGGCCCCAGAGCCGCACATCAGTGCCGCGACGGGGGCGGTCGGGTTCTGCCCTGCTGCGGTTGCGGGCGACAGGATCGGGATCGCATAATGTGCCTCTTGAGCGGATCAGAAGGAGCCGGGATGAAACTGGATGCCGAAATAGAGCAGCTCGCCACCGAGCTGGGCCTGGCCCTGAGCCAGCGTGGCTGGCTGGCGGCCACCGCCGAATCCTGTACCGGTGGCGGGGTGGCCACGGCCATCACCGACATAGCCGGCAGCTCCGGCTGGTTCGATCGCGGCTTTGTCACCTACACCAATGAGGCCAAGCAGCAGATGCTGGGGGTGAGCGATCAGAGCCTGCGGGAACAGGGCGCCGTGAGCGAGGCCGTGGTGCTGGAGATGGCCCGTGGCGCGCTGGCGAACTCGTCGGCCGCCATCAGCGTGGCCATCAGCGGCATCGCGGGCCCCGGCGGCGCCACAGAGGACAAACCGGTCGGCACCGTCTGGTTCGCCTGGGCGGATCGCAGTGGTCGTCATCACTCCCTGCTGGCCCGTTTCGACGGGGACCGGCGACAGGTACGCCAGCAGGCGGTCAGGCAGGCCCTGGCCGGTCTGTTGGCCCTGCTCAGATAAATTGGGCTTGATACTGTATGAATAGACAGTATACTTAGCCCAACTTCACTTCTTACTCACGATTTCCAGCGGAGATTGGCATGGATCAGAACAAACAGAAGGCACTGGCGGCTGCGCTGGGTCAGATTGAAAAGCAGTTCGGCAAAGGTTCCATCATGCGTCTGGGCGACAGCAAGACCATGGATATCGAAGCCATCTCTACCGGTTCCCTCTCTCTGGACGTGGCGCTGGGCATCGGCGGCCTGCCGTGTGGTCGTATCGTCGAGATCTACGGCCCGGAATCTTCCGGTAAAACCACCCTCACCTTGCAGGTGATTGCGGAAGCCCAGAAGAAAGGCAAGGTCTGTGCCTTCATCGATGCGGAACACGCCCTCGACCCCATCTATGCGGCCAAGCTGGGCGTCAACGTTGACGACCTGCTGATCTCCCAGCCGGATACGGGTGAGCAGGCGCTGGAAATCTGCGACATGCTGGTGCGCTCCAACGCGGTTGACGTCATCATAGTCGACTCGGTGGCGGCCCTGACCCCGAAAGCGGAAATCGAAGGCGAGATGGGGGATTCCCACGTCGGCCTGCAGGCTCGTCTGATGTCCCAGGCACTGCGCAAACTGACCGCCAACATCAAGAACGCCAACTGCCTCTGCATCTTCATCAACCAGATCCGGATGAAGATCGGCGTCATGTTCGGCAGCCCGGAAACCACTACCGGTGGTAACGCGCTCAAGTTCTACGCCTCCGTGCGTCTGGATATCCGTCGCATCGGCGCCATCAAGGAAGGTGACGAAGTGGTCGGTAACGAGACCCGCGTCAAGGTGGTCAAGAACAAGGTTGCCCCTCCCTTCAAGCAGGCTGAATTCCAGATCTTCTACGGTGTCGGTATCTCCAAGGAGGGCGAGCTGGTGGATCTGGGTGTCAAGCACAAGCTGATCGACAAGGCCGGTGCCTGGTACAGCTACAACGGCGAGAAGATCGGTCAGGGCAAGGCCAACGTGATGAAGCTCTTCTCCGAGAACAAGGCGATGGCGGCCGAGGTCGAAGCCAGACTGCGTGAGCTGCTGCTCTCCGGTGATGCGCCAGCCGAGAAGCCGGTGGCGGCTGACGCTGACGAGCTCGAAGCCGAAAGCGAACAAGAGTTCGAATAAGGAACAAAGGAAGGCCGGGTTGATACCCGGCCTTGTTATTTATGCTTGATGAATCTGCTGACGAGTCTGTCGAACTCACCTTTGAAGAGCAGCTGGCGGCGGCCCGAGCCTTCGCCATGCGCAGCCTGGCCCGCCGCGAGAGCGCCGAGTCCGAGCTGGCCAACCGGCTGCGCAAGCAGGGTTTCAATGATGAGGTGATCGAGGCGGTGCTCGACTACTGTCGCGGCTACAACTGGGTCGATGACGAGCGTTATGGCGCCATGGCGGTACGAGCCGGTGCGACCAAGGGGCAGGGGCCCATCAAGATCCGCTTCGATCTGCGCCGCAAGGGACTGAGTGATGCACAGATAGAGGCCGCCTTCGAGCAGCCCGAGCTGGACTGGTTCGAGCTGGCATTTGCGTTGCTGCAACGACGGGCCAGGGTCAGTGATCTGGGGGATTTCAAACTGCGGATGAAGTGGATCAAGTATCTGCTGGGTCGCGGATTCACCCAGGATCAGGCTCGTTATGCCATCGCAGCCATGATGGAGCAGAGTGCCTAGCGTGGCGTTTGCCACTGACGGTTGAATGGGTTGCCAGGGAAACGGCTTGAAGAGGGGGTCTGAGCGGCTCTTTGTCATGGTCATCGCGCCTGGCTTCACCCCTCTGGCGGTGGAGAGGATTGCCGCCCCATGGCCTTTGCCGCCCAGCGCTTCTCCTGAACGCCCCCAGGTGAGCGCTTTTTCTTTTACTGGGTTTGCATTGCACTGGCTCCTTGCCAGCGATCTGGCCCGCAGGGGCCATGAATGCCATCGGCCGTGCCGCCTAGCGTCATCGGTTCGCGATTCAGCCATGGCTGGCCGAATCGCCGACATGCCGTCGGGTGATAGCCCCTCGGATTTAAGCCTGAAAATTCTCCCGCTGCTGACCGCATTTCCCCGCTAAAAACGGCAGGTTTGTCTCCCTTGTCTGCCAACACGGCGTTATGCGCGCTTTTTCACCCGTCACGGGCTGGTACGTTTTACTTTACCCCGCAGAAAACTTACATTAATGCGGTTAAAAGTCCGTATTCGAATCAAGCAGGATTTTCCATGTATATGTCCACGTCAGAGTTACGCTCAGCGTTCCTCGAGTATTTCCGCTCCCAGGGGCACCAGGTTGTCTCCTCCAGCTCGCTGGTGCCGCATAACGACCCGACCCTGTTGTTCACCAACGCAGGCATGAACCAGTTCAAGGATGTATTCCTTGGCGCCGACAAGCGTGCCTACAACCGCGCCACCACGGCCCAGCGTTGCGTGCGGGCTGGCGGCAAGCACAATGACCTGGAAAACGTCGGCTATACCGCGCGTCACCACACCTTCTTCGAGATGCTGGGCAACTTCAGCTTCGGTGACTACTTCAAGCAGGACGCCATCCGTTTTGCCTGGGAATTCCTGACCGGGACCCTCAAGCTGCCCAAAGAGCGCTTGCTGGTAACCGTGTATGAAACGGATGATGAAGCCTTCGACATCTGGGCAAAGGAAATGGGTGTGCCGGTCGAGCGCATAGTGCGCATCGGCGACAACAAGGGCGCTCCGTTTGCTTCCGATAACTTCTGGCAGATGGGTGATACAGGTCCGTGCGGCCCCTGCACCGAGATCTTCTATGACCACGGCGATCACCTCTGGGGTGGCCCTCCCGGTTCACCGGAAGAGGATGGTGACCGTTTCATCGAGATCTGGAACGTGGTCTTCATGCAGTTCAACCGTCAGGTCGACGGCACCATGGAACCGCTGCCCCGTCCGTCCGTGGATACCGGCATGGGGCTGGAGCGTATCTCCGCCATCATGCAGGGTGTGCACTCCAACTATGAAATCGACATCTTCCAGGCGTTGATCAAGAAAGCGGCCGAGATAGTCGGCACCACGGATCTGAACAACCAGTCCCTGCGGGTCATCGCCGATCACATTCGCTCCTGCGCCTTCCTGGTGGCGGACGGCGTCATGCCATCCAACGAAGGGCGTGGCTATGTGCTGCGTCGCATCATTCGACGCGCCGTGCGCCACGGTCGCAAGCTGGGTGCCACCGACGTCTTCTTCTACAAGCTGGCCGCCGAACTGGCCGTGCAGATGAAAGACGTGGCGGCCGAGCTGATCGCCCAGCTGCCGCTGGTCGAGCGCGTGCTGCGCATCGAGGAGGAGCAGTTCGTCCGTACCCTGGATCGCGGCCTGCTGCTGCTGGAAGACGTGCTGACCAATCTGGGCGATGCCAAGATCATCCCGGGCGAGGTGGTGTTCAAGCTGTATGACACCTATGGCTTCCCGGCAGATCTCACCGCCGATGTGGTGCGCGAGCGCGAGATCGGTATCGACGAAGAGGGCTTCAATGCCGAGATGGAGAAGCAGCGCGCCCGCGCGAAAGAGGCCTCCAGCTTCGGTGTGAACTACAACGAGGTGCTCAAGCTCGACTTCGAGACTCCGTTCACCGGGTACAAGCAGCTGAGTCAGAAGACGACCGTCGTCGGCATCTACAAGGATGGCGTCGAAGTGAACGGCCTCATCTCAGGTGAAGAAGCCGTGGTCGTGCTGGCCGAAACCCCCTTCTACGCCGAGTCCGGCGGTCAGGTGGGTGACAGCGGCATCCTCAAGGTGGATGACGGCATCTTTGCCGTGACCGATACCCAGAAAGCGGGCAAGGCCATCATTCACAAGGGATATCTGGAGCTGGGCACCCTGGAGAAGGGCGCCGAGGTCGAAGCCGTGGTCGATGGCGAGCGCCGTCAGGCCGTGGCTCTGAACCACTCGGTGACTCACCTGCTGCACGCCGCCCTGCGTCAGGCGCTGGGTGATCACGTGACCCAGAAAGGGTCTCTGGTGGGCGCCGAGCGCATGCGCTTTGACTTCTCCCACTTCGAAGGCCTGACCATGGCGACCATTCGCCGGGTCGAAGAGCTGGTCAATGCCCAGATCCGTGCCAACCATGACGTCAACACCCAGGTGATGGATCTGGAAACGGCCAAGTCGGCCGGTGCCATGGCGCTGTTTGGCGAAAAATACGAAGACGACGTGCGCGTGGTGCGCATGGGCGACTACTCCACCGAGCTGTGTGGCGGTACTCACGCCAAGCGCACCGGTGACATCGGCTTCTTCAAGATCATCGCCGAGAGCGGCATTGCCGCCGGCGTGCGTCGTATCGAAGCCGTGACCGGTAAGGGTGCCATCGATTTCATGCACCAGCTGGGTGAGCAGATCGAAGAGGCTGCGGCTCTGGTGAAGGGGGATCAGTTCTCCATCGCCGACAAAGTGCGCCAGATGCTGGACAAGTCCAAGATGATGGAGCGTGAGCTGGAGCAGCTCAAGGCCAAGCTCGCGGCTCAGGCCGGCAGCGACCTGCTGAGTCAGGTGATCGAGATCAATGGCCGGAAGGTGCTGATCGCGGCGCTGGAAGGGGCCGATCCCAAGTCACTGCGCGGCATGCTGGACGAGCTGAAGAACCAGATGAAGTCCGGTGTCGTGCTGCTGGCAACCAGCAGCGATGACAAGGTCAACCTGATCGCCGGTGTGACCAGCGATTTGACCGGCAAGGTCAAGGCCGGTGAGCTGGTCAATCTGGTGGCCCAGCAGGTGGGCGGCAAGGGCGGTGGTCGTCCCGACATGGCGCAGGCGGGTGGTACCCAGCCGGAAGCCGTGCCTGCGGCGCTGCAATCTGTTCACTCCTGGCTGGAAGAGCGCCTGTAATCGGGCGAGGTGATCTGTGGCACTCTATGTACAGAAGTACGGCGGCACCTCGGTCGGCACGCTGGAGCGGATCGAGGCGGTGGCTGAGCGGGTTCAACTGACCCGCGCCCAGGGACACGATGTGGTGGTGGTTGTCTCCGCCATGTCGGGCGAAACCAACCGGTTGCTGGGCATGGCCCAGCAGCTGGATCCGGATGCCAACCGGCGCGAGATGGATGTGCTGGTTTCCACCGGTGAGCAGGTCACCATAGCGCTGCTGGCGATCGCGTTGAACAAACGCGGTTGTCCCGCAGTCTCGATGACCGGCGATCAGGTACGCATTCATACCGACTCCGCCTATGGCAAGGCGCGCATCAGCCACATAGACACCGAGCAGGTTCAGGCTGAACTGGGCGCGGGCAAGGTGGTGGTGATCGCCGGATTCCAGGGCCGTGATGCGCACAACGCCATCACAACGCTGGGGCGCGGTGGGTCGGATACCACGGCAGTGGCGGTGGCGGCTGCCATCAAGGCCGATGAATGCCAGATCTTTACCGATGTGGATGGGGTCTATACCACGGATCCGCGCATCGAGCCCAAGGCCCGTCGTCTCTCCACCATCACCTTCGAGGAGATGCTGGAGATGGCGAGCCTGGGGGCCAAGGTGTTGCAGATCCGTTCGGTGGAGTTCGCGGGCAAGTACCGCGTGCCACTAAGGGTGCTGTCGAGCTTTGTCGATGGAGAGGGAACCTTAATCACATATGGAGGTGAGAGGATGGAAGCTCCCCTGGTATCCGGGATTGCGTTCAATCGCAACGAGGCCAGCCTGACTATTCTGGGTGTGCCGGACCGGCCCACGGTGGCGGCGCAGATCCTGAATCCGATCAGCGATGCCAACATTGATGTCGACATGATAGTGCAGAACACCCTGGGCGATGGCACCGCCGATTTCACCTTCACGGTGAATCGCGATGACTATCGCCGGGCGCGCGCCCTGCTGGAGGAGACTGCCAGCGAGCTGGGGGCCGCCTGCGTGCAGGGCAACGGCGAGATAGCCAAGGTGTCCATCGTCGGCGTCGGCATGTGGAATCATCCTGGCGTCGCCCGCACCATGTTCAAGGTATTGGGCGAGGAGGGGATCAACATGCAGTTGATTTCCACCTCTGAAATCAAAATATCCGTGGTGATTGACGAGAAGTACCTGGAGCTGGCGGTGCGCGCGTTGCACGCCGCTTTCGGGCTGGATAATGAGCCTCATGAGCAGCCCTTGGGGAACAATCCCTGATTGATTTAGTTTCAACCATTTACCATATCGGTATCTTTGTAAGATAATGTCGCATATCGATATAAATACAAAACAGGATACAGGAGCAAGCGAATGCTTATTTTGACTCGTCGTGTAGGGGAAACCCTGATGATTGGTGACGAAGTGACTGTCACCGTACTGGGCGTTAAAGGCAATCAGGTTCGTATCGGTGTGAACGCACCGAAAGAGGTCTCCGTGCACCGCGAAGAGATCTACATGCGGATACAGGCCGAGAAAGTTCCGGGCCAACCGAATTTCTAAGCCGCATCGATAGCTGCTTGAAGGCGACACCTCTGTGTCGCCTTTTGTTTTTCCGTGCCCCGGAAATCGCCCTGCAAGGCACTAAACTGCGGGATAAGTACCGATATTGTTTGAATATTCCACGCTTTGACCAAATGCTGAGCGAACACGCTTTTTTCTCCAAAAAAGTGTTTGACTAAAAATCCCTGTGAAGTATTATCAGCCCCGCAAACGGAGAGGTGGCCGAGAGGCTGAAGGCGCTCCCCTGCTAAGGGAGTATGCGGCTTATACCCGCATCGGGGGTTCGAATCCCCCCTTCTCCGCCATTTGCGCCCGTAGCTCAGCTGGATAGAGTACCTGGCTACGAACCAGGTGGTCGGAGGTTCGAATCCTCCCGGGCGCACCATATTACGACTCAAGCAAGAGTCATGTGTTGACCATCAGCAAGTCGACACTTTGGAAAAGGCTTACTGATAAGTAAGCTTTTTTTATCGTTTTAAATCAGGGCGCCCGTAGCTCAGCTGGATAGAGTACCTGGCTACGAACCAGGTGGTCGGAGGTTCGAATCCTCCCGGGCGCACCATTTAAAGCAACAATACAAGTTTATGAGCGCCCGTAGCTCAGCTGGATAGAGTACCTGGCTACGAACCAGGTGGTCGGAGGTTCGAATCCTCCCGGGCGCACCATTTTGAGCAGTACCAAAAGTTTGTGAGCGCCCGTAGCTCAGCTGGATAGAGTACCTGGCTACGAACCAGGTGGTCGGAGGTTCGAATCCTCCCGGGCGCACCATTTTAGCAGTACCAAAAGTTGATGAGCGCCCGTAGCTCAGCTGGATAGAGTACCTGGCTACGAACCAGGTGGTCGGAGGTTCGAATCCTCCCGGGCGCACCATACAGACAGCCTCGACTCAGGTCGGGGCTGTTTTTTTATGGGCCGGATCCGGCGGGTGAAGGTCAATACGTCGCCGCAGGGCTCCGTCAGGTATTGCTTCCCTTATCCCTTTGTTCTTCTCCCGCTATCCCTCTGAATTCCTTGCCCTATCGCGCCATGCGGCGTTCCTTTGCCCGGCAGCAATCCCGGTAAGTTCAGGTTCCCTGCTGCGTCCTGAGGGGCGCTGAGGGCACATGGTGAGGAGGGTGGAGACGAGGTGTGGATCTGCGGGCAATAAAAAAGGATGCCGCAGCATCCTTTTTCAATTCCGGGTTGGAGACTCAGCTTTTCAGCCACTTGCGAATGCGGTTGGCATCGCCGATCGGGGTGCGCTTGCCCACCGAGTTGAGCAGCACTATGGCCAGCTCGCGGCTGTCCGGCTTGGCGCGCATCAGCAGGCAACGGCCCGCCTCGTCGGTGAAACCCGTCTTGGAGAGGCGCACATCCCAGTCCGGGTTCTTCACCAGCGGGTTGGTGTTGTTGAACATCAGGCTGTAGGCGGGGGTGCTGAAACGCATCTCCTTGTTGGTGTCCTGGGTGAACTCACGGATCAGCGGCTGGCGATAGGCGGCAGAGATGAGCCTGGCCAGATCCTGGGCGGTGGAGACGTTGCGCGTCGACAGGCCGGTGGAGTCGTAGAAACGGCTGTTGCGCATGCCAAGTTGCTTGGCCTTGTTGTTCATGGCGCGTACGAAGGCGGGGCGTCCACCGGGATAGTGGCGCGCCAGGGCCGAGGCCATCCGGTTCTCGGAGGACATCAGTGCCAGGTGCAGCGCATCGCGACGTGTTACTTTCGTGCCCATGCGCACCCGGGAATAGGTGTGCTTGATGGCATCCCTGTCATTCTGATCTATGGTCAGGGTCTGCTTGAGATCCTGGCGAGCATCCAGCACCACCAGTGCCGTCATCAGCTTGGTGATCGAGGCGATCGGTCGGACCCGGGTGGCATTCTTTTGATACAGGGTCTTGCCCGTATTGACGTCCATCACCAGGGCGCTGCTCGATTGCAACTGCAGTTTGGCCGGGTTGGGGGCAGCCAATGCTGCTGGCAAGCCCAGCAGTCCAACCAATGCATATACCAGCGCCATTGCGCTAACCCGACACCGCATACTACCGACTCCGTTCACGTCGAAAAAAAGGCGCTAGATTCACTCATTTTTACCCCTGCTTTACAAGAGCACCAGAGAGTAATTCGCCATTATTTCGATAAAAAAAGGGCCATCCTGCGATGGCCCTTTCCATTTGTCTCAATCCCGTGGGGTGACGGCTTTGCGTTTGCTCAGCCAGCGCCAGATGAGGGCGACAACACCACCGACCAGCAGCACCAGTGGCAGGTAGAGAATGATGCTGAGGAACTGTGATTCGTACTGGGCCGCCAGCTTGGTGTGGCTCAGGTAGTAACCCAGGCTCACCAGCGGGGTGACCCACATGATGGAGCTGACCAGATTGACGATGAGGAAGCGCCCCTGCGGGATCTCGGTCGCCCCGACTATGTAGGGATAGACGGTGCGCACGAAGGCGATGTAGCGGGCGGTGATCAGGGTCAGGATGCCGTACTTGTTGAGCAGGTAGAACACCTTCTCCTTGTGCTTGTCGTCCATGTGGGACATCAGGCGATGGTACATGCGGGTATGACCCAGGAAGCGCCCCTGCATATAGCCGAACCAGGTACCGACGAAGGTGGCCAGGATCAGCAGTGGCACTATGCCAAGGGGGAGCACGTCCTGATAGATGAGCACACCCGTCAGGATGAGCAGGCTATCGCCGGGCAGGAAGGCGGTGGGGATGAACCCGTTCTCCAGCACAAGAAAAGTTAGCAACACGCCGCAGACCATGAAGGCCATCTTGGGATCCGACAGCATCGCCAGATCCTGATGCATAAAGGCGTGAGCCAGTTGGTAAAACTGCTCCATACTCACAAGCTCCGCTTAAATTAGCTGGGTTGATCGATCAAGGGCATGGCAAGCACCTTGTCGATGCGCAGACCATCCATGTCGACAATTTCCAGTTGCCACTGCTCCAGAGTCACCAGATCTCCGGTCTGAGGAACACGGCCAAGGAGCAGCATGATAAGCCCTCCGAGGGTGTGATAGTGATGTTTTTCTTCTTCCGGTAGCCGAACCAGTCCCAGGCAGTCCTTCAACTCCGGCAGCGGAATGAGGCCGTCGAGCAGCCAGCTGCCGTCGGTGCGCTGGAAGGCCCAGTTGTCATCGCTGTTATCCTGCTGGAAGTCACCCGCCAGCGTCTCCAGCAGATCCTGCTGGGTGACCAGTCCCTGCAGCTCGCCGTATTCGTCCACCACCAGCACCATGTGCTCGGAGTGGGCGCGGAAGTGATTGAGCAGCTCCAGGCCATTGAGGGTCTCCGGCAACAGGCTGCCATCCTGGGTCAGGGCCGCCAGATCGATGGGTTCCCCCTTGATGTAGGCGTGCAGCACCTTGTTGACGTTGAGTATGCCCACCAGATCCGAGAGGCTGCCATCGCAAACCGGGAAGAAGCTGTGGCGATACTCCACCAGCCGTTGCAGGTTCACCTCCAGCGGCAGGGCGAGATCCAGATAGCGGATGTCGCTGCGTGGCACCATCAGTGAGGAGAGGCTGCGCTCGTCGAGCCGGAACACATTCCGTAACATAGTGTGTTCGTGGTCTTCGATGATCCCGGCTTCGGAGCCCTCCACCAGCATGGCGTGGATCTCCTCCTGGGTCACGTTGGCCCCGCCATCCTGCCTGACGCGCAGGATGCGCAGGCTGGCCTTGGTGGAGGCTGACAACAGCCAGACGAAGGGGCGGGTGATGGCCGCCAACCACAGCATGGGGCGGGCCACCAGACAGGCGATGCGCTCGGCGCTGAGCTGGCCGAGGCGCTTGGGCACCAGTTCGCCGACGACGATGGAGAGGTAGGTGACCACGACTATGACCAGCACGGTGGCGAGCAGGCTGCTGCTCTTGGCGGCCATGCCCCACTCCTGCAGCCAGAGGGCCAGCGGTTGGGCCAGCAGGGATTCGCCGTAGATACCGTTGAGCAGACCGATACTGGTGATGCCGATCTGGACGGCGGAGAGGAAATGGGTCGGATCTTCGCTCAGTTTGAGGGCAATGGCGGCTGAGCGGCTGCCTTCGCTCGCCATCTTGCTGAGGCGAGCCTTGCGTGCGGTAACGATGGCGATTTCCGACATGGCAAAGACGCCATTAAGCAAAATCAATCCAAACAGGATCAATATTTCCATACTGCAACAGCACTCCGAGTAGAAAAGATCGCTGGCAGTGTAATGAATTTGGGGGCGATGCGCTTGTGAAAGCAGGTGATTTGGCTCGCTAATTTTGTACAGAGGGGCGAAGAAAGGCCGTGAGAAGGGATTTATGGCAACAAAAAGCCCCCTGCGGGAGGGGGCTTTTTCAGGCGTGAAACTGCCTTACAGGGCGGCGATTTCGGCCTGCTGGGTCTCGAGGGTCACCAGCTGGGCGCGATACTCTTCCAGCTTCTCGCGCTCCTTGGCGATGACGGCTTCCGGCGCCTTGGCCACGAAGGCCTCGTTGCCGAGCTTGCCTTCGATGCGGCCACACTCGCCGACCAGCTTGGCTACTTCCTTGGCCAGACGGGCCAGTTCGGCATCCTTGTCGATGAGACCGGCCATCGGGATCATCAGCTCGGTGGCACCGATCAGTTTCTTCACCGACAGGGGGGCCACTTCGCCGTCCGCCAGCACGCGGATGGATTCCAGACGGGCCAGCGACTTGAGGAAGGCCTCGTTGTCACCGGCGCGGCGGGCGTCCTTGGCATCGCATTTCAGCAGTACGTTCAAGCCCACGCTCGGCGCCACGTTCATCTCGGCGCGGATGTTGCGAATGCCGACGATGAACTCCTTCACCCACTCCTGATCCGCCATGGCGGCCTCGTCTACCTTGGCGGCATCGAACTCAGGGAAGGCTTGCAGCATGATGGTGTCGGCGTGCACACCGGTCAGCGGCGCCACCGATTTCCAGATGGTTTCGGTGATGAAGGGGATGATGGGGTGCGCCAGACGCAGCAGGGTTTCAAGGACGCTGACGAGCGTGTGACGGGTGGCACGCTGCTCGGCTTCGGAACCCTTGCCCAGCACCGGCTTGGTCAGCTCCAGATACCAGTCGCAGAACTGGTTCCAGATAAACTCGTACAGCACGCCGGCCGCGATGTCGAAGCGGTAGGTATCGAGCGCGGTGCGGAAGTCGCGGATGGCAACTTGCAGCTGGGACTGGATCCAGCGATCCGCCAGGCTGAACGCCATCTCGCCACCGCCAAAGCCGCAATCCTGATCTTCAGTGTTCATCAGCACGTAGCGGGAGGCGTTCCACAACTTGTTGCAGAAGTTGTTGTAGCCATCCAGTCGCTTCATGTCCCAGTTGATGTCACGGCCGGTAGAGGCCAGCGCCGCCAGGGTGAAGCGCAGGGCGTCGGTGCCATGGGCCTCGATCCCTTCCGGGAACTGCTTGGCGGTACGCTTGCCGATCTTCTCGGCCATCTGCGGCTGCATCATGTTGCCGGTGCGCTTCTCCATCAGGTCTTCCAGCGAGATACCGTCGATCATGTCGAGCGGATCCAGCACGTTGCCCTTGGACTTGGACATCTTCTGGCCTTCTTCGTCACGGATGAGACCCGTGATGTAGACGGTCTTGAACGGGACTTGCGGCTGGCCGTTTTCGTCCTTGATGAAGTGCATGGTCATCATGATCATCCGGGCGATCCAGAAGAAGATGATGTCGAAGCCGCTCATCAGCACGTCGGTCGGGTGGAAGGTCTTGAGCGCCTCTGTGTTGTTCGGCCAGCCGAGGGTGGAGAAGGTCCACAGGGCGGAGCTGAACCAGGTGTCGAGCACGTCTTCGTCCTGACGCAGCACGGTCACGGACGGTATGCTGTGCTTGGCACGCACTTCCGCCTCGTCACGACCCACGTAGACATTGCCGGCATCGTCATACCAGGCCGGGATGCGGTGACCCCACCACAGCTGACGGGAGACGCACCAGTCCTGAATGTCGCGCATCCAGGAGAAGTACATGTTCTCGTACTGCTTGGGCACGAACTGGATGCGGCCATCTTCCACTGCCTCGATGGCGGTCTTGGCCATGGGCGCCACGCGCACGTACCACTGGTCGGTCAGCATGGGCTCGATGGGCACGCCACCGCGATCGCCGTAGGGCTGCTGCAGCACGTGATCCTTGATTTCGGCCAAGAGGCCCAGCTCGTCCAGCTTGGCCACGATGGCCTTGCGGGCGGCGAAGCGCTCCATACCGGCGAACTCGCTCGGCAGGGCGGCGTCGTAGGCTGTGCTGGGGTTGCCGTTGGTGTCGACCACTTCGGCCTCGGCGCGCACGTGGGCGTCCAGGGTGAAGATGTTGATCATCGGCAGGTTGTGGCGCTTGCCCACTTCGTTATCGTTGAAGTCGTGGGCCGGGGTAATCTTCACGCAACCGGTGCCCTTCTCCATGTCGGCGTGCTCGTCGGCGACTATGGGGATCAGACGGTTCACCAGCGGCAGCATGATATGCTGGCCGATCAGCGCCTTGTAACGGGGATCTTCCGGGTTCACTGCCACGGCGGTATCGCCCAGCATGGTTTCCGGACGAGTGGTGGCGACGATCAGGTGATCCTGACCTTCAGCGGTCTTGGCTCCGTTGGCCAGCGGGTAGCGAAGGTGCCACATGTGGCCCTTGATCTCGCGGTTTTCCACTTCCAGATCGGAGATGGCGGTGTTGAGCTTGGGATCCCAGTTCACCAGACGCTTGCCGCGGTACATCAGGCCATCTTCGTAGAGACGGACGAACACTTCCTGCACGGCGCTCGAGAGACCCTCATCCATGGTGAAGCGCTCGCGCTCCCAGTCCACCGAGTCGCCCAGACGACGCATCTGACGGGTGATGGTGCCGCCGGACTCTTCCTTCCACTGCCAGATCTTGTCGATGAAGGCATCACGGCCGTAGTCGTGACGGGTCTTGCCCTCTTCGGCGGCGATCTTGCGCTCCACCACCATCTGGGTGGCGATACCGGCGTGGTCTGTGCCCGCCTGCCACAGGGTGTTCTTGCCCTGCATGCGGTTGTAGCGGATCAGGGTATCCATCAGGGTTTGCTGGAAGGCGTGACCCATGTGCAGGCTGCCGGTGACGTTCGGCGGCGGGATCATGATGCAGAAGGAGTCTTTGCTGGTGTCGCCGTGGGGCTTGAAGTAACCCTGGGCTTCCCAGTGCTGATAGAGCGCCTGTTCGATGGCGTTGTGATTAAAAGTCTTTTCCATGGTCTCGCCGTATTCTGGATGGATGGAGTCTGGTGTTGATTCGTCGTGGATCGAGGGTGGTGCAGTCAGGGCTGCGCCGGATCCGGTGCGGCAAGGACGGGCTGATCCCTCATCTCGAGGGCATGGCCTGCCTGGCGATAGTGCTTGTAGCGCTCGCGGGCTTGCTGCTTTTGCGTTTCGTCAGTGGGGACAAAATCTACCACTTGAGCGAAGTGTCCTGCAAACAAAGGTGTCTGTCTGGCCAGATTGATGAGGCGGGCATAGCGCCGCTTCGGCGGCTGATGGCCTATCTCCACCGGCGCCTGACCGCTCTCGCCCTGCAGCTGGTGCGGCACGAAACGCTCAGGTGGCAATTGCCACAACAGCTCGTCCAGGCGCATGGCCTGGGCCTCGTCATCGCACAGCAGGTAGAGATGGCCCGCACTCCAGCCATCGGCTACGAGCTGGCAGGCGAGCCGCTCGACGGCGGTGGCCTGCGCGTCATCCGGCTCGCTCATCAGGTAAAAGGTCACTTGGCTCATCAGGTTGATCCCGTTTGCGGTGACGGACTATTGACCGCCAGTGAGGGTCGGCAGGGGGGTTTTCCTGCCAGCACTCAATGAAACAAGGAAGAGGCGGGCCTCTTCCTTGTGGTACTGGGCAACTCCCGCGCTTCCGGTGCATTCACCGGAAGGGGCAGGGGAGTTACTCCTTCTCTTCGATATCCACGCCGGCCCGGTTGAGCAGGAACTGGGTCAGCAGGGGCACCGGACGACCGGTGGAGCCTTTATCCTTGCCACTCTTCCAAGCGGTCCCGGCGATATCCAGGTGGGCCCAGTTGTACTTCTTGGTGAAGCGTGACAGGAAGGCGGCAGCGGTAATGGTACCGGCTGGACGGCCCCCCAAGTTAGTCATGTCGGCGAACGGGCTCTCCAGCTGTTCCTGATACTCGTCGAACAGCGGCAGGCGCCAGGCGCGATCGCCGGCCTGTTCGGAGGCGTTGAGCAGCTCGTGGGCCAGCGGGTTGTGGTTGGCCAGCAGCCCCGTGGTGTGGTGGCCCAGCGCTATGATGCAGGCACCGGTCAGGGTCGCCACGTCGATGACGGTCTCGGGATCATAGCGATCCACGTAGGTGAGGGCATCGCACAGCACCAGGCGGCCTTCCGCATCCGTGTTCAGCACTTCGATGGTCTGGCCGGACATGGAGGTGAGGATGTCACCCGGGCGATAGGCGTTGCCACCCGGCATGTTCTCGCAACCGGCCAGCACGCCTATGACGTTGATGGGCAGCTGCAACTGGGCAAGGGCGTGCATGGTGCCGAGCACGGAGGCGGCGCCACCCATGTCGTACTTCATCTCGTCCATGCCTTCGGCCGGCTTGATGGAGATGCCGCCGGAGTCGAAGGTCAGACCCTTGCCGACCAGCACTATGGGCTTGGCATCGGCGTTGCCCTTGTATTCGATGATGGCCATCATGGCTTCATTCTCGGAGCCGCGGGCCACCGCCAGATAGGAGTTCATGCTGAGCTCGGCCATCTCCTGCTCACCGATCACCTTGGTGGTGATGTTGTCGAAGGCATCGGCCAGACGACGAGCCTGGGAGGCCAGATAGGCCGGGTTGCAGACGTTGGGCGGCATGTTGGCCACGTCGCGACAGACCCGCACCCCTTTCGCCACGGCCAGACCGTGGGAGATGGCTTTCTCACCAATGGTCAGTTCCCGACGCGTCGGCACGTTGAACACCAGCTTGCGCAGCGGACGGCGCGGCTCGGCTTTGTTGGTCTTGAACTGATCGAAGCTGTAGAGGCCCGCCTTGGTGGTTTCCACCGCCTGGCGCACCTTCCAATAGGTATCCCGACCCTTGACGTGCAGTTCGGTCAGGAAGCAGACCGCTTCCATGGAACCCGTCTCGTTGAGGGTGGTGATGGTCTTGTTGATGATCTGCTTGTACTGGCGTTCGTCGAGTTCCCGCTCCTTGCCGCAACCGACCAGCAATACGCGCTCGCTGAGCACGCCCGGTACTTGATGCAGCAACAGCATCTGACCTGGTTTCCCTTCCAGGTCGCCACGGCGCAGCAGCGAACTGATATAGCCATCGCTGATCTTGTCCAGTTGTTCGGCAACCGGAGAGAGGCGACGCGGCTCGAATACGCCGACCACGACGCAGGCACTGCGTTGCTTCTCAGGACTGCCACTCTTTACACTGAACTCCATGGAATCTCCTACATCCTAAAGACAAAAGGCACCTTTTATTGAATAATGCGGTGCTTGTTGGGGTATCAGAGGCGGAGCGAACAGCCATAGGCTCCGCAGTTCAAACTGGTAAAAATCCAATATACGGCCCTATTTTTCAGGCATTCGACTAAAAACACAAGTTTACTTGGGAATGACTGTGATCGTTTTCCGATATTTATTCAGGGAAACCCTGAAAACCCAGCTGGCAGTGTTGTTCGTGCTGCTGCTTATCTTTGTCAGCCAACAATTTATCCAGATCATCGGTGATGCCGCCGATGGCGAGGTGCCGACGCGTCTGGTTTCCACCCTGTTGCTGCTCAACCTGCCCAATATGGCGCTGTTGATGCTGCCTATCAGCCTGTTTTTAGCCATCTTGTTTGCTCACGGTCGCCTGTATGCCGAAAGTGAGATGACTGTGATGCATGCGGTGGGCTTCAGCCACCGCTTCGTGATGCGCAGCGCCATGGTGCTGGCCTTGCTGACCGCGGCCGTCGCCGCCTTCAATACCGGCTGGATCGCCCCGCAGGCCAAGGAGCGCGAGTATCAGGTGATCGACGAGTTCAAGGCCGATCCGGGTATCTCCTTTATGCAGGCCGGCCGTTTCATGGAGCTCGACAAGGGGCGCCTCGTTGCCTACATCCAGGAGCTGAACGACAAGGGCTCCCGGCTGCAGAAGATCTTCGTGCTGCAACGCTCCCAGGAGGGCAAGCCGCCCTCAGTGGTGGTGGCGACGGATGGGGTGGTGACGGTCGATGAGAACGGCCTGCAGTGGCTGACCCTGAAGGATGGCTCCCGTTACGAGGGCCACTTCAGCAGCAAGCAGTTCCAGATCTCTGAATTTGACGAGTACAGCCTGGTGATCCGCCAGCAGGAGATGGAGCGCTCCAGCCGCAAGGCGGCCGCCAAGCCGACTCTGGAGCTGCTGGGAACGAAGGACAACGGCATGATGGCCGAGTTGCAGTGGCGCCTGTCGTTGCCGCTCTCCATACTGGTGCTCACTTTCCTGGTGGTGCCGCTGGCCAGGGTCAACCCCCGCCAGGGACGTTATGCCAAGCTGCTGCCGGCCATCTTGCTCTATCTTTCCTACTTCCTGTTGCTCAGCGCGGCGCGCTCGGCCATCGACAGCGGACGCCTGCCCCACTGGCCGGGGATGTTTCTGGTGCCGCTGGCCTATCTGCTGTTGATCGGTCTGCCGCTCAACCTGCAGGGCACCAGCTGGTGGAACGGGATCAAGACCCTCTATTTCAAGAGAAAATCGGCATGATGTTGCCATCTGGGAGTCTCTACTGATGTTTGGCATTCTCGATAGACATGGCGACCGGATCATTTTGATGTCGCTTCCTCTCTATACGTCTGTATTTGAGGAAAAAATCAGCATGATGCTGCAACCGGGGAGTTTCTGCTGATGTTTGGCATTCTCGATAGATATATCGGCCGGGTTATTTTCATGTCGGTCCTGTTGTGCGAACTGACCCTGGTCGGGCTGGCTGCGCTCATCAAGTATGTTGAGCAGCTCAGGTCCGTGGGGGAAGGCAACTACGACATGATCAATGCGCTCTATTACGTCCTGCTCTCCATGCCCAAGGAGGCGGTTCAGTTCTTCCCGCTGGCAGCCCTGCTGGGCGGGCTCATAGGGCTGGGCCAGCTGGCGACCAGCTCGGAGCTGGTGGTAATGCAGGCGGCGGGTCGCTCCAAGATCAGCATCGTCATGGCAGCGCTCAAGACGGCCATCCCCTTGATGATACTGGTGGGCCTGATGGGTGAGTATGTGGCGCCCATCGCCAAGCGGATGGCGGATGACGTCAAGGCGGGGGCCCTGTCGGAAGGACGGCTGACGGTCTCGGCTTACGGGGTCTGGGCGCGCGATGGCAACAACTTCGTCAACATCAACGGGGTGCGCAACGACGGCGCCCTGACCGGCATCACCCTCTATCGCTTCACCCCGGAGCGCAAACTGATCGATATCCTCCAGGCGCAGGAGGGGGTGTTTGAACAGCACCACTGGCTGCTCAAGCAGGTGCAGGTGACCCGCTTCGACGATCCCAAGCAGATCCAGAGCGAGACGCAGGCCCAGATGGAGTGGACCTCTGAGCTCACCCCCAAGCAGCTGGGGGTGGTGAGTATCGATCCTGAAAACCTGCCGGTGGCCGGGCTGCTCGACTACATCGGCTATCTGGATGCCAACAAGCAGGATGCCGGGCGGTACAAGCTGGAGATGTGGCGCAAGCTGCTGTCGCCGCTCTCCGTGGTGGCCATGATACTGCTGGCCTCCTCCTTCATCTTCGGCCCGCTGCGTTCGGTGAGCATGGGCGCGCGGATGCTGATGGGGATCATGACCGGCTTTGCCGTCTATGTGAGCGATCGGGTGTTCGGCCCCATCAGCCTGGTGTACGCGGTGCCGCCCATCCTTGCCGCCATCGCCCCCAGCCTGCTGTTTGGCGGTATCTCTTTCTATATCCTCAGTCGCAAGCAGTAGCGCCGTACGTTGGACAGCAAAAAGGGCACCTGTTGGTGCCCTTTTTCGTTGCTGCATTGACCTGCAATTACTTGTTCAGCATCTCCAGATTTTCCTGTTTGCCGAGCACCACGACTTCACATTCGGACCAGATGTCCTGAAAGGCGCGCGGTGCCTTGCGGTTGAACAGGCACATCAGGTTGCCGAGGCCGAAGGCCGCCGTCGCCAGCCGGATCAGGGCCTGAGTGATGCGGATGTTGCTGCCATCTGCATTTTGGATGCGCAGGCGCCAGGCGCGCATGCCTATGGTCTGACCGGCACGGGTCCAGAACCAGGTGTAAAAACCACAGATGATGAAGGCGAGCCAGGCACTGTAAATCGGGCTGGTCAGCAGCCAGGAGGCATCTTTGCCTTCGGGAAGAGTGGCGGCGCCGGTTGCCAGCAGCAAGTGTGCCACCCCCATACCGATGAAGCCGGCGATGATCAGCAAGGAGATGACTACCAGATAGTCATAGAGCAGGGCGCCGAGTCGGCGCAACAGGCCCGCCGAAGGGTAGTGGGGGGCGGTGGGAGAGGTGGATGTGGGTTGGACTGGTTTACGCTTGGCCATCGTTCTTATTCCATTAATATGATGCGGGCATTCTATGTAACTGACCCCGCATCGGCAAGGCGTTGAATAAATGAGCAAACGAGTGTGCGCACGCGAAAAACACCTTGCATGGCATCGCGCCATTCGTATAATCCCTCGCAGTTGCCCGGGTGGCGAAATCGGTAGACGCAGCGGATTCAAAATCCGCCGATGAATAATCGTGTCGGTTCGAGTCCGACCCCGGGCACCATCAACTAATTCAATGACTTAAGGCCACCCAAGCGGGTGGCCTTAAGTTTTTCTGGCCCCTGAAAATGGCCGAGAGTACATAAAGAGTACATTAATGTTTTGGTGATTGGCTCGTGCCAGAGTCCGCCTGGTTGTGGTTCCCATCTTGTGTGACCGGACACATTTCACAGAAAACCTATTTTCCGTGGGGCAGGCCAGCCAGCGCACCCAGGCTGCAGCTCCCTTTCAAAATTTCAGTTATCAAGTCGGCCCTCATTGGACCTAACCGGCTGAAACAAAACGCCTTCTAGCTGTTCCCTCGCGGCAAACCGGATCCTTCCCAATCATTCAAATCCTCACGGAAAGCACGACCACCTCAATACATTCAACGAGTTACGTTTTCACTTTCGTTATCCAGAGCCCCGCCGAACTGTAAAACCCTGCAATTTCTTTCGATCCTTTCAGATCCTCAATGGGCCGCAGATCCTTTATCTGACGCGGGCTGGGCCTATGGTTTTGCGGTAATCCACTTTTGCAAAAAATTTTATTGAGGCGCCGCGCAGGCGGGAGCGGAAGAGCGCGGTTTCCGTGGCGCAGACGCGGCGGTGGGCGTCGCCGCCATGTGCTCGGAGGCTGTGTGCGTGCTCAGGCTTCACGTATGATGCAGCCCTGCCCGATGGTGCCTCTTCATGCGGCGCCATTCCCTGGCCATGCTCAGGCGCTGTCAGGCAGATAGAAGAAGGCCCCACGGTGTGGGGCCTTCTTCGCTTGGTGGGTTACTCGATGATGGGGGAGAGGGTGCTTGCCAGTTGGCCGGCCTGCTGGCTCTGGCCGGCGAAGGTATCTGCATTGGTTGGCGGTGGGCCGCCGTGGTTATGGCTGGCTGCGGTGGCGGCCAACTGCTCCACCACGCTCATCAGCTGGTTGAGCAGGCGGAAGATGTTCACCCCATCGCTACCCATCCACGACTTAGGTGACGCGAAGTGCTGCAGTTCGCCGGCCAGCGCCCGGCGAACCAGGGCGATATCTTCATCCAGGTTACCGCCCGCTGTCTGGCTCATGTTACCGGCGCTGCCCAGGATCATGTCTTCGGCGGTTAGCAGCTCGACATCCCCGAGCGCCTCGATGCGCTTCATGCCCCCGATATCTTCCACGCTACTGGCCAAGACGCTCATCCGGTGCTGGCCGAACTCGCCCAGGTACTCGTCCGCCTCGCGGATCATTTGCATGGCTTTGTCGTGCTGGCGGCGGTCAGTATGGCGTGACTGGTTGCCCACGGTATCGGTACGGCTGAACACCTCGGCCCGTTGCTGCTGCAACTGCTCGCCCGGGGCGATATCCGGCAGAGGCCAGCCAGTGCCCAGGATGGTGCGGATGAACGGCCGGTCTGCTCGACCAAAGGCAAACCCCAGCTCGACTATAGTCCCCTCGATGGGGAACTGCATCAGCCCCTGCTCTGGCCCGCCAAGCATGACCGGC
Organism: Aeromonas sp. CA23; assembly: GCF_002587065.1. Taxonomy (NCBI): domain Bacteria; kingdom Pseudomonadati; phylum Pseudomonadota; class Gammaproteobacteria; order Aeromonadales; family Aeromonadaceae; genus Aeromonas; species Aeromonas sp. CA23. The sequence goes on from NZ_CP023818.1 coordinate 1,757,076, forward strand.
AGCGGCACAGCCCGATAGAGCGGTGTCCCTTCATCTGGCTCGCCATCCTCATTGAACAGCTGGACATCGACCGCATAGCGAGGACGGAATGGGTCATTGAGCTGACCGGCGGCGGCCTGGTCGCTGATGGCCTCGACCCTGCCGAACTTGGGCAGGTGCATCTTGTCGGCTAGCTCTGGGAATTCCCCCTCCATCTTGCGCCGCTCCGGCGACTTCACCGGTTTACCTGGTGTGGCCGTGGTCAGGGTCATTTCGTCACCCTTGAGCCGTACCCGCTCCACCCGCTTGCCGTTGACGATGGCCCCCGGGCGCATGGCCGGGATCGGGGCCAGGGTGATGGTGTTACCCGCTTGGCGGGCCGAGAAGGCCGAGTCCAGCTCCACCGCCTTATCTGCCCAGCGGCTATGGGCATGACTGCCCACGAAGATGGCGCCATCTGGTTGTTGATGCCAGATGAAGTCCGGTACCAAGAAGGCGCGGCCCGCATTATCGAGCAGCTGATAGCCGGTGCCGGCGCTGGTGAAGTTGGGTATCGGGGTGTCGGTGTAGTCTGCCCCGTCTGGCAGCAAGAAGGTGAGCTGGGTCTGGTCAGTCAGCCAGGCCAGCAGGCTGCGCAGGGTGGCATGCTGGATACTGACAGGGAACTTGCTGCCCAGGATCCCGGCCAGCTCACGGCATAGCAGCTTGCTGGCACCGTTGGCGGCGGGTTGTACGTCATAGACATAACCGGTGAACCAGCGGCGCAGTTCACCGTTGTAGCCGGTATCCAGAGTCAGGGTCTGCCCCTTGGTCGCAGTCCCGTCGATGGTCAGGGAGGCACGGCCACCGGCAGAGAGGTCGAGCACGATGTCATGGTCAACCAGGTGGGCCGGTTTACCCCCTAAGGTCAGATTGGTCGATAGTTTCACGCCATTACGTCTCCCAGCTTGTCATCCAGCCCCTTCATCACTTTCTCCCAGGAACTGAGCTGCTCCTGCTCAGACGCTGCTGCGCTGCTGTCTGTTTTCGCCGGCGTGGCATTGGCGGTGCCTTGCCCCACGGTGGCAGCAGCCTTGGGGAGGCGCTGCTCGCGCTTCTCCGGTACCGAGTTGTGCTCGCGCAGGGTGAACTGCACCTGCCACGCCAGCAGGCCTTCCTGTTCGCTGGCGGTGATGCGGCCGGCAAACTTGGCCTGGCGCACCTTCACCGACTTGGCGAGCAGCGACCCGACCCGGTAGACATGGCGCTTGCCGCCTTCACCCTTGGCATCAGCCAACTCAAACAGACGGCTCAGGGTCTGGTCATCGTTGAACGGTACCAGCCCTGACACATCCAGCTCCTTGGCCTTCTCGCCTTGCTCCGAGCTACTGGTGCTGCTGGTCTGGCCGCTGCTGTCTTTGTCCTGAAACTGCATCGATGCGGAGATCCGCATCGACTTCATCACAATGGGCTCACCGTCCAGGGTGAGCATGGCCGTTCTACTCATTGGGTTAACTCCTGCCAGAAGGTGAGGGGGGAAGGGGAGAGCAGCAGGGCGCCAACGGTCATGCTGTGACTGTGGTCAGGGTGGCCACTGTCGAGCAGCTGCGCGGCGAGGCTGGCTGGATCGCCATAGCCGTGCCAGCTCCACAGCATTCCGGCAAGGCTGGGCTTGTTGGCCAATGCCTCATCCAGTTCGGCAACCCTGGCGGCGCGCTTGGCGGTAAGAGCAGCCAGCTTGGCGCGGGTGGCCACCGGTGCCGGCGAGTTCCCCTCGCTCTCCTGCAAGGCATTGTTGGCTGCCGTCAGCACCAAGCGGCTGCGCAGCGGATCCCAGATCAGCGGCTCGTCGGCTTTCCAGCGCGGCACCATGGCCGCCGTTGGCTGGGCCATGGTGTCGTTGTTGGCCGTCAGGCGGCGCAGTGTGGCGCACCACTCCGGCAGCGGCAGCACGGCGCATACCTGCGCCAGCTTGGTGGCTAGTTCCTGCTCGCTGGTACCGGTAACCAGCCAGACCACCGCATGGAGCTGACCGACAGGAAGATGGGTATCTGCCCCGTCTTGCAGCTTGGCGGCCATGGCTTTGATGGCGTTGGGAGCAGCCAACGTACATTTCCCGCCTTGTGTCTGTCCCACGGTATGCTGAAACGGCGTCACCGCCAGCGCATGACCGCTCTCCTGCTCCACCTTGAGCAGGCTCATGGCCGTGATATCAGTGCCACTCCATGCCATCAGATCAGTTTTCCATCAGACCGAGTGACCACACATTCCCCTGAGGGTGGCTGAAGTGGTCGCAGTTCACCTGCACTTGCCCCAGATGGACCAGGAGTTTTCCTTTTGGCTGTTTGCGGATCCCGGACTCACCTCGATAGAAATAGAAGCCCAAGGCAGTGGAGAGAGAGGGGATGGAGCCATCGTGCTTTCTGAATTTCACCTTGAAGCTGTTGGAGCCAGCTTGCGAGGCGGCGGTATACACGTTCGCTCCGAGATCGAGCATTGTGACCGTCAAGGTCGGGCTGCCGACCAGCAGCTGATGCTCCACCAGGAGCGCGCCATTCTCTTCATCCCAGGTGAATTTCAAATCACGGGTGTCCCACTGATCCGAACTTCCTACAACCCACTCTGTGCCGTTGTATGAAATGGTACCCTCCACATCACCCAGCAAAAACAGGGAGGTCAGGCCCGGGTTAGGGGTCTGTTGGTAATGGATCTGCAGGTTCTTGTCCGTTGAACTGGGGGCGACATAGCGCACAATCGCCTCCCGCATCAAGCGCATTCCAGGATGCGTCAGTGTGACGACGCCCTGGGCGCTGATGACCAATTTAAAGCGAAGTTTGTCGAAGTAGTGGGTGTCAAAGTCAAACTCGCCCGTGGCCAGATCCACGCTGAACGAGCACGGTGCCCCCATGGACATCACGGCAAAGTCAGAACCGACTGAGCCTCCGACACTGACACCGTCCATCGCCAGGGTTTCATCAGGTGACAGGATCAGGGCGCCAATCCTCTTCCCCACGTACTTTATCTTCGGGTTGACGCCGCCCTCGATGCCCCGGCTGTTGACCGGAATGTGCGCGGTGTCGCTGATGACGAACCAGTCACCTGCAACGGCTTTATCTCGCCGGAAAGCGGCCGCGCTCAGCGCATATTTGACCCCGTCATTGCCAAAAGGCAGCCCACCTTTGAGCAGCATGTCTTCCACGGTCTTACCGGTGGATGTTCTGACCTGCTCTGCTCCGGTGTTTTCATTGAGCTGCTCTTTGAGCTTCCCGATATCATCCGGCACCTCTCGCATGTCTGCCCATTGGTGGCTGTGTGTTTCCTTGCGGCGGTGATCTGTGATGCGACCGTCAGCCCCGATGGTGGCAATCTTGGCAACAGAGTGCAGATACCCCGACTGGTCCTGATAGTCATTCAGATCGCTGACACTGGTGACGAGAGAGAAACGGTTCTCCCAGGCACTCAGTAATGTGCCGGCACGGAATGCATCCACCCAGACACCGACCGGCTTTGCCCCCGGGTAAACGGTCTGCGCCTTTTCCAGGTGAAGATAGAGTCCGCCCACAATGGCCTTGCCTGGCATCACCTTGTAGATGCCGGATTGCTCGATCAGTTGGAACCCATCGTCAATGAAGCTGTGATGGCCGAAAAGCTGCAGGGCATGCTGGCGCTGCTCCTCTTCCATGCCATTGAGCCGCGCCGAATAGTCAATCTGCCACGTCCCGGCAGCCACGTTCGTCATGGTGGCGTCTGCCGCGCGGTCGTATTCCATCAGCATCGACTTGACCATGGAGTTACCCGTGGTGTTGGTCGAGGCGTCGGTTTTTACTTTTTCCTCCCGGCCCTTGAAAACAATCATGCCGACGATGCCCGTCGCCTTGTTGATGAGGTACATGGCATTAAACGAGAAGTCCCCCACTGTGGTGTCCATCACGATGGTGTAGGCCACGGCGTTGTTGTTGACCCGGCCACGTTGATCGACCGGGTGTCGATGAACGATATATCCCGGCGCCGGCAAGCCGGTGTCAGGGTTGATAGGGACGGTGATGTCGAGATCGGGAATATCTGCCAGCACCACTTCATCGAGCACGACGGGAGACTGGTCGGTTAAGCAACCCTGCCAGTAGGTTTCAAATGCGTTAGTGATGACTTGGCTCATAGGCTCTCCTTATGCTGGAGCTTGGCTCCATAGACGTGCTGGATCATGTGAATTTGTCCTTGGCTTACCTGGCCTTTGGCCTTGTAGGGAATGAGGGTGGCGGCGAACACCTGCTGGTTCATCGAGAACTCGCCCGGGCGCAGTACACCTGCCACCGGATAGACGACCTGAAAACGGTAACGACGACAGGTGCGGCCGTAGTGCTGGATGAGGGTCTCGACGAGTCGCTGGTTGTCAGCGAGGGTGCTGTCGGCCACCTCGATGGTGATGACGTCCCAGGGGGCGCCTTCCTGGCGTTCATGCAGCTCACACCAGCCGATGCCCAGGCGCTCAAAGATGCGCTTGAAACCGGCCACTTCGCCGGAGTCCTGGGCGTTGATGAAGGCGTACTTCACCCGCTTGCGGAACAGGTCAAGCGGCTCCCCCTTGAAGCGGGTGATGTCCCGCTCCCAGGCGATCAGCGCCAGCATGGCCTCCGAGCAGGTCATAGGGTCTTGCTGGGTCAGCGGTTGCAGCAGCCAGCCGCGCAGGCGGCGCCAGAAGGCCATGATGCCTTTGGCCAGGAATGCTGGCTCTTGCACTCCCTCGGCGATGGTCTTGCCGTCTTCCCACCAGGGGGCCGTGCTGTCTGGCAACTGCGGGGCCTTGTCCTGGTGGTTGAGTTCGGTGGTCTTAGTCATGGAGGAACACCTCCAGCGCACTCAGGCGCGGGATGGCGAGGCCAGAGACGATATCCTGCTCGGTGAAATGCAGGCTCTTTATCTCGGTGAATGCCTGATGAAGCTCGCGGCCAAGCTGGCTCAGTGAAAAGCGAGACTGCGGCCATGCCCGGGTCACGGAGGGATAGTCCGCTGACTGACGAAAGGCCGCCTTCACCATCAGCTCCACCTCACGTTTGAGCGTCAGCCGCTGTTCGGCGGTCATGTTCTCGGCCGGCCACAGCTCCAGGTGCAGCGAGTGCTCGGTTTCTGGCATGGCCATCACCTGCAGGTCATCGCCGTGGCCGTGGTTGCCCTGGGTGGTCACATAGTCGTTGAGCTTTTCGATCAAGCTGGCGGGGGTGGTACCCACTTCCAGCAGGATGAATGCATTGGCGGTACCCGGGCCCCGCGGTGCGTCGTGCTCGAAGAAGATGTGGTCGGCGCGGATCCCTGCCACGCTGGCGAGCATGGAGCGATAGATGGCGTCGATGTGATAGCGACCCACCGCCGAGAACTGGTTCTGAATGCGCAGGCCAAGGGCGTCATTGCTCTCGGCATCGGCACCCTGGGTGGTGATCCAATCCCGGTCAGCGTTGCGAGCTGACAGGATGCCGGTCACTGGTTTGCTCAGCAGGTTGTAATAGCCTGGGGCCAGATTCCAAGCGCCGCCGGCGAACTCAGCCTCACAGACTACCTTGGCCACAGCTTCACTGGCGGGGCTCACCACCTCTTGCAGCGGTTTCAGACGGTAGATGGTGCCGTTGATGCGCTCGGTGGTGATCCAGACATCGGCCGGGATGGTGACGGCCTCGCTCGGGTTGACCTTGATGAAGTTGACCAGGCCCCGGGTCTTCTGGGCGGCCTTGCGGGTGAGGTCCACATCCCACGCCTTGAGGTCGAGATAGGCATCATTGGCGGTGGCGGCAAAGCTGGCTGGCAGCACATGGCCCGCCAGCAGGGTGCGGATCAGCCACAGCGCCGGGGTGATGACCACGCCGCGCACCAGACGCCAGAACGGTGAAACATCGCTGTCGTTGGTGATGAGGGAGCCGGCGGCCTCAACCTCCTTCTTGAGCTCGACCTCCATGGCCTGCTCGGTTGTCGGTACCCCGCTTTTCGCCAGCAGGGCCACAAAATCCACGGTTGGGCGCAGGTTCACAGGGTTACCTCCAGATCGCCAAATTCATAGGTGCGGGCGGTGACCAGGATCCGGTCTGGTGCCTCTTCGCTGATAACGATGGTGCCCGGGATCAGGCGCTCGTCGTTCTCGACCAGCAGCTCAATCTCGGTCATCACGTCGGCGCGCAGGGTAGGGCTGCGCTCGCCGATGAGCTTGCGGGCCAGCCCGGACTCCATGATGCGGTGCTTGATGTCCTGGCCGATGCTGTGGCGGTCTTGCGTCATGCGCGGCTGGCCGCCGGCATCGAGCTGCCATGCACCGTCTATGACCAGGATGTCGATGTATTTGGGATCGCTCATCACGGCGTCTCCAACCAAGCGTTCTCGGCCATCTGCTCCGGCGTCATCGGGTTCTGGCTGGTCATGTGCACTTCGCCGATGTGAATGGCCTTGGTCGGCTTCTGGTTGGCGGTCGTCGCGGCCGCATTGGCCTGGATCAGCTGCTGGCCAATGCCACCGGATGGGATGCTGCTCTGGCCTCCCTGGCGATAACGGGCGAGCGGGGCATTGATGTTCTCGGGGTTCGGCAGGTTGAGGTCAGGCATTGCAGAGCTGATATCCAGGTCAACCCCTGGCAATACATTGAGTTTTTCCAGTACCCATTGGATGGCTTTACCCACGGCCCAGATAGGCGATAGCAACAGCTTGAAGACTGTTCCTAGAATGGTTCCAGCTGCCTCCCCGAGTGCGATCATGTTGGTGAAGGCGCCTGAGGCTTCATTGGTTGTTCCAAGCCACTGGGCGATGATGCCGATCAGACTGGATACGCCATCCCAGATCACCGGCAAAATGGCGGCCCAAGGCTCGAATACGGTTGATATAGCTGGGGCCATGGCAGAGATGAGGCCGCTGAAAAATGCTTTGATGGGTTCCCACCACATCACAAGAGCTGCAATGGCAGCGACTACTGCCAGAATGGGCCACGCTAGAGCCCCGAATACGATACCCAGACCCACGACGGCCAACTGAGCCATTCCGACGAGCAGCAACCAAGCGCCGGTAACCACTCCCAGACCGATAAAAGCCAGAGCGGCATAGCTGATCACCTTGGTGAGGTTCGGGAAGAGGTGAGTCCAGCGCAGCACATCATTGGCGCCATCAGCAAAGGCGCCGACCACTGCATTGATGGCGGGCAGCACCACGCCAAAGGCGGCGGCACGGATGGCGAACCAGCCTTGTTCCACCCGCTGCCACTGGTCTGTCATGGAAGCGGCCATCTGTTCGGCCTTACCCATGCCATGGGTGTTGGCCAGCGCGTTGATGTTGGTGGAGAGGGCCTTGGTGTTGGTCATCAGCAGCTTGATCATGGCCACAGCTTCATCCGAACCGAACGCCTTCTTGAGCTCGTCCCCCTCGGCCACGCTCAGGGTCTCGCCATAGCGCAACTTGAGTTTGTCCAGCACGGTCAGCACCGGCAGCATGTTGCCTGCCGAGTCGGTGAACTGCATGCCGAGCGCCTTCTGAGCGCCACCGACACCAGCAAGGAACGACTTGAACTTGGTACCGGCCTCGCCCCCGCTCATGGTGGCTTGCAGTTGGCCGAGTACAGCGAACTGCTCATCCATCGAGATGCCGGCGGCAGTGGCGTTGGCACCAATCGCCCCGAAAGCATCAGCCATGCCCTGGCCGGTGGTCTTGAACATCTGCACGGCAGTGGCGGTTTTGCCTGCCAAATCTTCCACCCAGTTGGCCTTGCCCATCATCTTGGCCTGCTGCTCGAAGATGCCGTACATGGTGCCCATGTAGTTGGTGATGGTGGCGGTGTCGGCCTTGGTGGCCTTGGCCAAGGTGGTCGATGCGCGGGTAAAGGCGGGCAGCTCGTTCCCCTCCAGCCCGGCGATCGCAGACTGGATATCGTAGGAGGAGCGGACAATCTCTGTGGCTGACTGGCCATACTTGACCGAGAGCGCGAGCGCCTCGCGTCCCAGTGCACCGAGTACATCCTTTTTCACATCGAGGGAGGCGACTTCTCCGAGCGCCCTGTCCATCTCGATGGCAGGGCCAAGGGCTGACTGGATGGCCATGCCGCCGGCGGCCAAGGTGGTTGCACCCATGGCCATGTTGCTCCAGCCCTGACGACCGGCCTTGCTGACCTTGTCGATCTGGCTGTTGATGCCCTGCAGGGGCTTGGTGACCTGATCTACCAAGGCCACTTGCATCATCAATTTTTCCATCCAGGCCATCAGTCGTTATCCGTTCAATGCTTTGGCAATGCCCTCGGCCACGGCGGCGGCGTTGGACTCTTGGTTGTGTTTGTCTAACCAAATGGCGCGAGCCAGGCTGTCGAGGTCGTCATCCTCATGGGGCAAGTAGTGGCGCCTCAGTGCCAGTACTTGCTCCAGTTGGTTGCGCTCGATTGCCTCGGCACGCGCGGTCAGTTTTTTACGGTGATTTCCAGATCAGGGGCGAACTCTTTGTTGATCGCGCCCGCCAGCTGCAGCGCGGCACCGGGACGCTTGAGCAGCTCATCGAGCGCCTCTTTGCTCTCGGTGCAGACGATCTTCTTGAGGTAGTTGTGAGCTGGCGCCACCTTGTCGTCGGGCATCATGTCGTTGAGGAAGCCGTTGTAGGCGGTCATGGTCGGTTCAAAGCTGATGTCGGTACCGGCGATGGTCAGGGTGATCTTCTTGCTCATGGGGTGGTTTCCTCTTGGGTTATCCAGTCGTTCAGGGTGTTTAGTTGGGTCTGGCAGCGGCGCAGCGCCGTCTGCAGGGTTGGGATAAACCTCACGGCGTCGCCGTAGGTGGTCCCCGTAAAGTCAGGCTCCGGGCAGTGGGGCACCAGCCCCGGCGGTGGTAGCCGCTTCACTACTTGGGTTTTCACCACTGTGGTGGGCTGGCTTGAGCAGGCGCAGAGCGCCAGCAGGCAAAGGCTCGCGAGCGCAGTCCGGGCGACCTGCCGGTGGCGTGGCCAAGGCTTGTTGCAGTTCATCGGCGGTTTTCCTGTTCTGGTTGTCGAGCTCGGCCAAGGCGGCGTTCTGGGTACCCAGCAACTTGCGCAGCCCGATTTCGTCCCGTTTCAGTGTTTCGATCTGGATGGCCTGCTGGTCGTTGGCCGTCTGCAAGGTGCCGATGGTTTCCGTGGCCGAGGCCAGTTCCTTGCCACGGCTATCCAGCATGCGACCGCCCAGGAACAGGGCGGTACCCATGACCAGTACCAAGCCAAGCAACACGTTGGAGAACAGCTCCTTGAGTGGGTTCATGCTTCCCCCATCGACAACTGGGCAGGCGTACCGACAGGCAGATCACCTACCGACAAGGGCTCATTCAGTGGCCAGCGGTATCCGGTGACGCGGGTCAGCGGGAATTCACGGATGTTCACCTCATCCCCCTGGTTGCCACCCAGCACCAGCAGGTTGCCGGAGGGTGACTTGCCGACCACGAATCCCACATGGCCGCCACCGTCACGGGTGAACACCACCACGCAGCCAAGTACTGGGCGATCAAGTTTTTCGCCCCAGCCCAGGTAACTCTTTGCACTCTCAAAGCGGGTCGATTGGATGCCTACCCGTTCCAGGCAAGCGCCCACGAAGGCGGCGCACCACGGGGTTTCATCGTCTTTGATGCCGCCCCGTTTGATCGCTTTCCACATGTCCAGAATGGCCTGGGCATGTTTGGGCCCTTTAATCTCTCTGAGGCCCAAGTACTTGCGAGCCTCTTCAATCCAGCGCAGCGCCATGTCAGCCCTCCTTCTTGTTGAAAACCGTCTTTGCCCGATCGCGGATAAAGTCCATGCCGAGTAGCCCCACCATGCCGCCGATAAAGGGGGATGCCTCATACGGGACGCCCAGCAGGGTGGTACCGGAGGCTGCGGCCAAGGTGATCAGGCCGCACATGGTCGATTCGATCAGGCGGCGGCGCCCGCCGCCGCCGTCATAGGTGATGCGCATAAACGAAATGCTCAGCGCCAGCAGCGCCCCGGAAACTGCGGGCCAGTTGTCCATCAACCAAGCCAGCAGGGCGGCCCAGAGGGTGGGGTCTTTGTTTGGCATAGGGTTCATATCCCGTTCTCGATGCTTATTGGCCGCGACGCTCTGCGCGGCTCTGGCAGGGCACACACTTGCGTACCCCTGGTACTCGCTGGCGGCGTTCCTCCGGGATCGGGTCGTCGCACGCTTCGCAAAGGTGCAAGCTCTCGCCCTGGTAGTGGCTGCGGCCAAGCTGGTTATCCAACTGGGCCGCCAGCATCCGCTCGGCGTGTTGGGTGGCGCGGTCGATCAGATCCATCCGTTAGCCCTTGAGGTGACGGGTATCGTCATCCGACAGGTACGGCACGCCGTTGATGTGCACGAAGTCGGGGGAGGTGACGAACCCCTTGACCTTGTGCACCCCCTTGCTGCCGCCCTTGGGATCGACATCGAGCAGATCAGAGATCGTCAGCTTTACGCCGAAGGCTTCCACTTTCATGATCTCGTCGCCGGTGTCGGCGTAGAACAGCACATCGTCCGGCTTCATACCGCGCCAGCTACCGGCCCGCTTGGCCGCATCGCCCAGCAGGGTGAAGTTCTTGGCGTCGACCTCGAACTCCAGCTCTGCGGCCACATCCCCATCGACATATCCATCAGGGATGCCACGGGTTTGCGCCACGGCGCTGTTGTCGGTGATGGAAAGGCTGGCCTTCTCGATGTGCACCATGGTGCCCATCAGGGTGGTGTCGAAGGACTGGCCTGAAATACGGCGGGTCATGGGTTAGCCCTCCCCGTTGTTGAGGCTCAAATCGAGCATGATGTTGACGGTGATCCCCTTCGGACAATCGACGGTGCGCACCACCACATAGATGGAGACCAGGTTCTTGGCGGTCCACTTGATGGTGATGTCGCCATCCTTGGGGGAGGCGATGTCGCCCGGGAACGGCTGGCCGTTGATGGTGGTAGCGCTGGCCATCTGACGCAGGTCCTTGCCGAAGAACATAACGGCGGCGGCGGTGCTGCCCGGGGTGGAGTTGAACGAGCGGTCACCGATGCGGGCGATGGCGCGCAGGCGCATCCGGCGGGCGACCTTGTAGGCCACACGCAGGTTTTCGATCACCTGGTAGTCGCCACCCTCGGCGTCCAGGGTGCGGCCATCGGCCCAATAGACACCGTCATAGTCCGGGTACCACATCGGCACCGAGTAGCGGCTTTGTTCCAGGGTCTGCAGGGTGGCCAGCGGCAGTTCGGTGCCGTCCTTGTCCTTGGGGGTAGCGCCAAGGCCGACCACGGCGCCGGTTTTCACCCGGCAAGGGCTATCAGCGATGCTCACTGCCCGGTTGCACAGGCGGCCGGCGTAAGCCCCGATGAGGTTTGGCCACAGCTGCGGGATCAGGGAGACCGATTCAGCCGCGATGCCATTCTGCAGGGCGGCCAGTTCTGCTTCGTATTCGCTCCAGTCCTGACCGCCCTCGGTGGTGGAGACAATGCCCGGCACCGCCAGCAGCATGGCTTGCCAGCGACCCCACTTGGCGATCAACTCCTGATTGAGGGCGTGGGCGGCGTTGATTTTGGGCGCGTCCCACTCCTGCCCCAGCACCACGACTGCCTCGAATGACTGGGTTTTCTGGGCGGTGCGAACGGCATCCTTCCAATCCATGTCGGTCGGTAGCACGAAGGCGGCGGCCGTCCAGTTCTGGCCGGCGTTGTCTCGGGCGGCCAGCAGGTTGGTTTTCAGTTCGCTGTCAGCCTCGCCCAGCAGCGTGTCAAAGTCAGACTGGGTATTGAGCGAGAGCAGCTTGTTGGTGTTGGTCGGCGCACTGCCGATGAACAGCAGGTGACGCTCGACTTCCGTCACTGGCCCCTGCATCTGGTTCAAGTTGTTGATCTGTACATAAGGCCACATGGCGTTATTTCCCCTTCATGCCTTGCTTGTTGACGTCCCAGCCGTAGTTGATGCTTTGCAGCGCTCGGGCAAAGGCCTGTTCGCGTTGCTTGGTGTTGGCGCCCAGGAACGGGCGGGCTGGCAGCTGGATCTCCCAGCTCTCTTTGACCGGTTCATCCTTGAGCTTCTTGATCAGCAACCCTGCCTGGGCGTAGTTGAGGTTGCCCGTTATCCAGCCCAGCGAGGCCGAGCGGTATGCCCGCTTGCGTTTGCCAGGGCGCCTGAACCCCAATTCCCGCAACTTGCGGGCTTGTGCCTTGCTGGCTTGCTTGTTCTTGCCGCCATCGCTGGGGGCAATGCGGCGCCGGCTGATTGCCGTCACCTTGTAGGTGTGCCCCTTCTGGTGGGTATTGGCGATCACCCCGGCGTGGGCGCTCATGGTGCCCTTGGTGAAGCCCAGTTCTGCCACGTCCTGGCGGGGCTCGCGGATCAGCAGCAGCTTGGGCAGGCCACGCAACATCTTGCGTTTGCCCCGCTTGCGCGGCGCCCACGGCTGGCCGTTGGGGTCTTGTTGCTGGCGCACGTTACGGGCTGCCAGCTTCTTCATCTCATTGGCCGCTCGCCATACCAGGCGCTTGCGCTTCTTGGGCGGCAGGGCCAGCAGGTTGAGCTGGTCTTTGCCACGACGGGTATCCAGCGTGATGCTGATCATGACGGGTCACCGATCTGGTGATGGCCGGTATCACCCACGTTCAGGTCGATATGGTCAGCCACCCAGATTTCATACGGACCCACTTCCCAGCGTTTGCCCACCCAGTTGATCCGGCCTTGCGGATGCTCGATAAGGCGAAGCGGCTCGGTAAAGGCGAGCTGGATCTCGAGATCGGCTGTCTTCTCATCGTTCGGGGTGACGGCGTACTCGGGATCGTCCAGCGCGAATTTCTCGCGGAATGGGTCGTTCTCCTGCACCCAAGAGGCGACAGCGGCCAGCACAATGGTCGGATCCAGTTCGCGAAACGGCAGCTGCTCGATGGTGAACACCGCCTGATAGGTGAGCCATGCCACGTCCACTCCGGTGGGGCCCATGTTCTTGGGCTCCAGCCGGATGGTGCCGTTCTCCATCCAGCTATCGAGCGTCTTGTGGGATTTGGCCGGCAACACACGCAACAGCTCGGCGTGGAGCGCATGCAGGAAGTAGCCCTGGGCCTGTTGCTCGTTCATGTCGTTACTCATATCAGCGAGACCCCAGCACGGCGCTTGCCCTTGATGCTGCGTACCAGCTGCTGACTCTCTGCCAGCAGTTGGGCGCGTTGGTCTGGCGAACGCTCTACCTGGTTGTTGGCGGTCGCCCGCTCGGTGACGCTGGCGAACTCGGGTAGCAGCGCGGACTTGGCACGGGCAAAGACGGCGGCCAGGTACTGCTCGGTCAGGGCATTGGTGCCGCCTTCCAGGCTGGGCCCGGGTACCTCGGCGGCGGTGGTGTAGCCCTTGCCCAGCAGCGTGGCCTGATGGCTCGCCAGCTGCAGGTTGATTTCAGAGACGGCGGCCAGCAGGGCTGCGCCGGTGGTCTGGGTATCCAGATCGGCAGGCAGGGCGCGGCGGCGCTCAAAATCGGCGACGGCCACATCCGGCCAGAACCCGTCATTGCGGATAGTGGCGGTGCTGTAGTCGATGTCCTTGCCTGTAAACATGTCTGGACCCCTGTTGATGCTTGCCAATGTGAACACCACTGCCCCGGTTGCTCGGGTCGCCGATGGCGCGGCGAGAAAAGGTGCACCCCTGTAGCCACGGATCACAGGATTCGGCGCGAGCCTTGCGGCTGGCCTATCCTCCCCGCCGGGGTGCGGTGGCGCGGAGAGTCTTATTGCTCCGGATTCAGCGCCCGCAGGCGCATGGCAATCTTTTGGCGCAAGGTGCCGACGCCCACCTTGCCGTGCAGCTTGTCGGCCTGGGCCAGCCAGTGATCGGCTTGTTCCAGGGTGGCGCTGTCGCCCACGGCGCTCGGGCGGGGCTGGCCGTCGTGGTCACGTAGCAGCAGGCAACCCGCCGCCTTGAACCATTTGGCGGTCAACCGCTCGTTGAGGCGCCAGTCATTGCGCACCTTGTCGAACACCCGGGAGAACCAGGGCTCGACCGCATGGCCTTCGGCGGCTTGTTTCTCGGCCCACTCCAGCACGGTGTCGGCCACGAAGTGGGCCCAGTCGCGCTTGATGTTGTTCGGGGTGCGCTGCCCCTGGGCAATGGCGAGCTCCGCCCAGGCAATGCCAGCGTCGAAATCGCCAACGTCAAAGGCCCAAATGATGAGGCGCTGAAACAGCTCGTTCTGGTAGGGCTGGCCCGACTCAGCGACAGCAGCCAGATAGCGCTCCACATAGGGGCGGTACTTGGGCATCAGCTCATCGCGTTTCATATTCACCCGGTCACCGATGCGAGCCAGTTTGCGCAGCCGGACAATGTCCTGTTCCAGGGCAACCAGTTGCAGGTGCAGGCTGTCAGCCACTGCACCGGTGGCCATGCCAGAGCAGGCGGCCTGCTCGGCCCCCTGCATGGCTTGAACGCGCTGCTTGTGACGTTGACCGGGTGAGCTCATGAATTAACCGCCGACTTCTTCTGGCTTGGCACCGATGACGATGTCGGCCTCTTCAAAGCCGCCATAGGCCTTGTGTTCGCCCAGGGCGTAGCCTTCCATACGCCAGTACTGGTTATCGAAGCTCTTGCTGTCCTGGTTATCGTCGGCCTTGCGCTTGCGGGTGCCGCGCTGGGTGTAGCAGTGCAGGTTGTCCAGGGTGGTGACCACCATCCGCTTGCCCGGGAAGAAGGGCGGGATGTAGGACTTGCGACCGGCGATGGTCTTCTCCAGCTGCTGAGCGGCGATCTGCTCGCTCGGCTTGGTGGCTTCGCTGTAGAGCTTGGCTTGGGAAGCGGAGACTAGGTCGGTACCGACCAGCACAACCAAGCGAGGGTCCTGGCGGAACAGGGGATCGATGGTGCTGTTGATGAGGTCAGAGGCCATCTCATCCAAGGTTTTGTAATCGCCCTTGCCGTCCGGGTCGAAGTAGATCTTCTTGCCAGCCTCAGCCTTGATGATCTGGCTGCCCCCTTTCCACTCGCGGGCAATCTGATGCCAACCCTTGTTGACGTCTTCACCCAGCGGTTTCTCGGTCGGATCGGTGGTTTCTGCGGCTTCTACGCCGTTCCAGCCGACTCGCATCATATCGAGGGCGAATGCCGTGTTGACGAACTCGCCAACCAAACGGATGAACTCGCCCTCGCTGCCTGCGTTCGCCCAGGTGCAGAGAGTGGCCCATGACAGGGAGGCGCAGGAGTCGGTTTCTTTCAGAACGTAGTTATTTCCATCTACACCCACTTCACCCTTGAAGCGACCGCCTTTCTTGCGGCCGGTGTAGAGCTGGCCCACGCCCACTTGCACCACTTGCCCAGTAATCTGGTCTACGTCCAGACAGGTAATCATGCCCAGGAACTCGACGGAGGCGAGCAGAGCAGAGCGCAAGGTCGTTTCTACCGGACCAGTGACACTGAATTGTTTGGGCAGCTTGGTAATGTCGATGCCGTAGGCCTTGGCCAGAGCATCGCAGTACTTGCTCAGGCGCTGTTCGGCCTGAACGGTCAGGGTTTGGCTCACTGAATGCTCCTTAGCAAATTTGATAGGTGGTGTCGTCACCGCCCAGTGGACTCGGGCGCTGGCCATCCACTTCAGCGGAGAACTTGTCGATCTGGCCTTTCAGCTCGCCGACGGTGGCTGCCAGACCGGTGATGGTCTCGTTCAGCTTGTTGAACTGGTCGTCAGTGCCGTTGGTCTTGTCGCCTTCGGTTTTCACTTCAGGAGCCGGATCAGGCTTGGCGTCCGGTTTGGCATCCAGCTTGGCGCTGATGCTGGCGAACTGTTCACTAAGACTGGTCAGAGTCCCGTTCAGCAGTTCGAACTGTTCTTTGTTCATTTCCTCATCCTCGGTGGGGCTGGGCGTGGGTTGTTTGGCTGGTTCGCCATGGCTGGCCATCAGGCCGAAAAGCTTGGCCATAAAGCCATCCGGCTTTTCGTGCTTTGGCAGCTTGAGCATGGAGAGATCCAGCGGTTCGCTGGTGCCGACAGCCTGCCCCTTGCTGCTCTTGCTGAACTTGAGGTAGGTGGTGCCGGTGCTGGCTGGCTGGTCGGTAACGCCCAGCCCAATCAGGTAGGTGCGACCCAGATCGGCGAATTGCTCGAATGGCTCGATGGAGCAGAACTGATACTGGCCGCTCTGGTTCCAGTAGATGAGATCCCGATTAGGGCAGAGGATGGCGAACAGCTTGAACTTGCCGTCTACCTCTTCGGTCTTGAGTGCTTGCACCGTGCCATAGCTTGACCAGCGATCGTGATCAGGCCAAATGACTGCGGTGTAATAGGTCGGGTCGTAGGTCTCGGCCATGTCGGTGAGCCATTCGCGGGAGATATCCCGCCCGTCCACCGCTTTTCCTTCGGTGGCGATACAGACCCAGCCAGTTCTCAAGGTTGATTCGTTCATGCCTGCTCCCAATTGATACGGGCTCAGGCTATCGGGTCGGGAAGGGGTATTCATCCGGTTGTGTTCTGGGGGATTCGGATCCAGCGGTATATCCGAATTGCTCAGAACATCAGTGGGATAAGTGGGGATAGTGGGCTGGCTATGATGGCGCCATCATTCATATCGATGGAGGCGCCGTGGCGTATCCCGAAGAGATCCGCAATGCTGCGCGGGGACTCTACCTTAAGCGATGGACCCCCCAGGAGATCAAGGACGAACTGGGGCTGAACTCCTGCCGTATTGTCTACTACTGGGCCGAAAAGCTCGGCTGGCGGGAGCTGCTCACAGATGAAGCGGTAGAGGATGCCATTGCCCGGCGCCTGCACTCCCTGTTGGGACGTGAGAAAAAAACCAGCGCCGAGATGGACGAGATCGACAGGCTGGTCGACCACCATGTCAGCCTGAAAGAGAAGGCCCTCAAGTGGGCCGAGCGGCAGCAGGCACTAGCCACCCGCCGAGATAGTGGCGATGAACCGGCCGCCGAACGGCCGCGCCGTGGCCGAGGTGGCCAGGATAGTGGCAGCAGCAAGGGCAAGGGCGGTAAGAAGGCCAAGAACGAGGTCGGCCACCTGACAGCCGATGACTTTGCCGAGTGGCTGGGTACCCTGTTTGGCTATCAGCTGCGCTGCCGGGAGGCCAAGAACGACCCGGCCTTGCCGCGCACCCGCAATATTTTGAAGTCGCGCCAGATCGGCATGACCTACTACTTCGCCGGCGAGGCGCTGGAAGATGCCATTCTGACCGGTGGCAACCAGATCTTCCTGTCCGCCACCCGCGCCCAGGCGGAGGTGTTTCGCTCCTATATCTGCAAGATTGCCCAGACCTTCCTCGGCGTCACCCTGACCGGTAACCCCATCGTCTTGTCGAACGGGGCTGAGCTGCACTTCTGCTCTACCAACTCCAACAGCGCCCAGTCTCGCTCGGGCAACGTCTACATCGACGAGTATTTCTGGATCCCCAACTTCGAGAAGTTGTCTGACGTGGCCAGCGCCATGGCCACCCAGAGCCGCTGGCGCAAAACCTACTTCTCGACCCCATCCAGCAAGGTGCACGAGGCCTACCGGTTCTGGACCGGGGACCGCTGGAAGGGTCAGCGCCCGAGCCGGGTGGCCATCGACTTCCCTGGTGAAGATGAGATGCGCGATGGCGGGCGGGTCTGCCAAGACCGTCAGTGGCGCTATGTCATCACCATCGAGGATGCCATACGCCTGGGTTGCAACCTCATCGACATCGAGGAGCTCAAGGACGAGTACCCGGAGGAGGTGTTCGATCGCCTCTATCTGTGCCGCTTTATCGACGATGCGCTGTCGGTGTTCAAGTTCCAGGATATGGAGCGGGCAGGGGTGGACCCGACCCGGTGGGAGGACTACAAGCCCGGGCGCCCCGACCCGTTTGGCCGGCGCGAAGTGTGGATGGGCTATGACCCGAGCCGCACCCGCGACAATGCCACCCTGGTGGTGGTGGCCCCGCCCACCGTTGCTGGCGAGCGGTTCCGGGTGCTGGAAAAGCACTACTGGCGCGGGCTCAACTTCCAATATCAGGCGCAGGAGATCGAGCGGATCGCCAAGAAGTTTCGGGTCACGTATCTCGGGGTCGATGTGTCCGGCATCGGCGCCGGGGTCTATGACCTGTTAAAACCCGTGTTCAAAGGGGTGTGCCACCCCATCAACTACAGCATCGAGAGCAAGTCGCGGCTGGTACTCAAGATGATCGATGTGGTGGAGGCCAACCGCATCGAGTGGGACAGCTCGGATCGGGATATCCCGCTGGCGTTCCTGGCCATCAAGCGCAGCACCACCGGCGGCGGCCAGATGACGTTCAGGGCTGCCCGAGACAATGTGACCGGACACGCAGACGTATTTTTTGCCATCGCCCACGCCGTGGCCAATGAGCCGCTCGATACCAACCGCAAACGTAAATCCACCTGGACAACCAGCGAAGTTAAGAAGGCAGCATGAAGAACGATATCAGTCAGTTGACCGAGGAACACTTTCACGAATGGATCTGCACCCTGTTTGGCTACCAGCTGCGCTGCCGTGAAGCCAAGCTAGACCCGGCACTCGCGCCCATCCGCAACGTTTTGAAGGCTCATCAGGTCGGCATGTCTTATTACTTCGCCGGAGAGGCTTTTGAAGATGCCGTATTGACTGGCGACAATCAGATTTTCTTGGCAGAAACCCCAGAGATGGCCGATGTCTACCGGACCTATGTCAGCTTGATTGCAAAGAGGTTCCTCGGCGTCACCCTTACCGGCTGCCCCATCGTCCTGTCGAACGGCGCGGAGATTCATTTTCTTTCTCTTGATGACCTGACCTTTGCTGGAAAATCTGGCCACGTATACGTCGATGAGTATTTCTGGATTCCTGATTTCGGAAAAGCGCTGCACTTGGCCGGCGCTCTGGCTATGCACAAGCGTTGGCGCAAGACCTACTGTTCAACGCTCTCTGAGCGCCGCGGTATGGCGCGTAACTTCTGGAGCGGGGATCACTGGAAGAACCTATCCCCAGGCCGAGATTCGATCACTTTCCCTGGTGAATCATCGTTGCGCGATGGCGGCCAGCTTTGTCCCGATCGGCAGTGGCGCTATGTCATCACCATTGAGGATGCCGTTCGACTCGGTTGCAACCTTATGGACATTGATGAGCTCAAAGACGAGTACTCGCAGGAGGCGTTCAATTTCCTCTTCATGTGCCAATTCAAAGACTCCCAGGAGAGTTCCCTCGCATGACCAAACAACAGCAGCAACCGGCCGAGGTGGCCACTCCAACCAAGCCCGGAACGGTAGCGTTCAGCATGCCGGAGGCCATCGACCCCACTGCATGGATGACCGATTACACCGGGGTGTTCTACAACCCCTATGGCGAGTATTACCAGCCGCCCATCGACCGCAAGGGGTTGGCCAAGGTGGCGCGGGCCAATGCCCACCACGGGGCCATTCTGATGGCGCGGCGCAATATGGTGGCGGGCCGTTTTACCAATCAGCGCAGCACCGTCACCGCCTTTGCTCACAACTACCTGCAGTTCGGGGATGCGGGCCTGCTCAAGCTGCGCAACGCCTTCGGCCAGGTGGTCGGGCTGCACCCGCTCTCGAGCGTCTATCTGCGCCGGCGCGAGGATGGCTGCTTTGTCTACCTGCAGCTGGGCAAGCAGAACCTGATTTACCGGCCGGAGGATGTGATCTGGCTTGCCCAGTACGACCCTGAGCAGCAGGTCTATGGCATGCCTGATTACCTGGGGGGCTTGCAGTCGGCCCTGCTCAACCAGGACGCCACCCTGTTCCGCCGCAAATACTTCCTCAACGGCGCCCACATGGGGTTCATCTTCTATGCCACCGACCCGAACATGGACGATGACACTGAAAAAGAGATGAAGGAGATGATCGCCAACAGTAAGGGGGTAGGTAACTTCCGTTCCATGTTCGTCAATATCCCGGAAGGCAAGCCCGATGGCATCAAGCTGATCCCGGTGGGGGACATTGCGACCAAGGACGAGTTCGCAGCCATCAAAGGGATCACCGCACAGGATGTACTGACTAGCCACCGCTTTCCGGCGGCGCTGGCCGGCATCATCCCGACGAATGGCGGCGGAGGCCTGGGGGATCCCGAGAAGTACGATGCCACCTACGCCCGCAATGAGGTGCTGCCGCTGTGTGAGCTGCTGCGGGATTCCATCAATGGGGCTGGTTTACCACGGGCTTTGTGGGTCGATTTTCGGGAAACGATAGGTTCTGCTGTATAAAAAAACAGTCCTTTTGAGGTAAGATGCAATCTATTGGTTTAACCTTAGACTTGTCGGGAGGGGTGATGCGGGTTTATTGCAAAGTGTGTGGCCAGCGGGGCCGCATTACCAAGACCAATCGGCTGAGCGATGATGTATCAGATCTCTATTGCCAGTGTACTGATGCAGAGTGTGGCCATTCCTGGGTGGCCTGTCTGTCGTTTGCTCATACCCTGAGCCCCTCAGCCAAGACGACAAATCAGCTGGTGCTCAGCTTGATGGGGTCGCTGACGCCAGAGGGGCGGCAGTTGGTACTGGAAGGACTGGGGGCGCAATAGCGCCCCTTAGTTTTTAGGGGTTTGCCAGCGGTGGTTAGTATTGTGACAAGGCTTTTTCTGCCTCGATGTCCTGATCGGCGCATGCCTTGACCATGTTCCAACCGAACTTACCCACCCGATTGGCGCAGGAGTTCAGTATCTTCTCGTGCTTCAGGTATTTTTCTGGATTACTTACTATGGCTTGTCGCGCCTCTATATTTTGGTCTGAGCAGGCTTTAACCATATTCCAGCCAAATTGTTTTGTTGTTTTGATGCAAGACTTGACGATCTTTTCATGTGGCCGATAGTTGGCTTGTAGCTGTTCATATGCCTCCATATCCTGATCCACACAGGCTTTCACCATAGTGGCGCCGTATTGGTTCATCTGACCTTTACAGCGTTCAATGACGGCGGCCTTTTCTGTATCACTGATTGCCATTACCGATGAGGTCAGCAACATCATACTGACCGCGACAACTCGCTTCATATCATTGTTCTCGTTTGGGATTGAAGCGGTATGCTACCAAATCAGCGCCTTCCTTGGCGCGTGACCGGTCACTATTCAGTTAACAGGCTTTTTCTCTTGTTCTTCTAAGCGAATTCCCAATTCGCATAGTGTGGCGATAGCACGGCACATTCCTTCTCTATCCTCGATTTCCAAATCAGGTGTTATCCGTGCTATATCCCTGATTGAACTGTAAATCTCTGTTTGAATCCCCGTCTGCACACTGCCTCCTACTACTGGTTAGACCTGATGATTTTATCTATAACCGGATTGCATATCTCGACGATCGCCGACTAGATTTTTCATATGTATGCATAAACACCTGTCAGATCTGACAGTCACCATGACCCCGAGCACGGGCACCTGCCGGAGGCGCCCCATGAAAAGAAAAACAAATCCTGCCCGGTCCGCCCGGGCCTATGTGGTTCGCGCAAAAAGCACCACCAAAGCCGTGCTGAAAAGGCATGGCCTCACGAACAGTGCCACAGGCAAGATCATTGATGTGGCGCCGGCTACTGTTGGCCGCTGGCTGGATGACCAGACCCGCGCCTTTTTCGATCTTGAGCACGCTGCCGCTATCTGTATCCATCTCGGGATCCCTGTCTCTCACCTGCTTCCCCCTGGTGACTGGCTGATTGGACACCACCAGAGCCCGCAGCGGGATCAATTGATGGCCCTGAGCGAGGATGAGATTGATTGGTTGCTCGCCGTTCGGGCCGGTGCCATGGCCTGTTATCGCTGATGTTATCGGTGCTCCTGGTAGCCTGGTGGTTAAGTCACTGAGCAAGCCGGTCACATAGGCTGCCAGTAATTTGGTAATAAAACCCCCTCCAGCATGGCTGGATTTTTTGCTTGAGGGATTGACGTGGCGGCATGGTATCCATGCTGCCACTTTCTGGTCAATATATTTCTATCAGGCTTTTAAATCGAGTTTCCCTCGTTTGCTCATAGCACTTATTTTTAAGAAAAATAAAGCTTACTCAATGCATTACGCAACGTTGGACATCCTAACGATTGTGGTGAAATATATTTCGCTGGCGGGACAAACTTAAATCTAGTTTTGAGATAGTGAATGCCAAATAAACCCCGTTTTGTAGATAACACAATGCAGTTTGGGGCGTTAAATATAAACCAGAGTTCATTTTGGGATGAAACGCATCAACTGGAGTTCAGTTTGAAGCGCATAACGTAGGTTACGTTTTTCTGCATTATCTGAAATTGTGCTTTTTTAAATAAATAGAGCCTCAATTTTTTGAGGCTCCTTTGGTTCCGTTATAACGCGATGTCTTTTTCTCCTGATGTGAGCCAGCAGGCCGACTCGCCCCTGTAGGTTCCGCGACAGCCCACCGGTAGTTTGTTGCCACAGTGCTGGCAGATGGAGGTGCTCAGATTGGCCTCCTGCTCCAGCCAGCGTTCCCAGTCCCGCCGGATCAGGGTGCTGATGAATTCGTCTGCACTATATGGATCTCCGCTCCCTGCCCTGGCAATGCAAAGGTGATCCAGCTGCTGGCGCTCCCGTTCTGAGAGCGCCACCTCGACCCGCTTTATGCCCAGCGCTGCCCGCCTGGCCCTCTGTTCCTGCTTGCGTTGCTTTGCATCCTTCATCAGGTCGCATCCTCCTGCATGGCAGGATAGCTTTTCACTTCATTGAAGGCCGTCACGACAACTGGATAATCTGATCTGCTAGGTATCAAACTACCCCTCATGTCATCCATAACCTCTGGTGCACTCACGCTGTCTGGGTATGCCTTTGTCATCCATGAAAATTCCTGTCCCCCAGTCTTAGTCTCTCGCCATCCAGCCATAAAGTAGACAGTGTATGGTCGCTTGAGAGAGTCTTCGTCAGTCTCATGAACCGGCTTCATCCCGAACACCACAAATCCTGGCTTCTGTGCGTAGTCGGTGACAACGGTGATCCGGCGTTTGGCGCTGCGGCTGGTGTAATGTTCGCCGTCCCACTCGTTGAGGGTGACGGTGTCACCCTCTTGAAAGTTTCGGTCGTTGTAGCGGATTTCGAACGGCTTTGAGCCATCCAATACCCGATGGAAGTAGGCCGTCATAATTTTCAGTTCGTGGTGCATGCCGCGCCCTCCCTTACTACCATGGCATCCAGCTTGGCCCATGCCCGCCAGCTGGCGATAGTGGTCTCGGTCTCTGGCAGGTCAACTGTTGGATGGCCATACACCACATGGGTGACTGTGCCGCGATCGTTCAGCTTGGTGGCCTTCACTTCCCTGGTAGTGCCTAATCGGGTGATGACGTCACCCGGCACCGGATTTTTGCGGGGGTCTCTCATGCCTGTTGCTCCTTCGTCCACGCTGCAATTTTTGCCCGTGCTTCTTCTTCGCTGACTATTGGTGCATTGGTCATCAGCTGTTGGTCGTACTCCCAGATCCCATCTGGACTCACCATCAGCATTTCCGATACCCCGTTCTCCGGATTTCTGGTCATGGCCAGACCCAATGGGTGCAAAATCTCGCGGTTGATGCGAACGATAAGGCCCAGTTCGCTGACCTGATTCCAGTTGATATGCTTCATGGTTACTCCCCGGCTTCTACATGTTGGCGATGATCAGCCACTACCTGGTGCAGGGTTGGCTGGTATGTTGGGTTGAGCTTGGCGGCGGCGCCGGGGTTGGCTCGGTCGATTGGGCTGCCCGGTGCGATAAAGAGGGTGTGGCCGGTGACGGCGCACCGGATTGTGCCGCTCTGGTCGATGGCCACAGGGGTGAGCCCGTCCACGATATGGCGGCGGCCAACAGATCGGCCATCTGCGGTCAGCACCGGCACGGTGGCGCGGTTGGCTCTGGCCTGAAACGGGTTCGGTACCTCGGCGGCGATGGCCGGCAGGGCCAGCGATGTTGGACGAGGGTGCCGGCGGCGCAGGATGGCGCAGGCCACGGACTGCTGTTTGCCCTTGAGCATCCCCACCCACTGGCTGATTTCCTTGGCTGGCCAGCGCTGCTGCAGGATGCAGGTCACCCGATTATCCAGGCTGCGGTACTCTTCCCGGCTGACGGTCTGTTTGCTGTTCATGTTCATGCCCACTCCTCGCTGTAGTCGTTCTCTTCTTGCATCCACTCCGGCACATCCAGCCCCTCCAGTACCCGCCACATCTCTGACTGATAGGGCTCCGGCAGCATCTCTATCCAGCTGCGGGTACCGGTATGGCCCTGTGCCTGGTAGACCTTGCCGCAAAGCTCAACCAGCATCGGCCAGTCCTGATCGCCTTCCGGTACCGCGTACTCATCCGGTTGGTTCGGCTCGGCTGGCGACTTGCCATCTGGCACCCAGTCCGGCTCGCTTGGTACCGCTCGGCTCGATTGCACCTGGCCGTTCTCAAGCCAGAGGGTGAAACCGTCTGCGCGAACGCTGGCGCCTGAGCGCAAACGCCCGATAGAGAAGGGTGACAAACCCCATTGCTCTGCCATCAACTGATCCGCGAACGCCTCAGGATCCGGCTGCGTACAGTTATTGTCAGAGCTCCAAGGAGCCGGGCTGTCGCCCGACTGAACACCCACACCCCAACCCCCGGCGGCCTTGGCGGCCTCATAGGTGCCTGCTGGTACCACTTCCCACCCTTGCAGGCGGGTCTTGATACCCAGGCGAGCGGTGTGCAGCCCCATCAGGCGCTTGATGTCCTCGCCGTAGCTGTTGGCTTGTTCTTCGATGAGGTGGGCCAGCTTGATGGGGTGATCGGCACGGGTAGAGAGGGCCCCGCCCATAGCGTGTAGGTAGCAGCGGAATATGCCGTTATCGGCGGCATAGCGGGCGGCCTCAAAACGTGGGTCTTGCAGTAGCGGCTTGGGCGGGCCGACCAGATCGCCGTTCTTCTTGGCGTTGCTGATACGGCGCAGCTCGCGCCAGATGCCTACAGGGGCGCCGCCGATCTGCTGAAAGGTACGGATCCCCCACCAACTGGCCCAGGCGCAGGCGTGCTGGGCGCCCTGGTCAGCCTGGGTGTCCGCTTCGTCATCGCCATCTACGTGCTCGCCATCGATGTTTTTGGCGATGTATGCCGCGATGTAACCAGTGGCATCCCCCTTGGACGGGTCGATCTCTTTCCAGTCGAAGCGCGGGGTAAAGTCAGTAAAGGGGGTGCCCTGATTGCTGCGCTCCAGCTCCTGCCGATCATCTGTCAGGGCATAACGCTGCAGAGTGTCGATCACCCCATTCCGGTCGCGTTTTCGCATAAACAGCAGCATGTGCCAGTGCGGCGTGCCATCGTGGTGCGGTTCGCAAACCCGGAAGCCATAGATAGGCATGCCCCAGCGTTTCAGGTATGAACGGGCCCGGCTCCACAGCTGGCCCAGATAGGCGCAGGTGTCACGCGGGGTGGCGCCCTGGTACTTGTCGTTTTCGATGGTCTTGCCGTTGCGGCCCGTCTTCCAGGCGTGGAAGCGGCTCGGGGCTGTCCAGGTGAAGAAGACCCCCACATGGCCCTGCTCCTCGGCATAGTCCTCGAACCCCCGCATGCGAGTCATCATCTCATTGCGGCGGTTGACCGGGTTGGAGACGCTGGCCTCCCAGCAATCTTTCATCGAGATCACCAGGTCATGTTGGCCGTTCATCACTTCCGACTCGGCTAGCCAGCGCATCATGGCCCGCTTGCGCTCGCGCACCACTTTCATGGTGGCGTTCGAGACGTAGGCGGAGACGCCCTTACGCACCTTGCCCAGCAGGATAGCGATGTGCTCTTGTAGCCTGTCCCAGCAGCGGTTGATGCGCCTCTCCCACCACTTGGCAGATAGCAGACGCACCATCACGCTCAGGATCCAGTTATCCCGCGCCTCTTTGGTTTTGAAGTCCGGCATCTTGACGACGAATCCCCACTGGTCTGCGGGCTGTTTGATTACCTCCCATGTTTCCATCAGATCCAGCTCACCGGCGTGGGTGTTCTGCTCGATGTTCTTCCAGATGGCGGCGGTCTGGTTGGCGAACTGGTGGGCGACCCGCTTGCGGCCGTCGTCGTCGCGCAGGTGCTGGGCATCGACCGGCAGGGCCATCACCAGGGAGCGGACCCACTTCACCCGTTCCCGCAGCCAGATGTTTGCGCTGCGGCAGTTGCGGGTGGTGCCATCTTTGCGGCGGCGCACGTACTGCTTGAACAGCACCTGGGTGAACTGCATGGAGAGGCCATCGAGCAGTTGCACTGCCCAGACCAGATCGGATTCACCAGGGGCGCCCACAAAGGCGGCTTCGAGCTTGGTGCCCGGCATGGTGTTGGCGAGGGCGTCGATGCGGGCCTTGAGGGTCTTTTTCGACAGCGGTAGCTGGTTCCGTTTTGGCGTCGGCAGGCGGCTGATGGAAAAACCAAATTGGCCAGCCTCGGCGGCTGGCCCTGTTTTTTGTTGGTTAGTCATTGGTGATTGCTACCCGACAGCTCTTTGATGTTGTTCCGGAAGTAGTCCAGGGTGCGACGGGCATGCCCCGCCATCTTTCTGGCTGCGGCACATTGGCGCAGGGTCAGGGAGACCGTGCAGCGTGGGCGGGGGGATAGCCGACGCATTGCCAGCAGGTCGCGCTGGTAGCTGCGCAGGCGGGCCTCGTCGCCCATCATGGTGTCGAACCATCTATCCACACGGGTTTGCAGGTCGGAGATCAGTCGAAGGCTCATGCAATGATCTCCCCCATTCCGTACTTTTGCGCGTTCTCAAACCACCAATCACCAATATCGCGGGCCAGCGCGGTGGCGCCTTGACCCAGTGCCAGCCAATACAGAGTACGGATTCCTCCCATCAACAGCGTTTCCTCCTGGCTGAATTCGTCTGCGCGCTTTATCGCATCCACAGAAAAAGCAAAGTGCTTAGCCAGCTGGCTAACAGGCTCAGGCGCCCGCAGGTGAGCGGGGCCAGACTCTGTTTCAGCCAACTCATCGATAGGCGGCTCAAGTTCAAACAGGTCGCTCATGCTGCACCCCCTACTACCGTGCACCCGTCCACCGGTGACCAGCTTGAGATGGGCACTTGCAGGCCCAGCTTGTTTTGATCACGCTCGCCGCTCAGCAGCGCGCTGATAGTCTCGTGACAGTTAGCACAGCCGCACCACTGGCCGCCGCATTGGCAGGACTCCATCCCGTATTGCTTTTCCTTGGAGCAGATCGAGGTGCGCAGACAGCCTTGGCACAGCACAAAGAAGCTGATGCGGATCATGCTCAGGCGATTCGGGTAGAGGTGGACCGCTTTCGCAATGGGTTGGCGTATCACGGTTGCATCAGGGCCAGAGGCCATATCAGCGCCAATGAAGAACGGGTCATCCATAAACGGCAGGTCATCAACCGGCTCCTGAGCGGCATCGTCTTGCGGCTGGAATACCAGCCGCTCTTCTTCGAGATCCCACGTAAAAGCGCTTCTTCCCTCTATGAACAGCCATTCATCCGCAGCCTGTGGGTTGGCTGCGGCGAACTCGTTGAACAAGCGAAGGAACATCAGGTCTTGACTCATGCCTCGTCCCCCATCACTGAGTCGTCATCCATCAGGTCTTCCTGCTTGCTGGTCACGACCAGCTGCACCTGGATGTATTGATCTCCCGAGTAGAGCTCCCCCAGGGCAATGCGGTTGACCTGCTCGTTGCTGGCCAGTAGTTCGGTCAGCAGAGGCAGCACGGCGCGTTCTGCCCGCTTGGCGATATGAATGGCATCGATGCTCATGCGCCAATCCTCCCGTTCATTGAGCGGAACACCTTGAGCCAGCGCAGTTGCTGGCGGGCTTGCTCACGCAGATTGCGGCCCTCGGGGCCCCGCTTGGTGGTGTAGGTCTTGGCCTTGATGCGGTGCGGCAGCTCGGCCAAATCGGCCAGGGCTTCCTGCCTGGTGATGGGGTGGAACAACTTTTTCATGCGACCCCCTCAACAATCCGGATTGAGCCTGAGGTAAGGCGCTCCATGCGGGCGTATCCGCGTTGGCCTTTCAACCAGGTGGTGCCGCAGTTGATGTAACCGCGGCTAACCAGATAGGCACTGGCGGCCTTGATAGTGGGTTCAGTGTGGCGAGTGATAACGGCTGCCATGATCAGATCTCCCCTCGGCAGTTGACGCATGACCATACCGCTCGCCAAGCCATGGCGGCTGGACGCTCCAGAGAATGGATCAGGTCATGATTGCTGCTGTAACGCTGGCCGCGGTGGGCCAGCTTTCGGTTTTGAATGCGCAGGTTGCGCAATTGGTCACGAATGGCTAAAGTTGGCATGTCGATTTTCCTAGTTGACGAATGAAAGCCCCGCGGTGTTCCACCACCTTTGCGGGGTTTTTTATTGCCCGATTGCTTGCGGGCCTTGCCTGCTCATTTCGCTGGCGGCCAGAACGGCCCGTTTTATGCGAAGCTTTGCGGCTCTCTCCTTCTTCTCTCTCTCGATATCTCCGATAGGTTTGGTGACTGGTGCCGGATGCCACACTTTGCTGTCACAGCCGCCGAAAAACTCCCCTTGATAATCCAGTTCCTGCACTGCCAGACGGAGCGCCTCGCGCTGCGCATGAGGCAGAGTGGAAAGGGTTGCTGTCATCAGCTGGCCGCGTGACTGACGGGCGATGGTGCAGATGGCGGCCTTCTTGGCTGAACTGATGGCCAGCCAGTCGGTGTCCAGGCGGCTGCGGGTTTTGCCGAACATCTCGCGCACCAGCATTAATCCTGCGGTGTTCATCGCGGCCTGTTCGTCTGGCGTCAGGCCAGCCAAATTGCGTTGCTCTGAGTCGATGTGTTTTTGCATGGGTTCCCCCTTACATGGTCATGGTTTGCATCAGGATGTCTGATGCGCAGGCGACGGTCGGTACGGCCTGAAAGCGGGCCTCGATGTCGTGGATGAGCAGTGCCAGCGACCCCATTGCAGAGGTGGCCACACTGACGATGGTGTTGCGTTCGGTGCGGGATACACGCCCCCGCTCGGCCAGTTCCAGCGCCCGTTGGCCGATGCTGGCCACCTTGGCATTGAGGTCGATCGCTTGATGGGGAAGGGATGGCGCGCGTTCAGCGTTTGGAATGGCGATGGCGGTGAGCTTGCATTCCATCAGCATGCCGTCGAACAGGGTTTCGTCCCCTTCGGTGGCGTGATACAGCGCGATGAGATCGGCTACGGTCAGCTGGTGCGGCTGGTCAGGGTTGAGTTTGTTTCTCAGTACCTGAGCATCAATGCCAGCAGCCTTGGCGATCGCGCTGATCACATAGGTTGAAGTAAATCTGCTGCATGCAGATTCGAAGTGTGGATGTTTGCAGTCGCCACCGATAAACATGGTTCTCGCTCCATTGAGTGCCATAGTTACCGGGAGGTTGCGGGCGCATATGATGCTGCGGCGGCCTGTTGGTAGAGCGCGACCATATTGATCAGAACCCTGTGCTTAGGCCCTGCCTTCGGCATGATCTGCAGTTCACCGCTGGCGACCATCTTTCTCACTGTGCCAACAGGTATGCCGGTATCTGCGCTATAGCGCTCGATGGTTTTAACCGGTGTGTCGATCTTGAGTGCAATCTCTGACATGATTGGAATCCTTTGATTGAGTATCAATATGCGGCTATATGGGTAGATATAGCCTCAGTCAACACGGTTAACTCTACTGGTGGCATCATTTGGTGTCAATGATCAGTTTGAGTTGGCTCATATGATTTTGCAGGGGTGCTATATGTCTTTTGATTCAAATCAAAAGAGTTGCTTCGATAGGGAGGCTTTTGTTTTGAGACTTGAGAGGCTCATAGGAAAAGAATCTATGAGATCTTTTGCTCGCAGGGCTGATATGAGTGACACAGGTCTTAAGCGGTACCTTTTTGATGGCACAATCCCACCTATAGATAGGGCGCTCAAGCTAGCGATTGCGGGAGGTACAACTTTCGATTGGCTGGTGTTTGGCGTTGGAGATGGCGTTAACCCTCAGAAGTCACACGATGCAGTATCAGACGTTCGAGGCGCTTACGCTTACCAGCCTGATGAGTTCACTACTATTCCTGCCTATCAAGTAGAGGCAAGCGCAGGACACGGTTCACAGATTACTGACGAACCGCTGGCCGAACCGATGGCGTTTCGCACCGACTGGCTGCGCCGTGAGGGGTTCGACCCGGCCAAGATGGCGGTCATCCGCGCCAAAGGTGACTCCATGGAGCCGACTATCAATGACGGTGACGTCATACTTGTAAGGCTCACCAATGGCGAATCTCCCCGTGATGGACTCTATGTGTTGCGCCTCGATGGCGGCCTTTTTGTAAAGCGGCTGCAATTCGATCTGAGAGGTGTTCGCATTATTTCTGATAACTCTCTCTATCAATCTCTTGAACTGAGCAAGGCTGAAATGGCTGAGATGGACCTGGTTGGCCGTGTGGTGTGGGCTGGCAAGAAGTTCTGAGGAGTAAATATGCTTTTAATCATGGCTGCCTTGGTAGTTGCATCCAACAAACAAGCGCTGACGGTGTGTTGTGGTCGTTAAAAAAGTTGATGGCAAGGCCAAGCCTTGGTTAGCAGACCTCCGTCCGGATGGTGATGGAGGCCGAAGAATACGAAAGAGCTTCATGACGAAAGGGGAGGCGCTGGCATGGGAACGGCATCAGCTAACCCATAAACCATGGGAGCAGACGCAGGAGCAAAAGGCCGAGCAACCCGAACCGCAGGAGCAGCGCCGCCTACTGGATCTTGTGCACCTCTGGTTTGGCCGGCATGGTCAGACTCTGGCGGATGGTGATCGGCGGCGGGATAAACTCGTCTGGTTATGTGAAGCGCTTGAGAACCCCATTGCAACCGAGTTCACCTCCGAACACTTCTCGGCATACCGTGAGCGGCGCTTGGCGGGTGAGCTCTATGTACCAGGGCAGCGCAAGCAGGTCACCCCCACTACCATCAACCGCGAGCAGTTGTATCTGCAAGCGGTGTTCAATGAGCTGGCCCGCCTCGGGGTCTGGCACGGCGGAAACCCGCTTTCTGACCTTCGCCAGTACAAAGTGCAGGAGAGCGAGCTGGCCTATCTGTCCCAAGATGAGATCGAGCAACTGCTCGATGCCTGCAAGGAGCAGCGGGATCTGTGGCTGGTCGTGATGCTCTGCCTTTCGACGGGTGCCCGGTGGTCAGAGATTGAGAAGGTCAGCAGGGCTCAGATAGGCATGGGGCGGATCACCTTCACCAAGACCAAGGGGAAGCGAAACCGGACTGTGCCGGTGGCCCCCTGGTTGCTGGCCATGTTGCCCAAGCGCACTGGCAGATTGTTCGATGATTGCTATGCCGAGTTCGAGAAAGCCATCAGGCGAGCCAACATCAAATTGCCAGCAGGGCAGAGCACCCACGTTCTGCGGCATACCTTTGCAAGCCACTTCATGATGAACGGCGGCAACATCTTGGTGCTACAGCGCATCCTTGGCCACACAGACATCAAGATGACGATGCGCTATTCGCACTTTGCACCAGATCACCTGGAAGATGCGGTGCGCCTCAACCCCATCACAGCGCTGAAAAGTGTACATAGACAGTCCATTGATTTGCCCCATATTGCCCCATAACTACCCATATTGAGATTTTAGCGCCCTTAATTATCAGTAACTTATTGATTTGTAAGGGCCTCCGTCGGTTTCAAAATCCGCCGTTGCAAGACGTGTCGGTTCGAGTCCGACCCCGGGCACCATTATTTTCTCCTGTTTGGTCAACAGGTTACAGCGCACTAACGGCGCTACTGCTCACAGCACTGCGGTTAAAACACTCACACGACGCGAAATTACGCGAAAGAGGTTTTAACCAGATGGCAAAAATCCGAAAAGTGACCGGCAAAAAAGGCACTACCTATCGCGTGCAATTCATGCGAAACGGTAATCGTGTCGATCGCTCATTCCCACGCAAAAAAGACGCAGAGCAGTTCTTGGCTCAACTCATCGTTTCTGATGATCTGGCCGATACCCTGACTCACGTCACCCTGACCGGCACCACAATCAAACAAGCAATTCGCGAATATCTTGATCAGTACACTGGCCGAGACGATTCTGCAATTCAGCGCCTTAACTGGTGGGCTGATCGCCTGGATGACAAACCCTTAGGCAAAGTGACCCGCCAGCACGTCAAAGCTGCCCTGAACACATTGGAGAGTGAAGGCAAAGCGCCCGCTACTCTCAACCGTTACAAGGCCGCCCTCTCAAGCGTGTTTGTCTACATGAACGACCAGCACGACATTAAGCACAACCCCGCACAAGAAGTACGCCAGAAGCCCGAGGACAACGCCCGTACCCGCTTCTTGTCTGATGATGAGTTGCCTTGGCTGCTGACCGCAGCCAAGGCCAGCAAGTGGGAACGCCTGCACCTGTTAGTCAGCATGGCTATTTTCACTGGGGCTCGTCGTTCTGAGCTGATCGGTCTGAAATGGTCTCATATTGATCTCAATGCCCGTACAGCTCACCTGCATCATACAAAGAATGGCACTGAGCGAGTTCTTACCCTGCCACCCGCACTTGTCCAAGAAATGATGAAGTTCAGGCAAGTTGGCAATGCTTACTTGTTTCCCCATTCCAGCAAGTTGGATTCTCCCTTTGAGCACTTCGACTGCTTCTGGCAAGCCTGTCGTAATGAAGCGGGGATCACCGATTTTCACTTTCACGATCTGCGCCATACGTGCGCCAGCTTGCTGGCCAAAAACGGGGCCAGCCTGTTGGAAATTGCCCAGGTGCTTGGACATAAGTCGATCACCTCGACCCAGCGCTACGCCCATCTATGTAATGGTCATAAGCAATCGTTAACTGATCGCGTGTTTGGGGCCATAACGCTATGAACTTTGACGCTTGGTTCTCAACTAGCCAATCCCGTCAGTGGTCAACACACGGGAAAACTCAACTTATGAGCATCTCAGCTTCTCGGGAGGATTGCCCATCCACGAAGATGCGAACAGGCAGGTCGCTGTTGCCTGAAATGAAAGGGTTCATAGGCATGAAATTTCATTTTTTTATGCACGTCGAACGTTGGGTGAGAAGCGCACCTTGGAGAGTGCCTAGCGGTTTCTATAAAGTCGTCGTGATTGCCATAGATAGTAAATTCCCCAGAAACAGAAAGCTCATCGCTAGGATGCTTGGCATAACAGTGGAAGGTGTCAAGAAGCAGGTGCACCGGGCTCAGGGAAATGCGAAAAAGCAGGTAATCGCTTCACATATAGCGGCATCACTTCCTGACACCAAACACGATTCTCTGCGCATTCTGCAAGCATTTCTTCTTTTAGAAGGATAGTGCTGAATGAATTCACTTCGCCTGGGGGCGGAATAATTGCATCTTCTCGATGCAGGTGTTTCACAGCTTACCGCGATTCGTGTAGGCAACGACCTCGTCGCTTGACGGTCTTTATCATTGATAGGATGAGTCGGTGAACCAGTCCGCCTTGGTGAGACCAAACTCCGTAGCTGCTCTTGTAACAGAGCAACATAGCCACGCAACGACAGCTAGGCCTCGTTGTTCATCAACGAGACCTAGCTGTCAGTTATAAGCCATCACAGCATCTTGTCCTCCCTCAGTCGCAGTTGATAATGCGTATGGCTTCATTTGGATGTAACGCTCCGCCCCCCCCCAAAAAAACTCAAGTTGACTGCGCCAGCTTTACCGGTAACGGCCTAGCCTACGCAGGCACTTCTGCCTACTCAACTGACCGCACTTCCAGCGGTACCTAGTTTGTAACACAGCATCCATCAACTAGACCAAGTGGGTGCTGATGTGTGGATTGATTAACCTGCTCACTACTCTCTGTGATGGCTGTGACATTGCGGGTTACATGGGCGTAACACAGCTGTCGTTGGTTGGTGTCGATATAACGATAGCTGCGTACTAGTCAGTTATCCGAGCAGCCGTAGGGGAAATATCCAGAATGTACCACTTGTAATTCCCCTGTTTGATTAGTTCTTTGTTAGCGTAACTGCGACCAAACCAGAATGACCGCAGTGAGAGCAGACCGAGGATTTTAACGATGGAAGAACTGAACCTGATCGCAGTAGCTCAAGATGTTAACAACTGGCAACCGATGCAAGAGTTCCCGAAGCATTTTCCGCAATTCTCTGCATCGACCATCAAGACTTTGATGTGGAAACGGGAAGAAAAACCGGGATTGAATCGTTGTGCTCGCATGGTGGGGAGCAAGCTTTACATCAATACCAAGCTGTTTGGCATGTGGATGGCGGGTGTGTTGCCGGAGCAACAGAAAAATGAAACGACGGATGTTTAAACCGGCACAAGCCGTAGGAATGGAGGGCTTTGGATTGTGCGGCGAATTCCACCGCGAAAATAACCAAAAAAACGCCTCTGAAGGTTAATCCAGAGGCATTGATATCTAGAGACTGGCTCAAGAGTTTGGCGACCGCGAGCCAGTCGAAGACAAAAGGAATCATAGCTCATGCGTGATGCCAAATCATCAATGAGGGGTCAGCAAGCCTCAACAGATCGCGATGTGGATGCTGCAAGGAAGGAGACTAAGCAAGCTACGCAGGCACAGAATCTTAAGGTGGAATCAAACACAACGCAGGAGGTGTCTGGTTTTGGAACTATGAGGTGGCGGAATGAACACAATTGATACCGCTCCTATTTTTATCAAATTCTCCGATTTGTCAGATCTTAGGACGGTTGTTATCCATACCGGCGAGGGTGCCGCCAAATGTGCAACTGTCCGTGCCATCTTCCAACAGTCCCACAACCAAGCGATCTGCGGTGAGAACCCTATCGACCCAGAGGAGGAGCCACGTCAAACACTGGTCGTCTATCCGTGGCAGCTTGATAGCCCGGTAAAGCTCTACAAAATGGCCGACAAGGACAGCACCCGTAAGATTATCGTGCATCAGATCGGTAACTTGGCCCCTGAGAAAATGAAGCGGCTTGTCATAGAGCTGCTCCGCCAAGCTCCCGAAGCCGAGATCTGCCGGGGCGTGATGGGCCAGAATGCGGAACCGTGGCAATTTGTTGATTTTGTTGAGGAGGAACTCGTGCGGGCCGCCGAGGTGGCGTCCAGCCTCAACGATGAGTCAAAGTCTAATGTCGTCTCGCTGCTGAGCATGGCAGGAGAACACCCGATTGCTGTGTTCGCTAGCGAGGTTGCCGACTCAATCCAGATTAGCCGTGATTCTACCTTCATGATTGGCCTGGGCCTGACATCTGCCGTGGTAGGTTCAGTCTATTGCGTTAAGACTCAGTGGGGCGCTGATTTGCCACTTGGACTCTATGTGGCAGCAGAGCAACCTCCAGGGACCGGTAAAACTGGTGTGATGAATGCGTTTCAGCAGCCATACCGGGTCGCTCTTCGCCGGATGAATGACGGCCGTAACCGAGAGTTGGGGGCACTGGAGGCACAGATAGACGCGGCTGAAGAACCAGCAGTTAAGGGTGAGCTAAGTGAACAGCTTGCATTCATGCCGCAACCGGTAAGGGGCTGGATCAACAACGCGACGCCGGAAGGATTGGAAAAGGACGCAATTGCACCGAATGGGGGCTTCTTCATGCTCGCATCTGATGAACGTGGGCTGTTGAATAGCGTGTTTGGTCTGTCATACGGCAAGGGGGTGGCTGTCAACATGGATGCAGCATTGAAGGGCTTTGATGGTGGTTCATATGCTTGCGTCCGGACAACCCGACGGGGCTTTGATGGCGAGGTTCACGGTTCAATCATCTGCTTTGCCCAGCCGGGTAGCATTGAGGCGATCATTCAGGCAAGTGGTGGGACTGGCCTAGCCGAGCGCTTCCTCTGGTTGAGTGACAAGCATCAGCTGGGGAAACGTGACCATTTGAAGCAACGTAGCAAGCCGAACAGCGAGCCATTCAAACTCCTCTGTGATGAGGTCGTTAAGCAGATCCCTTGCCGCCCTTCGCTGGATAAACTGGTTCCGCTGGCAATTCCCGCCATCTTGATGGATGAACTGGGCAAGGTCAAACAGCAAATCGAGGTTGAGCTTGATGACGATGGCCGCTTTGGCAATGATGCCGTCCGAGGGGCCGCTGGTAAGCTGGAGCTCCAGATAATGAAGGTTGCTTCAATCCTTCACATCAGTCGCCATTTGTGCGAAGGAAAGCCTGTACCACTAAACATCGGCGCAGCTGACTTTGAGATCGCACTCAATATCTGCTGCGAGCTCTTGGAGCGGTACAGGCAGGTACTTGTTAACAAGCGGATCATTGGCTTTGGTGCCGAAGCTGACGCCGTGATTGGATACCTGGAACGGTTCTCAGGAGGTAAGGATCTGGAGCAGGCAAAAAACAGCCTGAGATCAAGGTCCGTATTCAAAGGCCGAAGTACCAAGCAGATAAGTGCCGCAATTGAAAAGCTAGCTGCTGCCAGGATTGTGGCAATAGAAACCAGCACCACAGGGCGTAAGATTGTCAGGCTGCTTTGAACTCAACACTATCAACTGGAGAGGCAATGGCCTCCCTTTTTCATATCTAAAAGCTCAGTAATGGCACAAAACACACAGAAAAGGCTCGAATACCAGTTGTAGTAAGGCTTGTCGTCTGTGTGCTTGATACACACATGTACACTCGAACAACACAGAGTTGTTAGTATGGTCGTGCTGTATTTTGTGTGATTAGTGCGTCCCTGTGTATGCGGGCACAAGCCAAACCCTGCGCCATGGCCGGTTTATTGATGTTTTCTGTGTGCTTTGTGCCTTACCAGCACACATGCTCAAAGGGTGGAGAAGCGCGTGAAACTGACAGGGGAGGTGGATTGGTTTATCGCCACACATCCGGGCGACTATTATCGGCCTCCCCCTGTGGGGCTGGATGCCAACCTGCCCCCTCGCAAATACTGGTAGCCTATGACCAACTCCCTCATGCCCGAAACAGATTCCCCAGACTGGCACAGTATCGAACTGGCGTACTGTGCTGGTCGCCAGAGTGTGCGGCAAATAGCGATAGAGTACGGTGTTTCGCATACCGCCATCAACAAGCGGGCTAAGACGCGCAAATGGTTCAGAGTCGCAACACTAGGTAACGTTTCCTCATCTTCAGATATGCCAAAGGCTCCTATGCCTGGAGCCGAACATGTAAATTCAACAACTCAGGTTTTGATCCCAGTTTTCACTTCTCAGGTTTCCACTATGGAAACCAATACGTCGGACTCCAAGCCGCTACCTAGAGGCCGCCGGAGCGCATTCACGAACGAGTTGGGTGAGGCTATATGCAGCGCCATTGCTGATGGGATGAGTTTACGTGCAGTGCTTGCACGTCCGGGCATGCCGTCCAAATCCATGGTGATGCGCTGGCTGGCTGATGAGCGCTACATTGAATTTAGGGACCAGTACGCGTGCGCGCGCGAGGATCAGGCCGATAAATTGGCCGACGAGATCCTCCAGATTGCCGATGACGGCAGCAATGACACCTTCCTCGACGCCAACGGGAACGTAAAAGTTAACTACGATGTGATTGCTCGTGCCCGCCTGCAGATCGATGCTCGTAAATGGTTGGCCTCAAAGCTGGCTCCCAAGAAGTATGGTGATGTGGGGCGACGAGAAAACTCTGGCGTTAACAGCGGGAACATACAGGTGAAATCGACTGTCACGTTTGTAAATCCACCCAACTGGAACGAAGATGGCGAGGTTTATAAGGATGACTGATTTTGTAAAATTGGATGAAAGCTCCAAAGCTATCGTTGCAATCTCGTCCGGGACGAAGGGGTCGGAGGTTCGAATCCTCTCACACCGACCAAATTCAACAATGGCTTAGCTTCGGCTAGGCCCTTGTGCTTTTCCGGCGTCCCGGTTTTGTGGGGCATTTTTTTCGATACTCCTTTTCTCGTCCTTCATCTAAGGCTCATCTTAAGTGGCTTACCCCGGACTGCTTCCTTCCTCAGTGCCTGTGCAATAGAACCGGTCCAGCTCAAGTTTTGGAATCATCCCTCTCCCGAACAAACCTATATCCATGAGAACATCTGGCTGAGTCCTCTCTTGCCAGGGAGAGCCCCATGTAACCCATTAGCAAATAAGTTTGCGAAAGTGCATTGGATAGGAAAACAGTATGCAATTTGTTCCCAATGGTCCCGATATTCCTGATGCGCTATTACAGGCGCAGGAGGAGGGACGAGTGGTGTTTTTCTGTGGCGCGGGTATCTCCTACCCCGCAGGCCTCCCTGGCTTCAAAGGGTTGGTCGAGCAGATCTATCAGCAAAATGGTACAGACCTCTCTGAAATTGAGCGTGAGGTTTTTGAATCTGGGCGATTCGACGCCACGCTTGATCTACTGGAACGACGCCTACCAGGCCAGCGTCTGGCAGTCCGACGCGCACTGGCAAAGGTGCTGCAACCCAATCTTCACCTTAAGGGAGCCACCGATACGCAGGCTGCACTGCTGCGGCTCGCGCGAAGCCGCGAGGGTGCTATGCGGCTAGTTACCACCAACTTTGACCGAGTGTTTCATGTGGCGGCTAAGCGCTCAGGTCAAACATTCCAGACCTATGCAGCTCCAATGCTGCCTATTCCGAAGAACAGCCGCTTGGATGGATTGGTCTTTCTGCACGGCCTGCTACCCGAGAAAGAAGACGACACAGCTCTGAACCGGCTAGTCATCACCAGCGGTGATTTCGGTTTGGCCTACCTCACTGAGCGCTGGGCGGCTCGATTCGTGAGCGAATTGTTCCGCAACTATGTGGTTTGCTTCGTGGGCTACAGTATCAACGACCCGGTGCTGCGTTACATGATGGATGCGCTGGCTGCCGACCGAATGCTAGGTGAAAGCACGCCGCAGGTCTGGGCACTGGGTGATTGTGAGCCGGGGCAGGAGCACCGTAAAACCATCGAGTGGGAGGCCAAAGGCGTCACACCCATCCTCTACAATGTACAACCCGGCAGCTACGATCATTCAGCTTTGCATCAGGCTCTTCTGGCTTGGGCCAACACTTATCGCGATGGTGTGCAAGGCAAAGAAGCTATAGTAGCTAAATATGCTAGGGCACGACCGCAAGGCAGCACAACACAAGACGACTTCGTAGGCCGGATGCTGTGGGCCTTGTCGGACAAATCCGGTCTGCCGGCTAAGCGCTTTGCCGAATTCAATCCCACTCCATCACTGGATTGGCTGTTGGAGGCCTTGGCGGACGAGCGTTTCAGGCACATTGATCTAACCCGCTTCCAGGTGGCTCCTCACGAAGAGGTAGACGACAAGTTGAGCTTTAGCCTTATCCGTCGGCCTGCCCACTATGACCTAGCCCCGCAGATGCTGCTGGCATCCGGAAGGATTATCGGCAGCAAATGGGATGATGTGATGTTCCATCTGGCCCGCTGGCTCACGCGCCATCTGGATGACCCAAAGTTGGTTATTTGGATTGCAGAACACGGTGGGAAGTTGCACGACAGCTGGTCGTTACTGATCGAACAAGAACTGGAACGCTTTGCTTCCCTAGAGCAGGAGGGCAAGACTGCTGAGTTAGATGAAATACGCCAGCAATCCCCTAACGCTATCCCAAGTCCCCTGATGCGTACCTTGTGGCGGCTACTGCTTAGCGAAAAAGTGAAATCAAACTACCATGGCCCCGATCTTTATCGTTGGATAAAGCGGCTGAAATGGGAGGGGGTGACAACCACATTACGCTTGGAATTGCGTGAACTACTCGCTCCCTTGGTGACTTTGAAGAGGCCGCTTCACCGGGAGGATGGCAATACAAGTACAGGTAAGCCTGTCCGTCTCAAGCAGTTGGTGGACTGGGAACTGGTGCTGGCTACCGATCATGTGCGATCTACCTCCTATTACTTTACTGGTGAGCACTGGAAATCTGCTTTGCCAGCATTGCTTGATGACTTACAGCAATTGTTGCTCGATGCCCTAGACCTACTGCGAGAGCTCGGTGAAGCCGATGATCGCCACGACCGGTCACCTTGGGATCTACCGTCCATCCTGCCACATCGTCAAAACCGAAAGTTCCGCGATTGGGTAAGCTTGATTGAATTGCTGCGCGATGCTTGGCAGTCGGTTTACAACAGTAACAGTCAACGAGCGACACAGATTGCTCATTCTTGGTTCGATTTGCCCTATCCAACCTTCAAACGAATGGCCTTATTTGGAGCCTGCAAAGATGGCTGTATCTCCCCCGAACACTGGGTAGATTGGTTACTGGCCGATGATGCTTGGTGGTTGTGGGCAATTGAAACGAGGCGAGAAGTACTCAGGCTGTTCGTTTTGCAGGGGTATAACTTGGCAGGGATACAGCAGGAACGTTTGGAGGCGGCCATCATGGCTGGGCCTTTACGCGAAATGTATCCAGACACTTTCGAACCAGAGCAGTGGCAAGGTAAAGTTTCCCGCTCTATTTGGTTACATCTTGCCAAACTTAAATTATCTGGTCTTACTTTGGGGGCTACCGCTGAGGCTCAATTAACTGAGTTGTCTGCTTCTTTCCCACAATGGAAGCTGGCGGATAATGAGCGTGACGAGTTCTCAATCTGGATGAGTGGTACCGGTGATCCAGACTATGAGGAGAGCCGTGATATCGATATTGCGCCTAGCAAGCGGCAAGATCTTGTACCGTGGTTGATTAAACCTCTACAGCTGGATCAGAGGCCACTTTATGAAGATACATGGCGCTATGTTTGCCTGAAACATCCACTAAATAGCTTGTTTTCCCTTGTCGACCTAGTTGAACAGGGACATTGGCTTACCGAGCGTTGGGGGGATGCACTGAATGCTTGGAGCAGTGGGAGGAGAGTTCAGCGTTTGTGGCGTATTGCAGCCCCGTATGTACAAAAATTGCCCGATGCCGTCATCCAAGACATCAGCCATGCGTTGACGTGGTGGATGCAATCAGCATCCAAGTCGATCAACATTCACGAAAGTATTCTGCTGAGCCTTTGCAGACGAGTGTTGGCGCTGCCATTGAAAGCTGGCACCGAAATGACGGTCAATGGTGAGCCGATTGACCAACCTGTTACAGAGGCAATTAACCATCCCGTAGGACACGTCACGCAAGCGCTGATCAACTTGTGGTTCCAGCAAAATCAGAACGACAATGATTTGCTTCCTGCTGACATCGAACCCCTGTTTACGCAAATTTGCGATGTGCGGGTTAGTCGGTTCCGACATGGCCGGGTGATACTGGGTTCACGCCTAATCACATTTTTTCGGGTGGACAGGCCTTGGACCGAACAATACCTTCTTCCACTGTTTAGTTGGAACGATCCAGTGGAGGCAAGAGCTGTTTGGGAAGGCTTTCTCTGGTCCCCCCGTCTATACCAACCCTTGTTGACTGCCTTCAAGGCACAGTTTTTAGAAAGCGCAAATTATTACACCGAACTTGGTGAGCATCGCCAGCAATTTGCAGCATTTCTGACGTACGCCGCACTGGGGCCAACGGAGGGGTATACAGTGCAAGAGTTTCGCACTGCGATTAGCGTACTGCCGCTAGAAGGGTTGGAGGAAGCAGCACAGGTACTATCCCAGGCGCTGGAAGGTGCCGCCGACCAGAGAGAAGATTACTGGACGAACCGCGTCAAGCCGTTTTGGCAAGATATCTGGCCAAAATCTCGAGACTTGGCAACCCCTAGAATCGCCGAATCCTTAGTACGACTGGTTATTGCTGCGCGAGGCGAGTTCCCCGCAGCCTTGAGCGCTGTAAAGGACTGGCTGACACCGATTGAACATCCGCACTACGTTCTGTATGAGCTGCACGAATCAGGCTTGTGTAAACGGTTCCCAGCTGAAGTATTGCTGCTGCTGAATGCGGTGATTTCCAAACAGCCATGGGGGAGTGAGGAGTTTAGTCAATGCTTGGGCGAGATTGTGAGCGTCGATCCACGGCTATTGCAAGATGCCAGTTACCTACGACTCGAAGAATATTCGCGGATGTGAACTATAAAAACGGCATCTAGTACGTCCCGAATGAATGGGGGCTTATGGTAAACCCCATCTCCTCTATGCTATCCACCCAATTGAAGTGGACCATAACGTGTACCTTTTGGCCCATCCAGAACCCCTTCCCAAACCACTAGCTCAAAGCTGTTGTTATTTCTATGAGCCCCCCCTATCCTTAGAGCCATAGATTATGAGCCAGTGAAAGGAGCATCTCATGGCGGTGATCGGGTATCTCAGGGTAAGCACGGGCGAGCAGAGCGTAGAGGCTCAGCGGCATAGCATTGAGCAAGCTCACAGAGTAGAGACTTGGTTTGCTGACGAGGGCGTTTCGGGTGCCGTAAAGGCACTACAACGTCCAGGGTTCGCCGAATTGTTCAAGTTCATACGCAAGGGGGACACACTGATCGTTCCCGCTGTCGACCGTCTTGGGCGCAATACCATCGATGTGTTGAATACGGTTGAGGCACTGCAAGGCAAGGGCGTTTCAATCATCAGTTTGCGAGAGGGGTTCGACCTGTCCACACCCATTGGCAAAGCTATGCTCACCATGTTGGCTGCTGTTGCAGAGCTGGAGCGATCGAACATTAAAACCCGTCAGATGTCCGGGATTGCCAAGGCGAAGGCAGAGGGCAAGGCGCTCGGACGTGAAAAGACAATTGACGATGCTGCCGTCGCCATCTGGCGTATAGAGAACACAGCGAGCATTAAATTGACTGCTGAACACTTCGGGATCTCGCCCGCCAGCGTGAAACGCGCTTGTAGGCCTTAAGGTCTGGCTGGTCTATTGACTGAATCACCCCTACGAGGAGCTTCTACTTCAACAGCCCGGCCCATATCTCTTGGTTCGTAGCAGCAAGCCCATCTATACCTCACTTGCGAAGCCAAACCGCAATCATAACAGTAACTTATAATGGAATCTGGTAATCAATTTCTTTGACCTTCCTGGTTACAAAGTCAGAGACAGAAGAGAAATCAACACACTCCAGCCTGCTTCGTCCAAACGAGCAATTATCCAACCAGGCGTTGTACTTTGGTGCAAACTCACTGGCATAACGTTGAAAATCTGCGTTACTGAGAGTCGTCAATTCA
Organism: Aeromonas sp. CA23; assembly: GCF_002587065.1. Classification (NCBI taxonomy): domain Bacteria; kingdom Pseudomonadati; phylum Pseudomonadota; class Gammaproteobacteria; order Aeromonadales; family Aeromonadaceae; genus Aeromonas; species Aeromonas sp. CA23. Next base: position 1,799,792 of record NZ_CP023818.1, read on the forward strand.
CTCCCCCCTTTCTCTGCCCAAGCCCCAAGGTACTGAGAGAGTTGACCAGTCAAAAACCAACCAGCAATTCTTGCTGCCAAATTAGTGGCGCTTCCATCGTCACTAAAATCGTAGTCGTCAACCAATCGGACTGCCACAGCGGAGGGGCGCAACCAAACTGCGTTGTTTTTTTCGGCTTTGTATAGTGTACCAATGACGTACTTTCGAATTCCAAATGGCCCGATGGCGGCATAGGCATCTGAGATAGTTGGATACTCGCCCTGCTGTAAGTAGTCAAATGTATTGATTTGACTTGACTTAATGAATATTTCCGGGTTGGATGAGTAATTTTGAAGGGGGACTTCAACCGACCAATTCGATTTTTGTGAGTTATTCTTGATGCATGCATCAATAAATTTTCGCACCCCAGCGAATTCTTCAGAGAAGTAAGCTTCCTTAGTCGCGATGGTTTTTAGCATTGTTTCGGTATCGCTAAGGGCTGTATCTATCGCGAATCTTACTGTCTCACTCCGGTCCGAGAAGTGCTTTACTTGGATCCGCCACACACGATCGTGCTTGAATCCTCCACCCTCGGCGAAGTCTTTCTTCTTACCATATTGCCATAGCCAAGCGAGCTTCGATGCAAGATCCATTTGGTTCCCGGCCAGAATCTTTGGAAGACAGTAGATCAGCATGAGTTTTCGATCAGTACGAAGCTCTAACGGAAGTTCTAAATCCACAGCAGGATCGGTCTTATTCCATCTGATAGCAGTCATTTCAAGTGCTGCTCGCTTCGCAAATTCGAGCGGCACATTCAGTGTCCCCGGCATACGATATTTTCTCCTCTTTCAGGGACTGGGAGTCAGTACTAAAAACAAGACGTTAGCGCTATCGTCATGCTGCAGCAGCACGGCGTGTTTCTCTGGATTTTTTGTCCAGGACGGAAGTTCTGAGTAATCTATCCGCACGCTAGACTGGTTTTTCAAGATACTCACCGACCCCTCGCGCTTGCCGTCCACCTTGATCGCCCAAGAGCCAGGCACCACACCACTTGGAAAGTTTAGAAGCAGCGCCCCGTCCTTCACGGTCGCAACCACATGCGGAGTAACAGGGTCAGAGTCTTTTTCACCTCCCAAACTTGCATAGTAGCGAGCTAGCCCTCTTTCCTTAGCGGTTTCAGCAGCCTTTAGCGCAACAGTTTGAGCCCGCATTTCTTCTGCGTACGGCTCAGTCGCGGGGCGCATGCCAACTAAAGAGTCCACATACAACCCGGGAGATGCTACCCGTAGCTGATCCTCCTTCAAAACGTGCGCACCCATAGCCGAGTCGTCTAGTAACTTCTCGAGTTGCTCAGTCATCTTTTGGATGACCCTAGACAGTTCCTCAGATTGTTGTTCAAGAGTCGAGTTTTGATTAAATGCATTTTTACCGATGCGCTTTTTCAACTCCACAAAATCGTTATCGTAGGGTAGCGGAGGATTGAACTTCCCCTCCTCCGGCTGCTCATGGCGAAAATACTCACTTTTGAAGAGATCAATAAACGAGCCGAGTACCTGTGACCAATAGGCCCAGTGGGCCGCCTTATACTCAGGAGTGTCTTCTTCAAAAGCACAGCTAAATGGAAGCTGTTGCCACGAGAATATGGCTAAAGCTCGTGGCAGATCCTCCATTGTCAGCGTACGAGGGATGGTGATGCCGCTTCCCGCCACTAACTCCACGCCAGATTCCACCACGATCGACATTTCATCGATGCAAAGCTTTGTAGCTAAAACATTGTATAGGCGATAGAACAGTAAGTTGAGAGTGCGGCCCTCATTGATGTTCCTAATGCGAATTGTAGTCGCCTCCGAGCGCGACGATTCGGTCTTCACACTCACCGAGGAACGAACTTCCTGCTTAGTGTTGCGAGCTATGCTGGATGCTGCTTTGCGCGCAATCCGTTCGAATGAGCGGGCGAAGCGAGACGACGACATCGTTGAGTTTCCAGAACTTGAAAGGGATCCGGTGATGCCTTTGATGGTTCCGGAAGCCGAGGCCGACCACGAATTACTGTTGCTGTGTTCCGATGTAGAGCGTGCTTCCTTTTCGATCTCAGAGTTCAAGTCGTTCTGCGACGTCTCCGTGAGGTCCAAAACCGAAACGGTGGATCTGGTCTCATCAACAGTTCGGCTCGATTTCTGCTCAACAGTGACGGTCCTTTCTTCACCTGGAGCTAGGTTGATGGTGTAGACCAGCTCGCCAAGTTCGGAATTATTCCATTGCGTCCGGTAGCTTAGGTTCTCTTCTACATACATGCGAGGAAAGCGCACAGGCTTTATTCCCATTTGCGGCCGCTTCACAATTACATAGCGTGTCAGCATCATGCTCTTACTTATCTTCTGCTCATATATGGGCAGCCAAATGGCACAACAGCGTCGAAATCTCTCATCGTTTTCGCACCTGAGCATGACTGTTTCCAGTGGCTCCCCCTCGGCAGTGAGATAGTTCGATCCCACCCTTTCGAACCTAAATGATGTGAAGCCTGCAGCCGAAAGCTGTCGTTCACGCTGGCTCCAAGGGTCTAGGTCAACGGCAATTTCCGAGTGTTTGGTTACCCATTTGTCATGACGTACATACTCTGTCCATTCGTATGTGCTACTGCTTGCCCCGATCCCAAAGAAACCTGAACTAGAACGCGAGCCCGTTCTAGTATGAGCTGTCCGCCAAGTGATCACCTCCTTGTAAGGTCTGTACAGCCGCCCCTGTTCGACTTGGTCTTTGGAGCCGTCCTCGAATGCCCACTCCTCGGTCTTGTCTGCGATGATGTAACCGAGCGCTGCAGCCTTATCCTTCAACTCATTCTTTCGAAGCTTCCCGTCGAGCTGGGGAGCTTTCATGGTGAGCACGGCACGCACCAGGGCATTCACCTGGGACTCATCCATCAGGCCTGTGGCCGAGCCGATACCAAATTTATCGGCAGCTTGTGCAAGGTCGTTAGTGAAAGGAACTAGTGCATCTAGTTCGCTATTTTGGCGAAGAATAAGCGCAGGCCCTAAGTCGACCTGCTCGACATCCGTCAACAAAAGCTCTGAGTTCGGATAGATATTCCCTGTGCCTGTTTCGCTTTCGAGCACGCATTGCTCGAAGCTCTCTACCTTAAATTTCAGTGTCTTTAGGAAAGTATCAACGTCGACTAAGTCATCGGCTTCGATCACTTGATCTTCCTTTGACACAATTCGAAATAGACGATCCGCAGTCGGATGCGCCAGAACCCAAGCCTCCACTGCAGCATCCCATTCAGCGTGCCTAATACTTATTCCAAATCCGAATTTTCCGATTTTGAGCTGCTCGTACCTCAGACGTGGGACACAAATACGTTTTTTAGAGATCATGCGATTAATATTTTTATTAAACACTTCCTCAGCGCTACTCAGATCGTCGAGCCCCCACAGATTCGCAAAGTACCTAACAAAATAAATAAGGTCCTTTCCCTCACTAAATACGGGACCTATTCCGGCTTTGTAATCTTTAGCCAAATCGGCGCTTAGTAGGTAGTTCCAGTCTATATCCAGAATTCTGGATCTGTGCATATTTAACGCTTCAGCACCACGAGCTTTTGTGTCTGGTGGAGAGACTCCCAGGTACGAACCTAGTTTGGTGGACTCCTCATCAAGCAGTAACTCTCCACGGATCGGCATACCCGACCTCTGACTATCTGGCACTTCCCAGCCGCCACCCTTTCGTAGCAGGTCGATGCCAATGAATCCGCGCCATATGGAGTTACGATGTGCTGTTCGAATGCTTACCCAGTCCCTGTTGACTTGGGAAAAGACCTCTACGGGATGGCCTGCTGGCAGAACGTTGAGAATGTTATCGTCGCCAAGATCTTGAGGAGAGGACCTCAAATTGACTGATGTCGACGTGAACTGAATCTGTGCCATCCCTTTTGTCTCCTGTAGCCATGCAATTGGCTATCGCCATCCTCGTTCGTCAATAGTAGCCAAGCAGTCCAAATCCACCATTCGAGTCCATGCTGACCTTCACCCTGACTTCAGGGCTCGACCCCAGAGTCAGAGTCGGTCGACCTTGACGGGCCAGGCAATACGGGCAGATAGGGGAGCGGGATGCGCGTGGCCTCACCGGCTAACCCATCGTGCGTTACTTTCAATACGTCACCGGCCGACCGGGGCCCAGACTCTCCCACCAACCCGCGTGGAGAGAGTGAGAGGCAGGGTAAATTCCGGCCATTCGCTTGAAGGAATAGTCTCAGTCGATCGGCACAGATCGTCTCCGCACACAAATTTGAAAGGCAATGACCATTTGGTTCGTCTAGCGACCATGGGAGGCCGAACGATGCACTTCATGGCATGGAAATGACTAAGCCATTTCACATGAAACTGCCTTCATTCTGACCTGCCTCCAGCCTTAGTACCGCTGCTTTATTAGTAACCCCCTGCCTATAGCAACATAAGCAGGTCTGCCACATAGAAAGCACGTCATGTGTCTACTATTGTTTTTAGTCAATCAAGTTCTGATAAATGTTGGCAGTACTATTCGAGTGGCAGGGAAGGAGAGGCAATGGCTACCTACACGATCTTGACGAGGGACGGTATCGCGGACGAGGGACAGGAACAGTTACTTGCCAATCTAGCCGAGGATCTCAAGAAACCGAATGCGAAGCTGCTGTTGCATCTTCACGGCGGATTGAATGATGAATCTACGGCAATAGCCACTGCCAAGCGACTCTCGGGTGCCGGACCAGACAGCTGGAAGCTTGAGAGTGACTGGACACAGGTCTACGTCGTATGGCGAACTGGTGCGCTCGAAACGATCCAAACCAACTGGACTGAGCTCGTCCGCGATGATCGCCTCTATCAGACCATCCTGCGGAAGTTGATCACCTTTGTCGCACGAAAGCTTGGCGAGCCAATGTCCCCCCCCCCCCCCTAGGGGCGAGGTGCGCAAACGCTTGCAGTTTCCGAAGCCGATATTCAGCGTCGCTTGACAGGTCAGGCTGGGCCACGTCCCTTTGATGCCCTAGATGCCAAATTGGCTTCCGATCGACCAGCAGGTGAACGCGCGACAATCTTTGGCGGGCAATCCGACGGTGATTTCGCCATCGAATTTAAGGATGAGCTCAGAGCCGATGCGGATTTTCAAAACGTCACCAGCGATATCGATGAGGCAGTCAATGTACCAAGTGGTGCCCGTGTGGCCTCGGCAGGTGCAAACCAGCCAGCCGGCGAGAGGATGCTGGATCGGCTGAACGAAAGTATCAAACGAGAACTAGAGCCCCCACCAATTGTAGCGGGCCACCATCGCGGCATTGTCTCTATATCAGCTTTATTGCTCAAACACGCACGCAATATAGCGCTCAGTTGCTTTAAGAGATTTCGGAGCGGTCGAGATCACGGTTTGCACGCAACTGTGGTCGAGGAGATCTGCCGGGAGTTTTACGGTGATCTCATTGGTGCGAAGGTATGGGGGATGATGGTCAAAGACGCTGCTGATCACTTCGGCGCTGGGAGGTTCGGAAGCACGCTGGTAAGTATGCTGAAAGCGGGGGCACCTGATAACTTTGTGGTCACCGCACATAGTGCTGGGTCGATCTGGGCATCTCATTTGCTTCAGCACATGAAGGCCGAACAATTGCCGGGGGGAGTCAAGCTTTTCTTGCTTGCTCCTGCAGTGCGCAAAGATGTCTTCGCGGCCATGCTTGATAGTTCCGGCGATCTTATTTCCCGTTGTCGCATGATTACCATGACCGATGAGTTCGAACGCCGGGACGCCGTGCTTGGACACGACAAGAGTTATATCTATCCGAGCTCCCTGCTTTACTTGGTCTCCGGCCTCTTCGAAGAGCAAGCGAACGGGCCTTATATTGATGCCCCCCTCTTGGGTATGCAGCGATTCGCGACACTGTCAGGCTTAACGATCGCCGAGGCTGAAATAGAAAATCGCATCGCAGCATTCTTTGAACAGGCTGACTGCGACATCATCTCTTCGCCCACAGAGGTGTCAATGGCCAATAGCCATGGGGCGTTTGACGACGAACCTTTGACGCTGGCGACAGCTCGCAGTCTGTTCTGAGCAGGCACCAATGAAGAGTTGGGCAATTGTTGTAGGCATCAACGACTATCCACAGCAAGCTGGACAGCGGCCGTTGAGGGGGGCGGTTGCAGATGCCTGCGACTTCGCCGATTGGATTCTGGACCCACAGGGTGGCAATGTGGCTCCGGAGCGGCTCTTCTTCTGGACGTATCCCTGGCCTGAGCCGCCACTGCCAGGACGACTAGGTACTTATCTCAGTGGAGAACTGCCGTTGTGGTTCAGCCATGATGACGGCTGGCAACCTCCCGACTCGACGTGTGCGCCTAAGGCGATGGACATTACGTCCACGATTGAGCAAGTAGGGCGTACAGCCAATTCAACGGCGCTGGACGACGGCGATACCGAGATACGGCGAATCTATGTATTTCTTGCCGGTCATGGCATTCGTGCTCAGACATTTGACCGCAATGAGGAGACTTGCTTTTTGGCAGGCGACTTCCGTCCGCTCTCCTCAAACTTGGCTGCAGGCCTGGTGCCCTGCGAGAGCTTTCGCAAGGCTCTGCTGCACAACCGTTTTGACGAAGCGATTCTGTTCACTGACTGCTGTCGATCAGAAACAGCTCGACTGACACTGAAAGCGCAGCCGGTCTCCGACTACAGCGGCGATCCAATTGCAACGTGGGGCATGGCGTTTGCTGCGCAGGATGGTGAGCCAGCCTATGAGACACAGACGCCGCCGGTCCGAGGGGCGTTCTCAAGTGCCTTGATGCACGGCTTGCGAACTTATCGGCCAGGGCCCGGTGGTGAGTTACACGCAGCACTGCTTCGAGACTTCGTCGTTACTAATATTAAAAGTTATACCAATAGTGGTCAGGTGCCCAATCTTTTGTATCGGCCTGATCCCGATGGTCCCTTGATTGTGACTGGCAGCCAGGCAGGAGGACGGAACCATCCCAACGGTCCTCTCGTCGACGTTTCTGCATTGGCAAATGGCACCAAACTTATCCTAAACGGTGGCGACAACAAGCCAGTTCCGGGTATGGCACCGTTCACGGTCACGGGGCCGACCTTACAGTTGCCGCCACTCGCAGTCGGTCTCTATCTGATCGAGATTGCCGACGGTAGTGGCCGTTACACGATGTTCGTGCAACCCACTCCGGAGAACGTCCGTGTCCCATGACATCACCGCGCCTCGGCCGCTATTCAAGTTATCGCTGCGCACACGGCCCGGCATCGCAATCAGACTACTTGATTCCAACCTGAAGGAGATCACGCGCGGCTCTGGTGAACTCGAAACCGAGCAACCCGAGGGACTGTATTTGGTGCAATGGAGTTCCGCAGGGCATCAGTCAACGACGATGGCGCGCGTCGACGGCAGCCAGAAGGTAATGGAGCTTAGGTTTGATCCCAGTGATATGGAATCTAGTACAACGCATTCCGGTAGCGATCGCATTGACCTTGCATTGATAGATACAATCAGCGACACATTGAAGTCCTCTGGACGGATCCAAGAATCCGCCATTGTACTGATCGTTACTGGCGATGCCGAGATCCTTAAGGAGGTACCCGATCTTCGTCTACGCCTGTTTGATCGGAACGATACTGCAATGAGAAGGGACTCTGGCCATGCTATCAATCTTGACCTTGGCTCCAACGAGCAAGCTTATGCTTACCGCGTCAAACCCGGTCGCTTCCACATCGGTTTCCAGTCCGTCCTCAATGAGCGGCTCGGCCTAGCCGTCCCAGCGCTTGCTGGTCGCCAAACGCTGGTCTTTTTGACGGTCACTCGCACCAAGTTGATCGTTCCAGACGACGGGCAGTTTGTTGAGGAGAGTAGTGTAGGAATTGACCCAGTTAAGACGACCATCGTGACCGTCCGCGGCGATGAAGAAACCTATCGCGTGCGCGAGAGAGTCCGCCTTGCTGGCCTGCTTCTTTACGACCTTTCCAACGGGACAAATTCGCTTTCCCGTGATGTCGTCTCGGTGCTTGATGACATTAAAACCGATCCTCTTGTCCGGCTTTATGGCGCACTGGCCGCGCTCTCTGCTTACAAGCGCGGCGAGGATCTGGGAGCGTTTGATGAAATCGCTTCTGTACGAACGGCCGCTGGATCCTTGCAACCCTGGGTCGCTCGAATTTGCGACTGGATTCCAAACCCGGGTCAGCCGGGCCTCCCAACGGATGCTCTCGCAGCCCATTGGGAGCTGGCACGAGCTGCCCCTGGAAAAATCAGCAAAGACGGAAACACGGCCTTGCCTACGCGAATCGAAACTCCTCCAATGCTTGAGTGCGCTTGGCTCTGGGCAATCGAGGAAAGTATTGTCCGGCCCGACGCCATCCGAGGGACTGCGCTTGTAGCCGCGGCCACCCGCTCGTCAGGAGGGACTGCGCCGTGGTTGTGCTGGCGGCTTTCTGCCAGCAAAGCTAGGTCGCGCCGGAGCCCTACGACTGAGGGTTTGCCATTGCTCGCCGCTCAGGTCATAGAGAAGCTTGAAGCGGTGAGCGGCCCCAGAAGCATGGGGCGAGGTATTGCAAGTAAGCTAAAAGTCTTGAGCCCCGAAATTCAGGCAACGGCGCTGCGGGTACTTCAGATCATGAGTTCCGGTGGGCGGCCGATCGATACCGGCGGTATCACCGACTTGGCGGTTTCTCTCGGTCTGCCGGCCCAGCAGCTCCGCAGTCGGCTGGATAGGATCAGCAAAATACTCGACACAGCAGCAACATCAGTATCAGACGCAGCCCAAGATGAACTTGGTATCTCCAAGCGCAATGAAACAGCCCCAGGGCTACTGCGACGTGTGGAGCACAGGGACGATTTGCAGAACGGCCGTTTTGGCGGTATGGCTGGCCGTGCTGGTTTCAAGGTTTCTGCCGAGTTCGAAGAGGGCAGCTCAAAAAACTGGGTTCGCATAAAGCTGCACGTGAAGGGACCGAGCAAAGATGGTGAGGAAGTAGAGTTCCACCTTCACGACAGCTTCAAACCGTCGACGGTCACACGCCGCTTCAAGAAAGGTGCCGCCCAACTCGTGGTTTCAGCATGGGGTGGCTTCACTGTTGGCATTTGGATTCCTGTACGCAAAGTCGAACTAGAGCTGAATCTCGCAAAGCTCAAAGCGGCGCCTCAAATCATTCGCGAACGCTGACTTGTAGTGGTTCAATGAATTTGGACTGAATCGCCCCTACTTTCCTAGACACCTCAAGAGCCTCAAACTGAGGTCATTCAGGAGGTGTTATGAGCAAGCAGCAACGTTACACGGAAGAATTTAAACTGGCCGCCGTCAAGCAGGTGACTGAGCGCCATTACCCAGTGGCAGAGGTCGCCGAGCGACTTGGTGTTTCCAGCCATAGTCTTTACGCCTGGATCAAACGCTATAGCCAGCCCGACGTGCAGCAGTATGAGTCCAGCCAGCAAGCCGAGATCCGCCGCCTCAAGGCCGAATTGCGCCGCGTCACCGATGAGCGAGATATCTTAAAAAAGGCCGCTGTAGATTCAACTTGTCAACGCAACACCCTTTTCAAGGATCTCCGTTGGCGTTTTAAATCTCAGAGTTTTCCTCGGTCTGTTGTTTAGTTGGGCTGCAATCTGATCCAGTTCCTGCTGGGTATACTGGGCAAGACATGTCTTTTTGGGGAAGTACTGTCGGATCAGGCCATTGGTATTCTCATTCGTGCCCCGTTGCCAGGGGCTCTGAGGGTCGCAGAAGTAAACCTGAACTCCTGTGCTGGCGGTAAACTCCAAATGCTTGGCCAGTTCCATGCCGCGATCCCATGTCAGTGACTGCCTGAGCGTTGGTGGAAGCTCTTGGAATTTGTCTGTAAGTGCTTGATTCACAGAACCTGCATCTTTTCCACTTAGCTTGAGAATAAGGGTATAGCGCGATTTTCTATCTACAAGTGTGGCTATGTGAGAGTTCTTGGTACCGGAAACCAAATCCCCTTCCCAGTGACCGAAAGAGCGTCGGTTATCGATGTGCCTGGAGCGCTCATGAATTGAAATGCCGTTCACGATATTGATGGTGCCTCTCTCTCCCTTACGGGTATGGCGTTTTCCATGGCGCAGGCTGTGGGAGCGACGCAGATGTTTGACAAGCAGGTGGTGCAGCGCACTCCGACTGCGAAAATACAGCGTTTTATAGATTGTTTCGGCAGAGATCTGCATCGCTTTTTGGCGGGGCATCGTTCTTCTGACCCACCCCGATATCTGCTCTGGAGACCATTTCAACTCGAGTTTTTCCAGCACCAGTTTTCGCAGCCGCGGGTTCCGTTCCAGAAGGCATGCCTTGGGTCTTTTGGCCATGCGGTTAGCGCGATTGTTGGCATCAACAGCTTTGTAATAGCGCCTGCCACGGTTGCGTTGAACTTCTCGAGATATTGTTGATGGAGAGCGGTTAAGGGCCCGCGCTATATCACGGATACTCATCTTTGAAGAAAGACCGGCTCGAATCTCCTCACGTTCGGATAGCGTCAGGTGAGCTACTGCTCGGCGACGCTCGGTCGGTTTGATTCCTCCCGTGTCCCTCAGCATGGTGAAAATTGTACCGGGTTTTGAATCCAGGATTTTTGCTATATCACTGAAGCCAGTACCGCGCTTCCACAGATCAAAAACAAACGCTTTTTCCTTTGCTGTAAATGTTCGTTTCATTCAACAATCCTCCGCAACTGCATGTTTTCACATGGTTGTTGCGTTGATCAATTGAATCTACAGCCGCGTACTTTGCCAAGCTGTCAGGTTAAGGTACGCCTTCATCCGGGAACACGAGTCCACGCATCCTGTCCGCAGACTGTGCCGGATGATGAATGTCCACCCGAGCGGTTATTACGCTTGGCAGCGACAGCCCTTATCTACCCGAGCACAGGAGGATCAACGCCTCCTGGGCCAGATCAAGCAATGTTGGCTAGAAAGCGGGGGCGTCTATGGTTATCGCAAGATCCGGGATGACCTGCGAGAAATGGGCGAGACCTGTGGCAAGCACCGGGTGGCGCGATTAATGCGACATGAAGGGTTACGTTCACAAACCGGCTATCACCACCGTCCAGGCCATTATGGTGGCCGGCCAACGGTGGTTGCACCGAATCATTTGGAACGCCAGTTCGATGTGACCGAGCCCAATAAGGTCTGGGTAACGGACATCACCTACATTCGCACGCATGAAGGCTGGCTCTATCTGGCTGTGGTATTGGATTTGTTCTCACGACACGTCATTGGTTGGTCGATGGGGCCGCGGATCGACCGAGAGCTGGCCATCAGTGCGTTACTGATGGCGGTGTGGCGACGGCGACCCGAACAAGAAGTGCTGGTTCATTCCGACCAAGGGAGCCAGTTTAGCAGCTATGACTGGCAGGATTTTTTGCGGGAAAACCAGCTCAAGGCCAGCATGAGCAGGCGCGGCAATTGCCATGATAACGCGGTGGCGGAGAGTTTCTTCCAGCTCCTCAAACGCGAGCGAATCCGACGTCAAACCTATGCGGATCGCGAGGAGACCCGGCAGGATGTGTTCGATTACATTGAAATGTTTTACAACCCCAAGCGTCGGCACAGTTTCAACAATGGGCTATCGCCAGTAGAGTGTGAAAAGCAATATTTCGAACGGCTCAAAAGTGTCTAGAGAAGCCGGGGCGATTCAGATCGACCGTGAGAGTCATCTAGTGGTTGGTGAAGACGGGCGGATCTGGCTGAAATTGCCCGAGCTGGATCGCATCTTGCCCCTGCTGCGAGGCGCTGCGGCAACACACCTGCGCCTTAAGATGAAAAGGGCCGGATGGCATCCGGCGGTATAGGACATTTCGTGCAAACCTAGCTTGCTACACTAGTCATTTTGCAATTGTTGATAAGCCCTTATGGCGCGAAATTTAGCGAAAACCTACCGCAACCAAGACTAACCAGTGACGACCAAACCCGCTTGATTCAATGGTTTAAAACTGCCAATATTTGCCTGTAACTGCTTTGCTGTGATTCAAAATCCGCCGATGAATAATCGTGTCGGTTCGAGTCCGACCCCGGGCACCATCAGATTAAGTGACAAAAGGCCATCAGCAATGATGGCCTTTTGTTTTTCTGCCTCCTGGTGTTCCCTTCTTTATCCCTTTATCCCTTTATCCCTTTGTCCATGAGCACTCTCATCGTTCGTATGCTGGGTGGCTTGTTTCTGCCACATTCGGCTGTGTGTCCGTCACCGCTCTGCAATCTGTTCCGGCTTATGATCTGCTCTATTTCGGTGCGTGCTGGTTGCGCTGCACAGCAGAGGTGCGCGCTTGCTCAGGTTGGCGCACCTTGTGATCCAATCTGGTGCATTGGTCAGCCTACTTGATATTAAGATATTGATTATAAGCAATTTATTTAGTTGGCTCGCTTTATGCTTTAAAGCAATCATGTCGCCATGATGCTGCCCGATGAAGGAAGCATGACCAGGGCAGTGGCAAGTGTGTGCTGAGTGTGAGTTTGTGTGGATTGTCGGATTCGATGTTCATATCAGGAAATGGACCCGGACAGGTGCCGGGACGACAGGGAAGGAGATGGCTGTATGCTCAAGAGACTCGTGATGACTGGCCTGTTGGCGCTTGCCGCCTTGCTGGCCGCCCCCAGCTGGGCTGAAGAGGTGGTGGCCGCATCGGCCGACGTTGTGCAGGCCGCGGCGCCAGTCGCTGCCGCTGTGACCATCAACAAGGGGGACAACAGCTGGATGCTGCTGTCTGCGGCACTGGTGATCCTGATGTCCATTCCGGGACTGGCCCTGTTCTATGGCGGCCTGGTGCGCAGCAAGAACATGCTGAGCGTGTTGATGCAGGTGTTCACCCTGTTCTCGCTCATCTGCGTGCTGTGGATCCTCTACGGTTATTCGCTTGCCTTCACCGAGGGCAACAGTGTCTATGGTTCCTTCAGCAAGGCGCTGCTCAAGGGGGTCACTCCTGACTCCATTGCGGCGACCTTCAGCAAGGGAGTCGGCATCAGCGAGTTCATCTACGTGGTGTTCCAGGGGGCCTTTGCGGCCATCACCTGCGGCCTGATAGTGGGCGCCTTCGCCGAGCGCATCAAGTTCGCCGCCGTGCTGCTGTTCTCGGTGATCTGGTTCACCTTCGCCTATATACCGCTGGCCCACATGGTGTGGTACTGGGCGGGTCCGGATGCCTACACCACGGCCGAGGCGGCGGCGACCGCGACGGCGACGGCCGGTTATCTGTTCCAGCATGGTGCACTGGATTTTGCGGGCGGCACAGTGGTGCACATCAATGCCGCCGTGGCGGGTCTGGTGGGGGCCTATCTGGTAGGCAAGCGTCTGGGTTATGGGCGTGATCCCATGACACCGCACAGTCTCACCATGACCATGATAGGGGCCTCCCTGCTCTGGTTCGGCTGGTTCGGTTTCAACGCCGGCTCCGCACTGGAAGCCAACGGCATAGCCGCACTGGCCTTTATCAACACCTGGGTGGCACCGGCGGCGGCTGCGCTCTCCTGGACCTTGGCCGAGTGGGTGATGAAGGGTCGTCCTTCCCTGCTGGGTGCTGCCTCCGGCGCCGTCTCCGGTCTGGTGGTGATTACCCCGGCAGCCGGTTTCGTCGGGGTTGGCGGTGGCCTGGTGATGGGCCTCATCAGCGGCGTGGCCGGTTTGTGGGGGGTTCACGGTCTCAAGCGCCTGCTGGGAGCGGATGACAGCCTGGATGTGTTTGGCGTGCATGGGGTGTGCGGCATTCTCGGTGCCCTGCTGACCGGCGTCTTTGCCAGCCCGGATCTGGGCGGCACCGGAGTGTGGGACTATGTCACCAACCAGGTTGCGGAAGGCTACTCCATCCTGGCCCAGATCAAGATCCAGGCCATCGGGGTCGGGGTCACCATCCTCTGGTCCGGGATTGTCTCGGTCGTGGCCTACAAGCTGGTGGATCTGCTCATCGGCCTGCGAGTGAAGGAAGATGCGGAGCGGGAAGGGCTGGATGTCACCACCCACGGTGAAAAAGCCTATAGCCTGTAACAGCGTAGGGTTACTTGCTGACAGGATCGCCGCCGGTTATGCCGGCGGCTTTTTTATGTCTGCAAAAGTGGAGTGCGCCTTGCCCCACCTTTTATGCCTGCAATTTGACAGGATCTCCGCTAAACTCTGCCACCCTTAATGGGCTTGCCCCATTTTCCCCATCATTTTCTACGCCTTTGGAGCCGCTCATGCCGTTAGTGGGACATCAACACCAGATCGAGATCCTGGAACTGACCGACAAAGGGGATGGCAAGGGACGCCTGTTCGATCGCCCCCTGTTTGTCGAGGGTCTGCTGCCCGGTGAGCAGGCGTTGGTGGAGCTGACCGAGGTCAAGCCAAACTATCTGCATGGCAAGGTGACCGAGCTGCTCCAGCCGTCTGCCGATCGGGTCGCCGATTTCTGCCCCAACACAGAGTGCGGCGGCTGTCAGGTGCGCCCGCTGGCCTACCCGGCCCAGCTCAAGCTCAAGCAGGCACTGGTGCAGAGCGCACTGGAACAGGTCGGGCTGGGTGATACTAAGGTCAACCCGATCCTCGGCATGGAGAGCCCGTTCGCCTATCGCAACAAGGCGCAATATGCGGTGCGTGGCTGTGAGGCCGCTGCCGAGATTGGTTTTTATCGCAAGCACTCCCACGATCTCATCACCGCGGACGATTGTGCCGTGCAGGATCCACTGCATGTGGAACTGAACGCCCGGGTGCGCAACTGGATGCGCGAGCATGACATCGCCGCCTATGACGAAGTGGATCACACCGGCTGTGTGCGCAACCTGATGACCCGCAAGGGCTTCAAGAGCGGCGAGCTGATGGTGGTGCTGGTGACCCTGGGTGAAACGCTGCCGTTCGAAGCCGAGCTGCTGGCGAGCTTGAGCGATCTGCCCATCACCACCCTGGTGCAGAACATCAACGATGAGCGCACCAACCGCATTCTGGGGGCTACCAACCGGGTGCTGCTGGGGGAAGGGGTGATCCGCGACAAGATCCACGAACTCGCGTTCGAGATCTCGCCGCTCTCCTTCTTCCAGAACAACCCGACCCAGACCGATGTGCTCTACTCCAGCGCCCTCGAGTATGCCGAGCTGACCGGCAACGAGACTGTGTTCGACATCTATTGCGGTATCGGCACCATCTCCCTGTTCCTGGCTGGCAAGGCCGCCAAGGTGGTAGGGATCGAATCGGTGGAGAGCGCCATCAGCGATGCCCGTCGCAACGCCGCCCTCAACGGCATAGAGCACACCGAATTCCACGTGGGCAAGGCCGAGCTGCTGATGCCCGAGCTGCACTCCCAGGGCGTGACCGCCGACGTGGTGGTGCTGGATCCGCCCCGCAAGGGCTGTGACAAGGCGGTGCTGCAGACCCTGGTCGCCATGGCGCCGCGCCGTCTGGTCTATGTCTCCTGCAACCCGCAGACTCTGGCCCGCGATCTCGCTTGGCTGGTCAAGCAGGGCTTCGTGCTGGATGAGGTGCAGCCGGTCGACATGTTCCCGCACTCCATGCATGTGGAGGCGGTCGCCCGCCTGAGCCTGCCTGCAAAGGGCTGACAGGTACTCGCGCCGCAGCGATTGAATTAGCCAGATGGCTCTGTTAAAAACGACTCCAAATGGAGTCGTTTTTTATGCCTGCCATTCAGGTGCCGAGCCATGGCATCGGACTTGGAGAGCGGGGTAGGAAATAGAAGGGGACGACAGGATGAGGTGCAGACCATGAAAGGTATCTTGTTACGCTGGTTGGCTCGCTACGATGGCTGGTGTCAGGAGTGGGGACTCACACCGGAGAACCGGCGCTGCTGCGCGCCGGTGCGTTATGACGAAGATGAGCAGGAAGAGCCGACGTCGGAGGGTGACGCCACGTCACTCAATCAAAATTGCGCGTCACGGCCCCGGTAACGCTGTTGTAGTCAAAGCTCAATCCATCCGGGTTGGCCGGGAAGCGGGCGATGGAGTCGCGCAGGGTATAGCGGCAGTTGCTGTGAGGCTCGCCATCTTCATCTATATGGCTGCCGGGTTGCTCACTGGACAGGTAGTCGGCTCCGGCCTGGATCTCGGGATCCTGATCGACCGAGGCGACGGTATAGCTGCTGTCCAGCAGCCCCTGAAACAGCAGGCGGCAGTCTGACTGGTTACTGACCGAGATGTAGTCTCCCTGACCCGGAACATAGGGCTCATTGATCCCCTTGCGGCCCTGATCCTCGTCTGTGCCGGCGGGCCAGCCATAACGGTTGATGTCGAGGTTGCGTTGACCCATGCTGCCCAGATTGTAGAGTGCCTGATCCTGCGCCTTGACCGCCCAGCCAGCATGGGCAAGCTGCACCGCGCTGGCGAAGCTGCCGGCGGTGGTGGCAACCGTGCTCTTGAGGGCATCATCCTTGATATTGATGAAGCGGGGCATTGCCGTTACGGCCAGAATCCCCAGCACTATGATGACCATCACCAGTTCTATCAGGGTAAAGCCATGATTTGAGCGTTTCATTATTGAGTAGACCCATCAAGTACGACAAACAGGTGAAAGCGACATGCAACTGATCGACACCCATTGCCATCTCGATTTTCCCGTCTTCGATCCAGACCGGGCGGCGCTGCTGGCCGAGTGCCGGCAGTTGGGGGTGGGCGAGTATATCATCCCCGCCGTGGGAGAGGAAAACTGGACTCGCGTGATGGCGCTGGCGGAGCAGTACCCGGGAATCACCTACGGGCTAGGCATTCACCCCTGGTATGTGGGCACCCAGACCCAGGGAACACTGACGCGATTGCAGGCGTTATTGGCTGCCCGGCCCCGTGGCTTGGTGGCGGTCGGGGAGTGCGGGCTGGATCTGCGCAGCCAGGTGCCGCAGGAGGGACAGCTTGCCTGGTTCGAGGCGCAGATCAGACTGGCCATGGAGCATGAGCTGCCACTGATAGTCCATTCGGTGCGGGCCAACGACACGGTTGCCAAAATCCTGCGCCGCTTCAAACCGGCAAAGGGGGGCGTCATCCACGCCTTCAGCGGTTCGTTGCAACAGGCGCGGGCGTTCTGGCAGCTTGGGTTTCGGCTGGGGATCGGTGGCGTCATCAGCTATGAGCGGGCCAACAAGACCCGGGAGGCGATCCGCGACATGCCGCTGGAGGCTCTGCTGCTGGAAACGGATGCGCCCGACATGCCGTTGCAGGGTCAGCAGGGCATTCCGAATACCCCCGCCAACTTGCCGAAGATTGCGCAACTCTTGGCCGAATTGCGGCAACAGCCCTTGAGTCATGTTGTCGCGGTGTTACATGAATCTACTTTTCACACTTTCCCGCTCGGACACTCTGAAATTAACACCTGATTAACTCTTGATAGCATCATGATAAAAAATGGGGCGAGTAAAAATCGTTTGCGGTCTAATTTGACGACCTCTAGCGTATTTCATGCTTATAAAATGTGACCAGCATTCTACTTTGTCGCACCGTAATTAGTATAATGCGCACCCTTGATTGATGGCTTTGAGATACAAGTTGTTAACAAGCTGGAAGGTGCTACTAAAGAGGAAGTGTTAATAATGAATTTGATTATGGGTCTGGTAGGGATGGCAACACTCATCCTTATCGCGGTGCTGTTCTCCAGTAATCGCAAAGCAATAAAAATTCGCACCGTAGCCGGTGCCTTTGCAATTCAAGCTGGACTGGGTGCATTCGTGCTGTACGTCCCGGTTGGCCGAGATATTCTGGTGGGTGTATCCGATGCCGTTTCCAGCGTCATCGGTTATGGTCAAAACGGTATCGAATTCCTGTTCGGTGGTCTGGTCAGCAACAAGATGTTTGAAGTGTTCGGCGGCGGCGGCTTTATTTTTGCCTTCCGCGTTCTGCCCGTCATCATCTTCTTCTCCTCTCTGATCGCGGTTCTCTATTATCTGGGCATCATGCAGTGGGTAATCAAGCTGCTGGGTGGTGGCCTGCAAAAAGTACTGGGCACGTCCCGTACCGAATCCCTCTCTGCCACGGCCAACATCTTCGTCGGTCAGACCGAAGCCCCGCTGGTGGTGCGTCCCTTCATCTCCAAGATGACTGACTCCGAGCTGTTCGCCGTCATGTGTGGTGGTCTGGCTTCCGTCGCCGGTTCCGTGCTGGCCGGTTATGCCTCCATGGGCGTCAAGATGGAATACCTGATCGCCGCCTCCTTCATGGCTGCCCCGGGTGGTCTGTTGTTCGCCAAGTTGCTGGTACCGGAAACCGAGACCCCCAACTATGACGAAAACAATGCCGATGGCGATCTGGAAGACAAGCCTGCCAACGTGATCGATGCCGCCGCCGCCGGTGCCTCCGCCGGTCTGCAACTGGCCCTGAACGTGGGTGCCATGCTGCTGGCCTTCATCGGCCTGATCGCCATGATCAACGGCATCTTCGCCGGTGTGGGTGGCTGGTTCGGTTATCCGCAGCTCTCCCTGGAACTGCTGCTGGGCTGGTTGTTCTCCCCGCTGGCCTTCCTGATCGGTGTACCCTGGAGCGAGGCCGTGGTGGCCGGTTCCTTCATCGGCCAGAAGCTGGTGGTGAACGAGTTCGTGGCTTACCTGAACTTTGCCCCTTATCTGAAGGATGAAGTGCTGATCAACGGCGTGGCCATGTCCGAGCACACCAAGGCCATCATCTCCTTCGCCCTGTGCGGCTTTGCCAACCTGTCCTCCGTTGCCATCCTGCTGGGTGGTCTGGGCTCGATGGCACCAAACCGTCGCGGCACCATTGCCAAATTTGGTTTGAAGGCCGTACTGGCCGGCTCTCTGTCCAACCTGATGTCTGCCACCATCGCAGGCTTCTTCCTGGCACTGACAGCCATGTAATATTTGCCTGATACTCAGGTAAAGACGAACGCCACAGCGAAAAGCTGTGGCGTTCGCGTTTGGAGCGGTGACAACCGTTTTCCTTTCTAAACTAATAATAAAATGAGTCAAATCGGAGGTTATATGAATGAAGTGCTACTGGCGATGGCGGCCGGCTTTATCGTTGGCTTGTTGTTTTCTTTCCTCAAATTGCCGATCCCGGCCCCACCCGTACTGTCCGGGGTAATGGGGATAGTCGGGGTCTATCTGGGGGGGCTGGCGTACTCCTGGATACTCACACGCTTCTTCTCTTAACGCACTTTTCAGTACCGGATTTGCCAGATGTGAGGTACCTCTGAAATTGGCAAATCCGGCTTGCAAACACGGGGTATCTCGGCTGAAATAGGCATTGCCAGCAGGGTGCTGGCATTGACTAATGCCCGATCAAATCGGGTGTTGGCGGTCAAATGGAATTGATTGGGAAGTCGGGTCAGCAGTTGTCGGCCTTTCTCAAGTCTTCATGGAACCAAGTCCGCACTTTTGTAAGAAAGTGACAGGGCTCTTGCCTTATTTACAGCCATATTGCCTGTGCATGCGCGCTGTAATTCCATTCCCGTATCCTTGGGAGTCGTGTCTTGCTGGTTGCGTTGCGACAAGCAGGCGCTCGCCCCTGGAAGCAGGATCAAATCGAGACTTTGGAGAACAGAATGACTGATCTGAAACTGGCCGCCCAACGCGCCCTGAACCTGATGGACCTGACCACCCTGAATGATGATGACACCGATCAGAAGGTCATCGACCTGTGCCGCAAGGCCAAGTCTCCGGCCGGCCTGACCGCTGCCGTCTGCATCTATCCCCGTTTCATCCCCATAGCGCGCAAGACACTGCGTGAGATCGGCGCCGCCGACGTGCGCATCGCCACCGTGACCAACTTCCCCCATGGCAACGACGACATCGAGATCGCCGTGGCCGAGACCCGTGCCGCCGTGGCTTACGGCGCCGACGAAGTGGACGTGGTGTTCCCGTACCGCGCCTTCATGGCTGGCAATGAACAGGTTGGCTTCAGCTTGGTCAAAGCTTGTAAGGAGGCCTGTGGTGACAAGGCGCTGCTGAAAGTGATCATCGAGACAGGTGAACTGAAAGAAGAGGCGCTGATCCGTCGCGCCTCCGAGATCTCCATCGACGCCGGTGCCGATTTCATCAAGACCTCCACCGGCAAGGTGCCGGTCAATGCGACCCCGGAAGCGGCCCGCATCATGATGGAAGTGATCAAGGCCAAGAACCCGAAAGTCGGCTTCAAGCCGGCCGGTGGCGTGAAAGATGCCGCCGTGGCGGGTCAGTACCTGGCCATGGCCGAAGAGATCCTGGGCAAGGACTGGGTATCCGCCCGCACCTTCCGCTTTGGTGCATCCAGCCTGTTGGCCAGCCTGCTGGCCACGCTGGGGCATGGCGACAAGCCTGCCAACACCAGCGGTTACTAAGTTGATGAGAGGGCGAGCGTGGCTCGCCCTGTTATGCCCCCGCCAGACGGCGCGCGGGCAGGGATAACGGCTTATGTGACGCCAGCAATGGCGGAGGGAATGAAAGATGTTTTTGCCTCAAGAAATTATTCGAAAGAAGCGCAACGGTGAAGCGCTCAGTACCCAAGAGATTCAATTCTTCGTTCAGGGCATTACCAACAACACCATAGGCGAGGGCCAGATTGCGGCACTGGCGATGGCGGTCTACTTCAAAGACATGACCATGGATGAGCGGGTTGCCCTGACCTGCGCCATGCGCGACTCCGGCATGGTATTGAACTGGGATCACCTCAATCTGGGTGGCCCCATCGTCGACAAGCACTCCACCGGTGGCGTGGGTGACGTAGTCTCCCTGATGCTGGGCCCCATGGTCGCCGCCTGCGGTGGCTTCGTGCCCATGATCTCCGGTCGTGGCCTGGGTCACACCGGCGGCACCCTGGACAAGCTGGATGCCATCCCCGGCTACCAGACCTCGGTCGACAACGATCTTTTCCTGAAAGTGGTGAAAGAGGCGGGTGTCGCCATCATAGGCCAGACCGGTGATCTCGCCCCGGCCGACAAGCGCATCTATGCGGTGCGCGACATCACGGCCACCGTCGAATCCATCGCCATGATCACCGGCTCCATCCTCTCCAAGAAACTCGCCTCCGGGCTGGAAGCCCTGGTGATGGATGTGAAAGTCGGTTCGGGCGCCTTTATGCCGACGTTTGAGGCATCTGAGGAACTGGCGAAGAGCATAGTCGCCGTGGCCAACGGTGCCGGTTGCCGCACCTCGGCCCTGCTGACCGACATGAACCAGGTGCTGGCCTCCAGCGCTGGCAACGCCGTGGAAGTACGCGAAGCCGTGCGCTACCTGACAGGTGAATACCGCAACCCGCGCATTCACGAAGTTACCATGGCCCTGTGCGCCGAGATGCTGATCTCCGCCCATCTGGCCAGCGACGATGCCGATGCCCGTCGCAAGCTGCAGGCCGTGCTCGACAACGGCAAGGCGGCCGAGATCTTCGGTCGCATGGTGACCGGCCTCGGCGGTCCGTCCGACTTCATGGAACGTTATGATAGTCATCTGCCCAAGGCTGCTATTGTGCGCCCCGTGTATGCGGCCAATGCCGGCTTCGTGACGGCCATGGATACCCGGGAGCTGGGTCTGGCCGTGGTCGCCATGGGTGGCGGTCGTCGCGCAGCCGGTGACAAACTCGATTACGCCGTCGGTCTGACCGACTTTATCCGCCTGGGCCAGAGCGTCGATGCTGACAAGCCGATTGCCCTGATCCACGCTCAAACCGAAGAGCAATTTGCTCAGGCTGCCAGCATGGTGCAGGCGGCTGTCAAGATCGGTGACACTCAACCCCAGGCCCTGCCTGAGGTCTACCGTCGCATCGGTCTGGCTGATTTGTAACAAGGGGAAGTCCCATGAAACGTACCTTTATTCTGATGATGGACTCTTTCGGTATTGGCGCCGCCGCCGATGCCGACAAGTTCGGAGATGTGGGCGCCAACACCCTTGGCCATATCGCCAAGGCCTGTGCCGCCGGTGAGATTGAAGGCCGTGGCGCCCTCAATCTGCCAAACCTGAACAAGCTGGGTTTGGGCCATGCCGGTGAGCTGGCCTCCGGCTACTTCCCGGCAGGCTTGAAGAAGGATATCGAGGTGGTCGGTGCCTACGGTTTCGCCCAGGAGCTCTCCTCCGGCAAGGACACCCCGTCCGGCCACTGGGAGATCGCAGGCGTGCCCGTGCTGTTCGAGTGGGGTTACTTCACCGATCACCACAACAGCTTCCCGCAAGAGCTGCTGAACTCCATCGTCGAGAAGGCGGGTCTGTCTGGTTACCTCGGCAACTGCCACGCCTCCGGCACCCAGGTGCTGGATGATCTGGGCGAAGAGCACATGCGTACCGGCAAGCCGATCCTCTACACCTCTGCCGACTCAGTGTTCCAGATCGCCTGTCACGAAGAGACCTACGGTCTCGAGAAACTCTATGAGCTGTGCCACATAGTGCGCGAGCTGCTGGAGCCCTACAACATAGGCCGGGTCATCGCCCGTCCGTTCGTGGGCAGCGGCAAGGGCAACTTCAAGCGTACCGGCAACCGTCACGACTACTCCGTGCTGCCGCCGGCACCGACCGTGCTGGATTACATGAAAGAAGCGGGTGGCCAGGTGGTCTCCATCGGCAAGATCGCCGACATCTATGCCAACCAGGGCATCACCAAGCAGGTGAAGGGCACCGGCCTGACCGAGCTGTGGGATCGCACCCTGGAAGAGGTGAAAGCAGCCGGTGACAACACCATCGTCTTCACCAACTTCGTGGACTTCGACTCCTCCTACGGTCACCGTCGTGACGTGAAAGGCTACGCCGATGCACTGGAGTATTTCGACTCCCGTCTGCCGGAGCTGTTCGAGATACTGCAAGATGGCGATGTGGTGGTGCTGACCGCCGACCACGGCTGCGATCCGACCTGGAACGGTACCGATCACACCCGTGAATATATTCCGGTGCTGTTCTTCGGCAAGCCGGTCAAGGCCGGTTCCGTCGGTCGTCGCGAGACCTTTGCCGACATAGGCCAGAGCATAGCGGCGTACCACGGTCTGCCCAAGCTGCAATACGGTACCAGCTTCCTGTAAGGCCGATTTTGGGTGGCGCCTTGCGGTCTATGCTGCAGGGCCTGCCCAGGTTGCAGTGCGGCACTCGCCTCCTGTAATTTACCCGCCCGTCACCTCGGTGGCGGGCAACCAATAAAGACAATAAAACTCAACCTAGTGTGAAGGAATCAAGAGAATGGCAACTCCTCATATCAATGCGAAAGATGGCGCCTTTGCTGATACAGTGCTGATGCCGGGCGACCCCCTGCGCGCCAAGTACATCGCCGAAACCTTCCTGGAGAACGTCGAGCAGGTGTGCGACGTGCGCAGCATGCTCGGCTTCACCGGTACCTACAAGGGCCGTCGCATCTCCGTCATGGGTCACGGCATGGGCATCCCGTCCTGCTCCATCTATGCCAAAGAGCTGATCACCGATTACGGTGTGAAGACCCTGATCCGCGTGGGCTCCTGTGGCGCCGTGCGTGAAGACGTGAAACTGCGCGACGTGGTGATCGGCATGGGTGCCTGCACCGATTCCAAGGTCAACCGTCTGCGCTTCAAGGATCACGACTTCGCCGCCATCGCCGACTTCGGCCTGGTTGCCAATGCCGTGCAAGCCGCCAAGAACAAGGGCGTTGCCGTGCGCGTCGGCAACATCTTCTCCGCCGACCTGTTCTACACCCCGGACCCTTCCATGTTCGACGTCATGGAAAAGTACGGCATCCTGGGTGTCGAGATGGAAGCCGCCGGTATCTACGGCGTGGCCGCAGAGTACGGTGCCAAGGCACTGACCATCTGCACCGTCTCCGACCATATCCGTACCGGTGAGCAGACCACCTCCGAAGAGCGTCAGCTGACCTTCAACGACATGATCGAAATCGCACTGGATTCCGTGCTGCTGGGCGACTGATCCGCAGCCTAGACTCCATGCAAAACGGCGACCCCAGGGTCGCCGTTTTTTTATGGTTCGTGGCCGTAGCGCCGGGCCTTGAAGCCTATGGGATCAGGCGCTCGGTGCACCCGATGAGGGCGGACTCTTCTTCTTGTGTTTGCGCACCCGCATGTAGTTGCGGCGTACACCATAGGAGATAAGCAGACCGGCCAGCAGCGCCACCAGCAGCATCAGCCGCTGTTTCTCCTGTATCACCTTGAGTCGGGTGTCCTTGTCCGCCAGCAGTTGCTGCTCTTCCAGGGTGATGCGCAGGTAGCCAATGGTTTGCTCCCCATCCAGGATCTCCTGCACAAACTGGATGCGGCCCTTGCCCTGCTCTGGTACCGATTTATTGTTGTCGCCGATGGGCAGCAGGCTGTCCAGTGGTACGGCGGCATCCGATTGGGCGAGGGGGATGCCACGGGCATCGTAGAGGGTCGCATCGAGGATCTCGGGCTCGGCGGCCAGATCCTGGGCCAGCCGTTCCAGCTCACTGTTCTTGTCCTCCTTGATCCAGCGCTTCATGTCGCGGGCGGCATAGGCGACCAGCGCCTGGGCACGGTTGCGCGCCTCGCTGTGCAGCGAGGCCTGGCTCTCGCCCTGCATATGGATGAGCACTCCGAGCACCCAGAGGCCGAGCAAGATGCCGGCACCCAGACTGAGAACACGTTTGATGGGAAGATGACGCAAGCGTTGAACCTCCTGACGACGAGCGGTGGCGGGATCTTGGCGCTTGCCTGTACAAAAAGCAATACGCTACTCTGGGCCAGCTTTGTTAACCCCATGATCACCAAGGAAGGCTCTATCTCTATGCTGTTGTCCCAATTACCCGCTGCCTTGTCCGAGTGGCCAGAGTGCCTGCCCAGTGCCCCCTGGTGGCAATTGACGCCGCAGGCGCTGCTGCCCGTCGCCAAACCGCTGGACGGCGCCTGGCTGGTGCTGTTTGGCAAGCCCCTTGCCGCCTGCCATCTGGCGCGCCTGGCCGAGTCGCTGGCCGCGCAGGATATGCAGGCCCAGCTCTATCCGCCGAGCAGCCCGGCCGGGGTACCCTTGCTGTTGTTGGGAACGGACAGGTTCTCCCCCGAGCTGGTGCAGTTGCTCAAGGCCGAGGAGTGGGACATCGACATCTGTCATCTATCCGCGCTGCCGACCCTGAGCGAGCCCGGCTTGCTGGTGATGGACATGGACTCCACTGCCATCCAGATCGAGTGCATCGATGAGATCGCCCGCCTGGCGGGTGTGGGCGAGCAGGTGGCCGCCGTGACGGCCGCGGCCATGCAGGGCAAGCTGGAGTTTTCCGACAGCCTGCGCAATCGGGTCGCCCTGCTGGCGGGGGCGCCGGTCACCATTCTCGACGAGGTGGCGGCCCAGATGCCCTGGATGCCGGGCCTGCAATTGATGGTCGATACCCTCAAGCAGTCGGGCTGGAAGGTGGCGATCGCCTCGGGCGGTTTCACCCGTTTCGCCGGTGAGTTGCAGCAGGCACTCGGGCTGGATGCCATCTTCGCCAACGAGCTGGCAATCGAGGGGGCACAGCTGACCGGTCAGGTGAGCGGGCGCATAGTCGATGCCAGCGTCAAGGCAGAAGTGCTGCAACAGCTGGCGACAGAGTTCGGTATTCGTCCTGCCCAGACAGTGGCCATTGGCGATGGCGCCAATGATCTCAAGATGATGGGGGTGGCCGGACTCGGTATCGCCATTCACGCCAAACCGCTGGTGCGGGCCCAGGCTGCGGCCACCCTAAACCATCATGACCTGGAAGGGGTGATCTGCCTGCTGGGGGCTCTTGCCTGTCGCGATCGCCGCTGGGATCGCAACTGATCCCTGATTAGCCGCGCACAACTGACCCCACGTCACGGAGGACGTCACATCGAGATGGAACTGTTACAGCAATCCCTGTTTATCCCCTGTGGCGCACATCAACTGCATGTGCGTCACATACAGCCGCGGGTGGCGGTACATGGCGAGCCAATCCTGATGGTGCACGGCGCCATCGAGAATGGCCGCATCTTTTATACCGAATCGGGCAAGGGACTGGCCTGCTTTCTGGCACACCACGGTTATCAGGTCTATGTGGCCGATCTGCGGGGGCGGGGCTTGAGCACCCCGGCCATCGCCGAGCAGTCGGAGCATGGCCAGCATGAGTTGATCACCGAGGATCTGCCCGCTTTGCACCGCTGGATTGCGGCGCGTCACAGCGGTTTCAAGCTGCACTGGATGGCCCACTCCTGGGGTGGCGTCATCATGGCCTCGACTCTGGTGCGTTTTCCTGAGCTGATCGAGCAGATCGCCAGCCTGGTGTTTTTTGGCACCAAGCGCGGGGTATCGGTACAAAACCCCGAGCGCTGGTTGAAGGTGGACCTCATCTGGAATCGACTGGCGCCCTGGCTGGCCCGTCGCAGCGGTTTTCTGGCGGCCCGCCGTCTGAAGATGGGGGCGGATGACGAACCGCTGCGCTACTTGCAGGAGACGATTCCCTGGGTCAAATGCGGTCCCTGGAAGGACCCGTACGACGGCTTTTCCTATGACGAAGCCGCGGCGCGGGTCAACTGGCCGCCGCTCTGGATGATTTCAGCCAAGGCTGACAAGGTGTTGGGGCACCCGACCGACGTGCGCCGCTTCAGTGCCGAGATGGGGTCCGCCACACGTCACACCCGGCTTGGCAAGGACAACGGCAACCGGCTCGATTACGATCACATCAACATGCTGACGGCGCCACAGGCACAGGAGGATCATTTCCCGCAGATCCTCGCGTGGCTGCTCGACCCGCAGGCGGCGTGATGGAGACAAGGCTGGCGGGAGCTGGTCGTTATCCTGATGTGCTGATATAGGGATAAAAATAATGGCGGGCCCGTGGCCCGCCATTATTTTCTTGCTGATTTGCCAGGCCGTCATCCGCGCTTGAGCAGGAGCGTTGGTATGAGTCGCCGCTCAGTTGATGGGCGGGGTGATGCCGAGCCGGAACAGGGTGGCCTGACTGGTATCGGTCAGCTCGCCCACCCCTACCACGCTCCACAGCTCCTCCTCCAGCTTCTTGGCCTTGTGGATGGCGAACTTGGCGATGTAATCCAGCTCGTTGGCGATGAAGTTGGTATCGGGTCGGCCGGTGCGAGAGATGCCGACCAGTACCGAATAAAACTCCCCCTGACGCAGTGCCAGCTCGATGAAGCTGCGCTTTTCCGCCATGTCCTGGAAACTGCTGGCCAGCCGGCTGGAGAAGACGGGCAGGCCGGCCGGCGTGTGCAGACTGGCGATGTAGACCTCTTCCTCCTGCGGCTTGTCTTCCCGTTCGATGGCGCGCAGTGGATTCATGATCAGCTGCTTGAGCAGATCCCCATGGAACAGGGGATAGAGGTTGTCCTGATTCCCCTGCTCGGCGCAGGCCCGCAACAGGCGTGACAGGCTGCGATCCTGCGGGGCATGGCCGACCGAAGCCGGCTTGGGCGCGCCCTTCAGCTTGTTGATGTAGACGGGAGTGCTGAAGATATGGTGGGTGTAGATGTTGCGCAGTGCCCTGGCCATGCCGCGATAACGACGCTGCTCCTGCGCCGCCTTGAGCTTGTTCTGGTTGCTCTCGATCAGCAGGCTGAAGAACTGGCGGCCGGTGTGGCGCTCAGGATCCCCCTCGATACACAGATGCAGTACGGTCCGGGTCAGGTTGATGCTGACCAGCCGGTAGGGGAGGCGTTGCAGATCCATGCTCTTGGAGAGCTCCTGCAGGCGGGGCAGGGCCAGGGTGACTATGTCATCCTTCTCTCCCTCGAACGCCTCTTCCAGCTCTATTTGCATGCCGTGGGCCGAGATGTCGCGGGTCCAGCCAAGCCAAGCCCGCCCGTTGTGTTTGATGGCCACGGCCGTCTTGTGGATGTAGCGTGCCTCTTTGCGCAACTGCACATAATGCAGCGTCTCTATCTCGAAGGGCGCAGCCCCGAGATCATGGCCGAAGCGTTGCAGATCGTTGGCATTGTGCTGCACGCTGGCGTCGTAGTGAAACTCTTCCCGCTGGCTGTCGAGGCCGATATCTTGCAGCAGGCCGACGTAGTTTATCTGCCGGAGCCGCTCCTGCAGCAGCATGTCTTGCAACTGGGGGCTGTCCTGGCTCTGCTGGCTGGCGAGATCGGCCTCGTGCAGATCGCAGCGCTCCAGGCTGAACTTGTATACGCGCCAGCTGGGGCGGCGGGCACCGACCTGGAAGAAGAGAGACATCAGGCCGCTCTGTTGCAACTCTTCCCGGGTGGCGGAGAAAAAGTAGAGGTGGCTGCGCACCGAATGAGTGAAGCAGTAGATCAGGGTCTCCCGCAGGGTGCCCGGGGCCGGCAGCAGGGATTGCATACGGGCCGCCGAGAACAGGCTGGCGAGCATGTCTCGGTTCTTGGCATCGCGCCAGTATTCGAGGATGTGCTGATTGTTCTCGGTACGCAGGGCTATCTCCAGGCTGGGGCTGTCTCCCGAGCCGAAGAACAGCGGCATGCCGGTCATGCGTGGCAGGTAGAACTGCTCGTAGCCCTTGATGATGGCGGCAGACAGCAGATAGTCGACGCTGACCCGATAGCGGTTCTTGTTGTTCTCGATGAACTCGGCCAGGAAGCGGTCAAAGCTGGTGTGCTCGCCGGTTTTGATCAGTCGCAGCCAGTACTTTCCCTCCTTGCTCTCCTCACCCAGGATCTGATAGCTGACCGAGTGGTGCAATATGGGGTTGGGATGGTCCCGCTCCAGCCCGGTAAAGAAGACTTCGACCTGGGCACCCGTCTGATAGTTGGGCAGATAGGGAACCGAGACCCGGATCCCGCCGAGGGAGAGATCCGAGCTCTTGGCAAACAGTTTGTCGCCGTCGGCAAATTTGATGAGAACGGGAGAGCTGAAGTGCATCCGCTCCTGACGCCGGCCATAGTAGCTGGCGAAGGGAATGGGATTGACATCGTATTGGCGAAACGGGCTGGCAGGGGGCAACAAGGGACCATCACCCTTGCTCTGGTGGTGTTTCTGCCAATATTGTAGCGCTTCGTTGACACCCAGGGTGTAGACATCCCGGTACAGATAGCACTGGGACTGGAACAGACCTATGGCCTCGGCCGGCATGAAGTGGGTGACCCCTTCAAACTCATGGACCTGGCACTCCTCGCCCAGCTCGTCGCGCATGTCGATGACCCGCCGGCAGGGGGTGCATTTGCGTTTTATCTCCATCTTGATCAGGAAACGGCTGTTGCTGTTTTCGTCCTGCGTCAGGCGATTGAAGATGTCATCAAAATCTTTTTCTCTGAGCAGAGGAATGAGCTGTTCAATCAGGTGCTGTTGTTGTTCTGAATCCATGTGTTCCTGCCACGGAAAGTCACTTTTCCGATTCTGGGTTTGATCTGTCGGTCGCAAACAAGTATATCAAGCAGGAATTCATCCTGTCCCCGAGTTATCCATGGCCAAAAATAAAACTGCCTATGTTTGTACCGAATGTGGTGCCGACTTCACACGCTGGCAAGGCCAGTGCGGCGAATGCAAGGAGTGGAACACCATCACCGAGGTGCGTCTTGGCTCGGTGACGCCGGGCAAAAATGCCCGCTACACCGGCTACGCCGGCGCCATCGGCAGTCAGGTCCAGACGCTGGCGGAGATCGCCACCACAGAGATCCCGCGCTTTTCCTCCGGCTTCAAGGAGCTGGATCGGGTGCTCGGCGGCGGTGTTGTGCCGGGTTCGGCCATTCTGATTGGCGGCAATCCGGGGGCGGGCAAGTCTACCCTGCTGCTGCAGACCATGTGTGGTCTGGCCGAGCGGATGAAGACCCTCTATGTCACGGGGGAAGAGTCGCTGCAGCAGGTGGCGATGCGTGCCGGCCGGCTGGGGCTGCCTACCGACAAGCTGCGCATGCTGTCGGAGACCAGTGTCGAGCAGATCTGCATCATAGCGCAGCAGGAGCAGCCGCAGATCATGGTCATCGACTCCATCCAGGTGATGCATGTGGCGGATGTGCAGTCATCTCCCGGTTCCGTCTCCCAGGTGCGGGAGGCCGCGGCCCTGTTGACCCGTTACGCCAAGCAGAATCACGTCGCCATCTTCATGGTGGGCCATGTGACCAAGGATGGCACCCTGGCGGGTCCCAAGGTGCTGGAGCACTGTGTCGACTGCTCGGTATTGCTGGATGGGGCCAATGATTCGCGTTTTCGCACCCTGCGCTCCCACAAGAACCGCTTCGGTGCCGTCAACGAACTCGGCGTGTTCGCCATGACGGGGCAAGGCATGCGAGAGGTGAGCAACCCCTCCGCCATCTTCCTCAGTCGGGGTGAGGAACAGGCTCCCGGCTCCATCGTCATGGTGATCTGGGAGGGCACCCGGCCGCTGCTGGTGGAGCTGCAGGCGCTGGTGGACTACTCCCAGCTCTCCAACCCGCGTCGGGTGGCCGTGGGGATGGACCACAACCGCCTCGCCATGCTGCTGGCGGTATTGCATCGTCACGGCGGCTTGCAGATGGCGGATCAGGATGTCTTCATCAACGTTGTGGGGGGCGTCAAGGTTGAAGAGACCAGTGCGGACCTGGCTCTGTTGCTGGCCATGGTTTCCAGCTTCAGAGATCAGGCCCTGCCCAAGGATCTGGTGGTGTTTGGTGAAGTGGGCCTCTCCGGTGAGATCCGGCCCGTGCCGTCCGGTCAGGAACGATTGCAGGAGGCGGCCAAGCATGGCTTCCGCCGCGCCATAGTACCTCACGCCAATGCGCCCAAGCACCCCATAGAGGGAATGGAAGTGGTGCCGGTGAAAAAGCTGGCCGACGCGCTGGAAGCCTTGTAGTCATTGACGCAGCGGCGTTCCAAAACCTGGATTTAACCGATCTCGGCAATAAATCTCGGCAATAAAAAAGAGCGCCATCGGCGCTCTTTTTTATTGCCTCTGGAGGGCCCCTCAGGGGTGGGGGTGTTCCAGATGCTCGTTCAGCAGTTGCTCCAGTTCACGGTGGAGCAGCTCTTCATCTCCGACGTTGAGCTCTACCATCCGCTTGAGGTGGGTCGCGCTGTCGATGTCGATATGGTGGCAGTAGAATCCCAGCTTCTTGCTGGCCTCATGGGTTAGCTCGACCTGCATCTTGATCTCGATGTCGCTGCCGCTCAGCACGAAGCTGAGTGAATACTCTTTGTTGTCGTGGCTTTCCCAGTCATCGGGCCGGATCAAGAGCGCGCCCTGCAGGGATATATCCACCAGCTGGGTCCGCCATTTCTTATCGCCCTGGACGAGGTCGGCCATGGTCAAGTAAAGGATCCGTGAAAAACGGCGACGCTCGGACATTCTCATCTCCTGTCAGCAATAGGGTTTGGCGCTAAAGGTCATGACATAGAGTGTAATGCACCTTGCGCATCAGGATCTTGAACTGGCTCCGAAATTGGATATCAAACCTGTTGGGTGCTGAGTGACTCTACCACTTGCAACGCCTTGACCAGCCGGTCCTCCTGTTTGAAGCGATCCTCCAGCACCGGGCCGAGTTGATTCAGGTCTTCGTCCAGCAGCAGCAACTGAGCCTCATCTGCGTTGCTGTACTTGTCGTTGAATTCCAGTGCGAATTCGGTGCATGCCCGAATATTGGGGTAGATGCGTTTGGCGAGCTCGAGTTTGTCGCCGCTGGCTTTTTCGAAGGCGGTGACCACATGGTTGTAGATCTCGAAGTGACCGGCGCTGACGTAATCGACCAGCTGTTCACAGAAACGCTGCAGCTCGACATGGCCAGGGAGTGAGCGTTGCTTGGTGCGGGCGGGCGTCAGCCCGGCGAGCCGCATGTATTCGACCAGCAGAGCCTGCCTGGCATCCAGCCAGTCATCGATAGCCCGGTGTTTTCCTGCCAATGCGCGCTTGGTTTGTTCCAGTTCAGTTAACATAATCCCTCCGTGGGGCATAGGCATGGAGTGCTATCGCTACAGGCCTCCGGCCTTTCTTATTGACTGACGACACTCCCTATAACTAGGGAAAATCCTGTTGACCGTCAATAGGTGCATGGGGATATTGTTACATCAGATGGTGTTTTGGCTACAAGACCCCATCATTTGCTCTCCTCTTCCAATCCATCGCGATAACGAAGGGGCGAGATATGTGACTATTTCCGCAGATCTTGATGAAAACCCCAGCATTCAAGCCAATCTGGCTGATAAAGCCTTTGCCTGAGTGTTTTTTTTTGAATAGAGTGGCCCGGTGCTAAATGCCCGATCATAAAGGAAATGTTATGAACAAAGCTCAACTTGTCGATGCAATTGCCGCCAAAGCCGATCTGAGCAAAGCTCAGGCCAAAGTTGCTCTGGAAGAGATCATCAATGGTATTACCCAGAGCCTGAAAGAAGGCGATGCTGTGCAGTTGGTGGGTTTTGGTACCTTCAAGGTGAACCATCGCGCGGGCCGTACCGGCCGTAACCCGCAAACTGGTAAAGAAATCCAGATTGCAGCCGCGAATGTGCCGTCCTTTGTGGCAGGCAAGGCGCTCAAAGACGCCGTCAAGTAATCGTGTAAAACCCGGCGCCAGCCGGGTTTTTTATTGCCATCGTCAGCGGAATTTGTTTCAGATACACTCAAGATATGGCGTGCGCCGTAGTGAGGTGGATGATGGAACAGAAAAATGCCATTCGGCAGGTTGCCGTACCTTGGGCTCCGTCCCGCCAACTCCCCCCAGGCCTGGTTGTGGCCGAACTTCATCAGGATATCTGGAGTGACTCCCTGACCGTCATGCTGGGTCGGGCGCGCAGCATAGATCTGCCGCCACAGATCCTGTGCCGGGTCTACTTTCGTCATATCTTCGCCGTGCGGGTCATGGAAGATTGCGATCTGTCGGAAGGCAAGGAGAGCCATGCCATCGAGGAGCAGATCCAGCTCATCACCCCGTCCCGTTTTGCCAGCTGGTTCCATCAGGAATCGGAGGGGCTTCATCTGGACGAGGATCTGCAGCATTATCGCATCTCGACCTGGGACTACTGTGCCGATGTGCTGACGTCATTTGCACCCGAACTGCAGTTTGTGGACAAGGGGGAATAGCGTCAGCGCGATGGCCACGCATAGAAAAGCCGGCAACACCTGGTGTTACCGGCTTTTTCATTGGTGCTGAAGGCGATGAGGATCAGCCCAGCAACTGCTCCCTGTGCAGGCCCAGCACGATCAGCAACCCGAGAAAGTAGAAGGCGCTGAGCTTGAGGCCGAGGATGGCGAGCAGGCCGGCGCAGAGCCGGACCAGCGCCTTGTGCAGCCATGAACCAGTGAAGCGATACATGATTACTCCACCGACTCGGCGCTGGCGAATTCCGGCACCTTGGCCATGGCATCCAGCACGACCTGAATGCCGGCGCCCGGCTTGCAGGCGTTCTCGCTCAGGTGACGACGCCAGGCGCGGGCACCCTGCATGTTCTGGAACAGGCCCAGCATGTGGCGGGTCATGTGGGATAGGTAGTTGTCCTTGGCCAGCTCCTGCTCCATGTAGGGCAGCATCATCCGCACCACCTCGTGACGGCTCGGCACAGCGTTGTTCTGGCCGAACACCAGATTGTCCACTTGCGCCAGGAGATAGGGATTCTGATAGGCTTCGCGCCCCATCATGACCCCGTCCACCTGCTGCAGGTGCTCCAGGGTCTGCTCGATGGAGGTGACACCGCCGTTGAGGGCTATGGTCAGTTCAGGATAATCCTGCTTGACCCGATAGACCCGCGGATAGTCGAGCGGCGGTATCTCGCGGTTCTCCCGCGGGCTCAGGCCGCTGAGCCAGGCCTTGCGGGCGTGTACGATGAAGGTATCGCAACCGGCATCGCGCACCTGCTCGATGAAGGCCTGCAAGAATTCGTAAGAGTCCTGCTCGTCGATGCCGATCCGGGTCTTGACGGTGACCGGGATGTCCACCACATCGCGCATCGCCTTGACGCAGTCGGCCACCAGCGCGGGTTCGCCCATCAGGCAGGCACCGAAGCGACCGTTTTGCACCCGATCAGAGGGGCAGCCGACGTTGATGTTCACCTCGTCATAGCCGCGCTCTTCGGCCAGTTTGGCGCAGCGCGCGAGATCGGCCGGATTGCTGCCACCCAGCTGCAGCGAGATGGGATGCTCCTGCTCGCTGTAGCCCAGATAATCCCCTTTGCCATGGATGATGGCGCCCGTGGTTACCATCTCGGTATAGAGCAAGGTCTGGCGGGTCATCAGACGGTGGAAATAACGGCAATGCCGATCGGTCCAGTCCAGCATGGGGGCGATGGAAAAACGCTGCGCCTGCATAAAAATCATCCGGGTTGGCTAAACAAAGGGGCCGGATTTTATCACAACGTGAGGCAGCCCCAGAAAATGAATTTTGTCGCCGCGCCACTGGGGGCCCTGTGATAGTATCCGGCTAATAAAAAGGGTATTTGCGTGATCATGAATCAAGACCAACTTTTACAACGAGCCGAACGACTCTGCGAACAACGCGGGATCCGCTTCACCCCTACCCGGCGCCAGGTTTTCACTCTGCTGGCTGCTCACGGCAACGCCATCAGCGCCTATGATTTGTTAGCCCAGCTGCAGCAAACCGAGGCTCATGCCAAGCCGCCTACTGTCTATCGGGCACTCGATTTTCTGCTCGAACAGGGCTTTGCCCACAAGGTGGAGTCGCTCAACGCCTTCATATTCTGTTGTCACTTTGACCATGCCCACCCGATGCAACTGCTGATCTGCGATCGGTGTGGCGAGGTGGTCGAACTCCATGACACGGCGATCGACAGCGCGTTTTCCGAGCAGGCCCATCAGCATGGTTTTACTATTACCAATAAGACAATAGAGGCACATGGCCAATGTGCTCGCTGTACGCCCACCGTAGGAAATCAACATGAAGGCTGATTTTGTAAACCCGTTCCTGCTTTCCCTGCTCAATGTGCTCTCCACCATGGCACAGTTGGAGCTTAAACCGGGTAAACCCAAGCGCAAGATGGATGAACTGGCGCGAGGGGATGTCTCAGGCCTCATCGGCATGGTGGGTCCGCAGACCCGTGGCTCGCTTTCCATCAGCTTCGAGAAGGGGTTGGCGCTCGAGATTATGCGCCGCATGCTGGGGGAAGCCCCCGCCACCATCAATGAAGAAGTGACCGACATGGTGGGCGAGATCACCAACATGGTCACCGGTGGCGCCAAGCGCATGCTGGGGGAGAAAGGCTACGAGTTCGACATGGCGACCCCCATCATAGTCTCGGGCCCCAACCACACCATCACCCACAGGGCCGATGGCACCAAGATCATGATGCCGTTCGAGTCAGATTATGGCCGGGCCACCATCGAAATCTGCTTCGAGTAACCCTATGTGGAAAGCGCTGAAATGGTTCTTCATCGGTTGGACTCTGCTGCTCATACTGTCTGATATCCAGATCAACACCTCGCTCTACAAGTACAACGACAACAAGGTGGTGGTGAGTTTTCCACGCTGGCAGGCAGACAGGCCCTGGGGCACCTTCCAGTGGCACGCCGGTCGGGTCGAGACCCACTGGTATGGCCTGGAAGGCAGGCCCAAACCGGTAGAGCCTCTGCTGTGAAGTCGACGACAACATCAGAAAATGAAAGAGGCCAGCATATGCTGGCCTCTTTTTTATTGGTTTGAGAGTGGTCAGGCGGCTTCGGCAGCCAGCTTCTCGCTGGAACGCGTCACCATGCCAAGGCCACAGGCCAGCAGGGTCGGCAGCAACCAGGCGAGGCCCTTGTCAAACAGCGGCAGGAAGGCGAAGGCATCCATCTTCATGCCGGCGGCGCCCAGGCCGTCCAGGCAACCGAACAGGAAGGCGACCAGCAGCACGGCGCGGAACACCAGACGAGGACGACCGAAGCAACCCTTCAGGAAGGTGACCAGCACCAGTGCCACGGCGACCGGATAGATGGCAACCAGCACCGGAATGGAGAGGCTGATGAGCTGGCTCAGACCCACGTTGGCCACCAGCGCACACAAGCTGCCCAGCAGCAGCACCCACTTGCGGTATGCCCAGCCGGTCAGCCCGTGGAAATAGTCGGCCCCGGCGCACAGCAAGCCGACCGCGCTGGTAAAGCAGGCCAGGGTAATGATGGCTGCCAGGATGAACTGGCCTGGCAGGCCAAACAGGCTCAACACATAGGCGTTGACGATGGCACCGCCATTGCTGATATCGCCGGCCACGCCGGCGGCACTGTTGCCGAGGTGAAAGAGCGAGATGTAGACCGCCGACAGGCCCGCCGCCGAGATCAGGCCGGCGATGGTCAGGTACTTGAACTGGCTCGGATAATCCTCGATTCCTTTCTGGCGCAACAGGCCGATGATGAGGGTGCCGAACATCAGGGACGCCAGGGTATCCATGGTGTTGTACCCCTCCAGCATGCCTCTGATTAGGGGGGTGTCGACATACTCGCCGCTGGCTTCCGGCATGCCTCCCTGTGGTGCAATGAATACGCCGAGTGCGAGGATCAGCAACATCACCATCAGTGCCGGGGTCAGATATTTGCCGATGGCATCGAGCAGCTTGCCCCGATCCAGCGCTATCAGGCTCACCAGGGCAAAGAAGGGCAAGGTGTAGAGCAGCAAGCCGCTCTGACCGGCTGCACCCAGCCAGGGTTTGAGTCCCATCTCGTAGGCGACCAGGCCGGTGCGGGGAATGGCAAAGGCCGGCCCCATGATGATGTAGATGGCGATGGCCAGCGCCGTGGCCGTTCCGGCAGGCAGATAGCGGGTCATCGCCGTCCAGCCACCGCTACCTTGCCCGGCACAGCTCTTTGCCACGGCAATCAGGGTAAGCAGGGGCAGGCCCACCGCCGTCAGCAGGAAACCTGCCATGGCAGCCATCAGATGCTCACCGGCCATAAAGCCGGCCAGCGGTGGAAAAATGATATTGCCTGCCCCCAGATAGAAGGCAAACGTCATAAAACCCAATCCGAATATGTCGGACAACTTAAGTGATTTCGTCAAATCTAACCTCATCTGCCATGTCTATTTTTTTGTCTCTTGTTTTCACCTGCGACTGGGCAGATTCCGGGCCTGCTTGCTGCCATGGGAATGATCCAACGGAACCGTTTCCTCAAATGCAGCAATGAATGGCCCATTAATAGCATAACAAACTAATTTGATTGGCCAATATCAGATTAATATTTTGAAACAATTCTTTATTTTGGTATTTGCTACCGGTCGGCTGGCGGCAATGGTGATATGGAAGGTCAGAACCCTGTCCGGCTACACTCTTAGGCAAGCTCGTGACTCTGGCTGTATCGCCAGATGGAGAGGATCAACACAACCCCGCTTCGCGGCAAAAAACAAAGAGCCTGCACAAGGCAGGCTCTTCAGAAGGCATAGCGAAGCGGGATCAGGCGGCTTCGGCAGCCAGCTTCTCGCTGGAACGCATCACAACGCCAAGGCCACAGGCCAGCAGGGTCGGCAGCAACCAGGCGAGGCCCTTGTCAAACAGCGGCAGGAAGGCGAAGGCATCCATCTTCATGCCGGCGGCGCCCAGGCCATCCAGGCAACCGAACAGGAAGGCGACCATCAACACGGAGCGGAACACCAGGCGCGGGCGACCGAAGTAACCCTTCAGGAAGGTGACCAGCACCAGGGCCACGGCGACCGGATAGATGGCGACCAGCACCGGAATGGACAGGCTGATCAGCTGGCTCAGACCCACGTTGGCGACCACGGCGCAGATGGCACCCAGCAACAGCACCAGCTTCTTGTAAGCCACACCCGTGAGGTTGTGGAAGAAGTCGGAGCAGGCGGAGATCAGGCCCACGGCCGTGGTGAAGCAGGCCAAGGTGATGATGGCCGCCAGAATGAACTGACCTGGCTGGCCGAACAGGCTCAGCACGTAGGCGTTGACGATGGCACCGCCATTGCTGACGTCGGTGGCGACGCCGGCAGCCGTGTTGCCCAGCTGGAACAGGGAGACATAGACCACGGACAGGCCGATGGCGGAGATGACGCCGGCGATGGCCAGATACTTGAACTGGCTAC
This sequence comes from Aeromonas sp. CA23, assembly GCF_002587065.1. Taxonomy (NCBI): domain Bacteria; kingdom Pseudomonadati; phylum Pseudomonadota; class Gammaproteobacteria; order Aeromonadales; family Aeromonadaceae; genus Aeromonas; species Aeromonas sp. CA23. Next base: position 1,837,489 of record NZ_CP023818.1, read on the forward strand.
GGTAGTCGTGGATGCCTTTCTGACGCAGCAGATCGACGATCAGGGCGCCAAACATCAGGGACGCCAGGGTGTCCATGGTGTTATAGCCTTCCAGGATCCCTTTCACGAAGGGGCCGTTCTGATAGTCACCGGACGCGGCTGGCATTGTACCCTGCGGCGCGATGAACACACCCACGGCCAAGGTCAGCAACAGCAGCATCAACACCGGGGTCAGGTACTTGCCGATGGCATCCATCAGCTTGCCCTGGTTCATGGAGACCAGTACGGCGACTCCGAAGAAGATCACTGTGTAGGCAGCCAGACCGGCCTGACCCAGGTCGCCAATGAAGGGCTTGAGGCCCATCTCGTAGGCCACCAGACCGGTTCGGGGAGCCGCGAAGGCCGGGCCTATGATGATGTAGATGGCGACCGCCAGTGCGGTTGCCAGTCCGGCAGGCAGCAGTTTGGTCATGCCGGCCCAGCCGTTGCCCGCCTTGGCGACGGCGAGGATGGTAATGAGGGGCAGGCCCACGGCGGTCACCAGGAAGCCCAGCATGGCCAGGGAGAGGTGCTCGCCAGCCATGTAGCCGGCCAGCGGCGGGAAAATGATGTTGCCGGCGCCCAGATAGAAGGCAAAGGTCATGAAGCCCAATCCGAGTACATCGGATAATGTGAGTGATTTCGTCAAGTTCAACCTCGTCTGTCTTGTAAACTATTGCTTGTTATCGTTTTTATTCATCTCTGAGTAATATTTCTCAGGAGTAAAAAAAAGGAGCGCCGCTTGTTTTTTCATCATAACCAGTGGTTTGAGCTGGTCTGGAGCGGGCGCTCGTTTGATAGTCAGCATAATGGCGTGAAAAAATAGTTCAAGACGAAATTTACATCTTCAAATAGAAGGGGTGGGTCAGTTGGATGTATCTGTTGGAATAGTCTCCATCAGCAGAATGGATCACAATCTCATCCTGCTCACACCTGCTTAATCCTCTGCCAAGTAGCAATAAAACACGATTTGCCTCTTTACCTGCCCTGGTGATAACAGCTGTATAACAAACGCCATGCAGATCATAATCCGCCGAGATGCCTAAAATTTCATCGGCCATGGCGGTTGGCAGCACCAGGGCTACCTGTCCGGTGGCGCTCAGCAAACGGTGGCACGCAGCCAGCAGATCCCGGCTGCCGAGTGCCCCCGTATGGCGGGCCAGCGCCCTGGCCGGATCGCTGAATGACTGACCTGCCACGAAATAGGGCGGGTTGGAGACGATGAGATCATAGGGAGGGGCCTGATAATCCTGGATGGCGTTTTCCACTATGTTGACCCGTGAGGCCCAGGGGGAGGCCGCCACGTTCTCGCGCGCCTGCGTCGCTGCCCCCATATCCAGTTCCACCCCGTCAATGAGGCAGTCGGCATGGCTGCGCTGGGCCAGCATCAGGGCGATCAGGCCGCTGCCGGTGCCAATGTCCAGCACCCGGCGGGCGTCGACAACCGGAGCCCAGGCGCCCAGCAGTATGCCGTCCGTGCCCACCTTCATGGCGCAGCGGTCGTGCTCGACGTGAAACTGCTTGAAGGTAAAACCACTATTTCGTCCCATCTGACCCCCACCATATGCCGGCTACACAGAAAATGGTCGGCGATTATAGCGACTAAGCCACAGTCACCATAGGAGCCGACGACATAATCGCCTATAATCTGCCGTTTCCTTAATGACCGAGTATTGCCATGAGCCAGTCCTTTGATGATTTCGACCTGAATCCAGCCCTCAACCGGGCCTTGGCCGAGATGGGATTCACCCGCCCCACCACCATCCAGCAGATGGTGCTGGAGCCAGCCCTGGACGGCCGCGATATTCTGGCATCCGCTCCGACCGGCACCGGCAAGACGGCTGCCTTCCTGCTGCCCGCCCTGCAACATCTGCTGGACTTCCCGCGCCGCAAGCCGGGCCCGTGCCGCATGCTGATCCTGACCCCGACCCGCGAACTGGCCCTGCAGGTCACCGCCCACGCCAAGGCGCTGGCGGTGCACACCAACCTCAGCATCGAGACCATCATCGGCGGCGTCAGCCACGACGAGCAGCTGCCAGCCCTGACCAAGACCACCGACATAGTGGTGGCGACCCCGGGTCGTCTGCTCGAGTACATAGAGAAAGAGGAGTTCGAGAGCCACGACATCGAGGTGCTGGTGCTGGATGAAGCGGATCGCATGCTGGACATGGGCTTCATCAAGGATGTGAACCGTATCGTGGCCGAGGCGCGCTATCGCAAGCACACCATGCTGTTCTCCGCCACCCTGGAAGGGGCCGGTCTCGAGAAGTTTGCCAACGAGATCCTCAACGAGCCGGTGGAGCTGCATGCCGAGCCGCCCCGCAGCGAGCGTCGCCCCATCACCCAGTGGGTGCATCTGGCCGATGACGCTGCCCACAAGCTGGCCCTGCTGGTGCATATCCTCAAGGATCCGGAAACCCAGAAGGCCATCGTCTTCGTCAGAACCCGTGAACGGCTGGCGGAGCTCTCCGGCCAGTTGCAGGCGGCCGGCGTCTCCTGCGCCTGGATCCGGGGCGAGATGGAGCAGAGCAAGCGCATCGAATCGATCCGCAAGTTCCATGCGGGAGAAGTGCCCTTCCTCATCGCCACCGACGTCGCCGCCCGTGGCATCGATCTGCCCAACGTCAGCCATGTCATCAACTACGACATGCCTTATGGCACAGACGTCTATGTGCACCGTATCGGTCGGACCGGCCGCGCCGGCAACCGTGGCTGCGCCATCAGCCTGGTGGAAGCCCACGACATGGGCATGGTCGCCAAGATAGAGCGTTACACCGAGGAGCGTCTCAAGCGCCGGGTGATCGACGAACTGCGTCCCAAGCACAAAGAGGCGCGGGTACCGGTGAAGAAGAAAAAGCCGAAGGATGGCAAGAAGAAGAGCGCTAAGAAGAAAAAGAAATAAGCTCATGCCTGCTGCAACGGCCATCCTCGGATGGCCGTTTTGCTTGCTGCCTGCGGTGAATGTGGTTGTGTTCGCGGATCGCGCGCAGAAAAAAGCCGACGCATAGACGTCGGCTGATAAAAAGTGCTTACAACAGAGGATTCACGTATTCAGACCCGGGGATCCTGAATTTGGTTCCCTCTTTCTGTAATTAATTTTCGGCGCGTTTAAACATCAGAGTCTGAGCGTCGGACTCTTCTGGCACGAAGTAGTAACCATCGACGTTGAAGCCGGTCAATTGTTCCACCTCGGTCAACCGGTGCTTGATGATGTGACGGGCCATCATGCCGCGCGCCTTCTTGGCGTAGAAGCTGATGATCTTGAACTGGCCGTTCTTCTCGTCCTTGAACACTGGGGTGACGATCCGCCCTTGCAGGCGCTTGGGTCGTACCGACTTGAAATACTCGTCGGAGGCCAGGTTGATCAGCACCTCATCCCCCTGCGCCGCCAGCGCCTGGTTGAGCCGCTCCGTGATGATGTCCCCCCAGAACTGATAGAGATCCTTGCCACGCGCGTTATCGAGCCGGATCCCCATCTCCAGCCGATACGGCATCATGAGATCGAGCGGACGCAGCACGCCGTAGAGGCCGGACAGCATGCGCAGGTGCCCTTGGGCGAAGTCGAGGTCCGCTTCGCTGAAATCCTCCACCGCCAGACCCGTGTAGACATCCCCCTTGAACGCCAGCAGTGCCTGGCGGGCATTGCCAGGATGGAAGTCGGGTTGCCACTGGGCGAAGCGGGCGGCGTTGAGACCGGCCAGCTTGTCGCTGATCTTCATCAGGCTGGCGATCTGATCCGGCGTCAGTTGGCGGGCCCGGGTGATCAGCTCGGCCGAATGATCCAGCAATTCGGGTTGGGTGAAACGGGAGCTCACCAGAGGCGACTCGTAATCCAGCGTCTTGGCCGGGGAAACCACAATCAGCATAACGATCCTTTATAGCGGTGACACATGCCCCTCATTCATCCAGGGTGACGTTGTCGAGTGTGCCTGCACCCAGCTGTTCACGGCCGGACAGCTTGATCAGCAGTCGCAGGTCGTTGGCCGAGTCGGCATGGGCAAGGGCCTCACTGTAGCCAATTTGGCCGGCACAGAACAGGGTGAACAGCGCCTGATCGAAGGTCTGCATGCCGAGCTCGGTAGACTTGGTCATCACCTCCTTGAGCCGGTGCATCTCCCCCTTGCGGATGATGTCGGTGATGAGCGGGGTGTTGAGCAGCACCTCGAAGGCCGCAAAACGGCGGCGACCGTCCACGCTCGGCAGCAGTTGCTGGGCGACGATGGCGCGCAGGTTGAAGGAGAGGTCAAACAGGAACTGGCGGTGTTTCTCCTGCGGTACCAGGTGGAGGATGCGATCCAGCGCCTGGTTGGCATTGTTGGCGTGCAGGGTGGCGAGACAGAGGTGACCCGTCTCGGCAAATTGCAGCGCAAACTCCATGGTCTCCTGGCTGCGGATCTCGCCGATGAGGATCACGTCCGGTGCCTGGCGCAACGAGCTCTTCAGCGCCACGTCGAACGACTCCGTGTCTATCCCCACCTCCCGCTGGGTGATCAGGCTGCGGCCGTGCTGGTGCACGAATTCCACCGGGTCTTCCACCGTCAGGATATGGCCATCGGCGTGCTGGTTGCGAAACCCTATCATGGCGGCCTGGGTGGTGGACTTGCCCGCACCAGTGGCGCCGACGAACAGCACAAGCCCGCGCTTGGCCATGGCCACCTCCTGCAAGATGGGGGGCAGGGTCAGCTCGTCGAAGGTCGGGATCCGGGTCTCGATACGGCGCAGCACCATGCCCGGCAGATCCTGCTGCCAGAAGGCGCTGACCCGAAAGCGGCCAAGATCCTCGCGGTGGATGGCGTAGTTGGCTTCCTTGGTGCGGATGTAACGCTCGAAGTGATCCTGGCTTAATGTCTCCTTGACCAGGGTCAGGGCACTCTTCTTGTCGAGCGGCTCTCCCCCCAGGGACTGCAGATGGCCGTTCACCTTGAGGGTGGGGGGCGTGCCGACCGTGATGAACAGATCCGAACCTTTGCGTGCGACCAGTTCGGTCAACAGGGCATCCAGACTCATAACGACTCCTTCCTTAGATTCGTTGTGCTTAAACGCTATTGGGGTCGACCGCCTTGGCCTTGGCATCCAGGGAGGCCACCACGCCACGGCTGACCAGCTGCTTGAGGCTCTGATCCATGGTCTGCATGCCGTGGGTCATCCCGGTCTGGATCACCGAGTAGAGCTGGGCGATCTTGTCTTCCCGGATGAGGTTGCGCACCGCGGGTATGCCCATCATGATCTCGTGCGCCGCCACCCGGCCACCGCCGATCCGCTTGAGCAGGGTCTGGGAGATGACCGCCCGCAGCGATTCGGAGAGCATGGATCGCACCATGTCTTTTTCCGCGCCGGGGAAGACGTCGATGATACGGTCTATGGTCTTGGCCGCCGACGAGGTGTGCAGGGTGCCAAACACCAGGTGGCCCGTCTCGGCCGCCGTCATGGCCAGGCGTATGGTCTCGAGGTCACGCATCTCGCCTACCAGTATGATGTCAGGATCTTCCCGCAGTGCCGAGCGCAGGGCGTTACTGAAGCTCTTGGTATCCCTGTGTACTTCCCGCTGGTTCACCAGGCAGCGCTTGTTCTCGTGCACGAATTCGATGGGGTCTTCGATGGTGAGTATGTGGTGGTGGAAGTTCTCGTTGATGTAGTTGACCATGGCCGCCAAGGTGGTCGATTTGCCCGAGCCGGTCGGCCCTGTCACCAGCACCAGGCCGCGGGGGTATTCGGAGATCTTGCGAAAGATCTCGGGGGCATCGAGATCTTCCAAACTCAGCACTGTGCTGGGGATGGTACGAAACACGGCGCCCGAACCGCGCGCCTGCTGGAAGGCGTTGACCCGGAAACGGGCCAGGTTGGGCACCTCGAACGAGAAATCGACCTCGAAGTTTTCCTCCAGCTCCTTGCGCTGGTGGTCGTTCATGATGTCGTAAATGAGGGCATGCACTTCCCTGTGTTCCAGGGCGGGCAAATTGATCTTGCGAACCTCGCCATCAACCCGGATCATCGGGGGAACCCCGGCCGAGAGGTGTAGATCCGAGGCTTTATGCTTTACACTGAAAGCCAATAACTCTGTGATATCCATAGATTTGTCATTCTCCCATCACAAGATCACTAACGAAATATGAGCCAGATTGCCCAGCACCTGCTTCAGGTAAAGGAGCGTATTGTACAAGCCGCGAGCCAGTCGGGTCGTTGTGTCGATCACATCCACCTGCTTGCGGTCAGTAAAACCAAGCCACTTGAGGCCATTTGCGAGGCCTATGCTGCCGGCCAGCGCCGCTTCGGTGAGTCCTATGCCCAGGAAGCGGCCACCAAGATAGATATACTGCGCGAGCGGGCCCTCTGTGCAGACATAGAGTGGCACTTTATCGGCCCGCTGCAATCGAACAAGTCCAGGCTGGTGGCCGAACGGTTCGACTGGGTACAGAGCGTGGACAGAGACAAGCTGATCGAGCGCCTCAACAACCAGCGTCCTGCCGGGTTGGCGCCGCTAAATGTCTGTCTGCAAATCAATATTAGCGGAGAGAGCAGCAAATCCGGAACGTCGGAGCAAGAGATTTTCCGGCTGGCCGAGCTGGTCTCCCGCAGCGAACGGCTGGTATTGCGGGGGCTGATGGCCATCCCGGAACATACCAGTGATGAGGCGGTATTGGCCGCCCAGATGGTGCGCATGCAGACTCTGTTCACCGAGCTTGCGCGACAATACCCGAGTGTCGATACCCTCTCGATGGGCATGACAGAGGATCTTGAGCTGGCGATCACCCATGGCAGCACCATGGTGCGGGTCGGTACCGCCATCTTCGGTGCCCGTGACTATTCATAAGCAAGACCACCTGATGCAATATGGAACCCTCGCCTTCATCGGCGCAGGCCGTGCCGGTATCAGCAGCTATTTCAGCAACAGGAGTGTTTGATGCAGCAAAGAATCCTCGCCTTTATCGGCGCAGGCAACATGAGCCGCAGTATCATTGCCGGCCTGATCCAGGCGGGTTATCCGGCCGAGCGTATCATAGCCGCCAATCCCAGCCGTCCCAAACTGGACGCGCTGGCGAGCGACTACGGCATCCGCATCACCCAGCAGAATGCCGAAGCGGCTCGCGAGGCTGACGTCATAGTGCTGGCGGTCAAGCCCCAGTTGATGGCCGGCATGCTGACTGCGCTGGTCGATGAGCTGGGGTCGCTGGCGGGCAAGCTGCTCATCTCCATCGCCGCCGGCATCAAGGTGGCACGCCTTGGCGAGATGGCGGGCGGTCACGCTCGCATCATCCGCACCATGCCCAACACCCCCTCCTTGCTGGGATTGGGCATGACAGGCCTCTATGCCCCCCCCGGGGTCGAGCAGGCCGATCGCGACTTCGCCGAGCAGATGATGCAGGCCGTGGGCAAGACCCTCTGGGTGGCGCAGGAGTCTGACATCAACGGCGTCATCGCCGCGGCGGGCAGTGCCCCGGCTTACTTCTTCCTGTTCATGCAGGCGATAGCCGAGGAGGCGCAGGCCATGGGCTTCTCGCCCGAGCAGGCGCGCCTGCTGGTGCAGCAGACCGCCCTTGGCGCCGCTGCCATGGTGGAGCAGAATCCCGATTTGTCGCTGCAAACCCTGCGCGAGCAGGTGACCAGCAAGGGAGGCACGACCGCCGAGGCCATCAAGACATTCCAGGCGCAGGGGCTGATGCCGCTGACCGCTCACGCCATGCAGGCGGCCGTCGCACGGGCCGCCGAGATGGAAACTCTTTTCTGAACACTCTTCTCTTACCGCTGGAGCTCAGATGAACACAGCTTATTTTCTGATTAACACGATTTTTGATATCTACCTCATGGTGGTGCTGCTGCGCGTCTGGCTGCAGTGGGCCCGCGCCGACTTCTACAACCCCATGAGCCAGATGGTGGTCAAGGTGACCAATCCGCTGGTGATACCGCTGCGCCGGGTCATTCCGGGCTTCGGCGGGCTGGACATGGCCTCGGTGCTGCTGGCGCTGATCATCGCCTTCGCCAAGCTGGCGCTGCTCAAGAGCATGAACGTGCTGCTGGCCGACTGGCTCACCCTCAGCCTGTTTGCCGCCCTGACCGTGCTGAAGAAAGCGGGCTCCATGATCTTCTGGGTGCTGCTGGTTCGCGCCATCCTGAGCTGGGTCAGCCAGGGTCGCAATCCCATCGAATACGTGATGCACCAGCTGACCGAGCCCTTCCTGGCCCCCATTCGTCGCATCCTGCCGGCACTGGGCGGGCTGGATCTCTCCGTGCTGGTCGCCTTTATCGGGCTGCAGGCCATAAACTATCTGTTGGGTGATCTGTTCGGCCAGCTGTGGTGGATGATTTGATGCCAGCCGTCCTGCGGGAAGGGGATGAGCTGATATTGCATCTGATGATCCAGCCCAAGGCGAGCCGGGATCAGATCGTCGGACTGCACGGTGAGGAAGTGAAAGTGGCCATCACGGCGCCGCCCGTGGATGGCCAGGCCAACAGCCACTTGATCAAGTATCTGGCCAAGCAGTTCAAGGTGGCCAAGGGGCAGGTTCGCATAGTGCGCGGGGAGCTGGGGCGGCACAAGACGGTTGCCATCGAGGCGCCCAGGCAGATCCCTGCCGAGATCAGTGCCCTGCTGGAGACTCAGGGTTAACACGAGAAGGATGACACCATGAAAACAGCCTGGATAAGCTGCCTGTTGGCACTGCTGATGACCTTGCCGCTGCGGGCGGAACAGATGAAGGAGCTGGGCCCCTGGCAGGTGCACTACAGCGCCTTCAACTCCAGCTTCCTCACCCCGGACGTGGCCAAGGCCTACGGTCTGGAGCGCAGTCGCTACAACGGCATCATCAATATCGCCGTACAGAACAAGCAGGGCGTGGCGCAGGCGGTGGGTATCACGGGTGAGGCCAAGAACCTCACCGGCACCCTGCGTAGCCTGACCTTCCAGGAGGTCAGGGAGGGGGATGCTATCTACTATCTGGCGGTGCTGCCCTATCGCAACGAGGATACCTACCAGTTCACCCTGAAGATCATGGGGGAGGGGCAGCAACAGACGCTCACCTTCCAGCAGACCTTCTATGTCGACTGAGGCTGTTGCCCTGCTTGCCGAATGAAGAAGCCCCGAACTCAGGTTCGGGGCTTTTTTCATGGGGTGGCGTCAGCTGGCCGGGGCGAAGTCGTGGATCTCGCCCGAGCGCGGGGTGAAGCGAGGATCCTGATCCTGGTTGTGCTCCACCCACTCCATGGCCTGGCAGAAGCTCTCCTGCCTGGCAAACTCGTCGCGCACCTGATCTATGGCCCGCTCGGCGCTGCGCCGTTCCATCTTGCTCGCCTTGCGATCGCTGAACTGTTTTTGCTGGGCCAGCATCCAGTCCGTGAATGCCTGACGGCACTGCGCCTCGCTGGCCGCCTGGGCGGGCAGTGTCATCAACAGGGCGATCATCAATACATAGCGCATAACAAACCGACGACGATAGGGTGGGGACAGGGTGAAAGGGCGGCATTTTAGGCCGAAAACATGAGCATGAACAGAGGGAAAGCGGGGCCGGCATGGCCGGCCCCGGGCATGATCAGTGCTTGATGAGGTAGAGCTGGCGGCTATAGGCCACGTCTTCCGGGTTGTTGATGGGGTAGCCCTTGAGCCAGGGCTTGATCAGCCGGGCGTTGGTGTATTGATAGATGGGGGCGATCGGCGCCTCATCCTGCAATATGGTTTCGGCTTGGTCGAACAGCCGGGCCCGCTCGCGGGGATCCTGGCTGCTGGCCGCCTTGGTCAGCAGGGCATCGTAGCCGGCGTTGGCGAAGCGGGCCATGTTGCCGCTGTGGTGGGAGCCCCACAGACCGAGGAAGGCGGAGGGGTCGTTGTAATCGGCCACCCAGGAGGAGCGGATCACCTCGAACTGGCCGCTCTGGCGGCTGTCGAGATAGGTTTTCCACTCCTGATTGGTGAGCTCGACCTGGGCGCCCAGTTTCTGCTTCCAGAGGTTGGCGATGGCCAGCGCCATCTTCTTGTGAATTTCCGCCGTGTTGTAGAGCAGAGTCAGTTTGAGTGGCTTGCCCGGGCCGTAACCGGCCTCCTTGAGCAGCGCCTTGGCCTTCTCATCCAGCGCCTGCTGGCTGCTGCTGGAGAGCAGGTTGGCCTTGGGCTCGAAACCGGCCACCACGTCCGGGGTGAAGTGATAGGCGGGTTTCTCGCCCGTGCCCAGCACCTTGGCGGCGATGAGGCCGCGGTCGATGGTGTAGGAGAGCGCCTTGCGCACCCGCACATCGTTCAGCGGCGGCTGTTGGGTGTTGAAGGCGTAGTAATAGGTGCCGAGTTGATCCGGGGTATGGACCTCACCCGGGATCTGCTGCATCAGCTTGTGATACTGCTCCTTGGGGAAAGACTCGGTGATGTGCAGATCCCCTGCCAGGTAGCGGTTGGTGGCGGCGGTTTCCTGGTTGATGGGCACGAAGGTGACCTTGGTCAGCACTGTATGGGCGCGATCCCAGTAATAGGGGTTGGGAGTCAGCTCCAGCTTCTCGTTCACCACCCGGTGGCTCAGCACGAAGGCGCCGTTGCCGACCAGCTTGCCGGGCTGGGTCCACTGGTTGCCATATTGCTCCATGCTGGCCTGATGCAGCGGTGACAGGCTGGGGTGGGTCAGCAGGCTCAGGAAATAGGGCACTGGCTGGGAGAGGGTCACCTGCAGCGTGTGCTCGTCGAGCGCCTTGACCCCAAGCTCGCTGGGGGCCAGCTTGCCGGCCACTATCTCGTCCACCTTGTCGAAGCGGGCCAGCTGGGCAAACCAGGCGAAGGTCGCGGCCTCTTTCGGATCAACCAGTTTGCGCCAGCCGTAGACGAAGTCGGCGGCCTTGACCTTGTCACCGTTGGACCAGCGCGCATCCGGTCGCAGATGGAAGGTAAACTGCTGATTGTCCTTGTTGTCCCAGCTGGCGGCGACGCCTGGCAGCACCTTGCCGTCCGGCCCCTGGGTCAGCAGCCCCTCGTAGAGATCCCGCAATACCTGCAGTTCGGGCAGGCCGACCAGTTTGAGCGGGCTCAGGCTCGCCGGTTCATCTTTCAGATGACGTACGACGGCCTGTTCGGCAGCGAGTTGAGTGCCGGGCGGAACATCGGCGGCCTGGACACAGGCACAGCCCAGCAGGGCCAGCAAGGGACTCCATCCTTTCATGGTTGATCCTTCAAATAGTGTGAAGCGGGGAGAAAACTCGGCGAGAAATGATCGCCGGCAGACGGGAAATCATGATATCCCGTTTGCTGGTCAGACCGCCAGTATGAGTCCCGTGATTTCAGGGACGCGATGGAACCTTAGTTGACCCGCGGATCCGTTGTCAGGGGGAGAGGAGTGAACGATGAGAATATGGATCCTGTTGGCCCTGTCCATCAGTCAGGGCGCCTGGGCGCTGGCGCCTTGTGAGCGTGGGAGTCCGGTCGGCAGCTGGTGTGAGGTGAACATAGATCAGCTGCACCCGACCCAGGGCGGAGTCGGCCAGATCCAGGTCGACAATACCCAGGCGGAGCTTGCAGGGAAAAGTACGAAGCAACTCGACAAGTTGATGAAAAAGAAAGAGATCCCCATCGTCATTGCCCCCGATGGCGGCTACTGGCTGGTGGACAGGCATCACCTCACCAAGGCGCTGTGGCAGGCGGGGGTGAAGCAGGCCAGGGTCAAGGTGATCGGCCGCCTGCAGGACAAGTCCAGCTTCTGGAGCCAGATGCAGGGCAATCACTGGGCCTGGCTCAAGGACGAGAAGGGGCTGCCGCTGACCCCTGAGCAGTTGCCCGCCCATATCGGCGAGCTGCCGGATTACCCCTACCGGACCGTGGCGGGCTTGCTGCAGGATGCGGGCTATGTCGACAAGCGGGATCAGGTCTATTTCGTCGAGTTCGCCTGGGCCAGCTGGCTTGGCCAGCAGATGGACTGGTTGCCGATCGACGGCGCCAATCTGGCGGATCGTCTCTATCAGGCCAAGCGGCTGGCATGCAGCAGCAAGGCGGGGGATCTGCCCGGCTATCCCGGCAAGCAGTGCCGGGTCAATCAGTCGCGCAGTGGCAGCTGAGCAAGCGCCAAACCAGTCACCGGAGCGAGGTGCCAGGCCCCCCGCTCCGGTGTCGTCACGCCTGCTCGGCCGGTTGCCAGCGGGCGGCGGCTTGTTCCAACAAGGCCACCTCGCCTTGCTGGATCAGCGGCAGCAGGGCTTGTACCTGTTCATCGGGCCAGTCCCACCAGGCGAGCGCCCGTAGCCGGGCAATCTCGTCCGAGCCAAAGCGCTGGCGGATCACCCTGGCTGGCGTGCCTGCCACCATGCAGTAGGCCGGCACGTCCCGCGTCACCAGGCTGCGGGCGGCGATAATGGCGCCATCCCCGATAGTCACGCCCGGCATTATCATGGCGTCCATTCCTATCCAGACATCGTTGCCGATACGGGTATCGCCGGCGGGGCGGTAGCTGCGCTTGAGGGCAGCCAGATCGGCAAACGGATAGGTGCTGATGAAGGCCGGGTTGTGGGTGTGGTTGCCCCCCATGATGATCTTCACGCCAGCGGCGATTTGCACATAGTCACCTATGTGGAGCCTGTCTATGTGCCAGAGCGGCTCCCAGCCGGTCTCCGGGCTGCGGCTAACGCTGTCGCCATAGAGGTAGCGCACGGCCTCTTGCTCGAACAGGCCGTCCCAGGCCCCCGAGTAGTAGCTGTGCCGCCCCTTGAGGCAGATGTTGGGATTGGTCACCGTCAGATGCAGGTATTCGACCTGCGACCAGTGTTGGCAGGGTGTCATGGCTGTGTTCCTCGTTGAATGGACAGGATGAATGGCGCGAGGAGCGCAGCTAATAGATCCAGACCAGCAGGCGGGGCACGCACAGGGTCGAGCAGCCCAGATCCTGGGGTAAGCGGGGTCGCAACATGAAGGCGGTGTCCTGACGGTGGAGGCCAGATGATGGACCCGGATGGTAAGGCATGAGGAGGGCTATGCCAACCCGGCGAGGCTTTTCTGGTTAAAACCTGCACAAAACATCGGGTTGATATTCATTCTCGACTGGGCATGATAAGTATCCCACCCATAGACTAGGGAGATCGTCATGACGAATCATGTCTGGCAGCGCTACATGCTGGAGGCCGAAAACGCATTGGGGGCCGGGGCGCTCGGCACCGCCATCTGCCTCTATCAGCAGGCCCTTGCCGAAGTGTACGAACTGGCCGATGCAGATCTGGACGAACTGGCCAGCATGCGGGTGGCCACCTGCCATCGGCTTGCCGACTTCTGGCGCGCCATGGAAGAGCCCGCTTATGAGCTGCGCTACCTCAAGCTCGCCTCCGAGCTGGTGACTGCGCTGGTGCCCCAGTGCCCGAACCTGGGGTGTGAAGCCCTCATCAGTGAGCTGGGTTGCTGCCGGGCGGCGCTCATCTCCTTCCTCAAGCGTCACCCCAATCCCGAGATCGCCAAATTGATCCAGCTGCAGGACAAGATGCAGGGCTGCGAGCTGATCGGCCGTTTTCGCCTCAACTGAGGATCAGCCTCTGGGCTTGAGCCTTTGCGCGATCCGCTGCTGCGCCTCTTCCCCCTGCAGGGCGAGGGAGAAGGCGCGCGCCTCCAGATCGATGACGAAGTGCACCGCCTGTTTGAGCTCCTGCTTGAGCAGGGCCTTGCTCTTCTGTAGCGCCTTGGGCGGTTTGGCCGCCAGTTTCAAACCCTGCTCACGGGCCAGTGCCAGCAGCGCATCGGCGGCCACCACCCGGTTGGCGAGGCCCAGACGCAGCGCCTCACCGGCATCGATGGCCTCGGCCAGCAGCAACAGCTCCGCCGCCTTCAGATGGCCCACGGCGCGGGGCAGCAGCAGACTGGAGGCAAACTCCGGCACTAGCCCCAGCTCGACGAACGGCAGTTGCAGCCGGGCGTTGTCCGCCAGATAGACAAGATCGCAGTGCAGCAGCAGTGTGGTGCCTATGCCGACGGCGGGGCCAGCGACCGCGGCTATGACGGGTTTGGGAAAATCCGCCAGGGTGTGCAGGAACTGCAAAATGGGATCGTCCGCCTCCAGCGTGTTCTTGCCCATAAAGTCGGCCAGATCATTGCCGGCGGTGAAGCAATCGCTTTGACCCTGTATCAGCAACACATGCACGGCGTCATCTTGTGTCGCTTGGCGTAGTGCTGCGGTGAGGGCGAGATACATCTCGGTATTGAGGGCGTTGCGCTTGTCGGGGCGATTGAGGGTCAGGGTGAGCAAGCCATACTGCTGCTCGGCAACGATAATGGGGTCCATGTCTAAATCCTTGTTATCACAGGCTGTCAAAAGCTTACTGCTGCGGTAATCTTCACGGCGTTTAACAACATCATAAAAGGATTTCAACCATGTTTAAACGTGCGTTTTATTCCCTGCTGGCCCTGGGTCTGGCGGCGCCTGCTCTGGCCAAGGTCGAGGCCGTCGATGGCTATGTGCGCCTGCTGCCACCCGGCTCTCCCAATACAGCCGCCTTTCTGGTGCTCAAAAATGACGCAGACACGCCGGTGAAGCTGGTCGCCGCCGCCTCGCCCGAGGTGGGTCGGGCCGAGCTGCACACCCATCTGCACGAGAACGGGGTCATGAAGATGCGCCAGGTCGAGAGCATAGAAGTGCCGGCAAAAGGGGAAGTGGCGCTCAAACCCGGCAGTTTCCACATCATGCTGTTCGAGGTGCGCGAGCTGTCCCAGGGCTCGCCCTTCCCGCTGACCCTGACCATGGATGACGGTCAGACGCTGAAATTGAGCCTGCCAGTGAAGCCAATTGAACCCATGGCAGGCATGCAGCACTGACATTAATGGACGCTTGTTCAGTTTTTTACACTGTGTATTCCCGTCGCACTGGGTAAAATGATGGCCTTTCCAGTCCATAAGAGAGTGACATGATGAAGAAGACCTTGATTGCCGGTTGTGTGCTGGCCCTGTTCAGCCAGGCTGCCATGGCTGCTGATGACTGGCGTATCGCTGCCGGTACCGATGTATGGAACGCGCAGGGCAGCGGCCAGATCAACGGTGTCGGGGCCAACGGCAGCTATGACGAGAACTACAACTGGAGCGGCTACCTGCAACTGGAGCACGGCATCATTCTGCTGCCCAACGCCAAGTTCGAGATGTCCGATTTCGGTACCAGCGGCGGCGCCCTCAACAACGATCTGATGGCCTACGACCTGAGCCTCTACTATCGCCTGTTCAACAACGACCTGTTCCAGATCGACCTGGGTCTGACCGGTCGTCGTTACGATGGCGATTTCAACACCCAGCACTACTCCTATGACAAGGATGTGCTGATGGCTTACACGGGTGCCGAAGTGCGCATCCCGGGTACCGGCTTTGCCGCCTTCGGCGATGCCCGCGTGCAGGATGCCGACAACTATGACTACCGTCTGGGTGGCTCCTACAAGTTCGCTTCCGTCCCCCTCAAGGTGCGTGCCGGCTGGCGTGATGCGAGCATGGACTTCGACCGCGTTGATCAGCGGGTTGATGGCTGGTTCATCGGCGGCGAATTCACTTTCTAATCTGACTGTCAGCTGACGACGAGGAGCGGTAATGGGCCACATCATAGTGACGGGGGCGGGATCCGGTCTGGGTCGCGCCCTGACCATAGGTCTGGTTGAACGCGGCCATCGGGTATCCATGATGGGGCGTCGTTATCAGAAGTTGCAGGAACAAGAAGATCTGCTCGGCAAGGCGGTGATCGGCATAGCCGCCGATCTGGCGCACCACGAGGAAGTGGACGTGGCGTTTGCTGCCGCGGTGGAGTGGGGCGGCTTGCCCGAGCTGGTGCTGCACTGCGCCGGGGTGGGTGAGTTCGGCCCGGTCGGTGTCTACACCGCCGAGCAGATCCGCCGGGTGGTGGAGAGCAACCTCATCTCCACCATTCTGGTGGCCCAGCAGACGGTGCGCCTCATCGGCGAAAAAGGCGGCGTGCTGGCCAACGTGCTCTCCTCCGCCGCTCAGGTGGGCAAGGCCAACGAGAGCCTCTACTGCGCCTCCAAGTGGGGCATGCGGGGCTTTCTGGAGTCCTTGCGCGCCGAGCTCAAGAGCTCGCCCCTGCGGCTGGTCAACCTCTATCCGAGCGGGATCCGCAGCGAATTCTGGGACAACTCGGATCACGTCGACCCGAGCGGCTTCATGACCCCGGAAGATGCGGCGGCCTACATGCTGGATGCGCTGGAGGCCAGAAGCAGCTGCCATGTGACCGATCTCTTTATCGGTCGCAATGGCTGAGGCAGAGCCCTGCCATCCGCTTCCTCTCGTCAGGTACAGCAGAAACAAAAAGCGCGCCATCAGGCGCGCTTTTTTATGTTGGCAAGGGGGCGGAATTAACGACCCAGCTTGGCCTTGAGCATGGCAACGATCTCGCCGATCGCCACTTCCTGCTTCTCGCCGGAGCGGCGGCACTTGTACTCCACCACGCCGTTGTCCAGACCGCGATCGCCGATGACGATGGCGTGCGGCACACCCAGCAGCTCCATGTCGGCGAACATCACGCCCGGGCGCTCTTTGCGGTCATCGAACAGCACGTCTACACCGGCGGCCTTCAGCTCGGCGTAGAACTGCTGTGCCTGCTCGGCCACGCGCTCGGATTTGTGCATGTTCATCGGCACTATGGCCACTTCGAACGGGGCTATGGCGTCCGGCCAGATGATGCCGTACTGGTCGTTGTTCTGCTCGATGGCCGCGGCCACCAGACGGGAAACCCCGATACCGTAGCAACCCATCTCCATGGTGACGGACTTGCCGCCCTCGTTCAGCACGCTCGCCTTCATGGCTTCGGAGTACTTGGTACCGAGCTGGAAGATGTGGCCCACTTCGATGCCGCGCTTGAGCAGCAGCTTGCCCTGGCCGCACGGGCTGGGGTCGCCTTCTACCACGTTGCGCAGATCGGCCACTTCGTAAGTGGCGATGTCGCGATCCCAGTTGGCACCTGTCAGGTGGAAGCCGGTCTCGTTGGCGCCACAGACGAAGTCTGCCAGATGAGCGGCGCTGCGATCGGCGATGATGCGACCGGCAAAGCCGACCGGGCCGATGGAGCCGGCATCACAACCGGCGGCAGCCTTGATCTGCTCCTCGTTGGCGAAGGTCAGCGGGTTGGCGACACCCGGCAGTTTCTCGGCCTTGATCTCGTTCAGTTCGTGGTCGCCACGCAGCACCAGGGCCACGACGGCCTGGTTGCCGTGCTCGTCCGCCTCGGCCAGCACCAGCAGGGTCTTGGCGATGGCGGTCGGCGCCACGCTCAGGAAGGCGGCCACTTCGTCTATGGTGTGAACGGCCGGGGTGGCGACCTTGGTCAGAGCCTTGGTCGCGGCGGCGCGCTCACCGGCCGGTGCCAGCGCTTCGGCCATTTCTATGTTGGCGGCGTAGTCGGAGGTGTCGGAGAAGGCGATCAAGTCTTCACCGCTCTCGGCCAGCACCTGGAATTCGTGGGAGCCGGTACCGCCGATGGAGCCGGTATCGGCCTGTACCGGACGGAAGTTCAGCCCCATGCGGGTGAAGGCGGCGCAGTAGGCGGCGTGCATCCGCTCGTAGGTCTCGATCAGCGAGGCCTTGTCGATGTGGAAGGAGTAGGCGTCCTTCATCAGGAACTCGCGACCGCGCATCACGCCGAAACGGGGGCGGACCTCGTCGCGGAACTTGGTCTGGATCTGATAGAGGTTGAGCGGCAGCTGTTTGTAGCTGTTCACTTCATAACGGATCAGGGAGGTGATCACCTCTTCGTGGGTCGGGCCCAGCACGAAGGGACGGTTGTGGCGGTCGGTCAGGCGGCACAGCTCGGGACCGTAGTCATCCCAGCGGCCGGACTCCTGCCACAGCTCGGCGGGTTGTACCACCGGCATGGAGACTTCGATGGCACCAGCATTGTTCATCTCTTCGCGAACAATGTTCTCGATCTTTTTCAGTACCCGCAGGCCGGACGGCAGCCAGGCATACATGCCTGAGGCCAGTTTACGGATCATGCCGGCGCGCAGCATCAGCTGATGGCTGACGACTTCGGCGTCGGACGGGGTTTCCTTGAGAGTGGAAAGCAGATATTGGCTGGTACGCATCGCTCGTGACCTTAGATAAGACGGGCCGCGGGGCCCTGGATAAATTCAAGAGCGGAATTTTAACAGGGAGGGCCCTGCGGCCCAAGGGCTAAATTTAGCGCAGCGGGAGAAAGCGGGGGCCGGGCCCCCGCCCGTGTCAGACCCGAAATTGCGACAGCAGTCGTTGTTGCAGCAGGCTGGCTTGATGGAGGGAGGAGGCGAGTTGCAGGCACTCCTGCGCCTCCTGCTCACCTGTCTGGGCCTGCAGGCTGATGCCGGAAACCTTGTCCGAGGTGTGGCTCAGGGTGTGGGAGAGCTGGCCGGTGGCATCCGCCACCTGCTGCACCATGTCGGCCAGATGGTCGATGGCTTCTTCCACCTTGAACAGGATCTGCTTGGTGTTGTCGGAATCCTGCATGCCCGATTCCACGGTTTTCAGGTTGCGCTGCATCATCAGATAGGCTTTCTCGGTCTGTTGCTGAATGTTGTTGATCACCTCGGTTATTTCGGCGCTGGAGGAGGCGGTACGGTTGGCCAGGGTGCGCACCTCGTCGGCCACCACGGCAAAGCCCCGGCCCATCTCGCCGGCCCTAGCCGCCTCGATGGCGGCGTTGAGCGCCAGCAGGTTGGTCTGCTCCGAGATGCTGCTGATGGTGGAGATGATCTGGCCAATCTGGCTCGCCTGCTCCTTGAGGGCGTTGATGGCGTTGGCGCACTCGCCCACCTCCACCACGACCCGCTGCATGCCGTTGCTGGCGGAGGTCACGTACTGACTGCTCTCGGCGGTGAGCTGGCGTACCTCGTTGGCGTTTTGCGCCGCCAGGCTGCAGTTGTCCGAGATGGAGGTGGCGACCTGCACCATCTGCTCGCTGTCGTGGTGCAGTGCCTGGGCATGCTCGGCGGTCTGGCGACTGCTCTGGCTGATGGCCTCGACCCGGTTGACCGAGGTGTGCACGTGGTCGCTGATGTGCTGGTTGTTGTCCATGGTGGAGCTGATCATCTTCTGCAGCTTCTCGATGAAGCGATCCACGCTGCCCGCCAGCGAGCCTATCTCATCGTCCCGCTTGAGATTGATCCGCGCGTTGAGATCGCCCTCACCGGCGGCTATGTCCTGCATACGCTGATTAACCTGCAACAGGGGCCTGACTATGGTGCGAACCAGCCAGAAACCGCAGAGCGCGACGATCAGCAGGCTCAGCACCAGACCCCCCAGGATCAGGTTTTTGGTATGACCGATGATGGTATTGAGCTGGTTTACCTGATCCTCGACAGTGGCATCCCCCTTGGCCTCGACTTCGACCAGTACCTGCTTGAGCTGTTCGGCACTGCTCTCGTATCGCGCCAGCTGGCTCTGGTAATCGGTCAGGGCTGCAATCCACTGACTCATCAGCCGCTGATCGTCGGCCTGCAGGGCCCGGTATTGCTCTGCCAGCGACTGGCCGGCGAACTCCCCCTCACCCGGGATATCGAACAGCCCCGTGGCCAGCATGCCGTCGACCGCCTCCTGATAGAAGCGGGTCGCCTCCTTCAACTCGGCCTGGATGGCGGGAGTCGGGCCCTCGCTCTGCATCTTCTCCAGCGCATAGAGTTGGCGCAGGAAGCCGATGTTGGCTTCCATGCCGCCGTCGGCCGCTTGCCAGCGGGTGGCCAGACCGCCATTCCAGCTGATGGCCTGATCCGGCGACTGGGTGAGGCTCTCGACAGCGCCATCGCCGACCACTTCCAGCTGGGTGGAGAGGCGGGACATGCGTTCCGAACTGGCGCGCAGCGCCTGATCGACGCCGGTATAGGTGCGATAGAGCGCCAGCAGCTTGTCCTGCTGTTGCTGATAATCCTGCTGGCGCTGGTTCATGGTGCTGATCGCCGTCTCGTCGATGAGCCTGCCTTCACCCACCCGGCGCAGGGCATCTGTGGTGGCCGCTCTGGCCCGTTGCAGCTCGGGCTCGTCGAGGGGCATGCCTCTGAGCATTTTCTGGATATAGAGCGACTGGTTGCCCAGCTCTATGGATCCCTCCATGGCGCCATCGGCGGTCTGCCAGGCGGCTCCCAATACATAGGAGAGCAGATCGGCCAGCCGCTGGCTGCCATACCAGCCGATGGCCCCCATGCCCAGCGTGCAGCCGAGCAGGATCGTCAGTCCCAGATTCGATGTAGTGACAATTTTCATGATGCAGGACCTTCCTTGGTTCCGAACAAACCCAATTCAGTGTTCTCTCAATGGCAAACATTCGCCATTCCCGGTGGAAAATAAAGTTACTGCTCAGATCCGATCCAAGCATGGCTCCGAAAGCGCCAGAGTGCCGAGAATCCTCTGCCGTACTCCGCCGCCCTATGCTGGATACTTATCCAGTTATTCTTTATGCTATGACCCAATTTACAGATAGATGGTTTGGCGAGGAGAGAGCCGTGATTGGTCGCTTGAGAGGCGTAGTCATTGAGAAACAACCCCCCGAGGTGCTGCTGGAAGTCGGGGGCGTGGGCTATGAGGTACAGATGCCCATGAGCTGCTTCTATGATCTGCCCGAGATCGGCAAGGAAGCGACCATTCACATCCACTTCGTGGTGCGTGAGGATGCCCAGCTGCTGTATGGATTCAACCACAAGCAGGAGCGGGCGCTGTTTCGCGAGTTGATCAAGACCAACGGCGTCGGCCCCAAGCTGGCGCTGGCCATCCTCTCCGGCATGACGGCCACCCAGTTCGTGCTGAGTGTCGAGCGCGAGGAGATAAGCTCCCTGGTCAAATTGCCTGGCGTGGGCAAGAAGACAGCCGAGCGGCTGGTGGTGGAGATGAAGGACAGGCTCAAGGGCTGGGTCAGCCACGATCTCTTCTCGCCGGCCGAGATCAGCCTGCCGGCCAAGGAGAGCCGGCTGCGAGCACCCGATGCGAGCGAAGAGGCGGCCAGCGCGCTGGTGGCTCTGGGCTACAAGCCGCAGCAGGCCAGCCAGATCGTCAGCAAGATAGCCATCGATGGGATGTCGGTGGAAGATATCATCCGTGAATCCCTGCGTAGTCTGGTGTGAGGTAGGCAATGATTGAAGCGGACCGTCTCATCTCCGCCACCGGCGTGCGTGAGGATGAGATCATCGATCGGGCCATACGGCCAAAGATGCTGGCCGATTACACAGGTCAGGATCCCGTCTGCGAGCAGATGGAGATCTTCATCGAGGCGGCGCGCCAGCGTGGCGAGGCACTCGATCACCTGCTGATCTTCGGCCCGCCGGGTCTGGGCAAGACCACGCTCGCGAACATAGTGGCCAACGAGATGGGGGTCAACATCAAGACCACCTCGGGCCCTGTGCTGGAAAAGGCCGGCGATCTGGCGGCACTGCTCACCAATCTCGAACCCAATGACGTGCTGTTTATCGACGAGATCCACCGGCTGAGCCCTGTGGTGGAGGAGGTGCTCTATCCGGCGATGGAGGATTACCAGCTCGACATCATGATAGGGGAGGGCCCCGCCGCCCGATCCATCAAGCTCGATTTGCCTCCCTTTACCCTGATAGGCGCCACTACCCGGGCCGGCTCTCTGACCAGCCCGCTGCGGGATCGTTTCGGCATAGTGCAGCGGCTGGAGTTCTACAACGTCAAGGATCTGACCGACATCGTCTCCCGCAGCGCCCGTTGCCTGGGGCTGGAGATGACCAGTGACGGCGCCCTGGAATTGGCCCGTCGTTCCCGCGGTACCCCGCGGATTGCCAACCGTCTGTTGCGTCGCGTGCGCGACTTTGCCCAGGTCAAGTCTGATGGCCGGATAGACGGACCCATAGCGGCCCGAGCTATGGACATGCTGGACGTGGACAATGAAGGTTTCGACTTCATGGACCGCAAGCTATTGTTGGCTGTGATAGACAAGTTTCTGGGGGGCCCTGTGGGTCTCGATAACCTGGCGGCTGCCATAGGTGAAGAGAAAGACACTATCGAGGATGTGCTGGAGCCCTATCTGATCCAGCAGGGCTATCTGCAACGTACACCCAGAGGGCGGATGGCGACACCGAGAGCGTATGCGCATTTTGGCTTGCAACGGCCAGATGAAAGGTGAAAACAGCTGTTTGAACAAAAAACCGCCATCAAGGGCGGTTTTTTGTTATCCGGGCAAAAAAAAAGCCCACGGCGGATGCGGTGGGCAAAGACAATTCAGGATGGATGTTCACAGACAGTGAGTGCGTCTGGACACAGACCGGAAAAAAACAGAGGAGCCGTCGCGAGGCCTCAGAGTCGGTTCATTTGATAGAGCTGAACGAACGAAAGCTTGTAGTAACGGATGGTTTTAGCAACAAACTTTTTCATCTTAAATTCCAATAGACAGGTTCGAAATGTTCATCGAATACGTACCGGGAACCCAGATTGACCGGCCTGTATCCAAGGGTATGCCCTCACTGCGAGGCGCATTGTAGGAGCTCTGTCGGACTCGGACAAACAAGAAAAATTACCTATATCAGATTAGATTAACTAATCATTTATCTGGATTGTCGAATTAGCATGAACATGCGTTTTTACTGGTTTTTAATTGGATTTACCGGCGGGCAGCCAAGGGCGGGAAAACATTATGAAAATCCGCTTGAACATTGTTTTTTAACAGAAGCGTCACTTATTGGTGATGATATTAAATTTGATTTAAATCAATGATTTGCGATTTAGTGTTTTTTGTGACGCAGCTCTCCAAATTAAATGGAACGCGACGTGAAAATGCCTTTGAAAGGCATGTATTGATGATGGTTTTACATTGATTTCAATCAAATAAAGGTGATATAAAACATCGGTCATTATGGGCGGGAATAAAGCAAGTCTGATTGTTTTGTAATTGTTAAACATTAGCTTTTTTTGTTCCTGTGTATTGCCTTGTTGTTAATGCTGGTAGCAATCGAATCCGGTCGCCAGTGCAAACTGGAGCGTGACCGATAATTCGGGGACTTCCAACGGAAGCTTTGTCCTTAAAACTTAAAATAGCCGTGCCAATAATCGGTGAGGAAACATCATGATTGCTGAGCATGTGGTAGACCTATCGCGGTTCCAATTCGCTGCGACGGCCCTTTATCACTTCCTGTTTGTACCCCTGACGCTCGGAATGGCCTTCATTCTGGCGATCATGGAATCTGTCTATGTGATGACCAACAACCCTGTCTACCGGGACATGACCAAGTTCTGGGGCAAGTTGTTTGGTATCAACTTCGCCCTCGGGGTTACCACAGGGCTGACCATGGAGTTTCAGTTCGGTACCAACTGGGCCTATTACTCCCACTATGTAGGCGATATCTTCGGGGCCCCGCTGGCCATCGAAGGCTTGATGGCCTTCTTCCTGGAATCCACCTTCGTCGGCATGTTCTTCTTTGGTTGGGATCGCCTGACCAAGCGTCAACATCTGGCTTCGACCTGGTTGATGGCGCTGGGGACCAACCTCTCCGCCCTCTGGATCCTGGTGGCCAACGGCTGGATGCAGAACCCGGTCGGTGCCGAGTTCAACTTCGAGTCCATGCGGATGGAGATGGTGAGCTTCGCCGAACTGGTGTTCAACCCGGTTGCTCAGGTCAAGTTCGTCCACACGGTCGCGGCCGGCTATACCACGGGCGCCATGTTCGTGCTGGGCATCTCCTCCTATTACCTGCTGAAGAATCGTGATGTGGCCTTCGCCCGTCGCTCTTTCGCCATCGCAGCGGCCTTCGGTATGGCCTCCATCCTCTCCGTGCTGATCCTCGGTGACGAGTCCGGCTACGAGACGGGTGAAGTGCAGAAGGTGAAACTGGCGGCCATCGAGGCCGAGTGGAACACAGAACCGGCTCCGGCATCCTTTACCCTGTTCGGTATCCCGAACCAGGAAGAGATGCGCACCGATTACGCCATCAAGATCCCGTACGCGCTCGGCATCATCGCCACCCGTTCCCTGGATGGCCAGGTGACCGGCCTCAAGGATCTGAAGAGCGAGCATGAGCTGCGCGTGCGCAACGGCATGACCGCCTACGACCTGCTGACCAAGCTGCAATCCGGCGACAAGTCCGACGATACCCGTGCCCGCTTCGATGAAGTGAAGCAGGATCTGGGCTACGGTCTGCTGCTCAAGCGCTACACCAACAACGTGACCGACGCGACCGATGAACAGATCAAGGCCGCCGTGGATGACTCCATCCCGCAGGTTGCACCGCTGTTCTTCGCCTTCCGCATCATGGTTGCCTGCGGCATGCTGATGCTGCTGCTGATCGGCCTGGCCTTCTATGACAGCACTCGCCACAAGATCGGTGAGCGCAAATGGCTGCTCAAGGCGCTGCTGTGGGGTATCCCGCTGCCCTGGATCGCCATCGAGTGTGGCTGGTTCGTCGCGGAATATGGCCGTCAGCCCTGGACCATAGCCGAAGTGCTGCCGACCTCGGTCTCTGCATCCAACGTGCCTGCGTCCGAGATCTGGTTCTCCCTGATCGGGATCTGCCTGTTCTACACGGTGCTGCTCATCATAGAGATGTACCTGATGTTCAAGTATGCGCGTCTGGGCCCAAGCAGCCTGAAGACGGGCAAGTACCACTTCGAACAGAGCAAGGCATAAGGAGAGTAACCCATGTTTGATTACGAAATGTTGCGTCTGGTCTGGTGGGTGCTGGTCGGTGTCTTGCTGATCGGTTTCGCCATCACCGACGGTTTCGATATGGGGGTGGGCGCACTGCTCCCCTTTGTCGGCAAGAAGGATGTGGAGCGTCGGGTGATGCTCAACACCATGGGCCCGCACTGGGAAGGCAACCAGGTATGGCTGGTCACGGCGGGCGGAGCCCTGTTCGCGGCCTGGCCCATAGTGTATGCGGCGGCCTTTTCCGGCTTCTACATCGCCATGATCCTGACTCTGATGGCGCTGTTCTTCCGTCCGGTCGGCTTCAAGTACCGTTCCCTGCGTGAAGACGCCAAGTGGCGTACCAACTGGGATTGGGCCCTGTTCATCGGCAGCGCCGTTCCCCCCGTCATCTTCGGGGTCGCCTTTGGCAACCTGCTGCAGGGTGTACCGTTCAGCTTCAACCAGTTCCTGATGCTGACCTATCACGGCAACTTCTTCGGCCTGCTCAATCCGTTCGGTCTGCTGGCCGGTCTGGTGAGCCTGTTCATGATTGTGACCCAGGGCGCTACCTGGCTGATGATGAAGACCGAGGGCGAGGTGCTGGCTCGTTCCCGTACCGCCGCCATGATCTTCTCCCTGCTGACGCTGGTCACCTTCGCGCTGGCCGGTGTCTGGGTCAGTGGCATGGACGGTTATGTGGTGGTCAGCGGTGCCGCGACCGATGCCGTGACCAACCCCCTGCACAAGGAAGTCGTGGTGCAGGCCGGTGCCTGGATGCAGAACTACAGCCTCTATAGCTGGATGATGATCGCTCCCGCGCTGGGTCTGGCGATGTGCGTGCTGACGGCTGCCGCGGCCAAGATTGGCAAGGGCTGGCTGGCATTCCTCTGCTCCTCCCTGGCCATTGCGGGCATCATATTGACGGCGGGCTTCTCCATGTTCCCCTTCATCATGCCGTCCAGCCTGGAGCCATCGCAGAGTCTGACCATGTGGGATGCCACAGCCTCCTTCAACACCCTCAAGGTGATGACAGTGGTCGCGGCCATCTTTGTCCCGACTGTGCTGGGTTACACCATCTGGACCTACATCAAGATGTTTGGCCGGGTGAGCAACAAGCACATCGAAGACAACCAACAATCGCTCTACTAAGAAGGTGCCCTGATATGTGGTATTTCACCTGGATCCTGGGTCTGCTGCTGGCTTGTGCGTTTGGCATCATCAATGCGCTCTGGCTGGAACACACCGAGAACATGGATCGCAAGATCGATGAAAACAAGTGATCGACTCGCCCGGTTGGCGGCTCCTCTGGAGCGCCAACCCTGGCAGGGGTTGATACTGGTAGCGGCGGCCCTGTTGGCCGTCGCTATTTTGCAGGCCCCCAACCTGGTGGCCGCCAACACCAGTGAGCATGGCCTCTGGCTCGCTCCCTGGCTGATGTGGGCGGTCTGTTGCGGCGTGATGCACGGGCTGGGATTCCATCCCCGCAGCCTCATCGGTCGCGTACTGTTTTGCCCCTGGCTCGCCTGGCCCAGTTTGTTATATGGGCTCTGGTTGACTCAAGGCTATTTCCTTTCATAAAAAACGGGGGGAGGCAGGATTTCCCTGCCTCCCCCTGCTTCTTTCCTATTCAGCCCTGCGCTATGATAGCCCCCCATCTGACTGTCGAATGGATCACAGATTGTTATGGGGGAAGTCTCTGAGTTTCCGGTGCGTGTCTACTACGAAGACACGGACGCCGGGGGCATCGTCTACAACGCCAATTATCTCAAGTTTATGGAACGTGCTCGCACCGAGTTTCTGCGCGCTGGTGGCATCGAACAGGATGTCCTGCTGCGTGACGGACACGCGTTTGTGGTGAGTCGAACAGAGATCGATTTCCGCTCGGCGGCCCGTTTTAATGAGCTTTTGACTGTGTTAACGCAAGTGACTGAAGTGAAACGCGCCTCCATGCGCTTCTCACAACGGATACTGGCGGCTGATGGACGACTGATCACCCAGGCCATGGTACAGATAGCCTGTGTCAGTCATCCGCATATGAAACCTGTTGCAATACCTGAAAATGTGAAGGGAGTGCTGTTAAGTGCACGCTGAAATTTCGTTTATTGGCCTGTTTTGGCAAGCCAGCCTGTTGGTAAAACTGGTCATGATGACCCTGATGGGTATGTCGGTCGTCTCCTGGGCGCTGATCATACAGCGCTCCAAGGTCATCAAGGCGGCCAATATCGCATCGGAGCAGTTTGAGGACAGATTCTGGTCCGGGGTCGATCTGAACCGTCTCTACCAGGAGTCCTCTTCCCGCCGCGATGACATCGAAGGCATGGAAGACATCTTCTATTCCGGCTTCAAGGAGTATGCCCGCCTGCTCAAGGCCGGCGCTCGTGGCCAGGATGCGGTGATGGACGGTACCTATCGTGCCATGCGGGTATCACTTTCCCGTGCGGTGGACGAGCTGGAATCCAACCTGCCTGTGCTGGCGACCGTCGGCTCCATCAGCCCCTATATCGGTCTGTTTGGTACCGTATGGGGCATCATGAACGCCTTTATCGCCCTGGGTCAGGTGCAGCAGGCCACCCTGCAGATGGTGGCACCGGGTATCGCGGAGGCGCTTATCGCCACCGCCATGGGTCTGTTTGCGGCCATTCCCGCGGTTATTTTCTACAACCGGTTTACCAACAAGGTAGAGAAGCTGGAGAACGCCTACGCCAACTTCATGGACGAGTTCACCACCATACTGAACCGTCAGATTGCACAGCAGCAGGGTGATCAGTAATGCAAACCTATCAGCGGATCCGGCGCAAGAAGGTGTGCGAGATCAACGTGGTTCCCTATATCGACGTCATGCTGGTGCTGCTTATCATCTTCATGGCGGTGACGCCCGTGATCACGCAAGGGGTCAAGGTTGACCTGCCGCAGGCGGAATCCGAGCAGTTGCCGGAAGATGCCAAGCCCCCTTCATCGTCAGCGTCAACACCGAAGGCGAGTACGTCATCAAGGCCGGTGAGGCCGATGATGAGCCTGTGCCGAGCGGCACGCCCGAGGCGATGCAGCAATACATCACCGAGAAAGCCATGGGCTATCTGGCCATCAACCAGAATGCCCCCGTGGTGGTGGCCGGTGACAAGTCCGTGCGCTACGAAGAGGTGATCCTGCTGATGGTGGCCCTCAAGAATGCGGGCGTGCCTCAGGTTGGCCTGATGACAGATCCGGTGAACTGACGGAGATGGACGTGAAGCGTGGTATTTCCGGTTATCTCATCGCGTCGCTGCTGCTGCACCTGATCATCGGCATCATTTTGCTGGTCGGGGTCGACTTCAGCAAACCGAAGCGGCCCGAGTCGAAGGGGCAGATCGTCAATGCCGTCATGCTCGACGAGAACTTCCTCAACGAGCAGGCCAAGCAGATCCAGCAGCAGAAATCTCAGCCCAAGCCTCAGAAGGTAGAGAAAGAGAAGGACAAGGAAGACACGGATATCGCCAAGCGTGAGCTGGCCCAGCAGCAGGAGCGGCTACGCATCGCCGAAACCAAGCGCAAGGAAGCCGAAGAGGCGACCCGCAAGGCAGAGGCCGAGAAGCAGAAGAAGGTAGCCGAGCAGAAGCAGGCGGAAGAGAAGGCCCAGAAAGCCGAGCAAGCCCGCAAGCTGGAAGAGCAGAAGACTAAGCAGGCGGAATCTGAGCGCAAGGCAGCAGAAGCCGAGAGCAAGGCGCTGGCGCTGAAGAAGAAAAAGGAACAGGAAGAGAAGAAAGAGGCCGAACAGAAGCAGGCCAAGGCGGAGG
Organism: Aeromonas sp. CA23; assembly: GCF_002587065.1. Classification (NCBI taxonomy): domain Bacteria; kingdom Pseudomonadati; phylum Pseudomonadota; class Gammaproteobacteria; order Aeromonadales; family Aeromonadaceae; genus Aeromonas; species Aeromonas sp. CA23. Next base: position 1,865,795 of record NZ_CP023818.1, read on the forward strand.
CGGCCAAGAAAGCGGAAGCCGACAAGAAGGCCAAGCAGGAGGCTGAGAAGAAAGCCAAGGCCGAGGCGGACAAGAAAGCCAAGGCAGAGGCCGAGAAACAGGCCAAGGCTGAAGCGGACAAGAAAGCCAAGGAGGCCAAGGAAGAGGCTGCCAAGAAGGCAAAAGCTGACGCAGAGAAGAAGGCCAAGGCCGAGGCTGACAAGAAAGCCAAGATAGCGGCGGAGCGCAAGCGCAAGGCGGCCGAGGAGGCCAAGCTGCAAAAAGAGATGGAAGACATGATGCAGCAGCAGCTGTCGGCTGAGGCCAATGCCCGCAGTCAGGCCGCATCGGCGCAGGCGCAGGGCGAGGTCGATAAATATGCCGCCTTGATCAAGGCCACGGTCGAGCGCTACATGATTTTGGATCCCACCATGCGGGGCAAAACATGTACTATCGGCGTACGTCTTGCCAGCACAGGCTTTGTCATATCGGTAGATAACGGCCAGGGTGACCCGGCGGTATGCCGTTCCGGCAAAGCGGCGGTATTGAAGGCGAATCAACTGCCAGTGCCGAAGGATCCTGCGGCATTCGAGATGTTGAAGGAGTTCAACCTCAAGTTAGAACCTAGCATCTAAGCATGATAAAACGGGGTCAGGCAGCGTCTTGCTGAGAAAGGAATTTAACCTCTCATTTTTATTGGAACCGAGTATTTAAGCCATGATCAGAAAAGTATTTTTTGCTTTGGTTGGCTGTTTGTTGCTGGGCCAGAGTGCCCAGGCGGCCTTGGACATCGTCATCACCGGCGGTATTGATAGTGCACGTCCCATCGCCGTCGCCCCCTTCAAGTGGGAAGGGAACGGGCAACTGCCGCAGGACATCGCGGAAGTGGTCTCCAACGATCTGATGCGCAGTGGCAAGTTCAAACCGCTGGCCCGTGGCCAGATGCCGCAGACCCCGAGCTCCAGTGGCGAGATCAACTTCGCGCCCTGGGCGTCCCAAGGGGTTGAGGCCGTGGTGGTGGGTTCCATTTCGGCTGTTGGCGACGGCACTTACAAGATCAACTTCGAGCTGGTCGACGTGCTGAAGGGCCAACTGGCCAAGACCCAGGGCGGCGAGAGCAATGGTTACATCCTGGATAGCCGCATGGCGACCATTCCGGGTGCCCAGATGCGCCAGTTTGCCCACCGCATCTCCGACATCGTCTATGAGCGTCTGACTGGCGAGCGTGGTGCCTTCCTGACCCGTCTGGCCTACGTCTCAGTGCAACAGGGGACCCAGTTCCCATACCAGCTGCGGATCGCCGATTACGACGGTTACAACGAGAAGACCCTGCTGCGCTCCCGCGAGCCGCTGATGTCTCCGGCCTGGTCGCCGGATGGCAGCAAGCTGGCCTACGTGAGCTTCGAGAACCAGAAGTCCGAAATCTATGTGCAGGACATCTACACCCAGCAGCGCAGTCTGATCTCCAGTTTCCGCGGTATCAACGGGGCGCCTGAGTGGTCTCCGGATGGTCGTCGCTTGGCTATCGTGCTCTCCAAAGATGGTTCACCGAACCTCTATGTGATTGATGTTGCAAGCAAGCAGCTGACCAGGGTCACCACCAGCCGTGTTATCGACACAGAACCCTCCTGGATGCCGGACGGGCAAAGTTTGTTGTTCACCTCTGAACGTGGTGGCAAACCCCAGATTTATAGCGTAAATTTGGCGACTGGTATGACTCACCGGATGACGTGGGAAGGTGAATCCAACCAGGGTGCATCCATTACTCCTGATGGCAAAATCATGGTGATGGTGACCCGTGTCCAGGGACAATACCGTATTGCCCGTCAGGACATGGAAAACAATGCCCTGTTGGTCCTTACCCAGAGTGCTCTGGATGAGTCGCCAAGTGTGGCTCCCAATGGCAGCATGATCATTTATGCCACCATCTATCAAGGTCGCAAGAGTCTGGCGTTGGTATCGACCGATGGTCGCTTCAAGGCTGTGCTTCCGACCAGTAGCGGTGAAATTCGTGCACCAGCTTGGTCGCCCTTCTTGAATTGATAAAAATTCGATTGTTTTTTGTTTTGTTATAAAGGTTTAAGGAAATAGCATGCAACTCAATAAACTGCTCAAGGGTTTGGCCATCGCACTGCCACTGTTCACCCTGGCCGCTTGTAGCTCCTCTTCTGATTCCGATGCCGCTGGCGCCGAGTCAGGCATGACCGACGGCATGGGCGGTGTACAAACCGGTGGCTCAAATGGCATGTTGACCCCGGAAGAGCAGATGCGTCAGAAGTTCGAAGCACTGCAACGCGACAACGTGATCTACTTCCCGTTTGATGGTTATGACATTCAGGGTCAGTACGCTGATCTGCTGGATGCACACGCCAGCTACCTGCGTGAGCGTCCGTCCGTCAAGGTGTTGATCGAAGGCCACGCCGATGAGCGCGGTACTCCGGAATACAACATCGCGCTGGGCGAGCGTCGTGCCAAGGCTGTAGCCAAGTATCTGCAAACCCTGGGTGTGCAGGCCGAGCAGCTTTCCATCGTCAGCTATGGCGAAGAGAAGCCGCTGGACATGTCTCATACCGAGGATGCCTTTGCCAAAAACCGCCGTGCGGTTCTGGTTTACTAAGGTTTGATCCGAATGAAGTTCGTGTATATGCAAACGGCCATTTCGATGGCCGTTTTATTTACACTGAAGCTACCGGTTTGATCCGAATGAAATGTGTGTATAAACAAGCGACTATTGCGATGGCCGTTTTATATACACAGAGGCTACCGATTTGATCCGAATGAAATTTGTGTATAAGCAAGCGACTATTGCGATGGCCGTTTTATTTGCACTAAACGCTAAGGTTTGATCCGAATGAAATCTGTGTACAAGCAAGCAACTCTTGTGATGTCAGTGTTAGTTGCACTGAGCGCTCAGGCGGCTGCGCCCGTGAGCGATCTCAGTGGCGGTGGTGGCGTGGCCCTCAGCGGCAACAATGGCGCCATCATGCCCACAGGCAGCCTGGAAGACAGGGTCGCCTTGCTGGAGCGCACCCTGAATGCCCGTCTGCGCCTGCAGGCCGAGTTGCAGCAACAGGTGGATTCCCTGCAAGGGGAGGTCTCCGAACTGCGCGGCCAGCTGGAACAGCAAACCTACCAGATGGAGCAGTCGCAAGAGCGTCAGCGCCAGCTCTACCAGGAGCTCGACAAGGTGGCCAACAGCCAGCCTGCCGCAGCCCCCGCCACACCGGCGGCCGGTGCGAGTGCAGCCCCGGCTGCTGCGGCCAACTACTCCGCCAATCTGGATGAGAATCAGGCCTACGACGCGGCCGTGAACATGGTGCTGAAGGACAAGAACTACGACAAGGCCATTCCCGCCTTCGAAGGGTTCATCAAGCAGTACCCAAGCTCGGGCTATGTGCCGAATGCCCACTACTGGCTCGGCCAGCTGCTGTTCAACAAGGGTGACAGAACCGGTGCCGCGGCCCAGTTCTCTACCGTGGCGAACAAGTTCAGCAAGTCTCCCAAGCGGGCCGATGCGCTGCTGAAGCTGGGCATGCTGGCACAGCTCGATGGCAAGAAAGCGGAAGCCAAGACCTTCTATGAACAGGTGATCAAGGGCTATCCCAACACCTCGCCGGCCCAGTTGGCCAAGCAGAGTCTGAGCAAGTTGTAGCATTGCCGTATGTCACTGTTTTCGTAACAGTCTTGTAAATACGGCCCCGCTTTGTATGCGCAGTGAACAATCAGATTGAATTTGAGAATTTTCTATTGCGCCAGGATGATAAATCCGTAATATAGGCCGCCGTCAGAGCCGGTGCAGTATTGCATCCGGTCCTGGTCGTGGTGAGGGTCGTTAGCTCAGTCGGTAGAGCAGTTGACTTTTAATCAATTGGTCGCTGGTTCGAATCCAGCACGACCCACCATTTCTCCACCAGGTGGAGACAGAATTCCCAGGTCGTTTAGCTCAGCTGGGAGAGCACCTCCCTTACAAGGAGGGGGTCACTGGTTCGATCCCAGTAACGACCACCAGTTTTGTGAGTAGAGTTGAAACTGTTTGCCGAAGGCGAACAGTGCCAGGCAGAAGGTGGGGGTCGTTAGCTCAGTTGGTAGAGCAGTTGACTCTTAATCAATTGGTCGCTGGTTCGAACCCAGCACGACCCACCAATCTGGCAACAAGGTTTCCCAGGTCGTTTAGCTCAGCTGGGAGAGCACCTCCCTTACAAGGAGGGGGTCACTGGTTCGATCCCAGTAACGACCACCAAGTTTGTAAAAAATGATTTAGATGGGTCGTTAGCTCAGTCGGTAGAGCAGTTGACTTTTAATCAATTGGTCGCTGGTTCGAATCCAGCACGACCCACCATCATTTCAAGAATCCCAGGTCGTTTAGCTCAGCTGGGAGAGCACCTCCCTTACAAGGAGGGGGTCACTGGTTCGATCCCAGTAACGACCACCAGTTTGTAAAAATGATTTAGATGGGTCGTTAGCTCAGTCGGTAGAGCAGTTGACTTTTAATCAATTGGTCGCTGGTTCGAATCCAGCACGACCCACCATCATTTCAAGAATCCCAGGTCGTTTAGCTCAGCTGGGAGAGCACCTCCCTTACAAGGAGGGGGTCACTGGTTCGATCCCAGTAACGACCACCAGTTTGTAAAAATGATTTAGATGGGTCGTTAGCTCAGTCGGTAGAGCAGTTGACTTTTAATCAATTGGTCGCTGGTTCGAATCCAGCACGACCCACCATCATTTCAGAATCCCAGGTCGTTTAGCTCAGCTGGGAGAGCACCTCCCTTACAAGGAGGGGGTCACTGGTTCGATCCCAGTAACGACCACCAAGTTTGTAAAAAATGATTTAGATGGGTCGTTAGCTCAGTCGGTAGAGCAGTTGACTTTTAATCAATTGGTCGCTGGTTCGAATCCAGCACGACCCACCATCATTTCAGAATCCCAGGTCGTTTAGCTCAGCTGGGAGAGCACCTCCCTTACAAGGAGGGGGTCACTGGTTCGATCCCAGTAACGACCACCAAGTTTGTAAGAAATGATTTAGATGGGTCGTTAGCTCAGTCGGTAGAGCAGTTGACTTTTAATCAATTGGTCGCTGGTTCGAATCCAGCACGACCCACCATCATTTCAAGAATCCCAGGTCGTTTAGCTCAGCTGGGAGAGCACCTCCCTTACAAGGAGGGGGTCACTGGTTCGATCCCAGTAACGACCACCAGATCGAAAAGCCCGCAACGATGCGGGCTTTTTTTATGGCTGTTTCTCATCAGGTTCTCAAACGATCCAGTTGGGTTGCCAGGGCGCCCGAGGCCTGCTCCAGCTCCTCGCTCAGGCGATGGCTGGCACTGGCCTCCTGCCCCAGGGTGGTGGCGGCATCACCGATGCGCATCAGGTTCTGGTTGATGGTATCGCTGACGGCACTCTGCTGCTCGGCCGCCGTGGCGACCTGGCTGATGTGATCGTGGATCTGCTGGATCTGGGCGACCACCCGGTTGAGCGCCTCGAAGGCCTGCTCCGTACCCTCGACCGTACTGGCCGAGCGGGTGATGCCTGTGCTCATCAGCTGCTGGCTGCTGCTCACCTCGGTTTGCAGGCTGCCGATGAGCTGGCCTATCTCGTCGGTGGACTCGCGGGTCTTGGTGGCGAGCGCCCGTACTTCGTCTGCCACCACCGCAAAACCTCGTCCCATGTCTCCCGCCCGCGCCGCCTCTATCGCTGCATTGAGTGCCAGCAGGTTGGTCTGCTCGGCGATGGCCCTGATCACATCCAGGATGCGGCTGATATTGGTGCTGCGCTGGGCCACCTGGGCCACCGCCTTGTCGGCCTGGTGCATGTCCTCGACCAGGGTATGGATCTCGGTGCGAGCGCGGCTCAGGGTCTGCTGGGCCGTGTTGATGTGATGGGTGGCGGCCTCCGACTCCTGGGCCGCCTGCTCCGCATAACCCGCCACACTGACCGCAGTGGTGCTCATCTGATGCATGGCACTGACCACGCTCTCCAGTTCTATGCTCTGTTCATCCAGGCTGGTGCGCATGGTATCGGCCGTCTGCTTCATCCCCTGTGCCTGCTGGCGCACTTGCTGTCCAATCTGCTTGCTGCCCTGCACCATGCCGCGCAGCTTGCCAAGAAAGGCGTTGAGCTGGCCGGCCAGTTCGATCAGCTCCTGATGAGTGTCTACCTGCATCTGCTGGGTCAGATCCCCCTCGTTGCTGGAAAGGTGGGCGACGTGGCGGCTGATGCGCGAGAGCGGGGCCGTGATGGTCTGGATAAACCAGATGAGCAGCCCTAGCGCCAGCAGGGTGATGATGGTGACGGCAATCAGCTGTTGCTGCTGGGCGGCTTGCAGCAGGTCGCCCAGCTGGTTGCTGATGGTGTTGGCCTGGCTTAGTGCCAGCGCCTTGGGCACCTTGATCATCAGCCACCACTGGGTATCGGCCGCCTCGATCCGCACCGGTTGCTGCAAGATGAAATCGGTGTCGGTATCCCGCGTTTGTCCGGTTGGCGCGGTCAGCCCTGCCTCCGTCAACGGGCGACCCAGTTTGTCGGCGTAACGGTTGCTGCCGACGATGAGCCCCAGCTTGCTGACCAGGGTCACGTCGGCCTGATTGTCATACAGGCTTTTGCCCAGGCTTTCTGCCAGCTGCTGGAAGATGGGCAGATTCATATCGACACCCGTGATCCCGACGAACTTGCCCTCCTTGAGGATGGGAACCGTCAGGCTGGTCATCAACACCTTGTTGCCCGGGCTGATTTCGTAGAGGTAGGGTTCCATCAGGCAGGGGCGGCGGGTATCGCGACCACACAGGTACCACTCGCTGTTGCGAATGCCGAATTCATTGACCGAGGTATCGTATTTGGCGTCACTGGCCGCGGCATCCACCTGCTGTTGCGACACTTTCCCGCCCTGATCGCGAACGAAGTAGATCTCCAGGCTGCCCTTGCTGGGGACTGAGTGGGATGCGCCGGACGGCCAGGCGGCATCCTGGCCATCGTAGCTATTGGGCTCAAACTGGGCATAGATGGAGCTGATGCCGCTCGCCTGCTGCAAGCGGCTGCCCAGCAGGGTCTCGACCTGGGGGCGGGAGAGGATGCGATCCGGCTGGGCCATGCTGCCCTCAAGCTGGGCGGCTATTCCCAGCGGCACCTGATAGGACTGCTGCAGCAAGGCGGCTATCTGCACAGCGTAGCGCTCGGCCTGGAACTGCAGGGTGCGGGAGACCTCCTGTTCCAGCGCCTGGCGGGTCTGGCTCATTATGTTGCTGCGCAGGGATTGCAGGGAGGAGGATTGTATCAGCGTCATGGCGATGCCGCTGAACAGGAAGAGTCCCATGGTGAGCAGCAGCAGCTTGGTTTTGAGCGAGCGTTGTTTCATTCGACAACTCCTTTTGGCAAGAATGACAACGAATTACTTGAGTATATTCGGACACTTGCGTACCACCCGATTTGTTGATGGGTTTGTGGCCAGCTTCTGGTTATAATTTTTGCCTTTCCGAGCCTTGATGGAACAGTCGCAATGAGCAATGCACTGAGCAATATCCCTCCGGTGGTCGAGATGGACTACCCGTTCCCGGTCAAACCGGCCCCGCTGACCGCCGAGCAGAAAACGACCCTGATCGCAGACATCAAGGCACTGCTTGAAGCGCGTAAGGCCGTGCTGGTTGCCCACTACTACACGGATCCCGAGATCCAGGCGCTGGCCGAGGCCACCGGTGGTTTCGTCGGTGACTCCCTCGAGATGGCCCGTTTCGGTCGGGATCACGCCGCCCAGACCCTGATAGTGGCGGGGGTGCGCTTCATGGGGGAGACCTCCAAGATCCTGAGCCCTCACAAACGGGTGCTGATGTCAACCCTGGAGGCGGAGTGTTCCCTCGATCTGGGCTGCCCCATCGATAAATTCTCGGCCTTCTGCGATGCCCACCCCGACCACATAGTGGTGGTCTACGCCAATACCTCGGCGGCGGTGAAGGCGCGGGCCGACTGGGTGGTGACCTCCAGCATCGCGCTTGAGATAGTCGAGCACCTCGACAGCCAGGGTCACAAGATCATCTGGGGCCCGGACAGACACCTGGGCGCCTATATCGAGAAGAAGACGGGAGCCCAGATGCTGCGCTGGCAGGGCCACTGCATCGTCCATGACGAGTTCAAGGCCCGTGCCCTGCGCGAACTCAAGGAGCAGAACCCGGATGCGGCCGTGCTGGTGCACCCGGAATCCCCGGCTTCCGTCATCGAACTGGCCGATGCGGTGGGTTCCACCAGTCAGCTGATCAAGGCGGCGAAAGAGCTGCCCCAGCAGAAGCTGATAGTGGCGACCGATCGCGGCATCTTCTACAAGATGCAGCAGGCTTGTCCGGACAAGGAGATGGTCGAGGCACCGACCGGTGGCGATGGCGCCACCTGCCGCAGCTGCGCCCACTGTCCCTGGATGGCGATGAACGGCCTGGTGGCGATCAAGGAGGCGTTGACCGATGGCGCCGAGCGTCACGAGATCCTGGTGGATGAAGCCCTGCGGGTGAAGGCGCTGATCCCGCTGGATCGCATGCTGGACTTTGCCGCCGAGCTCAGGCTCAAGACCCAGGGCAATGCCTGATCCATTGGGGCATGAGATGTGAAGAGGGCACCCGTTGGGTGCCCTCTTTCGTTATGGGTGCCGTGCAGATCAGAGGATCACGGTAGAGAGGCTGTGCTCTTCATCCGGCGCTATGACGATACCAGCCTCGGCCGTGATGGCTGCTTCGACGCAGAGCATGGTGCGATAGCCGTCGTTGCTCATGTCGGCCATGGCGGTGGCGCCTTCCAGCCAGGGGGTCCAGACCACGATACTGTCGTGGTTGCCGCTGACCACCTGAGTGGTGCGATCGCCATCCTGAACCCGGATCATGGCCTCGGGTTGGTGGTAGACCCGATCAATGGCCGCTGTGAGCGCCAGAGCGCCCTGTTGCTGCGCATCCTGGCCGGTCAGCTTGTCGGCGTAAGGCTCGCCCAGCCCGGTCACGCTGACGGCTTCCGGGGCGCTAATCTGCAGATAAGTGTGCAGGGCTGCGCTATAGGCGATGGGGGCCTTGCCCGTGTTGCGGGTGGTCAGCACCAGCGAGAGCTCCTTGCCGACCAGTACATCCAGTTCCAGTTCGAAGGGGTGAGGCCAGAGGGTGCGGGTCGCCTCGTTGTCACGCAGAGACAGATGGACGAGCGTGCCATCGCCATGATCGGAGACGCCGTCCAGGGTCCAGAGGCTGGTGCGGGCGAAGCCGTGGGACGGTTTGCCGCTGCCGACACGGGCGGGGGCCGGGCCGAACCAGGGCCAGCAGACGGGAATGCCGCCGCGGATGGGCTTGCTGCCATCCAGCACGGCCTTGTCGCTGAGCCAGATCGAGGCGGGTTCGCCGTGGCGCTGGTAGCACAGCACGTGGGCGCCAAACAGGCTGATCTCCGCCTTGGCATCGCCATTGTCGATGGAGAGCAGGGGCTGGCCAGCCGCATTGTGGCTGAGGGTACAGTGGGCAGTCAGAGAGCGTGTCGGTTGCATGAGGACTCCTGTGCTCGCGCACATTCAGAAGAGAGGGTCGGAAAATCCACGATCCAGAATACAAAAAGGCGGCCAATGGCCGCCTTTTTCAAGCTACTTGATTGCGCATCCCAAATTACTTGGAGATGTGAGCGATCAGGTCCAGAACTTTGCTGGAGTAGCCCATTTCGTTGTCGTACCAGGATACAACTTTAACGAACTTGTCGTTCAGTGCGATACCGGCTTTGGCATCGAACACGGAAGTCTGACGCTCGCCCAGGAAGTCAGTGGAAACCACTTGATCTTCGGTGTAGCCCAGCACGCCCTTCATGGAGCCTTCGGAGGCTGCTTTCATGGCTGCACAGATTTCAGCGTAGGTAGCGGCTTTCTTCAGGTTGACGGTCAGGTCAACAACGGACACGTCCGGAGTCGGTACGCGGAAAGCCATGCCGGTCAGTTTGCCGTTCAGTTCCGGGATAACAACGCCAACAGCCTTGGCAGCACCGGTAGAGGACGGGATGATGTTCTGAGCCGCACCGCGGCCACCGCGCCAGTCTTTGGCAGACGGACCATCAACGGTCTTCTGGGTAGCAGTGGTAGCGTGGACAGTGGTCATCAGGCCGGATTCGATACCGAAGGTATCGTTCAGAACCTTGGCGATCGGGGCCAGGCAGTTGGTGGTGCAGGAAGCGTTGGAAACGATGTCCTGGCCAGCGTAGGTAGCGTCGTTAACACCCATGACGAACATAGGGGTAGCGTCTTTGGACGGGCCAGTCAGAACCACTTTCTTGGCGCCGGCAGCGATGTGCTTGCGAGCAGTGGCGTCGTCCAGGAACAGACCGGTGGCTTCGGCAACAACGTCAACACCGATGGCATCCCACTTCAGGTTTGCCGGGTCACGCTCAGCGGTAACACGTACGGTTTTGCCGTTGACAACCAGGTTGCCGTCTTTGACTTCAACGGTGCCCTTGAAGCGGCCGTGAGTGGAGTCGTACTTCAGCATGTAAGCCATGTAGTCAACGTCGATCAGGTCGTTGATACCAACCACTTCGATGTCAGCACGCTCAGCGGCCAGACGGAAGACGAAACGGCCGATGCGGCCAAAACCGTTAATACCTACTTTGATAGTCATATTTGGTTACCTAACTGTTCAGTAGTCAAAGAAAATTCCGTTTGTAAATTTACTAGAACTCCCCCGTGAGTCAACCAACAATCTGTCTGAAATTGCGCTATATCATGAAAAACTGTGAAATTTATTTTCGGTTTATGTAACTGACTACCAACTTTTGTCGAAAATGTCATCGGCTGGTTCGCGTCATGGAGATCAACAATAGTGCCTGTTCTGTCACACAACCAGCCAGACAGATGTGTAAAAATGTGCGCGGTTTAGCATGGCCGAAAAGCCACTGTTCAAGTACCACCCATAAAAATTAATCAAAATAGTATAGATAGAATCCACAGCGGGAATTCTCAAACTATGACCACCCTGATTGAACAGCTGGCTGCCGCCAAAGGCATCGCCAGCGAGTATGTTGATGCCTGGGGCCACCCGGCCCAGGTATCCGAAGAGAGCAAGGCCGCCATGCTGGGCGCCATGGGTTACCGCGTCGATGACGAGGTCGCCCTGACGCAGCAGCTGGAGCAGGAGCATCGCCAGCACTGGTTGCGCGCGCTGGATCCCGTGATGGTGGTCCGCAGCGGTGAGCCCATCACCCTCGAAGTCCGTCTGCCCATCGATTTCGTCAATGACGCCCTCACCTGGCAGCTCGTGCTGGAACAGGGGACTGTGTTGTCCGGCCAGCTCACCCCCATCGAGGGTGAGCTGGTCGGTGTCGCCGAGTTCGAAGAGATGGAGTGCCAGGCCTATCGCGTGGCGCTGGCTGCGCAGCCCGAGCTGGGTTATCACCAGCTGACCCTGCTGGAGGAGGGCAACGACGAGCCGCTCGCCAGCATGCGTCTCATAGTCGCGCCCAAATCCTGTTACAAGCAGGCGCCGATTGCCGAAGGCCGCAAGGTGTGGGGCCCGAGCGTGCAGCTCTACTGCCTGCGCAGCCGCCACAACTGGGGCATGGGGGATTTCAGCGATCTTGGCCAGCTGGTCGAGAAAGCGGCCGCCTGGGGAGCCCACTTCGTCGGCCTGAACCCCATTCATGCCCTCTATCCGGCCAATCCCGAGAGTGCCAGCCCTTACAGCCCCTCTTCCCGTCGCTGGCTCAATGTGGCCTATATCAACGTGGAGATCGTGCCCGAGTTTCTGGCCAACGATCGGCTCAAGGCTGAGGTGGCCAATCCGGCCTTCCAGCAGCACCTGGCCGAGCTGCGCGCCAAGAGCAACGTGGATTACACCGGCGTCATCGAGACCAAGATCGGCATGCTGCGTCAGGTGTTCGACCAGGCCAGTTTCAGTGCCGAGCGCCAGGCCGGCTTCGATGCCTTCGTGGCGGCCGGTGGCGACAGTCTGCAACAGCAGGCGGCCTTCGATGCCCTGCAGGCCCATTTCTATGGCAAGGGCGAAAACGCCTGGGGCTGGCCGGTATGGCCCGATGCGTACCGCGATTACCACAACCCCGAGGTGGCCACCTGGGTCGCCGCGCACCAGCAGGACGTGAACTTCTATCTCTACCTGCAGTTCCTGGCCGATGAGCAGCTGGCGCAAGCCGATGCCCGCGCCAAGGCCGCCGGCATGGTGATGGGGATCTACCGTGATCTGGCGGTCGGCGTCTCCGAAGGCTCCACCGAGATCTGGGCCAACCGGGATCTCTACTGCCCGAAAGCCTCGGTCGGTGCGCCGCCCGATATTCTGGGCCCGCTCGGCCAGAACTGGGGTCTGCCCCCCATGAACCCGAACCAGCTGTTTGAGGCGGCTTACCAGCCCATGGTGGATCTGTTCCGCGCCAACATGCGCTCCTGCGGTGCGCTGCGCATCGACCACGTGATGGCCTTGCTGCGTCTGTGGTGGGTGCCGCCCGGAGAGTCTGCCGCCAAGGGGGCCTACGTCTATTATCCGGTCAACGATCTGCTGGGGATCCTGGCGCTCGAATCCCACCGCAATCAGTGCCTGCTGATCGGTGAAGATCTGGGGACTGTGCCGGAAGGCATAGACGTGACCCTGAAAGAGAACGGCGTCCACTCCTACAAGGTGTTCTTCTTCGAGCGCTCCAAGGCCGACGGCGGCTTCATCTCTCCCGCTCACTACACCGAGCAGGCGATGTCGGCCCTGACCACCCACGACATGCCGACCCTCAAGGGCTTCTGGCATTGCGACGATCTGGCGCTGGGCCGCGAGCTGGGATTGTATCCGGATGAAGACGTGCTCAAGACCCTGTATGCTGATCGCCACCAGGCAAAACAGCGGATCCTCGACAGCCTGCACGCTCATGGGGTCATCTCTGACAGCGTCAGTCATGACGTGAACTGGGTCGGCATGAACACCGAGCTCAACCATGGGCTGCAACTGCATATGTCCCGCGGCAGTTGTGCCCTGTTCAGCACCCAGCTGGAAGACTGGCTGGAGATGGACAAGCCGGTCAACGTGCCGGGCACCAGTTATGAATACCCCAACTGGCGTCGCAAGCTGTCCACCGATCTGGAGGATATTTTTGCCAATGAAGCGCTCAAGGCGCTGGCAGGCAAGATGAGCCAGGCCCGTGATGAGGCCAGTCGTTGAGCCACTGCCGACAAAACGTGACTCACTTACATCCGCTTCGGCCCTGGCCGGAGCGGATGCTCAGCTATGAAAGGAAATCTCGATGCTCGTTGAACGTTTGGTTGCTGCCCGCTGTGCCGATCCCTTCTCTCATTTAGGCCTGCAGGCCAACCCGGATGGGCCTGGCCTCAAACTGACCGCCTGGTTGCCGGATGCCCTCGAGGTGCGCGTCAGGGATCTCAAGTCGGGCAAAGTCGTTGCCACCCTGGCACCCACCGATGAATCGGGCCTTTTTGAAACTGTTTTCACCCGCCGCAAGAATCCCTTTCCCTACCAGTTGCTTGCCGACTATCCCGATGCCAACGCCGAGTTTGTCGACCCCTACCAGTTTCAGGATGCGGGTTGGGCCGGTCTGGCAGAACTGACCTCCCAGCCTGAAAACATCTACCACACGCTTGGCGCGCAACTGCGCAGCGTGGAGCACCTTGGCGTGCGGGTGGAAGGGGTGCGCTTTGCCGTCTATGCGCCGAGCGCCACCGCAGTGAGCCTGATCGGCGATTTCAACTTCTGGGATGGCCGTCGTCACCCCATGCAGCGCAGCCAGTGCGGTCACTGGGTGCTGTTCGTGCCGGGCCTCAAGGCCGGGGATCGCTACAAGTTTGAACTGAAAGATCCGGCCGGACATCGGCTGCCCCACAAGAGCGACCCTGTCGGTTTCTATTGCGAGCAGTATCCGTCGTTCGCCTCCGTGGTTTACGACCACGAGCAGTACCAGTGGCAGGATGCCGCCTGGCGCGAGAGCCAGCAGAATGACAAGCGGGATCAGCCGCTCTCCATCTACGAGCTGCACGTCGGCTCCTGGAAGCGCCACCCCAACGGTGACAGCCTGAGCTGGCGTGAGCTGGCGGTGGATCTGGTGGCCTACATCAAGGAGATGGAGTACACCCACATAGAGCTGCTGCCGGTCTCGGAGCACCCGTTCAGCGGCTCCTGGGGTTATCAGCCGGTGGGCATGTTCTCTCCCACCAGCCGTTACGGCAGCGCCGACGACTTCAAATATTTCGTCGACCAGTGCCACCAGGCCGGCATAGGCGTCATCCTGGACTGGGTGCCGGCTCACTTCCCGTCCGATGCCCACGGCCTGGCCCGCTTCGACGGCACGCCGCTCTATGAGTACGAGGATCCGCGCCGTGGCTGGCACCCGGACTGGAACTCCTACATCTATGACTTCGGCCGCAATACTGTGCGCCAGTTCCTGGTGGCGAGCGCCCTGTTCTGGCTCGACAAGTTCCATATCGACGGCCTGCGGGTTGATGCGGTCGCCTCCATGCTCTATCTGGATTATTCGCGCAATGCCGGCGAGTGGGTGCCAAACGTCGACGGTGGCAACCACAACTATGAGGCGATCAGTCTGCTGAAGTGGACCAACGAAGAGGTCTACGGCAAGTACCCCCACGCCATGACCATAGCCGAAGAGTCCACCGCCTTTGCCGGCGTGTCTCGTCCCACCTTCCTCGGTGGCCTCGGCTTTGGCTTCAAGTGGAATATGGGCTGGATGCACGACACCCTCACCTACATGCAGAAAGAGCCTATTCACCGCCGCTATCACCACAACGACATGACCTTCTCCATGGTGTACCACTATGACGAGAACTTCATCCTGTCGCTCTCCCACGACGAGGTGGTGCACGGCAAGCACTCCATGCTCTACAAGATGCCCGGCGACGAGTGGCAGCAATCGGCCAATCTGCGCGCCTATATGGGCTTCATGTATGCCCATCCGGGCAAGAAGCTCAACTTCATGGGCACAGAGATAGCCCAGAGCAACGAGTGGAATCACGACGCCCAGCTGCCCTGGCACCTGCTGCAGTACCCCAAGCACGGCGGTCAGCAGCGGTTGATCCGCGATCTCAACCATCTCTATCGTCATGAGCCTGCCTTGTATCAGGCCGATTATGATCAGACCGGTTTCCGCTGGCTGGATCACAACGACGCCGACAACAGTGTCTTTGCCTGGCTGCGGGCCGACAAGCAGGGGGCCCATCCTGTCATGGTGGCCTGCAACTTTACCCCTGTGCCGCGCATCGCCTACCGACTCGGCGTGCCGGCCGCCGGCCGCTATCGCGTGGTGCTCAATACCGACAGCGAGCATTACTGGGGCAGCAACTATGATGTGGGTCTGGTCTTCGTCGCCGAGCCGACTCCCTGGCAGGGGATGGGGCACAGCATAGTGCTGGATCTGCCGCCGCTCGCGACCTTGTTCATCAAACAGGAGTCTTGATGTTTGCAATGGAAAAGGGGCAGGACCACCCGCTGGGTGCCCTGCTCGATGAGACGGGTTGTCACTTCTGCGTCTGGGCCCCGCAATCGGACAAGGTGGAGCTCTGCCTGTTCGACGAGCAGGAACAGGAGCTGGCCCGGCTGGTGCTGCCCGGCCGCCGTGGCCAGTATCGCTTCGGCCATGTGCGCGGCATCAAGGCCGGTCAGCGTTACGGCTATCGGGTGCATGGCACACCCCAGGAGGGGATGCTGTTCGATCCGCAGAAGCTGCTGATCGATCCCTATGCCAGGGCGCTCAGCCGGGCGACCCATTGGGACGACAAGCTGTATGAGGGGGACAGTGCGGCCATGGTGGCCAAGTCCGTGGTGGTGGATGACGCCTTCGACTGGCAGGGGGTAGGCAAGCCCGGCATCCCGTCAGAGCGCACCGTCATCTACGAAACCCACGTCAAGGGCTTCACCCGCCAGCATCAGGGGGTGCCGAGCGAGCTGCGCGGCACCTACCTCGGCATCTGTCACCCGCTCATCCTCGAGCATCTGAAGTCCCTCGGCATCACCTCGGTGCAGCTGATGCCGGTGGCAGCCTTCATGTCCGAGCCCAGGCTGGAGCAGCTGGGGCTCACCAACTACTGGGGCTACAACCCCATCGCCTTCTTCGCCCCCGAGCCACGCTACGGTGCGGGGGAGGCGGTGACCGAGTTCAAGACCATGGTGCGCGAGCTGCACAGGGCCGGGCTCGAGGTGATACTGGACGTGGTCTACAACCACACAGCCGAATCCGGTTTTGACGGCCCCATGCTGTCGTTCAAGGGGTTCGACAACGCGGGTTACTACGCCTTCGAGGCGGGTGCTCACGGCCCCGACTACGGTCGTCACGCCAACGTCACCGGCTGTGGCAACAGCGTCAACCTGGATCACCCCAACAGCCTGCGGCTGGTGCTGGATGCGCTGCGCTACTGGGTGACCGAGATGCAGGTGGACGGTTTCCGCTTCGATCTGGCGGTGACCCTGGCGCGGGAGGCAGGCGAGTTCGATCCCATGGGGGCCTTCTTCAAGGCCATGATGGCGGATCCCGTGCTGGCACGGGTCAAGCTCATCGCCGAGCCCTGGGACATAGGGCCGTTCGGCTATCGGCTCGGCCAGTTCCCGAGCCAGTGGCTGGAGATCAACGACCGCTATCGCGACACGGTACGCGCCTTCTGGCGCGGTGATGCCGGCAAGATGGGGGATTTCGCCACCCGGCTGGTGGGATCGCGGGATCTCTTCCCCAAGAACTGGCGTGCGCCCCACACCAGCGTCAACTACCTCTGCTATCACGATGGCTTCACCCTGGAGGACCTGGTCTCCTACAACCAGCGCCACAATCAGGCCAATGGTGAGGACAACCGGGACGGCCACGGCAACAACCTCTCCAACAACCACGGTGTGGAGGGGCCGACGCTCGATCCCAGAGTGAACAACCTGCGCCAGCAGCAGAAGCGCAACCTGATCGCCACCCTGCTGCTCTCCCAGGGTACGCCGCACTTCCTGGCCGGGGACGAGATGGGCCGCAGCCAGCTGGGCAACAACAACGCCTACTGTCAGGACAACCAGATAAGCTGGGTCAACTGGCAGTGGCGGCCGGAAGACGAGCGGCTGCTCGCCTTCACCCAGCAGATGATGGCGCTGCGGGCGGAATCGACCGTCTTCGCCAATCTGCAACTGAGCGATGACAGCTGGAACGGGGCGCCCACCAGCTGCCATCAGGTCAACTGGTATCACCCGGATGGTCATCAGCTCACCGATCAGGATTGGCACGCGCCCATGGGGCAGGCGTTTGCCATGGATATCGGCATGCAGTTGTGCGAGGGGGAGCGCTGGTACGTGCTGTTCAACGCCAGCGACTACGACATCCAGTTCCGCCTGCCACCGCCGGGGGAGGGGCTGGAGTGGATCCAGACCATAGACACGGCCACCAACGACGGTCTGCCGTTCCTGCCCGATGACATCAAGCGTCAGGTGGCGGTGGGCCGGGCCCACTCCCTCAAGTTGCTGGAGCGGGTCGCCCTGACGGCGGTGGCGCTGGCCGAAGAGGGGGTGGTCGCCATGCCGGATGTTGCTGCCGTGTTGCCAACCGGATCACAGTTCCCGCTGGCGGGGTAGAGCAAAGCGGCCTGACTGGGTATGCTGGGCGCCGTGATAAATGGCAAGGAGTCGGTATGAGCAACAAGAATCCTGAGCAGTGGCGCAACAAGCTGAGTGCGGAACAGTTTCGCGTCTGCTGGGAGAAGGGTACCGAGCAGCCCTACAGCGGCGCCCTGCTCCACAACCGCAAGAGTGGCGATTATGTCTGCGTCTGCTGCAAGAGCGTGTTGTTTCACTCAGAGGCCAAGTTTGACTCCGGCTGCGGCTGGCCTTCGTTCGATCGTGCCATCGAGGGCACTGTGACCTACACCGAAGATGGCAGTCACGGCATGAAACGGGTGGAGATCACCTGCAGCCAATGCGGTTCCCACCTGGGTCACGTCTTTCCCGACGGGCCGACCGAGACGGGTCAGCGTTACTGCGTCAACAGCCTGAGTCTGGATTTCGATCCCGAGGCCTGAACAACCAGCTTGAACATGAAAAAACGGCGCCCCTGCCAACAGGGGCGCCGTTTTTTATGGCGCCTGGCCCGTCAGGCCAGCAGCATGGCAGCCCCTACCAGCAGTCCGGCGAGCGCCAGTATGGGCAGCCTGATGACGCGCAGCAGATAGAAGCCGACGGCGGCCAGCGCCAGATCGGTCGGCACCTGTACCGCGCTCTGCCAGACCGGCTGATAGAGAGCGGCCAGCAGCAGACCCACCACGGCGGCGTTGATGCCGGTCACGGCCCCTGCCAGCCGGGGGCGGGCCAGCCAGCTCTGCCAGCAGGGCCCCAGGGCCCACAACAGCAGAAAGCCGGGCAGGAACAGTGCCAGGGTCGCCAGCAGGGCACCCGCCAGCGGTGTGGCTGGCAGCAGCTGAGCGCCGAGATAGGTCGCCAGGGTGAACATGGGGCCGGGCACCAGCTGGGCCAGACTGTAGCCGGTCAGAAACTGCTGCTGGCTGAGGCTGTGGCCCACGCTTTCGGCCAGCAGGGGCAGCACCACGTGGCCGCCGCCAAACACCAGGCTGCCCGCCCGGTAGAAGTCGGCGACCAGCTGGCTGGCAGTGTCGGTGGCCAGCAGCGGCAGGCCGACAAACAACAGGGCAAACAGCAGCAGGGTGGGCCAGTGGGGCTGGCGCAGAGGCATTGGTTGAGCGAGCGAGGGTTGTGGGCCTGGTACTTGCGGCGCCCCGACGCGAGCACAGAGCAGGGCGGCCCCCGCCAGCATGACGAGCTGGGTCAGCAGGCCGGGTTGCCACCAGAGCGCGGCGGCGGTCGCCACCATGATCCCCTGGGCCAGCGCCGTCTTGCAGAACTGGCGGCTCATGGTGAGTACCGCATCCGCGACCACCACCAGGGCCAGCAGCTTGAGGCCGTGCAGGGCGGCATCGAGCCAGACGTTGGCCGTGAGTTGCCCCACCCCGATGGCGGCGGCCAGCAACAGCAGGAAGGAGGGCAGGGTGAAGCCGATAAAGGCGGCCAGTGCCCCACCGAGCCCGGCCCGCTGGCGGCCGATGGCGAAGCCGAGCTGGCTGGAGGCGGGGCCCGGCAGCAACTGGCACAGCGCCAGCAACTGGGCAAATTCGGCCTGGGTCAGCCAGCCCAGCCGCTCGACGAAGGTGCGCTGGAAATAGCCGATATGGGCGGCGGGTCCGCCGAAGCTGACACAGCCCAACCATAAAAACTGAATAAACACCTGCCCCACCTGGTAACCCCCTCGTTGTCATCATCGACCCCGATGATATGACAAAGCGGTGACTTTTTTTATGACAAATCAGGGGGCTGCTGGCAGGTAGCCGCACCTTGTCAGCCGGCAGGCAATGATCACTCCATCGGCTGACCTGGTTGTGGCAGATAGCAACGACCGGCGAGCCAGCAGGCTATCGATTGGCGACTGGCATCGAAGTGAGGCTCCGGCAGATTGTGCGGGTCACACCAGATCCAGCCTTCACACTTCTCCGGCTCCAGCAGTTGCGGCTCTCCTTCCACCTGGGCCAGCAGGGTGACAGAGATGTAGTGCAGCCCGCTCTCGCGCCAGGTTTCCAGGTTGTTGGTGACGGCGATGACGCTGGGATTGCTGATCCGAAAACCCGTCTCCTCGGCCACTTCGCGGATCGCCGCCGACTCGAAGCTCTCTCCCAGTTCCAGATGGCCGCCGGCGATGGACCAGTAGGGGGCATGGCTGCCCTTGCGCTTGCCAAGCAGCACCTGGCCCTGACGGTTGGTCAAGATGACGCCGACACCGACGCGGGGATAGGGAGTGGTTGACATATAAGCTCCTTGCTGTGGTATCACCATGAGAGAGAGACCTGTCTGGTCAAGATGACGTCAGCATCTCCGACACGGGGATAGGGAGTAGACATAGAAGCTCCTTGCAAAGACGAGACAGGCCATAAAAAACGGGCCCACCTTAGGTCGGATGGGCCCGCTGTGCAAGTGGCTGACTGGCGATCAAACAGGGGATTGAATCCTGCTTGGCCAACTGCCTTGCCGGTATGAGGGGGAGAGACTTAGTCCAGCCTGACCAGCATCTTGCCGGTGTTGCGTCCCTCGAACAGCCCGATAAAGGCCTGCGGCATGCTGGCCAGCCCCTCGCTGACGGTCTCCTCGGCCTGCAGTGCACCGGCATCGAAGGCGGGAGTCACCTCGGCCAGAAACTCGCCGTAGTGCTGCCAGTGTTCGAATACGATGAGCCCCTGCATGGTGAGGCGCTTGCGGATCATCTGGGATAGGTTGCGCGGGCCGCTCGCCTCGCCCTTGCTGTTGTACTGCTCGATGAGGCCGCACATCACGATGCGACCGTGCACCGCCATGTTGTTGAGGGCTGCGTCCAGCACTGCGCCCCCCACGTTCTCGAAGTAAACGTGGATCCCTTCCGGGGCGAGCCGCGCCAGCTCGGCATCGAGATCCTGAATTTCGCGATAGTTGATCACCTCGTCGGCACCGAGCGTCTTGAGATAGGCGACCTTGTCGGCCGAGCCGGTGGAGCCGATGACACGAGCCCCCGCCCGTTTGGCGAGCTGCACCACCATGGAGCCGACGGCGCCGGAGGCGGCCGATACCAGCACGGTTTCACCGGCCTGCAGCTTGGCGATGCGGTTGAGCCCGGTCCAGGCGGTCATGCCCGGCATGCCGAGGGCGCCGAGAAAGAGTTGGGGTGGCAAGCGGGTGTCGGGCAGGCGGGTCAGCTGGGCGCCATTGGCGACAAAGCTGTCGCGCCAGCCCAGCATGCTGCTCACCCGGTCGCCCACCGTGAAGTCCGGGTGGCGTGAGGCCTCCACCACGCCGATGGCGCCGCCATCGAGCGGGCCGTTCAGGGTGAAGGGGGGCACATAGCTCTTGGCGTCGCTCATGCGACCGCGCATGTAGGGATCCACCGACAGCCACTGGTTGGTGACCCGCACCTCCCCTTCCTGCAACTCGGGCAGGGCGACCTCGACCAGGGTGAAGTCGGCCAGGCTGGGCATACCGACCGGGCGACGCAGCAGCTGGATCTGATGGCTGAGCTGATTCATGGTTTTTTCTCCAGTTTGAGGGGGGTTGGCAACCTGCGAGTCGCCAGCATGGCTATTTCCAATGGGTTGAGGCTGAACTCGTTCACGCTGTCTCATCCAGCGGGGTGCCGTTGAGCAGCAACCGGGTGACGACATTGCCCCGCATGGCGTTGGAGAAGGGGCAGGTCTGATGGGCCAGCCGCACTATCTGCTCGGCCTGCGCCGTCTGTTCAGGCTGCGCTGCGGCGAGCGCCACGTCCAGCGTGATGGCGAAGTTGAAGCGACCATCGGCCAGCACCAGCAATTCGACGCCGGCGGTGACGGGGGCGCTGGAGAGGAGCGTGCCGAGTTTTTGGGCCACGTGGATCAGCGCGTTGGAGAAGCAGGCGGCATAACCGGCGGCCAGCAGTTGTTCCGGGTTGTTGCCCTTGCCGTTGCCGCCGAGGGCGGTCGGCAGGGCCAGTGCCAGCTGCAGGCTGTTGTCCAGGGTGTGAACCTCACCGTTGCGGCCAGCCTGGGCGATGGCTTGAGTGCGATAGAGTGTCTTCATGTCGGGGTCTCGGATTTGTTTTGTGTGCAAGTTAAATTCAGACTAATCCCGAAAGCGGAGGCTGACAACTGTTTTGTGTGCAAATTATTCGACCCCCAATTTTCCTGAGGTATACTGGCCCCAGTTGTCAGCGAGGTGCCCCCATGAGTGAATTGAAAAAGCAGGTCTGTTTTGCCCTCTACAGCGCCTCCAATGCCGTGATGCGGGCCTACCGGCCGCTGCTGGACAAGCTGGATCTCACCTACACCCAGTACCTGGTGATGCTGTCGCTGTGGGCGCGGGACGAGGTCAGTCTCAAGGAGATAGGGCAGGAGACAGGGCTGGATGCGGGGACCCTGACCCCCATCGTCAAGCGACTGGAGAGCAAGGGCTGGCTGACCCGCACCGTCTCCAGCGAGGATGAGCGGCAAAAATGCATCGGCCTGACCGAAGCGGGGCGCCAGCTGCAACTGGAGGTCAAGGAGTGCTGCCTGGCGGACAACTTGCGCAATCAGGTGGATCTGGCCGATGCTGAACTGGCCCAGCTCAAGCAGCTCTGCGATCGCATCTCGGCGCAACTGGGGCGCTGAGTGCAGCCGACCCATACAGCCTGAGGATCCACCCCATGAAAATCCTGTTGCCCCTGTTTGCCCTGTTGC
The DNA here is from genome assembly GCF_002587065.1 of Aeromonas sp. CA23. Lineage (NCBI taxonomy): Bacteria > Pseudomonadati > Pseudomonadota > Gammaproteobacteria > Aeromonadales > Aeromonadaceae > Aeromonas > Aeromonas sp. CA23. Next base: position 1,887,966 of record NZ_CP023818.1, read on the forward strand.
TGACCGCCTGCAGTTCCGGTTCCCATGCCCCTTCGATGGCCATCGACGATGCCGATGCCTGGCAGGCGATCTGCAAGGACGGTACCCGGGTCAGGGCCGTGGTCGAAGAGGGGATCTGCGCGGATCATCGCGGTGTTGCCATGTGGACGAATAAGCCAAGAGCCGAGCGGATGGCAGAGGAAGCCGCCAAATAGTGTGATCCAGACGCCATAAAATGACACAACCGGCCAGTTGGCCGGTTTTTTTCGCGATCTCGCCTGCACTTTGCCACCTTGTTCATGGTGCACTCAGTTTTCTCTTCCCATACTGGCCCCACAGTTCCAAAAGAGGAGAGACAAGATGCAAACATCCTTGGTCGGGCTCTCCATTCTGTGGGGGCTGGCCAGTTTTGGTGTTCAGGGGGATTTCATCGAGAGCCGTGATTCCGTTGCGCCATCCTGGCAAGCCGAGTCCAGAGTGGAGATGGAAGGTTATCTGATCGAGTCGCTGGGCGAAGATCGCTGGCTGTTCGACAACGGCAGCGAGAGCCTGCTGGTCGCCCTGCCCCAGGGGCAGTGGGTGCCAACCGGCGAGCGGCTGCGGGTCAGCGGCGAGCCCCAGCAGGAGCAGGCCGGCTGGCTCTTGCAGGTGCAGGATGTCAGTCAGGTTGCGGTCTGACAGACGCGCCATCGAGCAAGCAAAAATGAAAAAGAGGAGGCCCAGGCCTCCTCTTTTTGTTGTTATCGGTTTTGTCGTGATGGCAGAGAGGGCGTGCCGCTCTGCCATCAGACCCTACCCCAGATGATTGAGCGGCAGCGCCGTCTTGTGCTTGATGCGCCGCAGCACGAAGCTGGAACGCACCCCGGTCACCCCCGGAATGTGGGTCAGCTTGTCCAGCAGGAAGTGCTGGTAGTGTTCCATGTCCCGCACCACCACCTTGAGCTGGTAGTCGGCGTCGTTGCCGGTGATGAGGTCGCATTCGAGCACCTCTGGCAGCTCCTTGATGGCCTTGTCGAAATTCTCGAACCGCTCTGGGGTGTGTCTGTCCATGGAGATATGAATGTAGGCGGTGAGGGTGAGCCCCAGCTGGCGGGCGTTGAGCAGGGTGACGTGGGTATCGATGAGACCGGCATCCTCCAGCGCCTTGACCCGGCGGGAGCAGGGGGAAGGGGAGAGCCCGACCAGCTCGGCCAGCTCTAGGTTGCTGATGCGGCCATTTTCCTGCATCAACTCCAGAATATGCCTGTCTATGCGATCAAGTTTCAGCATTCTCCGTTCCTCGTTGCAATTACTAATTCACTTTTCCTAGATTAAGGGTGAACTATTGCAAAAACAACTGAAAAGACATGCTACTTCGCAACCACTCACCGCGCCGGGAGGGATACTATGGTTGCATCTTCCGGTGGCAAGACAGAAACCCAACCCGGTCTCTGTGGTGAAGGACCTTACCGGGTCAAGAACCCCATCAGCCGTCCGACCTTATCGGGAAACGACGGGCTGGAACGAGAGCATCCCCTCCCCGAAGGCAACAAAGCAGGCATCCCGGCGCCTGCTTTGTTGCTTCTGGCATTCAGTGATCAAGGATTCGGCGGCGTGATGCGGTAGAGACAGCGGTGATCCCCGTCCAGCAGGTATTGCTCCCGCTCCACCCCGGCCGGCGCCAGCAACTGGCGAAACATCTCCAATTCGCTGCGACAAAAGCCCCGGCAGGCCCGCGCCGCGGCGCAGATGGGGCAGTGACTCTCCCACAACAGCCAGCTGCCGTCCTCCTCCTGGCACATGTCCGCCATATAGCCCTCTCGCGTGCGCTGCTCTTTCAGGGCGGTCAGCCTGTCGGCCAGCGCCGGCTGGGTCAGCTGTGCCTGATAACGACCCAGCTGTTGCTGCTCCCGTTGCTGGATCAACCGCTCCATGCCGACCTCGCCAAACAACTGCTGGATATTGTCGATAAGCTGCAGCGTCAGCTCGCTGTGGGTATCGGGGAAGCGCTGCCAGGCCTGCTCGGTCAGGTGCCACAGGCGCACGGGACGGCCGCGGCCGCGGGCTTCATCGCTGAAACCCACCCAGCCGTCGGCCTCCAGCGCAATCAGATGCTGGCGGGCGCCCATGGAGGTCATCTGCAACTGCTCTCCCAGCGCGGCTGCGCTCTGGGGCCCGTGGCTCTTGAGCAGAAACAGTATCTTGTCGGTGCTGGCGTTCATTCGGCGGCTCTCGCTATCGGCAGGCGGTGGATCCGGGGGATCCATCGCATCTCGAGCAGAAACGGTATCTTGTCGGTGCTGGCGTTCATTCAGTGGCTCTCGCTATCGACAGGCGTTGGATCCGGGGATCCATTGCATCTCGAGCAGGCGCGGGAGCTTGTCGTTGCTGGCGTTCATGGGGTCATTATGGATAGCGGCCTCCTTTAAATCAATAATTCACTTTACTTAATAATGCACCTTGCCCAGTATAAATAAACCAATGACTTTATTTAATGAGGCTGACATGGATGGGATCAAGGGACGGGCGACCCTCTGGGTATTGGTGATGACGGTGACATTGGCGGTGGCGGGGTTCAGCCTGCCCTCGCCCGTGCTGGCGCCGCTGATGCTGGATCCGGCGCAGGGCATGTTGACGCCACAGGCGTCGGACTGGAGTCGCAAGGTGTGGCTGGGTGTCATTATGGGGCTCTATCCGCTGTTTCAACTGGTGGGCGCCCCCTGGCTGGGGCGACTCTCGGACCGCCACGGCCGCAAGCCGATACTGACGGTCTGTCTGGTCGGCGTGCTGGCCGGTTATGCCCTGATGGCGCTGGGGATCGCCTGGCGATCCCTGCCACTGCTGTTGCTGAGCCGGGTGGTGGAGGGTTTCTTCAATGGCGACATCGCCATAGTGCAGGCCATGGCGGCGGACATGAGCACCACCAAGACCAAGGCACGCAGTTTCGCCTGGATCAACATAGGCATGAATCTGGGCTGGGTGCTGGGCCCCATGATCGGCGGTTATGCCGCCGTGGTATCGGGGGATTACAGCCTGGCCGCCTGGCTGGCGGTGGCCATGACCCTGGTCAACCTGCTGCTGGTGCTCTGGCTGTTGCCCAATCAGGCGCCGGTTGCCAGCCAGCAGCAGGCGCCTTCGTTCTCTTCCCGTCAGCTGTTGCTGCAACCGGCCCTGCTGCCCTACTTCGTGCTGACCCTGCTCAGCTATGGGGCCGTGCAGCTCTATTTCACCTACTTCAACGTCTGGCTGGTGGAGCGGCTGGCCTGGGGTCCGGTCCAGCTGGCGCAGGCGGCCGTGCTGGTGAGCGTGCCCATGATGGCGGGATCCTGGCTGGGATCCCGTCTCTCCCGCCACTGGCGGGGCAGCAGCTTGGGGATAGTCGGTCATCTGGTGATGGCGGCGGGCATGCTGATGTTCGTGCTGCCGGGCCACTGGTGGGGTCTGGCACTCACCTTCATCCCCGCCGGCATCGGCATGAGCCTGGGGGAGCTGGCGACCTCGGTGGCGGTCTCCAACCGCAGCCATGCCGAGCAGCAGGGGCAGGCGATGGGGATCTACCGAGGCCTGGCGGTGGGCAGCGAGATCCTGGCCGTGCTGGTGGGCAGTCTGGTGCTGCTGGCGGGCACAGAGTGGCCCTTCTACCTGGCCGCGATCTCTGGCCTGCTCTGTGCCGTCGGCTTCTATGGCCTGCGCCGGGCGGCAGACCGGCGGGAGCGGCTCGACGTCCAGGTCGAAGCTGGTTGACGAGATCACCGTTCGGCGACGGGATGGCGGGCCGGACTTGCATCGTGGCGCCGACTCTGGGACGGTATGGCTCTTTGTATTCGTGTCCGATGTTGGAGGTGATATGAGTAGTTACCAGGCTATTGCGTTAGATATGGACGGTACCCTGCTGACCCGGGATCACAAGATCTCGTCCGCCACCCGGGCCGCGCTGGCCCAGGCGCGGGCCCACGGCATCAAGGTGCTGCTGGTGACGGGGCGCCACTTCATGACGGCCCGTCCCTTCCATCACGAGCTGGCCCTCGATACCCCCATCATCTGCAGCAACGGTGCCTACCTCTATGATCCGGTGCAGGAGAAGATCCTGGCGGGAGATCCGCTGGCGGTGGCCCCGCTCACCGAGCTGTTGGCCCAGGTCGAGGCGCAGCAGATGGGCGCCCTGTTCCACCTGAGCGAAGGGATCGGTTATATCGGCTGTGAGGATCACATCACCCGGATGCGCCACTGGTCGGCCAATCAGCCGGATCATCTCAAGATATCTCTGCTGCCTGCGGACGATCTGGCGAGCTGGCTGAAGAATCCGATCTGGAAGCTGGAGCTGTTCAACCAGGATCCCGCCCGCCTGCATCAGTTCATGGGGGAGGTGGTCGAGGCCATGCCCTTTACCCGTGACTGGGCGGCGCCCTATGCGGTGGAGCTGGTGCAACCCGGTTGCAGCAAGGGCAACCGGCTGGCCCGGTGGGCGGAGAGCGAGGGGATAGCGATGGAAAACGTGGTGGCGTTTGGTGATAACAACAACGACATCAGCATGTTCGAACAGGTAGGGCTGGCGGTCGCCATGGGCAATGCCGCCACCCATGTCCAGGCTCATGCCGACCTGGTGACCGCCGATCACAACGAAGACGGCATAGCGCTGGCGTTGCAGCGCTGGGTGCTGCCGTCGTAAGGGTCTGTGACCAGAGGAAAGGGGCCACCCTGGCTGTAAAATAGCCAGGGTGGCCCCTTTTGCATCAATGTCAGGAAGATAAGAGGGTCAGCCGGCCCAGGAGGCAGTTCCGGTTGTATTCGGTGGTGAGTCTTAATTGCCGAAGGAGAACTGGATCACCCGGTCCGGGAAACGGATCCGGTTATAGTCGCGGCGCAGCCCCTCGTAATGGCGGATGGCGCGCTCGCGCTGGGCCCGGTAGTAGTCGCGCTGCTTGCTGTCGTTTTCGTTGCGGATCTGCCGCTCCAGTGTCTCGATGTCGCGCTCTGTCTGCTCCATGTCGCTCTTGATCTCGCTGAGCTGCTTCTCCAGCAGGTACTCCTTGCGCCCGCGATCGTACTGGGTGAGGAAGCTGGCATCGTTGGGGCAGACCCCCAGATACTCGGCGCCTGACTTGCCCTTGCTGTAGGCGAGTTCGGGAATGCAGTAGAGCTCCAGCCCCTTGGCATAGCCCCGCTTCCACTCGGCTTCATCCACCTTGAGGCCGTATTCGCCACAGGTCGACACATAGTCACGGGTCGCCTGACGGGTCTTGCCCTGCTCCCCATCCTGATAACCCAGGTTGTACCAGCTCATGGCGCGGCACTCCTCTTCCGACAGCGAGCTGCAACCGGCGAGCAGGAAGGGCAGGGTCAGCAACAGGATCTTGGGGGACATAAACGGGCTCCAGCATGGATGATGGGGGCATTCTAGTGAGGATGCCGGGTCAGGACAAGGGATGAGCGCGGGTCTTGGCTGGCGCTGTTTTCTGACGTTTTTGTCACTATTGGCGACGGGCCGGGGCGGGAGGGGCGGCTCACTTTCCTTGTGGTCATGGGCGAGGTAAACTGCGCCATCTTTTAACTGGCGCGTAACAAAAATAATGAAAGTCCTGACCGTCGATTACCGCTCGCCCGATGCGGCGCAGCGCTTCACCGAATCCCTGCGTACCACCGGCTTTGGCGTGCTGACCCACCACCCCATCCCGAAAGAGCTGGTGCAGTCCATCTATGACAACTGGTATCGCTTCTTCATGAGCGAACAGAAGCAGGATTTCCTGTTCAACCGCGAGACCCAGGATGGCTACTTCCCGCCGTCGGTGTCCGAGGTGGCCAAGGGTCACAGCCAGAAGGACATCAAGGAGTACTTCCATATTTATCCCTGGGGCCAGATGCCGGAAGAGCTGAAGGCGCAGGCGATGGAGTACTATCGCCTCGCCAACGATCTCGCCGCCGAGCTGCTGGGCTGGGTGGAGCAATACACTCCGGCCGACATCGCCGCCCACTACAGCTGCCCGCTCTCCTCCATGATCGAAGAGAGCCAGAAGACCCTGCTGCGGGTGCTGCACTATCCGCCGTTCGATGGCACAGAGGCGCCGGGTGCCATCCGCGCCGCCGCCCATGAAGACATCAACCTGCTGACCCTACTGCCCGCCGCCAACGAGCCGGGCCTGCAGGTGAAGGGATCCGACGGGGAGTGGATGGACGTGCCGTGCGATTTTGGCACCCTGATCATCAACATAGGTGACATGCTGCAGGAGGCCTCTCACGGCTACTACCCCTCCACCACCCACCGCGTCATCAACCCGACCGGCGGCAGTGCCAGCAAGTCCCGCATCTCCTTGCCGCTGTTCCTTCACCCGCGGCCGGACGTGGTGCTCTCCGAGCGTCACACCGCCCACAGCTACCTGATGGAGCGGCTGCGGGAGCTGGGGGTTATCTAGTCCCAAAACGCGCACTCATGACAGCCAGAACCGGAGCAAAAATGCTCCGGTTTTTATTTGTTGGCACGATAGCGCGTTAAATCGAATTTAATTAGGCAATGATGCCAATAAATCGTTTTTTAGCCAGATAAGTGGCGTTGTGATTGCGTGGCCCTGACCGTACTCTGAGCGCCATTTCGGGCCCAGGTGGTGGGCACCTGTATTGGAGTTCTTATGAAGCAGTCCCAATGGTCATCCCGGCTCGGTTATATCCTGGCCGCCGCAGGCTCCGCCGTCGGTCTCGGCGCTATCTGGAAGTTTCCCTATGTGACGGCCGCCAACGGTGGCGGTGCCTTCCTGCTGGTGTTCTTGCTGTTCAGCTTCACCCTGGGGGTGGCCGTGCTGATGGGGGAGACGCTGCTCGGCAGCCTGAGCCGCCGTGGTGTGGTGGGGGCGTTTAGCGCCCTGATGGGCAAGCGCTGGCGCTGGGTCGGGGCCATGGGGCTGCTCTGCAGCCTGCTCATCTTCAGCTTCTACAGCGTGGTGGGGGGCTGGACCCTGGGTTACACCGGCATGGCGCTGGCGGGTAGCCTGCAACATGGGGATGGCGCCGCGCTGACTGCCCGTTTCAACGACTATGTCGGCGATCCGCTCTGGCCCGTGCTGACCCACCTGTTGTTTGCCGGGCTCACCTGGTGGTTCGTGCAGGGCGGCGTGCAGCAGGGGGTGGAACGCACCCTGCGCTGGATGATGCCGGCCCTGTTCATCATGATACTGCTGCTGGTGGCCTTCGGCCTCACTCTGCCCAACGCCATGGCCGGGGTGCGCCACTTCCTGATGCCGGACTTCAGCAAGCTCGGCATGTCCGGGGTGCTCGATGCCATGGGGCTGGCCTTCTTCTCCCTCTCCATTGGCCTGGGCATTCACACCACCTATGGCGCCTACTTGCCTTCCAGCGACGGGGTCGGCCGTTCCAGCCTCTGGGTGGTGCTGCTGGCGAGTCTGATCGCCGTGCTGGCGGGCTTGATGATATTCCCTGTGCTGGCGGCGACTGGCATAGATCCCGCCGCTGGCCCGGGGCTCACCTTCATGACCATGCCGGCCGTGTTCCAGCTGTTGCCGTTCGGCCAGGGGCTGGCGGTGATCTTCTTCTCCCTGCTGGTGGTGGCTGCGCTCTCCTCGGCCATCTCGCTGCTGGAGCACCTTCAGTGCTTTATCTGCGAGAGCTTTGGCTGGTCGCGTCGCGCGGCCTGTGGCCTGATTACTCTGCTGGTGATGGTGAACGGCATCCCGGTCAGCCTGTCGTTCGGCCCCTGGGCTGAGGTGACCCTGTTTGGCAAGAACATCTTCGAGCTGCTCGACTTTGTCACCTCCAACCTGATGATGCCCATGTTCGGGCTGGCGCTCACTCTGTTGCTGGGCTGGAAACTGGGTCAGCAGGCGCTGCCCCGTGGATTGGCACAGCACTGGCGCACCCTGGTGATGGGCTGCTGGCGCTGGCTGGCCCCCTTGCTGATCGGCGGCATCCTGGTGCGGGGATTAGTGTAACTAGGGTTGGCGACTTCTGGCTGGCACCGCTGCGGATCAGTGGGGGCCTGGTGCGGGGGCTGGTGTAAAGGATTCAGGGTTGGGCGGGCGGCTGCGCCTGTCCATGTCTGGCTTTGACCTTGTCGATGGCGGCCTGCCAGCGGGCGATCACGGCGTCATCCTCGCTTTTGGAGAAGGCGATGTAGAGCCAGGACTCGTGCAGCAGCACTTCTGAGCTCACTACGCTGCGCGGGGAGAAGCCCATCTGGTCCAGGGTGGCGCTCATGATCAGATCGCCCATCGGGAAGGCATCTATCTTGCCGAGCACCAGCCGCTCGACGGCCTCCTCGACCGTCTTGTAGCGCACCAGATTGGCATAGCCCTCATGGGTCAGCCGCTCGTCATCGGCACTGCCGAGCAGGACGCCGACCCGCTCCAGCTGGCGCAACTGGGCCAGGTCGGTCAGCGGCTGGCTGCCCCTGGCCTGGTAGATCAGCACCCGGTTCAGAAACAGCGGCCCCACCCACTTGAACTGGGCTTCCCGCTGGGGCGTGCGCAGCACCACGAACATGGCAAAACCCGGCTCGGCCCGGGTCAGGGCCAGCGCCCGCTTCAAGGGATAGAGCTTGATGGGGTAGTTGACCCCCATCTCCTGCTGGGCTTCCCGCACCAGCCGAACGGCCAGCCCGCCGAGCTGGCCATCACGGGACTGGGTGAAGGGGGGCAGCTCATGGCTGAGCAGGGTCAGGGCGGGTTGCGCCGACAGGGTCAGGCTGCCCAGCAGTAGCCAGGGGAGAAGCGTCCATTTCATGCGGTATCCTGTCCGGTGCGTCACGTCTGTGCATCCATGCTGATCAGGGACACTGGCCTGCCCGCAACGCGGGGGAGGGGCGTGTTGCCCCCTGTTTCGGCGGCTAATGTGCCCACAAAGGCTAAGACTATTATCGTTCAATGGATTGGCCGAGCGAGGCGCGGTGCGCATTTTTCCTGCATGGAGAGCGGGCTGCGCCGATTTTTCAGCCAGATTGAAAATTTTTTATCAACCATGTGTCAATTTTTCTTTCCATGGTTTAGGCTGTGGCTCCTTTTTGGCGTTCAGGTCACCTTATCCATGTCACCCATTTTCGCGCTGTCCGGCCGATTTTTTAGCTCGCAAGAGAGGTGACCTTGCACGCGCAGTTTGTCTGAATGTTCATTGCAAAGGTCGCCACCAGGCGGCCTTTTTTGTTGTTACGTATTATGTTGTCAGCCATGGAGTATCGATTCGATGTTGTCTTCCCCGGAGGTTGTATGAGCCAGGTTCAGTGGTCTTCCCGTCTAGGTCATGTGTTGGCGGCGGCCGGCACGGCCATCGGCCTCGGCGCCATCTGGAAGTTTCCCTATGTGACGGCCACCAACGGTGGTGGCGCCTTCCTGCTGGTGTTCCTGCTGTTCAGCTTCACCCTGGGGGTGGCCGTGCTGGTGGGTGAGACCCTGCTCGGCAGCCGCAGCCAGCGCGGGGTACTCGGCGCCTTCAACAAGCTGGTGGGGCCTAACTGGCGCTGGATGGGCTACATGGGAATACTGTGCGGCTTCTTCATCTACAGCTTCTACAGCGTGGTCGGCGGCTGGACCGTGGGCTATGCGGCGCTGGCTGTGGCGGGCAAGCTCAACCTGAGCGAGGGTTCGGCGCTGACCGCCCTGTTCAACGGCTATGTCAGTGACCCCTGGTGGCCCGTGCTGACCCATCTGGTGTTTGCCGGGCTGACCTGGTGGTTCGTGCAGGGGGGTATTCAGAAGGGAGTGGAGCGGGCGCTGCGCTGGATGATGCCGGCCCTCTTCATCATGATGTTGCTGCTGGTGGCGGTGGGGCTCTCCATGCCCGGCTCCATGGCCGGGGTGCGTCAATTGCTGCTGCCGGACTTCTCCATGCTGACCGGCCAGAGCGTGCTGGATGCGCTGGGGCTGGCCTTCTTCTCCCTCTCCATCGGCCTGGGGGTGCACACCACTTATGGCGCCTACCTGCCGAGCAGCGAGGGTGTGCTGCGCTCCGGGGTCTGGGTGGTGACGCTGGCGAGCCTCATCTCTGTGCTGGCGGGGCTGATGATCTTCCCGGCGCTGGCGTCCACGGGTATTGACCCGACCGCCGGGCCAGGGCTCACCTTCATGACCATGCCCGCCGTGTTCAGCCATCTGCCGTTTGGTCAGGGGCTGGGGGTGGTGTTCTTCCTGTTGCTGCTGGTGGCGGCGCTCTCCTCCTCCATCTCCATGCTGGAGCACCTGGTGCGCTTCACCACCGAGGAGTGGGGCTGGTCCCGCCGTGGCGCCTGCCGGGTGCTGACCTTGCTGATCATGGCCTCCGGCATCCCGGTCAGCCTGTCATTCGGTCCCTGGAGCGAGCTGACCCTGTTTGGCAAGACGATTTTCGATCTGCTCGACTACCTCACCTCCAACCTGATGATGCCGCTGTTTGGCCTGGTGCTGACCCTGCTGCTGGGCTGGCGACTGGGAGACAGCATATTGCCCGCCGGCCTCTCCCCGCTGCTGCGCTTCGGCCTGCTCTGGTGCTGGCGTCTGGTGGCGCCGCTGCTGATCGCCGGTATCCTGGTGCGGGGACTGTTGTAAGCCGGGCTTTGCCTCGGCATCTGATAGCAAAGCCCGACCTGTGTCGTGCTCAGTTGGGCGGCGTGGTGGGCAATCTGGGGTTCAGGTGTGACCTGATGTGCAGCAGCGTCTTCTGGTACGCCGCCGCATGGTGTTCCATGAAGGAGGCGCTGTGGGTCAGACGCCGCTCCAGCCGGTCAACCAGCAGCGCCACCTTGGGGGCCGGCATGCCGGCGGGCCAGCACAGTTGCAGCAACTCCAGCAGTTGCCAGGCATCGCCGGGCAGCGCCGGAAACTCCTCCTGCAGGGTCAGAGCGTACTGTACGGCGAGCTGATGCTGGGCGGCCACTGTCGCTCTCTGCCGCTCCTGGCGCAGATAGGTCAGCCGCTGTTCACGGCGCTCCAGCTGTTGCATCTGATCTGTGACCACCTGCTTGAACAGCTGCTGGAGCAGGGGGGACGGTGCCACCCTGGCCTGATACTGGCTGAGCTGCGTCAGGTAGCGCTGGGCATGGTGGGGCAGGCCGCAGAGCTGGCTGACGGCAAAACCGAGCAGCTGGTTGAGGTGTGTGTCCCGCGCCGCCTCCGGCGGGTGTCTTGCCAGCAGCACCAGGGCCTCGTCGAAGCGGTAATCCAGGCTCAGCATCAGGGCCTGCAGCAAGGCATCCTCATGGGCGCGCAGGGTCACGGCCTGACTGAGGTACTGATACTCCTGCTGCAACGCGCTGATCCGGGCCGCCGTGGGGTAGTGCCAGATCACCGCCAGACTGGCGTTCAGAATGAAATTCTCGATGGATATCCGGAACTTGTGTTCGGAAAAGAAGCGCAGGCTGAGGGCGTTGGCCTGTTCGAGCGCCTTCCCTTCGTCTTTGAGCAGCAGGGCCAAGAGGATGGCGGCCTGGCGCCACTCGGGCTGCCAGGGTTGCTTGTGCAGCAACTGATTGAGCACCTCCCAGGCAGATTCCCACTGTGACTCGTGCAGCAGGCAGGCCAGCATCAGCTCCAGCTGTATGCTGGGTGGCAGCCGTTCCTGATTGCGGGCCAGATCCTTGCGCGCGCTGTCCAGCTTGTTCAATCCCAGCAGTGAGTGGATCAGGCCCTTGCGCGGCCACCAGGCGTCGTGTTCCGTGGTGCACATGGCATAGTGCTGGGTGGCGTGGAAGTGGTCCTGCTGCTGCAGCAACATGTAGCCCTTGACCCTGTCCAGCAGCGGGCCCAGCTCCCTGTGTTTCTGTTGCTGATAGAGCAGGTCTTCACACAGGGCGCAGCCGATATGCCACTCCCTCAGCTTCATCGGGGCGGGCAGGGGGCGGGTCAGCCCGGTCAGCAGCACCAGATCGCGCAGGCAGAGCGTCAGCTGCTCTGCGGTGAACGGCATGGGCAGGTGCAGCGGGAAGTAGAGATCCGAGGGGGGATACTGGAGCAGATCATGATCCTCATCCAGCAACAACAGCACGCAGCCCGGTTCGAGCAAGCCCAGATAGTGCGCCTCCTGCAGCAGGCGGATCCCTTCGCGAGCCTGATGGCGATACTGGCGGCAGATGACGGCATCGAACGACTGCTGGCGCAGCAGGGTGGGCAGGGTGGTGAGCTCTTTGCAGTGGATCAGTTGGGATGGCGCAATACCGTGCTCATTCAGCCCCTTGGAGAGGGCAGAGCTGAGCATGGCATCGTCTTCGATCAACAGGATCTGCATCCTTGGCACTCCTTTGCGGGATCACAGTACGAGGAAGTATGGCACGCAACCGGATTCAAAAAGAGCTAATGTTATCGCCCAGCCACGAGCCCGGGTCAATCCCTCCTCCGGTCAAGATAGCGGAGGATTGATGAGAAAGACCACAACCCCCCCATAGGCGGGGGTCTGCGCCAATCTCGTTTCCCAGGCGGGATCCCACTCTCCCCCCTGGGCCAGTCCCAGCTTGAACGGCAGGGTCAGCCGGTGCAGTGCCTGCAGATAGCGGGCGTAGCCGGGTTCCGTCCTGCGACCCCGATAAGTCTGTACCACCATCTCGTCGATCACCCCGGCCAGTGCGTTCAGCTCCCCTATGTCGCCGGTACGGGTCCAGTCCAGCAGGCCAGTGATGCTGATGGCGTAGCGGGCGGGCAGCTGGCGTCGCAGCTGGCGCAGGAACTGGCCATAATCGTCCAGCCGGTGGGTGCGGGCATCGAAATCTATCTGGATGCCGCGTACCTCATTGCCCTTTCGCTGCCAGGCTGCCAGCTGGTTTTCGAGGTTCTGCAGCAGCCTGGCATCCCAGTCGAGCCGCTCCACCCGATAGGCGAGCCACAGCTCGCCGACGGGCAGCTTGCTCGGCGCTATGCCCTGCCCCTGAAAACGCAGGGGCAGGGCTGAGTCCAGGGGGCCTATCTCGCCCTGATGCAGATAGAGCCGCTCGGCCTGTTGCAGCACCGGCTGGGGTCTGACCCCGGCCCACAGCCAGAACTGCCGATACTGGCTCGCCTCGACGGCTGCCCCGGCATCCGTGCCGAGCAGGGCCAGCATCACCAGTAATATTTGAGCTGCTTTGCCCACTGGCTGGTCCCGTGTTGCTGCTTGAGGGTGTTGAACCAGGCCTTGCGCTGGTTGACGGACACCTGCTGACTGCCACAGCCGTTGCTGCCGCTCGGGGCGTAGCAGTTGATGGCGCGATAGAGGGCGTAGGCCTTCTCTTCCCTGGCGGCCTTGGGATTGGCAATGACCCTCTGATACCAGTCGAGGCGGCTGCTCCGCTTGCCGGCAAACAGCTCCGGACTGCCCGCCAGGGTATCGGCCCCGGGGCGTGACAGCAGGGGATCCCAGTCCAGCCCCTGTGCCAGGAAGAACTCGCCCAGGCAGTTGAGCGCCTTGGGCGACCTGGGATTGTCGGCCAGGGTGGTGACCACCGAGGTCAGTGCCGGGCACTGGTAACCCTGGCTGCCTTGCCAGTCGAACGGCGCCGTGGCGGGGCGGCCCGCCAGATCCTGCAGGAAGCCCCGGTAGTCGCCATGGGTCAGCTGCTTGTAGCTCAGGGTATGGCTGGCGCGCTGGCGCAGGGTGTCGGAGGCCTGTTCATCCCGGGCCATGCGGCGCAGCAGAGGTGCGGGCGCCACATATTCCAGCAGCGGAATGCGGTAGTGATCGCTCCTGATGGGGCTCTCCTTGGCGAAGATCTGCGCCAGCTGACCGGCCCGTTCCAGCGTCATGGCCAGGGCCAGCTGCAACAGCTGATCCTGCAAGGAGGTCGGCTGGTTGGCGAGCAGGGCGCGCCACTGTTGTTCGGCGGCGGGCCACGCTTGCCGGGCCGCCAGCGCCATCCCCTTCAACACCTGCTGACTGAAGGCCAGGTTATCCAGAGGGCCTGCGCCGAGCGCGGGGGCGGCCGCCACCACGGCGTCATAGTCCTTGGCGAGGTAGTAACGCTCGGCCTGCTGCAGATAGGCGAGCCAGGCCGGGTTGCTGGCAAACTGGGAGGTCTGCTGCGTCAGCTCGGCGGCTTGCAGCGGCTGCCACTCATCCCAGCTGTCATGGATCCGCAGCCGGCGCAGATCCTGCACCAGGGTCAGCATGGGCATGGCCGCCGAGCCGGTGAAGCCGGGCTGCATCAGCAGCTTGAGATCGATCTCGTTGACCAGATCCGGCGCGCTTTGCCGTTGGCTCGCCTGCAGATAGTGACTCGCCAGCAGCTCCTTGTCTCCCTTGAACCAGGCCAGCCGACGCAGCAGCCCGGTGGCGGAATCCAGATAGCGCCCCTTTGGATAGCGGGCGCGGTAGTCGCCGATGAGCTGCTCGCTGCGTTGTACGGCGGCCTTGTCAATCTGGTTGCGATCCAGAGTGCCCCAGTCGTCGAAGGCGCTTTGCTGGGACAGGTTGAGGGCGACCCGGATCCGCATGTAATCGGCCGTCTCCTTCAGCCAGGGCTGGTCCTGCCCGGCGAGGGCGGCAAACAGGGCGTCGGCCTGCGCAAACTCCCCCTGATAGAAGTGCCGGCTGGCGGTCAGGTAGTCGGCGAAACCCTGGGCGGCGGGCGACAGCGACGCTGGCTTGCTTTGGTCTTGAGCCGTGCCCTGATCCGCAGCCTGCGGCTGACCGCACTGACCCAGCATGGCCAGCCGCTGACTTGCCAGCTGGCTGCGATCGCTGGCGGTGAGTGCCGGCGTCTGCGCCAGTGCCTGCAGGAAGGCTTCGGCAGAGACGGGATTGTTGCTGATGCAGCGCCCCTCGCTCCAGCCGGCGGCACGCTCCAGAGCTGCCTGGGTGGTGCTCTCCTCGATGCCGAGACCGGCGGCCAGTGCCAGCAGGGGATCCGGCCCGGCGGGCCCAGTGTCGCCGACGGCCGGGCTTATCAGCGCATCGACCGTGAAGGGCAGGGGCAGGGCCCCGTCGGGCAGTGAGAAGGCCTGCTCATCGGCCAGCAGCAGGGCCAGATTGGTGCGGGTGTCGTTATCGGGGGAGAGAAACGGCAGCCCGTTCAGATGGCACTGGGCGGCGGTCAGTTGCAGGGTGAGCGGCGTTTCGCAGCCATCCGGGCCGCAGGCCAGCACGGGCAGGCTGCACAGCGCCAGCCACAGGGGGGTCAGTTTCATGGGGGAGATCTCCGGCCAGGGGCAGGGGGAACGGGATGGGGGCAAGCTACAAGATGTGGCCAGCCCTTTCAACTGACCATAGGGGCAGGCGCCTGGCCTACTGCAGACCCGGGCCTTTGGCGGAGAAGGGGCAGTCGTTCTGGCGGATCAGGCGGAAACCCTGGCCGTCGCGGCCCTGCCAGCTGAGGGCAAGCTGGCCGAGGCGACCCAGGTGGCGCAGCTCGAATTCGTAACGCAGGCAGGGGTTGTCGATGGGCAGGGTCGCCATGCCATCCGGCAGCCGGTAGTGGTAATTGAGCAGCGGCCCATCCTGCAGCTGGCGCTGCACCGGCTGCAGGCCCTCTTGCGTCTGGGCTGGGGTGGCCAGCGCGCGGCGCAGGCTGAGCGGTGCGTCTATCGCCTTCTGGTAATGGAGGCCGTTCATGGCCGCCAGCTCCTCCTCCAGCCGCTGCAGCTCCCCTTCCAGCCCGGTCAGTGCCGCGCCCAGCTGGTGATGACCGGGCGAGGCGCAGCCCCCCAGCAGCAGGGTGAGGAGCAGGAGTGAGACGCGGGTCGGGTGCATGGGCTCTCCTTCGAGCGCGCGGATCTGGGCGTATTGGACCAAACAGTGGCTGACTATAGCAGGGGATTGGGGGGCGGTGAGCCCCGCAGCAGCTGCGCCAGCCGCTCCAGCCCCTCGGCAACGCGGGCATCCGTGGCCGGTTGGCTCAGGCTCAGCCGTACCCCTTGCGGCGCGGCGAACTGGCCGGCGGCGAAGTGTTCCCCGCTCGCCACCCCGACGTCAAGGGCGTTGGCCGCCTCGGCGAACGCCTGGCTGCGCCAGGGCTCCGGCAGCGGCAGCCAGGCGTGCATGGATCCCGCCTGCCAGCGGGCTCCCGGCAGCAGATGGCGTAGCAGCTCGCCGCGACGTGCCAGGATCTGCCGCTGCTGCTCGACCAATGGCATGATCTGGCGCTGGCTCACCAGCTTGCAGGCCAGCTCGATCAAGAGCGGACTCACCATCCAGCTCGACAGTCGCATCGCCTGGGCGAAGGCGTTGCGCAGGGCGGGCGGCGCCAGCACGAAGCCGACCCGCAGGCCACCGCAGGCGATCTTGGCCAGGCTGCCGAGATAGATGACCCGCTCCGGCGCCAGGTTGATCAGGGGCGCCACCGGGATACTGGGCAGCAGGCCGTTGACGTCATCCTCGATGATCAGCAGATCGTGGCGGCGGGCGATGGCTACGACGGCCTCGCGCCGCGCCTGGCTCATGATGGCGGTGGTGGGGTTTTGCAGCGTGGGGGTGAGGTAGAGCAGCTTGGCTCGCCGCGTGCGGCAGGCGGCCTCCAGCGCGGCGGGCAGCAACCCCTCCTCATCCATCGCCAGTCCCACCACCTGATTCTTCAGCTGGCGGGCATTGCCCAGCATGCCGGGGTAGCTGAGCCCTTCGCACAAAATGGTCTCTCCCACGCAACCGGTAGCCAGCAGGGAGAGCATGATGCCGTGCTGGGCGCCGTGGCTGAACAGCAGGCGCTCCTCGCTGCCGTGCACCCCCTGCTCGGCCAGCCAGTCGATGAAGAGCTGGCGCTGGCCGGGCTGGCCCGCCTCCTTGTCGTAGCCGAGCAGGGCATTGAGATCCCCGTCGGCCAGCTCCCCCAGCATGGGACGTATGATGGCGGCCCTGTCCAGCTGCACCGGCAGGTTCTGCCACAACTCGATGCGGTGCCCCTCCTCTTTGCGGATCACCCACTCGTTGGCCGGATCCATGCCCGCGCCCTTGACCCAGGTACCGTGCCCCACCTTGGCGGCCAGCAGGCCGCGTCGTTCCGCCTCCCCATAGGCGCGGGTGATGGTGCCGACCGTGACCCCCAGCCGATCCGCCAGCGCCCTGTGGGTAGGCAGCCGGGTCTGAGGTGGCAGGGAGCCATCGTGAATGGCCTGCTCTATGGCCTTCACCAGCTTGAGATAGAGGGGGCCGTCGAAGGGGGTCAGGTCCGGAGTCCAGATTGTCATGGTGACAATAAATCCATTGATCCAAATTTGTTCGCAATATAGCGTGATTTTACACCCAATAACAATCAAGAATGGCACATTGTATCGATACAATGTGTGCAGTTCAGGAGTCAATGATGACGATAGAATGGTATGCCACCCTGTTTGGCTTCGCCGTGCTCACCTGTGGCACGCCGGGCCCCAACAACCTCATGCTGACCGCCTCCGGCGCCAACTTCGGGGTGCGCCGCACCCTGCCGCACCTGATGGGCGTGGCTGTGGGTCAACCCGTGCTGCAACTTGTGCTGGCGCTGGGGCTCTATCCTCTGTTCGAGCGCTGGCCCCTGCTGCGGCTGGGGCTGCAGATCTTCGGCAGCCTCTATCTGTTGCTGCTGGCATGGCGCATCGCCGTGGCCGGTGCCCCCGGTGATCCGGCCCGACGCGCCCGTCCGCTGACCCTGCTGGAAGGGCTGGGCTTCCAGTTTCTCAATCCCAAGGCCTGGATGATGGGCATCTCCGCCATCAGTCTGTTCAGCCTGACCGGGGCCAGCTACTGGCCGAGCCAGCTCGCCGTGATGACCATGTTTGTGCTGGTGGCCCTGCCGGTCTGCTTTGTCTGGGTCTTGTTCGGCCATCAGCTGAGCAACTGGATCAGCACGGATCGGGGCTGGCGGCGCCTCAATGGCTCCCTCGGTGTGCTGACGGCGCTCTGTGTGGTCATGCTCTGGTATTGAGCCGCGCCGCGCTGGCGGCCAGCAAGAAAGAGCCATTTCTGACTTGTCGCCGCGGGGCTGGCTCTGCATATTAGGAGGCTTGCCGCCGAGCCGGCGTTTGTATCACCAAGAGGTTGAGATGGATCTGAACTGGTTGTTTCCCCTGGCGGGCTTTGCCCTCATCACCTGCGGCACGCCGGGCCCCAACAACATGCTGCTCACCAGTGCCGGGGCGGCGCAGGGCTTTCGCCGCACCCTTCCCCTGCTGGTGGGAGTTGTCGGGGGGATCAATCTGATGATCCTGGCCACGGCGCTGGGACTTGGCGTCATGTTTGAAAAGGTGCCGCTGCTGCACGACGGCCTCAAGCTCATCGGTTCGGCCTACCTGCTCTGGCTGGCCTGGAAGGTGGCGACCGCCAGCGGCCCGGCCGAGGGCAACCGGCCGCTCATCCCGGCCCATCAGGGCGCCATGCTGCAACTGCTCAACCCCAAGGCCTGGATGATGGCGCTCTCCGCCATCAGCGGTTTCACCCTGGCGGGAGAGGCCTACTGGCCCTCCGCCGTCTGGGTGCTCGGCATCTTCTTCGTGACCGGCCTCTATACCGGGGCCTTCTGGGTGCTGTTCGGTGCCCAGGTGCGCCGCATCATACGCACCGCCCGTGGCTGGCGTCGTTTCAATCTGGGCATGGGGATCGCCACGGCGGCCTGCGTGCTGATGATCTGGATTTAGTCCGGGCCAGACCTTGAGCCCGGGCCTTTACCGGCTGTCTTGTTGGCCCTGCGGGGCCTTTTTTATTCCATTGGCGACGTGGTGAGCGGCGCCCTCTGTTCGGTTTGTACAAGGAGGTCCCATGAAATGTATCGGTCTGCTGGGTGGCATGAGCTGGGAGTCAACCGTCAGCTACTATCAGGCGCTCAACCGGGGCGTGCGCGAGCGGCTCGGCGGCCTGCACTCGGCGCGGGTGCTGCTGAGCAGCGTCGACTTTGCCGAGATAGAGCGACTGCAACACGCCGGCGACTGGCCCGCCACCGCCCGCCTGCTGGCGGCAGAAGCGCGGGCCATCCAGGCCGGCGGCGCCGATTTCTTGCTGATCGGCACCAACACCATGCACAAGGTGGCGCCCGAGATTGAGGCCGCCATCGACATTCCGCTGCTCCATATCGCCGATGCCACCGCCCGTCGTCTGCAAGCGGACGGGATAGATAGGGTCGGGCTGCTCGGTACCCGCTTCACCATGGAGCAGGATTTCTACAAGGGGCGGCTGCAGGACAAGTTCGGGCTGGAGGTGCTGGTGCCCGGCGAGGCGCAGCGGGAGCGGGTGCACCGCATCATCTATGACGAGCTGTGCCTTGGCGACATTCGCGACGCATCGCGAGCCGAGTACCTGGCCATCATAGCCGGGCTGGCCGAAGCGGGCGCCCAGGCGGTGATCCTGGGCTGCACCGAGATTGCGCTGCTGGTGGGGGATGCCGAGGCCGCGGTGCCGCTCTACGACACCACCGCCATCCATGCCGAGGCGGCGGTCACCCTGGCGCTGGCCTGAGGGCATGGCGCCCTGCCGGCAAGCGGATGGGCCAGAAATTGTCCTGCCGCCTGCTTGGCAGGGCTTGACCTTGCCATAGGGTTGCTGCTTAGGCTGGAGGTCAGCTTCCGCCAACGAGGATCGACTCATGCAGCGTCGCGATTTTCTCAAATTCTCCACCGCGCTCGGCGTCGCCGGTGCCCTGCCATGGTGGGGCCGGGTCTTCGCCGCCGAGCGGCCCGCCCTGCCCATTCCCGCCGTGCTCGAACCGGACGAGAGCGGCGTGATCCAGCTGATCGCCCAGCCCGGCCAGATGCGCTGGCGGCGCCAGCCGACCCACAGCTGGGGCTATAACGGCAACCTGCTCGGCCCCACGCTGCGCGCCCGCCAGGGGCAGGCGGTGCGGATCAGCGTCAGCAACCGGCTGGCAGAGACCAGCACGGTACACTGGCACGGGCTGGAGGTGCCGGGCAGCGCAGATGGCGGCCCTCAGGCCAGCATTCCCCCCGGCAAGCAGTGGCGAGCGGCATTTCGCATCGAACAGCCCGCAGCCACCTGCTGGTATCACCCCCATACCCACGGTCAGACCGGTCATCAGGTGGCCATGGGGCTGGCGGGGCTCTTCATTCTCGACGACGAGGAGAGCCTGCGACTGCCGCTGCCACAACGCTGGGGGCTGGACGACATACCCCTGGTGTTGCAGGACAAGCGGCTGGACGGCCAGGATCAGCTGGATTACCAGCTGGACGTGATGAGCGCGGCGGTCGGCTGGTTCGGCGATCTGATGCTGACCAACGGCGCCGTCTATCCGACCCACGACGCCCCTCGCGGCTGGCTGAGGTTGCGGCTGCTCAACGGCTGCAATGCCCGCTCCCTCACGCTGGCGGCCAGCGATGGGCGAGCACTCTATGTGATCGGCAGCGATGGTGGTCTGCTGGCGGAGCCGGTGGCGCTAAGCGAGCTGGCGTTGCTGCCGGGGGAGCGGTTCGAGGTGATGGTGGATGCCCGCAACGGCAAGCCGTTCGATCTGCTCTCTGCCGGTGCGCCAGATGGGCATGACGCTGGCACCGTTTGATGCGGCCCTGCCGCTGCTGCGGATCCAGCCCTCTCTCATCGAGGGCAAGGGGCGTCTGCCGGACAGTCTGGCCCGCTTGCCGGCGCTGCCGACGTGGCAGGGGCTGCCGAGCCGCCCCCTGACGCTGTCGATGGATCCCGAGCTGGATCGGCAGGGGATGCAGGCGCTGATGAGCCGCTATGGTCACGGTGCCATGGCGGGCATGAGCATGGATCATGGCAGTGCTGCGGGCATGGCTGGCATGGCAATGGGGGGAGATGAAGGGAGCGCAAGGCGACGCCGGTGACATGGCGGGGATGGATCATGGCGCCATGGCCATGCCGGCGGGCGAGATGCAGCACGGCACCATGGCCGGGATGCAGGATGGCAAGGGCAGTGCCAAGCCGCTGGATCTGCACGGCGGCAACCGGATCAACGGCCAGCCTTTCGCCATGAATGACCCGCAGTTTGCGGTCAAGCGGGGCCAGACCGAGCGCTGGATCATCTCGGGGGAGGGGGACATGATGCTGCACCCCTTCCATATCCACGGCACCCGTTTCCGGATCCTGAGCGAGAACGGCCAGCCGGTGGCACAGCACCGTGCCGGCTGGAAGGACATCGTCAAGGTGGAGGGTGGGCGCAGCGAGGTGCTGGTGCGTTTCGATCGCCCGGCGCCGAAGGAGCGGGCCTACATGGCCCACTGTCACCTGCTGGAGCACGAGGACACCGGCATGATGATCTCGTTTACTGTGGAAGAGTAAAAAGATGGCCCAAACGGGGCTATTTGTTCATTTCACTGGTCAGATCTCACTATCTACGCACATCGCATACCCCTTGGCATAAAAGCGTGTAAAATTGCGCCCTGAATTTCCCGGCCAGCGCGCGCTGGCCGCGACTCCTTACATGCAAGGCAGACACTGTGACAGAAGTAGATAGATTCGCGGACATTCGCCCCTACCGCGATGAAGAAGTGCCGGCAGCCATAGAACGGCTGATCCGGGATGATGAATTCGTCGGCGCCATCGCCAAGTATCGTTTCGGCTCCCTGATGAGCTGGCTGGGCTGGGCCATACGCCCGCTGATCCGCCAGTTCCTGCGCTACAAGTGGTCCAAGGTGACCACCATCCATCAGGTGCAGATGGGCGTGACCCGTTACATGTCCCGCATGATCGCCACCTCCACCAAGGGGGTGACCTTCTCGGGGATCGAGCATCTGAAGAAGGAGCAGGGCTACCTGTTTGTCTCCAACCACAGGGACATCGCCATGGATCCGGCGTTCGTCAACTGGGGACTGCATACCCACGGCTTCGACACGGTACGTATCGCCATCGGTGACAACCTGCTGCGCAAACCCTGCGCCACCGAGCTGATGAAGCTCAACAAGAGCTTCATCGTCAAGCGCTCCGCCAAGGGGCCGCGGGAGATGATGAAAATGCTCGGCGAGCTGTCTGCCTACATAGGCCAGTCGGTACACGAGGGTCACTCCATCTGGATCGCCCAGAAAGAAGGGCGCGCCAAGAATGGCGATGACAAGACGGATCCGGCCATCCTCAAGATGTTCTACGTGGACGGCAAGAAGCAGAAAATCGACTTCGTCGACTACATGCGCAGCCTCAACATAGTGCCGGTCAGCATCAGCTACGAGCTGGATCCCACCGACAAGGCCAAGGCGCGCGAGTTGTACGAGAAGTCGGTCAACGGCAGCTACGAGAAGGGCGAGTTCGAGGACATCGAGAGCATAGTCGCCGGCATCGTCGGCCAGAAAGGGCGGGTACACGTCTCCTTCGGCGCCCCCATCACCGAGGGCTTCAGCGATCCGGACGAACTGGCGGCGCTGATCGACAAGGCGATCTGGGGCAACTATCGCCTCTTCCCGGGCAACTACCTGGCCGCAGATGTGTCCGGCAAGGCCAATACCATAGAGCAGGCTGCCTTCCTGACTCGTCAGTCAGAGGTGCCACAAGAGCACAAGGCCATCTGGCGCGCCATGTATGCCAAGCCGGTGGAAAACGCCCGCAAGGCTTGAATGACACCGATTGTGCGAAAAAAACGGGAGCAGATGCTCCCGTTTTTGCGTCTGGTCAAAGTCGGCGGCGATGGAGTAGTGAATAATATTGTTTCAGCTGGTACGATCACTGGGCGAATACGCTTGCGCCTCTTGGCAAGCTGCGGATGAGTGTGTAACAGTGGCCTCATCACGCTCGGCACGAGCAAATGCTCTACTCCTGTCTGCACGGATTGCAGACGGTGTGACACAAGGACCTGAACAGGGTCCTTTTTCATTTTGCGGCAAAGATGCCGCCTGAATACACCTAAGGATCCGCTCGCCATGATCACCGGCAGTCTGAATACCCTGCAGCGCACGCCGCTGCCCGCCCCGCTGGATAGCATCATGGCCGAGGTGGTGAAGAGCGTGGAACAGTGGCTGAATGCGCCGCTCGGCAAGCGCGAGATCGACGGCCTCACGCTGTTCTGTCTGGTGAGCGAAGAGCTGACCGAGCCGGCCGCGGATCGCCGTGGCGAGTTCCATCAGCAGTATCTGGATATCCAGCTGCTGTTGCGTGGTGAAGAGTGGATAGGGGTCGGGCCTCATGCTTATGGCAATGAGGGTGCCGATCATCCCCATCCCGATCTCTGGTTCGTCGACGACGAACAGACCAGTTATCTGGCGTTGCAGCCCGGCGACTTCGCCATCTTCTGGCCGGGAGAACTGCATCGCCCTCTCTGTACCCCCAACCAGCCGGCTCAGGTGAAGAAGCTGGTGGTCAAGGTGCACAGGGATCTGCTGGCCGGCCTGTAACCACCGGCGCAGCCTGGCCAAGATGAGTGCACGGAATCATCTGGATTTGCACTTAACGTATTGAAAAATTGGGCGCACTTTCCTGCGACCATAAGCCCCCGGCAGGGGAATCCCATCCACTTCTGGATGACACGACACTGTCGGCATAAAGCCGAAGCACAGGAAGATGTAGAACATGAGCAAGTTGGTATTGATCCTTAACTGCGGTAGCTCTTCCCTGAAATTTGCCGTAATGGACGCCGAAACAGGTGAGGACATGCTGTCCGGCCTGGCCGAATGCTTCAATCTGGATGATGCACGTATCAAATGGAAACTCCACGGGGTCAAGGGCGAAGCCATGCTGGGAGCGGGCGCCGCACACCAGGCTGCCCTCGACCATATAGTGGGTCACATCCTGCCCCAGGATCCCTCTCTGGCCGAGCAGCTGGTGGCCATCGGCCATCGCATCGTGCACGGTGGCGAGCAGTTCTCCCGCTCCGTTCGCATCGATGATGGCGTGATCGCCGGCATCGAAGCCGCCATTCCGTTCGCTCCCCTGCACAACCCGGCGCACCTTATCGGCATCCGTGCCGCGCTCAAGGTCTTCCCGGCCCTGGTCGAGAAGAACGTGGCCGTGTTCGACACCGCCTTCCACCAGACCCTGCCGCAGGAAGCCTATCTCTACGCGCTGCCCTACAAGCTCTACAAAGAGAACGGCATCCGTCGTTACGGCGCCCACGGCACCTCCCACCGCTTCATCGCGGAAGAAGCCGCCAAGGCGCTGGGCAAGCCGCTGGCCGAGCTCAACATCATCAACTGCCACCTGGGCAACGGTGCCTCCGTCTGCGCCATCAAGAACGGCGAGTCCGTCGACACCTCCATGGGCCTGACCCCGCTGGAAGGGCTGGCGATGGGCACCCGTTGCGGCGACATAGACCCGGCTGTGGTCTTCTTCATGCACGACCAGCTCGGTTACAGCGTGGATGAGATCAACCACACCCTCACTCGTGAGTCCGGTCTGCTGGGCCTGACCGAGGTGAGCAGTGACTGCCGCTATGTCACCACCAACTATGCGACCGACGCCGGCGCCAAGCGTGCGCTGGATGTGTTCACCTACCGGGTGGCCAAGTATGTCGGTGCCTATGCCGCCGCCATGGAGGGTCGTCTGGACGCTCTGGTGTTCACCGGCGGTATCGGTGAAAATGCCGCCATGGTGCGCGAGATGGTGCTGGGTCGTCTGGCCCTGTTCGGTTTCAAGGTAGATAAAGAAGCGAACAATGCCGCCGTGCTCGGTGGTGAGGGTCCCATCACGGCCGAAGGCAGCCGCCTGGCGCTGGTGATGCCCACCAACGAAGAGCTGGTCATCGCCCGCGATGCCCTGAGCCTGGTCGGCTAACGCCACCTCGCCCTGAATCAACGCCCGGCCTGCGCCGGGCGTTGTCGTTTCCGGCCCCTGGTTGAGCGGCTTGTCATTTGACATGGGGTGGCAGATACGTACCCTGACGACTGTTTCACGCATTGGAGGTAGGGATGAAGGAGATGTTTTTTCACTGGCTGACCGGCATGGGGATCGAAGTCAGCGGCCTGATGGCACTGGTGATCGCCCTGGGCTTTATCGTCCTTACTTCGCTGGTGCTGCACATGCTGTTGCACCGGGTGCTGCTGGTGCGGCTGGTTGGCATCCTCGGCAAGACCAAGCAGGTGTGGCTGCCGCCCCAGCTGCAACAACGTCTGTTCTACCGGCTCGCCTTCGTGCTGCAGGGGGCCGTGCTGCTCGGCCAGGCCGAGATCTGGCTGCCGCGCAAATCCGAGAGCCTGCAGTGGATCGAGATGCTGGCCCAGTTCTGGATCCTGCTGTTCCTGCTGCTGGCGCTGTTCGCCCTGCTCGACTGCATGCTGTCGGTGAGCCGCTACACCCGGCTCGGGCGGGATCTGCCCCTGCGCGGCATCTTCCAGGGGGTGAAGCTGGTGGGCAGCATACTGGTCGGCATCCTGATGATCGCCCTGCTGCTCGGCAAGTCACCGCTGTTCCTGTTCAGCGGCCTGGGGGCCATGACAGCCGTGCTGATGTTGGTGTTCAAGGATCCCATCCTCGGCCTGGTGGCGGGGATCCAGCTCTCAGCCAACCGCATGCTGAGCGTCGGTGACTGGCTGCAGATGGACAAGTACGGCGCCGACGGCGAGGTGACCGACATAGGCCTCACCACCGTCAAGGTGTCGAACTGGGACAAGACCATCACCACCATTCCCACCTATGCCCTCATCTCCGACTCCTTCAAGAACTGGCAGGGGATGACCGAATCCGGTGGTCGCCGCATCAAGCGCAGCGTCAGCATCGACATGACCAGCGTGCGCTTTCTGAGCGCGGATGAGCAGTTGCAGCTCAAGCAGGCCCAGCTGCTGGCGCCCTATCTGAGCCGCAAGGAGCAGGAGCTGAGCGTCTACAACCAGCAACTCAGCGATGCCTTGAGCTGCCCCATCAACGGTCGTCACCTCACCAATCTGGGTACCCTGCGCGCCTATCTGGACGCCTACCTGCGGGCCCATCCCGGCATTCGCAAGGACATGACGCTGATGGTGCGCCAGCTGGCACCGACTACTGACGGTTTGCCGCTGGAGATTTACTGCTTCACAGCGACCACCGCCTGGGCCGATTACGAAGGGATCCAGGCCGATATTTTCGACCATATCTTTGCCATCATTGAGCAATTTCATCTGCGGTTGCACCAATCTCCCACAGGTTACGATATGCGCACCTGGCAACGGGGATCCGTCAGCAACGGCTAAAACCGCCCGGCGGCGCGCAGGGGCATAAAATCCTGCGTCGCCGCCCCATTTGCTTGTTGAATTTTGGCCAAGAGAGGAGAAAAATGGCGGCCTTCTCTCCGCCCCCGGACCGCCCAGCCGATCCCGGGTCAGCCCAGAGTCTTGAACCACGTCATCCATTACAGGAAAGTTATGAAGCTCCTTCACAATACTGCGGCCGCTCTGTGCTGCAGCCTCGTCTTGGCCGCCGCGCCAGTGCTTGCTGTTGAATATGCCCTGCCTGCGGCCAACAGCCGTCTGGTGGGTGAAAATCTGGAATACGTGGTGCCGGCAGAGGAAAATGGCCAGCCGCTGGAAGCCGCTGCCGCCAAATTCCAGCTGGGTCTGACCAACATGCTCGAAGCCAACCCCAAGGCGGATCCCCTGCTGCTGCAGGCTGGCGAGAAGCTCATCGTGCCGCATCAGCTGATCCTGCCGGATGCCCCGCGCGAGGGGCTAGTGCTGAACGTGGCCGAGATGCGCCTCTACTACTACCCGAAAGGCAAGAAGGTGGTGGAAGTGCTGCCCATCGGCATCGGCCAGCTCGGCACCGACACCCCGGAAAACTGGGTGACCAGCGTGCAGCGCAAGAAGGCGGGCCCGACCTGGACCCCGACCGCCAAGATGCATGCCGAGTATGCCGCCCGTGGCGAGAGCCTGCCGGCAGTCTGGCCCGCCGGCCCGGACAACCCCATGGGGCTGTTTGCGCTCTACATCGGCAAGATGTACGCCATCCACGGCACCAATGCCCAGTTCGGCATAGGTCTGCGGGTGAGCCACGGTTGCGTGCGTCTGCGCAACGAAGACATCGAATACCTGTTCAAGAAGATACCGGTCGGCACCCGAGTGCAGTTCGTGAACCAGCCGATCAAGGCCTCGGTCGAGCCGGATGGTCGCCGTTATCTGGAAGTGCATCAGCCGCTGTCCCGCAGCCAGGAGGAGTTCAACTCCAGCCTGCCGGCGCCGCTGCCGATGACCCCGGCCGTGACCCGTTTCATCGCCCATGCCGACAGCGATTCCCAGCTGGTCAAGCAGGCGCTGGAACAGCGCAGCGGCATGCCGATCGCGATCAATCGCTGATCCTGGCGCCAATCGTCTCTAGCCTCGGCCACTGGCCGGGGCTTTTTTTTACCGCCATGCCGGGCTGGGTCAGGGGGGAGGGCGCCCCGATAAGCGGTTGCTGCATCAGGATAAAATCCGGCTGATTGCTCCTTGAGTGGTTCGTTAGTTAAAGATGAAACGTTTATATTGTGTTTTTTATTTGTTAAAAGTGGTTGAGGTCATGGGATCTGCTGATTAAGCTAGGGCGGTTTTTTAAGGAAGAGCCCGTCGTCAGAACGGGTACACACGTCACATAACGGAGTTTTGAATGACAGCCAGTACACCCATGCTTATCACCTTTCTGGTGTATATCCTCGGGATGGTGCTGATCGGCTTTATCGCCTATCGCGCCACCCGCAACTTTGATGACTACATACTCGGCGGCCGCCGCATGGGGAGCTGGGTCACCGCCCTCTCCGCCGGGGCCTCCGACATGAGCGGCTGGCTCTTGATGGGCCTGCCGGGCGCCGTCTTCATCGGCGGCATCTCCGAGAGCTGGATCGCCATCGGCCTCACCCTGGGGGCCTATCTCAACTGGCGCTGGGTCGCCGGTCGGCTGCGGGTTCACACCGAGAAGAACCGCAACGCCCTGACCCTGCCGGACTACTTCACCTACCGCTTCGAGGACAAGAGCCGGGTGCTGCGCATCCTCTCCGCCCTGGTGATCCTGCTGTTCTTCACCATCTACTGCGCCTCCGGCGTGGTGGCCGGTGCCCGCCTGTTCGAGAGCACCTTCGGCATGGATTACAACACAGCCCTCTGGGTCGGCGCCGCGGCCACCATCACCTATACCTTCTTCGGTGGCTTCCTCGCGGTGAGCTGGACCGATACGGTGCAGGCCACCCTGATGATCTTCGCCCTGATCCTCACCCCTGTGTTCGTCATCATAGCGGTGGGCGGCATAGACACCGCCATGGTGCAGGTGGCGGCGCAGAACGCCAGCAACCTCGACATGTTCAAGAACCTGGACTTCATCGCCATCATCTCGCTGATGGCCTGGGGCCTGGGCTACTTCGGCCAGCCCCACATATTGGCGCGCTTCATGGCGGCGGACTCCCACCACTCAATGGCCAATGCCCGCCGCATCAGCATGACCTGGATGGTGCTGTGCCTGGGCGGCGCCGTGGCCATCGGCTTCTTCGGCCTGGCCTACTTCTCCACCTTCACCGAGCAGGCCGCCGGCGTTACCGGCAACCCGGAGCGGGTCTTCATCGAGCTGTCCAAGATACTGTTCAACCCCTGGATCGCCGGCGTGTTGCTCTCCGCCATCCTGGCGGCCGTGATGAGTACCCTGAGCTGCCAGCTGCTGGTCTGCTCCAGCGCCATCACGGAAGATCTCTACAAGCCGTTCCTGCGCAAGAACGCCTCCCAGAAAGAGCTGGTGTGGGTCGGTCGCATGATGGTGCTGGTGATTGCGCTCATCGCCATCGCCGTTGCCATGAACCCGGAGAACCGGGTGCTGGGGCTGGTGAGCTACGCCTGGGCCGGCTTCGGTGCCGCCTTCGGTCCCGTGGTGCTGCTCTCCGTACTCTGGTCGCGCATGACCCGCAATGGCGCCTTGGCGGGCATGCTGGTCGGTGCCCTGACCGTCATCGTCTGGAAGCAGTTCGGCTGGCTGGGGCTCTATGAAATCATCCCTGGCTTCCTCTTCTCCGGCCTGGCGATCCTGGTGTTCAGCCTGCTGGACAAGGCCCCCTCCAAGGCCATGCTGGATCGCTTCGACGAAGCCGAGCGTGAGTTCCAGACCCCGCCCGACGCGCTGGGCGAGCCGGTCGCCGTCAACTGAGTCGGCCACTGCCGATAGCAAAAAGCCCCGCGATGCGGGGCTTTTTTGCCAGTACAAGCGACAGATCCGTATCGAAGACGCTCTGGATGCCAAAGATCCTTTCTGCGGTCTGAAAGAAGTTAAAAACCAGGCTTAATTGCTTGTCTTGCTCGTGTGTGGGTTGGCATGATGAAAGCCGGAACCGTATGGTTCCTTTTTCATCTGTTGATTGCCCATTTCTGCGAGAGAAAATTCAATATGCCCACTCTAATGAGTGGGCAGCGTGAGGATGGACGTCATCGCCACAACACAGGAGAGAAGGGTGATAGCAAGGTTTTGGCTGGGGTTGGGTTGCTTGTTGCTAGCTATGGTTGCGCAGGCCAGTGAGGTGTATCAGGGCAAGGTAGGACGTATGCCGGTAGTGATGACCCTTGATACGTCATCAGATGGTACGGTCAGTGGGCGTTACTTCTACCGCAAGTACCGAAAGGATATTCCCCTGTCGGGCAAGTGGGAGGGTAAGACCCTGCAGCTCTCAGAATTGTGGGATAACAGTGAACCCGAAAAGATCGCCATGCTCCTCGAGCGTTCCGGTAATGGTCTTCAGGGAACATGGGTCGGGAAAAAGCCTATTTCTGTGGTATTGAAGGTGGTCGATAGCAGCGCCATTGATATACAGGATCCGGCTCTTGTCAGCTGGCGTCAGCGTGATCTTTATGAACTCATGCGGCTTGAAGGACTCTCACTAAAACCGGGCAAACGCGAGTCATTCCAGGGTTATAGCTTGCAATGGCTACAAGAGTCGCAAAGTAAAATCACGCATTTTCGCATTACGTCAGGGCTACCTGCTGAGCAGCTTGGGATACTCAATCATGTGCTGGCAGAGCGTCAGTGGAGCGAGGTCGCCAGTTATTTTCAGTGTATGAGCACCCCAATGGGTGGGGAATTCGACCAGACGGTTAAGCCCCATTTCATCAGTCCGAACTTGCTCAGCGCTAGTATCTTTACCGGCTATTTTTGCGGTGGTGCACACCCTGACTTTGGTGATTCGCCATTAAACATTAATCTTGCCACCGGAGAGATGCTGACACTCGAAGACCTGCTCTGGGTTGGTAGTGGGACGCCAGTAAAGTTCGACAATCAGTCGTATGACCCTGCAGCATCTGAGTACAGGGAGAAGTATCTGGCCCCCTGGATCGTAAACGAGTTTCAGCGGCTCTACCCCAATGAGATGGTTCCCGATCCGGAAGAGTGCAATTACGCAGATCCGTCAGTCTGGGAGTATGCCTCTTGGTATATGACAGATAAGGGGATAGTGCTGGATCCTTCTTTTCCCCGTGTCGAGCGTAACTGCGAGCTGACCGAGTGGAGCATACTGCCCTGGTCGGTTATCAAGCCGCACCCGGGGCGATTACCGCGGCTGATGCCTTGATGAAAAAACCGGAACCCTTGAGTTCCGGTTTTTTTATGGCTGATCCTTGCCATAACGGCCTGAGAGGCGAGGGCGTTGAGTCTCTGGTCTCGGGTCAGACAAACGGGATCATGCGCTGATAGCGCCCTGCATATGCCTTGAAGCCCAGCTTTTCAAACAAGGCGATAGAGCGAACGTTATCTGCATCGATATCTGCGGTGAGGCGGGTTACTCCCAGCGTGCTGGCGTGGGCGAACAGCAATCGTAGCGCTTCCGACATAAACCCTCTGCGCCAGTAGGCCGTATTGAGCAGGCAGCCAACCTCGCAGCAGTGGCCCGCCTCGCTGAAACTGTGCAGGCCGCAGGTGCCTATCACCTTGTTGCCCTCCCGCTCGACAATCGCCCACTCAAGGGACTCCCCTGTTTGCTCCAGCCGCACCACGCTCGCCATCATCTGCGCCACCATGGCGGGAGAGGTAAAGCAGGGATCAGAGGCAAACTCCATGGTCAATGGATTGCCATAAATCTCGAACAGATTGGCAGTATCCTGCGGGCCAATGGTACGCAACACAATTCGTGTTCCGGTTAAGTCAGGCTTCATGAGTCTCCTTGGCTGGCATTATGCCAGCTAAGATACAAGTGAAAAATGAGACTGCGTAAAAGTCGGTGTCTGAAAGCAACTAGAACCATCACTAAATATTTGTATCGCGAATTTCCGATTACGCTTCGTTAATCTAATCTACTGGCTATGTTCTCTGCAGGATAATATATGAACCGAGTTGTTCGCTCGAAACATCATTATTCAACAGCAATGCTTCAACTGTTTCATCTATTTTCACTGACCTTCTAGAACTTGAGAAATCATCTATGTAAGAGCCAATGTAGATGTCTGAATCATTAGGGAAATTTTCAATATTATCATAGTCAATTCTGTCAAAGCCATAGGGTTTAAGTATTTCATAAACTTCACGAAGAGCAAGTTTAGGGGTGCTTGGGTTATAGCTGATGGTAAGGCAGTTAGGTGGTTTTTTGTCTACGCTTGTTGAACCAAATGTTTCAGAAATTAAATATCCTGATATAATTATTTTTTTCGCAATTTCCTTGTAATTTGGTATAAGGTCATTTAGAGCTATTTGTGTTGAGCTTTTATTCTTTTGTAGTTCATATGATGAAAGAGATGCCTTAGTCTCACTGATTTTTTCTAAAACAGATTGCACATCAATTTCGCTGACATCCTGATTGGATAATCTATTGTAAATACTCTCTAGGTTATTTTCTATTGCCTCTATCTTATCGTTATTTAAATTCTGGAATTTCTTTATTTCATCTAGCAAAAAGTCATTGCTTTTAACTCTATCCTTTACTGTCCCAGTGATTTTTTCCAAGTGCTTAGAATAATAGGTATCCTCTTGGAGTTCTGCTCTAAATTTTGTTTGTAAGAAAAATATCAACCCAAGAAAAATTGGAACATTGCAAACTGCTGCAATAACAAGCAATCCTGGTGCCCACTCTGGACTGCTCAATACCCTCGCAGCACCCAAGAATGAACCGTTAATTAAAATTAATCCGACCAACCACGCAGCCAATAGCTGGATCGGTTTTGTAACGTGGTTTGGGTTTATTTTTTGTTCTGACATGTCCTATATACCATTAAATGTGAAAATATTTAACGTCCCACACTGGGAACCAGCGTTATTGAACGTTTTATGTACGTGGTTAAATTTTTAAAAGATATTCGTACTGGGGAGTCATTAAGTCCGCTTTACTCATGTTCTCTGGCAACTGCATAAAATGTTAAAATCTCTTGAGCGAAAACATAATTTTCCCACCCAATTGGAGCAGTGCATTGTTGCTCACGTTGAATAATGTAGGAGCCACAATTATGGGGGTTACATCTGCATGCTAAAACCGAATTTCCACCGACTCCACACTGCGCTTTGCCTCGCCGTGATAAACCGCTTCGATATTATTGCCATCTGGATCGAGGACAAAAGCGGCGTAGTAGCCTGGGTGATAATTGCGCTCGCCGGGGGCGCCGTTGTCCTGGCCGCCGTGAGCGAGGGCCGCCTGATAGAAACGATCCACCATGGCCCTGTCTTGCGCCTGAAACGCCAGATGATGGCGGCCGGTCAGTACCCCCAGTGCAGCCGGGCTGTCGACTGAAGTGGCAAACAGCTCGTCTGCCCAGAAGTAACCCTCACCCGTGCCACCCATGGGAATATCGAGGGTGGCCAGGATGGCGGAATAAAAGCGCTGGCTGGCGGCCAGATCCTTTACCACCAGTTGGAGATGGTCGATCAGCCGACCGCGATGCAGTGTTTGTGTTTCCATACACCACCTTGCTTTGCATGTTGTGGATGAGTCAGCGGCTTGCCGGCCCCTTGCGGTGATCAGAAGGGATTGGCAAGCCGATGGCATGGCTACCGCCCCTGAATTTCAGCCTCCAGTGTGCTGCTTTTGACCAAGAGGTGAGGGTTGGCAGGGCTCATGGGTGACTCCGACGAGGCGTTTGTTGCCAATCGGGTATGTTAGCGGGCGTGGTGAAGAGGGGAAGGACGAGATGGAAGATTTCTGGGCAGGATCAACAAATTAATGAACAAGGCGGTTTGATCGATAGATGGCAGGGAGCTGTGCAAGGCGTTTTCGAAAGGCGGTGCTGGCGAGTGCGTGACTCTGGATGGCTGAGGCCGCTCTCTGGCATAGCGGGGGGGCCATGGTGTTCGGCAAGGGGGCTGCTTGCTGGCGGCCCCCGTATTGCGGTCAGTTGCCCTTGGTCGGGATCTCGGTACAGGCAAGTGTCGGCTGGCCGTAACGCTCCAGGCTGGCCTCGTTGCCCTTGGTGAAGAGGCTGAGGTTCTGGCCTTCATAACGGGCGCCGCTGGCGCTGGGGGCTTCATAGGCGAGCACCTGTTGCTGGCTATCCCCTTCGCTCAGATTGATCACGGCGGCGGGCAGCTTGGCATCGTTATAGAAGTAGGTGGAGAGGGTGAGGTTTTTGCCGCACTGGTAATCGACCGGCGTCGGTACCGTCAGCTGGCCGCCTTTTATCTGCAACTCGGTGATCCGCTGCTGGTAGTTCTCCTCCACACACTGGCGCAGATCCTTGGCCTTCCAGCAGTCGTTGCGACCCTTGATCCAGCCGCGCTGCATGGCTTTCTCGGTTTTGAGCTGTTCGGGGGAAAGGTTGGCGAGCGCCTTGGGATAGAGGGTGGCCAGTTCGTTATCCAGTGCCGCCAGCGCGGCATCCTTGCAGATCAGGGTTTCGACCGTGCCGGCTGTCTTGGCACAATCAAAGGAAGGGGTGGCGGCGCAGGCCAGCAGAGGGGTAAAGAGAAGAGGGCCGAGCAGCAGCTTGTTCATCGGAAAGACTCCAGCAAAAAGAGTGGGATACCCGCTACTAGAGCACAATGAGACGGGGCCGCCGAGCGCTTTTTCACACTTGGCGACCCCGGTTGGCGGAGTGGATCCGGTGCAGGCCCGGACTTAGGCCAGCGCCAGTGGCTGGCGGGTGCGCCACAGCCGCTCGTGGAAGAAGAAGACGACTGTGTTGATGGCAGGCTCTATCGTCGCCATCACGCCGCCGGTGAGCAGCTCGCCGCTCAGCAGGTAGGCGACCCCGAAGGCCACGGAAAAGTGCACCAGGGCGAAGCTGCTGGTCTTGGCCTGCAGGCTGTGGCTGGGCTTGAACTTGTGCCAGCCGAGATCATGGAAGTAGAAGGCGACCGTGTTGATGGCGGGCTCGATCAGGGCGATCAGGCTGGCGGTGAGCAGCTCACCGGTCAGCAGGTAAGCCAGGGTAAAGGCCACGATGAAGTGCAGGGCGGCAAAGCTGATGGTCTTTTTCATGATGATGGCTCCCTCTGGTGATGACAGCAGTATCCGCCAGAATGACATCAAATGAAAACTATTCTCATCTAATGGTTGGATAGGGAGAACCTATCAAGGGGGATGGATCTGCCACCATGATGGGGCCTTGCCCAAGGCCGTCACACAGCTAGACTGGGCTTTTGCCATGAAAAAGGAGATTTCATGACGATCAACTCGACCCTGTTTGGGCAGTTCATCTTGCTGCTGATGATCATCGTCGGCGTCCTTGCCTGGCGACTGGCCCGTCGCAAGAGTCGGCATCCCGTGCTCATCACCTTCCTGTGCGTGCTGCTTTGCTTGGCACCGCCCTTTGCCATATTGGCCTTGCTGATATTGGCGCTGAAACAGGATCTGTCCGCCCGCGCATAAGGGCTGCACCGGTTGTCGCACAAACACAGGCCGCCGCACCAATAGAAAAAGCCCCATGATGGGGCTTTTTGTTTTTAAGCTCGGTTGCAGCGTGGGCGCGGGGATTAATCCTCGGCCTTGTTCAGCCACTCGACCTTGTACTGGGCACCGGCGCCCTGGGCCAGTTTGGCGCACAAGGGTTGCAAGAAGGCTTCGATCTGCTCGGCCAGCATCCAGGGGGGGCTCACTATCAGCATGCCTGAGCCGTTCATGCCCCAATCGGCGGTCTGACCGGCCACTTCCAGCTCGGCCACCAGGACGTTACCGAAGTTCTCCCGCTTGATGGCGCGCAGCATGTCGCGGGATTTGTCCGCCTCCTGACCCAGAATCGGATACCAGAGCGCATAGATGCCGGTCGCCCAGCGCTTCTGCGCCTTTTTCAGGGTATCGACCACGGCGAAGTAATCTTCCTTCAGCTCATAGGGCGGGTCGATCAGTACCAGTCCACGGCGCGGAGTCGGTGGCAGCAGGGCTACCAGCCCCTCGAAACCGTCACGGTGGTGGACGGCGACGCGAGGATCGTAGCCCATGTTGGCGCGCAGGTCTTCCACCTCGTTGTTGTGCAGCTCCATCAGCGCCAGCTTGTCCTGCTCGCGGGCGAGGCGGCGTGACAGCTCGGGGGAGCCTGGGTAGTAGTGCAGCTCGCCGCTCTGATTCATCTCTTCGATAACGCCGAGATAGGGGGCCATGGCAGACCACTGGGCCCGTTCATCCCACAGCCGGCCTATGCCGTCGGCGTATTCCGCCTTCTTCTGGGACCAGTCGCCGCGCAAGTCGTAGAGACCGCCGCCGGCATGGGTGTCCAGCACTATGAAGGGTTTCTCCTTCTTTTTGAGGGACTCGATGATCAGGGCCTGAACGGCGTGTTTCAGCACGTCGGCGTGGTTGCCGGCGTGAAAGGCGTGGCGATAACTCAGCATATTAGATCTCTGAGGGGGCCCTGCTGAGCCCCCAGTAACGATAGATAGTTCAACAAATTGTGGCTCTTGCCCCGAAACAGGGTGAGGCTGCGCAGCGTCTGCAGCAGGACGCCCTGCTGCAGCCGTTCCAGCTCCAGCTCGTGGGCCAGCATGGCCTGATACTCTTCCTCATCCAGCCGCGACTTGGCGCTCTGGCGCAGGGTGCGCCAGGGGGTCAGTACCGCTTCGGTCTGCACCAGCGCAGGTTGCAGATCGGTCAGGTCGACCTGGATATCGGTCTGATCCAGCCGGTGCAGCAAGAGCGCCAGATTGACGTTGCCGCCCTGCGCCTGCACGGTCAGCCAGTCCTGGCTGCGCTCGCCATAGATCTTGCCGCTCCAGTGCCAGAAGCCCAGCGGCGTCGGCAGTTCGTGCACGGCGACCCGCTCGGCCGCCATCAGCTGTTCGTCACGCAAAGAAGGCCTGCTCCATGGTTTCCAGCTCCTCTGAGAGGCTCATCCACTCCAGCTCCACCCCTTCCAGCTCCTCCTTGATGGGGCCCTGGGACTTGAGCAGTTCGGAGAGCTTGTTCTTGGCGCTCTCTTCGTAGATGGCGGGATCGGCCAGCTGCTCTTCCACCGCGGCCAGCCGGGTCTGCAGTTTCTCCATGCTGGCTTCGAGCTTCTCCAGCTTCTGGCGCAGGGGGCGGGTCGCTTGCCGGAACTCCGCCTCGCGCCGCTTCTGATCCTTGCGCGCCAGCGCCGAGTTGGCGGAGATGATGCCATTGCTTGGCTTGGCGTTGGCCTCTTTCTCCTGCTCGCCGAGCCACTTGTGGTAGTCGTCCAGATCGCCGTCGAAGGCTTCGACCCGGCCACCGTGTACCAGATAGAAGTCATCCGTGGTGGTGCGCAGCAGGTGACGGTCGTGAGAGACCACCACCATGGCGCCCTCGAAGCCTTGCAGCGCCATGGTCAGGGCGTGGCGCATCTCCAGATCCAGGTGGTTGGTCGGTTCATCCAGCAGCAGGAGGTTCGGCTTTTGCCAGGTGACGAGGGCCAGCACCAGCCGCGCCTTCTCGCCGCCGGAGAAGGGGGCTACCTTGTCGAGCGCCTTGTCACCGTGAAAGCCAAAGCTGCCCAGATAGTTGCGCAGCTCCTGCTCGGACTTGTCCGGCGCGAGGCGGGCCAGGTGATCGAGCGGAGTATCGTCGAGGCGCAGTGTCTCCAGCTGATGCTGGGCGAAGTAGCCGATGCTGACCCCGGCGCTCACCTCCAGCTTGCCCGACAGGGGGGGATTGGAGCCTGACAGCATCTTGATGAAGGTGGACTTGCCGGCGCCGTTGCGACCGAGCAGGCCGATGCGCGAACCCGGCACCAGGTTCATCTTGATCTTCTCCAGGATCACCTTGTCGCCGTAACCGGCGCTGAGGTTCTCCATGGCGATGAGCGGGGTCGGCAGGGCCGACGGCTCGCGAAACTCGAAGCTGAACTCGGAGTCGGCGTGGGCGGGCAGGAGTTTTTCCATCCGCTCCATGGCTTTGAGGCGACTCTGGGCCTGACGGGCCTTGGAGGCCTTGTAGCGGAAGCGGTCCACATAGGCCTGCATGTGGGACACCTCCCGCTGCTGCTTCTCGTACATGGACTGCTGCTGGGCCAGCTGTTCGGCGCGCTGTAGTTCGAAGTCGGAGTAGCCGCCTGTGTATTCGTTCAGCTTGCCGTTCTCGATGTGGATGATGCGGCTGATGACCGAATCGAGGAAGTCACGGTCGTGAGAGATAAGAACCAGCGTGCCTTGATAGCCCTTGAGCCACTTCTCCAGCCAGATGACGGCATCGAGATCCAGGTGGTTGGTCGGTTCATCGAGCAGCAGCAGATCGGAGCGGCACAGCAGCGCCTGGGCCAGGTTGAGGCGCATGCGCCAGCCACCGGAGAAACTCCTGACGGGAGACGCGAGCTGATCGTCGCTGAAACCTAGACCGTGCAGCAGCTCGGCGGCGCGGGCCCGAATGCTGTAAGCGCCTATGGTGTCGAGCTTGCCGTGCAGATCGGCCACCAGGATGCCGTTGTCATCCAGCTCGGCCTGGGCCAGCTGGGCCTCCAGCGAGCGGAACTCCTTGTCGCCGTCGATCACGTACTCCAGCGCGGAGCAGTCAAGGGCCGGCGTCTCCTGGGCGACGCCGGCGATCTGCCAGCCGGCGGGCAGGCTGAAGCTGCCGCTGTCGATGGCCAGCTCGCCCCGTACCAGTGCAAAAAAGGTGGACTTGCCACAGCCGTTTTTACCCACCAGGCCCACCTTGTGGCCCGGGTGTATGGTGGCGGAGGCGTTGTCCAGCAGCTTGCGGCCGCCGCGGATCAGTTCGATTTGACTGGCAACTATCATGGATGGGGTCTGCTTGCTCAAATGGAGGAGAAAAACTGGCGCGGATCTTACGTGAAATGGCGCAGATTTGCACTTGAGGTGGGGGGCTCCCACTGGCTGGGGGGGCAAAAACATGCCATAACAGAGAAATCAGCCAGGGTTGGGGAGGTTAGCATGCTTATCAGGGACATAATGACGACCCGGGTCGCCACCGTTTCCATGGACGACAGGCTCACTGTCATCAAGGATATCTTCGAGCAGGCTCACTTTCGTCACCTGCTGGTGTTGGAGGAAGAGGAGCTGGTGGGAGTCATCTCGGACCGGGATCTGTTTCGCGCCATCAGCCCTTACCTCGACTCCGAGGCCGAGATGAGCCGAGATACCGAGACCCTCAATCGGCGCGCCCACCAGATCATGAGTCGCCACCCCGTCACCATAGCCCCCCAGCTGCCGGTGCGCGACGGCGTCAAGATGATGCTGGAGAAGAACGTCTCCTGCCTGCCAGTGCTGGAAAATGGTGCCCTGGTCGGCATCATCAGCTGGAAGGATCTGCTGCGCACCGCCCTCGACAGCGACGCCTTCTAGGCACGCCGGCGCAGGTCGGCAAGGCAACGAAAAAGGGCTCCGTGGAGCCCTTTTTATCGGATGTGCGTGGTGACACTCGCTCGCCTCAGGGCAAGGGTTCCACCAGCAGGATATGGGAATCCGCCCCCACCACCTTGACCCGACTGCCCGCGGTGAGCGGCACCGGGCTGCGCACCGTCCAGACGGTGTCATCCAGATGCACCCGGCTTGTTCCCTGCACCACATCATCCAGCAGGGTCAACTCACGGCCCAGATAGCTCTGCATCCGCTCATTGATGGGGGCCGCCGCATCCTGACCCGAGCTGTCCTGCCGGTGCTGCCAGCGCCACCAGGCCCAGGTGGTGAGCAGGGATTGCACCGCAAACAGCAGCAGCTGCGCTTGCCAGCCGAAGGGCCAGAGCAGCAGGATCAGGCCGACTTCCAGCGCGGCTATGCCGGTCCAGAGCAGGAAACCCACCGAACTCATCACTTCGATGGCCAGCAGCACGAAGCCGAGCCCCAGCCAGTGCCAGTGGGTCAGCCCCTCGAACAGGGCTGTCATGACTTGCTACTCTTGCCGTCCTTGTTGAACAGCTCGGCCATGCCGGCGACCGAGCCAATCAGGCTGCCCGCTTCCAGCGGCATCATGATGATCTTGCTGTTGGGGCCTTCGCCGATACGGGCCAGCGCTTCGGTGTATTTCTGGGCAACAAAGTAGTTGATGGCCTGCATATCCCCTTCCGCTATAGCTTTTGAGACCATATGGGTCGCCTTGGCTTCCGCCTCGGCGGCCCGCTCCCGCGCTTCGGCGGCGAGGAAGGCGGCCTGACGCTCACCCTCGGCCTTGAGGATCTGGGACTGCTTCTCGCCTTCGGCTTTCAGTATCTTGGACTGGCGTACCCCTTCGGCTTCCAGCACCTCGGCCCGTTTCTGGCGCTCGGCCTTCATCTGGGCGTTCATGGCTTCCACCAGTGCCAGCGGCGGGCGTACATCCTTGATCTCGATCCGGGTCACCTTGATGCCCCAGGGGGCAGTGGCCGCATCCATGGTGCGCAGCAGCTTCTCGTTGATGGTGTCGCGCTGGGAGAGCATCTCGTCCAGCTCCATGGCGCCGAGTACGGTCCGCATGTTGGTCATGGTGAGATTGCGGATGGCGCTGGGGAGATCGTTGACCTCATAGGCCCCCTTGCGGGCATCGACCACCTGCACGAAGCTGATGGCGTCTATGGTGACGTTGGCGTTGTCACGGGAGATCACCTCCTGCGCCGGGATGTCCAGCACCTGCTCCATCATGATGATCTTGTGGCCGACCCTGTCCACATAGGGGATCAGCAGGTTGAGACCGGGGGAGAGGGTGCGGGTGTAGCGGCCGAAGCGCTCCACTGTCCAGTTGTAGCCCTGCGGCACTATCTTGATCCCGGCACTCAGGGTGATGATCACCAGGAACACGAAGATCCCCAGCACAATCAATGACTCATTCATTATTAAGCTCCTTATGAAACACTTTCACTAGCCTATGGCCTGGCGCCGAGCACCACAAGGATGTTCTCTCGCCTTTGTCATCATACGGCTTTGCTAATTACTAAAACGCATTAAAAAGCATTTTTTATTATTTTGAGGGATAAGCAGCCCTGCCTATAGTCGCCCCATATTAGTCGTGTTCCAAGGGATGGGCCGAAATGGATTATTTACCTATGTTTGCCAGGTTGGAAGGCCGCCCCGTGTTGTTGGTCGGCGGGGGCGAGGTGGCCCTGCGCAAGGCGCGCCTGCTGCTGGCCGCGGGTGCCCAGCTGACCCTGGTTTCTCCCGAGATTGAACCCGAATTCGCCGAATTTGCCGGCCGTTTTACCCATCTGGTCGAGCGTTTTACGCCGGCTCATCTGACCGGCCAGATCCTGGTGGTGGCCGCCACCGACGATCTCGAGGTCAACGCCCTCGTCTATCAGAGCGCCAATCAGCTGGGTCTGTTCGTCAATGTGGTGGATGACCCCAAGCGCTCCAGCTTCATCTTTCCCTCCATCATAGATCGCTCTCCCCTGATGGTCGCCGTCTCCAGCGGTGGCAAGGCCCCGGTGCTGGTGCGCCTGTTGCGCGAGCGGCTCGAGAGCCTGCTGCCCCGCCATCTCGGCGGTTTGGCCGAACTCTCCGGCCGGGTGCGCGACAAGGCCAAGCGGGTGCTTTCCTCGATTTCCGATCGCCGCCGCTTCTGGGAGCGCGCCTTTGCCTCCAATACCCTGGCCGGCCTCATCGAAAAGCAGGACTGGCAGAGCGCCGAGACTTGGCTGAACGAAGGGCTCGACAAGGCCCAGACCGAGGTCGGCGAGGTGGTGCTGGTGGGGGCGGGGCCCGGCGATCCTGGCCTCTTGACCCTCAAGGCGCTGCAACAAATTCAGCAGGCGGAAGTGGTGCTCTATGACCAGCTGGTCTCCCCGGAGATCCTGGAGCTGGTGCGCCGCGATGCGACTCTTGTCTCGGTCGGCAAGAAGGCCGGTGCCCACAGCGTGCCCCAGGAGGAGACCAATCGTCTGCTGGTGGAGCATGCCCGCGCAGGCAACCGGGTGGTGCGGCTCAAGGGGGGCGATCCCTTCATGTTCGGCCGTGGCGGTGAGGAGCTGGAGGTGCTGGCGGCAGAGGGGATCCCCTTCTCGGTCGTTCCTGGCATCACGGCCGCCGCCGGTGCCACCGCCTATGCCGGTATTCCGCTCACCCACCGCGACCATGCCCAGAGCGCCGTCTTTATTACCGGCCACTGCCAGCAGGAGGGCAAGGAGCCCGACTGGCAGCTGCTCGCCACCACCAACCAGACCCTGGTCGTCTACATGGGGCTGATGCGCTCCGAGCACATTCAGCAGCAGCTGGTGAGCCATGGCCGCAGCAGCCAAACCCCCATCGCCATCATAGAGCGGGGCACCACGGCCCGTCAGCGCGTGCTGACCGGCACCCTGGCTGACCTGGCCGTGCTGGCCGAGCAGGCAGTGAGCCCGTCGCTCATCGTCATCGGCGAGGTGGTTGCCCTGCGCGACCGGCTGGCCTGGTTTGGTGAAACGCGTGGCGATGAGGCGGGTCGCTCCGGCGACCTGAATGGCAGTGATCTCAAGCTGGTGCACCTGGCGTGAGTCTGCAGAGCAAAGAACCGATTTGACGGTGCGGCGACAGCGGCACCGACCTGAACCCGAATCGCGCCCTGACCCGGCGCGTTAGCCAGACCAGAGGACCCGACATGGACCGTGAAAGACTGACACATCTGCAGCAGCTGGAGGCCGAGAGCATCCACATCATCCGCGAGGTGGCTGCCGAATTTGAAAACCCGGTGATGATGTACTCCATCGGCAAGGACTCCTCCGTCATGTTGCACCTGGCCCGCAAGG
The DNA here is from genome assembly GCF_002587065.1 of Aeromonas sp. CA23. Classification (NCBI taxonomy): domain Bacteria; kingdom Pseudomonadati; phylum Pseudomonadota; class Gammaproteobacteria; order Aeromonadales; family Aeromonadaceae; genus Aeromonas; species Aeromonas sp. CA23. Next base: position 1,929,572 of record NZ_CP023818.1, read on the forward strand.
CCTTCTATCCGGGCAAGATCCCCTTCCCCTTGCTCCACGTCGACACCGACTGGAAGTTCAAGGAGATGATCAAATTCCGCGACGAGACCGCCAAAAAGTACGGGCTGGATCTCATCGTCCACAAGAACCCGGATGGCCTCGCCATGGGGATCAACCCCTTCGTGCACGGCAGCGGCAAGCACACCGACATCATGAAGACCGAAGGGCTCAAGCAGGCGCTCAACCAGCACGGCTTCGATGCCGCCTTCGGCGGTGCCCGCCGCGACGAGGAGAAGTCCCGGGCCAAGGAGCGGGTCTACTCCTTCCGCGACAAGTCCCACCGCTGGGATCCGAAAAACCAGCGCCCCGAGCTGTGGCGCGTCTACAACAGCCAGGTCAACAAGGGAGAGAGCATTCGGGTGTTCCCGCTCTCCAACTGGACCGAGCTCGACATCTGGCAATACATCTATCTCGAGAACATCGACATAGTGCCGCTTTACTTCGCGGCGGTGCGCCCGGTCGTTGAGCGCAACGGCATCAAGATCATGGTGGATGACGAGCGCATGCCTATCGGGCCGGAAGATGAAGTGAAGCAGGAGCTGGTGCGCTTCCGCACCCTCGGCTGCTACCCGTTGACCGGGGCCATCGAATCCGATGCCACTACGCTGCCGGAGATCATCGAGGAGATGCTGCTCACCACCTCGAGCGAGCGGCAAGGGCGGCTGATTGACCATGATCAGGCAGGCTCCATGGAGCAGAAGAAGCGTCAGGGATATTTCTAAGGAATCGCAAATGAACAACCACATTCAGACCGCCATCAGCGAACAGGGCATTGAAGCCTACCTGCACGCCCAGCAACACAAGAGCCTGCTGCGCTTTCTCACCTGCGGCAGCGTGGACGACGGCAAGAGCACCCTCATAGGGCGATTGCTGCACGACTCCCAGCAGATCTATGAAGATCAGCTCAAGGCGCTGGAGTCCGACAGCCAGAAACTCGGCACCACGGGCGAAAAGCTGGATCTGGCGCTGCTGGTGGATGGCCTGCAGGCCGAGCGCGAGCAGGGCATCACCATAGACGTGGCCTACCGCTATTTTTCCACCGCCAAGCGCAAATTTATCATCTCGGATACTCCGGGCCACGAGCAGTACACCCGCAACATGGCCACCGGCGCCTCTACCTGCGATCTCGCCATCATTCTGATCGATGCCCGCAAGGGCGTGCTGGATCAGACCCGTCGCCACAGCTTTATCGCCAGCCTGCTCGGCATCAAGCAGTTCGTGGTGGCGGTCAACAAGATGGATCTGGTGGAGTTCAGCCAGGAGGTGTTCGATCGCATCAGTGCCGATTATCGCGAGTTCGCCAAGAAGCTCAGCGTCGACACCATACAGATAGTGCCTGTCTCGGCGCTGGACGGCGACAACGTGGTCAACCCGAGCGACAAGCTGGCCTGGTATCAGGGCGAAACCCTGCTCTCCCTGCTGGAAAATGCCGAGGTGGAGCGCGAGCTGGAGCGTCATCCGGTGCGCCTGCCGGTGCAGTACGTGAACCGCCCCAACCTGGACTTTCGCGGCTTCGCGGGCACGCTCGCGGCCGGCATCCTGCGGGTCGGCGACAAGCTGGCTGTGCTGCCGTCCGGCAAAGAGAGCACAGTGACCCGCATCGTCACCTTCGACGGGGATCTGGAGTACGCCCTGCCGGGTCAGGCCATCACTGTCACCTTTGCCGATGAAATCGACATCAGCCGCGGCGATCTGCTGGTGGATGCCGCGAGGCAACCCCAGGTGACCCAGAACGTGCTGGCCCATATCGTCTGGATGGGGGAGGAGTCCCTGCAACCGGGCCGGGTCTATGACATCAAGCTGGCCACCAAGAAGACCCGTGGTCAGGTGGAGGCCATCCGTCATCGCATCGAGATCAACAAGCTGGACGAGCTGGCGGCGAATGAGCTCAAGCTCAATGAGATAGGCCTGTGCGAGCTGAGCCTGACCGATCCGGTGGCGTTCGACCCATACAGGGAGATCCGCGACACCGGCAGCTTCATCCTGATAGATCGGTTGAGCAACGTTACCGTCGGGGCCGGCATGATAGTGGAAGGGCTGGCGGCCAAGGCGGTGGCAGGGCAATACAGTGAGTTTGAAATTGAGCTCAACGCCCTGGTGCGCAAGCACTTCCCGCACTGGCAGGCGCTGGCCATCGGCAACGACAGCGGCAAGCAATAGAGCCAAGCGCCCTTTCCCTCAGGAGAGGGCGCGATGAAGCGCGTCCCCTTATCCCCAACCCTGCTCCCGCCGACTAAAAAAGAGAGGGAGAAGGGGGTTAATATTCCCTCTCCCTCTGGGAGAGGGTGAGGGGGCTCGTTGGTTCCTTCCCCATGTTGATGAGCCTGAGTGATCGAGGAGTTAGGATGAGTAATATCGTGTGGCACCAGCATGTCGTCAGCAAACAGAGCCGGGCCGAGCTGAAGGGACAGAAACCGTTGGTGATCTGGTTCACCGGGCTCTCCGGGGCGGGAAAATCCACCCTGGCGGGGGCGCTGGAGCAGGCGCTGGCCGCCGAGGGCAAGCACACCTATCTGCTGGATGGGGACAACGTGCGCCACGGCCTGTGCGGCGATCTCGGTTTCGACGACGTCGCCCGTCAGGAGAATATCCGCCGGGTCGGCGAGGTGGCGAAACTCATGGTGGATGCGGGACTTATCGTGCTCACCGCCTTTATCTCGCCGTTCCGTGCCGAACGGGATCTGGTGCGCAATCTGCTCGGCGTCGACGAGTTTGTCGAGGTATTTGTCGATGCGCCGCTTTCCGTGTGCGAAGAGCGAGATCCCAAGGGGCTCTACAAAAAAGCTAGGGCGGGGGAGATCCGCAACTTTACCGGTATCGATTCGGCCTATGAGGCGCCGGAACAGCCGGAAATTCACCTACTTAACGCCGGTAAACCGGTGGAAGTGCTGGTGGAGGAGTTGCTGACAGCCCTGAGGCAGGGAAACTACCTGTAGTTGTTGAGTGGCGCCGTCTGATAAAGGGAGCCGGATTGTTATCCCGGCAACCGGGTAATTACTCTGGCAGCCAGCTGTAAGCAGCAAATAGAGCGCAGGCGTGGGGAGCAAGGGCACAGGGCCCTTTTTGCTCGCCTCGCCTGCTTGTCATTGGATCGGAAGAACCTATAACAAGCGCCCGGTGGCCGTTAAGTTGGCCACCACGGGCGTTTATGAGCTGGCGGCAGCCACTATAAGCAAAAATTGGGTCATTAACGGAAAAACCATAAATCCAGCTTATTAGTGGTACCGACGAGCCTTGAGCCACCCCAAGGCGGTCGGTATCAGCCCCGCAAAGGGATTTTCCGCTCCTTGCTTATGTCGTGGTGGGGTTATTCGCGATTGTCGGAATACGCTGCATACGGGATGAGCATTTTATCTAATGGTTTTAACAACATCATGATTCTTCCAGTACTATTGTGGATAACATAAGAATTAGGTGTTGCGTAGGCATGGCCTAGATTTTTTTGTTAAACCTCTCTTTTAAGTTCTTGTAGCAACCTAAATTTGGTTATTGCACCGGAATAATAATGAAACAAGAGTGTGTGAGTCTTCAGTAGGTATGCAAAATTTTCAATTTGATCAAGGTTTGGCTTCGTTTTTTCTTCTAGGTTTACTACGAATTTGTATGAGTCAGAGGGGGCGTCAAGGCTTATCGTTATGAACGGCTTTTCAACATTTATTTCCGACGTGACTCCATATTCATTTTTTTCTGATCTTTCATCAGAAAATTCAACCTCGCTATTGTTTAATACTGATATAACATAGTTTTCACAAATTGAAACGAAAGCGGACACTAGATCAAAATAAACATCAACATCTTTTATTTCTGGGATTTCGTAGTGATGTTCAAGCCTATTTCTTAGTTTGTTTAGTTTTTCGATAGATCTAGATGAAAAAATGCCTGACTTACTTAGAAATCCCAGTTTTCTATCTATTCCAAGCCTTTTTTTTCTATATAGTGAGTCTAAGTTGAGAAATATTAATATATAGTCTAATTGACAGTCTATTGCGCGCTTAAGATTTGATGTCGCGTTAACTAATGTATAAGGACTTAAATCACCTTCTAAATCCTTTTCAGCAAAAGATATAAAGTCTCTCGGTGTAAGTTCAAAAACGGGTAACTGAGTATAAGCTCCGCCGCCACCAGAAGCCTCAATGAAATCTATATTTTTATCAAGGAAATTGTATATTTCTGATTTCACTTAAGTTCCTTCGTGAAAATAAAGTTAATATATTTACATGTGAGCCAAACAATGCCTATGCTTCTGTAATTAAATTTAACTACTAAACGCGGTGTATAGTAGAATGCTCCTAAAAGGAATCACTGTTGAGTATTTATTTAGGAAGTTTGTTCAATATACTTTCTTAATTCAGTTGCCCTTATACTCGCTTCAGATCTTTTTGAATAAACCTCTACTTTTCCAAAGTTTTTGAGTTTTTCGATGTAGTCACGAGACATGGATACTCCGGAAGTAAACTGAGTTTTTAAGACCCAGAAGTAAAGTTTATATCCTTTGTCATTTAGTTTGTCTAGAAGGTTGATTGTTATTTCAATCCGTTCGTCATCAAAATTTGGACAAAATGCAGCGATAAGGTACGGACTAGTCAAATTATCCATGAAAGTGTGGTAACCATCAGGTCGGTCATCATTTGACATTCGACGTATAAACCATGTGAGTCCGCCTAGTTCATAGTTCCTCACATATCTGCTGTTATTTGTTAGAGCTTTAAGAGTTTTTGATTTACCCCAGTTTTCATGTCCTACGACAAAAACAATTTTTTTATTACTCATTTGAAACTCCGAAATTTTCCTTCCATATAACACAGCTATACCTATGATAACCATCATGAAAAAGTCAATTATAAATCAATGCATTACCAACCATTTCGTATGTTGGGCTTGCACCAACCGACAAAAACCACACTACCGCCTCTGAATTCCAGCCTCCAGCCTGCTGCTCTTTCCCAGCAGTGTTGCTCCGGTCTGGTTCATGGCTGACTCCGACGAGAGGTGATCCTGATGACCATGTTACCGAACGGAGCTTATTAGGGAAGGGGGAGTGGGCGGTTTCTCGGGCAAGATCAATAAATTGGACGGTCATGGGGTTGTGGTCGGGCTGTGGGGGTATCTCAACGCCCTTACTTTCTCAACGCTCGCAGCGCATTTGGGCGGGGGAATGAACTCCGGGGTCGTCACCCTGTTGAGTGAGGCGCAGCACAGACGCCAGGGTAAGGGCATCAAGGCTGGGTCAGTGATGGTATGGGCGTACCAATCCGGTCAGGTCAGTTCTTCCCACAATGTTGATGGGCCCTCTGTCGGTGACGACAGGGCCCATCTTGTTGTTAGCGCACGGCAGGCGTCAGCGGGCGAGTACAACCCGGCCCTTGCCGAGCTGCTCGCTGAGTTGACGGGGGGCGGGCTGCTGCTGGAACTGGCACACCAGCCGATCCAGCTCGCTCAGCTGCCGTACCAGCTGGATGATGCCGTGCACGGCATGCTGGCTGCCCTGGCTTGAGTCATCGGCCAGGGTCTTGATGCTGAGCACGTTGCGATTGATGTCGGCCGTGACCTGGGACTGCTCCTGCACCGCCTGGGCTATCTGGCCACTGCCGGAGGCGACCTGCTGCAGCATGCTGTTGATCTGCTTCAATATGGTGCCGGTGGCTGAGGCCTTCTGCTGACAGCTGGCCGAGAGTTGCCCCCCTTTCTCCATCGCCTGCTCCGCATTGCCCGCACTGGCTTGCAACAGGCTGATCATTTTCTGGATCTCGCCGGTGGAGGACTGGGTCTTGATGGCGAGCGATCGGATCTCGTCGGCCACCACAGAGAAGCCACGGCCCGCCTCACCGGCCCGGGCCGCCTCTATGGCCGCGTTGAGGGCCAGTAGATTGGTCTGGTTGGCGATGCTGTTGATCACATCGAGAATGCCGTCTATATCCCGGCACTGCCCCGCCAGGGTGTGGATCACCGTCTTGGAGGTGGTGATCTCGTCGTGCATCCCCTCGACCGCGCCTATGGTGTCCAGCACGCTGCGGTTGCCCTCCTTGAACAACTCGGAAGTCTCGTCCAGCAGGCCGGAGGCGGCGGTGGAGCTGTGAGAGACCTCTCTGATCGACTCTGACATCTGGGTGATGGCTGTGGCGACCAGGTTGGTCTCGGCCTGCTGTTGTTGCAGGTTGCTGGTGATGGACTCGGCGTTGTGCAGATCCCCTTCTGCGGCCCGCAAGATCTGGGCGCAGGTCTGTTGGGTGCGGGCCAGCACGGCATTGAACTCGGCCCGGTTCATCAACATGGCGAGCTCGATGGCGGCCAGGTTGTCGACCTTGTTGGTGTAGAGCAGTTGCATCAGCGGGTTGTCGAAGCGGCTGCGGGCCATCTTGTCGAGCTTGCTCAGGCGACGGGCCAGGGCATGGGTGATCATGGCTGCCAGCAGCAGCGGTACGGTCGCCAGTGCCAGCGGCCAGCCCGCAGCCTGCTCATACCCCAGCGCGACCATGGCCGCCAGACTCAGCAGCAGGCAGAGCGTGACTGCCTGCGTATGGGAGAAGGTCGGCAGCCTGAGGGCCAGGGGAGCCTTGTCATTGCGCAGGTCGGCATAGATGCGCTCGGCCCGCTGCTTGATCTCCTCGCTGGGGGCCGTGCGCACGGACTGGTATTCCACCACCTTGCCGCTGGCATCCTTGATGGGAGTGACAAAGGCGCTGACCCAGTAGTGATCGCCATTCTTGCAGCGGTTCTTCACCGGCCCCATCCAGCTCTTGCCGTCCTTGATGTGATGCCAGAGATCGGCGAAGGCCTGCTTGGGCATGTCCGGATGGCGCACCAGGTTGTGATGCTCACCTTGCAGCTCGTCCAGGCTAAACCCCGCTATGTTGCAGAACTCCTCGTTGGCATAGGTGATGCGGCTTTCCAGGTCCGTGGTGGAAATAAGACTCTGGTGCTCCGGGTAGAGACGCTCACGCTGGGTAACGGGTTGGTTGACTCTCATTGTGTGGTCCTGCACGCGGTGATGGGAAAGATGTATGGGTAGTGCAAGTTATGCACCATGGTGCCATGGGTGATGATGATTTTGTTAGTAGCGTGTTTATCCGACCAAAATGGTCAGATTTTGCGGCAAATCCGGATCAGGAGGAGGTGGGCAAGGAGATCGATTCGCATTTCGAGAATCGATTTGGCAATGAGCAGGGGGGCATTTCGCAATATGGTGCGGCTGGCGTGCCACAAGGGAGAAGAGAAAGAGGGCCAACAGGGGCCCCGGGATTCAGACGGCGGCAGTTGGTGGCACTCTCTCCAGCTCGGACTCGGGAGGCTGCATCATGGTCTCTATCTGCAGCCCCTGCACCAGCACGGTTTTCAGATCCTGCAGGTACTCCTCCAGCGGCGGCTCCTGCAACAGCTGGGCGAGCTCGTTGCCCACCGGGGTCAGCCGGTAGTAGAGCAGGGTGATATTGGTCTGCTTGCGATGCAGGCGCCAGCGCTGGTCGCCGAATGCCAGCTCGACCCCGTCGGCAGGCAGCGGGCCGGATTCCAGCTCTCCCTTGTGCAGCAGGCCGAGCTCGAACAGCTGCAACAGGGCATTGTAGGGCAATCGGTATTTGCCCAGACCAAGCCGGGTCACCTTGGCGCGGCTGAGCAGGCTGGCGCCCTTGTGCAGCCCCAGCAGCAGACGCTGCTCATCGCTGCCCGAATAGTGGCAGGCGAGGGCGCAGATCCGCTGGAACAGCTGGGCCTCGCGCTGGGTCATCTCCTTGAGGGTGGTGAGGGCGCGGATGGAGAAACGGCCTGGGGTGGCGATCTCGATGGCGAAGATGCGGCCCCACAGCTGCTGCATGGGGACCATGCTGATGTCTTCCGCCAGTTGCAGGAAGCGGGTCAGCCAGTCGCTGTCCATCTCGCCGCCGGCGGCCGTCTCCTCGCAGTGGCGGGAGGCCATCACCATGATGGCTTCCAGATTGCGCTGGCGGGCAGCCTGATCCGCCAGATGGCGAAAGGTGGCGCGCTGTTCGAAGGTGCTGTCGCTGTTGCGGGTGAGCATGCCGTCTATGCCGCGGCTGCGGGCCAGGCGCAGGGTTTGCTCCTGGCTGCTCAGGATGGAACTCTCTTTCTTGGGCGGGGGCAGGTCAGCCATGCTGGCTCCGTGATCGCAAGGTCTAGCCTTGAATGTTACTCCAACCGGGATGGCGGGCAATCCCTCAAGCAGGGGCTGGTCCCGGTTTCGGCCAGCAAGGGGATAAAAAAGTGGCCTCCCGCGGGAGGCCGTGTGTGCAGGCTCACTGCTCTTCGTAGACGCTGACCTCGCCCGCCTCCATGGAGTAGGAGGCGGTGGCCATCTCGTGGCTGGAGCTCATCAGACGCGCATCATGATGTCTGACTTATTCCTCTTCGTAGACGCTGACCTCGACCGCTTCCATGGAGTAGGAGGCGGTGGCCATCTCGTGGCTGGAACTGATGGTGCGCATCTTGCCCTTCACCCAGATGGCATCCCAGAGATCATCCACGGGGGCGCCCTTGGGGTAGCTTACATAGACCACCTGGTTGGTGGGGGGCGGCGGCACATGGATGCAGGCGCCGAAGTAGGGCACCAGCAGGAAGGCGGTGATCTTCTTGGCATCCCCCTCCAGCGGCACCACGAACCCCGGGATCCGCACGTCTTGGTTGTCCAGCTTCTGGTTGACACCGCCCACCGGCTGCGGCACCGAGGAGAAATCGCCATCGTGGCTCACCTGGGGCGGTGGCAACAGCCGTTCCCCTTGCGGGATCAGCACGTCCCAGTCGATGGTCTTGTAATCGGCGGCCAGGGCCGGCAGCGCCAGCAGGCTGGCCAGCAGCGCCACAATTTTCCACTTCATCATCTGTCCTTCTCTCTTTTTATGTAGGCGAGTCGCTAGACGCGAATGCTCATGCCATCGCTCAGGCTGTAGCGGTAGGCCCTTGCCGCGGGCAGCAGGCCTATCACCATGCCCGCCAGCCACACCAGCCCCAGCAACTGCCACTCGTAGGCGCTCGGCAGTCCCAGGCTCAATTGCAGGCCATAGTGGCTGAGCAGCCAGGGGGTGGCAAGCCCCTGCCCCAGATAGAGCGCGGCCACCCCGAGGGCTATGCCTGCGGTGGTGAGGGCCATCGCCTCCAGCGCCAGCAACAGGAACAGGTGGGCGGGGCCTGCCCCCAGGGAGCGCAGTATGGCCAGCTCGCGGCGCCGCTCGTTGAGCCCCGCCAGCAAGGTGGTCAGCATGCCGATGAGGCCCGCCACCACCACGAAGCCGGCGATCACAGAGAGCGCGGTTTCCGCCACGCTCATCAGACTCCACAGCTCCTGCAGGGCGGCCCCCGGCAGGATCGCCATTAGCGGCTCGCCCCGATAGGTGTTGACGCTGCGCTGCAGCTGGAACGCCAGTATTCGATTGCTGAGGCCCACCATAAAGGCGGTGATGGTTTTAGGGGTCAGATCCTGCGCCAGCGCCTGTTCGGCGGTCACGTTCTTGCTGTGTCTGCCCGTGTCCCAGCCCAGGTGGATCGCCTCTATCCCGGCCAGCGGCACGTGGATGGTACGATCGATGGGGGTGCCGGTCGGTGCCAGTATCCCCACTACCTTGAACGGCAGGTTGTCGTGCTGGCTGAAGGAGGTGTTGCCGGCGCCGTGGGCGATGACGATGGACTGATCCAGCTTGTAGCCGAGCTTCTCGGCCACCTGGGCGCCGAGCACGGCCTCGAACGGCGTGTCGAACGGCCGCCCCTCCCGCAGTTGCAGCGCCTGCTGCTGGCCGTACTTCAGGTGGGTGAAGTAGTCGCCATTGGTGCCGAGCACCCGAAAGCCCTTGTGAGAATCACCGAGGGAGAGGGGGATGGTCCAGGCGACGCCGGGTTTAGTCTTGATGGCCTGATAGGCCTCCCAGCCCACGTTGTTGGTGGGGTTGCCGATGCGAAATACCGAGTAGAGCAGCAGGTTCACCTGGCCGGAGCGGGCGCCGACGATGAGATCGGTACCCGAGACGGTGTTGGAGAAACTCTCGCGGGCCTGGGTGCGCACCCGCTCCACCCCGAGCAGCAGGGTGACGCTGATGGCCACCGCCAAGAGGGTCAGCCCGGCGGTGAGGCGACGAGCCCAGAGACTTTGCAGGGCGAGCTTCAGCATACCGGCCTCCGGTGTTGTGGCTGGGATGCACCCTTTGGTGCGGGTCTGGTCGGGTAGATGGCACAGCTATTGGGATTCAGCATATGGCCCTCCGGTTGAGCAGTTGCAGATTCTCCACTCGCGGGAAGAGCGGCTCGAGATAGGGATCGTGACTGACGAAGATCAGGGTCGACCCCTGCTTGTCACACTCCTCGAACAACAGCTTGATGAAGGCGGCCCGGTTGTCGGTATCCAGGGCCGAGGTGGGTTCGTCGGCGATCACTAGCGGTGGCGAGCCTATCAGCGCCCGCGCGGCGGCCACCCGCTGCTGCTGGCCTATGCTGAGGGCGTGGACGGGTCTGTGCAGCGCCTCGGCCGGCAGCTGCAGCTCCGCCAGCAGGCGGCGCGCTTCCTGCTCGGGACTCCCCTGCAGACGAGCCCGTTTCTCGGGTGAGAAGGTGAGGGCGGCGGTGACGTTGTCCAGCACGGATAAAAATGGCAGCAGATTGAACTGCTGGAAGATATAACCCAGATTGGCCGCCCGGAAGTGGTCGCGGGCACGGCCGGATAGCCGGGCCAATGGCTGGCCCAGCACGTCCAGGGTGCCGTGGTTGGCGGTCTGGATCCCGGCAAGCAAGCCAAGCAGGGTCGACTTGCCGGAGCCCGATGGCCCCTTGATGAACACCCGCTCCCCCTCGCCGATGGTGAGGGCTGGCAGATCGAGTACAGGCTCGTGATCCGGCCAGGCGAAGGCCAGATCGCGGATCTCAACCACGGCTTTTTTCATGGTGTTACCAGCTCAGCTTGTTGGCGGATGGGGTCAGCTCGGCCGCAGTCTGGCCGGTGGGCAGTATGCCCTGCACGCTCAGCTTTTCCAGGCTCGGATAGATGCTGAACAGGGTGGCTTCCAGTCCGGTCAGCTTGGTCGGAGCCTCACAGGTGTAGGTGTACATGGCACCCACATCGGCGTGACCCGCATCATCATGGTGGTGGTCATCATGACTGCTGCCAGCCTTTTCATGGTCATGGTCATGGTCATGGTCATGGTCGTGATCTTCCTTGGCCGCATTGAGTTCCTGCTGGGTCAGCTTGCAGCCGGCCGCCGGGTCGAAGCGAAACAGGGCATCGGGTTGCTTGAGCTGAGCCATGGCCTTGGCGTATTGCGCCTTCTCCTCGTCGCTCTTGGCGGCGTGCTCGAAGCCCACCAGATCGGCGGCGGGAGCCTGCAGCTCGAGCATCAACTGGTTGCCATCGAGCACCAGGTTGAGGTGGCCGTGGCCATGCTCGTGGGCACCGTGGCCGTGACTCTCATGCTCGTCGTGATTTGCTTGCACGCCAAAGGCAGCTGCCGCCAGTAACAGTGTGACTGCTTTCATCGTTAATCCTTTTGAAACAATTAATAAGAGAAATGTTCAGTGGGAGAAGCAATGAAAGTGCGGCGGGGCACGAATGCGGCACTGGCCTGAAGGGGTGGAATCGATGGCGGGCAAGGCGGTATCAGCTAGCTTGCCGATGACCACATGCGGGATTGGGATGGGCACGTTGGGCGTCAGTGCCAGCTTGCCATCGAGATGGAGGGCGCAGAGGACGCAAGTGTGGCTATGACCGGGCAGGTCGGCTTCCAGCGGGTGTTGTGCCAGCGCCGGTTGCAACCACAACCAGCCCAGTAGCAACAACCAGATTTTCAGCTTGAAACGACCCATAGACCCTTATGAAAGGGGCGCCATCAGCGCCCCTTCTCTCTGATTCAGAGATGGGACTGGATGAGCCCCATCACGGTAGCAATATTGTTGGCATCGAGCTGACCATCTTTGGCAAACAGCACCTTGCCCTCTTTATCCAGCAGTATGATGGCCGAGCTTTCCGGCGCGAGATCCCAGGCGTTGCGGGCCATGCCCTTGGCATCCAGCACCATGGCGGACCAGGGGAACTCTTTCTTGCTGTCTTCGGCACTGCTCTTCACAAAGCCGGAGGTGCCCCAGATGGCGTCATTGCTGTTGATGATGGTGACCGTCTGGTACTTGTCGTGGGGCAGCTTGGCCGCCTTGATCGCCTCGATCATGGGGGCGTTCAGCTCCTTGGCACTGGAGCGACCCGCGATGTGCTGGATCAAAAAGACTTTGCCAGTCAGTATCTTGCTTTGCCAGGGTTGGTAGCTGACCGCTTTCTCTTGCAGTACCAGCTCACCCTTGTCGCTGATGTTGACCAGCGGCACCTGGGCAGACTCCTTGATGTTGTGAGCCATGGCCAGTGTTGGCAGCAGCGCCAGAGTAAGTACGAGATGTTTCATCCTGATGACACTCCTTTTGTTATGTTATAACGATTTTTCACTTGAGGGAATGGGGCAGAACTCATCCTAAACTGATCGGATCTGTTTAAAAAGTGTTAAATAAGCTCGCGAGTGAGCCGAGCGGGCTGCCCGCCAGCGCAGACAGCGGCTGGCAAAGGCGGCTAGGATGGCACGCAGTCGATAAAAATCAATTAGTTATCAACTGGTTTGAGGAGTGTGCTTCAGTTGAACCGGACGTGGCTCAATACAAGGGTTCGCTGATCAGCGGGATCTTGGCCATGGTCATCTGCTGGGCCAGCAGGGGCGAGCCGGTCAGCAAGACGTGGCGCTGATTGCCGATCATCAGGGTATCGCCCTTCAGGCCGCTGTCGGCCGTGATGGCCAGCCAGGCTGGCGAGACGCTGCCGATGCTGATGTTGGGGTATATGATGCTGAGCATGTATTGCGGCGCCAGCTCGGCCAAGAGGCTTGCCATCAGCAGAGCCTTCTCGTCGCTGTCGGCCTTGTTGTCCTGCAAGGCCTGCAGGGGCGGGGCGAAGTGATCCATCTGCTCGGGAGGCGTGGGGATGGCGCTCAGCCACTCCTGCAGCAGGCCGACGCTGGTGGCCAGATCCTTGGCGGAAAACTGCTTCGCCAGCGGCCTGAGATCTCCCTTGAACTGGTAGAACAGCTGGGAGTAGTTGGGGCGCACGCAGGGCAGCTTGCGATTGGCCGGGTGCACGCAGGGCACCACCCGCATCTGGTAGAAGGCATCTTCCTGATATTGCTGGTAGGCCTGCCAGAACAGGGTCGACTCCATGCTGTCGTCGTGCAGGGTGAAGGCCTGCTCCAGATTGCGAAACTTGGTGGCGGTTTCGGGACTGGTCTGGTTGATCAGGTTGATGCTGCTGTAAAGGCGCGGGCTTATGTAGGAGTAGAGTGTCTCCAGCGGATAGTTGAGGGAGGCATCGAGCTGGGTCATCTGGTGGCGACTGGCGGACATGATGCGCTCGTCCGCATTGAGCTGAAGGTGCTTCTGCTGGCCGTCGGCAGACTGCCACTGCCAGCTCAGGTTGACTTCGTTGGCGCCGACCGTGGATGCAAACACTAGACTCAACAACAGACCTTGTGCCAGTTTCATGATGTGCATCCTGCTCGGGGTGATAATAAACAACTAGGTGAGCCGGCCGGATTTGGATGAGCTTAGTTTTGATGATCTGGGTAACAGTCTGATAAGACTTTAAATTTAATTCTGGAAATAAGTCATACAGGAAACCGTCATGAAGCGAATTCCACTGCTGTTGTTGCTGTTGGCCGCCTTGCCTGCGGCGGCGGGCCAGGTGATCGTCAACAAGGGGATGTCCAGTGCGGATACCTTTGCCCTGCGGGACAAGCTGGCGCGGGAACATGAATGGCAGGAGTGGCTGCGTTTCCAGCAGGCAATCAAGTGGCTGGAGGTGTTGCCGGTCAACTGCGAGCTGATGAGTGAGCAGGGCGGGGGTTATCGCTGCGGTGGCGACTATTACCGGCCCTATCGGCAGGATGGTCGTGACATCTATATCCAGGGGGATCCCAGTGGTGTGACGTCGGGTCAGCGCCCGCAACCGCCAATAGAAAAGGCGCCCTGAGGCGCCTTTTTTGCGAGGGTACGCTTACTTGGCAGCGTAACGCTCGGCAGAGGTAACGATCTCGGCTTCGGCAGCAGCCTTGTCGCCCCAACCTTCCACCTTGACCCACTTGCCCGCTTCCAGCTCTTTGTAGCGCTCGAAGAAGTGCTGGATCTGGGCGCGCAGCAGCTCGGGCAGATCGTTCACATCCTTGATGTGGTCGTACTGCTTGGTCAGCTTGGAGTGCGGCACGGCCACGATCTTGGCATCTTCGCCAGATTCGTCGGTCATCTTCAGCACGCCGACCGGGCGGCAGCGAATGACGGAGCCGGCCAGCAGCGGGTAGGGAGTCGGAACCAGAACGTCGACCGGATCACCATCCAGAGACAGGGTGGCGTTCACATAACCGTAGTTGCACGGGTAGAACATAGGGGTCGACATGAAGCGATCAACGAAGATGGCACCGCTGTCCTTGTCGACTTCGTATTTGATCGGGTCGGCATTCTGCGGGATTTCGATGATGACGTAGATGTCGTCGGGCAGGCTCTTGCCAGCCGGTACCAGGTTCAGGCTCATGACGTTTCCTTCAGTGTTGGAGTCAAGTTTGCAGGCCGATATTATAGCGATGTCGCGTCAAATGACCATATTTCAAGGGCACTGTGACCGCCTTGGCTGATGCCGTGCTGCCCGGGTCGGCCAAATGGCGGCCCGCTTGTCTGGGTCGATTGACGTCTCGTCACGCCCGCGGCTTGCGACCAAACCTCAACAGACCCTAGAATGCGCACTCCCTTTACTGGAAAAGGCAGCGGTATGCACATTCACATCCTCGGGATCTGCGGCACCTTCATGGGTGGTCTGGCGGTGTTGGCAAAACAGCTTGGTTATCGAGTCACAGGCTCGGATGCCAACGTCTATCCCCCCATGAGTACCCAGCTCGAGCAACAGGGCATAGAGCTGACCGAGGGCTATGACCCGTCCCAGCTCGATCCTGCGCCGGATCTGGTGGTGGTCGGCAATGCCATGAGTCGTGGCAATCCCTGCGTGGAATATGTGCTGGACCGCAATCTGCCCTATATCTCAGGCCCCCAGTGGCTGCTGGAGCATGTGCTGCAGGATCGCTGGGTGTTGGCCGTGGCAGGCACCCATGGCAAGACCACCACCGCCAGCATGCTGGCCTGGGTGCTCGAATACGCCAAGCTGGAGCCGGGTTTTCTCATCGGTGGCGTGCCGGGCAACTTCCCGGTTTCCGCCCGTCTCGGTTCCGCTCCCTTCTTCGTCATCGAAGCGGACGAGTATGACTGCGCCTTCTTCGACAAGCGCTCCAAGTTCGTCCACTACCATCCGCGCACCCTGGTGATGAACAACCTGGAGTTCGACCACGCGGACATATTCCCGGATCTGGCCGCCATCCAGCGCCAGTTCCACCACCTGATGCGCACCGTGCCGAGCAACGGCCGGGTGCTGTTCCCGCAAGCCGATGACAACCTCACCGCGGTGCGCAAGATGGGCTGCTGGAGCGAGGTGGAGCTGGTGGGTCAGGACGACGCCAAGTGGAAGGCGGTCAAGCTGGCCGACGACGGTTCCGCCTTCGAGGTGTGGCTGGATGGGCAGAAGCAGGGCGAGGTGCACTGGGAGTGCATCGGCGAGCACAACGTCAACAACGGCCTGATGGCCATCGCCGCCGCCCGTCACGCCGGCGTCATGGTGGAGCACGGCATAGCTGCCCTCTGCCAGTTCAAGTCCCCCAAGCGGCGGATGGAGCTCAAGGGGGAAGTGGCAGGCATCAGCATCTATGACGACTTTGCCCACCACCCCACCGCCATCGAGACCACCCTCGGCGGGCTGCGCGCCAAGGTGGGCAAGGCCCGCATCCTGGCGGTGCTGGAGCCGCGCTCCAACACCATGAAGCTGGGGGTGCACAAGGAAGAGCTGGCCGGCTGCTTCGACGGTGCCGACGAGGTGTTCTTCTTCCAGCCGCCCAATATCGGCTGGGATCTCGGCGAGGTGACGGCTCACATGAGCCGACCGGCCAAGGTGTTCAACGATCTGGAGACCCTGATCAACCGGCTGGTGGCCGAGTGTCGCGATGGCGATCATATTCTGATCATGAGCAACGGCGGCTTCGGCGGCATTCATGACAAGTTGATCGCTCGCCTCAAGGATTATCACGGTCAACTATGACGCCCTTGATGAGTCCGCTTTGGTTTTCAGGTTCACAGAGGCCCGCATGAATAAACACGTCACCCTGGCGCTGACCGGCGCCTCCGGCGCCCCTTACGCCCTGCGCCTGCTTGAGTGTCTGGTGCAGGCGGACTATCGGGTCTATCTGCTGGCCTCCTCCGCCGCCCGTGTGGTGCTCAAGACAGAGCAGCAGCAGGAGTGGCCGGGCTCACCCAGGGAGCTATCCGCCTATCTCTGTCGCCAGTACGGCGCCAAAGAGGGTCAGATAGTGGCCTGCGGCAAGGAGGAGTGGTTCTCGCCGGTGGCCTCGGGGTCGGCGGCGCCGAAACAGATGGTGGTTTGCCCCTGCTCCATGGGAACCGTGTCGGCCATCGCCAACGGCGCCTCCGACAACCTGCTGGAGCGGGCGGCGGATGTGGTGATCAAGGAGCGCGGCCAGCTGATCCTGGTGCCCCGCGAGAGCCCCTTCTCCGCCATCCATCTGGAGAACATGCTGAAACTGGCGAGACTTGGCGTGACCATAATGCCGGCCGCGCCCGGTTTCTATCATGAGCCGAAAAGCATCGCGGATCTGGTGGACTTCATGGTGGCGCGGATCCTGGATCACCTCGGGGTCGAGCACGCGCTGACCAGCCGCTGGGGTTACGCCAATTCCTGACCTGTGGTGCATCACCCTGCTGGCTGTCTCTCGCGACAGAGGCTGAACCGGCCGCAAACGGACAAACAAAAGCGGCGCCGACCTGAACAGTCCGGCGCCGCTTGTCATTCACGAGGCGGGTTATGCGGCCTGGATGGGGGCCGTTACGTACTTGAACAGAAAATCGGTCACATCTTCCCGGGACGGGCGTTGTGGCTGATTGATCATCTGCATCATGACGTAACCAAAACCGGTCAGGGAGCGGGCCAGGTCCTGGGCGGACAGCACACTCCGGATCTCACCGGCATCCATGGCGCGTTGCAAATGGGGCGCGATGCGCTCCAATGCCTTGTCCAGCAGCTTGGCATAACGGGGCCAGACCTCTTCCCGCACCGACGAACTCCACTCCAGCCAGATGCTGGCGTGGTCGGGTTGATCGTAGGCGGCATCGACAAACAGCTTCACGTGACGGCGAATGCTGTCGTTGATCGGACCCTGGCCGGTATAGGCCTGTTCCAGCATCTGGTGAACGAAACGTTCGATCTCGGCCAACACTTCATCCACCAGCTCTTCGCGGGTGTTGAAATAGTTGAACACGGTAGCTACCGAGACTTTGGCCTGTTCTGCTATCTCGGCGTGACCCGCACGGCCTATGCCGCGACGGGAGAACACCTCGATGGCACATTCCATCAATTGATTGCGACGAGCTTCCGGAGAAAGCCGGGTTCGACGTCTTATTTCTGCGCGTGGTTCCATAGTTTTTTCATCTAATAGTTATTGATTATGGTGTTTATAGTATTGTCACCGATAACGCCCGAGGGCCTGCTAACTCTATCAATTAAAATAAGCCGATAAAAGCATCACGTATGCCTGACGCCTCTCGGCTTGGATGGTAGAATCCTCGGTTTTGACGTTAATGAACGGCCAAATCCCCTTTGGCCATGAGGGAGTAAGTGATGAAACACACCGTCGAGGTGATGATCTCCGAGGCCGACGTGGCCGCCCGGATCGCCAAATTGGGTGAAGAGATCACCGCCCGTTATCAGGGTTCTGACGAAGTGGTCATGATTGGCCTGCTGCGTGGCTCCTGCGTCTTCCTGGCCGACCTGTGCCGCCAGACCCCGCTGCCCGTCACCCTGGATTTTATGACCGCCTCCAGCTATGGCTCCGGCATGCGCAGTACCCGTGACGTTCGCATCCTCAAAGATCTGGATGACGACATCAAGGGCAAGGACGTGCTGATCGTCGAGGACATCATCGACACCGGCTACACCCTCAACAAGGTGCGTGAAATCCTGTCACTGCGCGAGCCTAAATCCCTCGCCATCTGCACCCTGCTGGACAAACCGTCCCGCCGCGAGGTGCAGGTGCCGGTGGACTGGATCGGCTTCTCCATTCCGGACGAATTCGTGGTGGGTTGTGGTATCGACTATGCCCAGAAATACCGCAACCTGCCGTTCATCGGCAAGGTAGTACCGCAAGAGTAAGCAAGGTCCAGGAATATCACGGGCGAGGTGGCCGAGCGCCATTTTTTGTCTGCAAGGCGGCCCCGGCCGCCTTTTCTGTATCGAGATGGGATCCGCCATCACAGGGGTTGCAATGAACGCACTGGAAATCAGCGGCCTGAAAAAGACCTATCAGGGGGGCGTCGAAGCCCTTAAAGGCATAGATCTGACCGTCAAGCAGGGGGATTTCTTCGCCCTGCTCGGCCCCAACGGGGCAGGCAAGTCCACCACCATCGGCATCATCAGCTCGCTGGTGAACAAGAGCGCCGGCAAGGTGAAGGTGTTCGGCTACGACATAGACAACCAGCTGGAGCAGGCCAAGGCCCAGCTCGGCCTGGTGCCGCAGGAGTTCAACTTCAGCCAGTTCGAGAAGGTGAGCCAGATCGTCATCCATCAGGCCGGTTTCTATGGCGTGCCCAGAGCCGAAGCCAAGATCCGCGCCGAGAAGTACCTGCGCCAGCTCGATCTGTGGGACAAGCGCGACATGCCGGCCCGCACCCTCTCCGGTGGCATGAAGCGCCGGCTGATGATAGCCCGCGCCCTGATGCACGAGCCCAGACTGCTGATCCTGGACGAACCGACCGCCGGGGTGGATATCGAGATCCGCCGCTCCATGTGGACCTTCCTCAAGGAGCTCAACGAGCAGGGGGTCACCATCATACTCACCACTCACTATCTGGAAGAGGCCGAGATGCTGTGCCGCAACATCGGCATCATCGACAAGGGTCGGCTGATTGAAAACACCAGCATGAAGAAGCTGCTCGGCAAGCTGAGCCGCGAGACCTTCATGCTGGATCTGGCACCGGGCTCCGCCGTGCCGAACGTGCCCGAGTTCAACGGCCGCATGCAGGACGAGCGCACCCTGGAGGTGGATCTGGACAAGAGCCAGTCCCTCAATAGCCTGTTCGAGCAGCTGTCGGGCCAGCAGGTGCAGGTACTGAGCATGCGCAACAAGGCCAATCGACTGGAAGAGTTGTTCGTCAGCCTGGTCGAGGAGGGGAGAAAAGCATGAATCTGACCACTTATTACATCGCCTTCAAGAGCATTCTGGCCAAGGAAGTGAGCCGCTTCACCCGGATCTGGATCCAGACCCTGGTGCCGCCCGCCATCACCATGAGCCTCTATTTTGTCATCTTCGGCAACCTCATAGGTTCGCGCATCGGTGACATGGGGGGCTTCAGCTACATGGAGTTCATCGTGCCCGGCCTCATCATGATGTCGGTGATCACCAACTCCTACTCCAACGTCGCCTCCTCCTTCTTCAGCGCCAAGTTCCAGCGCAACGTGGAGGAGCTGCTGGTGGCGCCTGTGCCCAACTACGTCATCATCGCCGGTTACGTGGGTGGCGGCGTGGCGCGCGGCCTCTGCGTTGGCCTCATTGTCACCCTGGTGTCGCTGTTCTTCGTGCCGCTGCAGATCCACCACCTGTTCAGCGTCTGCTTCACCGTGCTGCTGACCGCCATCCTCTTCTCGCTGGGGGGCCTGATCAACGCCGTGTTTGCCAAGACCTTCGACGACATCAGCATCATTCCCACCTTCGTGCTGACGCCGCTCACCTATCTGGGCGGGGTCTTCTACTCCATCAGCCTGCTGCCCCCCTTCTGGCAGGGGGTCTCCCAGGTGAACCCCATCATCTACATGGTGAACGCGTTTCGCTACGGCTTCCTCGGCATCTCGGACGTGCCGCTCGGCACCGCCTACCTCATCATCATCGGCTTCATCGTGGCCCTCTACGGTCTGGCCTGGTGGCTCATCTCCCGCGGCACCGGGCTGCGGCACTGAGTCCTACTCAAAACGGGGCGTCCATGCGGGCGCCCCGTTTATTTCTGCGTTGCCTTGCAAAAAATGAAAACAGTGGCGTGAGCCGCCGTCGAACTCATTGCGACTCAGTCGGGAAGGGTTAGAATCTATCTCTCTCTATAAAGAGGTAGCCCATGCCCGCGTATTTGCGCATGCTGGCCAACCTGGCCCTGGGGGGATTCTTCGTGGCCTCGGCGGCTTTCAAGCTGGCATCCCCCGCGTTGTTCGTCGAGCAGATCGGTGCCTTCGGCCTGATCTGGTCGTCGCTGATCCCGGCAGTTGCCTGGGGGCTGATCGCGCTTGAGCTCTGCGCGGGAGTGGCGGTGATCGCCAACTTGCGCTGGGGGCTCTGGCTGGTGATGGCGCTGCTGGCCCTGTTTATTCCTGTGTTGGGCTATGGCGTCGCCATCGGGCTCGACATCGCTTGTGGCTGTCTGGGCCGTGCCGATCTCGGCTCGCTGCCACAGGCCATAGTGCGGGATCTGCTGCTACTGACGCTCGCGGGCGCCCTGCTGCGACGCTCCCGCCCCGTTTCAATCGTTAGCAAGGAGTAGTGACATGATGAGATTGCGATCCCGCACCCTGGTTGCCTCGCTGATCGCCGCCAGCTTTGCCCTGAGTGGCTGCGGTGACAATCAGTTCGAGCAGGAGACCAAGCTGGAGCAGGCGGCGGTGCAGCTTGCCCAGGAGGCCCAGCAGGGGGGTTATCAGCTGTTGACCGTGGCCGAGCTGAAGACCCGGATGGACAAGGGGGAGGAGCTGGTGATCATCGACACCATGCCCTATGAGGACGCCTTCAAGAAGGAGCACATCCCGGGGGCCAAGAACTTCGTCTTCGTGAAAGAGGCCAAGTCAGGCGACAACTGGAGCCAGATCGTGGAGGGGAGCGGCACGCCTGAACAGTTCCAGACGTTGCTGGGGGACGACAAGACCCGCCCTGTGGTGATTTACTGCGGTTTCGTCAAGTGCGGCCGCAGCCACAACGCCGCCGCCTGGGCCGTGACCCAGGGCTATCAGCAGGTCTATCGGGTACCGGGCGGCATCTTCGCCTGGAAAGGCGCCGGTTACCCCGTCACGGCCGAGTAAACGCGCCCTGCCAACAGGGGCAGAACCGCTGAAAAGAAGAAGCCCGCCATTGCGGGCTTCTCTCATATGGCGTGGTCTACAGGGTTAGCTGGCGGCCTGCGGCTGTTCCCGCGTCTGCACCGTCTCCACTTTGGCCAGCTGTTGTTTGCCCAGCAAGCGCTTGGTAATCATAGCCGCCATGATGGAGCCATTGACGTTGAGGGCGGTACGGCCCATGTCCACCAGCGGCTCTATGGCGATCATCACCCCCACCAGCGCGATGGGGAAGTTGAGGGTGGAGAGCACGATCAGCGCGGCGAAGGTGCCACCACCGCCGACGCCCGCCACCCCGATGGAGCCGAGCGCAATCACCGGCAGCAGGGTCAGCAAGAACAGGGGATCAAACGGATTGATGCCGAGCATGGGGGCAATCATTGCCACCATCATGGCCGGATAGATGCCGGCACAGCCATTCTGACCCAGATTGGCACCAAACGATGCGGCAAAGTTGGCTATGCTGCTGGGCACGCCAAGGCGCTGCTGGGTCTCGATGCTGAGGGGGATGGAGGCGGCGCTGCTGCGGGAGATAAAGGCGAAGGTGAGCAGGCCCCACACTTCCCGCAGATAGTGCAGCGGGTTCTGGCCGATCAGCAGCAGGATCACCATGTGCACCGCAAACATCGCGAGAATGGCGACGTAGCAGACCAGAATAAAGCCGAGCAGATTGAGGATCTCGCTCAGGGGATAGTGGGCCACCACCCGGGCGATGAGCGCCATCACGCCATAAGGGGTGAGCGCAATCACCACCCGCACCATCTTCATCACCCACAACTGCAGGGTATCTATGGCCACGGCGGCGCGGGCACCGGCCTGCGGGTGTTCCGCCTTCATCTGCAGCAGGGCAACCCCGGCCAGCACGGTGAAGATCACTACCCCGATCACAGAGAGGGCGCGGCTACCCGCCATGTCGGCGGCAAAGTTGGTGGGGACCAGCGAGAGCAGCAGGGCGGGCAGGGTCTGGGCGCTGTCGATGGTGCTCATGCTCTGTTGCAGGGCTGCGCTGTCGCTGCCGTGGCTCAGCAACCCCTCGGCGGTGAGGCCGCTCAGGTGGGTGATGGTCATCCCCACCAGACCGGCAATCATCACCAGGGTCAGCATGGCGCCAATCAGCAGGGCGCTGATCTTGCCGAGAGACTGGGCCTGCTCCAGCTTGTTGATGGCGGAGAGAATGGAGGTGAATACCAGCGGCATCATCACCACCTTGAGCAGGCTGACATAGCCGCCACCGACGATATTGACCCACTCCAGGGTCTGCTGGACACCGGCATCATCGGCGCCCCAGCCCAGTTGCAGACCGAGGCCAAACAGCCCCCCCAGCACCAGACCGGCGAGCACCTTGCGCGACAGCGGCACCCCGGCGGGCAGCCGGGTCAGGGCGAAACAGAGCAAACAGAAGAGCAACGAAGCAAACAAGGTAAACATAAATAAACACCTGTAGCGGCCATCAGGGCCGATTGTGGACAGAGAGAGCAGAGGGTGCGAGCAGGGTCGCAAGGGAAAACGCCAGATTGCAGGCGTGAAAAAGCAGCGGACGCCCAAAGGGGCGTCCGCTGGCAATCAGGGGAATTACTTCTTTACGGGGGCGTCGTACTGCTCGGGTTCGTCGCTATAGACACAGACGTTCCACTTGGCGGCCAGACCCTCATCGGCCAGGCAGTAACGTTCGAAGAAGGCTTTGATTTCCGCGCGCTGGCAGTGGGCTTCGAAGCTGGCCATATCTTGCCAGATCTCGTTGAAGACGATGGGGAAGCTCTCCCCTTCGGCAAACGGACTGGCGATGTGGCGGGTCACCCGATACTGCAGACAGCCATCTTCGCGCAGGGTATTGGGCTCGAGGGCCTGCAGCACCTGAAACAGGGCCTGTTCCTGACCGGGCTTGGGCAGGAACTGGGCGATGCAATAAACCTTCTTGGACATGAGACTCTCCTGGTTGTGGCTGATTCAGGCTTGCTGAAGCGTGACCACTCGGTTGTCGATGAGGCGGGCCTTGCCGAGATAGGCCGCCATCAGGATCACCAGTTGCTGGCTCTGCTCGGTGGCGGATTCCAGGGTCACGGCATCGACGATGTCGATGGCATCGGTGCGAAAACCGGCGTTGTCGAGGCGCTGGCTGGCCTGCGCCACCAGGGAGGGCAGGTGGTGATCCCCCGCTTCAATCTCTCCGGCGATCCAGTTCATGGTGCTTGCCAGCTCGGGGGCCAGCGCCCGCTCGGCCGCGGTCAGATAGCCGTTGCGCGATGACAGCGCCAGCCCGTCCTCGGCCCGCACCGTGGGCACGCCAACGATCTCGATGGGCATGGCCATGTCGGCCACCATCTTGCGAATGAGCGCCAGCTGCTGGTAATCCTTCTGGCCGAAGCAGGCCACGTCAGGCTGCACCAGGTTGAACAGCTTGGTGACGACTGTGCTGACACCGCGGAAGTGGCCCGGACGCAGCGCCCCTTCCAGCAGACCGGAGAGACCCGGCACCTCGACGAAGGTCTGGCTGGCCAGCCCCTGCGGATACATGATCTCCGGGGTCGGGGTGAACACCAGATCCACGCCGGCGCTCTCCAGCGCGGCGCAATCCTGCTCCAGGGTGCGCGGATAGTTGACGAGATCCTCCGCCTTGTCGAACTGCATGGGGTTGACGAAGATGCTGACCACCACCTTCTCGGCGTGGCTGTGCGCCTCTTTCACCAGGGTCAGGTGTCCCTGATGCAGGTTGCCCATGGTGGGCACGAATGCGATGGCACGCCCTTCACGGCGCCATTGGCCGATCTGTTCACGCAGAGCGGCAGGATTGTTAACGACCAACATCGGCAGTTCACCTTCGGAAATATCAAACAGAGGAAAGGGGTTGCATCGGCGGGAAAGGGATGGCGAAACGGGGGCCTGTGCCCCCGCTCTCATCCATACCGCCGGATCAGTTGAAGCAGTGTTCGGGGCCGGGGAAGGTGCCCTCGCTCACCTGCTGCACATAGAGCCGGATGGCGGCATGCATGTCGCCGGTTTCGGCCAGGAAGTTCTTGGTGAACTTGGGCACGTAACCCGAGGTGATACCGAAGGCATCGTGCATCACCAGGATCTGGCCATCGGTGGCGGGACCGGCACCTATGCCGATCACCGGGATGCGCAGCGCCTTGGTGATGCGCTCGGCCAGGGCGACCGGCACGCACTCGAGCACCAGCATCTGGATGCCGGCTTCCTGCAGGCAGAGCGCCTGGCGGTAGATCTCCTGGGCCTGGAACTCGTCGCGCCCCTGCACCTTGAAGCCGCCAAACACATGGACGGATTGCGGGGTGAGGCCGAGGTGGCCACAGACAGGCACGCCATTGCGAGTCAGGTGGCGAATGCTGTCACACAGCCAGTCGCCCCCTTCCATCTTCACCATGCGGGCACCGGCGGCCATCAGCCGGGCTGCGTTCTGGTAGGTCTGATCCGGGGTGGCATAGCTCATGAACGGCATGTCGGTCACCACCAGCGCATTGGTGGTGCCGCGCACCACACAACGGGTGTGATAGACCATCTCATCCATGCTGACCGCCAGCGTGTCCTGGCCCCCTTGCAACACCATGCCCAGCGAATCGCCGATGAGCAGCACGTGGGCGCCCTCGTCGTCGAACAGCTTGGCGAAGCTGGCATCATAGGCGGTGATGGCGGTGATGCGTTGCCCTTCCTGCTTCATCTTCAGCAGGCTGGCGGTGGTGATCTTGCTCATAACGTTGCTCCTACTCGCCGCGTGTGTCCGTGAGGATCACAAGGGCGTCGATGGCTCTGCTCATCAGGGTTCCCCAAGTGCTGCCACGGGGGCAATGATGGCAAGATCATTGTGCGGGCAGCGGGCAACCAGTTGTGCGAGCGGGGTGCCGCAGGGCAGCACCAGAGCGGGCGCAATCTCGGCAAAGGGCAGCAGCACGAACTCCCGCTCCTTCATGCCGTAATGGGGAACGACGAGGCGCTCATGCCTGATGATCCGATCGCCATAGAGCAGCAGATCGAGATCCAGGGTTCTGGGGCCCCAACGTTCATCCTTGCGCACACGTCCCTGTTCCAGCTCGATTTTTTGCAGTTGATCCAGCAAGGCCAGGGGGCCGAGCCGGGTGTCCAGCCGTACCACGGCATTGACGTAGTCCGGCTGATCCGCAGGGCCCATGGGGCGACTGCTGTAAAACGAGGAGGCCTGTTGCAACTCGGACTCCGGCAGCGCCGCCAGTGCGACCACGGCGCGGCGGGCCTGGCCGAGCGGATCAGCCAGATTGGAGCCGATGGCAACGAAGACCTCGGTCATTACTCGGCCGCTTTCGGCTTGCGACGACGGGGGCGACGACGGTTGCGGCTGTTGCTGTTACCGCTGCGCTTTTCGTCGGTCGCAGGTGCGCGTTCACCGCCCCGGGTCGCTTCCCGTTGCAGTTGCGGGCGCACGTCCGGATTGGATTCCACATAGCGTTCCCACCAGCTGGCGAGCTCGCCGAGGCCGCGCTCGACCCGGTTGCGCAGCAACAGGAAGTCGTAGGCGGCGCGGAATTTCGGGTGCTCCATGGCCCGCTCGGGGTGACGACCCTGACGGCGGGTCAGTCGCTGTTGCAGTGCCCAGATGTCGCGTACATCCGTGGTGAACCGGCGCGGTACGGCGATGATCCGCACCTGATTGTCCAGCACCTCGTTGATGGCCAGCATGAAGGCGTCGTGCCAGGGCAGGCCGCTCTCGTTTTCCAGCACGCGGGCGCGGGCTTCGACACAGCCCCACAGCAGGGTGGCGTAGAGGAAGGCCGGGGTGACTCGCTTGTCGGCCCGTACCCGGGTGTCGGTATCGAGCAGCGCCAGTTCGATGAACTGCTCGAACGGCGAGGTGCCGTGGGGTGTGAACAGGGCGGCCACCTGCGGGAACAGCGGCTGGAACAGCCCGTATTCGCGCATCAGCTTGTAGGTCGCCAGGCCATCGCCAGCCAGGAACAGCTTGAGGGTCTCCTCAAACAGGCGGGCGGCGGGGATGTCCTGAAGCAGGGATGCCAGCTCTTTGATGGGGGCGGCGCTGCGCGGGCTTATGGTCATGTCCAGCTTGGCGGCGAAACGCACGGCGCGCAGCATGCGCACCGGATCCTCGCGATAGCGGGTCTCGGGGTCGCCGATCAGCTCCAGCTTGCGCTGGGCGAGGTCCTCGATGCCGCCCTCGAAATCGTGCAGGGTGAAATCCCTGGCACTGTAATAGAGGGCGTTGACGGTGAAGTCGCGACGCTCGGCATCCTCTTCTATGGTGCCGTAGACGTTGTCGCGCAGCAGCATGCCTTCATCAGACTGGGCCGACACATGCTTGCTGGTATTGACCTGATGGTGGTGACCCCGGAAGGTGGCCACTTCGATCACGTCACGACCAAAGACGATGTGGGCCAGGCGGAAGCGGCGGCCGATCAGGCGGCAGTTGCTGAACAGAGCCTTGATCTGCTCCGGCGTCGCGTTGGTAGCGATGTCGAAATCCTTTGGCGTCTTCCCGAGCAGCAGATCCCGGACACCCCCGCCGACCAGGTAGGCATCATAGCCACCCTTGTTCAGGCGATAGAGCACCTTGAGCGCATTCTCGCTGATCTCTTTGCGCGAGATGGGGTGCTGGTCACGGCTTAAGGTACGGCGTTGCCCGGTTACGTGGGCCGGGATGGGAGACTCCACCGACTGCTCGCCGTCTTCCTTGCCGAGCACCTTGCGGCAAAAGTTTGCGATCTGGGAAAAAATGGTACACCTCTTCATGACTTCAAATTGACGGGAGGCCAAAAAATAGCGGCCTATCATAGCTCAGGCCTGACCAAATGAAAAACGATGTGGTTCATTCAAAAAGTTCAGGCTTGGCTAACCAAAAAACTGTGTTGTCCATGTCAGCGCGCTCAGGCCTGACCCAATGCAAAGCCCGGTGTTCCCTGTTCCAGGCTGATCTTCTCTCTGGCTGGAACCCGGTCGAGCCGCCAGTGGGCAATGCCCCAGCCGATGATCTCGTCAATGCGGCTCGCCATCAGCTCGGGGGGCGGGCACTGGCCGAGAAAGTGCAGCGCCTGCCACAGGGCCGGCCTGACCTCGTCCAGCGCCAGTGCCGGCGCATGGTTCTGCTTGGACAGCTTGTGGCCATCCGCCAGCACCGCCAGTGGCAGGTGCACCCAGGCGGGTACGCTGGCCCCCAGCGTCTGGTAGAGGGCAACCTGGCGCACCGTGGGCTCCAGCAGATCGGCACCGCGCACTATCTCTGTGATGCCGCTGTCCATGTCGTCCACCACCACCGCCAGGTTATAGGCGTAGAGGCCATCCCGGCGGCGTATGATGAAGTCCTCTTCGGCCAGCGCCGCAGGAACCGCAATGCGGCCCTGCAACCCATCCTCGAAATGGTAGACCGGATGGTGCTGGCGCAGCCGGGCGGCGCATCCCTCGGCCCCGAGACCAAGCTCACGACAGTGGCCGAGGTACAAGCCGCCGCCCGCCATGATCTCGCGCCGGGTACAGCGGCACCAGTAGAGATCGCCAGCCTGATAGAGCTGCCCGATGATCTCGTCATAACGACCATGACGCCGGCTCTGGTACATCACTTCCCCATCCCACTCCAGGCCATGGGCCGCCAATGTCTGCAGTATGAGCGGGGCGGCACCGGCCATCTCCCGCGGCGGATCTATGTCTTCGATCCGCACCAGCCAGCGCCCCTGTTGCGCCCTGGCCTGCAAGAAACTGCCGAGCGCCGCAATCAGGGAGCCAAAATGGAGCGGGCCTGACGGGGAGGGGGCAAAGCGACCTGTATAGGGGCGAGTCTGGGGTGACGGGACTGTATTCACGGGCATGGCAATCAGGGCAAGCGATTTATTGAGGCTGCATTCTGGGACGCCCAGACCAAAAGCTCAATAAAAAAGGGAGCTCGCAAGCTCCCTTTTTTCAGTTATGCCAGTGGTCGGTATCAACCGGCCATCTGTTTTTCCTTGATTTCAGCGAGTGTCTTGCAGTCGACACAGAGGTCGGCTGTCGGACGGGCTTCCAGACGACGGATACCGATCTCGATACCGCAATGCTCGCAGTAACCGAAGTCATCGTCTTCAAGCAGCACCAAGGTCTTCTCGATCTTCTTGATCAGCTTGCGTTCACGGTCGCGGGTACGCAATTCGAGAGCGAACTCTTCTTCTTGCGCGGCGCGATCCACGGGATCCGGAAAGTTGGCTGCCTCATCCTTCATGTGGTCAACGGTGCGGTCAACTTCCTGCATCAGTTGGTTGCGCCAGGCTCCCAGGATCTTGCGAAAATGTGCCTTTTGTTGGTCATTCATGTACTCCTCACCCGGTTTTTCCTGGTAAGGCGCCACACCCGCAATGGCCAGGGGGCCCAGAGATTTCCTGTTTTCGCCTGTTGGCATGCCCTGTCTCCTAATTCAGCACGCTACCCGTGCCATCCATAAATTGAGGGCGACATCTATAGCAGAAGGGTAACGCGTAGGCAAACAAGCCGTACCAATTATGTTACCCATCCCAACATTTATTCGCTGCCCTCGGGTAGCAGGTGACAAGATTCAAACGGGATAAAATCTTGGGCCACCATGCTCTGCACCCCAACATGGGGTCGATAGCATAAAATTTCAACCCCTGCCGCAATTGCTTGCTCAATAAGCAGACTATAGTGCGGATCTATGTGTGCTGCAGGGCGCATTCTCACTATTCCAGAGTGCAAAACCATAAATAGCAGCACGGCTCTGTGCCCTGCCGCCTTCATGGCCATCAATTCACGCAAATGCTTGGCGCCTCGGCTGGTGACCGCATCGGGAAAGTAGCCCATGCCGGCTTGCTCGCGCTCATCGAGCAGGGTCACGGATTTCACCTCTATGTAGCATGAGGGCCTGTGGTCATCCTCCAGCAGCAGGTCGATGCGACTGTTCTCTTCGCCGTATTTCACTTCTGTGCGCAGCCTGGCGTAGCCGGCGAGCGGGGCCAGCGCTCCCTGTTCGATCAGCTCGCGGGCTATCTGGTTGGCGCGCGCCGTGTTGACGCAGATGAAGTGCCCCGCCGGGCTCTCGGCGATTTCCCAGCTGTGGGGCAGCTTGCGCTTGGGGTTGTCGGAGGTGGAGTACCAGACCCGGGTGCCCGGTTCGGCGCAGCCGGTCATGGCGCCGGTATTGGCGCAGTGGATGGTGATCTGCTCGCCATTGTCGAGCAGCACGTCGGTCAGGAAGCGCTTGTAGCGGGAGATGAGCTGCCCGGATTGCAGGGGGGGATCGAAAATCATGGTGCTGTTCTCTCTTTTATAGGCAGGAAGCGAGGCCGATCGACTGTCACGACGCCATCTTCTCTCTGGCGCGTAGGGGCCAGCAGGCGAGCGGCTCATAGCGAACCCCGTCCGGGGTGGCAATGGATTGATAGAGGCAGAAGTGATCCGCTTGCAGCAAAAAATCCGGCGCCGGCAAGGTGTCGGGTGCCTCGCCCGCCTTGCGCGACAGGGTGACGTGGGGGCGATAGCCCTGCTCGCCGTTGCCAAGCCCCAGCTTCTCGCCGTGGCGGCGCAGCGCCCTGGCCAGCACGTTCAGCTCGTTCGGCCAGTCACCCGGTCCCACCCAGGCCGCCTTGGCACGGCTGAACCAGCCGGTCTCATCCAGCCTGATGGTCAGCGGCGGACAGTGCTGCCGCTCGGCGGCGGCCATCAGGCGGGCAGTGGTGACCTGATCTGCTTCACCGAGAAAGGCCAGCGTCAGGTGGAGGTTGGCTTCGGGGACCGGCTGGCCCGGCCAGGGGCGCTGGTCACGCCAGTCGATCAGCTCGGGGGCGAGCCGGTGCAGGGGCAGGGCAAAGAAGAGTTTGGCCATTTCTGGGGAGTGTGCCTTTTTACGCTCATGACATGGCCCCCATTCTATGGCAGCCGTGGTGGTCATGTCTCGCTGGCGACATCTGCTCACGGTGGTGGCGGATGCTATGGCAGAATGGGCGCCGTTTTTAAGGTCATCACAGAAGGTGCTCGTCGCTTTGTCCCAACTCCCCATAGTGTCCGTGTTGCCGGCGCTGTTTGCCGCCATCGACAGCCATGCCAGCGTGATCCTGCAGGCGCCGCCCGGCGCGGGCAAGTCGACCCTGCTGCCGCTGGAACTGGTCCGCCAGAACCGGCTGCCCGGTCGCATCATCATGCTGGAGCCTCGTCGTCTGGCGGCGCGCAACATAGCCGGCTTTCTGGCTCGTCAGCTGGGGGAGCAAGTGGGCGAGCGCATCGGCCTGCGGGTAAGGGGCGAGAGTCGCACCAGTGCCCGGACCCGACTCGAGATCGTCACCGAGGGGGTGCTGACCCGGATGCTGCAGCAGGATCCCGAGCTGGCGGGCGTGTCGCTCGTCATCTTCGATGAGTTCCACGAGCGCAGCCTGCACGCCGATACCGCTCTGGCCTTTGCCATCGAGAGCCAGCAGGGGCTGCGGGACGATCTCAAGCTGCTGATCATGTCCGCCACCCTGGATGGCATGGCGCTGGAGAGCCTGTTGCCCTATGCCCCCGTCATTCGTTCCGAGGGGCGCGGCTTTCCCATCGACTATCACTATCGCCCCATCAATCGCCAGCAGTGGCTGGAGCCGCAAGTCGGCGCCGTCGTGCTGGAGGCGCTGGCCAGCGGTGCCGGCAGCGCCCTGGTGTTCCTGCCGGGGCAGGGGGAGATAGAGCGGCTTGCCCAGTGGCTGGAGGGACTGCTGCCGGATGACGTGCGCCTCGCACCGCTCTATGGCCGTCTCGACATGGCGGCGCAGCAGGCCGCCATCGAGCCGGCACCTGCGGGCCGCCGTAAGCTGGTACTCACCACCAATGTGGCAGAGACCTCCCTCACCATAGAGGGCATACGCATGGTCATCGACAGCGGACTGGAGCGGCGCGCCAGCTTTGATCTGAAAAGCGGCGTCACCCGGCTGGAGACCCGCCAGATCGCCAGGGCTTCCGCCACCCAGCGGGCAGGCCGCGCCGGCCGGCTCGGCCCCGGCGTCTGCTACCGGCTCTGGAGCGGCGAGGTGCAGGAGCGTCTCGCCGAGCAGAGCCCGCCGGACATACTGACCCAGGAGCTGACCGGCCTGCTGCTGGACGCCGCCCAGTGGGGCGCCAGGGTGGAGAGCTTGCCACTGCTGGACATGCCCCCCGCCGCCGCCGTGGCCAGCGCCCAGCGGCTGCTGGTCAGCCTGGGCGCCATGACGCCCGAAGGTGAGCAACAACTTACCCCCGCCGGCCGTGCCATGGCGGCCTTTGGCACACATCCCCGGCTGGCGCGCATGCTGCTGCGGGCCCGCGCGCTGGAGGCCGAGGGTCTGACAGGGATTGTCGCCGATGCCGCTTTCCTGGTGGCGCTGCTGGAAGAAGATCTGCGAGGATCTGAACGCCTCTGTGTGCTGTTTCACCGCCGGCTTGGCGCTCTGCGGCAGGGGGCGGCCCGCTGGTTCGAGCGCCTCGGTGTCAGGTCTGGCGCGTCACAACGTCAGGCACAGGGGCAGTGGCTGGGACTGCTGTGCGCCCTCGCCTGGCCGGACAGGATCGGCAAGTTGCGCAGCGGTAGCCGCTATCAACTCAGTGGTGGGGTGAGCTGCGATCTGGTAGAAGGTCACCCATGCCAGGGACAAGGGGCCCTGATCGCCATCGAGATGGGGCAGAACGATCGTGGCAGCCGCATCTTCATCGCCGAGCCGGTGGAGCTGGACGAGCTGGCGCGTCAGTTGCCGGAGCTGGTGAGCGAGCGCCAGTGGTTCGACTGGGACGAACGGGAGGAGCGGGTGCGGGCCGAGCGCCAGCAGGTGATCGGCGAGCTGGTGCTGAGCCAGCGGCCGCTGACCGAGCTCTCCGATGAGCAGAAGGGGCGTTGCCTGCTGCAGGGGATCCGCCGCAAGGGGTTGCATGTGCTGCCCTGGGATGAACAGAGCGAAGGGCTGCTGGCCCGTCTGCGCTGCGCCCGTGACTGGTTGCCGGATGACGGCTGGCCCGCCATGGACGACGAAAGCCTGCTGGACCGGCTGGAAGAGTGGTTGTTGCCTGCCCTGAGCGGCATGACCCGGCTGGAGCAGCTGAAGCGGCTCAACCTCAACGACATCCTGCGTCAATCCCTGCCCTGGCCGCTGCCCAGACGGCTGGACGAGGCGCTGCCGAGCCACTTCACGGCGCCGACCGGCAGCCGGGTGCGCATTCGCTATCAGCCGGGTCAGGCTCCTGTGATCCCGGTGCGCATTCAGGAGATGTTCGGGCAAGGCACGACCCCCTGCGTGGCCGACGGCCGGGTGGCGCTGGTGGTGGAGCTGCTCTCGCCGGCC
The DNA here is from genome assembly GCF_002587065.1 of Aeromonas sp. CA23. Lineage (NCBI taxonomy): Bacteria > Pseudomonadati > Pseudomonadota > Gammaproteobacteria > Aeromonadales > Aeromonadaceae > Aeromonas > Aeromonas sp. CA23. The sequence goes on from NZ_CP023818.1 coordinate 1,962,074, forward strand.
CAGAGGCCGCTGCAGATCACCGCCGATCTTGCCGCCTTCTGGGCCGGTTCCTACGAGCTGGTAAAAAAAGAGATGAAGGGGCGTTATCCCCGTCACTACTGGCCGGACAATCCGCTGGAGGCGATGCCGACCAAGGTGACCAAGAAGAAGATGGGCATCTAGCTGTGATTGGCGCAGCCTGAGTGAACCTGTGGATCACGGCCGTTCGACTAGGGCGCTGCGGGGTTAATCGGCCTGCGGCGCTCGCCAAGACCAATGAGATAATGACTACGCCCTCGATGGCGACATAACGAATAGCAAAGAGGATTCATGGCAACGCAACGACGCAAGCGCGCACCCAAGAAGGTGGCGCCCAAACGCACCATCTGGCGCAAGCTGTTCTGGCTTGGCTTCAAGCTCTCCCTGGTGGTGGCCGCCTTCATGGTGGTGTTTGGCATCTACCTGGATACCAAGGTGCGCGAGCGCTTCGATGGCGAGAAGTGGCAACTGCCGGTGATGGTCTACAGCCGTCCGCTGGAGCTCTACCCCAGCCAGCGCCTCTCCCAGACCCAGATGCTGCGTGAGCTCAACATGCTGAGCTACAAGCAGGTGCGCCAGCCTCACACGCCGGGCGAGTATGCGATCAACGGCAACCGCATCGAGCTTATTCGCCGCCCGTTCGCCTTCCACTATGGCGCCGACGGTGCCCGCGGCCTGCGCCTCACCTTCAACGGCGCGCGGCTGGAGGGGATCCAGTCGCTGGAGAACCAGCGCCAGCTCGGCTACGCCCAGATGGACCCTGTGCTGCTCGACCGCCTCAACACCGAGGATCGGGAGGATCGCCTGTTGGTGCGCATCGCCGAGGTGCCCGACAGCCTGCTGGTGACCCTGCTCACCACCGAAGATCGCGACTTCTACCAGCACGGCGGCGTCTCGCCGGTGGCCATATTGCGCGCCATGGCGGCCAACGTGCTGGCCGGTCGCACCGTGCAGGGGGGCAGTACCCTCACTCAGCAGCTGGCCAAGAACTTCTTCCTGACCCGCGAGCGCAGCCTGTGGCGCAAGGCGCAGGAAGCCTACATGGCGGTGCTGATCGACTATCGCTACAGCAAGGACGAGATCCTGGAGGCCTACCTCAACGAGGTCTATCTGGGGCAGAACTTCTCGCAAGGGGTGTACGGTTTCGGGCTCGCCTCCTATTTCTACTTCGGCATTCCGGTCAACGAGCTGGACATAGATCAGGTGGCGTTGCTGGTGGGGCTGGTGAAGGGACCTTCCTATTACGATCCCTGGCGCTTCCCCGAGCGGGCCAAGACCCGGCGTGACCTGGTGCTCAAGCTGCTGATGGATCACGGCAGCCTGCAACCGGCCGAGTACGAACTCGCCAGCAAGCAGCCGCTCGGCATCATCACCCGTGGCCAGATGAGCTATGGTCGCACCCCGGCCTTCATGGGCCTGCTCAAGCGCGAGATCCAGAGCCGTTTCGGCGCCGATCTGCTCAAGCAGTCCGGCCTCAAGATCTTCACCAGCCTGGATCCCATCGCCCAGCACGCCGCCGAACAGGCGGTGGCATCGGGTCTGACGCTCATCGAGAAGCAGCGCGGCAAGAAGAAGCTGGAGGCGGCCATGGTGGTCTCCGACTGGCACAAGGGCGAAGTGGTTGCGCTGGTGGGGGGACGGGATCCCCGCTACGCCGGCTTCAACCGGGCGCTGGATGCCCGTCGCCAGATAGGCTCCCTGGTCAAGCCGGCAGTCTACCTGACCGGCCTCTCCAACGGCCTGACCCTGGCAACCCCGCTGAAAGATCAGCCGATCCGCATCCGTGGCAAGGATGGCCAGATCTGGACGCCGCAGAACTACGATCGCAAGTTCCGCCAGAGCGTGCCGCTGATGGATGCGCTGGCCAGCTCCCTCAACGTGCCGACCGTCAATCTGGGTCTGCAGGTGGGGCTGGACAAGGTGGTGGATACCCTGCACAAGCTGGGGGTCGAGCAGGAGATCCAGCCCTATCCGTCGCTGGTGCTGGGGGCCGTGGCCCTGTCGCCCATGGAGGTGAACCAGATGTACCTGCCCATCGCCAACCAGGGGCTGACCCAGCCGCTGTCGGCGATCCGCGCCGTGGTCAACAGCGATGGCAGCACTCTCTATCAGCATGATCAGACCGCCAAGCGGGTCACCGACGAGCAGGCCAGCTGGCTGACCCTGTTCGCCATGACCAAGACGGTGAGCCAGGGCACGGCCCGCGCATTGAATGCCAAGTTCCCCGGCGCCACCATGGCGGCCAAGACGGGCACCACCAACGAGCTGCGCGACTCCTGGTTTGCCGGGCTGGACAACAACGAGCTGGTCAGCATCTGGGTGGGCCGTGACGACAACACGTCCGCCGGGCTGACCGGGGCCAGCGGTGCCTTGCAGCTCTTTAGCGGCTACATGAGCCAGCGTGGCGTCAACAGCCTGGCGCTGAAGATGCCGCAAGGGGTGAGCTGGGCCAACTTCTCCCGCGCCAGCGGATCCCGCGTGGTCAGCGACTGCCCGGGCAGCCTGCAGGTGCCGGCCAAACTGGCCGGACTGGCCGAGCCCATGAGCTGTGGCAGCCCTTCACCGCGCAGCGCGCTGGATGACTGGTTCGGCGGCTTCTTCAACTGATAGATGAAACGGGCAGCCCTGGCTGCCCGTTTGACTGGAGTGCATATGACTTTCCCGTTGTTTGACGCCATCCATCATGTGGCCATCATCGCCAGCGACTATGACCGTTCGCGCCACTTCTATCACCAGGTGCTGGGGCTGCCCATCCTGGCCGAGACCCTGCGCGAGGCACGCCAATCCTGGAAGCTGGATCTGGGCCTGCCCGATGGCAGCCAGCTGGAGCTGTTCAGCTTCCCGACGCCGCCCGCGCGTCCCTCGAGGCCGGAGGCCTGTGGTCTGCGCCACCTGGCCTTTCGGGTCAGCGAGCTCGACCGCGTCATCCGGCATCTGCAGATCCATCAGATCGAGGTGGAGCCGGTGCGGGTGGATGAACTGACCGGCAAGCGCTTCACCTTCTTCGCCGACCCCGATGGTCTGCCGCTGGAGCTGTACGAAACGGCCCGTTAGCCCGCTTGGTTGCCCGTAACCATTCGCAAAAAAGCCGCCCGGCGAACCGGGCGGCTTTTTTATTGTGTGAGCAAAAGGGAGTTAAGCCGTGGTCAGCAGCGCCACCGCGACGGCCATCACCACCATGCCGACCCAGCCGATGGGCTTGAGGCGCTCGCCAAACAGCAGCAGGCCCCCGAGCGCGGTACCGAGAATGCCGATGGCACCCCAGGTGGCATAGGCGACCGCCAGGTCGATCTTGCCGGTGCTCACGGCTTCCGAGAGCAGGGTAAAGGCGCACAGCACCAGCAGGATGCCGAGGAAGCCCCAGCCCTTGTAGCGGAAACCCACCGAGCGGTTGATCGCCATGTTGGCGCCTATATCCAGCAGGGCCGCGCCGAGCACGATAATCAACGGGTGCATGTGGCCTCCTTTATCTTGCTCAGGCTGGCCGTGCCACGTGGGCGGGCAACCGGCTCATCGTGGGTTTCACCCATTGTCACCATAACAATACCCACTATTGCCAGCACCAGACCTATCAGCTCCTGGGTACCTATGTCGTAACCCAGAAACAGGATGGAGACCAGGGTGATCAGGCCGATCCCCAAGCCTTCCCACAGTGCAAACGCAATACCAATGGAGATTGTTTTGGCGGCTTTGGCCAGCAGCAGATATGAGAAAGAGATGAGGATCCACATCGGCAGATAGTTGAGCCATCCGGCCTCGTTCTCCGGGATCAGGGCCATGCTGGAGGTGCCTGCCACCTCGGTCAGGATAGCGCCCGTCAAAAACATGCGAGCTAAGAGCATGCGACTGAATAACATAAAATTTCCTTCTGTGGCTGCGACGAGGGAGATGATAGCCGCAGTGAGACCGGGTGCAGCAATCGCTGAGCGTCGACTATTCAGACGCTGAAGGTTTGCCTTGCCGAGGAGGGGCGAGGTAATGTGAATATAGGATCCTCCGTCATCGGCCCCGGTCATGAAGCTTTATCAGATACAACTCTTTGTCGAGTCCGCCAGCAGCGGCTCCATCGCCAACACGGCGCGCCGTCTTGGCAAGAGCCGCAGCGCGGTCAGCACGGCGATCGCGGCACTGGAAGTTGAGCTTGGCGTCGAACTTTTTGAACGAGGGGCCAACCAGAGCCGATTGACCGAGATCGGCGAGCTGGTGCTGGATGACTGCAAGCGGCTGTTGCAGGCGGCCAACAGCCTCAAGCTCAAGTGCGAGCACTATGCCTCCGGTGCCGAGGTGGCGTTGCGGGTGGCGCGGGATGATGCCATCCCCGAGCTGGTCTGGCGCGACCTGCTGGGCGCGCTGCGCCGCCAGTTTCCAGGCACCAGTATCTCGCTGGTGCTGGCCTCGCCCCCCGAGCTGCCCGCCCTGGTGGAGGAAGGGTTTGTCGATGCCGCCTTTGGCCTCATCACAGAGGAGCAGGAGCGCAGTGGCCTCAACATAGATGTGCTCAATCCGATCCGCACCCTGATGGTGGTGGCGCCGAGCCACCCGCTGGCCAGCCTGAAGCGGGTGTTGCAGCAGGATTTGACCGGCCATACCCAGGTCACTCTCTCCTACGTGGATGAATTTTCGGTCAAGAGCCTGCTCCCCATCGGCGGCCAGCACATAGGCCTCTCCAGCTTCGAGTTGATGCGGGATGCTGTGCTGGACGGGCTGGGCTGGGCCGTGCTCCCTTCCCCCTTGATCCAGAGTCAGCTGCGGCAGGGGGAACTGCTGACCCTGAAACACAAATTCAGCCTGCAATGGCGCGATTATGGCGTCTATCTGTCGGAAAACGCCTATCATGGCAAGGTGCTGGCGTGGTTGAAGAAGGCAATTCAGGCCTATCTGGAGCCTTTCGAGTAAGCAGGCAAACCGGGCGTTCCAGGGCCGTTGACGAGGGGCTGAACGCAGCGGCTTCTTGTGATCCATCGCTGCCTGATGGTACATACTGTCAATACACTCATGCAGCGCCTGGAGGCGTGAACGATATGAGCAGTGCCCAAGACAAGGATGAGATCTGGCTGGATGACGACATCATCGAGCTGGACGATGATGAGGTCGTGGTGACCAAGGCGATCAACCCCTGGCAGGTACTGATCGTGGACGATGAACCGGATATTCATCATGCAACCCGGCTGGCACTTTCCAACATTCAATACAAATCCCGTCCCCTCGAACTCCTCAATGCCTACAGTGGTGCCGAAGCGGCCCGCATGCTGCTGGCCAACCCGCGCATCGCCCTTATCCTGCTGGATGTGGTGATGGAGACGGAAGATGCGGGGCTGCGGCTGGTACACCAGATCCGCAACGAGATGCACAACAGCCTGGTGCGGATAGTGCTGCGCACCGGCCAGCCCGGTCAGGCCCCGGAGCAGCGGGTGATCCTCGATTACGATATCAACGACTACAAGACCAAGACGGAACTGACGGTGCAGAAGCTCTACACCACAGTGATCGCCTCGTTGCGCTCCTACGAGACCCTCTGCGCCATCGACAAGAGCCGGCAGGGGCTAGGCAAGATACTGGAGGGGGCGGGGGATCTCTATCACCTTCATTCGCTTCGGGAATTTGCTTCCGGCGTGCTCAAGCAAATCAGCGCCATTCTGGATGTGGGCACGGAGGGGGCCATCTGCGTCGAACGCCGGCCGGGCACCCAGGAGCTGGAGATCCTGGCCGCCACTGGTGACTATGAATCCCTGCTCGACGAGGTGCCATTGAGCGCCTTTCCGGCTCTGCACGACTCTGTGATGAGTGCGCTCGCCAACCGCCGCAACCGCTTCGAACACCCGCAGGATGCGCTCTATATCGCCGCCCAGAACGGCCGTGAATTTGTGCTCAATTTTACGCCGACCCAGCCGCTCGATCCCCTCGAATGCGATCTGCTTGATGTGTTCTGTCAGCGGATTTCGGCTGCATACGACAACCTTTATCTCTACAACCAGCTGTTGCGCGCCCAGGAGGCGACCGTGGTGGCGCTGGCCGCGCTGGCGGAGTTTCGCGACTCGGATACCGGCGAGCACGTGCTGCGGGTGCAGAAGCTGTCCGATGCCATAGTGGCCGAGATGCAACAGGCAGGGGCCTACCCCGATGAGCTGACCCCCGGTTTTGTCGACATGATCGGCATGGCCAGCATACTGCACGACGTCGGCAAGGTCGGTACCCCTGACCACATACTGCACAAGCCGGGGCGGTTCGAGCCGGATGAGCGGCTCATCATGGAGCAGCATGCGGGCATAGGCGCCAACATCCTCTACAAGGCGGGCGAGATGGTCGAAGGCACCAGCTATCTGTCGCTGGGGGCCGAGATCGCCCGTGGACACCACGAGCATTTCGATGGCAAGGGCTATCCGGAGCAGCTGGCGGGGGAGGCGATCCCGCTGTCGGCCCGCATAGTGGCTGTGGTCGATGTGTTCGATGCCCTGCTCAGCCGGCGACCCTACAAGGAGCCCTGGTCGCTGGCGCAGACCATGGAATACATACAGTCCCGCTCGGGCAGCCAGTTCGATCCCCTGGTGGTACAGGCGCTCGATCGGCTGGTGGCGCAGTCACGATTGCCTTACGAGGTATGAACGCGTCAGTCTGAGCGTAAAAAAAGGGGCCATCAGGCCCCTTTTACTTTTGTCGCTGTAGCGATGCTTATGCGTTACAGCTAGCGCAGGGCATGGCGTGTTCTCGGTTGTTGCTTTCGAAACGGCAGCAGAAGCAGGCTCAGCAGCAGATCCCCCAGCAAGGCGGCGATGAAGCCTATCGACATGCCACAGATGATGGCCGATTGCTTGAGCGGTACCAGGTAGCTGTAGTTTTGCAGTGTGTCTTGCCAGAGCTGGGCATCGGCGCGCAGCAGCAGGTGCGTCAGCTGCTGATACCAGGGGCGATCCTTGAAGGCACTCTCCTGCAACAGCGTCTGCTGCTGGCTCACCAGGTGCTGCAGGCTGGCGGCATCCTGTGCAAACACGGGGTCGGGATTGGTGCGATAGTGGTTGACCAGCGCGGTCAGATCGCCGTTGAAGTGCTGATCCGCCGTGCCCTGAAACGGCACCAGGCTGAGGTTGGCCTGTTGCAGACGCGCATCCAGCCGCTGGTAGTAGAGGTCGATAAGACCCGGTATCTGAACGCCCGCCAGCAAACCCAGGGCAAACAGCATAATGCGAAGGTAGCTGCGCATATTCCTCATCATCTCGCTAAATAAGAGCCCTCATACTAGCCGCAAGCCGGGTTCAGGCCAAGATGGCACACCACACCCCCTCTGGCTGGTCGTGACAGGGCCGAGCTGAGGTCATTGCGGCGGCTTGTCTTGTTACCCCCGCTTACATTTATGTGATTCACGTCACGATTTTTATGTTCTAAAATACTGCGCTTTTTTGGGGAGAGGAGCGTCTGCATGAACAAGTTTGTGCCGTGTTATCTGGTGGGGGGCCTGATCGCCATCAGCTGGAGTGTCCTGCCTGCCCATGGTCCTTGGGATCAGTGGGATCTCGCCGTCTTCCATCTGGTCAACGGCTGGCTGGGCCAGTCTCGGCTGTGGGCCGATGTGGTGGCCGTGACCAACAATCGCCTGTTCGATTTGGCGGTACTGGCCTGCATGGGGCTGATCCTCGCGACTGGTTTCTTCCGCTCCCATGAACCCGGTCGCCGCCGCCTGGTGGCCATGGGGATCGTCATGTTGCTGGGAGCCTTGGCTATCAACCAGTTTGGCCATCTGCTGCCGGTCAGTCGGCCCAGTCCGACTCTGACGGTGCCAGATGCGCTGCGTGTCACCCAGCTCAGCGCGATCCCGACCAAGGACTCCTCCAGCGACAGCTTTCCCGGCGACCATGCCCTGTTCCTGATGATCTTCGCCGGCTTCGCCCTGCGCTATCTGCCGCGCCGGGCCAAAGTGACGGCCCTCTTGATGGTGCCGCTGTTTTCGGCGCCCCGCATTCTCTCCGGCGCCCACTGGCTGACGGACGTCTATGTGGGGGCCTTGTCGCTGACCCTGCTCTGCCTGCCACTCTTGTTGCTGACAGGATTGTCGGATGCGCTGATCCGCTGGCTCGCGCCCCGTTTGCCGTGGCTGCACGAGACGGATTGCGGACAACGGGCCGGTCAGCAATAAAAAAAGAAGGTCGGTGCATGCCGGCCTTCTTTTTGGCTACTTCCCATCGGTGACTGTGGTCGTCGCGAAATGACCATGACTACCACCGATGGCCCCAGGCCTGCTGGCCCTCATAGACAAGTATTAGCAGAGCCGTTCGAGCGCGCCTGCCAGGACTTTCTCCAGATAATCGTTTGCATGGGGTGAATGGTTGATCCCGACCAAGATTTTTTATTTTGACTGCCTTAGAATCGCCGCCCGTTGCTGGAGAACTCTGTATGTTAATTAATCTTTTGCGCCTGATATTCATCATCTGTGCCCTGGTTTTCATCTTCATGCTGGTTCAGGCCTGGTGGCAAAAACGGCGACAGGGGTCGCTGGAATCCACCCCGTTCTGGCCCGTGGCCGCCATCGGGTTTGTTGCCAATTTTCTCGATACCCTGGGCGTCGGCAGCTTCGCGGTGAAGACGGCCTGTTACAAGCAGTTCAAGCTGATCGATGATCGCCTGTTGCCCGGCACCCTCAACGGTCAGTGCGTGTTGCCGACCGTGACCCAGTCCCTCATCTTCATCGGTGTGGTCAAAGTGGATCCGCTCACCCTCATCAGCATGATGGTGGCGGCGGCTGTGGGGGCGGCCTGGGGGGCACGCCATGTGGCGTCGTTTGATCGGCAGACCATACGGCTGGTGATGGCTGTCTCCCTGTTGGTGGTGGCCGGGCTCATCTTCGCGGGCCTGCTGGGGCTCTTCCCCCTCGGCGGCGATGCCATGGGGCTGACCGGCTACAAGCTGGGCATTGCCCTGCTCGGCAACTTCATCTTCGGGGTCTTGATGAACGTCGGCATAGGTCTGTTTGCCCCCTGCATGACGCTGGTCTATCTGCTCGGCATGAATCCGCTGGCGGCCTTCCCCATCATGATGGGCTCCACCGCCGTGCTCAGCGTCTTTTCGGCGGGCACCTTCATCCGCAAGGGAGCCTTCGATGCCAAGGCGGTGCTGGCGGTGGCCATCTTCGGCCCCATTGGCGTAGTGCTGGCCGCCATGCTGGTCAAATCCATGGACATGGAGATGCTGAAGTGGCTGGTGGCCTTCATCGTCATCTATACCTCCTGGACCATGTACGCCTCCTGGCGGGCGGCGCGGCGTCAGCCTCAACCCCGGCTGGCGGGCGTCGCAGGCTAGCCTGCACCAGTGCCGCCTCCGCCTTGGCTCCCAGAAACACATAAAGCCCCAGTGCCAGCAGCAGTCCCACGGCACACCCCATCACCCCGACCGCAGGCCAGAGCAGCTCGCTCTGGCCGAGGGATCCCTTGAACAGCAGCAAGAGTCCCTCGATGGAGACAGCGATCAGGATGGCGGCGATGAAGCGGGTGATGGTGCGGCGAACTGCGCTGTGGCGGAAGATGTCCTTATGCAGCAGCACCTCCTCCTCCAGAATCGTCTTGCCCAGATCGAACACCGCCAGCGCCAGGGTCAGGAATATGATGGCGCTGAAGGCACCGAGCCGGTTCTGCTGCGTCCCGCACAGCAGCAGGTAGAGCTGCTCCAGCCCATGCCAGATCAGGGTAGCGACGATTAGGAACAGCGCCATGCTGAGCACCACGTACACCGCCTTGAACCAGGGCATGGCCCGGCGGCGTTCTCTGTCCCCCATCAGCCAGGCGATCAGCTGATTGAGGCAGAGCGTCAGCTCCCGGCCATGACCCTGCACCACCAGGCGCAGCTGTGATTGCGGCGCCGGCACGGGGGGCAGGATCCTCGCAGGCTCATGGCTCTGGCCTATGGCCAGTATGAAGGGATAACCCCTGAGCGAGTCGAGGGGGGCGGTGAGCAGCCCCAGCAACAAGGGGTTCAGTTCGGTTTCGTACTCCTGATAGCGCCGCAGCACATCGATGGGGCTCATCTCTGCCATACACACCTCGGTCAAGTGGGCTCCTGCTGATGGTGTGCAAATAGTGGGCCCGCTTTATGACAAAGATGGCAGGAGTTGTTGCACCAGAGAGTGGCAAACAGGCGGAGGCCGCTGTGGAATTGCACCAGAACCGTGACAGGGCCTGGGGTGGGCCAGGCATGGGGCAATGAAAAAGGGCCCGTGAAGGGCCCTCTCATCAAACCGGGTCGGGATTAACCCGCCAGCTTGGCAAAGCTGCGCTCGGCGGCGGCCAGGGTGTGTTCAATCTCCTTGTCACCGTGCGCCAGCGACAGGAAGCCTGCCTCGTAGGCGCTTGGCGCCAGATAGACACCTTCCTCCAGCATCAGATGGTAGAAGCGCTTGAAGCGTTCCATGTCGCAGCGGGTCACCTGCTCGTAGCGGGTGATCTCGGCCTCGTCGGTGAAGAAGAAGCCGAACATGCCGCCCACGTAGTTGATGGCAAACGGGATGCCGTGCTTGGCGGCGGCGGCTTTCAGCCCCTCGGCCACCCGGGCTGTTTTGGCGTTCAGCTGGTCATACAGACCCGGTTCCAGCAGCAGGTCCAGCATGGCGAGGCCGGCGGCCATGGCCACGGGGTTGCCGGAGAGAGTGCCTGCCTGATAAACCGGCCCGGTCGGGGCTATGTACTGCATCACCTTCTTCTTGCCGCCGAAGGCGCCGACCGGCATGCCGGCCCCTATGATCTTGCCGAGGGTGGTGAGGTCAGGGTCGATATTGTAGTAACCCTGGGCGCCGCGCAGGGAGACGCGGAAGCCGGTCATCACCTCGTCCAGGATCAGCAGGGCGCCGGCCTCGTCACAGATGGCGCGCAGCCCTTCCAGGAAGCCGGGCACCGGCGGGATGCAGTTCATGTTGCCGGCCACCGGCTCGACTATGATGCAGGCGATCTCGCTGCCGTACTGGCTGAAGACTTCGCGCACCGAATCCAGATCGTTGAACACGCAGGTCAGGGTGTGCTTGGCGAAATCGGCCGGCACGCCCGGGCTGTTGGGCTGACCCAGCGTCAGGGCGCCTGAGCCTGCCTTGACCAGCAGGGAGTCGGCGTGGCCGTGGTAGCAGCCTTCGAATTTGACGATCTTGTCACGACCTGTGTAGCCACGGGCCAGACGGATGGCGCTCATGGTCGCCTCCGTGCCGGAGTTGACCATACGCACCTGTTCCATGGAGGGCACTATCTGGCGCACCTTCTCGGCCATCAGCACTTCGATCTCGGTCGGCGCGCCGTAGCTCAGCCCCTTTTCCACCGCCTTGATGACGGCGGCCTTGATGGTCGGGTGATTGTGCCCCAGCAGCATGGGTCCCCAGGAGCCGATGTAATCCACGTAGGCCTGACCATCCACGTCATAGAGGTAGGCACCATCGGCGTGATCGATGAAGCGGGGTGTACCGCCGACCCCATTGAAGGCGCGGACCGGTGAGTTGACGCCACCCGGAATGGTCTGGCGGGCCTGTTCAAACAGCTGATCTGATTTTGACATGGATCATCCTTAATGGGATTTTGGTCGTCACACAGGCGCAGGCGGCCGATTGCGGCTCGGCAGTGAGGGGGCGGTGGAGTATGCTTTGCGCTCTCGTCATCCGGGCCCCAAGCCTGCCCCGTGCTAAATGAAACGGGCCGACTATAGCAGAAAGGCCCTGTGCTGGGCAGCCAGGCGGCATGCCGGATGATCCCCGCGTCTGTCTGCAGACGAATGTGGTTTTTCCAAATGGTGCAATACGTTGGTGCAACAAGAACTCTCCTCCTCCGACCCGCTCGCCTCTCCCCCTGGCTTAGTCTTGCGACGTCCTGCCTTGCTGCGGCTTGTTCAGCAAGACAAGATGCCGCTGCTGGTACTCTTGCTGGCAGCCCTGGTCGGCACTCTGGCCGGTCTGGTGTGTGGCCTGTTCGAATCGGGCGTGCACTGGCTGGCCGGGCTGCGGCTAGCCTTGCTGGCCGATCGTCCCTGGTGGCAGCTCGGTCTGCTCGGGTTTGGCTTCAGCGCCCTGCTGGGCTTTGTCGGCTACTTCCTCACCCACAGCTTTGCCCCTGAAGCGGGCGGTTCAGGCATTCCCGAGATCGAGGGTGCCATGGATGATCTGCGTCCGGTGCGCTGGTGGCGGGTGTTGCCGGTCAAGTTTTTTGGCGGCATCTGCACCCTGAGCTCAGGCATGGTGCTGGGACGGGAGGGGCCCTCGGTGCAGATCGGGGGCAACCTGGGCAAGATGGTGGCGGATATCTTCAGGCTGCCGAAGGAGCACGGCCATGCCCTGCTGGCTGCCGGGGCTGCGGGTGGGTTGGCCGCCGCCTTCAATGCCCCCTTGGCGGGGATCCTGTTCGTGATGGAGGAGATGCGCCCCCAGTTTCGCTACTCCTTCCTGGCCATCAAAGCGGTGGGGATCTCTGCCATCATGGCAACCCTGATGCTGCAGAACATGAAGGGTCAGGCGCCCGTGATCAGCCTGCCGCACTATGAGGCTCCGGCGCTGAAGGCGCTCTGGCTGTTCCTCTTCATGGGGGCCACCTTCGGGGTGCTGGGCTTCGTCTTCAACAAGCTGGTGCTGGCCTGTCAGGATGCTTATCTGGCGCTGCACCGGAACAAACGCCACCGCTTTGTCGCCATCGGCATGCTGGTGGCGGGCACCTTCGGCGTGCTGTCACTGTTTGCCCCCTCGGTGACCGGCGGTGGGACAGAGCTCATCCCCCATCTGATGGGCGGTGAATATGCGATGGCGACCCTGTTTCTCATCTTCTCCATCCGGCTGGTGGCGACCCTGATCTGTTTCTGCTCCGGTGCGCCCGGTGGCGTGTTTGCTCCCACCCTGGCACTCGGCACCCTGTTTGGCGTCGTATTTGGTCATCTGTTTCATGCTGCATTTCCCGAGCTTGGCAT